>NZ_CP117461.1:0-1117500 GCF_030687165.1 Pseudomonas sp. FP1740
GTGGAGCTTTTGCGCGATGAGCTGCCTGCCCAACAATTCAACACTTGGATCCGCCCGCTACAGGTCGAAGCCGAAGGCGACGAGTTGCGTGTCTACGCACCGAATCGTTTTGTTCTCGACTGGGTCAACGAAAAGTACCTGGGCCGTGTCCTTGAACTGCTGGATGAGCACGGCAATGGCATGGCGCCGGCGCTTTCCTTATTAATAGGCAGCAAACGCAGTTCGGCACCACGTGCGGCACCCAATGCCCCGTTGGCCGCAGCGGCGTCCCAGGCTCAGGCGGCGGCCGCACCGGTCAGCGCTCCAGCCCCTGCTCCGGCGGCGGCACCGACCAAGCGTTCGACGCAAAAAGTTGCCGAGGTCAGTGAAGAGCCGTCCCGCGACAGCTTCGACCCTATGGCCGGCGCCAGTTCGCAACAGGCCCCGGTTCGTTCCGAGCAGCGCACGGTGCAGGTCGAAGGTGCGCTCAAGCACACCAGCTACCTGAACCGCACTTTCACCTTCGAGAACTTCGTCGAAGGTAAGTCCAACCAACTGGCACGGGCTGCGGCCTGGCAGGTGGCGGACAACCCCAAGCACGGTTACAACCCGCTCTTCCTTTATGGTGGCGTCGGTTTGGGTAAAACCCACTTGATGCACGCTGTGGGTAACCACCTATTAAAGAAGAACCCGAATGCCAAGGTCGTGTACCTGCATTCGGAGCGTTTCGTGGCCGACATGGTCAAGGCGCTGCAGTTGAACGCGATCAACGAGTTCAAGCGCTTCTACCGTTCGGTGGATGCGTTGCTGATCGATGACATTCAGTTCTTCGCTCGCAAGGAACGTTCGCAGGAAGAGTTTTTCCACACCTTCAACGCCCTGCTCGAAGGTGGCCAGCAGGTCATTCTCACCAGTGACCGCTATCCGAAAGAAATTGAAGGCCTTGAAGAACGCCTCAAATCCCGCTTTGGCTGGGGCCTGACGGTTGCCGTCGAGCCGCCAGAGCTGGAAACCCGTGTAGCGATCCTGATGAAAAAGGCCGACCAGGCCAAAGTCGATCTGCCACACGACGCGGCATTCTTTATCGCCCAGCGTATTCGCTCCAACGTCCGCGAGCTGGAAGGCGCGCTCAAGCGCGTGATCGCCCACTCGCACTTTATGGGTCGCGACATCACCATCGAGTTGATTCGCGAATCCCTGAAAGACTTGTTGGCGTTGCAAGATAAACTGGTCTCTGTGGATAACATTCAGCGCACCGTCGCTGAGTATTACAAGATCAAGATCTCCGACCTGCTGTCCAAGCGTCGTTCACGCTCGGTAGCACGTCCGCGTCAGGTCGCTATGGCGTTGTCCAAGGAATTGACCAACCACAGCCTGCCGGAAATCGGCGATGTGTTTGGCGGCCGCGACCACACGACTGTTTTGCACGCCTGCCGCAAGATCAACGAGCTTAAGGAATCCGACGCGGACATCCGCGAGGACTACAAGAACCTGCTGCGTACACTGACCACTTGATGAACACCAGCGCAGCTTATTAAGGCAAGGGACTAGACCATGCATTTCACCATTCAACGCGAAGCCCTGTTGAAACCCCTGCAACTGGTCGCAGGCGTCGTCGAGCGCCGACAGACCTTGCCGGTGCTTTCCAACGTGCTGCTGGTTGCCGAAGGCCAGCAACTGTCGCTGACCGGTACCGACCTGGAAGTCGAGCTGGTCGGTCGTGTGCAACTCGAAGAGCCTGCAGACCCGGGTTCCATCACTGTGCCTGCGCGCAAGCTGATGGACATCTGCAAGAGCCTGCCAAACGACGCGCTGATCGACATCAAGGTCGATGAGCAGAAGCTCGTGGTGAAGGCCGGCCGTAGCCGCTTCACCCTGTCGACCCTGCCGGCCAACGACTTCCCGACGGTGGAAGAAGGCCCGGGTTCGCTGACCTGCAGCCTTGAGCAAAGCAAACTGCGTCGCCTGATCGAACGCACCAGCTTCGCCATGGCGCAGCAGGACGTGCGTTATTACCTCAACGGCATGCTGCTGGAAGTCTCGGCCGGGATCATCCGCGCCGTGGCGACCGACGGTCACCGTCTGGCCATGTGCTCGATGCAGGCCGATATCGGTCAGCCGGATCGTCATCAGGTCATCGTGCCACGCAAAGGTATCCTGGAACTGGCACGTCTGCTGACCGAACCGGACGGCAACGTCAGCATCGTGCTGGGCCAGCACCACATCCGTGCCACCACCGGCGAGTTCACCTTCACCTCGAAACTGGTTGACGGTAAATTCCCTGACTACGAGCGCGTTCTGCCTAAAGGCGGCGACAAGCTGGTACTCGGCGATCGCCAGGCCCTGCGTGAAGCGTTCAGCCGTACCGCGATTCTGTCCAACGAGAAGTACCGCGGCATCCGTCTGCAACTGGCCAATGGTCAGCTGAAGATCCAGGCGAACAACCCGGAGCAGGAGGAAGCGGAAGAAGAAGTGGGCGTTGAGTACAACGGCGGCTCTCTGGAAATCGGCTTCAACGTGAGCTACCTGCTCGACGTATTGGGCGTGATGACCACCGAGCAGGTTCGCCTGATCCTGTCCGACTCCAACAGCAGTGCGCTGGTGCAAGAGTCCGACAATGACGACTCGGCTTACGTTGTCATGCCGATGCGTCTGTAATCATGCTCAGCAGAAGCTAGATGTCCTTAAGTCGCGTCTCGGTCACCGCGGTGCGCAATCTGCACCCGGTGACCTTCTCCCCCTCCCCCCGAATCAACATTCTTTACGGCGCCAACGGCAGCGGCAAAACCAGTGTTCTGGAAGCCATTCATCTGCTGGGGCTTGCCCGTTCGTTTCGTAGCACCCGCCTGTTGCCGGTTATTCAGTACGAACAATTGGCGTGCACAGTATTTGGCCAGGTCGAATTGGCCGAGGGTGGGCACAGCGCATTGGGGATATCTCGCGATCGTCAGGGAGAGTTCCAGATCCGTATCGACGGGCAGAACGCCCGTAGTGCGGCACAACTGGCGGAGATCCTGCCGCTGCAGTTGATCAACCCGGACAGCTTTCGCCTGCTGGAGGGCGCGCCGAAGATTCGCCGGCAGTTTCTCGACTGGGGTGTGTTCCACGTGGAACCGCGATTCATGTCTACGTGGCAGCGCTTGCAGAAGGCCTTGCTCCAGAGAAACTCTTGGCTGCGGCATGGTACACTTGACGCCGTTTCGCAAGCGGTTTGGGACAGGGAACTGTGCCAGGCCAGCGATGAAATAGATGAATACCGCCGCGCTTACATCAAAGCCTTGAAACCAGTCTTTGAACAGACCTTGAGCGAACTGGTTGAGCTTGAGGGCTTGACGCTCAGCTATTACCGAGGCTGGGACAAAGACCGTGAGTTGAGTGCAGTGCTCGCTGGATCCCTTCAGCGGGATCAGCAAATGGGTCATACCCAGGCCGGACCACAACGGGCTGATTTGCGTCTCCGATTAGGCGCACATAACGCCGCGGACATTTTGTCCCGTGGTCAGCAGAAGTTGGTGGTCTGTGCATTGCGGATTGCCCAAGGGCACTTGGTCAGCCAGGCCCGACGCGGCCAGTGTATTTATCTGGTGGATGACTTGCCGTCCGAACTGGACGAGCACCACCGTCGCGCGCTTTGTCGCTTGCTGGAAGACTTACGCTGCCAGGTTTTTATCACCTGTGTAGATCACGAATTATTGAGGGAAGGCTGGCAGACGGAAACGCCAGTCGCTTTGTTCCACGTGGAACAGGGCCGTATCACCCAGACCCACGACCATCGGGAGTGAAGGCATTGAGCGAAGAAAATACGTACGACTCAACGAGCATTAAAGTGCTGAAAGGCCTGGATGCCGTACGCAAACGTCCCGGTATGTACATTGGTGACACCGACGATGGCAGCGGTCTGCACCACATGGTGTTCGAGGTGGTCGATAACTCGATCGACGAAGCTTTGGCCGGCCACTGCGACGACATCAGCATCATCATCCACCCGGATGAATCCATCACTGTTCGCGACAACGGTCGTGGCATCCCGGTAGACGTGCATAAAGAAGAAGGCGTTTCGGCGGCCGAGGTCATCATGACCGTGTTGCACGCCGGCGGTAAGTTCGACGACAACTCCTACAAGGTTTCCGGTGGTCTGCACGGTGTAGGTGTATCGGTGGTTAACGCCCTGTCCGAAGAACTGGTCCTGACCGTTCGCCGCAGCGGCAAGATCTGGGAACAGACCTACGTCCACGGTGTTCCGCAAGAACCGATGAAAATCGTTGGCGACAGCGAATCCACCGGTACCCAGATTCACTTCAAGCCTTCGGCTGACACCTTCAAGAACATCCACTTCAGCTGGGACATCCTGGCCAAGCGGATTCGCGAACTGTCCTTCCTCAACTCCGGTGTCGGCATCGTCCTCAAGGACGAGCGCAGCGGCAAGGAAGAGTTGTTCAAGTACGAAGGTGGTCTGCGTGCATTCGTTGAATACCTGAACACCAACAAGACTGCGGTCAACCAAGTGTTCCACTTCAACATCCAGCGTGAAGACGGCATCGGCGTGGAAATCGCCCTGCAGTGGAACGACAGCTTCAACGAGAACCTGTTGTGCTTCACCAACAACATTCCACAGCGCGATGGCGGTACTCACCTGGTGGGTTTCCGTTCGGCACTGACGCGTAACCTGAACACCTACATCGAAGCTGAAGGCCTGGCGAAGAAGCACAAAGTCGCCACCACCGGTGACGATGCCCGCGAAGGCCTGACGGCGATCATTTCGGTGAAAGTGCCGGATCCGAAGTTCAGCTCCCAGACCAAAGACAAGCTGGTGTCTTCCGAAGTGAAGACCGCGGTCGAACAGGAAATGGGCAAGTACTTCTCCGACTTCCTGTTGGAAAACCCGAACGAAGCCAAGCTGGTCGTCGGCAAGATGATCGACGCGGCGCGTGCTCGTGAAGCGGCGCGTAAAGCCCGTGAGATGACCCGTCGTAAAGGCGCGCTGGACATCGCCGGCCTGCCGGGCAAACTGGCGGACTGCCAGGAAAAAGACCCTGCCCTTTCCGAACTGTACCTCGTGGAAGGTGACTCTGCTGGCGGCTCCGCCAAGCAGGGACGTAACCGCAAGACCCAGGCCATCCTGCCATTGAAGGGCAAGATCCTGAACGTCGAGAAGGCGCGCTTCGACAAGATGATCTCTTCGCAAGAAGTGGGCACCTTGATCACCGCGCTAGGCTGCGGCATCGGTCGCGACGAGTACAATATCGACAAGCTGCGTTATCACAACATCATCATCATGACCGATGCTGACGTCGACGGTTCGCACATCCGTACCCTGCTGCTGACCTTCTTCTTCCGTCAGCTGCCGGAGCTGATCGAGCGCGGCTACATCTATATCGCTCAGCCGCCACTGTACAAAGTGAAGAAAGGCAAGCAAGAGCAATACATCAAAGACGACGACGCCATGGAAGAGTACATGACGCAGTCGGCCCTGGAAGATGCGAGCCTGCACCTGAACGAGGAAGCACCGGGTATCTCGGGTGAAGCCCTCGAGCGTCTGGTGAATGACTTCCGTCTGGTGATGAAGACCCTCAAGCGCCTGTCGCGCCTGTATCCACAGGAATTGACCGAGCACTTCATCTACCTGCCAGCGGTCAGCATGGAGCAACTGTCCGATCACGCAGCGATGCAGGATTGGCTGGCTCAGTACGAAGTTCGCCTGCGCACCGTCGAGAAGTCCGGCCTGGTCTACAAGGCCAGCTTGCGCGAAGACCGTGAACGTAACGTCTGGCTGCCAGAGGTCGAACTGATCTCCCACGGCCTGTCGAACTACGTCACCTTCAACCGCGACTTCTTCGGCAGCAACGATTACAAGACCGTCGTTTCCCTGGGCGCTCAACTGAGCACCCTGCTGGACGATGGCGCTTATATCCAGCGTGGCGAACGCAAGAAAGCTGTCACCGAATTCAAGGAAGCCCTTGAATGGTTGATGGCTGAAAGCACCAAGCGTCATACCATCCAGCGATACAAAGGTCTGGGCGAGATGAACCCTGATCAGCTGTGGGAAACCACCATGGATCCGGGCTCGCGCCGCATGCTCAAAGTGACCATCGAAGACGCTATCGGCGCCGACCAGATCTTCAACACCCTGATGGGTGATGCGGTCGAACCTCGCCGTGACTTCATCGAAAGCAACGCCCTGGCGGTGTCCAACCTGGACTTCTGATCCGACAGGACCGCTAAAACGAAAAAGGCCAACGCTTAGCGTTGGCCTTTTTTATTGCGTGTGTCCCGTCCTGAATAAGGTTTACACCTGTTTCAGGAGTAGACCCCCTTCTTGATAAATCGCTCAGAACATCGATGCGCCTTTGGACTTGGCCAGATAACGCCCCGGTGAATCCCCTAGGTTGCGCCGAAATACCGAGGTAAATGCGCTTGGGCTGCTGTAACCCAGATCCATCGCCACTTCGGTGATAGATGAACCATTGCTCAGTCTGGACGTGGCTTCGAGTAGACAGACTTGCTGTCTCCAGAAGACAAAACTCATGCCAGTCGCTTCCCGAAAACTTCGCGTGAACGTTCGCCGGCTCATGTTCGACCAGCTGGCCATTTCACTGATGGAGATATTCTGCGTGGGGGCATCCAGGAATCGATGGCACGAAACGGCCAGTCGAGGTTCCGAAGGCAATGGTGCGCTCAATGGAAGCTCCGACATGGTGCCGATTTCATCCACCAGCAGCGTCTGTACGGACTGGCTTCGGATATTAGGTGCTTGCTCCGGGTCGATGGCCAGCGCTGCTTCCAATAGATGCCTCAGCAACGGCGAAACATTGTAGACCTGGCAATGCTCCGGCAAACCGGCGCGGATGGAGGCAGCCTCATTGAGGTAAGTATTGATCATGGTCACGTCGCCGCGCATATGCATTTCATGCGACACGCACGCGGGAACCCAAAGCGCTCTTTGAGGCGGGACAACCCAATTCCCCTGATCGGTGAGCATCTTCAACGCGCCCGTCGAGGCATACGCAAACTGACCACGACTGTGCGTATGCCGCGCAAAAACAGCACCCGAAGAATACTTGCTCAGGTTCACCACAGCATCGGGGCTTCCATGCTCGTAGGGATCCAGTGTTGGATTGATCGACATGGCCCGATTTTGACAAAAATAGACCTGCTATAGCAAGCAGGCCAAAATTTTGGACCATAGAATCGCATCTCCAAAAATGCCTGATGCAGAAACGGTTCGCATTGAACTGATTGGAATGCGGCATACCGCGGTGTACCGCTTAATGTGAGGCTAGGGATATGCAGAAAAAACATATGGTTCTGGCGATACTCGTCACCTTAGTGTGGGGAGTGAACTTTCCAATCACCAAGCTGGGTTTACGCTCGATCGATCCCTTTGTGTTAACCGGAATACGCTTTGCACTCGCCGCCATACCCTTGGTGTTCTTCATAAAGCGCCCCACCATCAAGTTCAGCTATGTTGTCGCCTACGGCTTCATTTTCGGATTGGGTATGTGGGGCGTAATCAACTATGGCATCCAGGTCGGTGTCAGCCCCGGTATTGCTTCGCTGATCATCCAGCTCAGCGTGTTCTTCACCATGGGTTGGGGGGCGTTATTATTTAAAGAGAAGCTACGTAGGGCTCAGCTTATCGGGGCACTGCTGGCATTGGTCGGGTTGGTGGGCATCATTTCTACCCAGCAAGGAGAGCACGCAATACTTGGAGTACTGCTGATAGTGTTGAGTGCAGTCGCTTGGAGCGTAGGCAACGTGATTATCAAGAAATCCGGTGTCAAAGAGGTCTTTTCATTCATGGTCTGGGCCAGTCTGTTTCCACCCATCCCGCTCTTCTTCATCGCTTGGCTCATGCAGGGCGCAGCGCCCTTTGAGAGCCTGCAAAGCAGTCTCAACTTGACGGCTGTGCTGTCGATTGTTTTCCAGGTTTACCTAGCCACACACTTTGCTTATTGGGGATGGAACTCGCTGTTGAAGCTTTATCCTGTTTCAACAGTGGCACCGCTATCGTTGCTGATTCCGGTATTCGGCATCGGTAGTTCGATGCTGATTATCGGCGAACACATCTCGACACTGAACTTGATCTCAATTGCGATCATCATTATGGGATTGGCAGTCGGCCTCTATCGTAAGTCCCCTGGCACAATTAATGCCGCTCCCAAAGCGGTGTTCCACGCTGACTGAACCGGTCAATCCAGAACAATGAACCCGCCATTGAGGCCGGTTCATTGTTCTGCGTCGAGTCAGGGTGTATCGGTCGAATGAAGCGGGATACTCATGTAAGCAAAAGTACTCGTTGGATAGAGGTATCTGAATGAAGAACGGAAAACCAAAATTGTCGCTGGAAAGCTATAGGCGAAGGTTTCGATCAATCGAAGAAATGTAACCACTGTTCACTCGCTGGCAGTCGCTACGCTCTCAAGCCGATACCCATACCCGTAAATCGTCAGCAGTTGCCAACCGCGATCAGCCGTCAGGCCCAGCTTGTTGCGCAGGCGATAAATATGAGTATCCAGGGGCCGGGAGGACACGATTTCTTCATGGGTCCAAAAGCGCTCATACAAGTATTCACGGGATAAAGGTCGACCCAGATTGGCGAACAGGCAACGGGCGAGACGGTATTCCCGTTCGGTCAGGATGATGGGGGTGGAGGCACGGGTGACTGTGAGTTCGGCGTCGTCGAATTCGAGGTCATTGAATGTGAGTATTTCGGTGGCTGCCGCGCGTTGCAGTCCATGCCGACGAAGCACGGCGCTCACCCGAGCCATCAGCTCGTTAGGACGAAACGGTTTGCTCACGTAATCGTCGGCTCCGGCGTTCAAGGCCTGGACGATATCGCTTTCGGTATCGCGACTGGTGAGCATGATCGCGGCCGGTGGTGAGTCCATGTGTTCCCGGGTCCAGCGCAACAACGACAGACCGCTGATGTCGGGCAATTGCCAGTCGAGGATCAGCAGATCGAAAGTTTCCCGGCGAAGTTGCCGTAACAGGTCCTCTCCCCGCTCGAAACTGTGCAACGTCCACGCCTGCTCCCCCGTGACGGGGATCTGTCGCAGTGTCTGTTCCACCCGGCGGAGTTCGGCGGGTTCGTCATCCAGTATTGCGACACGCATGCCGAGTGCTTCCTTCATCTCGTAAGTGCAACGGTTAAGAAAATTCCTGCGGGAGTTTAGGCTGATTGATTGAATCTGAACAATTGTGGCGAATTGCTGTGAACTTCCCAAGTGTGGATACGCTGATATCACTTAGCCGGTAGGCGATGAATTATCGGCAGAATGCTCCAGAGGGACTGTGGGAAAAAATGCGTCTAAAGATTATCTTTAACGGGTTTACAAGATTAACAGCGTTGATGTTGGCCGCGGGTCTCGGATTGGGATGCACCACGGTCCAGTCAATATCAGTCATCGAGCAGAATGTTGCACCGCGTTACTTCGGCCCGGCAGAGACGAACACGGTGATGGGCGACTCGCCAGGCTTTGCCCCGGTGCACTCCGCACAGGTGGAAGCCGCCCAGCTCGACATTCGCTTGGCGCAACAACGTTGGGTGTTTTAGGCGCCTTCAGTCAATTCTGAACAAATATTGAGAATGACCGCGCAAGGTCGCTTATGCCGGTAAATTCGTTTTCGCTGAGCGGCACAGGGGCATTGGGATGTGCTCCGACGCAGGGAGCGTCAATGCCAAACTGCAGGACCGTCGATCGCCGGTTTTCGGCGGGTCTGCAGTTCAGGGGAAAACACACGGAGTGCCTGCTCGGTTCCGACACAGGGATGTGTCGTCTCATTTCCTTTGCGCCCATGGCTATCTGCCAGAGCATCCGGTCAGGTATCGTGCGTCAGCGCGGGCGTTTCCCGGCATGATTTGTATAAGAGCATAAAAGCCAATCCATGAACCTCATGACCTTATTGCTCCCACGCCGTTCTGGCGTTTGTCTTTTACTGGTTGCCGGGTTGGTGGAATTGTTCACCCAGAGTGCATCGGCGGCTGCCGCCTCGGCAAAACGTCTGCCTTATATCGATGATAATCAACAATGTCGCGGCCAACCGCTGCCCGCGACTGTCGAGCATCTGACGGGCGAAGCCTGGAAGCTGGATGCCAAAGGTAAACAGACGCCACTGCAGGAAGGCATGCCGATCGACGAGCAGGAAGGCATCAAGACCTCGCCTTCGGCGTTCGTCAGCCTGTCCCTGGGCGATGGCTCGCGGGTAGTGCTGCCTTCCAGCTCCCAGATCACGCTACACCTCAATGAAGAACATTCGATCCCTCAGGTTATCCTCGAGCAGGGCCAGGTCGAGTCGTATGTGATCAAGCGTGCCAGCGACCATGATCGTTTTCAGATCGTCACGCCGGTCGGTGTACTGGGCGTACGGGGTACGCACTTCCGGGTGCGCAACGATGATGGTGGCCAGGCATTACTGGAAGTGTTGAACGGGCAAGTGGCGGTCAATCGTGATGAGGAACCGTCGCGCCCCCGCTCTGCCCGCTCCACTGCCAAACGGACTCAGGGCCCTGAGGATGATGAAGTCCAGGTCATGGCCCGTCAGGGTTTGCGTATTCAGAAACAAGGCACGTTGACGCCAATCGATTTGTTACCTGCCCCACGTTTGTTGGGGCAGGGCGGGCAAACGGGTAATGTGCCTGTCTGGCAATTGATCATGAAGCCCGTCGAAGGGGCCACGCGTTATCGGGCGCAAGTGGCCACCGACGCGGCCTTTCTGGACATCAAGCAAGAGCAGTTTTCCAGCACGCCCGAGGTCAAATTCAGCGGGTTGAAAGCGTTGTTCTACCATGTTCGCCTGTCGGCGTATGACGCTCAGGGGTTAGAGGGAGAGACCGGGGTGTATGACATTTTCTATTACCCCAGGACCACGCGTGTCCAATAGCGCCCTGGCCGACGTCCGATGAAGGGCCGCCCAAGGAAGGATGGTCGCGAGCCGACCCAGGCTCAGCGGCTGTTTCGGCGAATGGTCCGCGAGTGGCTGTGGGTCAGCCTGATCCTGTTGCCGCTGACGGCAGTGCTGTCCATGACCCATGGCCTGGTCTTGAGCAATCTGCTGTACGACAACCTGCGTCGGCTGAGCCCACTGCCGGTGGACCCACGAATACTCATCGTCACGATCGATGACTACAGCTTGCAGCAGCTAGGCAAATGGCCTTGGTCGCGGGCCATGCACGCGCAGTTGCTTGATCGGCTAGACGCTGCGAACGCCAAAGGTATTCTGTTCGACGTGATTTTCAGCGAGCCCGATAGCCATCCCGGCAACGATCAGCTTCTGGCCCAGGCGGCCTGCCGTGCCGGAAATGTCTTCGTGCCGTTGCTGCGTGAAGGCGTGGCGCGTTATGGACAGCCTCTGGGGGAAATTGAACCGGTGGCGCCACTGAGCCATTGCGCCAAAGGCATCGGGCACATCAATGCCCAAGCGGATGCCGACGGGATCGTTCGCAGTGTGTACTTAAGCGAAGGACCGGCACAACAACCACGCGCGCAACTGGCTTGGCTGCTTTACGAGCAGACCCTTGCCGACAAGGAGAATGTACCGATGCCCGGGACCCCGGCCCTGCCGTCGAAGCAAGGCTGGCAGCGAGCCCACGAAATACGTATTCCTTACATCCGTTCCGATGCGGGTTTTCCCAGTGTGCCCTACGTCAGCGTCTTGCGCGGTGAAGTCCCACCCGAATTGCTGCGCGATCGCTTGATCCTGATCGGCTCCACCGCTCCAGGTTTGGGGGACCGTTACGTGACATCGCAATCGGCGAGCATGGGCACCACCCCGGGCATCGAAATTCAGGCAAATATCCTCAATGGCTTGCTGCAACAGCGCAACATTGTGGCTCTCGATGAACGTTTGGCCGCGTTGTTATCGGTGGTGATTGTCGGTGAGTTGCTGGGCCTGATGTTGGTGCGTCCGCGTCGCGCGTTATGGCTGACCCTGGGGGCAATGGCGGTCGCGCTGCTGGGTTCGAGCCTGCTGTTACGTTTTGGCTGGTGGTGGTCACCGGCCGCGAGTCTGCTGGGTATGCTGTTGGGTTACCTGATCTGGAATTGGCGAAGGCTGAATGCGGTGCTCGCCTATTTCGGTTGGGAACTGGCGCGTCTGGACAGCGAGCCGAAAGTGTTTCCCGAACGCCGCCGTACCCAGGCCCCGGCTGGCGATGTGCTGCAAGGGCAAATCGTCGCGCTGGAACAGGCCATGAGCCGGACACGTGACACCCGGCGTTTCATTGCCGATGGCCTTGAGTACTTGCCGGTGGCGACGCTGATCAGCGATCCGAACGGGCGCATTCTGTTGGCCAACCGTAAGGCTCGAGAGATATTTTCCAGCAGCCTGGTGGGCGAGGAGATGCTCGAGCAACTGAGCGAGTTGGGTTACCCGGTGCCGTCCGATGGAACGCTGCCGGCGTTGTCGACTCTGGAGCTGCTGGAGTTTCGTGACACCCAGGCACGCAGCCTGCGTCTGGACCTGGCGCCGCTGTTGCCGGCCGAAGGCGACTCGGTGATTGGCTGGTTACTGAGCCTCACTGACTTGAGCGTCGAACGGGACGCCGAGGAGCAGCGGGCTGTGTTGCTGCGTTTTCTGTCTCATGACCTGAGGGCCCCCCACTCGGCGATTCTGGCTTTGCTCGACGTTCAGCGGCATCAGATGTCTGGCGACACTCAAGTGTTCAGTCAGATCGAGTTACAAGTGCGCAAGGCGCTGAACCTGACCGAGGCCTTTGTGCAGTTGGCAAAGGCTGAATCCGAGGCCTATCAGTTTCAGCCGAGTATGTTCGCGATGTTGCTGCTCGATACCTTCGACCAGGCCTCGAGCATCGCTCATCTGAAGAACATTCAGTTGCTGCATGACCTCGACGAAGATGCTGAAGCGCTGGTCCTGGCCGATCAGTCGTTACTGACACGGGCACTGTTCAACCTGCTGGAAAACGCCATCAAGTACAGTCCGGCGGGTTCGCGGATCACCGTGCGGGTGAATTGTGCCAAGGGCTGGTTGACATGCGAGATCACCGACCAGGGCCGAGGGATTGCCGTCGAAGAACTTCCCGAGCTGTTCAGTCAGTATCGACGCTTTGCATCGGCTCACGGCAGTGACGGCCTGGGGCTGGGGTTGTCCATGGTCAAGGCGGTGATGGATCGTCACGGCGGGCGGATTTCCTGTCATAGCGTGGTGGGACAAGGCACGACGTTCAGTGTCCAGCTGCCCCTTTTGAGCGAGTGAGTCTGGTCTTTTTCACAGGCATAAAAAAACCGGCTATATCAGCCGGTTTTTTTACGTCCGAAAAAAACTTATGCACGTTTTTCTGAAGCTTTATCTGCTTAAGAAATATGTATGAAAATCAAAAGCTTAAAAACTAAATACAGCGATTTTCAACAAAACGGTACACAGGTTATCCACAGAACTTCAGACAGTCACTTGGTCGGTCGCACTCGGTGCTGCCGGGGCTGCTGGCAGCGAACCCATTTCGCGCTGCATCTGTTCGTTCCAGGCCTGCACCCGGTCATTCAGGTCGGCAATGGCCCGTGGCCCGCTACCCTCGGCATACATCGGAGCACCGATGATCACGGTGATCACGCCCTGCTTTTTGGCCCAACCGGATTTTGGCCAGAACTTGCCGGCATTGTGTGCAATTGGCAGCACGGGCAATGACGCATTGACGGCCAACGCGGTGCCGCCTCGGGAAAACTTGCCGATGGTGCCGTAGGGAACGCGAGTCCCTTCCGGGAAAATCAGCACCCACACATTGTCCTTGAGCAGTTCATCGCCCTTCTTCGCCACATGCTTGAGCGCGGCTTTCGGGTTGTCACGGTCGATGGCGATCGGCCGCAGCATGGCCATGGCCCAGCCGAAGAACGGCACGTAGAGCAGTTCGCGCTTGAGTACCTGGCTCAACGGTTCGAAGTAGGCCGAGAGAAAGAACGTCTCCCAGGTGCTCTGGTGGTTCGACTGAATCACGCAGGGCTGTTCAGGCACATTCTCGGCGCCCTTCACTTCGTAGCGAATACCCAGAAAGACTTTGCTCAGCCACAAGGCGCAGCGGCACCAATACACGTTGATAAAGCGATAACGCGCCTTGAACGGCAGAAACGGCGCGATAAAAAAGCTCAGGGTGCACCAGAGCAACGAACTGGTGCCCAGCAGCAGGTAAAAGAGGAAAGTTCTGATGGCCTGCAGTATCGACATGGCGACATTTACCGTTGCGGGCACTGCCCGCCTATTCAAGCGCACTCCCGATCAGTCCTTGGCCAGGATGTCAGAAGAGCCTTAGTTGTGGATAAGTTCTGCGGCAATCGCCGCCAGATCGTCAAAAATCAAGGTGCCTGCCGGTAGGGTCTTGCCCTGAGTCTTTTCGCCTTTCCCGGTCTTTACCAAAACTGGCTGACAGTCGACGGCTTTGGCGGCCTCCAGGTCACCGAGAGTATCGCCGACGAACCATAGATTCGTCAGCGAAACGTTGTAATGCGCGGCGATGGTTTTCAACATCCCGGGTTTTGGCTTGCGGCAATCGCAGCCATCGTCTGGCCCGTGCGGGCAATAGACGATCAGACCGACTTCGCCGCCCTGCTCCGCCACCAACTCGCGCAAGCGAGCGTGCATGGCCTCCAGGGTGGCGATGTCGTAATAGCCGCGAGCGATGCCCGACTGGTTGGTGGCGACCGCCACCGTCCAGCCGGCCTTGCTCAACTGCGCGATCGCTTCGATCGAACCGGGGAGTGGAATCCACTCCTCCACCGACTTGATGTACGCGTCGGAGTCGTGATTGATCACCCCGTCCCGATCGAGAATCAGCAGTTTCAACAGCAGCTCCTCAGCCCAGCAGCGAAATGTCGGCGACGCCGAGGAACAACCCACGCAGACGCGCCAGCAGCGCGTAGCGGTTGGCTCGCACCTTGGCGTCTTCGGCGTTGACCATCACGGCTTCGAAGAACGCATCCACTGGCTCGCGCAATGCGGCCAGACGCGCCAGCGATTCGCTGTACTGACGGGCAGCGGCCATTGGCTGCACAGCCTGGTCCGCCTGTTGGATCGCCGAATACAGCGAGAACTCATTGGCGTTGTCGAAGTACTTGGCTTCAACGACCGTCGGCACGGAGCCTTCGACTTTGCTCAGCAGGTTCGACACGCGCTTGTTCACGGCGGCCAGGGCAGCGGCTTCCGGCAATTTGCGGAACGCTTCTACCGCTTGTACACGCTGGTCGAAGTCCAGGGCCGAACCCGGCTTCAGGGCACGTACCGACAGGTAGGTCGCGACGTCCACGCCTTCGTCTTCGTAACGGGCACGCAGACGGTCGAAGATGAACTCCAGCACGGCATCATTGAGGCCGGCAGCCTTGACCTTGGCACCGAACGCATTCACGGCGAAGGCCACGGCGTCGTTCAGGTCGAGGTCGAGCTTCTTGTCGATCAGGATCCGCAACACACCCAGCGCGGCGCGGCGCAGGGCATACGGGTCTTTGCTGCCGGTCGGCAGCATGCCGATACCGAAAATGCCCACCAGGGTGTCGAGCTTGTCGGCAATGGCCACGGCCGCACCGGTCAGGGTGGTCGGCAGTTCAGCGCCGGCACCGCGGGGCATGTACTGCTCGTTCAGCGCCAGGGCGACATCTTCCGGCTCGCCGTCGTTGAGGGCGTAGTAGTAACCGGCGACACCTTGCATCTCCGGGAACTCACCGACCATCTCGGTCGCCAGGTCGCACTTGGACAGCAGGCCGGCACGCGCCGCCCAGGAAGCATTGCCGCCGATGCGAGCGGCGATGTAGGCCGCCAGCTTCGACACGCGCTCGGCCTTGTCGTAGACGCTGCCGAGTTTTTCCTGGAACACCACGTTCTGCAGACGCAGATTGAATTCTTCGAGTTTTTGCTTCTTGTCTTGCTTGAAGAAGAACTCGGCGTCGGTCAGGCGTGGGCGAACCACTTTCTCGTTACCGGCGATGATCTGCTGCGCATCCTTGCTTTCGATGTTGGCCACGGTAATGAAACGTGGCAGCAACTTGCCGTCGGCATCCAGCAGGCAGAAGTACTTCTGGTTGTCCTGCATGGTGGTGATCAGCGCTTCTTGCGGCACGTCGAGGAAGCGTTCTTCGAACGAGCACACCAGCGGCACCGGCCATTCAACCAGCGCGGTCACTTCATCGAGCAGGTTTGGCGGCACGATGGCCGTACCTTCCTGCATCGTCGCCAGTTCTTCGGTGCGCTTGCTGATCAGCTCGCGACGCTCGTTGGCGTCGGCCAGTACATAAGCCGCACGCAGATCGTTCAGGTAGTTGGCCGGCGAGGTGATGCGCACACTTTCAGGGTGGTGGAAGCGGTGACCACGGGAATCGCGGCCGGCCTTCTGGGCGAGGATGGTGCAGTCGATGACGTGGTCACCGAGCAGCATCACCAACCATTGGGTCGGACGAACGAATTCTTCCTTGCGAGCACCCCAGCGCATGCGCTTGGGGATCGGCAGGTCGTTCAGGGAATCTTCGACGATGGTCGGCATCAGGCTCGCGGTCGGCTTGCCGGCGATGCTTTGGCTGTAGCGCAGCTTCGGGCCGCTCTGATCGATTTCGCTCAGCTCTACACCGCATTTCTTGGCGAAGCCCAGGGCTGCTTGAGTCGGGTTGCCTTCGGCATCGAACGCAGCCTGGCGTGGCGGGCCGTCGAGGTTGATGCTGCGATCCGGCTGCTGGGTCGCCAGCGCGGTAATCAGCACGGCCAGACGACGCGGCGCGGCGTAGACGGTTTTGCTCTCGTAGTTCAGGCCAGCGGCTTGCAGGCCTTTGTCGATACCGGCCAGGAATGCCTCGGCCAGGGTGTTCAGGGCTTTGGGTGGCAGTTCTTCGGTGCCCAGTTCAACCAGAAAATCTTGAGCACTCATTGTGCAGCCTCCAGCTTGGCCAGTACTTCATCACGCAGGTCCGGGGTCGCCATCGGGAAGCCGAGCTTGGCGCGAGCCAGCAGATAGGCTTGCGCGACGGAACGCGCCAGGGTGCGTACACGCAGAATGTATTGCTGACGCGCGGTCACCGAGATCGCCCGGCGCGCATCCAGCAGGTTGAAGGTGTGGGAAGCCTTCAACACCATTTCGTAGCTCGGCAACGGCAGCGGCTGGTCGAGTTCGATCAGGCGCTTGGCTTCGCTTTCATAGAAATCGAACAGTTCGAACAGCTTCTCGACGTTGGCGTGTTCGAAGTTGTAGGTCGACTGCTCCACTTCGTTCTGGTGGAACACGTCGCCGTAGGTCACCTTGCCGAACGGACCGTCAGCCCAGACCAGGTCGTAGACCGAGTCCACGCCTTGCAGGTACATGGCCAGACGCTCCAGACCGTAAGTGATCTCCCCGGTCACCGGGTAGCACTCGATGCCGCCCGCTTGCTGGAAGTAAGTGAACTGCGTCACTTCCATGCCGTTGAGCCAGACTTCCCAGCCCAGACCCCAGGCGCCCAGCGTTGGCGACTCCCAGTTGTCTTCGACGAAACGGATGTCATGCACCAGCGGGTCCAGACCCACGTGCTTGAGGGAACCCAGGTACAGTTCCTGGAAGTTGTCCGGGTTCGGCTTCAGCACTACCTGGAACTGATAGTAGTGCTGCAGACGGTTCGGGTTTTCACCGTAGCGGCCGTCAGTCGGGCGACGACTGGGCTGCACATAAGCGGCGTTCCAGGTTTCCGGGCCAATGGCGCGCAGGAACGTGGCAGTGTGGAAAGTGCCGGCGCCTACTTCCATATCGTAGGGCTGAAGTACCACACAACCTTGCTCGGCCCAGTATTGCTGGAGGGCGAGGATCAAGTCTTGGAAGGTACGCACGGCTGGCGTAGGCTGGCTCACGAAATTCACCTGTTTCTTGGGCTGCGATTTAAAGAGCGGGAGTATACCCGATTCGGTCCTGCGCACGCCCCCTGGAGCCTTATGCCACGCTGCTTTTGGTGTACCGAAGATCCGCTGTACATGGCTTATCACGATCAGGAGTGGGGCACGCCGCTACGCGATGCGCAGGGATTGTTCGAGTTGCTTTTGCTCGAAGGGTTCCAGGCCGGGCTTTCCTGGATCACTGTATTGCGCAAGCGAGAGCGTTATCGCGAGGTGCTGTTCGGCTTCGACGTGCAGCGCGTGGCGCAGATGAGCGATGCGGAAATCGATGAACTGATGCTCGATCCGGGGATCATCCGCAATCGTCTCAAACTCAACGCAGCCCGGCGCAATGCCCAGGCTTGGCTGGAGCTGGAAGACCCGGTGGCGTTTCTCTGGTCGTTCGTCGGCGGCGCGCCGGTGATCAATCATTTCAAGGATCGCAGTGAAGTCCCGGCGGTGACACCGGCCGCCATCGAGATGAGTAAAGGCCTGAAAAAAGCCGGCTTCACGTTCGTCGGCCCGACCATTTGTTACGCGCTGATGCAGGCTTCAGGCATGGTCATGGACCACACTCTGGATTGCGATCGCTACGCCACGTTGGCGAACGGCGGTTAGAATAGCCGCCTCGCGCACAGCACAAGATCAGGAGTGACCTGTGGATAAGTTTAAAGGCGCCTTGCTGGTAGGCGCTCTGCGGCTGTTTGCCCTACTGCCATGGCGGGCAGTGCAGGCGGTGGGTTCGGCGATTGGCTGGATCATGTGGAAAACCCCCAACCGTTCCCGCGACGTGGTGCGGATCAACCTCGCCAAGTGCTTTCCGCAGATGGACCCGGCCGAGCGTGAGCGTCTGGTGGGTCAAAGCCTGAAAGACATCGGCAAGTCTCTGACTGAAAGCGCCTGCGCGTGGATCTGGCCGGCCCAGCGTTCCATTGAACTGGTGCGCGAAGTCGAAGGTCTCGACGTTTTGAAAGAGGCGTTGGCGTCCGGTAAAGGCGTGGTTGGCATCACCAGCCACCTGGGCAACTGGGAAGTGTTGAACCACTTCTATTGCAGCCAGTGCAAACCGATCATTTTCTACCGCCCGCCAAAACTGAAGGCGGTGGATGAGTTGCTGCGCAAGCAGCGGGTGCAATTGGGTAACCGGGTGGCGGCTTCCACCAAGGAAGGCATCCTCAGCGTGATCAAGGAAGTGCGCAAGGGGGGCGCGGTGGGCATTCCGGCTGACCCGGAGCCGGCCGAATCCGCCGGGATCTTCGTGCCGTTCTTCGCCACTCAGGCCCTGACCAGCAAATTCGTGCCGAACATGCTCGCCGGTGGCAAAGCGGTCGGCGTGTTCCTGCATGCCCTGCGCCTGCCGGACGGTTCGGGTTACAAAGTGATTCTCGAAGCCGCGCCAGAGGCCATGTACAGCACCGATACCGAAACCTCCTGCGCGGCCATGAGCCAGGTAGTCGAGCGCTACGTGCGGGCTTATCCGAGCCAGTACATGTGGAGCATGAAGCGCTTCAAGAAACGTCCACCGGGCGAAGCTCGCTGGTATTGAGGTTGCTGTGGATAACTCCGCAGGCTGCGATCTATTGATCTTGGCCTGCGTTACCGCTGATCAGTGCGCCTGTCGCTCAAGCTTTTTCAGAAACACCGTCATCTCCTTCTCCGCCTGCTTGTCGCCATGGGCGCGGGCAGCTTCCAGACCCTGCTCCCAGGCCTGTCGCGCGGCCGCGTAATCCGCCTGCGCCAGATGGGCCTTGCCCAAAAGCTTCCAGGCTGCCGAATACTTCGGATCGAACTCGACGCAGCGCTGGAAATGCTCTGCGGCCTTGGCGTTTTCCCCAAGATCCAGATAACCCTTGCCCAGGCCGAAGCGCAGCAATGAGTTATCCACACCCTTGGCGAGCATTTTTTCCAGGGATTCGATCATCGGTGCTACCTCAGTCAGTGATCGTTCCCACGCTTCGCGTGGGAATACAGCCCGGGACGCTCTGCGTCCCATTCAAAGCCGAACGCGGAGCGTCCGTTGAGGCATTCCCACGCAGAGCGTGGGAACGATCATCATCAGTTAGAAAAAGCTCAACCCCACATGGAACAGCTTCTCCACATCCCGAATATGCTTTTTATCCACAAGGAACAGAATCACATGGTCGCCGGTTTCGATCACGGTGTCGTCGTGGGCGATGATTACTTCTTCGTCGCGGATGATCGCGCCGATGGTGGTGCCCGGTGGCAGGCCGATGTTTTCGATGGCCTTGCCGATCACCTTGCTCGACTTCGCATCGCCGTGGGCAATCGCCTCGATGGCTTCCGCCGCGCCCCTGCGCAGTGAGTGCACGCTGACAATGTCCCCGCGCCGGACGTGGGCCAGCAAGGTGCCGATGGTCGCCAGTTGCGGACTGATGGCGATGTCGATGTCGCCGCCCTGGATCAGGTCGACGTAGGCCGGGTTGTTGATGATCGTCATCACCTTCTTCGCGCCCAGGCGCTTGGCCAGCAACGAAGACATGATGTTGGCTTCGTCGTCGTTGGTCAGGGCGAGGAAAATATCGGCGTCGGCGATGTTCTCTTCCAGCAGCAGATCCCGGTCTGAAGCACTGCCCTGCAACACCACGGTGCTGTCGAGGTTGTCCGAGAGGTAGCGGCAGCGGGCCGGGTTCATCTCGATGATCTTCACCTGGTAACGGCTTTCGATGGCTTCGGCCAGGCGTTCACCGATCTGCCCGCCACCGGCGATGACGATGCGTTTGTAGCTTTCATCGAGGCGGCGCATTTCGCTCATCACTGCGCGAATGTTCGCTTTGGCGGCGATGAAAAACACTTCGTCGTCAGCCTCGATCACCGTATCGCCCTGGGGCAGGATCGGCCGGTCACGACGGAAAATCGCCGCGACGCGGGTTTCGACATTCGGCATGTGTTCGCGTAACTGGCGCAGTTGCTGGCCCACCAGCGGCCCGCCGTAGTACGCCTTGACCGCTACCAGCTGCGCTTTGCCTTCGGCGAAGTCGATCACCTGCAATGCGCCCGGATGCTGGATCAGGCGTTTGATGTAATTGGTGACAACCTGCTCCGGACTGATCAGCACGTCGACCGGAATCGCTTCGTTGTCGAACAGTTCGGCACGGGTCAGGTACGCGGCTTCGCGGACCCGGGCGATCTTGGTGGGGGTGTGGAACAGGGTGTGGGCGACCTGACAGGCGACCATGTTGGTTTCGTCACTGTTGGTCACGGCCACCAGCATGTCGGCGTCGTCGGCACCGGCCTGCCGGAGTACGGTTGGCAGCGAACCGCGACCCTGCACGGTGCGGATGTCCAGCCGATCGCCAAGGTCGCGCAGGCGTTCGCCATCGGTGTCGACCACGGTGATGTCGTTGGCCTCGCTGGCCAAGTGTTCTGCCAGCGAACCGCCGACCTGCCCTGCGCCGAGGATGATGATCTTCATCCAGTCACTCCCTTAAACCCGGTTAACCGCGCGCGGCGGCAATCTTGATCAGCTTGGCGTAGTAGAACCCGTCGTGGCCGCCTTCCTGGGCCAGCAACTGGCGACCATGGGGCTGCTTGATGCCGGCCGTTGTGGCGAGGTCCAGTTCACGGGCGCCTGGCGTGCGGGCGAGGAACGCTTCGATGACTTCGGTGTTTTCGGTCGGCAGCGTGGAACAGGTGGCGTAAAGCAGAATGCCGCCCACTTCCAGAGTTATCCACATGGCGTCGAGCAGTTCGCCCTGAAGCACCGCCAGCGCGGCGATGTCGTCCGGTTGGCGAGTCAGTTTGATATCCGGGTGACGGCGGATCACGCCGGTGGCCGAGCATGGCGCGTCGAGCAGAATGCGCTGGAACGGCTTGCCGTCCCACCAGGTGGCGGTGTCGCGGCCGTCGGCGGCGATCAGTTCGGCGCTCAGGCCCAGGCGCGCAAGGTTTTCCCGTACCCGTACCAGACGCTTGGCTTCCAGATCCACAGCCACCACGCCGGCCAGTTTGGGCTCGGCCTCAAGGATGTGGCAGGTCTTGCCGCCCGGTGCGCAGCAGGCGTCCAGCACCCGTTGACCTGGCGCGAGGTCCAGCAGATCGGCGGCCAATTGAGCGGCTTCGTCCTGCACGCTGATCCAGCCTTCGGCGAAACCCGGCAGGCTGCGTACGTCGGCGGCGGCGTCGAGGATGATGCCGTCCCGGCTGTAAACGCAGGGCTTGGCGGCGACACCGGCGTCGCTCAGCAAGCCGAGGTAAGCGTCGCGAGTGTGATGACGACGGTTGACCCGCAGAATCATCGGCGGGTGGGCGTTGTTTGCCGCGCAGATAGCTTCCCATTGCTCGGGCCAGAAGGCCTTGAGGGATTTTTGCAGCCAGCGCGGGTGGGCGGTGCGCACCACCGGGTCGTGTTCCAGCTCGGCCAGCAGCGCTTCGCTTTCCCGTTGGGCGCGGCGCAGTACGGCGTTGAGCAAGGCTTTGGCCCACGGCTTTTTCAGTTTGTCGGCGCAACCGACAGTTTCGCCGATGGCGGCGTGAGCCGGGACGCGGGTATAGAGCAGTTGATAAAGCCCCACCAGCAACAGCGCCTCGACATCGGCATCAGCCGCCTTGAACGGTTTTTGCAGCAGCTTGGCCGCCAACGCCGACAAGCGCGGCTGCCAGCGAGCCGTGCCGAACGCCAAGTCCTGGGTGAAGCCGCGATCACGGTCTTCGACCTTGTCCATTTGTGTCGGCAGAGAACTGTTGAGTGAGGCTTTTCCGTTAAGAACTGCAGCAAGTGCCTTGGCGGCGGCCAGACGTGGGTTCATTGAGCGTCTGCCGTTTGACCGAGGACGGTGCCGACGGCGAATTTCTCACGACGGCTGTTGAACAAGTCGCTGAAGTTCAGTGCCTTGCCGCCGGGTAATTGCAGACGGGTCAGACACAGTGCCCGTTCACCGCAGGCGACGATCAAGCCGTCCTTGCTGGCGCTGAGGATTTCTCCCGGCGTGCCCTGCCCTTCGGCCAGGCTTGCGGCCAACACTTTCAGCGCTTCGCCGTTCAGCGTGCTGTGGCAGATCGGCCATGGATTGAAGGCGCGAACCAGACGCTCCAGCTCAACCGCCGGGCGGTTCCAGTCGATGCGTGCTTCGTCCTTGTTCAATTTGTGTGCATAGGTGGCGAGGCTGTCGTCCTGCACTTCGCCTTCCAGTGTGCCCGCAGCCAGGCCGGCAATCGCCTGGATCACGGCCGGTGGGCCCATCTCCGCGAGGCGATCGTGGAGGCTGCCGCCGGTGTCTTCGGCGCTGATCGGCGTGGTGACCTTGAGCAGCATCGGCCCGGTATCGAGGCCGGCTTCCATGCGCATCACGGTCACGCCGCTTTCGCTGTCGCCGGCTTCAACGGCACGCTGGATCGGCGCCGCACCGCGCCAGCGTGGCAGCAAGGAGGCGTGGCTGTTGATGCAACCCAGGCGTGGGATATCCAGCACCACTTGCGGCAGGATCAGGCCGTAGGCGACCACCACCATCAAATCCGGTTTCAGCGCGGCCAGTTCCGCCTGAGCGTCTTCGTTGCGCAGGGTTGGCGGTTGCAACACTGGAATGTTGTGTTCAAGCGCCAACTGCTTGACCGGGCTTGGCATCAGCTTCTGCCCACGGCCCGCCGGACGATCCGGTTGGGTGTAGACCGCAACGATCTCGTAAGGACTGCCCAGCAGGGCCTTGAGGTGTTCGGCGGCGAATTCCGGGGTGCCGGCAAAGACAATGCGCAGTGGCTCAGTCATGGAAGCTCTCAATTGCAAAGCATCTTGAAAAGAAAAAGGCTTGCCGCGGCAAGCCTTTGAAAGAAGGGCATCAAGCGTTCTGGCGGTGGAGCTTTTCCAGTTTCTTCTTGATCCGGTCGCGTTTGAGCGTGGACAGGTAATCGACGAACAACTTGCCGTTGAGGTGGTCGCATTCATGCTGGATGCACACGGCGAGCAGGCCTTCGGCGATCAGTTCGTAAGGCTGGCCGTCGCGGTCCAGGGCCTTGATCCTGACCTTTTGCGGGCGATCGACGTTTTCGTAGAAGCCCGGCACCGAGAGGCAGCCTTCCTGGTACTGGCCCATCTCGTCGGTCAGGGTTTCGAACTCGGGGTTGATGAACACCCGCGGTTCGCTGCGGTCTTCGGAGAGGTCCATCACGACGATACGTTTGTGCACGTTGACCTGGGTAGCGGCGAGGCCGATGCCTGGCGCTTCATACATTGTTTCAAACATGTCATCGACCAACTGACGCACTTCGTCGTCCACTACGGCCACTGGTTTGGCGATAGTGCGCAGGCGCGAATCGGGGAATTCGAGGATGTCTAAAATGGCCATAAGCTTAATTGCTGCACGTGTGAGGTAAAGTCGGGTCGATGGCCTGGCGGGTCCGAAGATGCAGGCTACCGTTGTGAACGTAGCTTCCCGCTTTTCAAATGAGCAGGAAGCGAGCCACGAGGGCTCTGGCGTTTCACGCGAACGTACATAATAAAGGGATTCACCGCATGAGGAAATCACTACTCGCCTTGCTCCTTCTGGCCTCGGCCGGTTTTGCGCACGGGCAAGTGCAACTCAGGGAAGGTTTTCCACAGCAATACACCGTGGTGGCGGGGGACACACTCTGGGACATTTCCGGAAAATACCTGCGTGAGCCGTGGCAGTGGCCGCAGCTTTGGCAAGCCAATCCACAGATTGAAAACCCCAATCTCATCTATCCCGGCGATACGCTGTCGCTGGTCTACGTCAACGGTCAGCCACGCCTGACCCTCAACCGCGGCGCTTCCCGGGGCACCATCAAGCTGTCGCCACGAGTCCGTAGTTCGCCGGTGGCCGACGCCATCCCGAGCATTCCGCTGAAGTCGATCAACAGTTTTCTGTTGAGCAATCGCATCGTCGACAAGGTGGAGGATTTCGACAAGGCGCCCTATATCGTTGCCGGAGATGCCGAACGGGTACTCAGCGGCACCGGCGATCGAATTTTCGCGCGCGGCCATTTCGATCCGGCGCAGTCGGTCTACGGCATCTTTCGTCAGGGCAAGGTCTACACCGATCCGCAGAGCAAGGAGTTTCTGGGGATCAACGCCGACGACATCGGCGGCGGCGAGATCATTGCCACTGAAGGCGACGTCGCCACCCTGGCCCTGCAACGCACCACTCAGGAGGTGCGACTCGGCGACCGGTTGTTCAGTGGCGAAGAACGCTCGATCAATTCGACCTTCATGCCCAGTGCGCCAACCACCGACATCAATGGCCTGATCATCGATGTGCCGCGTGGGGTCACCCAGATTGGCGCGCTGGATGTCGTCACACTGAACAAAGGGCAGCGCGATGGCCTGGCCGAGGGCAATGTGCTGGTGGTGATGAAAACCGGCGAAACCGTGCGCGACCGGATCACCGGTCAGCCCTTGAAAATCCCCGACGAACGGGCTGGTCTGCTGATGGTATTCCGCACCTACGACAAGCTCAGCTACGGGTTGGTGCTCAACGCATCGCGCTCCTTGGCGGTGATGGACAAGGTGCGAAATCCTTAAGCCTGCTCACAAGTTACCAACAGAGTTATCCACAGCTTATTCCCGATTCGACGGGACCTTATAACGATCAAGGATGATCCATGTCGCTGTCTGCCTGTACGTCCGTTTCCCCTGCGGAACTGGAAGCCCGTTTACGCCTGCACCTTTTGCCTGGACTCGGTCCGGCACGTTTCAAGAAGTTGCTGGAGGCTTTCGGTTCTGCCTCCAAAGCCATCAGCGCACCGGCCAGTGCCTGGCGCGCGTTGGGCCTGCCCCTCGCTTGCGCGGAGGCCCGGCGCTGCAGTGAAATTCGTGATGGCGCCAGCCACGCATTGGCCTGGCTAGAGCGTCCGGGCCAGCATTTACTGATGTGGGACCAACCTGACTACCCCGCGCTGCTGGCGCAAATCAGTGATGCGCCGCCGCTATTATTCGTCGCGGGGGATCCGGGCATTCTGGAAAAACCGCAGTTGGCGATGGTCGGCAGCCGTCGCGCATCGCGACCGGGCATGGATACCGCCAGTGCGTTTTCCCGCAGTCTGGCCGGCGCCGGTTTTGTCATCACCAGCGGTCTGGCCCTGGGCATCGATGCCGCCGCGCATCAGGCGGCTCTGGACGTTGGCGGGCAAACGGTAGGGGTGCTTGGCACTGGACTTGAAAATTTTTATCCACAGCGCAATCGACGACTGGCGGACGCCATGATCGCCTCGGGAAGCGCGGTACTTTCGGAGTTCCCGCTGGACGCCGGGCCTTCCCCGGGCAACTTCCCCCGGCGCAATCGAATCATCAGCGGTTTGTCCCTTGGTGTGCTGGTAGTCGAGGCGAGTATTGCCAGCGGTTCATTGATTACCGCGAGGCTGGCGGCGGAACAGGGGCGTGAGGTGTATGCAATTCCAGGTTCGATTCACCACCCTGGCGCAAAGGGTTGCCATCAGTTGATTCGCGACGGTGCGGTGCTGGTGGAAACCATCGAACACATCCTTGAGGCCTTGCGCGGCTGGCAACGGCTGCCGTTATCCACAGAAACGCCGCAAACGACGGTGACCCATCCACTGCTCATGTTGCTCCACGCGGCGCCTCATACCAGCGAAGCCCTGGCGGTCACCAGCGGCTGGGCCTTGTCGAAAGTGCTGGCAGCGCTGACGGAGCTGGAGATGGATGGCCGGGCGGTCTGTGAGAGCGGTCGATGGTTTGCGCGGGTAAACTAGGTTTTATAAGGAAGATCGGTAAACTGCGCAGAGCCTTATTCCGGAGAGTTTTTCATGGTTAACAGTTGGCGTGTGCAACAAGCCGCACGAGAAATTCGCGCCGGGGCGGTCATTGCCTACCCAACAGAAGCTGTCTGGGGCCTGGGTTGCGACCCGTGGAACGAAGACGCGGTGGATCGGCTGCTGCTGATCAAGGGGCGGTCTGTGGATAAAGGCCTGATTCTGGTGGCCGACAATATTCGTCAGTTCGACTTCCTGTTCGAAGACTTCCCAGAGTTGTGGATGGACCGCATGGCCAGCACCTGGCCGGGCCCCAATACTTGGCTGGTGCCGCATCAGAATCTGTTGCCGCAGTGGATTACCGGTGTGCATGAAACTGTGGCATTGCGGGTCAGCGATCACCCTATGGTGCGGGACTTGTGTGCGTTGGTCGGCCCGTTGGTGTCAACCTCGGCGAACCCTCAGGGCCGGCCAGCGGCACGGACGCGGATTCGCGTGGAGCAGTATTTCCGGGGGCAGGTTGATTATGTGCTCGGTGGCCATCTGGGCGGGCGCAAGAATCCGAGTGTGATTCGCGATTTGGCCACCGGACACGTTGTGCGCCCGGATTAATGTGGCGAGGGGGCTTGTCGGAACGCCGCACCGCCCCGTTCGGGTGCGAAGCGCCCGCCAATGAGCGATTCGTTCTAACTGGCAGACCGCATCATCTGGTTGGGGACTGCTGCGCAGTCCAACGGGGGCAAGCCCCCTCGCCACAGTCCGGTGTCAGGGCAACAGAATCGTTGAACCAGTCGTACGGCGCGCCGACAACTCAGTCTGCGCCTTCGCCGCTTCAGCCAGTGGATACCGCTGGCTGATGTCCACCTTCAGCTTGCCGCTGATGATCATCTCGAACAGTTCATCAGCCATGCGTTGCAGGTTTTCAGCATTGTTGGCGTAGGTCGCCAGCGTCGGCCGGGTCACGTACAGCGAACCCTTGGCCGCGAGAATCCCCAGATTCACCCCGTCGACTGCGCCTGAAGCATTACCAAAGCTCACCACCAACCCCCGAGGCGCAACGCTGTCGAGCGATGTCAGCCAGGTATCTTTGCCTACACCGTCGTACACCACCGGGACTTTTTTACCGTCAGTCAATTCCAGTACGCGTTGTGCGACGTTCTCATGGCTGTAATCGATGGTCGCCCAGGCACCATTGGCTTTTGCCAGGGCGGCTTTTTCCGCTGAACTGACCGTGCCGATCAGCTTCACCCCAAGGGCCTTGGCCCATTGGCAGGCAAGCGATCCGACGCCGCCGGCCGCGGCGTGAAACAGGATGGTTTCGCCACCCTTGAACTCATATGTCTGACGCAGCAGGTATTGCACGGTCAGGCCTTTGAGCATCACGCCGGCGGCTTGTTCGAAGCTGATGGCATCCGGCAGGTGCACCAGGTTGGCTTCCGGCAAGACATGCACGTCACTGTAGGCGCCCAACGGGCCACTGCCATAAGCCACGCGATCGCCAACCTTGAAGCGGGTGACTTCGCTACCGACTGCGTCGACCACGCCCGCGCCTTCGGCGCCCAGGCCCGATGGCAGGGCTGGCGGTGCATAAAGGCCGCTGCGGTAATAGGTGTCGATAAAGTTCAGGCCGATGGCCTTGTTGGTCACGCGTACTTGTTGCGGGCCGGGCTCGGCGGGTTGGTAATCCACGTATTCGAGCACTTCGGGGCCGCCATGGACGCGGAACTGGTTACGCTTTGCCATCTGCTCTCTCCTTAGGTCTTTGGCTTCTAGAGTCGTAGCGCCAAGCGCCCTATCGAACTCCCAAGCTTGATCTTCGTCAACTGCGGCAGGCTCGCCTGCGATGTTATGCTACGGACCCATTTGCGCCGGCCCCCCGCTCTGATGGAGCGCCGCGTAGCTTTGCCCGATTCAAGGTGATGCCATGACTACCCGCACCGAGGCCGTAAAAGCCTACCTGCTCGACCTGCAAGACCGTATTTGCGCTGCCCTGGAAGCCGAAGACGGCGGCGCGCGTTTCGTCGAAGACGCCTGGACCCGGCCTGCCGGCGGTGGTGGTCGCACCCGGGTGATTGAGAACGGCGCAGTCATCGAAAAGGGTGGCGTCAACTATTCCCACGTGTTTGGCAGCGGTCTCCCACCGTCCGCCAGCGCCCATCGGCCGGAACTGGCCGGTCGCGGCTTCGAAGCCCTGGGCGTGTCGTTGGTGATTCACCCGCATAACCCCCATGTGCCGACGTCCCACGCCAATGTGCGCTTTTTCATCGCCGAAAAAGAAGGTGAAGAGCCGGTCTGGTGGTTCGGTGGTGGCTTTGACCTGACCCCTTATTACGGCAATGAAGAAGATTGCGTGCATTGGCACCGCGTCGCCGAACAGGCCTGCGCGCCGTTTGGCCCGGACGTTTACCCGCGCTACAAGGCCTGGTGCGACAGCTACTTCCACATCAAGCATCGCCATGAGCCACGGGGCATTGGCGGTCTGTTTTTCGATGACTTGAACGAGTGGGACTTCGATACCAGCTTCGCCTTCATGCGCGCCATCGGCGATGCGTTCATCGACGCGTACCTGCCGATCGTGCAACGTCGCAAGCATGATGCGTTCACCGCCAAACAGCGTGAGTTCCAGGAGTTTCGCCGTGGTCGTTACGTTGAATTCAACCTGGTCTATGACCGCGGCACGCTGTTCGGCCTGCAATCGGGTGGGCGTACCGAGTCGATTCTGATGTCGCTGCCACCGCAAGTACGCTGGGCCTACGACTGGAAGGCCGAGCCGGGCAGTGAAGAAGCGCGCCTGACCGAGTACTTCCTGCAAGACCGCGATTGGTTGGCCAAGGCCTGAACGAGGAATTCTGATGGACCGTTATGTCGTATTCGGTAACCCGATCGGCCACAGCAAGTCGCCGCTGATCCACCGTCTGTTCGCCGAGCAGACCGGGCAGAAACTGGACTACAGCACCTTGCTGGCACCTCTCGACGATTTTTCCGGCTGTGCGTTGGAATTTTTCCGCGAAGGCCGTGGGGCGAATGTGACAGTGCCATTCAAGGAAGACGCCTATCGCCTGGCGAACAGCTTGACCCGGCGGGCGCAGCGGGCCGGCGCGGTGAATACCCTGAGCAAACTGGCCGATGGCAGTCTGCTGGGCGACAACACCGATGGTGCCGGGCTGGTACGGGACCTGACGGTCAACGCCGGATTCAGCCTCGCGGGCAAACGCATTCTGCTGCTGGGGGCCGGTGGCGCGGTGCGCGGCGCGCTGGAGCCGCTGCTGGCGGAGCAACCGGCGTCGGTGATCATTGCCAACCGCACCGTGGAAAAAGCCGAATTGCTGGCGCAATTGTTTGCCGATCTGGGGCCGGTGTCGGCCAGCGGTTTCGATTGGCTGCGCGAGCCGGTGGACCTGATCATCAACGCCACATCTGCCAGTTTGTCCGGCGATGTACCGCCGATTGCCGGCAGTTTGATCGAACCGGGCAAGACGGTTTGCTACGACATGATGTACGGCAAGGACCCAACCTCGTTCTGCCGTTGGGCCAGTGAACATGGGGCTGGCGTATCGATGGATGGCTTGGGCATGTTGGCCGAGCAGGCGGCGGAAGCTTTCTATCTGTGGCGCGGTGTGCGCCCGGATACGGCGCCAGTGCTGGCCGAACTTCGCCGGCAACTGGCTCTGTAGTTCTGTGGCGAGGGCGCTTGCTCCCGCTGGGTGCGAAGCGCCCGCAGATTTTGGGGCTGCTTCGCAACCCAGCGGGAGCAAGCTCCCCCGCCACAGGTTATCTGTTTGTCATAACAGTGGCGTTTAGTCCTCAAACCGGATCGGGCATTTCTCCGCGCCTTCCAGCTTCCTCAATTCCTCCACCACTTGCGGCCGTGCCTGCCGCAGGGTCAGGCTGCGATCCTGACGCAGCAGCCGTCGTGCTTCCTGGTGCAGCATTTCCACGCCCGAATAGTCGATGAAGTTGATCTGCTGTGCCTCGATCACCACTCGCGGACCTTGCATCCGTTGCAGGCGCACTTGCAGGTAATGGCTGGCGCCGAAAAAGATCGAACCGCCGACCCTCAGAATGTCTTCGTCACCATTGCGCCAGTGCTGCACTCGTGGCTGTGAGGTGCGTTTGAGGTAGAAGAACAGTGACGCCAGCACCCCGGCGTAGATCGCCGTCTGCAACTCCAGCAACAGGGTGGCGACACAGGTCAGCGCCATGACCAGGAATTCGGCATGGCTGACCCGCAACAACGCACGAATGCCGCGATGATCCACCAATCCCCAAGCGATCAAAAGGATGCTGCCAGCCATGGCCGGGATCGGGATATGCGCAATCAATGCCGCACCGAAGATCGCGAACAGAGCCACCCACAGCGCCGAAAAAACCCCGGCCAGCGGTGAACAGGCTCCGGCATCGTAGCTCAGGCCCGAGCGAGTGAAGGAACCGGCGGACAGCGAACCGGAAAAAAACGCCCCGACCATGTTCGAGAAACCCTGGGCGCGAACTTCCTGATTGGCATCGAGCAACTGCTGCGAGCGGGCCGACAGGGAGCGGGCAATCGACAGGCTCGTCACCAGCCCGAGCATGCCGACCGCCACCGCACTGGGCAGCAGGCGCAGTATCAGGTCCAGATCCAGCGGCAGCGGGCTAAAGGGCGGCAGCCGCCCGACAAACGCGCTGACCAGCTTCACATGACCGAACATCGCTGGCCACAGCCACACCAGCAATCCGCTCAGGGCCAGAGCGATCAACAGCGTCGGCCAGCGCGGCACCAGCAGTTTCAGCACGATGCCAACCGCGACTGTGGCCAGGCCCAGCAGCAGCGAGGGTTTGTCCACTTCGCCGAGATGATTGAGCAGCATCATCAAGCTGTTGAGCGCCGTGGCCTGGTTGGGCACATCCAGCCCCAGCAGGTTCGGCAGCTGCCCGATGGCAATCACCACCGCCGCGCCGAGGGTGAAGCCCAGCACCACCGAGTGAGAGACGAAATTCACCAGGGCGCCGAACCGCAGCAAACCCAGCAACCACTGGAAAATGCCCGCAAGGAAAGTCAGAAGCAGGATCAGCGTGACGTAGTCCTGCGATGCAGGGACGGCCAGAGGACTGACGCTGGCATACAGGACGATGGAAATGGCCGCCGTAGGGCCGCAGATCAAATGCCACGACGAACCCCAGAGGCAGGCAATCAGCACCGGGATGATGGCGGCGTACAGGCCATATTCTGGTGGGAGACCGGCGATCAGGGCGTAGGCAATGGATTGTGGCAACGCGAGAATCGCACCGCTCAGGCCGACGATCAGGTCACGACCGACGCTGGCGCGGGTTTGCCGGGGCAACCAGGTCAGGAAGGGAAAGAGTGAATGGCGGCTGGGGAAGGCCATGGGTCCTCTCGGTACGGGGTAAATCGTCAGGGTAAAGCATTGGCTCGTAGTGGGCAGATCATTGTGGCGAGGGAGCTTGCTCCCGCTCGGCTGCGCAGCAGTCGCAAATCCGGACAACTCGGTGAGGCTGATAAACCGAGTTTGCCGAAATGGGAGTGCTACGCCCTCCAGCGGGAGCAAGCTCCCTCGCCACAGCGGAACCTTACAACTTGGCTTTGACCGCCGGCAGAGCATCCTTGCCGTCGACGGTCTTCACGCCCTCCAGCCATTTATCCAGCACCACCGGATTGGCCTTGATCCACGCCTTGGCCGCGTCGGCGTTGCTGACCTTCTTGTTCACCACCTCGGCCATGATGCTGTTCTCCATTTCCTGGGTAAAACTCAGGTTGGTGAGCAGCTTGCCGACGTTCGGGCAGGCCTGTGCATAACCTTTGCGGGTCAGCGTATAAACGCTGCCGGTGTCACCGAAGTATTTCTCGCCGCCCTTCAGATAATGCATTTTCAACTGCACGTTCATCGGGTGTGGCGTCCAGCCGAGGAAGGTCACGAATTTCTGTTTCTTCACCGCGCGGGACACTTCGGCCAGCATTGCTTGCTCGCTGGACTCGATCAGTTTCCACTGACCCATGTCGAAGTCATTCTTCTTGATGATCTCTTGCAGCGAAATGTTCGCCGGGGCGCCGGAACCGATGCCATAGATCTTCTTGTCGACTTCTTTGGGGTGTAGCTCGGCGTACTTGTTCAGGTCGTTAAAGTTATGCACACCTGCGTCCCAGACGTAATCCGGGACCGCCAGGGTGAACTCGGTGCCGTCGAGGTTCTTCGCCAGCTGCGTGACATCGCCGTTGGCCACGAACTTGTCGTAGAAGCCTTGCTGCGCCGGCATCCAGTTGCCGAGGAAGACGTCCACCTGGCCATCCTTCAGGCCGCCAAAGGTGATCGGCACCGCCAGCGTGTCGACCTTGGCCTTGTAGCCCATGCCGTCCAGCAGAAAACCGGTGATGGCGTTGGTGGCGGCGATGTCGCTCCAGCCAGGGTCGGCCATCTTCACCGTTTCGCAGCTTTGCTCGGCGTAGGCCGAGGCGCTGCCCAGAGCCAGAAGCCCGATTGTCAGTACTGTGGATAACTTTTGCATGGACGTCCCCTTAACATTATTGGTTTTGGCAGGGTTGTGGATAACGGGCTTTACGCTCCAGATCGTCGAGGTCGATGTGGTTGCGCATGTACTGCTGACTGGCATCTACCAGCGGCTGGTGGTCCCAGCTCTTCAGCTTGCCGATGGTCAGGGCGTCGGCGACGAAACGCCGGCGTCGCTGACTGGCGAGCACCTGTTGGTGGATCGCCGGGATATTCCATTTGGCCCGTGCTTCGGCGAGAAAATCCTCGAACAGCTGATGATGTTGCGGCGAATGGCTGAGTTCTTCCTGTTCACGCGGGTCGTTATGCACATCGAAGAGCAGGCAAGGGTCGTCTTCGCTGTAGATGAATTTGTAGGCGCCGCGACGAATCATCATCAACGGGCTGATGGTGCCTTCGGCCATGTATTCACCGAATACCTCGTCGTGACCGCCCTGCCCTTGCAGGTGTGAAACCAGCGAGCGGCCGTCCAGCGGCAGGCCTGGCTCCAATGAGCCGCCGGCCAATTCCACAAAGGTCGGCAGCAGGTCGGCGGTGGATACCGCTGCGCTGACCCGTCCGGCGCCGAATTGCCCCGGCGCGCTGATCAGCAGCGGTACGCGGGCGGCCATTTCGTACCAGTGCATCTTGTACCAGAGACCACGCTCGCCGAGCATGTCGCCGTGGTCACCGGAGAACACGATGATGGTGTCATCGATCAGCCCGGTTTCCTCGAGTGTTTGCAGGAGTTTGCCGACGTTGCTGTCGATATAGCTGCACGCACCAAAGTAGGCACGGCGCGCGTCGCGAATCTTATCCACAGGCAGCGGCTTGTCCCACAGGTCATAGACTTTGAGCAGGCGCTGGGAGTGAGGATCGAGTTCATCCTGTGCGGGTGTTTCCGGCAAAGGGATGTCGGCGTCGTCGTACAGATCCCAGAACGCCTTGGGAATCGTGTACGGGTCGTGTGGGTGCGTCATCGACACGGTCAGGCAGAACGGCTGATCGCCATCCTCGCGGATGTGATCGAACAGGTATTGCTGGGCCTTGAACACCACCTCTTCGTCGAAATCCAGCTGATTGGTGCGAACGCAGGGCCCGGCTTGCAGCACCGACGACATGTTGTGGTACCAGGTCGGCCGCACGTCCGGCTCGTCCCAGTTCACCGCCCAACCGTAGTCGGCCGGGTAGATGTCACTGGTTAGGCGCTCTTCATAGCCGTGCAGCTGATCCGGGCCGCAGAAGTGCATCTTGCCCGACAGCGCGGTGCGGTAACCGAGGCGCCGCAGGTAGTGGGCATAGGTCGGGACGTCGGCGGGGAAATCGGCCGCGTTGTCGTAAGCGCCGATCTTGCTCGGCAACTGCCCGCTGACCAGGGTGAAACGTGACGGTGCGCAGAGCGGGCTGTTGCAGTACGCGGCGTCGAACACCACACCTTCGGCGGCGAGCCGGCTCAGATTCGGCAGTTTGATGGGCGAAGGGCCGTAGAACGGCAACATTGGCGCGGCCATTTGATCGGCCATGATGAAAAGAATATTTTTGCGCTTCATGTGATCGCGGCATTCCATAGTGGATATTTATGCGAGAGTGCTGTGATCGAGCATGCAACCCATGGAACTTGTGGTAAAGCCCACGCCAGGCAATGACTAGGATAAGCACAGCTTATGTATGACGCCCTCGGTGATTTGTCTCTGGACCTGCTGCGCGCCTTTGAAGCCGCGGCCCGCCAGCGCAGTTTCACTGCCGCTGCAGTGGAGCTCGGCACCACGCAACCAGCCATTAGCCAGCAGATCAAACGATTGGAGGAGCAGCTCGCTACACGATTGTTCGACCGCATTTATCGCGGTATCGAACTGACCGAGGCGGGCGCGATTCTTTTTGAGCAAGTTCAGCTCGGTTTACAGAATATCGACGCCGGATTGAGCGCGATCAGTGCACAGCAGCAACACGAAGTGTTGCAGGTGGCCACTGACTTCGCTTTCGCCGCGTACTGGCTGATGCCACGGCTGCACCGTTTCCATACCGCCAATCCTCAGGTGGACGTCAGCCTGGTGACCAGCGAGCGCAGCCACAACATGCTGCGCACTGATATCGATGTGGCGGTGCTGTTCGGCGATGGCCGGTTCAAGCAAGGCGAGAGCCATTGGTTGTTCAGTGAAGAAGTGTTTCCGGTGTGCAGCCCGCTGCTCTTGAAGGATCGTCCCCTGCCCTTGCCGGCTCAGTCGTTGCTGGAGTTTGCGCTGCTGCACCTGCGAGGCGAACACAGCAGCAACTGGTTCGACTGGAGCGGCGTGTTTCGCGAACTGGGGATTACGTCGGCGCCAGCGCCGGGGCAACTGCGCTTCGACAATTACACCTTGCTGATTCAGGCGGCGATTGGCGGCCAGGGCGTTGCGATCGGTTGGCGGCACCTTGTGGATAACTTGCTGGCGCAAGGTCTGTTGTGTCGACCGATTGCCGAGACGGTGATTTCCAGGCTGGGTTATTACGTGGTCCTGCCACAGCGCAAACGGCGCGGGGCGTTGATTCAAACATTTGTGGATTGGTTGATGGCGGAACAGGCCAGCAGTGCGCAATCGCTTAATGGCCTTCCTTTGCCATCGATTGCGGTATGAAGGCTTTACGGTTCCGAAGTCGGGACAAAATTCACATGCTGACCGACATGCAAATTCAGCCATAACTCATCGGCAATCCCGACGGCAACTCGGTTCAGCCGTTCCAGCGGTTCGGCCAGGCCAGGTTCCAGGCTCGTGCTGACGTGACTGAAATGCTCGATGGACAGTCCTGGTACGCCGCGTGGGGCATTCACCAGGGTCCAGTGCAATGGGCTGCTTTGTAGCGCCTCGCGGATTTCTTCAGCGGCGTGGCGTTGCAGTTCGTCTTCTATCTCCGGATCGTCCAGCACCTCGAAATCACCCACCACAAACAACCGCGCGATACCCGCGGCCTGCATGCCGTCAATCAGTGCATCCACTGCCAGCACCTGCTCGACCGGGCCAGGCACGATGGATTTTTCGATGTGTTCGCTGTTCATCGGCAACCCCGGCGCATCCAGCAGGCAGATCACCGCCGAACAGCCGGCCACGCTTTGCTTGACCCGCTTGGCATCGAACAGATTGCCGGCCTTGGTGCGCAATCCGGGGCGTGGCGCGAGTGCCGTCAGGTCATCGAGAATCGCGATCACTTCATGTTGGCGCCGCAGCATTTCCGCCATCAGCGCACTGCCCAGGCTACTCATGGCACCATAAAGCACTACCTTCACTACCGGGGTTTCGGCGTTTTTCATGGCTGTGCTCCGTACTCCCTGCCTATATAACGTGTGACCTGCGGGAAACGGTGTGGGTTCGACCAGGTTTAAAGGGGTTTCAGATGCAACGGATCAAGGGCTACCACGCCCATGTCTATTTCGACGCCAGCACGCTCGCTCAGGCGCGGGCCTTGTGTGAGCAGGCCGCGCAATTGTTTCCACTGAAGATGGGACGCGTGCACGAGCGCCCGGTCGGCCCGCACCCGGACTGGAGCTGTCAATTGGCCTTCGAGCCGCAATACCTTGGCGAGGTGTTGCCGTGGCTGGCGCTCAATCGCAAGGGGTTGGTGGTGTTCCTGCACCCGGATACCGGCAACGATCTGCTCGACCATACCGAACACGCGATCTGGATGGGGGCGATCCGTCCGCTGAACCTTTCTGTTTTTTGATCAGAGTTGTTCTTCGGTCTCGCCAGGCAAATGTTCGTCCAGATGCAGCCAGGGCAACCGACTACTCGTCCAGATATGCCGCTCGGCCGGCGCCTGCTCGGGATGCTCGAGGGTGGCGATAGTCACGTCGATGCTTTCGGGACTGAGCGTTGTCACCAGCGCCAATTGCGCCCCGCAGTTGGGGCAGAAATACCGCGTGCAAGTGGATGATGAGCCATACCGGGATGGCGTACCCGCGACCCAGGCAAATGCCGAGGCAGGCACGGTGATCCAGGTGGTCACGATCCCGCCGCTGACCCGCCGGCAAATCGAGCAATGGCAGTGGGCGATATCCTGCAACGGCCCGCTGAATTGATAGCGGATTTGTCCGCAGTGGCAGCCGCCAGTGTGAAGTTCGCCCATGTTTTTTCCTCCTGAGCCCGTGTTTGCTGACTTTCAACCCGGCCGACGACCGGTCGTACATTCGGTCAATGCTTTCATCCGCGAAAGCTGGCTGAAAGCTTCCCCGATTAGGATCGCCTCACTGCCGGCAACAGACCGGTTGGCCAACGCGAGTGTTTTATTGCCCGCCCGGCCCATTTAACAACAACAATGGTGATTCTGATGTCTGCTCCTATCCGCCTCTTCGCTGCACCTCCGCCCGTACGTTTCGTGCTTCCCGTTCTGCGCTGACCTCATCGGTTCGCCCATTCCCTAGCCGCGCTACGCCTGGAGTATTCCTATGCTGACTTTCCTTGGCTTTGCCATGGTCATCACGTTCATGTTCCTGATCATGACCAAGCGCCTGTCCGCGCTGATCGCCCTGATTATTATCCCGATCATCTTCGCCCTGTTCGGCGGTTTCTCGCCGAAGATCGGCCCGATGATGCTCGAAGGCATCACCAAGCTTGCGCCGACCGGCGTGATGCTGATGTTCGCCATCCTCTACTTCGCCCTGATGATCGACTCCGGCCTGTTTGACCCGGCCGTGCGCAAGATCCTCAAACTGGTCAAGGGCGACCCGTTGAAGGTGTCGGTCGGTACCGCGGTGCTGGCGCTGATCGTGTCCATGGACGGTGATGGCGCCACCACTTACATGATCTGTGTGGCTGCCATGCTGCCGCTCTACAGCCGTATCGGCATGAGCCCGCGGATCATGGCCGGTCTGATCATCCTTGCCGGTGGTGTGATGAACATGACCCCTTGGGGTGGCCCGACCGCTCGTGCGGCCAGTGCGCTGCATGTGGACCCGTCCGCGATTTTCGTGCCGATGATTCCGGCGATGCTGGCCGGCGTGGTGGCGATTCTGGCGATTGCCTATGTCTACGGTAAACGCGAGCGTGCGCGTCTGGGTGAACTGCATCTGGTCGGTGATGAAATCGACCACAGCGAAATCAGCGTTTCGCAGTTCCCGGACGCCCGTCGTCCAAAACTGATCTGGTTCAACGGCGCGCTGACCCTGGCACTGATGGGCACCTTGATCGCCGGCCTGTTGCCGCTGCCGGTGCTGTTCATGGTGGCGTTCAGTATCGCGATGATCGTCAACTATCCTTGCCTGCAACAGCAGAAGGACCGCGTTGCGGCCCACGCCGGTAGCGTGTTGGCGGTGGTCGGGTTGATCTTTGCCGCGGGTATCTTCACCGGTATCCTGACGGGCACCGGCATGGTCGACGCCATGTCCAAGAGCCTGCTGGCGGTCATCCCGGATTTCCTCGGCCCGTACCTGGCCGTGATCACCGCGCTGGTGAGCATGCCGTTCACGTTCTTCATGTCGAACGATGCATTTTATTACGGCGTGTTGCCGGTGCTTGCCGAAGCCGCCAGCCATTACGGTATAACTGCGGTGGAAATGGCACGTGCCTCGATCGTCGGCCAGCCCGTCCACTTGCTGAGCCCGCTGGTACCATCGACTTACCTGTTGGTGGCCCTGGCCGGTATCGAGTTCGGTGACCACCAGCGGTTCACCCTGAAGTGGGCAGTACTGGTTTGCCTGTGCATACTGGTCGCTGCATTGCTGATGGGGATCTTTCCGCTGTTCAGCACGCTATAAGCTCAAGACTCACCATGACGGGTCCAGGCTTTGCTATATGAAGCCCGGGCCCTTCGTGGTTTAACACATCCTCAAAGGAATACACATGGAATGGCTGACCAACCCTGAAATCTGGGTTGCCTTCTTCACCCTGACTGCCCTGGAGATCGTTCTGGGCATCGACAACATCATCATGATTTCGATCCTGGTCAGCCGCATGCCCAAACACATGCAGGCGCGTACCCGGATCTTCGGCCTCGCACTGGCCATGGTCACGCGGATTCTGTTGCTGTTGTCGATCACCTGGGTCATGCGCCTCACCGCAGACCTGTTCGAAGTGTTCGGTCAGGGTATTTCCGGACGTGACTTGATTCTGTTCTTCGGTGGTCTGTTCCTGCTGTGGAAAAGCTCGCAAGAGATGTACCACGCACTGGAAGGTGAAGATGAAACCAATGAGGAGCCCGGCGGCAAGGGGGGCAATTTCCTCTACACCATCATTCAGATCGCGATCATCGACATCGTGTTCTCGCTGGACTCGGTCATCACTGCCGTTGGCATGGTGTCCCACGTACCGGTCATGGTCGCGGCGATCATCGTTGCTGTGCTGGTGATGATGTGGGCTTCCGGCACCATCAGCGAATTCATCGACAAGCACCCATCGCTGAAGATGCTGGCGCTGTCTTTCCTGTTGATCGTCGGTACCGTGCTGATTGCCGAATCCTTCGATGTGCATGTGCCAAAAGGCTACGTCTACTTCGCCATGGCGTTCTCGCTGGCGGTGGAAGCAATCAACATCAGGATGCGCACCGCGATTGCGAAAAAACGCAAACAGCAGGAGCCGGTGAAACTGCGCAAGGATGTTCCGGGCCAGTAACCCAAACATCCTGTCGTGACAAAGGGGCCTTCGGGCCCCTTCGTCATGTCTGCATCAAACTGTTTTCATGACAGTTTTGTTTCAATCGCTTCTTTAGCTGTGCGATGCTGGCGTCCAGACCGTTAGCCAACTACAGCTTAAGTACAGAACGTAAAAGAACGCGGTACCGTCGACTTGCCCCGCTGGGGCGCTACCACCACAGGGGGCCTGTATGCTCACCCTGCTCAATTTGTTATCGGCCGTGGCCTTGTTGATCTGGGGCACGCACATCGTCCGAACCGGCATCCTGCGGGTTTATGGCTCCAACTTGCGCCATGTGATCGGCCAGAACATGTCCAGGCGTTGGTTGGCGTTTATCGCCGGGATCATGGTGACCGCCATGGTCCAGAGCAGCAACGCCACCGCCATGCTCGTCACTTCTTTTGTCGGTCAGGGCCTGATGGCGCTGACCCCCGCCCTGGCGACCATGCTCGGCGCCGACGTCGGTACCGCGCTGATGGCGCGGGTACTGACCCTCGACCTGTCGTGGCTGTCGCCGTTGCTGATCTTCCTCGGGGTGATTTTCTTTCTGTCGCGCAAGCAGACCCGGGTCGGGCAGATGGGGCGGGTCAGCATCGGTCTGGGGCTGATCATTCTGGCGCTGCAACTGATCGTCGAGGCCGCCACGCCGATCACTCATGCTCAGGGAGTGAAGGTGATTTTCGCTTCTCTGACCGGCGATATCTTGCTCGATGCGCTGGTCGGTGCACTGTTCGCGATGATTTCATACTCCAGCCTGGCCGCCGTATTGCTGACCGCGACCCTCGCCGGCGCCAGCGTGATCAGTCTGCCAGTGGCCATCGGCCTGGTGATCGGCGCCAACATCGGCAGCGGCGTTCTCGCCTTCCTCAGCACCAGCATGCAGAACGCCGCCGGCCGTCAGGTGGCGCTGGGCAGCCTGTTGTACAAACTGATTGGTCTGCTGCTGATCATTCCGGTGCTCGATCCACTGGTGCACTGGATCGACAGCTTCGACTTCAGCGCTCAGGAAATGGTCATCGGCTTCCACCTGCTCTACAACACCACGCGCTGCCTGATCCTGTTGCCCAGCGTCGGGCTGATGGCCAGGCTCTGTGCGTGGCTGCTGCCGGAGCGGCCGGACATCAACGGCACGGCCAAGCCGCGGCACCTTGACCCGACGGCGTTGGTGACCCCTAGCCTGGCGCTGGCCAATGCTGCCCGGGAAACCCTGCGCATCGGCGATCTGGTCGACAACATGCTCGAAGCCATGCTCGCCGTACTGCGCGGCAAACAGACCGCCGTCACCCAGGAAATCCGTCGCCTGACCGATGATGTCGAAGCGCTCTACAGCGCGATCAAACTCTATCTGGCGCAAATGCCTCGGGAAGACCTCAGCGAACAGGATAGCCAACGGTGGGCGGAAACCATCGAGCTGGCGATCAACCTGAAACTGGCCAGTGATCTGATCGAACGCATGCTGCGCAAGGTTCAGCAGCAGAAAACCGCGCAGCGGCGGTCGTTTTCCGAGGTCGGTCTGGAGGAGTTGGCGGGTCTGCACAGCCAACTGATTGCCAACCTGCGCCTGGGGTTGTCGGTGTTCCTCAGCGCCGACCCGGAAAGTGCTCGCCAGTTACTGCGGGAGAAACGTCGCTTTCGCGCACAGGAACGCCGTCTGGCCCACGCTCATGTCAGCCGTTTACACCGTAAGATCGTGCAAAGTATCGAGACCAGTTCGCTGCACCTGGAACTGATTGCCGACATGAGACGCTTGAATTCACTGTTCTGCAGCAGTGCCTATGCGGTGTTGGGAGCTTCGGACACTGGCGCTCTGGCGGTCGACGATATGGCTGACATCACTCATTCACCCTGAACGTCCACAGTTACCTGAAGTCTGTTGTACTTACGCTGTCGTACGGAAACTCGTTATGCGTTGTCTGCTGTTCGCTTGTCTGCTGCTCGGCGCCCTGCCTTCGTTTGCCCTGGATCGCTTTCAGGTCGAGGGCTATACGCTGCCCAACGGTCTGCAATTGGTCCTCAAACCGGGCATCGAGCGCGGGCATGTGGCGATTCGGCTGGTAGTCGGCGTGGGTCTGGATGATTTCAGCTGCGCCGACAAGGAGCTGCCGCATCTGCTCGAACACTTGCTGTTCAGCGGCATCGACGCCACCGGCGAAGGTGGTCTGGAGGAGCGCATGCAGGCCCTGGGTGGTGAGTGGAACGCTTACACCAGCAACGCCGACACCACGTTCGTCATCGAAGCACCGGCGAAAAACCAGCGTAAGGTTCTCGATCTGTTGTTGGCGCTGCTGACACAGACCCGTATCGACGACAACGCGATCAACGTCGCCAAGCAGGTGGTCGAGCGCGAAGACGGTGGCCATTATTCGCACCTGCAACGTTGGCTGGATCGCCAGGACCTGGGCCACACCGCCAGTAATCAATTGGCGGTGGAACTGGGCCTCAAATGCCCGGAGCGCGCCGAAGTCAATCACCTGACCCGCGAGCAACTGGAGAAGGTGCGCAAAGCCTGGTACGCGCCCAACAACATGACCCTGATCGTGGTCGGCGAGCTCGACCGTCTGCTGCCGGCCTATCTGGAACGGGCGTATGGCGCGCTCGTAGCCGTCGAGCCTGCCGATCACCTACCCTTGCCGACAATCCAGGCCAGCGCGGTCCACGAGCGTACTCTGAGCCACGGTTTTGTCGGTGGCGGCGCCAAATTGCACTGGCTGGTACCGGAACCGGTGCAGGAAGACCAGCCCGACGAAACGTTCGATCTGCTCAAGGATTACCTGGACTGGGCGCTTTATCGTCAACTGCGCCTGGTCCATGGGTTGTCCTATGGGCCCTCGGCCGAGCGTGAGGTGTTTGGGGGAGTGGGCTTCATGAGCCTGAACGCCGACCTTGAGCGCGGCGACGTGCCGGCAGCTGAACAGGTGCTGGATGAGCTCAAAGCCAATTTGCTCAAGGACGGTCTCGACGCCACCACCTTCGCCCGCCTCAAGCAGGCCGCCATCGCCCGTCAGGCCTGGGCCGTGCAAGGCAACAGCGCCCTGGCGGATTACTACTGGAGCGCCCTTGGGGACTACGAGGACGGCCAATTCACCAACCCGGCCAAGGCACTGCAGGAAGTGACGCTGGCCGAGGCGAACCAGGCGATGCGTGAGTTGCTGCTGCAACCGGGGTATTTACGGATCGAGAAGCCGTTGGTGAGTTATGACCAGTTGATGTGGGCGATTGCCGGGGTTTTTGGATTGATGGTGCTTGGGGCATTGGGTTGGCGTGTTCACCGCAGAAAGTAGTTATTTCCCTGTGGTAACGGGTTTTGTGTGGCGAGGGGGCTTGCCCCCGTTGGGCTGCGAAGCGGCCCTGAAAATGCGGCAACCCGGTTTATCAGGTACACCGCATTCACCGATATTGCGACTGCTGCGCAGCCGAACGGGGCGATGCGGCGTTCCGACAAGCCCCCTCGCCACAGGGCTCCTCGGACGGTACCCTGTCGGGGATTTTTCCCACGACTATTGTGAACCGCCGAATGCCGACTCTGACCCTGTACATACAGCGCATCCTGGAATTGATGAAGCGCTACCCCGGGGTCATCGCGCTCGGCGGTTTCATTTCCGGGGTCGGCAGCTTCATCTTGGTGGATCGCCAACAAAGCCTGGCGACCTGGATCACCACCATCATGCTGGTCAGTTGGGTCTGGCTGATGCTGGAAAACAGCCTCACTGAGTTGTTCGCCAAGGTCTTCAAGCGCGAAATACCCCAGCCCCTGCTGCGTTATGCGACGCAGATGATCCACCAGGAAAGCCTGTTCTTCGTCCTGCCGTTCTTTTTCATCACCACCACCTGGAACAGCGGCCAACTGTTTTTCACGGGGTTGTTGGGCATGGCGGCGCTGATCTCGATCATCGACCCGCTCTACTACAAATGGCTGGCGCCGCGCCGCTGGGCGTTCCTGGCGCTGCATACCCTGACCCTGTTCGCCGCCCTGCTGACCGCCCTGCCCGTCATCCTGCACCTGACCACCTCCCAGAGCTTCAAACTGGCGCTGGGCATTGCCATGGTGCTGTCGTTCCCGAGTCTGGCGTCGATCTTCCCGATTCGGACCGTGCGCAATGCGTTGGCGATCCTCAGCATCACCGTGGGCATTGGCGCTGTCGGCTGGGTGCTGCGTTCCTGGGTTCCGCCGGCCACCCTGTGGATGACCGATGTGGCGATCAGCACCCAAATGCAGGACCGCACCCCCGGCAAGAGCCTGGAAGAAGTCAGCGCCGAGCAGATTCGTGGCGACGGTTTGTACGCCTACACCGCGATCAATGCCCCACGGGGGCTGGACGAGCGGATTTATCACGTCTGGACATTCAACGGTAAAGAGGTCGACCGCATCCCTCTGGATATCCACGGCGGGCGCAAGGAAGGCTACCGCGCCTGGACCCACAAGCAGAATTTCCCCGGTAATCCCGCGGGTAAATGGCAAGTTCGGGTGCTCACCGAAGACGGCCAGTTGATCGGCGTGCTGCGCTTCAAGGTCATGGACAGCACACCCATCAAAGATAAGTAACGCGGTTCGTGCTATTAATCTGGTCTGCGCAATTGCCGAACAAGCAGGAGCTTATGACCAGCAGCACAACGCCTGGCAGTGTCCGACTGGATACCTCGCACATCCCAGCCCTGCTGCGGGTCACGGGTGACTGGACGCTCGCCCATTACGCCGACCTCAACCACCTGAGCGAAAAGCTCCGTGGCCAATACGACAACAACACCCCCATCGACCTCAACGGCCTCGGTGCCCTGGACACGGCGGGTGCATCGCTGTTGGTGGAGTTGCTGGGTTCCGAGCGTCTGGGCAAGTCCGCCGAACACCCTGATTGCACCCTTTCCTCCGCCGATCGCGCCTTGCTGCAGACGGTGTATTGCTCGCTGACTGATTTCTGCGTGCCGATCAAAGAGCCGGAAATCAGCATCGGCATTCAACTGCTGACCCGTATCGGCCGCGCGGTCGATGCGGTCTGGCAGGACACCCTGCAGGTGCTGGGTTTTGTCGGCCTGATCCTGCAAACCATCGCGCGCGGGCTGTTTTGTCCCAAGCGCTGGCGCCTCACGCCGATGGTCGCGCACATTGAGCAGACCGGCCTCGACGCCGCTCCCATCGTCGCCCTGCTGACCTTTATGGTGGGCGCCGTGGTAGCGTTTCTCGGTGCGACTGTGCTGGCGAGCTTCGGCGCGAGCATTTTTACCGTGGACCTGGTGGCGTTCTCTTTTCTGCGGGAGTTCGGCGTGTTGCTCACCGCGATCCTGATGGCCGGCCGCACCGCCAGCGCGTTCACCGCGCAGATCGGCTCGATGAAGGCCAACGAAGAAATCGACGCGATCCGCACCCTCGGCCTCGACCCGATGGAGTTGCTGGTGGTGCCGCGGGTATTGGCGTTGCTGGTGGCGCTGCCGATGCTGACCTTCCTGGCGATGTTGTCGGGGATTGTCGGCGGTGGCGTGGTGTGTGCGCTGTCGCTGGATATATCGCCGGCGATGTTCCTGTCGCTGCTGCAATCGGACATCGGCGTTCAGCACTTCCTGGTGGGGATCGTCAAAGCGCCGATTTTTGCGTTCCTGATCGCCGCCATCGGCTGTCTTGAAGGCTTCAAGGTCAGCGGCAGCGCCGAGTCCGTCGGTGCGCACACCACGTCGAGTGTGGTGCAGTCGATTTTCGTGGTGATCGTCCTCGATGCCGTGGCCGCATTGTTTTTCATGGAGATGGGCTGGTGAGTCGTCTACCCCGAGCGCCTTCCGAGGCGGTGATCGAAGTCCGTGGGCTGTGCAATCGCTTCGGCCGCCAGAGCGTGCACGAGAACCTCGACCTGGATTTGTACAAAGGCGAAATTCTTGCGGTGGTCGGCGGTTCCGGCAGCGGCAAGTCGGTGCTGTTGCGCAGCATCGTCGGCTTGCGCCAGCCCAGCGAAGGGCTGGTGAAGGTCTTTGGCAAGAACTTGCCGAGCCTGTCGGAGCACGAGCGTTCGCTGGTCGAGCGGCGCTTCGGCGTGTTGTTCCAGAAAGGCGCCCTGTTCTCTTCGCTGACAGTGACCGAGAACGTCGCCCTGCCCCTTATCGAACACGCCGGCCTGAGCCGTACCGATGCCGAGCACCTGGCGGCGGTGAAACTGGCGTTGGCCGGATTGCCGTTGTCCGCGGCCGACAAGTACCCTGCTTCATTGTCCGGCGGCATGATCAAACGCGCCGCCCTGGCCCGGGCGCTGGCACTGGACCCGGACATTCTGTTTCTCGACGAACCCACCGCCGGCCTCGATCCGATTGGCGCGGCGGCGTTCGATCAGTTGATTCTGACCCTGCGCGACGCGTTGGGTTTGAGTGTGTTTCTGGTCACTCACGACCTCGACACGCTCTACACCATCACCGACCGGGTGGCGGTGCTGGCGCAAAAGAAAGTACTGGTGGCGGACGCCATCGACAAGGTTTCGGAAACCGACGACGCGTGGATTCACGAATACTTCCATGGCCCTCGCGGCCGCGCGGCGCTGACGGCCGCTAACCAGCTCAATGAGGTCTGACATGGAAACCCGAGCCCATCACGTATTGATCGGCCTGTTCACCGTCATAGTGGTGGCAGGCGCCCTGCTCTTCGGTCTGTGGCTGGCCAAGTCCAGCGTCGACACCGAATTCAAGGATTACGAAATCGTCTTCAACGAGGCGGTCAGCGGTTTGTCCAAGGGCAGCGCCGTGCAGTACAGCGGGATCAAGGTCGGCGACGTAGTGACGCTGCGCCTGGACCCGAACGATCCACGCCGGGTGTTGGCGCGGATCCGCCTGGGCGGCGATACCCCGATCAAGGAAGACACTCAGGCCAAACTGGCGCTGACCGGGATCACCGGCACCTCGATCATTCAGCTCAGCGGCGGCACGCCGCAAAGTCCGACGCTCAAGGGCAAGGGCGGCAACTTGCCGACCATCGTGGCATCGCCCTCGCCCATCGCCCGATTGCTGAACGACAGTAACGATCTGATGACCGGTGTGAACGTGTTGATGCAGAACGCCAATCAGATGTTTTCTTCGGAAAACGTCGAGCGCATCAGCAAGACCCTTGAGCATCTGGAGCAAACCACCGGCACCATCGCCGACCAGCGCGGCGACATCGGTCAGGCCATGCAGCAACTGGCGTCGATCGGTAAACAGGCCTCCGCCACACTCGAACAAACCGCTGGGCTGATGCGCAACGCCAACAGCCTGCTCAACGATCAGGGCAAGCAGATGTTCGGCAGTGCCGAGCAAGCCATGAAGTCCCTGGAACGGAGCAGCGCGACCATCAACTCATTGCTCACCACTAATCAGGATTCCCTCAACAACGGCATGCAGGGCCTCAATGGCCTGGCGCCGGCGGTGCGTGAGTTGCGCGACACCTTGAGCTCGTTGCGCACCATTTCCCAGCGGCTTGAGGCCAACCCCAGCGGCTACCTGCTGGGCAGTGACAAGAACAAGGAGTTCACGCCATGAAGCTGATCCCGTTAGCCTTGGCTGCCGGTTTTGCACTGACCAGTGCCTGCTCGATTCTGCCCAAGTCCGAACCATCCGATGTCTACCGGTTGCCCTCGGCCCAGAGCGGCGCACCGGCCAATCACAGCACGGCGCTGCACTGGTCGTTGCGGCTGGCCAAGCCGCAGACCAGCGAAGCCTTGAACAACCCGAAGATCGCCGTGATCCCTCAGGGTGACCTGATCAGCAGCTACAAGGCTTCCCGCTGGAGCGACCCGGCGCCGGTGCTGCTGCGCAATCGTCTGCTTGATGGTTTCCAGCGTGACGGCCGGGTGCCGTTGCTCAGCACCGATGACAGCAATCTGCAGGCGGACCTGGAGCTGGGCGGCAACCTGCAAGCATTTCAAACCGAATACCAGGGCACGACGGCGAGTGTGGTCGTGCGGCTGGATGCATTGCTGGTGCGTGGGTATGACCAGCGCATCCTCGCCAGTCGGCGCTTTGAAGTGCGTCAGCCGTTGAGCGATGTGAAGGTGCCGGCGGTGGTCGCCGGGTTCGGCCAGGCCAGCGACCAGTTGACGGCGCAGGTGGTGGCCTGGACGGTGGAGCAGGGTCAGAAAGTCGTGCCGCCGCTGAGGCCCTGAAGCCACCGCTGAACCCTGTGGGAGTGGGCTTGCCCGCTCCCACAGGGTTTTCGTTTAGCCGAAGAACCAGTAGCAAACCCCGATGGCCCCCAGCACCCCGCCAAGCTCCGCCAGCAGCGCACAGCCCACCGCATGCCGTGCACGCTGGATGCCCACCGCGCCGAAATACACCGCCAAGACATAGAAGGTCGTTTCGGTACTGCCCTGGACTGTCGCCGCCACCAGCGCCGGGAAGCTGTCCACCCCCTCGGTCTTCATGGTTTCAATCAGCATTGCCCGGGCGGCACTGCCGGAGAACGGTTTGACCATGGCCGTCGGCAGCGCATCGACGAAGCGTGTGTCCCACCCGGCCCACGCCACCAGGTGACGAATCCCGTCCAGACCGAAGTCCAGCGCTCCGGATGCTCGCAGCACACCCACGGCGCAGAGCATCGCCACCAGATACGGCAGCAGGTTCTTGGCGACGTCGAAGCCTTCTTTGGCGCCTTCGACGAATGCCTCGTAAACCTTCACCTTGCGTAATGCGCCGATGATCATAAACAGCATGATCAAGCCGAACAGCGTCACGTTGCCGAGGACCGATGACAGGCTCGCCAGCGCGGTCGCCGAGAGCTTCGCCAGCAGTGCCATGAAGCCGCCAAGGGCGAGGGCGCCGGGAATCAGGTATGCCAGCACCACCGGGTCCCAGATGCGCAGGCGTTGCATGAACGCTACGGTCAGGAAACCGACGATAGTTGAGCAACTGGTGGCGAGCAGGATCGGCAGGAACACCAGCGTCGGATCGGGCGCGCCTTGTTGGGCGCGGTACATGAAGATCGTCACGGGCAGCAGGGTCAGGGAGGAGGCGTTGAGCACCAGGAAGAGGATCTGTGCGTTGCTGGCGATCGTCGCACTGGGGTTGAGCTCTTGCAGCGCCTTCATGGCTTTGAGGCCGATCGGTGTGGCGGCGTTGTCCAGGCCCAGGCCGTTGGCGGCGAAGTTCAGGGTGATCAGGCCGATGGCGGGATGACCGGCCGGCACTTCCGGCATCAGGCGCAGGAACAGTGGCCCCAGCGCTTTCGCCAGCCACTCGACGATCCCGGCCTTCTCGGCAATCCGCAGAAAGCCCAGCCAGAGGGTGAGGGTGCCGAACAGCAGGACCATGACCTCGACCGACAATTTGGCCATGGCGAAAATACTTTCCACCATCGCCGCAAAGATCCCGGCGTTACCGCCGATCAGCCACTGCGCCAGCGCCGATACGGCTGCCACGATGAAGAAGCCAAGCCACAGGCCATTAAGCATCAGTCAAATCCCCCGGAAGATGCGGCGAATGATAGCGGGGTAGGCAGAAACGACAAACCCCGGATTTCTCCGGGGTTTGTTGGGGGCTCTTGTGGGAGCGGGCATTAGTTGCTGGAGGTTTCACCCAACGGCAGCTTTTCCTTGCTGCGCCAGTGCGGCAGGGAATTCCAGTAGCGCTGGCCCTTGGCGTCGTCGTACATGCCTTCCCAACGCGAGATGACCAGCACGGCCAAGGCGTTGCCGATCACGTTCAGCGCGGTACGGGCCATGTCCATGATGCGGTCGACACCGGCGATGAACGCCAGGCCTTCCAGCGGAATACCGACGCTGCCCAGAGTGGCCAGCAACACCACGAAGGACACGCCCGGTACGCCGGCGATGCCTTTGGAGGTGACCATCAGGGTCAGCACCAGCAGCAATTGCTGGCTGATCGACAGGTCGATGCCGTACAGCTGGGCAATGAAGATCGCCGCGATGCTCTGGTACAGGGTCGAACCGTCGAGGTTGAACGAGTAGCCGGTCGGTACCACGAAGCTGCAAATGGCTTTCGGCGCACCGTAGGCTTCCATCTTCTCGATCACGCGCGGCAGCACGGTTTCGGAACTGGCGGTGGAGTAGGCCAGGACCAGCTCATCCTTGAAGATGCGCATCAGCTTGATCACCGAGAAACCGAACAGGCGAGCGATCAGGCCCAGCACCACGAAGGCGAAGAAGGCGACGGCGAAGTAAACCAGGACGACCAGCTTGGCCAGCGGCAGCAGGGAGGCGAAGCCGAAGTTGGCGACGGTCACCGCGATCAGTGCGAACACGCCGATCGGGGCATAGTTCATGATCATGTGGGTGACTTTGAACATGCTTTCCGATACGCCCTGGAACATCTTCACCAGCGGTTCGCGCAGGTCCGATTGCAGGCTCGACAGACCGAGACCGAACAACACGGAGAAGAAGATGATCGGCAGCATTTCGCCGCGGCCCATGGCTGCGAAGATGTTCGACGGGATCAGGTTGAGGATGGTTTCGATGAACGCGTGTTCATGCTGAACCTCGGCGGCAGTGGCCTGGTACTTGGAAATATCCACGGTACCTAGGGTGCTCATATCGATGCCGCTGCCCGGATGGACCACGTTGGCCAGCACCAGACCGACCAGAATGGCGATGGTGGTGACGATCTCGAAATAAATGATGGTCTTCAGACCGATACGCCCGAGTTTTTTCGCGTCCCCAACGCCAGCAATGCCGACGACCAGCGAGGAGATTACGATCGGGATCACGATCATCTTGATCAGACGGATAAAGATATCGCCTGCCGGTTGCAGGACGTTGCTGATCCACCAGGCCTTTTCAGCGCTGAAGTGGTTGAGCAGTGCACCTATTGCTATCCCCAGAACCAGACCGATGAGGATCTGCCAGGCGAGGCTAAGCTTTGCCTTCTTCATATCTTTACCCTTACTTGCGTTTGACTCAGGCCGATGCATGAACTGCAACGCTCGATGGCGCAGAAGTTTTGCATCGTCCCCCGTATAAGGTCCCCGCGAGCGAGCATTTACAGCTCTCTGGCAGCGAAAAAGGCGCAACTATTCCGATGCGGGGAAGCGCCGTCTAATGCCGTAAACGCCTACCCTATGCCGAATCGGCATGAGATTTTTCAACTGAAACCCACGTCCCAGCCGGTTCGAATACGACATTTCGGCGGGCATAAGTGCCGTGAACCGGCCATTTCAGCGCAGGTTGATGTTTTTTTGAACCAATGAAAATTTAGGAGATGTCCTACGTTCGACTGCGATTTTTCTTCTCATGAAAGTCAGAGCTTTCTCGATATACGGTCACGAAGAAACACCGCGAAACGGTTTTGCGGGGAATATGCAGCAAGAACATATGAGCAGAATGCTCTAGATCAACGTTTTTCACGTTGAAGCTCTCCGCAAGTCCGTCGAGCCGCCCTGGGCCGGCGAACTTGCGTAGCCGCTTTACCTGACCCGGCCCTTGCGCGGCTACTCCCTGTACCCGTAGGTCACTCCGACCCTGAAACAGTCAGAACGTCCCGACCCCATGGTCATGCGTCTACCGTCCTCGGGTAGCGCAGTGGAAAGAAGCGTGAGGCCTCTTTCGTGTTTCGAACTCAATACCGGCGTGGACCTTTCTCAGCAGTTCCATCAACAACTTCTGCATGCCCTCATCCGGTTTACCGAGAAAGGGGTAGTCGGCATGTCGTATAGGCGACTGCCGTCGCCGTGGCACTGCCGCCCAGAAGCAGGGCGGCCGCCAATGTCTTTAACCAAAACACACATATCAACCTCGACCGCGCCGGCCGAAGAAGAAAGAAGCAATGAACATCACCAGGAATACGACAAAGAGAATCTTGGCGATGCCCGTGGCGGTGCCCGCGATACCACCGAAGCCCAATACTGCGGCGATGATGGCAATGATCAGGAATGTGATTGCCCAGCTCAACATGGTGATTCTCCTTACGCTTCTATTTAAGGATGTTGCTTGTGGTGCCTTTCCCGGCGCGTTGAGCGCGCCAAGTTCGTTTGCTTAAAACACCCAACGTTCCTGGGAGGGCATCTCGTCCACAGGCCGGGCCTGGTCGACACCCATCATTCGTATTGAGGCGTTGTCAGCCGGGTTGCTGCTGACGGCGCTGAAATGGGTTTGGGGGGGATGTGGAATCGAAAGGTGCGGCGCCTCTGGCTGCTGGCTCTGCTCCCAACGCATGTACTGCTGGCCGCCAATCAAGGTGATCAACAATGCCAACAGGGCAAACAAGCCTTGTTGGACATGCAGTGGTGAGAGACGGAATTGGGCGGCACTTTGGCGATTCATCCTGAAGTTCCTCCCATACGGGTAGTGATCTTTGGCGGGCGCTGGTTCATTAAATGCCCTGATTACCTAGACCATTGCAGCCTGCATGCCAGCTTTAATAAAGAATAAATACGATAAAAATCAAAAAGTTATTGTGTTTGTAGAAATCGTTTTGGACGCATCCTGCACGATGATCCGTTTGCAGTCGTGCGTAATGCACGATGCGTTCGCAGGCACTTCAATATTTTTGGAATTGCGGGGAGGGCGCAGATGTCAGAAAGGGACGCAGGCAATCGCTGAAAGAATGGTCTGTAAATAAAAATTCAAATGAATCAGCGTATTAGCTTCACTTTGAGTAGATAGATAGCCTGTTGTGGCTGGAATCGACCAGAATCAACCATGCAACTTGCCCGATTTTTCCGGGACTAACCAAGAACACCTATTAAAGGAGCGTAGGAACATGGAATCAGCCACTGAGCATCAAGGCCGCATTCTGCTGGTGGACGACGAGTCCGCCATCCTTCGAACCTTTCGCTATTGCCTCGAAGACGAAGGCTACAGCGTGGCCACCGCGACCAGCGCTGCTCAGGCCGAAGCCTTGTTGCAGCGTCAGGTTTTCGATCTGTGCTTCCTCGATTTGCGCCTGGGTGAAGACAATGGCCTTGATGTGCTGGCCCAGATGCGGATTCAGGCGCCCTGGATGCGTGTAGTGATCGTCACCGCTCACTCGGCCGTGGACACTGCGGTGGATGCAATTCAGGCCGGTGCCGCCGACTATCTGGTCAAACCTTGCAGCCCCGATCAGTTACGTCTGGCCACCGCCAAACAGCTGGAAGTGCGGCAACTCTCGGCACGCCTGGAAGCCCTCGAAGGTGAAGTGCGTAAACCCAAGGAGGGGCTGGACTCCCACAGCCCGGCGATGAAAGTGGTGCTTGAAACCGCACGCCAGGTCGCCAGTACCGACGCCAACATTCTGATTCTCGGAGAGTCCGGCACCGGTAAAGGTGAGCTGTCACAGGCCATTCATGGCTGGAGCAAACGCCAGAAGAAATCCTGCATCACCATCAACTGCCCGTCCCTGACAGCGGAATTGATGGACAGTGAACTCTTCGGCCACAGCCGTGGCGCATTCACCGGTGCCAGCGAAAGCACCTTGGGGCGTGTCAATCAGGCTGATGGCGGAACATTGTTTCTCGACGAGATCGGCGATTTTCCCCTGACCTTGCAGCCAAAGTTGCTGCGTTTCATCCAGGACAAGGAATACGAACGCGTGGGCGACCCGGTGACCCGTCGCGCCGACGTGCGAATCCTCGCGGCCACCAACCTCAACCTTGAAGACATGGTCCGCGACGGTCGTTTTCGTGAAGATTTGCTCTATCGGCTGAACGTTATCACCTTGCACCTGCCGCCGCTTCGCGAACGCAGGGAAGACATTCTTAACCTGGCTGACCGTTTCCTGGCGCGCTTCGTCAAGGAGTACTCGCGTCCGGCCCGGTGTTTCAGCGACGAGGCCCGCGAGGCGCTGCTGAGCTACCGCTGGCCCGGCAATATCCGTGAATTACGTAACGTAGTGGAGCGCGCGAGCATCATTTGTCCACAGGAGCGGGTTGAGATCAGCCACTTGGGGATGGCCGAGACCCCCACCAACAACGCACCGCGCATTGGTGCTGCGTTGAGCCTGGATGAGCTGGAAAAAGCTCACATCGGCGCGGTCCTTGCCACGGCCGATACCCTGGATCAGGCAGCCAAGACACTCGGTATCGACGCATCGACCCTGTATCGCAAACGCAAGCAGTACAACCTGTGAGCCGTACCCGATGAAACTGGCGATGACGTTGCGTGCCCGGCTGTTTCTGAGTATCTCGGCCCTGATCACGGTGGCGTTGCTCGGGCTGTTGCTCGGGCTGGTCAGCGTGATGCAGATGGCAGGGACTCAGGAGGCTCTGATCCGTGACAACTTCATCAGGCTGGACCTGGGATTGAAGCTACGTCAGACCCTGGGTGATCAACTGATCATCATGCTCAACGAGAAACCAGATCCCGCGGCGTTCGAGGCATCCAGGCAGCACTCCCTCGAATTGCTTGATGAAGGCATTGCTCACGAGCGGTCCAGCGAGGATGTCCAATACAGTTTCAAAAAGGCCAAGGCAGATTATCAGAGCCTATTGCAGGCCTTCGATCTTTCCCGGGCTCCGGTACAGGTGCTCAGTGGCAGCGGGGATCTCACGGAAAAATTCAACGTACTGCGTAACGGTTTGATCTCCGAACAGAGGCGCGCACTCGATAACATCAATGAGACCGAACGCCTGGCCCGGGAACGGGCGTTGCTGGTCGCCGGACTGCTTGGGCTGGTCGGGGTGGCGGTGCTGTTCATCGGGTTCATTACCGCCCATGGGATCGCCCAGCGTTTCGGAGCCCCGATCGAGGCGCTGGCCGCGGCGGCTGACAACATTGGCCAGGGTAATTTCGAAGTGACCCTGCCGATTTCCTCCGCGGTGGAAATGAACCAGCTGACCCGGCGTTTCGGCATCATGGCCGAGGCGCTGCGTGAACACCAGGCGACCAATATCGACGAGCTGCTCGCTGGCCAGCAACGTTTGCAAGCGGTGCTCGACAGCATTGACGACGGTTTGCTGATCATCGATCGCCAAGGTCATCTTGAGCACCTCAACCCCGTGGCTCAGCGCCAGTTGGGTTGGGACACTGATCGTCTCGGCCAAGGGCTGGGCACGGCACTCGAGCATCCCGAGCTGGATGAGCAGCTGCAACTGGTGCTGCGTGGCGGCACCCTGGAACGAGTGCCGGATGACCTGAGCATCGAGGTCGATGGGGAGTCGCGATTGCTGACGTATAGTCTGACGCCGGTCAGCCATACCCAGGGTCATATTCTCGGCGCCGTGATGGTGTTGCATGACGTCACCGAGCAGCGTGCCTTCGAACGGGTGCGCAGCGAGTTCGTCTTGCGTGCTTCCCATGAGTTGCGCACACCGGTCACCGGGATGCACATGGCATTCGGCCTGTTTCGCGAGCGGGCGCATTTTGCCGAGGATTCCCGTGAGGCCGACTTGCTGAACACCGTGAATGAAGAAATGCAGCGCTTGATGCAGTTGATCAACGACCTGCTGAATTTCTCTCGCTATCAGAACGGCCTGCAAAAACTCACCCTGGCGCCGTGCTCCATCGAAGATTTGCTGGAGCAGGCCCAGGCACGCTTTGCCGGCCCGGCGCAGGAGAAGGGCATTGAGCTGTTGGTGGAAGTGCAGGGAACGTTGCCGAGGCTGCAGGCCGATCAGGCGCAACTGGAGCGGGTGCTCGATAACTTGATCGACAACGCCTTGCGCCATACCTCCCGCGACGGGCTGATACGTTTGCAGGCTCGACGTCATGGGGAGCGGGTGATTATCAGTGTTGAAGACAACGGCGAAGGCATTGCCTACGGCCAGCAAGGGAGGATATTCGAGCCTTTTGTTCAGGTCGGCCGCAAGAAGGGCGGCGCCGGGCTCGGTCTGGCGCTGTGCAAGGAGATCGTGCAGTTGCACGGTGGGCGGATGGGCGTGTATTCACGGCCAGGGCAGGGTTCGCAGTTCTACATGGCGCTGGCGGTATAAGCCTGAACCCTCTCAGTCTTCGTCATCCAGACGCCGCGTTGCTTGTCGGCGACCACGGGTAATCAATTCGATGAATTGCACAGCGCTCAATGGGTGCGCGAACAGCCAGCCCTGACCGAACTTCACCCCCTCGCTGCTCAGAAATTCTGCCTGGGCTTCATATTCGATGCCTTCGGCAATCACCTTGAGTTGCAGGGCCTGGGCCATGCGAATGATGTGCGGTGCCACGCCGCTGCTGGCGGCGTCATGACCCAGCGCGTCGATAAACGCCTTGTCGATTTTCAGGCAGTCCACGGGCAGTGTTTGCAGGTAGGCGAGGCTGCAATAGCCAGTGCCGAAGTCATCGATCAGTACCTGATGCCCGACATCGCGCAAGGCCTGCAGGTTTTCTCTGGCCACCACGACATCAACCAATCCGCGCTCGGTCACCTCAAAGGCAATCTGTCTGGCGGCTACACGGTGCAAGGCCAGCAGGCGCGCGATCACCTGACCGATACGCGGCACCATGACGTCGCAGGCCGCCAGGTTGACCGAGATATACAACTGCGGATTGGCGCGCAACAGTTGTCCGAGCTGTTCCAGCAGGCGCTGTAATACGAAATCAGTCATCTGGCGGATCTGGCCGGTGTTTTCCGCCATGGGAATGAACAGCTCGGGGCTGGTCAAGGTGCCGTCCGGCCTTCGCCAGCGCAGCAAGGCTTCGGCTCCGACACAGTTGCGACTGTCGAGGTCGAAGATCGGTTGATACAACACCTGCAATTCGCCTCGCTGTATCGCGCCGTGCAGTTCGGCATCCAGTGATTGACGCTGGCGCACCAGCAGAAACACCAGAATGCCTACGCAGGCACTGAGCGCGAGGCTGGCCGGAAGCAGCCACCACCAAACGGCCGGCACATGCATCCCGGTACGCGGGGTGATCAGCACCAGTTGGTATTCGGGAGTATTGGTCGGCATTCGGTAAATCAGGCGGGTAGGGGTGACTTGCAGTGCATCGTGATTTTTCGGGGGCCAGGGTTGCGTCGGGGGCCACTCCTGCTCGGCACCGAGCACGGGAATCGCGCGGGTGTCGTGGTCGAGCACCACCAGCAGGCTGCTCCCCGGAGACAGATCAACCATGTCGGTCAAATGCCCGCGAGACGTAGCCACCCGGAAATTGCCACGCCCCAGCATCAGTGCGGCGCGGTTCTCATCGGGTTCGGTGGTGGTGTTCAACCAATAGCTGTAGGTGGGACCCTCAATGTCCGGTGGCCGGATCACCGACAGCCCTTCCTGACGGGGGCGGTTGGAGCAGATTCCTGAAGCATCCATATAAGCGGCTTCGTAAACGAAGCGGTAATTGAAGCTGACCTGCTGCAATGTGGCGATCATTTCATCATCGCAGCCCCGCAGCGGTTGAGCTTCAAGGTCGTCGAGGCTTTCGCGCAGTTGCCCGAACAGCTGCTCCAGACGGACCAGGAAGCGCTCCCCCTGGGCGTTCATCTCCTGGCTTTCGTTGTCCTCGACCTGATGCATCGCAATGAACAGACTGCCGGTCATCAGCAGCGTGGCACTCAAGGCAGCCGCCAGCGTCGCCAGAAACCAAGGGCGATAGAACCAGCTACGCAGCCTCTCTCGAGCAGCCGTCATCATGGAATATCCGAAGGATTACCAATGAGTTATAGCTGCTGATTGGGAAAAGGCCCTGACCGTCGGGCGGGCGTCATTATTTTGTCTGGTTCAACACCTGGAGAAGCGCCGCGGTTTGCGCGTCTGGCGTGCCGTCGAAACGGGACGGGCGAAAATGCAGCTGAAAAGCCGCCAGCACATTGCGTGTCGCTACATCCAGTTCGCCGGTCTGTGGCGTGGCGTAGCCCAGGCGGGCAAGTTGTGCCTGAAACCAGCTGATGCTTGGCAGCTGCACGGCGAACTGCGCTTGCTGACGCGCCACGGCCTGCTCGTTCGGCCAGATTCCCAGGCCTTCGGCCGCCAGGCGTTTCCAGGGGAACAGCGGGCCAGGGTCGAGCTTGCGCATGGGGGCGATGTCGCTATGGCCGATGATATGGCGAGGGCTGATGCCCTGGCGCTTGCTGATGTCCTTGAGCAGAAAGATCATCGATTGGACCTGGGCTTCGCTGTAGGGATACCAGAGACGCCCGGTCGGGGTGTCCTGGAAGCCCGGATTGACGATTTCGATGCCAATGGAACTGGAATTCAGCCAGGTCCGGCCTTGCCATTGGCTTTCGCCGGCGTGCCAGGCTCGAAGATTTTCATCCATCAGCTTATAGATGGTGGCGTGCTCGTCGTCGCCGATCAGGTAGTGGCTGCTGACTTCGCCATGGGTCAGCAATTGCAGCGAGTCCTCCAGGGATGCGGAGGTGTAATGCATCACCACGAACTGAATACGGCTGTCGTGATTGACTGAAGGGTGGCTGGTGTCAATCCGGGGACCGCTGGCGCAACCGGCTAATACGAGCAGCGAAGCAATAAGAGCAAGAAGTTTCATGGTGGAGGCAATATACACGAGACAATAATGCAACAGTGTAACGTATTGCCTTGCGCGCCGACCGCAAAAGCGCGCCTTTAAACAAAATGGAACAATTAACTGTCAGCCCAGCTCTATCCGGTTACGGCCGGTATTTTTCGCGCGATATAGCGCCTGATCGGATCTTTTAAGCACCAGGTCGCTATGTTCGCCCGGTCTGAAGGCGGTCAGTCCCATGGAAATGGTGATGGTGACTCGCTCGCCCTTGAAGTGGAACGGGCAAGCTTCGATCGATGCACGCAAGGTTTCCAGCAGTTTCGCGCCCACCATCGGCGCCGTGGCAGGCATCAACAGCACAAACTCCTCACCGCCAAACCTGGCTATGAAGTCCGTCCCGCGCAGACGCTTGCGCAGCACGCTGGCGATGATTTTCAGCACCTTGTCGCCCGCCAGATGGCCGTAGTTGTCGTTGATGCGTTTGAAATGGTCGAGGTCGAGCATCGCCAGCAACAGGGTATTGCCGTGTTGTTGCCATTGACTGATTTCGTGGTCCAGCCGTTCGCTCCAGGCCGCTCGATTCGGCAGGCCGGTCAACGGATCGATCAAAGCCTTCTGGCGCTGTTCTTCGAGGTGCTCGCGGTAGCCCAACGCTTCCTGCTCCATGTGGGCCACCCTTTCAGCCAGGCTTTGCAGGCGGGCCGCGACTTCCTGCTCGCGCTCGTCGCGTTGCTTCTGGTGCTGGTCCATGGTGCCGAGCAGGCCTTCGAGATGGTCTTCCAGCATGTGCTTGAGGTCATCGAGGTCCGCCGCGTCCTGCATGCTGCTTTGCAGGCCGTCGACTTGCTCGCGAATCTGCGTGTCCATCACCCGCGCGGCAGAGCGGTTGTCGGCATGGCCTTCACTGGCGGCTTGCAGGTTGCTCTGAAATGATTCGAGGCGTTCGTTGAGTCGCTGCAGATAGGCTTCGAATTCGTGTTGGCCGCTGTCGGTAATGGCCAGCATTAATGTTGCCAGATCATCGAGGATCGGTAGCAGCTCGTACCAATTCAAGCCGTTTTGAAGACGATTGCGCATCGCTTCGGCTTGCGGTCGATGGCGCTCGGGCAGCGTCAGGTCGTCGAGCAGGCCCAGCAGAGTGTCTTCGATGTGCTTGGCCACAGAGCTGTAGGACGGTTCCGGCGAGTCCGGCAGGGCATACAGAATGTCGTGTTCTGGCGTTTGCGGATCGTTGGCCTCCGGGATCAGTTCATCCGGGTTGATTGCCGACGGAGCCTGGGTGGCCGGTACGGCGATCGATGGAACCGGCTCTTGCGGCTGTTCGAGGTTCGGCTGGGTTTGTGGCTCTGGGGCCCGGCTGCTTGTGGCCTCTGGCTCCAGGACGGGCGGGACGAACGCCACGACTTCGGCTATGGGTGCCGTTGTTGCTGTGGGCGCCGGAGTGTCCACGGGTTCAGCGGGCGCAGCGGCGGGCAGGGCAGCTTCAACGGTTGGCATTACCGCTTGCGGTTTGTTGGCGGCTGGCGCGAGATTGACCGTCGCGAGTGAGAGCTCGGCCAGTGGAGCGGCAACCGATTCGACAGGTTGCGGGGCAGGCATGTGCAATTCGGGGGCGGCGATCTGTGGCGCAGCCTCGTCTGCATCCCGGCTACCAAACAGGCGCTGGAGAAAACCCGGACGACCCGGTTCCACAGGGTTTTCCAGCAGGCTCAAGGCTTTGCCTTGCAAGCCGCTCAGTTCGCTGAGCAGCAACGGGATTTCACGAGCCTGGCCAACACGGCCGTCCAGCTGCTTGGCGAAACTCTTCAGTGGCCGGCTCACTTCCCGTGGCAGCGGCAATGCTTGCAACTGAGAGACCAGCGCCGTCAGTGCGGCGCTGACTTGATCAACCCGGGTTTCCCGGCGCTGCTCGGAGTCGAGCACGGCTTTTTCCAGGCGCGGCAGCAAGGCTGCCAGGCCGGCGTCCATGTCGTCTGTGCGTACGACTTCGCGCATTTCCTTCATGCATTGGTCAACGGCGCGATCGGTACCTTCGGCAGCCAGGGTGCTGCGCACCAGCCCGCGACGCAGCAGGTCGAGCCGGGCGTCCCATCGACGTTCGAGCTTTTCCTGTTGTTCGATGCTTTTGAGGTATTTCTCTTTCCAGCGCTGTGCTTCGTCGCTCATTCAGACAGGACTCAACGCGGGGAATGCATCGGCCGTGAGCGAGCCCGGCAGACGAATTTCTACCGCGACCGGCAGGTGATCGGAAATGGGTTGTGCCAGCACCTCGACCTTTTCAAGCGTCAGGGTGGGGCTGAGCAGAATGTGGTCCAGGCAGCGCTGTGGGCGCCAGCTGGGAAATGTCGCTTCCATCTGCGGCGCGAGCAGGCCTAAATCACGCAGCGGGGAATGTTGCAGCAAGTCACCGGCGTGGGTATTCATATCGCCCATCAGCACCTGGTGCTTATAACCGCCGATCAACTCGCGGATGTAAGCCAGTTGCATACTACGGGCGCGAGCGCCCAGCGCCAGGTGCATCATCACCACCACGAGCGCCTCCGGACCTTCGCCGAAGCGCACCAGAATGGCCCCGCGACCCTTGGGCCCCGGCAGCGGATGATCCTCGATCGCCCACGGGCGCAGGCGGCTGAGCACGCCATTGCTGTGCTGGCCGAGATGACCGAGATTGCGATTGAGTTGTTGATACCAATAAGGGAAGGCGCCGAGCTGCGCCAGGTGTTCGACCTGATTGACGTAGCCCGATCGCAGGCTGCCGCCATCGGCTTCCTGCAAGGCGACCAGATCGAAGTCGCCCAGCAGATTGCCGATTTTTTGCAGGTTGTCGGCACGCCCGGTGTGCGGCAACAGATGCTGCCAGCCGCGGGTCAGATAGTGCCGATAACGCTCGGTACTGATGCCGACCTGGATATTGAAACTGAGCAAACGCAGACGGCTGTCCACGGGCAACCCCGTCGATTCCAGGTGATGCTCGTTGACCCGCGGGTCGTGCAGGCCAACGATGCGTTCAGTTCCCCAGCGGCGCATGGCAGGTGCCGCGCTTAGTTGGCAACGGCCTTGGTTGCCGCTCGCTCTTTGGCGACCAGTTGGTCGGCCAGTTTCAACGCTTGTTCGGCGCCGCCGGCAGAGCCGATGTCAAAGCGATATTTGCCATTGACGATCATAGTAGGCACGCCGGTGATTTCGTATTTCTTGGCAAGCTCTTTGGCTTTGTTGATCTGGCCCTTGATGGCAAAGGAGTCGAAGGTGGCCAGGAACTTGTCCTTGTCTACACCTTGGGTCGCCAGGAAGTCCGCCATGTCTTCTTTGTCAGTCAGTTTCTTGTGTTCTTTCTGGATCGCGTTGAACACAGCTGCGTGAACCTTGCTCTCGACACCCATGGCTTCAAGCGTCAGGAACATCTGGCCGTGGGCATCCCAAGGGCCGCCGAACATGGCTGGAATACGCACGAAATTCACGTCGGAAGGCAGTTTTTCAACCCAAGGGTTGATGACGGGTTCAAAGGCATAGCAGTGCGGGCAGCCGTACCAGAACAGCTCCACGACTTCGATCTTGCCAGGCACGGCCACCGGGACCGGATTGCTCAGTTCGACATAGGGCGCTTCAGGTTTTTCGGCGGCTTGGGCAGTCATGCCGAACAGGCTGGCAGCGACGAGTGCGGCGCTGATGATCAGATTACGCATGCTTTACTCCTGGACAATTTGGGCGCCTCGCGCGACCTGTTTTCAGACAGATTCCGGCGGGCTTGAGTTCTGTAGTGTAACGGCAGCGGCCACAAAAAAGGGCAGCCAAAGCTACCCTTTTTATGTTTGCATCGACGGATTAATCGAGAGTTAACGTTGCAAGAGATGTACATCACTCACAACGCTCGATCACAGGCCTTAGTGCAAGCCTTGAATATAGCTGGAGACGGCGGCGATATCTTCGTCGCTCAGCTTTTTAGCGATGCTTTGCATTGGTTTGGTGTCGCCGTCGTTGGTCCGGCCACCTTCTTCTTTTCTGAATTCGGTCAGTTGCTTGCCGACGTACTGAGCATGCTGGCCACCCAGGTGTGGGAAGCCGGCAGCTGCGTTGCCTGCGCCATTGGGCGAGTGGCAGCCGGTGCAGGCTGGCAGCCCTTTGGCCAGGTCGCCGCCACGGAACAGTGCTTCACCGCGAGCCACGATTTTCGGGTCGGCGGCACCGACGCTGCCTTTCTGGCTGGCGAAGTAGGCGGAGATATCGGCCAGGTCCTGATCGCTGAGGTTGGTCAGCAGGCCGGTCATTTCCAGTACCGTGCGTTTGCCGGACTTGATGTCGTGCAGCTGCTTGTTCAGATAACGCTCGCCCTGGCCTGCCAGTTTCGGAAAGTTAGGCGCCATGCTATTGCCATCCGGGCCATGACAGGCGCCACATACTGCGGCTTTCGCCTGACCAGCAGTCGCATCACCTGCAGCATGGGCAATACCGGAGATCCCCACGGTCAACAGCAGACTCACGATCAATTTGTTCATCAGCTAATCCAACTACGGCTAAGGGTTAAAGAGTTATGGACCGGGTTTACTCGCTCATCCACTGGATGATGGCTCGGTAATCCTCGGCACTGCAGTCCATGCACAAACCACGCGGCGGCATCGCCTTGAAACCCTGGGTCACGTGTTGCACCAGCGTCTCCATACCTTTCGCCAACCTCGGCGTCCAAGCTTCCTGATCGCCCCTGCGGGGCGCCATGGGTAGTTGGCCGGAATGACAGGCACCACAAACACGGTTGTACACAGCTTCCGGATCCTGTGTAGCCTGAGCGCTGTAAAGCGGCATCAAGACACCGGCAGCTAGCAGCCATTTCGTCATAAAACGACCTTTTCAGGGTTGAGAGCGTGCTGCGTTCTAATGCGCAATCAAGGTCAATCGCTCTCGTGAACTTCATCCTACGCTGGGACAAAGCGCACACAAAATCTGCGGCATTATATACTGGCGTCACTGAAACGGAAACGACACTGCTTGCCGCGTCCATTCCCGGCGCCGCCCACATCGGAAATCCCATGCAACTCAAGAATCCCATCCTCGGCCTGTGCCAACAGTCCACCTTTATGCTCAGCGCCGCCAAAGTCGACCAATGTCCCGACGACGAAGGCTTTGAAGTGGCCTTCGCCGGGCGTTCCAACGCCGGCAAGTCCAGCGCGTTGAATACTCTGACCCACGCCAGCCTGGCGCGGACCTCGAAAACACCGGGTCGCACACAGCTATTGAACTTCTTCAAGCTAGACGATGAACGCCGTCTGGTCGACCTGCCAGGTTACGGTTATGCGAAAGTGCCGATCCCGTTGAAGATGCACTGGCAGCGTCACCTGGAAGCCTATCTGGGTGGCCGTGAGAGTTTGAAAGGTTTGATTCTGATGATGGACATCCGTCATCCAATGACCGACTTCGACCTGTTGATGCTCGATTGGGCCGTCGCCAGCGGCATGCCGATGCATATTCTCCTGACCAAAGCCGACAAACTGACCTACGGCGCGGCGAAAAATACGCTGCTCAAGGTTCAATCGGAAATCCGCAAGGGCTGGGGCGATACGATCACTATCCAGCTGTTTTCGGCCCCCAAGCGCATGGGGCTGGAAGAAGCCTACACCGTACTGGCGGACTGGATGGAGTTGGCGGACAAGGGTGCCGAGGCTGCCGAGTAAGTCTCTCGAGACCAATCGGCAGGCAAAAAAAACCCCGGACTTCGTATGGGGAGGGAGAAGTTCCGGGGTTCAAGTTCCGGACCGCTAGGGCGGGGTCCAGATATCTGCCAACACTTAACACAACATAGGAGCATCGAAGGGCTTCACCAGCCATTCAGTATCTCTGAGTGGCGGTTCACGGATTTAGTTCAGACTATTTTCAAAATCCTTTGGAAATAATCACTGTCGTTTTTCGCTCTATAGCCCTTCGTCATGTGCTGCGGCGCCAGGCCGCAGCACAAACGTCTTTTCAGGCGGCTCAGTGCGCCTCATCCCAGTTGTTGCCTACGCCCACCTCGACCAGAAGCGGTACGTCCAGTTGTGCGGCGTTGCTCATGTGCACGCGAATTTCCTCGCGTACCTGGTCGACCAGGTCCTCACGCACCTCAAGCACCAATTCATCGTGTACCTGCAGGATGACTTTGGCGTCCAGGCCTGACGATGCCAGCCAGTTGTCCACCGCCACCATGGCTTTCTTAATGATGTCCGCCGCGGTGCCTTGCATCGGGGCGTTGATCGCCGTGCGCTCGGCAGCTTTGCGCAGGGCCTGGTTTTTCGCGTTGATTTCCGGCAAGTACAGGCGACGACCAAAGATGGTTTCGACGAAGCCTTGCTCGGCGGCCTGGGCGCGCGTGCGTTCCATGTACTGCAGCACGCCGGGATAACGAGCGAAATAACGGTCGATGTAGGCCTGGGACTGTTTGCGGTCAACGCCGATCTGCTTGGCCAGGCCAAACGCGCTCATGCCGTAGATCAAGCCGAAGTTGATGGCTTTCGCACTTCGACGCTGATTGTTGGTAACCGCATCGAGCTCGACGCCGAACACTTCTGCGGCCGTGGCCCGGTGGACATCGAGGTTGTTGCGGAAGGCATGCAGCAAACCTTCGTCCTTGGCCAGGTGTGCCATGATCCGCAGTTCGATTTGCGAGTAATCCGCGGCCAGCAGTTTGTAGCCTTTCGGCGCGACGAACGCCTGCCGAATCCGGCGGCCTTCGGCGGTGCGAATCGGAATGTTCTGCAGGTTCGGGTCGATGGACGACAAACGCCCGGTGGCCGCGACAGCTTGCTGGTAAGACGTATGAATGCGCCCGGTGCGTGCGTTGATCTGCTCTGGCAAACGGTCGGTGTAGGTGCTTTTGAGCTTGCTCAGCGAGCGGTATTGCATCAGCACCTTGGGCAGCGGGTAGTCCTGTTCGGCCAACTCGGCCAGTACGGCTTCGGCAGTCGAAGCCTGACCCTTGGCGGTTTTGCTGAGTACAGGCAAACCGAGCTTTTCGTAGAGGATCACACCTAGTTGCTTCGGCGAGCCGAGGTTGAATTCTTCACCGGCAATGGCAAAGGCCTCACGCTCAAGGGCGACCAGTTTCTCGCCCAGCTCGACACTCTGGATGCCCAGCAGGTTGGCGTCTACAAGCGCGCCCTGGCGCTCGATACGGGCCAGGACCGGCATCAGCGGCATTTCAATCTCGTTGAGCACGTTGATCAGGCTTGGCGTCGCGGCCAGTTTTTCCTGCAATACCAGATGCAGGCGGAAGGTGACATCGGCGTCTTCGGCGGCATAGGGGCCTGCCAGCTCAAGGGAAATCTGGTCGAAGGTCAGCTGTTTGACGCCTTTGCCCGCAATCTCCTGAATGTCGGTCTTGCTTTGGCCCAAGTATTTGAGCGCCAGGCTGTCCATGTCGTGGCGGGTGGCCGTTGAGTCCAGTACGTAGGACTCGAGCATGGTGTCGTAGGCAATACCCCGAACAGTAATCCCGTTGTTCTGATCGCCACCGATGGCGCAATTGGCGAGGATATTGGTGTCGAACTTCGCATGTTGGCCGACTTTCAGTTTATTCGGGTTTTCCAGCAGCGGTTTCAACGCCAGCAGCACGGTGTCACGATCCAGTTGTTCCGGTACGCCCATGTAGGAATGGGTCAGCGGAATGTAGGCTGCTTCGTTGGCCGCGACAGAGAACGACAGGCCTACCAGTTGCGCGTGTTGGGCATCGCTGCCATTGGTTTCGGTGACGAAGGCGATCAGCGGCGCCTTGTCGAGTTTGTCCAGCCAGGCCTCGAAGCGCTTCTGATCGAGGATGGTTTCGTATTTCGCTTCGGCGGCACCCGGCTGCTCCAGGGCGACCTCGACAATGTCCTGACCCGAGCGCTTGGCGTCGCGCTGGTTCTCTTCGAACCAGCTCTTAAACTCCAGCAGGGAATAGAGCTCGGCAAGCTTGTCATGATCCGGTGGGCCCATCTGCAGATCGTCGAGGCCGATGTCCAGCGGCACGTCGATCTTGATGGTTGCCAAACGATAAGAAAGAAAGGCCATTTCCTTATGCTCTTCGAGCTTGGCCGGCAGGGTCTTGGCGCCGCGAATCGGCAGGGTCGGGACGATATCGAGCTGCGCATAGAGCTCGGTCAGGCCGCCATTCACGCCAACCAGCAGGCCGGAAGCGGTCTTCGGACCGATACCCGGAACGCCCGGGATGTTGTCGGACGAATCGCCCATTAACGCCAGATAATCGATGATCTGCTCGGGAGCGACGCCGAATTTCTCCTTCACGCCTTCCACGTCCAGCGCGCTACCGGTCATCGTATTGACCAAGGTAATGTGCCCGTCGACCAGTTGTGCCATATCCTTGTCGCCGGTGGAAATCACCACCGGGCGGTCGGCGGCCGCGCTGCTGCGGGCCAGGGTGCCGATCACATCGTCCGCTTCGACGTTGTCCACGCACAGCAATGGAAAGCCCAAGGCCTTGACGCTGGCGTGCAGCGGCTCGATCTGGACCCGCATATCGTCAGGCATGCTTGGGCGGTTGGCCTTGTACTCGGCGAACATCGCGTCGCGGAATGTCCCGCCCTTGGCGTCGAACACCACGGCGAACGGGCTGTCCGGGTACTGCTTGCGCAGACTCTTGAGCATGTTCAACACGCCTTTGACCGCTCCGGTCGGCAGGCCTTTGGACGTGGTCAGCGGAGGCAGCGCGTGAAAGGCGCGGTACAGATAAGAAGAACCGTCCACCAGGACGAGGGGGGCTTGGCTCATGAGCAGGATCAACCTTTTCGGCGGGTCCGGCGCTAGAATAGCGGGACCGTTGACGACAAAGGGACAAGGTTATCATGCGCACACTAAATCGCTTGTTGCTGGCTGGCTTGTTTGCAATCACTCCATTGGCTGTCATGGCGGCGGATGACAAGCCCTCGGCGGACCCGGAAGTAACGATCCGCACGGAAGGCGATAAAACCATTCAGGAGTATCGCCAGAACGGCTTTGTGTACGCGATCAAGGTCACCCCGAAGGTCGGAAAACCGTACTTTCTGATACGCGCTGATGGCTCGGACGGAAACTACATTCGCTCGGATCAGCCGGATATGCTGATTCCTGCGTGGGAAATCTTTAAGTGGTAAACCGTTCTTAACTTTAATCGGCGCTGGCTCAACCGCGGCGCCCGTACTGGCAGTTTTAACCATGTCTGTGTTCACCCCCCTGGCTCGGCCCGAGCTGGAAACCTTTCTCGCCCCTTACGGGCTCGGCCGCCTGCTTGATTTCCAGGGGATTGCCGCCGGTAGCGAAAACACCAATTTCTTTATCAGCCTGGAACAGGGCGAGTTCGTCCTGACCCTGGTCGAGCGCGGGCCGGTGCAGGAGATGCCGTTCTTCATCGAACTGCTCGATGTGCTGCACGACGCCAACCTGCCGGTGCCTTATGCGCTGCGTACCACCGACGGCATTGCCTTGCGCGAATTGGCCGGTAAACCTGCGCTGTTGCAGCCACGTCTGGCGGGCAAGCACATCAAGGAAGCCAATGCACAGCATTGCGCCCAGGTCGGCGAGCTGCTGGCTCATCTGCACCTGGCAACCCAGGCCAACATGATCAAGCGCAAAACCGATCGTGGCCTGGACTGGATGCTGGAGGAGGGCACGCAGTTGCTCTCGCACCTGAATGCCGAGCAAAGCGATTTGCTGCAACGGGCCCTGGACGAAATCACCCAGCAGAAGACGAAAATCCTCGCGCTGCCGCGGGCCAACATTCACGCGGATCTGTTCCGCGACAACGCGATGTTCGAAGGCACGCACCTGACCGGGTTGATCGACTTCTACAACGCCTGTTCAGGGCCGATGCTCTATGACGTGGCGATTGCCTTGAATGATTGGTGCTCGGATGAGCAAGGGCAGATCGATGGGGCTCGGGCGCGGGCGCTATTGGGCGCTTATGCCGCGCTGCGACCGTTCACCGCTGCCGAAGCCGAGCTATGGCCGACCATGTTGCGCGTAGCGTGCGTACGGTTCTGGCTATCGCGCTTGATTGCGGCGGAATCTTTCGCCGGGCAGGACGTGTTGATTCACGATCCGATGGAGTTTCAGCTGCGCTTGGCGCAGCGGCAGAAGGTCGACACGCCGCTGCCTTTTGCCCTTTAAAATGTGACGAGGGGGCAAGCCCCCTCGCCACAGGGTCTACGGGATGCTTACAACGACTCCAGGCATCCGGCCAAATCATTCCCCAACTTTTCCAGCACCTGCTCATACCCCTGGGCGGTCGCTGGTGTGTATCCGCCCAATGCATCCAGCTCCGCCAGTTTTACCGGCAGCCCGGCCACCAGGGTTTCTGCCAGGCGCGGGCGCAGGGGCGGTTCGCTGAACACGCAAGTCTTGCCCACTTCCTGCAACCGCGTGCGCATCGCCGAGACATGCTGGGCACCGGGTTGCACTTCGGCGGCGACACTGAACACGCCGGCGTGTTTGAGGCCGTAGGCGTCTTCAAAGTAGTCGAAGGCTTCGTGGAACACGAAGTAAGGCTTGCCAGCGATACCTGCCAGGCGAGCCTTCAGCCGCACGTCCAGGGCATCCAGGCGCTCATCGAAGGCTTTGAGGTTGCTCTGATAGCGCGCCGCGTTGGCCGGATCGACTGCACTCAGATCGGTGGCCATTTTGCTGGCGATCACGCGGGCGTTGACCGGTGACAACCACAAATGCGCATCCAGGCTGCCGGGACGGTGATCGTGGTCATGCTCGTCGGCTTCTTCGGCATGAGAGTGGCTATCTTCGGCGAAACGTCGCAGTTTCAGGCCAGGCAACTCCTGCACCGCGACGCTGGGCAGCGTACGACCTTTCAGTACGCGAGGCAGGAAACCTTCCATGTCCGGACCGATCCAGTAAACCAGGTCCACCGACTGCACCTTCCGTACGTCGGATGGGCGCAAGGCATAGTTATGCGGCGAAGCCCCGGGTGGCAGTAACACTTCCGGAATCGCCACACCTTCCTGCACCGCAGCAGCAATCAGCTGCAGCGGCTTGATACTGGTAAGGACTTTGACTTCGGCCTGGGCTGAACCGATCAGCAGAAAACTTGCGATAAATGCGACAAAGATAGAAAAAAGTCGGGACACGATGACCACTCGAAGAGGCGAGAACGGGTAACATAATAACGTCTCTCACAACACTCGTCGCCGCCCATGCCTAAAACACCGATTGCCAGTCGTCCCCACGACCACTCTCATTGCGTTCATAGCGCATTGTCTGAGGCCGATGCCTTGTGCGCACGTCAGGGATTACGCCTGACCGCCTTGCGCCGGCGGGTGCTGGAACTGGTCTGGCAAAGCCATAAACCGCTGGGTGCCTACGACATTCTGGCGGTGCTTAGCGAGCAGGACGGCCGCCGAGCTGCGCCGCCGACCGTGTACCGCGCGCTGGATTTTCTGCTGGAAAACGGCCTGGTACACCGCATCTCCTCGCTGAACGCCTTCGTCGGCTGCAATCACCCGGAACACGCTCACCAGGGCCAGTTCCTGATTTGCCGCCAATGCCACGCCGCCATCGAGCTTGAACAGAAGTCCATCAGCGACGCGATCGTCGGCAGCGCCAGGGACGTCGGATTTATCGTCGAGGCCCAGACCGTTGAAGTCATCGGTCTCTGCTCGGGTTGCCAGGGGGCTTAATGAGCAATGCGCTGATCCGTCTTGAGCAGGTGGTCGTCACTTTTGCCGGGCAAAACGTGCTGGATAACATTGAGCTGAGCGTCGAGCCGGGGCAGATCGTTACCCTGATCGGCCCTAATGGCGCCGGCAAAACCACGCTGGTTCGCGCGGTGCTCGGTCTGTTGAAGCCGGATAGCGGCAGCGTCTGGCGCAAGCCAAAGTTGCGCGTCGGTTACATGCCGCAAAAACTCCATGTCGATCCGACCCTCCCGCTGTCGGTGCTGCGTTTCTTGCGTCTGGTCCCTGGCGTGGACCGCACTCGGGCCTTGGCCGCCCTCAAGGAGGTCGGCGCCGAGCAGGTGATCGACAGCCCGGTGCAAAGTGTTTCCGGTGGCGAAATGCAGCGAGTACTGCTGGCCCGGGCATTGTTGCGCGAGCCGGAGTTGCTGGTGCTCGATGAGCCGGTACAAGGCGTCGACGTGGCCGGTCAAGCCGAGCTCTATAGCCTGATCACACGCCTGCGCGACCGTCATGGCTGCGGCGTATTGATGGTCTCTCACGATTTGCATCTGGTGATGAGCACCACCGACCAGGTGGTGTGCCTGAATCGCCATGTCTGCTGCTCCGGGCATCCCGAGCAGGTCAGCGGCGATCCCGCGTTCGTCGAACTGTTCGGAAAGAACGCACAAAGTCTGGCGATTTATCACCACCATCACGACCACGCTCACGACCTGCATGGCTCGGTGGTCATTGCGACCCCGTCGGCCCATACCCACGTTCATGGAGATAGCTGCAAGCATGGCTGATTTTCTGCTCTTCGCCCTGCTTGCAGGTCTGGCTCTGGCGTTGGTCGCGGGCCCGCTGGGTTCGTTCGTGGTCTGGCGGCGCATGGCTTATTTTGGCGACACCCTGTCCCACGCCGCGCTGCTGGGTGTGGCGCTGGGCTTTCTGCTGGATGTCAGCCCGACCGTGGCTGTCACCGTAGGCTGCCTGTTGCTGGCAGTGTTGCTGGTGACGCTGCAACAGCGGCAGCCATTGGCGTCTGACACGCTGTTGGGAATTCTCGCACCGAGCACGCTCTCCCTGGGCTTGGTGGTACTAAGCTTCATGCATGAAGTGCGGATCGACCTGATGGCCTATCTGTTTGGCGACCTGCTGGCGATCAGCCCGACTGATCTGGCCTGGATCCTCGGCGGCAGCGCGGCGGTGCTGGTATTGCTTGTCACGCTGTGGCGACCCTTGCTGGCGATCACCGTGCATGAAGAACTGGCCAGGGTGGAAGGTTTGCCGGTGGCGGCGTTGCGTCTGGTCCTGATGTTGCTGATCGCCGTGGTGATCGCGGTGGCGATGAAAATCGTCGGCGTGTTGCTGATTACTTCGTTACTGATTATTCCGGCGGCTGCGGCACAGCGTCACGCCCGCTCGCCGGAGCAGATGGCACTGGGCGCGAGCCTGCTGGGCATGCTCGCGGTGTGTGGCGGACTGGCGTTGTCCTGGTTCAAGGACACCCCGGCTGGCCCGTCGATTGTGGTGGCGGCCGCCGCGTTGTTTCTGCTGAGTTTTGTCCTGCCCCGTCGAGGGGTGTAGACTTGCTCGTTTTTTGCGCAAATAGAGAGTCGCAGGAATGAAGCCGTTCGCCTCCCGTTATCTGCTCCTTGTCGCATTTTCGCTGCTACTGGGTGCTTGCCAAAGCACGCCACCGGCGGCCACCGAGGTCCCCGATGCGCGGGCCACGGCTATTGCACAACTGGAACAAAGCCTGGCCAGCAGCGAGCTGGCCACCGCCGAGGATCAATTGGCGGCCTTGCAGGCCGAGTCGCCCAACGATCAATCCCTTGAGCAATACCAGCGGCAATTGGCCGAAGCCTATTTGCTGCGCAGCCAGATTGTGTTGCAAAAAGGTGATGTGAATGCCGCGGCCACTGCCCTCAGCCGTGCCCGGGTATTGATGCCCAAGGCCCCGGCGCTGACCGGTGGCGTTAACAATGCAATTGTTCATGCACGCAAGGCTGAACTGGATAAAGCCGAAGCGGCCCTCAAGGCTGCCGAAGCCAGACCGCAGGCCAAAGTGATTGACCCGACGGCTGAAAGCACGACGGTGGCATTGAACCTCAACGATATGAGCAAACTTCGTCGTCAACTGGATGCTATCGCCGCCGATGTGGTGAATTATCAGTGCGATGTGAGCATTCAGGTTCCCCGTACCCAGGATTACCCATGGTTGGCTACCTTGCTGACCAAACGGGTGAAGAAGCTGGATTCGGGGTTTGATCTGAAGCTGGAAAAACAAATTCTGCGTAATATTCCGGCGCAGATGGTTTTGAGCCCTCGCAAGCCCTAAAAGCATCGCGGGCAAGCCTAGGTCCTACAGGCCCGGATTGATCACACATTATGTGTACGACCCAAAACCGTAGGAGCGAGGCTTGCCCGCGAAGGCGCCCTTCCTGTCGATAGAAATCCCTAAGCCGGAATCGCCTTGGCCTTAGGCTCCCTGTCCCATACTCTATGCTGACCGATCGCGGCAAAAAACGCCTTGAACAACTTGGTATCCGTACCCACGATCAACCCCGCGTCCGCTTCCAGTTTCAATACCTCCAGCAACTGCTTCGCTTCGCCATGCAAGGCGATCGCCTTCAGGTGTTTGTATGCCTCCAACAGGTAATGCAGCGCCACACCATCACTGCTTAGTGCCTTGATCGACGCCGCGCCACCCGGCACGAACACCGCGTCGAAGGCCACGGACGGCAAACCTTCCATCGACGCATCCACCGGCAGTGTTTTGCCATTGGCGGTGGTCACGGGGGCCGAGGTCGGGCCGAGCAGTTTGGCGTGAGCGCCTTCGACCTTCAGCGCTTTCTTCATGGCGTCAATCGCCGCGCCATCGACACCGTTGGCCGCCAGGATCGCGACTTTTCGGGTTTTAATGTCTTCGGGCAACAAGTTAGCCTGGCTCAGGGCAGGGGAGTGATCCAGTGAGGTGTTACGCACCTTGACCGTTCCAGCCTTCGGAACCGGCAAGCCCAGGTTCTGCGCCACGCGCTTGGCCAGTTCCAGATCGATATTGGCCAGGATCTCATTGACCTGACGCACACGAATAAACTCGCGTTCGACCTTGCCCAGCTCAAAGCTGTAGGCGGCAATGATGTGCTCCTGTTCGTGCTTGCTCATGCTGTGGAAAAACAGCCGAGCCTGGGAGAAGTGGTCGCTGAACGACTCGCTGCGCTGGCGGATCTTGGCGGCGTCGACGCGCTCCGGGTAACTCTCGAAGCCGCCGTCCTGCGCTGCGGGCAGGGTCTCCTTCGGCCAGCCACTGTCGATGGAGTTCGGCTCGTAGGAAGCACGCCCCTTGTCGATGGTGGTGCGGTGCTGCGCATCCCGTTGACCGTTATGGAACGGTGCCAGTGGGCGGTTGATCGGGATCTCGTGAAAGTTCGGTCCGCCAAGTCGGCTGATCTGCGTATCGGTGTAGGAAAACAGCCGGCCTTGTAGCAGCGGATCATTCGAAAAATCGATTCCGGGCACGATATGCCCTGGGCAGAAGGCAACCTGTTCAGTCTCGGCGAAGAAGTTGTCCGGGTTGCGGTTGAGCACCATCTTGCCCAGGGGAGTGATCGGTACGATTTCCTCGGGGATGAGCTTGGTCGGATCAAGGATGTCGAAGTCGAAGGCATGTTCGCTTTCCTCCTCGATGACCTGTACGCCCAATTCCCACTCCGGATAGTCCCCCGTCTCGATGGACTCCCAGAGATCACGGCGATGGAAGTCGGTGTCTTTCCCGGCGAGCTTCTGCGCTTCATCCCACACCAGCGAACAGGTGCCGGCGACGGGGCGCCAGTGGAATTTGACGAAACGCGATTTGCCCTCGGCGTTGATCATGCGAAAGGTGTGCACGCCGAAGCCTTGCATGCTGCGCAGGCTTTTGGGGATTGCCCGGTCGGACATGGTCCAGATCACCATGTGCGCGGACTCCGGCACCAGAGAAACAAAGTCCCAAAAGGTGTCGTGGGCCGAACCGCCGGTAGGAATCTCATTGTGGGGCTCGGGTTTTACCGCGTGCACGAAGTCAGGAAACTTGATCGCATCCTGAATGAAGAACACCGGCATGTTGTTACCCACGAGGTCGAAGTTGCCTTCGTCGGTGAAAAACTTCACCGCGAAACCGCGTACGTCGCGCACGGTATCGCCCGACCCGCGCGGGCCTTGCACCGTGGAGAAGCGCACAAAAACCGGAGTTTTTTGATGTGGATCTTGTAGGAATGCGGCCTTGGTCAGTACGGAATGGGGCTCGTAGGCCTGGAAGTAACCGTGGGCGCCAGTGCCGCGGGCATGAACGATGCGCTCAGGAATACGTTCATGGTCAAAATGCGTGATCTTTTCACGCATGATGAAGTCTTCCAGCAATGACGGCCCACGGGCGCCGGCCTTCAACGTGTTCTGATTGTCCGCGACCTTCACGCCCTGGTTGGTGCGCAGGGCCTGCTCGGTGGCATCGGAGCGAAATTGTTCCAGGCTGTCGAGCTTGGGATTGGTGTTGCTGCGGTCCAGGGTATCGGTCCCGGCCAGTGCGCTGGTGGCGGCAGGCTTTTTAGTACTCATCAGACGTAGACTCCTCGTTGCGATTCCCGTCGTGGTCAGGGCTCATTGGCATTGCCCGGGCTTTTTCGAGTTGCTTAATGAGTGACTGATGAGGCGCTGGCGCCGTTCCTTTTTTCTGACCTTTGATCGCGTTATTGCCAAATCGCTGGTTGAAAGCGAAATAAATGCTAAGAACCTCTATACGGACAGGCTAAAATGCGCGCCCGGCTAACCGCTGATCCTTTTCTAACGCGCCCCACAAGGTTCGCTACGTGATCGAGTTTCAAAACGTCCACAAAACTTACCGCGTCGCCGGTAAGGATATTCCCGCCCTGCATCCGACCAGTCTGACGATTGGGAACGGTCAGGTCTTTGGCCTGATCGGCCATTCCGGTGCGGGAAAAAGTACCCTGCTGCGCCTGATCAACCGCCTGGAGAACTCCAGTGGCGGCAAGATCATCGTCGATGGCGAAGAAGTCACGGCGCTGGATGCCAATGGCCTGCGGCGTTTCCGTCAGCAGGTCGGGATGATTTTCCAGCACTTCAACTTGCTGGCGTCCAAGACCGTGGCCGACAACGTCGCGCTGCCGCTGACCCTCGCCGGTGAGCTGTCGCGTAGCGAAATCGACCAGCGTGTGGCGCAATTGCTGGCACGGGTTGGCCTGGCCGACCATGCGAAAAAATACCCGGCGCAACTGTCCGGTGGTCAGAAGCAGCGTGTCGGCATCGCCCGCGCCCTGGCAACCAAGCCGAAAATTCTGCTGTGCGACGAAGCCACCAGTGCCCTCGACCCGCAGACCACGGCGTCGGTTTTGCAATTGCTGGCCGAGATCAATCGCGAGCTGAAGCTGACCATCGTCCTGATCACCCACGAGATGGATGTGATCCGTCGAGTCTGCGATCAGGTGGCGGTGATGGATGCCGGTGTGATCGTCGAGCAAGGTTCGGTGGCCGAGGTGTTCCTGCATCCCAAGCACCCGACCACCAAGCGCTTCGTCCAGGAAGACGAGCAGATCGACGAGAACGAACAGCGCGACGACTTCGCTCACGTACCGGGCCGCATCGTACGTCTAACCTTCCAGGGCGAAGCGACCTACGCACCATTGCTGGGTACCGTCGCCCGGGAAACGGGCGTGGACTACAGCATCCTGGCCGGTCGTATCGATCGCATCAAAGAGGTTCCCTACGGCCAATTGACCCTGGCCGTCACCGGTGGCGACATGGAAGCGGCGTTTGCTCACTTCACCGCAGCTGATGTCCATATGGAGGTGCTGCGCTGATGGAAGTCCTGATGAGTTTCTTTTCCAATATCGACTGGTACGAAATCTGGCTGGCCACGGGCGACACCCTGCTGATGCTCGGCGGTTCGCTGTTGTTCACCGTACTGTTGGGCCTGCCGCTGGGCGTGTTGTTGTTCCTGTGCAGCCCGCGCCAGTTGCTGGAAGCCAAAGGTGTCTACGCGATGCTGTCGCTGGTGGTGAACATTCTGCGTTCGCTGCCGTTCATCATTCTGCTGATCGTGATGATTCCGTTCACCGTATTGATTACCGGCACCTCCCTTGGTGTCGCCGGTGCGATCCCACCGCTGGTGGTGGGCGCCACGCCGTTCTTCGCGCGACTGGTGGAAACCGCCCTGCGTGAGGTGGATCGCGGCATCATCGAAGCGACCCAGGCCATGGGCGCGACGACCCGTCAGATCATCACCAACGCCTTGCTGCCGGAGGCCCGTCCGGGCATCTTCGCGGCGATTACGGTGACAGCGATTACACTGGTGTCCTACACAGCGATGGCCGGTGTGGTCGGCGCTGGCGGCTTGGGCGACCTGGCGATCCGTTTCGGATACCAGCGTTTCCAGACCGACGTGATGGTGGTCACCGTGGTGTTGCTGCTGGTGCTGGTTCAAGTGCTGCAAACCGTCGGCGACAAGCTGGTGGTTCATTTTTCCCGCAAATAAACAGTTCTCGTCACCAAGACATGAGCCGGCCATTCGCTGGCAGGCGCCGAAGACTGGCGCCTCACAAGGAGTTAGCTGAATGAAAAAACTACTCGTCGCGTTCGCTGCCGTTGCAGCCTTTTCCGCACACGCCGCCGACACCCTGACCGTTGCGGCCACCCCGGTGCCTCACGCGGAAATCCTCGAGTTCGTTAAACCGGCCCTGGCCAAAGAAGGCGTGGACCTGAAAGTCAAAGTCTTCACCGACTATATCCAGCCGAACGTACAGGTGGCCGAGAAGCGTCTGGACGCCAACTTCTTCCAGCACCAACCGTACCTGGATGAATTCAACAAGGCCAAGGGCACTAACCTCGTCAGCGTTGCCGGTGTGCACCTGGAGCCGCTGGGCGCTTACTCCAGCAAGTACAAGAAACTGGAAGAGCTGCCGGGCGGCGCCAACGTGGTGATCCCGAACGACGCCACCAACGGCGGCCGTGCGCTGTTGCTGCTGGCGAAGGCTGGCCTGATCAAGTTGAAGGATTCGAACAACATCCTGTCGACCGTCAAGGACATCACCGAGAACACCAAGGACCTGAAATTCCGTGAACTGGAAGCCGCGACCATCCCGCGCGTGCTGACTCAGGTCGATCTGGCGCTGATCAACACCAACTACGCGCTGGAAGCCAAGCTCGATCCGTCCAAGGACGCGCTGGTCATCGAAGGCAGCGACTCGCCGTACGTGAACATCCTCGTTGCCCGTCCGGACGACAAGGACAGCGCGGCAATGCAGAAACTGGTTGCTGCCCTGCACAGCCCGGAAGTGAAAGCCTTCATTCTCGAGAAGTACAAAGGCGCGGTATTGCCGGCGTTCTGATCTGAAGCTTTAACGAAAAAAATGGGGCGCATTGAATGCGCCCCATTTTTTTGCCTGAAACACCGTACCTGTGGTGCTTATTGACGGTTGAGCATCACCGGCAGCTGCGCCACCAGTTTCTGGTTATTCAGCGGTGCACGAATGAACCCGCGTTGAGTCCCGTCCGGTCCGATCACCGCCAGGTTGCCGCTGTGGTCGACGGTGTAGTTCGGCTTGCTGGTGTCCGCCGGAATGAACGGAATGCTCACCGCGTTGGCCATTTTCTGAAGGTCTTCGACCGAGGCTGCGGTCAGCCCGATGAATTGCGGATCGAAGTAGCCCAGGTACTGCTTGAGTTGCTTGGGCGTGTCGCGGTTCGGGTCGACGCTGACCAGGATGACCTGCAACTTGTTCACCGCATCCGCCGGCAGTTCACTCTTGATCTGCCGCAGCTGGGCGAGGGTGGTCGGGCAGATGTCCGGGCAGAAGGTGTAGCCGAAGAACAGCAAACTCCACTTGCCTTTCAGTTCGTTGATCGCCACTGGCTTGCCGTCCTGATCGGTCATCTTCACGTCCGGCAGATTACGGCTTTGGGGCAGCAAGATGATCCCTGCATCGATCAGCGCCGTCGGGTCGCCCTGGTTTTTCCCGGTCAGTACTTTATTGACGGTCAGGCCCAGGATCAGCGCAATCAGGGCAACGAGGATGAAGACGGTTTTCTGGGTTCGAGTCATAGGATCAACAGTAAGTAGTGGTCTACGAGCAGCGCGATAAACAGCAGGAATAAGTAGTAGATAGAGTACTTGAACGTGTTGATCGCCGCGTGCGGTCGAGTGCCACGGTACAGCACCACGGCCCATTGCAGAAACCTTGCACCCAGTAAAAGGGCACACATCAGGTAGAGCACGCCGCTCATGTGGATCACGTAGGGCATCAGGCTGACGGCCAGCAACGCAAAGGTATAAAGCAGGATGTGGACTTTGGTGTAGTGCTCGCCATGGGTCACCGGCAGCATCGGAATGTCAGCCTTGGCGTATTCCTCCTTGCGGTGAATCGCCAGCGCCCAGAAGTGCGGCGGGGTCCAGGCGAAGATGATCAGCACCAGCAACAATGGTTCGGCGCCGACATGACCGGTGGCGGCGGTCCAGCCGAGCAGTGGCGGGGCAGCTCCGGCGAGGCCGCCGATGACGATGTTCTGCGGCGTCGCGCGTTTCAGGAAACCGGTATAGACCACAGCATAACCGAGCAAGGAGGCGAGGGTCAGCCATGCTGTCAGCGGGTTGGTGAAAGTCAGCAACAAGGCCTGACCGAGCATTGCCAGTATCAGGGCGAAGGTCAGCGCAGCGGCTGGAGACACCCGGCCTTCGGCCAGGGGCCGTTTGTGGGTCCGGGCCATGACCGCGTCGATGCGCCGGTCCACCACATGATTTACCGCCGCGGCACCGCCGGCACACAGGGCGATCCCCAGATTGCCGAACACCAGCACCGTCCATGGCACCCCGGCGCGGGTCGCGAGGAACATGCCGACCAGCGAGGTGATGAGCATCAGCACCACCACTTTCGGCTTGGTCAGTTCCAGATAGTCTCGCCAGATGGCCTGACTGTGACGTTCGCCGATCAGAGTCGCCATGGCATCTCTCCTTTTATTGTTATGGGCCCGGCCGAGTGTTTACGCAGGCGTAGACGCCAGCGCCGAGGGGGCTGATGCTTGACCCGAACCAGGCTGGTTCGCGCGTGATAATTGACCAGCACCATCGTCAGCAACAGCGCCGCACCGCCGGCGTTGTGGGCGACGGCCACCGGCAGCGGCAAGTGGAAGACCACGTTGCTGATGCCCAGGGTGATTTGTGCGGCAAGGGCGATCAGCACCATGACGGCCAGACGCGTCATGCCGACGACCTTCAGTTGCCAGGCCAGACCGAGCAGAACAAAGGTGACCAGTAATGCGCCGATGCGGTGAGTCAGGTGAATCGCGGTGCGGGCATCGCTGTCCAGCTGCCCGCCCAGATAATTCGGGCCGATGTGTTGGGTCAGGTGAAAACCGTTGGCGAAATCAGTCGGTGGCAGCCATTGGCCGTGGCAGGTCGGAAAGTCGATGCAGGCTACCGCCGCGTAATTGGAGCTGACCCAGCCACCGAGAGCAATTTGCAGGATCACCAACAGCAAGCCGGCGGTTGCCCAGTATTGCAAACGTCGAGGCACGGTCAGCGCCGGCAATACGCCGGACAGGCGCAAAGTCAGCAGAAACAACAGGCTCAAGGTCGCAAAACCACCGAGTAAATGTCCGGTGACCACTTGCGGCCAAAGCTTGAGCGTCACCGTCCACATGCCGAAAGCCGCTTGGCCAATGACCAACGCCAGCAAGAACAGCGGCAACTTCACCGGCTGCCCCGGATGATGACGATGGACCCAGGCGCGGCCCGCCAGCACCGCGATCAGCAGCCCCAGCGTGCCGGCGAAGTAGCGATGGACCATTTCGTTCCAGCCCTTGTGGGCTTCCACCGGGGTGTCTGGAAAGTGCAGTTCGGCATGAGCCAGCTGGGCTTCGCTTTGCGGCACGCTGATAAAACCGTAGCAACCGGGCCAGTCCGGACAACCGAGGCCGGCGTGGGTCAGGCGTGTGTAAGCGCCGAGCAACACCACAATCAGTGCCAGCAAGGTGGCAAACAGCGCGAGGCGAAATCCAGGTTTGGCCATGACGATGCCCTTATCCGATGTTCGACAGTTTCAGCAGGTGGCGCAGGTCGTTGAGCAGGTCCTTGCCCTTCACCGTCGGGTCGTAACGCAGCACCAGATTGCCGTGAGGGTCGATGATCCACAGGTGCGGCGTGCCATTGCCCTGGGCGCCTTTGGTGTAGGCCGGCAGGTCCAGTGAGTAGCGTTGCAACTGTGGGTACTCGCGTTGAAGTTTAGTCGCGTAATCGCTGTTCAGCGGCTGCGCGATGGCCAGCGCATGGCTGGCGCGGGCAGCATCGCGACCGAGGCCGATCTGGATCTGCCGCGCCAGATAAACCAGCTGCTGGCAATCCACCGAACAGTCCTTGGGCGCTGTCACCAGCAACTGCCAGCGGTCTTCCTGCGCCTGTACGCCGATGTCGGCGCGGGTCTGGCCGTTGCCGATCAGTTCACCGTGATAACTGCGGCCGTCTGGCACCCAGAACTGCAATTTGTACATACCGGTGGCGAGGATCATCGGACCGATCACCCCCAATAAAATCAGCAACAACTGCAAGCGTCCGCGCCGCCGATTCACCGGTGCTTTCGCCTCAGACATGCCGGGTGGATTCATGGCCACTCCCATTATTGTTCTCCTTTGCGTTGTGCCAGCCGAGATAGAGGTAAAGGCCGAGCAGGGCGATCGCCAGGGCGAACCACTGCACGGCGTAAGCCAGGTGCTTTTCCGGCCCCATGGCCACCACCGGCCAATCGGCCTGGTAGGTCGCAGGGCCACTTTGCGCGCGTAATTCGTAGGCGAAACCGTCACGTTCAAGCGCTGTCCACAACCTGGCCGGTTCAACGGCGGTGATCAATTGTGGCCAGGTCGTGGTGTTGGGGTCGGCGTGCAACTGGAACGTTGCGCCGGGGGAGACGTAGACCCAGGCGTCGAGGCTCAACACCTGAGTCGGTGTGGTGAATGACGGTGGTGTGCGCCGATCCGGCCACGGCAGCCAGCCACGATTGACCAGTAACCAGAGCCCGCTTGCCTGATCCTGAAACGGTTGCAGCAGCTCGACCCCGACCTTGCCGTCACGCTGACGGTTATCCAGCAGCAGGCTGTGTTCGGCATCGAACTGGCCGTGCAGGCGAACCCGGCGGAAGGCCGGATCTTCGGTGTGTTGCAGTTCGGTGCTGGCCATCGGTTCGGCCGCCCGGCGCTCGGCGTAATTTTGCAGCAGCGCGCTTTTCTCCGCGCCCCGGCTCAACTGCCAGAAGCCGAGTGACACCAGCAAGGGCAGCAGCACCGCGACCACCAGAGTCGGCACGAGGCCCGGCCGGAAGCGCTTCATGGCGTCGCCAGAAAGTCGGTCATCGCGATAGCTATACTCACATGCATCGCCTGTCCCCCGGAGTGTCACCATGCTCAAAGCAGCCATCGTCCTGATGCTGATTGCCACGGTTGTCAGCCTGTTCAGCGGCCTGTTTTTTCTGGTCAAGGACGACAGCAGCTCGAATCGCCTGGTCATCGCCTTGAGTATTCGTGTTGCGCTGGCCGCCATTACTGTCGGCTTGATCGCCTGGGGTTTTTTCAGCGGCCAACTGGTGTCTCACGTGCCTTGGTAGCCATGAGTGCCAGGCTCAAAGTACGTAGACGAAAACGAACAGCCCGATCCACACCACATCCACGAAGTGCCAGTACCAGGTCGCCGCCTCGAAGCCGAAATGGTGGTCTGCATTGAAGTGCCCGCGCATGATGCGCATCAGCATCACGAACAAAATGATGGTGCCGATGGTCACGTGGGCACCGTGGAAACCGGTGAGCATGAAGAACGTTGCGCCGTAGATGCCGGAACCGAGGGTCAGGCCCAGCTCGTGGTAGGCGTGCAGGTATTCTTTGGCTTGAAAGCCCAGGAAGCCGCAACCGAGCAACACGGTCAGCGCCAGCCAGATTTTCAGCGCCCCGCGATGGCCTTTCTTCAAGGCGTGGTGAGCGATGGTCACGGTGACGCTGGAACTCACCAGCAGTACGGTGTTGAGCAGCGGCAGACCCCAGGGGCTGATGACTTCCTTGGGGGGAGGAAAGAGTTTCGAGTCCGGGTTGTTCAGCAGCGGCCAGGTGAACTCGAACGTCGGCCACAGCATATGGGCGATGCCTTTGGTGCCTTCACCACCCAGTGCCGGGCCCGCGATGTTGCGCACATAAAATAGCGCACCGAAAAAGGCGAGGAAGAACATCACCTCCGAGAAAATGAACCAGCTCATGCCCCAGCGGAACGAGCGGTCGAGTTGCGGGCTGTACAACCCCGCGCGACTCTCCTTGACCACCGTCCCGAACCAGCCGAACAGCATGTAGGCCAGCAGCAGTCCGCCGACGAAAAAGATCAGCGGGCCATGGGATTCCGGCCGCGCAGCCTTCAGGTCATTGAACCAGGTGCCCAGGCCGAACACCGTGACCAGCATGCCGACCGTGGCGATGATCGGCCATTTGCTCTGGGCTGGAACGTAATAATGTTCATGAGTTGCCATTTATTGTTCTCCTTATCGGGCACGCTTTAACGCCTAGCCACCTGTGCTTGCTGCAACAGCCACGGGCGGATGACGTGCGGTGATATCGAACAGCGTGTAGGACAGCGTCAGGTGCTTCACATCCTTGGGCATGTCGCGGTCAACGATGAACCGTACTGGCATCTCGATGCGTTGACCGGGCTGCAGCACTTGCTGGGTAAAGCAGAAACATTCGGTCTTGTGGAAGTACGCCGCGGCTGCACTCGGCGCGATACTCGGCACCGCCTGGGCGCTCATCGGCCGGTCGGTGGGGTTGTGGGCGATAAAAATCATCTCGTTCACCGCCCCGGGGTGCGCGGTCAGCTCATCCGTCTTGGGATAGAAATCCCAGGGCATGTCCGCAGCGTTGGTCGACAGAAACTGCACGCGAACCTGCCGCGAGGCGTCGACCGTTTGCTCGCCTTCATACTGCCCGGCGGTTTTGCCATTGATGCCGAATGCCTTGCACATCACGTCATAGATCGGCACCAGGGCAAAGCCGAAGACAAACATCGCCGCCACCACCAGCAACAGGCGGGTGACCAGTTTCTTCATCGAGATCGAGTCAGCCATGGCTTCGAACCTTTACGCATAACCCGCTAGGAGCAGGCCCTTGTGGCGAGGGAGCTTGCTCCCGCTGGGTCGCGAAGCGGCCCCAAAAGTTTTGCGTCTGCTTCGCAGCCGAGCGGGAGCAAGCTCCCTCGCCACAAAAGCTCGCTTCCACAAAGGCTAGTGCGTTCATTTCACTTCCGGCGGTGTGGTGAAGGTGTGATACGGCGCGGGCGACGGAATGCTCCATTCCAGGCCTTCGGCACCATCCCACGGCTTGGCCGGTGCCGGCTCGCCGCCACGAATGGTCTTGATCACGATGAACAGGAAGAAGATCTGCGTGGCACCAAACATGAACGCGCCGATCGACGACACCATGTTGAAATCGGCGAACTGCAGGTTGTAGTCCGGAATTCGCCGCGGCATGCCCGCCAGGCCCACGAAGTGCATCGGGAAGAACGCCATGTTCATGCCGATGAAAGACAGCCAGAAGTGCAGCTTGCCGAGGGTTTCGTCGTACATGTGGCCGGTCCACTTCGGCAGCCAGAAGTAAGCCGAGGCGAAGATCCCGAAGATCGCCCCCGGCACCAGCACGTAATGGAAGTGCGCGACCACGAAGTAGGTGTCCTGGTACTGGAAGTCCGCCGGGGCGATGGCCAGCATCAACCCGGAGAAGCCGCCAATGGAGAACAGGATCACGAACGCTACGGCGAACAGCATCGGTGTCTCGAAGGTCAGCGAGCCTTGCCACATGGTGCTGGCCCAGTTGAACACCTTCACGCCGGTCGGCACTGCGATCAGCAGCGTGGCGTACATGAAGAACAACTCGCCCACCAGCGGAATGCCGACCACGAACATGTGGTGCGCCCAGACGATGAATGACAGGAACGCAATACTGGCCGTGGCGTAGACCATCGAGGTGTAGCCAAACAGCGGCTTGCGCGAGAACGCCGGAATGATCGAGCTGACGGCACCGAAGGCCGGCAGGATCATGATGTACACCTCGGGATGACCGAAGAACCAGAACACGTGCTGGAACAGCACCGGATCACCGCCACCGGCGGCACTGAAGAAACTGGTGCCAAAATGGATGTCCATCAGCATCATGGTCACGCAGCCGGCCAGCACCGGCATCACCGCGATCAGCAGGAACGCGGTGATCAGCCAGGTCCAGACGAACAGCGGCATTTTCATCAGCGTCATGCCGGGGGCACGCAGGTTGAGGATGGTCGCGATCACATTGATCGCCCCCATGATCGAACTGATCCCCATCAAGTGGATGGCGAAGATGAAGAACGTCACGCTTTCCGGCGCGTAGGTGGTCGACAGCGGTGCGTAGAAGGTCCAGCCGAAATTCGGCCCACCACCGGGGGTGAACAGGGTCGATACCAACAGCAGAAACGCGGCCGGCAACAGCCAGAAACTGAAGTTGTTCATCCGCGGCAGGGCCATGTCCGGCGCGCCGATCATCAATGGGATCATCCAGTTGGCGAGGCCGACGAAGGCCGGCATCACCGCACCGAACACCATCACCAGGCCGTGCATGGTGGTCATCTGGTTGAAGAATTCCGGCTGGACGATTTGCAGCCCCGGCTGGAACAGTTCGGCGCGAATCACCATCGCGAACGAGCCGCCGAGCAGGAACATGGTGAATGCAAACCACAGGTACAGCGTGCCGATATCCTTGTGGTTGGTGGTCAACACCCAGCGCATCAGGCCTTTGGCGGGGCCGTGGGCGTGGGCGGTATCGGTATGAACATGGTCATCGACTACAGCAGTCATGTCCTGTCTCCTGCAAACGGCTGGGCTGGGCGAACCGGGGCGTCATGCCCCGACCGATTCCTTGAGTACGCAATAGACCGGGTCATTTGCTTTCCGCCTGTTTCAGCTCCAGCACTTCTTTAGGGGTGACCATGTCGCCTTTGTTGTTGCCCCAGGCGTTACGTTCGTAGGTCACGACCGCCGCGATATCGACTTCCGAGAGCTGCTTGCCGAACGCCGCCATGGCGGTGCCGGGCTTGCCGTGGAAGACCAGGCTCAGGTGATCCTTGATCGGGCCGGTGGCGATTTTCGAGCCCTTGAGTGCCGGGAACATCGGCGGCAGGCCCTGGCCTTCGGCCTGGTGACAGGCCACGCAAGTGGTGTGATAAATCTTGTCGCCGCGCTCCTTGAGCTCGTCGAGGGTCCATTCCTTGCTGGTCAGCTCTTTGAGTTGCGCGGCTTCCGCCTTGCGCTCGCCCAGCCATTTTTCGTAGTCGGCCTTTTCCTTGACCTCGACCACGATCGGCATGAAGCCGTGGTCCTTGCCGCACAGCTCGGCGCACTGGCCGCGGTAGATGCCGGGCTTGTCGACACGGGTCCAGGATTCATTGACGAAGCCCGGAATCGCATCGCGCTTGACTGCGAAGGCCGGCACCCACCAGGAGTGGATGACGTCGGCGGAGGTCACCAGAAAGCGCACCTTGGCACCGATCGGCAGCACCAGTGGCTTGTCGACCTCCAGCAGGTAATGTTCGCCCTTGGCTTCCTTGTTGTGGATCTGATCGGCGGGGGTAGTCAGGTTGCTGAAAAATTCGACGTCCTGACCCAGGTATTTGTAATGCCACTTCCACTGATAGCCGGTGACCTGGATATCGATATCCGGCTCAGTGTTGTCGTACATCTTGATCAGTGTGGCGGTTGCGGGAACCGCCATGGCCACCAGGATAAGCAGGGGCACGATGGTCCAGAGGATTTCAACGGTGGTGCTTTCATGAAATTTTGCGGCCACCTGCCCGGTCGAGCGGCGGTGGAGCATCATCGACCAGAACATGGCGCCGAAGACGATGATGCCGATCACCACACAGATCCAGAAAATGGTCATGTGCAGATCGAATACTGCGTGACTGATCTCAGTCGCTCCAGGCGCCATATTGACAGTCCAGGCCGCTTGCGCCTGACTGAAAATCGACCACAACAGGAGGCCCATCCAGACATGTGGATGTCGCATCATTGCGGGTTCCCCTTATCGTTCTTGTTATCCCGTAGGCGTAACGCCTGCGGCAAGGGAGCGGCTTTTTCAGACCACGAACTTGAATCGCCGAGCCTTGCTGCCTATGCAGTCGGGTGTCATCAGCTAACTCCATTCAGAACCGAGTATAGACAGCGACTGCCACCTCGCAACGCGATGGGGTAAATCAGCTGAAACAGGTTGGACTTGCGTTCCAGGTCACGAATGGAGAAGGATGCAGACGAGTGGTGGCAAATCGATATAACGCAGGCGTCTCAAGAATGAAATAATTATGACAAATGCGTCTTAGCATTTTTCTTAAGCCAGCTAAGTTATGTCTTCCCTATTTCATTGCCTTTGTTTCCTGGAGTTTTCATGAACACCGCCGCATTGCGCGAGCAGATCCAACAAGCCCAACAACACGAGGCCGAGACCGGCCTGCTGACTCGTCAGCTGGAAACCCAACTGCCACACCTTCACTCCGCCATCCAGTTGCCGGATGTCGACGCTAATGGCGTGATGACGCGTTTTGTGGCCGCGTATATAGAACAAGTGCCAGACTTGCTGGATGCAGCCAATGAAGTCGCCAGGGAAGCGGGCATCGAATCGCAGATCAAGCCGGTGCTGACAATCGCCGAGCAGTTCTTCCTCCAACCGCCGGCGATCATGGCCGGTCACGTTGGCCTGGACAGCCTGCTGGACGAAGCTTATCTGGCGCACCGCCTGGTCGAAGAGGTCAACGACCTGTACATCAAGCATTTTGGCCAGCCATTGATCCCCTTGGACATGACTGTCGCCAACCTGATTGCCCACCAATTGATTGGCGAGGAATTTGCCAACCAACTGGATGAGGCGGTGCATCACGCCGTGGACGAGATGCTTGACGATGAAAGTTTCGCGCTGGAGTCGGTGGAGGCCTACCGCGAGAAACTCAACAGCCCGGACACCGGCGCCGCGTGGAAGCGCTGGCCGTGCCTGTCGCGCCAATTGGGTGTCGAGCTGGAGCTGGATCAGCCAGCGGCTTGATCCAACGGTAAGAACCGAACACCTGTGGGAGCGAACAAGCCCGCTCCCACACGGTTATCTATCCGGCGGAACCTACGCCCGTCGTGGTCCGCAACCGCCCTTCAAGTCTGCGCTTCAACCCCCGCGCTTCAATCACCAACTTCGAACCCTTGGCCGCATTGGCCCGGCCCCATTCCTCCAGCAACTCAAGGCATGAGTGATCGATGTAGCTCAGGTTATTGAGCGGCACATGTACAGTCGCGCCAGCGGGAATGCTCCCCAGCACCTGGGTCAACGCCGGCACCTTGAGGAAAGTCGCCGCCCCCACCAGTCGCAGTTCCATCTCGCCGTCCGCCGGTAGATCGATCAGGCTGATTTTCAGACGCGAAGCCTTCCAGGCCAGTTTGGCCAGCGTCAGGCCAAAGCCGATCAGCACGCCCGTCAGCAGGTCGGTGAAGATGATTGCCAGTGCAGTCGCCGCATAGGTGAACATCGGCATCCGGCCATAACGGCCCAGGCCGCGAAAGGCCTTGAGGTCCACCAGTTTGAAGCCGGTGTAAACCAGCACGCCCGCCAGGCTCGCCACCGGAATGCTTTGCAGCACACTCGACAGCAGCAGCACGAAAGCCAGCAACCACAGGCCATGGAACACCGTCGACAGGCGGGTGGTGGCGCCGGCCTGAACGTTGGCCGAGCTGCGCACGATCACTCCGGTCATCGGCAGCGCGCCAAGCAGGCCACACAACATGTTGCCCACACCTTGTGCCGACAGTTCGCGGTCGAAGTCCGAACGTTGACCGCTGTGCATGCGATCCACGGCGGCGGCCGAGAGCAGGGTTTCGGCGCTGGCGATAAAGGCCACGGCGAAGGCGGCGATCAGCAGGGTTGGGTCAGCCAGGTTGAGCAGATCCGCCGGGCGTAGCCAATCGATGGCCTCCGCGAGGTTGGCCGGGACCTCCACACGTTTGACTTGCAAGGCGAGCGCCAGGCTGGCGATCGTTGCCAGACCGACCCCGAGCAATGCACCGGGAACGAAACGCAGGGAATGCGGGCGGAATTTTTCCCACAGCCACATCACGGCAATGGTCGACAGCCCGAGCAAACCCGCTTGCCAGCCAAACGAAGGCAAAGCCTGAATCACTGCAGCAGGGAAGGCCGCCAGGTTATCCAGCCCCGAGGGCTTGGGCACGGCATCGAGCATTACATGCACCTGTGACAGCACGATCAACACCCCGATACCGGCGAGCATGCCGTATACCACGGCTGGCGCCGTGACCCGAAACCAGCAACCCAGTTTCAAACGCCCGGCCACCAGTTGCAGAAAACCCGCCAGTAGCAGGATCGGCCCGAGCATGGCGATACCATGCTGGCGCACCAGTTCGAACACCAATACCGCCAGGCCTGCCGCCGGACCGCTGACTTGCAGCGGTGAACCGGCGAGCCAGCCGACCACCAGCCCACCGATGATGCCGGTAATCAGGCCTTTGGCCGGTGGCAGCCCCGAGGCGATGGCGATGCCCATGCACAAGGGCAGGGCAACCAGAAACACAACCACCGAAGCCAGCAACTCCCGTGGCAGAACAGCTTTTAATTGAGCGGCACGCATGGTGACTCTCCCGAAGTTTTCTTCAGGCATGGCAAAGCCGGGCTGCCTGATCAGCAGCCTCGGCTAAACCACACAGGGATCTGGTGACCTGTCTCGCAAACGTTGTTGTGAGACAGGCTACGAAGAGGATTTAGAAGCGCGCTTTGGGCGTCGCCACCGGAATCGGATGGCTGCCATCGAGCGGCAGGAAACAACCCTGATCCGCGTCGTAAGCCTGGATTTCGCTGGTTTCGATGTTGTACACCCAACCATGGATAAACAGCTGACCGTTGGCCATGCGCGAGGCTACCGACGGGTGCGTGCGCAAATGCTGCAACTGAGCGATCACATTCTCTTCGGTAAGGATGTGCATGCTCTCGCTTTCATTCGAGCAATGGCAGTTGTCCTGAACCATGGTTTTCGCCACTTCCGCATGGCGCAGCCAGGCTTTGACCGTCGGCATCTTTTCCAGGCTCTGCGGGTTGAGTACCGCGCGCATGGCGCCACAGTCAGAGTGGCCGCAAATGATGATGTGCTGTACGCCGAGCGCCAGCACTGCGTATTCGATGGCTGTGGAAACACCACCGTTCATTTGCCCATAAGGCGGCACGACGTTGCCGACGTTACGGGTGACGAACAGGTCGCCGGGGGCGCTTTGGGTGATCAGCTCGGGAACAATGCGCGAATCGGCGCACGCGATGAACATCGCCCTAGGCCGCTGGGCCGTGGCGAGTTTTTTGAAGAGCTCTTCCTGCTGCGGAAAGATCTCGTGATGAAAATGCAAAAAGCCGTCAACGATATGCTGCAACGCTGCATCGGCGGTTTCCGCCTCTGGTTGGGCTGAAGCCGACGCAGCCAAAGGCTGTTTATCCTTGTCACTCATGATTCATCCTCTTTGGCGGAGTCAGGGAATTTTCCCGTTTTGTCCGATGTGAAGCCAGTGGCTGTATAAAAAACATCCAGGTCGAAAAGCAGACCCGTCAGTCACTCGATGAACAAGGTAGCGGCCGAAGCTTAACTCAAACTGAATCAAGCGCTCTAGAACGTGCGTTCCAGGTCATAATAAATATGACCAGCTTGAACGCGACGTGCTTTTTTCACTACTCCACCATAGGTCCAATTGTCCTTAAATCAATGACATCTGGCGACCCGGCGGACAAAAGGCTTTGCAGTCCAGATCGAAACCTTCCCGACGGTTGAGCCCCAGGCGCTTGATGGTTTTGGCAAAACGCTGCGCCAGCAGATCGGCAAACGGTCCTTCACCGCGCATACGGGCGCCAAACCGACTGTCGTAAAGCTCCCCACCACGGCTCTGGCGGATCAGGCTCAACACATGAGTTGCACGCTGAGGATAATGGGCGGCCAGCCACTCTTCGAACAGCGGCGCCACTTCCAGCGGCAGGCGCAACATCATATAAGCCGCAGTTTGCGCTCCGGCCGCATGGGCTTCAGTCAGCAGGCTTTCGAGTTCGCTGTCGTTGATCATCGGAATCATCGGTGAACACAAGACACCCACCGGAATCCCCGCTTCACGCATAACCCGGATCGCCCGCAGTCGTGCCTTGGGCGCAGCCGTACGGGGTTCGAGGATGCGTTTGAGCTCATCGTCCAGAGTGGTGAGGCTGATCATTACCGCCACCAGTCGTTGTTCGGCGAGTTCGGCCAGCAGGTCCAGATCGCGCAGAATCAGCGAGCCCTTGGTGATGATGGTCACCGGATGGCGATAGCGCAGCAGCACCTCGAGGGTCCTGCGGGTGATTCTGTGTTCACGCTCGATCGGCTGATAAGGATCGGTGTTGGAGCCCAGGTTGATCGGCGCGCATTGATAGCCGCGTTTGGACAGTTGCTCTTCCAGCACATCGGCGGCGTTGGTCTTGGCGATCAGTCTGGTTTCGAAATCCAGCCCTGGCGACATGTCCCAGTAGGCGTGGCTGGGCCGAGCGTAGCAATAGATACAGCCATGCTCGCAGCCACGATAGGGATTGATCGAGCGGTCGAAGGGCAAGTCCGGCGAGTTGTTGCGGGTAATGATGGTCTTCGCCGTCTCGATGCGCACCTCGGTGCCTTGGGTGATCGGCGCTTCCTGATACCAGCCGTCATCCTCGGCCACCGAACGGTTCGGTGCGAAACGGTTGTGCGGGTTGGTGGCGGTGCCGCGACCGCGGGGTGGCAGAGGCGTGTTCATCGATAAAAGCCCATGGACTGTATGTGCATACAGTATCAAGGGGGCAAGCGACAAGCCAGTGCCGTTCGGCGAGTGAATGTCGGAGATTATATAAAGAAACTAACAAAACAAGTTTATGGATCAAGCGCATCGCGCAACTGTCATCACCGGAAATATATATCAAGTAGCGCAATTACAAAGGCTGTTAGTACTATCCTCGTCACACGAAGTTGTCGTGAATTATTAATTAAAAGGATTTAATCATGTCGTTTTTTAATCAGCGTGGTATTTTTTTACAACTGTTGGCGCCGAGCATAACCAATCCTCGTGAAGCACAAGTATCGATGCAGCTTGCCCGTAAAGAGCAGGGATGGGATGCGGTAAATGAAGTGCAGACAGAGGCACTGGTCGATTCCGTCTATGTGACAGCGGTTTCCAGCGATGGTGGTCAGTCCTTCACGATCAAAACCATTAACAGTGATGTGGACGGTGATGGCGATATCGATGGTGACGACAAGGTAAAACTGCTGGCCTTGGCCAAGGCTTATTCCAGTATCGTAAGTCCCTGAAGTTGATAGTAGTTGCCAGGTCTGCATGAGACTCCATGCGGGCCTGGTTTTATCGGCGTCTATTAACTCAAGGTCTTGCCGGATAGTGTCTCTCAGTCAACTAGCGATGTCGGACAGTCTGACTGATCTGAATGACAACCAGCCTCGGGCATTTGCTGTTCTATTCACGATTCTTTGACAGTGCCCTCACAGGTCTTTGACTGTCCCGAGTTCAGGCTATCGATCACTTATCCACCACTTCACGGTCGCCTGAGCATGTCCCTACTGCGCCTTCTACCTGCGACGTTTTTTTTGTCGCTGGCCGCACTTTTCAACCTGACGCTGGCCCACGCTGACGATGCTGCTCTATCCCGGCCTGCGGACTGGGCTCAATCGGTGGAGGTTCAGTACAACCTCTATCAGATGTCCCCGACCCTCTATCGCAGTGCGTTGCCGGACAAGGGGGCGGTGCCGTTGCTGGAAAAACTCAAGGTCGCCACCGTCATCAACTTCCTGCCTGAACCGGACTCAAGCTGGTTGTCCAAACCCGGAATCACCCAGATACAGCTGCCCTACCGCACCAATCATGTGGATGACAGTGATGTGCTCAAGGCCCTTCGCACGATTCAGACCGCCGAGGCCAAAGGGCCTGTGCTCATGCACTGCAAACACGGCTCGGATCGCACCGGCTTGATGGCGGCGATGTACCGGGTGGTGGTGCAGGGCTGGAGTAAGGAAGATGCGCTGAGTGAAATGACTCAGGGCGGTTTTGGCGATAGCACCCACTTCAAGGACGGCATTCGCTACATGATGCAGGCCGATGTCGACAAACTTCGTACGGCGCTGGCCAATGGTGATTGCAGCACCAGTCCGTTTGCCATGTGTTCGATGAAGAGTTGGTTCAACTCGGCCCATGTCGAGTAACCACTGTCACGGGGAAAAGATCCTCGGCAAGAGACCGTCCCAGAAATGCCTCTAGAGATGACAATAGAGCGCGCGAATCCCCGGATGAAAAAATGGTTTCTCGGAAAGCTTTACCTGTTTTGGCATTGAAAACCCAATCCCGCTCAAAGCGTTTGAAGGCTTCGGTGGCCAGCACATCCGACCAGCTGTAGGCGTAAACCGACGCGCCGTAACCCGTCACCATATAATCGAAACTGTTGGCGAGTCGGCTGTAGGAAGACAGTTTCAGGTGAGGAATTACCCGCTGTACGTCTTCGAACACTTGCCGAACGCTACGACCATCGCCTTGGAATCGGTGCAATTGGAAATCAAACAAGCCAGCCATCAGTAATCTGGCTGTCTGCCAGCTGCTCTGGGTTTGAATTGATGTCAGTACTTTGTCGATTTGAGTCTCGGTCAAGCGTTCACCGGTCCGATAATGGGCCGCCAGCCACCGTAGAAACTCTGCTGAAAAGCACCAGCGTTCGAATAGTTGCCCGGCAAATTCCGCCGTGTCGCGTCCCAGCTGGGAGATGCCTGAAAGAGTGTAATGCGGTGAACGAGTCAGAGTGTGGTGCAGGCAGTGGCCAAATTCATGGAAAAGCACCCGCAGATCCAGATGAGTCAGTAGACAAGGCTGATCAGCCAGAACCTCAGTGAAGTTGGCGTGAATAACGGCAATCGGCAGGGTCAATCGGCCTTCGGCGTCCACTCGCCGGTTGCGTGGTGTTGCGGTCCATGGGAAGTCAGGGGCCTCCTTGCGATGGAACGGGTCGAGGTAAATGTGTCCGATCACCTGCCCATGCTCGCTGACTTCAAATAGACGGACGTTGTCATGCCAGCGACTGAACGCTGATTGCTCAACGATCCGGACCCCGAACATGCGCTCGCTGAACAGGCAGATTCGGCGCAGGGTTGCGTCCAGGGGAAAATAATCGCGCAGGTTTTTCAGGGGCGTATCGAGGTATTGCCGGCGCAGCTTTTCGGCGAGAAACTCGTGGTCCCAGGGCTGTACCTCAGCAATGCCCTGTCCGGTCGCGAAGTCCTTGAGCGCTTGCGCATCTTCCTCGAAGCTCGGTGTTTTCAGTGCCACTTGTCGACGCAGGAATCCGCTGACCTGTGCGGTTGAGTCCGCCATCCGGTTCGTCAGGCTCAGTTGGGAAAAGTTTTCATACCCCAGCAGTTGGGCTTTGAGATGACGCTTGGCCAACAGCGACTCCAATACCGGGCCATTATCGAATTGCCCGGCATGCGGCCCCTGATCGGAGGCTCGAGTGTTGAAGGCAATGAAATACTCTTCACGCAGGGAGCGATCTTCGGCATAGACCATGACTTGATTGTAGGTGTCCTGATCAAGGGTTATCAGCCAACCCGCATGCCCAGCCTGCCGTGCGTTGAGTGCCAGACGATCTTGGGTCGCCACGGGTAAACCGTTGAGTTGAGCGACTGTGTCGATGCGCTTGCCCCAGGCTGAGCCAGCATTCCCCAGGTGTTTCAGGAATAGGCTCTCGAGCGCGCTGATTTCGCGATTCAGGCGAGCAAGCTGCTGCTGTTGATCGAGGGGCAATTCGATCCCGGAGAAACGAAACCTGCGCAGAATCTTGTTCAGCACGGTTTTGCGAGACTCATCGAAACTTGCGGCGATCGGGCTTTGCGCAAGCTTTTGATAGGCTCGGAACAGTGCCTGATTGCTCATTTTTTCGGTTTTGTACTGCGCCACGGCATCACGACAAGCAGCGATTGCCAACTCCCAGGTGTCACCGTCGTGCTTCACCATGGCGAGGGTCTCGATGATACCCATGGCTTCATCCAGGCGTGCATCGGTGTCATCGACCGCCAGCACAAGGTCGTCCCAGGTCGGGAATGCTGATTGGGTGGCGATGATGTCGGAAATGGCCTGACGGTTGTCGTTGATGATTTTTTCGATGGCCGGCACCAGATGCTCGGCGCGAACAGTCGAATAGGGCGGCAGATCCCAGTGCTGCAGAAGTGGATTGATATCGGTCATGGCGTCTTCCTTGGATGGAGGCTGGATGTGGTCAGCCTAAAAAGGAAGCGCAGGGCAAAGGTGGTAGATAGATACCACCCTCCACCCCATTGGAAGTGGAAGGTGGTGTTCAGTCAGTGCTGTTCGTCAGGTTTTTTCTTCAGCTTCGGGTTCGGGAAAAACTGCACGGCCTGAACCTTGGCGTCCGGCACCTTGAGTGCCGAGGTGTTAACCCGGGTGCCCAATTCCTTGGGCACCGACAGACCTTGTTCATTCAGCGTGTCGGAATAACCGCAGGCCACACACTCGCGATGTGGAACGGTATCTTCGTTCCACATCATCAACTTGTCGGGCTCGCTGCAGGCCGGGCAGACCGCCCCGGCGATAAAGCGTTTTTTGGTAATCACAGGTCCCTCACTCATGCTGCCGCGTCCTCGGTCAGGCCGCTGTGGCGCAAGAGTGCGTCAATCGATGGCGCACGGCCACGGAAGTCGACGAACAGCACCATTGGCTCTTGGGAACCACCCCGCGCCAGGATTGCTTCACGGAACGCGCGACCGGTCTCGGCATTGAGCACGCCGTCTTCTTCGAATTTCGAGAAGGCATCGGCCGACAACACTTCAGCCCACTTGTAGCTGTAGTAACCCGCCGCGTAACCACCGGCGAAGATGTGAGCGAAGCTGTTGGGGAAACGGTTGTAGGCCGGCGGACGCATGACCGAAACCTCATCACGCACGCCTTCGAGCACTTGCAGCACGCTGCGGCCGTCGCCGTGGGTGGCGTGCAGCTCGAAGTCGAACAGCGAGAACTCCAGTTGGCGGACCATCATCAGGCCGGACTGGAAGTTCTTCGCCGCGAGCATTTTCTCCAGCAGATCCTGAGGCAACGGTTCGCCGGTTTCGTAGTGACCGGAAATCAGTGCCAGACCTTCCGGCTCCCAGCACCAGTTTTCCATGAACTGGCTTGGCAGCTCGACCGCATCCCAGGCCACGCCGTTGATGCCGGACACGCCAGCGTGCTCGACGCGGGTCAGCAGGTGATGCAGGCCGTGACCGAATTCATGGAACAGGGTGGTCACTTCGTCGTGGGTCAGCAGGGCTGGTTTACCACTGTCGGCCGGGGTGAAGTTGCACACCAGGTTCGCCACCGGGCTTTGCAGCACGCCATTGATTGTGCGGCGGTGATCGCGGGCGCCGTCCATCCAGGCACCGCCACGCTTGTTGGCGCGGGCATAGAGGTCGAAGAAGAAGCGGCCGACGTGCTGGCCGTTTTCCTTGATTTCGAACAGGCGAACATCCGGGTGCCAGGTATCGAAGCCTTTCAGCTCGGCGATCTCGATGCCGTACAGGCGCTGGACGATGGCGAACAGCCCACCCAGAACCTTGTCGATCGGGAAGTAGGCACGAAGGGTTTCCTGGGCGACGCTGTAACGTTGCTCGCGAAGTTTTTCACCGTAGAAACCGCTGTCCCAGCTTTGCAGGTCCGGGCAACCCTGTTCGGCGGCGTAGGCCTTGAGCTGCTCCAGATCCCGGACGGCGAACGGCTTGCTGCGCTTGGCCAGGTCGCGCAGGAAACTGAGTACCTGATCGCTGGATTCGGCCATTTTGGTGGCCAGGCTCAGCTCCGAGAAGCTGGTGAAGCCCAACAGTTTTGCCAGTTCCTGACGCAGGTCGAGGATTTCTTCCATGACCGGGCCGTTATCGTTCTGACCGGCATTCGGGCCTTGGTCCGACGCACGGGTGCAGTAGGCGGCGTAGACTTCTTCGCGCAGGGCACGGTCCTGGGCGTAGGTCATCACCGCGTAGTAACTCGGGAATTCCAGGGTGATCAGCCAGCCGTCGAGGTCTTTGGCTTGCGCGGCGGCGGCCATCTGCGCCTTGGCCGAATCGGTCAGGCCGGCGAGGGCGGTTTCGTCAGTGATGTGCTTGGTCCAGGCCTGAGTGGCGTCGAGCAACTGGTTGGAGAAGCGACTGCCCAGCTCCGACAGTTTGCTCTGCACGTCGGCATAACGCTTCTGTTCGGCTTCAGGCAGGTCGATACCCGACAGGCGGAAGTCACGCAGGGCGTGCTCCAGGATGGTTTTCTGCGCCACGTCGAAACCGGCGGCCTCAGGACTGTTCGCCAGCGCTTCATAGGCCTGAAACAGTTCACGGTTCTGGCCCAGCTCGGTGGCGTAGGCGCTCAGGGCCGGCAGGCAGGACTCGTAAGCCTCGCGCAACTCAGCGCTGTTGCACACGGCATTGAGGTGGCTGACCGGGCTCCAGGCGGCGCCCAGACGATCGTTGAGTTCGTCCATCGCCAGCACCAGGCCGGCCCAGGTCGGTTGTTTGCCCTGGGTCTTGAGGATTTCGACAATGGCGGCGCGGTTGTCAGCCAGGATCTTTTCAATGGCGGGTTGCACGTGTTCGGCACGGATCGCCGAGAACGGCGGCAGGTCGTAGGACTGCAGAAGAGGGTTGTTCACGCTCACGGTTGGCACCTTGGCTGGAAAACATGCGGGAAGAAACATGCGCCCATCTTAATTACAATCGACGCTCACCGCAGCTATCGGCAACAGAGAGAAACCCTATCGTGACCCTTCGCAAGTATCAGAACTACACGCCGCTGCTGGGCAAAGGCGCTTTTGTCGACGGCTCGGCAGTGGTGATCGGCGACGTCGAAATCGGCGAAGACAGCTCCGTCTGGCCGCTGACGGTGATCCGCGGCGACATGCATCGCATCCGGATCGGTGCGCGCACCAGCGTGCAGGACGGCTGCGTGTTGCACATCACCCATGCAGGGCCATTCAACCCCGATGGCTTTCCGTTACTGATCGGCGACGATGTGACCATCGCGCATAAAGTCATGCTTCATGGTTGCGCCGTGGGCAACCGGATTCTGATCGGCATGGGCAGCATTGTCATGGACGGTGCGGTGGTCGAGGACGATGTGATCATCGGCGCCGGTAGCCTGGTGCCACCGGGTAAGCGCCTGGAAAGCGGTTTCCTTTATGTCGGGAGCCCGGTGAAACAGATCCGGCCGCTGACGGACAAGGAAAAAGCCTTTTTCACCTATAGTGCAGCGAATTACGTGAAGCTCAAGGACCTGCATCTGGCCGAAGGCTACGACCAGCTCTAAGCCGCTTGATAACGGAAAGCGTCTCGCTATTGCTCAGGAATTTCCATGCATTACCAAACCGTACTGTTCGACCTCGATGGCACGCTGACCGACCCGCGTGAAGGCATCACCCGCTCCATCCAGTTCGCCCTGAGCAAACTGGGTATCGATGAACCGGACCTGACCAGGCTCGAACATTTCATTGGCCCGCCATTGTTGCAGGCGTTCATGCAGTTCTATGACTTCGACGAGCCCAAGGCCTGGGAGGCAGTGAACTTCTATCGTGAACGCTTCAAGGTCACCGGCCTGTATGAAAACCGTGTGTTCGACGGCGTCACGCCTCTACTGGAAACCCTCGGTGGCCAAGGGCGGCAGCTGTACATCGCGACCTCCAAGCCATGGGTTTTCGCCCGGGAAATTGCCCGGCACTTCGACTTCGCCAAGCATTTCAAGATGATTTATGGCAGTGAGCTGGATGGCACGCGGACCAACAAGGTCGAGCTGATTGCACACTTGATGGCCGAAGAAGGTCTCGACCCGGCCAATACGCTGATGATCGGCGACCGTAAGCACGACCTGATCGGTGCCCGCAGCAATGGGCTGGACGCGGCAGCGGTGGGTTATGGGTTTGGCAGCCAGGAAGAATTGAGCGCCGAAGCACCGGCGTATCACTTCGAGACGCTGGATGAGTTGCATCAGGCGTTTTTGCAGCGCTGAGCAAATCCCTTCGCGGGCAAGCCCGCGAAGGGGTCCGTTCAGTCATCGGAATTCGCTGATCCTGCCAACGCCCTCAACGCCGCCTTGCGCTCCCCAACCGGCAACGCGCCCACCTTCTCCACTGCCGCATAAAACCTCACCCAATCACCATCGACCTGCCTGAACAGTGTGGTAAACGCTGGCACCCACTGGTCATACAAACCAAACGGTAATAATCGGGCGTTGTTCATCGGGGCGTTGATCCATGCATCGTAGCGATTGTTGCCAGCCCATTGGCTGTCACGCAGGGTCCTGTACTCACGGCGCAATTGTTCGAACTCGGCCGCTTTTCGCTCACGCATTTGGTCGGCCGGCAGCGGCAGGGCGTAAAGCCGTTCAAGCCGGGTGCGAGTGTCCAGAATCAACTGGATGAACTGGTCGCGTTGGCGTATCAACGCTCCATTATCCGGCGGCATGTCTCGGAATGCGCGCCATTGGCGAGTGCCTTCCTGTTCGACGAACGTGGCGAAGGACTCGTTGAACTCGGTGTCGTCTTTTACATAAAAACGTTGGTGGGCGAGTTCGTGGAATATCAGCGTGGCCAACCGTTCGTCGCCCCACGCCATCATCGAGCTAATAATCGGATCGTTGAACCAACCGAGCGTCGAATAGGCCTCGACGCCGCCGATCGACACGTCCATACCTTGCAGGCGTTGCAAGGCGGCCTCACCGCGAGCAGCGCTCTGACTGTAAAAACCGCGATAAGCGACGCAGCCGGCGACGGGGAAGCAATGGTTCTGCGGCTTGAGCGAAAACTCCGGCGTGGCGAAGACATTCCAGACTACATACGGTCGGCCGATGTCGGCGTACAAACGGTAGCTCTGGTTGTCCGGCAGATGCAGGTGTTGGCTGGCGAACGTTCGAGCCTTTTGTGACTGGGCCAGGTGTGCACGCAATTGCCGGTCGCGGTCGGGGTCGGCAATCACATTGGCAATCGGCTCCCGGGCCCGCAGCAAGTGCAGCTGACCACTGGCCAATTGGCCGTAATAGCTGACGCTCGCGCAGCCATTGAGCGACAAAAGAAAAACACCCGGAAACAAAATGCGTAAAACGCGATCAAGTAACCCAAGGCTAGGACGCGGCCTGATCAAAATAAAAACATTCCTGGAAAGTCTGCCCGCAAGACTATCCCGCCTATTGGAGCTCCGCTATGCGCAAATTTATGCTGACGGGAGGCCTGCTGATGCTGGCCGGCTGTGCCGGATTGCCCACCCCTGATCCTTCGCAGGCCTGGATCGATCTTGATCCATTACAGCAAGACGCCGCGCTGCAAGCGCTGAAAGTCGATGACAAGGCTTCCGTCGACAAGCGTTACTTCGAGGTACAGCCCGGCAGCCATGAGCTGAAGGTTCGCTATTTGTTCGCGGTCCAGCCGACCAACATTGGCCCCGACGCCGAGCCGCTGTGGCGCGATTGCCAGCTGAATGTGAAGTTCAAGGACTTCAACGCCGGGCAGCGGTATCAGTTGCAAGCGGGGAACATCGGTTTTCGGCCGTGGGCAAAGCTTTATGATCAGCAGCGAAAAGTGATTGGGCAGGGTAAGCCAGCGGGCTGCCAACGCACCTGATCGGCGCTATGCTGAATGATCAGTCCTTGGGATATTCATCATGCGCAGGTTGTTGCTGTTGCTCGCTGCAGGTGCCTTTGTCGGCTGCACGAGTCCGTTGCCGGCGGTCAATCCGCAGATGGCCTGGGTCGACTTCGCTACGCCAGTTCCCGGCGGGAAACTGCTGATGGCCGATCGTCTGGACAACCAGCGGTTGAGCGATGGCCGTTACTTTCAGGTCACCCCGGGTAGTCATGAGCTAAGGGTACGTTTTGACTTTGAAGTGTTTGGCGGAGGGCCGGGTTTGCTGAACACTCCTCTGGAGCGAATATGCTACCTGACCATCAATTACGACCATTTCGAGGCCGGCCAGCGTTATCTGCTGGAAGCTCGCTCCATAGCGTTCACCCCCAGCGCCCGGCTGTATAACGCCAAGCGGGAGATTGTCGCCGAAGATCGCGAGAGCTACTGCCTCATGTGAGGCGAATCAACGGTCATTTTTTTGGTAGATGATGTTCTTCGTGCCGCCGTCGCACGTGCCGACCACCATATTCTGATCGTGTACTTCGTCTTTGGTGACGATTTCCAGAGTATAGGACGAGACGTTATTGGCCTGGATCTTGGCTTCGATCTCAGCCTTGAGTTCCTCACACGATTTGGTTACCGCGAGAGCCGATGTGGCCAGCGTGCAACAGATAACCGCCAAGGCAAAACGTTTCATGGTTGAAGCTCCCTTGAGGCAGCGCGCACGGTGATGCGCTAAAGCTGCTGTCATTTATTCGACCACAATTACGCCAGCCAGGTTTTGTTTCAACGCAAAAAAGATCGCAGCTTTCGACAGCGCCTACCGATCAATCAATAATCCAGGCGCTGCCGACGGCTGCGATTTTTTATCGGTTTAGCTGACCAACGTCGCATCCAGGCTGATTTTCGCATTCAGCACCTTGGACACCGGGCAGCCCTCTTTGGCCTTGTTGCTCAGTTCCTCGAATTGCGCTTGGGTCGCCCCGGGGATTTTCGCCTTGAGGATCAGTTTCACCGCGGTGATTGCAAAGCCACCGTCCACCTGGTCCAGGGTAACTTCGGCGTTGGTGTCGATGCTGTCGGCCTTGAGGCCGGCCTCACCGAGAATCATTGAAAACGCCATGGAGAAACAGCCAGCGTGGGCCGCGCCGATCAACTCCTCCGGATTGGTGCCTTTACCGCCTTCGAAACGGGCCTTGAAGCCGTAGGGGGCTTCTCTGAGTACGCCGGTTTCCGTGGAGATTGAGCCGATGCCGGTTTTCAGGTCACCTTCCCAATGAGCCGATGCTTTCTTTGTGATAGCCATGTCTGCCTCCTCAAGATCCGGCGCGAAACGTCGCGCCTTCGTGGTTTTCGGTTACCAGGGTTCTGAGGATAGACCGTCGGGCAAAGTTCACCTCATCTGATCAGTCCTCTAATTGCACAGGAATTTTGTCTCTCCTATTGAAACTCGGGTATATGCCCTCATTGCAGAGAACACGCTTACAGACTCGGCAGGTTTTCGTTGGGAAAAACCTGCTTACCCATTGGAGAAGCAGGTTTATGAAACGACTGTCTGAGATCAAGTTTTCGACTCTCGACCTGGTGCCCGTGCGCGAGAACGGCAGTGCGGCCCAGTCTCTACGCAATTCCCTGGACCTGGCCCAGCACGTCGAAAAATTCGGCTACAACCGCTTCTGGGTCGCCGAACACCACAATATGGACGGGATCGCCAGTTCGGCGACCTCGGTCCTGCTGGGCTATCTGGCCGGCGGCACTTCGACCATTCGCGTCGGTTCGGGAGGCGTGATGCTGCCCAACCATGCGCCGCTGGTGATCGCCGAGCAGTTCGGCACCCTTGAAAGCCTGTACCCAGGCCGGATCGACCTGGGCCTGGGTCGCGCGCCCGGCTCCGATCAAATGACCGCCCGCGCCTTGCGTCGTGAACGCTCCGGCAGCGCCGACGACTTCCCGGAAGACGTGGCCGAGTTGATGCGCTACCTCGGCCCGCGCACGCCGGATCAGCGGATCATTGCCATGCCAGGTACCGGCACCAATGTCCCGGTCTGGTTGTTGGGTTCGAGCCTGTTCAGTGCGCAGTTGGCTGGTGAGCGCGGTTTGCCCTACGCCTTTGCTTCACATTTCGCACCGCGCTTCATGCATGAAGCGATTCGCGTCTACCGCAACCACTTCAAGCCTTCAGCGGTGTTGGATAAGCCTTACGTGATGCTCGGTGTGCCGCTGGTGGCGGCAGACACTGACGAGCAGGCCGATTACCTGGCCACTTCGGTGTACCAGCGGATTCTTGCGTTGATGCGTGGCCAGAGCCTGGTGCAACGCCCACCCGTGAAGACCATGGACGGCCTGTGGCTGCCCCATGAGAAAGAAGCGGTCGGTGATTTTCTGGGGCTGGCGATGGTCGGCAGTCCGCAGAAAATCCGCGCCAAGCTTGAGGTGCTGATCGAACAGACCCAGGCGGATGAACTGATTTTCACCTGTGACCTGTACGAACATGCCGATCGCGTGCACTCCTATGAACTGTTGGCACAGGTCATGAAGGGCTGACGCTTGCACAGCACCCACAAAAAAGCCGACGCCATTGCGTCGGCTTTTTCATTTTTGAGGGAGGTCAGCCTTGCTTGTAAACGATTACCTTGGAGCCCTTCTCACATTTTCCGACGACTTTTCCACCGGCAGCAGTACCTTTGTCGACGATCTCCAGCGTGTAATTGGAAACACCCTTGGCGTCCAGTTTTGCAGCGATTTCGGCTTTCAGCTCTTCACACGACTTGACCTGGGCAAAGGCTGTTCCCGCAAGGCTCAACAAACCTACCGCCAGAATAAACTTCTTCATGGGTTGCACTCCTTGGTCGGATCAATAGAGGGAGGGCATCCAGCTACCGGATGCGCTCACTCTGTAGCACTTTGCTGTTTCCTATGGCATTCAGTCGTCGCGCAAGTTCAGCCGGCTGGCTCAAACTCAGCTGCTGGCAATCCGGAACCCGACTTTGAGTGTCACCTGGAAGTGTGCAGCTTTGCCGTCTTTGATATGCCCGCGAGTTTCGGTCACTTCAAACCATTCCATGTACTTGAGGCTTTTGTTGGCTTCGGCCAAGGCATTGTTGATGGCGTCTTCAATGCTGCTGGTGGACGAGCCAACCAGTTCGACTTTCTTGTAGGTGTGATGGTCAGTCATGGCGTTCTCCTTGAGGTGTGAAATACAGCCTAGCAGTGATTTTTCTTATTTCTTCTGTCGACCAATCCGCAGTGATGTTCAGATTTACTGCACTTTCTCGAACCCCTGAAGTCCCAACCAACACACGTCACTCATCAACAATGCAGGAGAGCCATCATGGCCAACACGTCGTTACGCAACGCCTCATTGCAAAGCATGGAAGCCGAGATCGAGAGTCTGTTGAAATCGTTGGAAAGCTTGAAGGATGACGCCTCGGACGAGTCGCGTAAAACTATCAAGACGTTGAAAAGCAACGCCGAGAACGCGCTGAAACACTCACGCCATCTGCTCGCCGATGCTTATGAAGAGGTTAAGGTCAAAACCCGTGAAACCGGGATCGCGACTCGTGACTACGCCCAGGAGCACCCTTGGACTACAGCCGGTGTTGCCGTGGGTGCGCTGGGATTGCTCGCGGCCTACTTACTGTTCAAGCGCGGCCATTAAGGTGTCTGGCGCAGTTCGTTTTTAAGCCACTGCGCCAACTGCCGAGCGCGCCCGTCCGCGGCGCGCTTGGGGAGCCACAACGCCAGTTGCGCCGGGGTTTCACGGAAGCCCCATGGCGCAACCAGGCGACCGGCCTTCACGTCTTCGGCCACCAGCGGCTCGGGCGCGATGGCCACGCCCAGCCCGGCCACTGCCGCTTCCAGTAAGTAATACAAATGCTCGAAGCCCTGGCCGTACTTCAGCGCCTTGTCGTCGAGGCCGCTTTGCTGTGCCCATATCGGCCAGGCTTGCGGACGTGAGGTGGTGTGCAACAAGGGTTCGCTCAACAGTGTGCTTGCCGGTGCGTTTCGTAGTCTTTCGTAGCCGGCAAATCGCGGGCTCATGACCGGGCCGATTCGTTCGCTCACCAACTCGTAGACCTGCATATCCGCCGGCCACGGCGGCTCCGCAAATACCAACAAGGCATCCAGACCAGGCCGTCGTGGATCGAGATCGCCTTCGCCAGCCGACAGGTGCAAGCGCAGATCCGGCAGGTCCGCATTCAGGCGCCCCAAACGCGGAATGAACCAGCGCGCCAAAAGACTGCCCGAGCAGCCGAGTACGAACGGCGCATCGGCGGTGCTTTGGGTCAGCTCGGCGCAAACGCTGCGTAAACGCTCGAAGGCTTCGCCGCTGGCATCGCGCAATCGAACGCCGGCATCTGTGAGTTTAAGGCCGCGTCCATCCTTGATGAACAGGCTCACGCCGAGGTGTTCCTCCAGTACCTTGAGTTGCCGGCTGACCGCGCCATGGGTGACGTGCAGCTGTTCGGCAGCCTGACTGACGCTGTTCAGGCGGGCAGTGGCTTCGAAGGCGCGAAGCGCGTTCAGCGGGGGGAGGTCATGGCTCATGGGATCTGTGAGTTTTCCTGACAGGTTGCGGCGATCTTATCGGTTTTCAGCGTGGGATGTCAGGGGTAGAGTGAACCCCATCGTCACCTCTCGAATACAACTGGAGCGACCCATGACCCAGACTAATCTGCGCAACGGCCCCGACGCCAACGGCCTGTTTGGCGCGTTCGGTGGCCGTTACGTCGCCGAAACCCTGATGCCGTTGATCCTCGATCTGGCCCGTGAATACGAAGCAGCCAAGGAAGATCCGGCATTCAAAGAAGAATTGGCCTACTTTCAGCGTGATTATGTCGGACGTCCAAGCCCACTGTATTTCGCCGAACGCCTGACTGAGTTCTGCGGTGGCGCGAAAATTTACCTCAAGCGCGAAGAGCTGAACCACACCGGCGCGCACAAGATCAACAACTGCATCGGCCAGATCCTGCTGGCGCGGCGCATGGGCAAAAAACGTATCATCGCCGAGACCGGCGCCGGCATGCACGGCGTGGCGACCGCCACCGTGGCCGCGCGTTTCGGCCTCGAATGCGTGATCTACATGGGTACCACTGACATCGAACGTCAGCAAGCCAACGTGTTTCGCATGAAGCTGCTGGGCGCCGAAGTGATCCCGGTAGTCGCGGGCACCGGCACCCTCAAAGACGCAATGAACGAAGCCCTGCGTGACTGGGTGACCAACGTCGACAGCACTTTCTACCTGATCGGCACCGTGGCCGGTCCGCACCCATACCCGGCCATGGTTCGCGACTTCCAGGCCGTCATCGGCAAGGAAACCCGCGAGCAGTTGCAAGCCCAGGAAGGTCGCCTGCCAGACAGCCTGGTGGCGTGCATCGGCGGTGGTTCCAATGCCATGGGCCTGTTCCACCCGTTCCTCGATGACAAGAGCGTCGAGATCATCGGCGTCGAAGCGGCCGGTTACGGCATCGAAACCGGCAAGCACGCGGCCAGCCTGAACGGTGGCGTACCAGGCGTGCTGCACGGTAACCGTACGTTCCTGTTGCAGGACGATGATGGCCAGATCATTGACGCGCACTCGATTTCAGCCGGTCTCGACTATCCAGGCATCGGCCCTGAACACGCCTGGTTGCATGACATCGGCCGCGTCCAGTACACCTCGGTGACCGACGACGAAGCCCTCGACGCATTCCATAAGTGCTGCCGCCTGGAAGGGATTATTCCTGCACTGGAAAGCGCCCATGCCCTGGCCGAAGTGTTCAAGCGCGCACCGACCCTGCCGAAAGATCACCTGATGGTGGTCAACCTGTCCGGCCGTGGCGACAAAGACATGCAAACCGTGATGCACCACATGGAAAACTCTCAACAAGTGCAGTCCAAGCAGGAGAAACACTGATGAGCCGCCTGCAAACGCGTTTTGCCGAACTCAAGGAACAGAACCGCGCCGCCCTGGTGACCTTCGTGACCGCCGGCGATCCGAGCTATGACACGTCCCTGGCGATCCTCAAAGGCTTGCCCGGTGCCGGCGCCGACGTGATCGAGTTGGGCATGCCCTTCACTGATCCGATGGCCGACGGCCCGGCGATCCAGCTGGCCAACATCCGTGCTCTGGGCGCCAAACAGAACCTGGCGAAAACCCTGCAAATGGTTCGCGAGTTCCGCGAAGGCAACAGCGAGACTCCGCTGGTGTTGATGGGTTACTTCAACCCGATTCACATGTACGGCGTGCCGCGTTTCATCGCTGAAGCCAAAGAAGCCGGTGTCGATGGCCTGATCGTGGTCGACATGCCACCAGAACATAACGCTGAATTGTGCGACCCGGCACAGGCGGCAGGCCTGGACTTCATCCGTCTGACCACTCCGACGACTGACGATGGGCGTCTGCCGACCGTACTGAATGGCAGTTCCGGATTTGTTTACTACGTGTCGGTGGCGGGTGTGACCGGTGCGGGCGCGGCGACTCTGGAACATGTCGAAGAAGCCGTCACCCGTCTGCGTCGCCATACCGATCTGCCGATCAGCATCGGCTTCGGTATTCGCACACCGGAGCAGGCAGCGGCCATCGCGCGTCGGGCTGATGGTGTGGTGGTGGGGTCGGCGCTGATCGATCACATCGCCAACGCCTCGACCCCGGATCAGGCTGTGGAGGGCGTACTCAGCCTGTGCGCGGCCTTGTCTGACGGCGTGCGTAAAGCGCGGGTCAGCTGAAAGTAAGAGAGGAACTAGTGCCTCGCGGCACAGCACATACAGCAAGACCGAGGGCTTCAGGACGTTCTGAAGCCCTTTTTGCTTTCAGGGCAACTCCAACCCACCCGCAGCCTTGTGCAACTTCCTCAAATGTTCGCCAACCTGTTTCAGGTTCTCTTCGTTGGCGGCCATTTCAGCAGCGCGGCTTGGCTCGAGCAGCGCTCGCACTTCCTTGTCGAGGTCCCCGGTCAGCACTTGAAGCTGCTTCTGACGCAGATTGCTTTCCGACTCCAGGCGTGTCCACTCGTTCGGCTGTGGCAAACCATAGCCACCGGTGCCGAGCAGTTCGGCCGGACGGCTGAGGAAGCCGCTATTGGCGAGAATCTGCTGCAAGGTCGCGTTGGCTTTATCCATGCCGCCGTTGTTCAATTCCCGAGCGCCCAGGTAGCGCTGTTTGACTTCGTCCTGAGCCAACACTAATTGTTGGCGGAAGCTCGCCTGCTCCAGTAACAGCAATGCCGCGCTGGTGCGCAGGTCCGCCTGGTCAATCCATTTGCGGCGCTCGTCAGCTTTCAATGCCAGCCAGTCTTCGACCTTTTCCTGCTTGATCGGCAAATGCTTTTTCAACACCTCGAACATCGCTTGATAACGCTCGCGGAAGGAGTCGAAGCGATAGCCCAGGCGTAGCGCTTCGCGAGGGTCGTCGAGCACGCTGGTATCCGCCAGTCCGCGGCTCTTGAGTACTTCCAGCAAGCCGTTGGGCATGATGCTGTCGAGCCCTGTCAGCTGGGCATTATTGCTGCCGCTGCGCAGCAGTTTCAGGCTTTCCACGGCGCAGTTGTTGGACAGGAAGAAGTAATTGCCGTCGTAACTCCAGTGCATCTCGGCGGCGTGCTCCACCACGTCTTCGATCTCGCTGCGCGACAGGTTCAGCGGCACCGAGGCCAGGCTGCGCAGTTCGGTTTTGGTGTATTCGTCGATCACCTGGGCCAGCGGCAACACAAACAGGCGCGATGGGTATTTGCCCACCAGCCCATCCCAACTCGACAACTGTACGTCGCCGACGAAGGCGCGGTAGGACAGCACCAGATGTTGATCCAGATCGAGGCGGCAATCCGGCCCGCGAGGCCGACCGGGCGCGCAGATCACCAGTCGCAGCATGCTGTGGCCCCAGCGGCTGACCCAGTTCTGGTTGGCTTCTGCCAGTAGATAATCGACGGCATACACCCGTTCCGGATCGACCTGGCCCAAGGGCTGTTTGGCGAAATCGTTACCCGCATTGAGGAAGGCGAATGATCGGGCGCAGGTGTCTTTGGCGGCGGGCGCCCAGCCGAAGTGTTCTTTGTAGTAGCGATACAGCGCAGGGCGACGGCAGGCATAGCTTGGGTCGAGGAGGAAGTACTCCATGTTGACCGCGACGAACTCCTTCGGGCTGCTCGTCTCGTAGATGTCCGGGCTGCGGGCAATCTGCCGGTTGTGCTGTTCGCGCTCACCGCGCCGACCAACGTATTGCGGCCAGCCGGCCAGATCGAGCAGGCGAGGGTCGTCGCTGAGGGTCCAGCGTCGGTCGGTCTGTCCGCGGCACTGATCCGGGATGCCGATCAGTCCGGAGCTGCTGTTACGTTGTGTGCAGCGCTGGATCAGTGTGCGCTCGGCGTCCGGCCAGAGGCGTGCGCGGTCGTAGATGTGGGTGAGTTCGTGCAACACCGTGGCGAGCATTTCCTGGCGCACGGTGCCGTGGGGACGATAGGTTTTTTTGGTCGCGGCGCTGCCGTCGGTGAGGCTGGCGAGCAGGTTGCGATTCAGGTCGAGCTCGGACACCAGCGATGCCTGGCCATAGGCATTGCTCGGCATGTTGTCGGTCCAGCCGACATCGATGTGCCGGTCCAGCTGCTCGATGAAGCGTGGCGGTAACGCCTGCATGGCTTCATCGAGCAGCGCCTGACTGGCCTGCTGTTGCGCGGGGCTCAGGCCGTCGGTCTTGAGCCGTAATTGCAGGCCGGCCTGGGCCGTGTTGCCAAGCAGCAACACAACCCCGGCCAGCAGCCAGGTGCTTAGTGATTTCACAGTGCGAGGATGGCTTCGGCGAGGACCTGATCACTGGCGTCGCGGGCTTCCGGTACGCGGGTGCGCAAGGTGTCGAAGGCCGCCTCCAGGTGTGCACCACGGATTTCACCCTCGCTGGCGACGAAACTGGCCGCATCGTCGTGGGCTTCACGGACGATCTTCGAATCGCGGATGGACGTGGTGGTATCGGAAGTGAAATCAAGCGTGCGCTGGGAGGCACGAATGATCATGTTACTGGTGGCTACCAGGGTGTGGGCCTGGGCCACGTCGGCCAACAACAGCAGGCCAAGGGTGGCAGCAATCAGCGGGCTACGCATGGAGTGACTCCGGAGAAACAAGGATAACTATTGGACGAGAATTGCCTGCGCCAGTTCAAGGTCGCTGGCATGAAGTTTTGGCTGGGTCCGGCGCAGGTAGATCAAGGCCGATTCCAGTTGTGCTCCTCGCAGTTGGCCGTCACTGGCGATGAACGCTGCAGCGTCATCCCGGGCGGCGATCAGCATTTTATGGTCGAAGGGGGCGGAGGTCACCATGCTGGTGGCATAACCACTGGCTACGGTGCCTTGTGTAGACAGGTTGAAAGCGTCGAAGGCATGGGCCGAGCCCGACCAGCAGGCCGCGAGAAAAACCGGAGTGATCAACAGGCTTGAAAGAAAACGCATGAGGCTCGATAGCTGAAAGCGAGCCCCAAGGCTAGCGCAATGCCCGGGCTAGAGCCAGCGCCGAAACATTGGGACACGACGGGCGTGTCCCGGTTCAGCGCAGTTGCCTAGATCGTCAGGATGGCCTGGGCCAGCTGTGCGTCGGTCGCATTCAGTTGTGGAGCCTGTTGGCGGATATGGTTGAGCGCGCTTTCCAGTTTCGCGCCACGGATGGCACCGTCACTGGCAACGAAGCTGGCGGCATCGTCACGGGCAGCACGGACGATTTTGTTGTCGCGGAAGGAGGACGAGACATCCGAAGTCGCGTCGGAGGAAGCTTTCAGGCCATTAACGATGGAGTCGGTGGTCACGATAAAACTGGAGGCGTGGGCATTGGCAGCCATGGCAAGCAGGGCTGCAGCGCTGAGCAGGCGAAGGGGGGACATGAGGTAGCTCCTTTGGATAGACCTATAGAGAGGTGGCACAGGATCAGACGCCTGTCGTCTTAAAGCGTTCGCCACGGTTTAGACAGATATTAGGCCTGCGTACATCGGTTAGAACAGTCCCGCTTGTTCATGCAGGCGAGCGCAGACACACTTAGAATAAACTGTACTGGTTGTTTTTATATATTTAAAAACTGTAACTGTCGGTGATTTTCTCTTCTGTACGCCCCCAATATGAAGCCCTAGAACGACAAAACCCGTCGTGGTTTCCCACGACGGGTTCTGTTTGTTCAATTCGGGTTGCTGGCGGTGGACCCGGTGGGTCAGAGCCAGCGACGCTAACTTAGCGCCAGAACGGCTTGCTCAGCTCTTCGTAGCGTTGTGCTTCGCTAATCCCGGCGTCAGCCAGCAGACGCGAATCCAGACGAGCCAGTTGATGGCGGCTGGAGATGCGGCGCTGCCACAGCATCAGGTTGGCGATAACGCGCAAAGGCAGGGAAGCCTGGGTTTTTGCAGCAGTGTCTTCGAAGAACAGCTCGGAACTGAGTGTACGTTCCATGGTTGACATCCTTCCGCTTATGGCGGGATTAGGTAGTGGTTTAACTTTGACTGATGCCAATGATCCTCTCGTTTGGCCAGTCTCTGTAGATACAGTTCACCTGTATTGTGAGAGACCAGTTAACTGTTAAACGGGGGTGTACTGGTCTAAATTGAGGCAACTGTACCTATCAGCACCATTATGGTGCATTTATAGGGCTTAGGCTGCAAAAGGTAGGCAATTACGGTAGGAAAAGACCGGTACAGCAGTACAGTTTTTGATTGAAAAGAATGCTGCAACAGCGAGCTGACGAAACTGTGTTTGCGTCAGCTGCTATCTGTATCAATTACACCGCCAGCATGCGCCCGGTTTCTTCCAGGTTCATGTGCCAGCTCAGTGCGTCACGCAGGATATGCGGGGTATGCCCGCCGACCGCGCAAGCAGCAGTGAAGTAGTCATTCAGGGCTGGGCGATAGTCCGGGTGAACACAGTTGTCGATGATGACGCGGGCACGCTCACGCGGCGCCAGGCCTCGGAGGTCGGCCAAGCCGATCTCGGTCACGAGAATGTCGACGTCATGTTCTGTGTGATCGACGTGGCTGACCATGGGAACCACGCTGGAAATCGCCCCGCCCTTGGCGATCGACTTGGTGACAAAAATCGCCAGGTGCGCATTGCGCGCGAAGTCGCCCGAGCCGCCGATGCCATTCATCATCCGCGTGCCGCAGACGTGAGTGGAGTTGACGTTGCCGTACAGGTCGAACTCCAGCGCGGTGTTGATGCCGATGATGCCCAGGCGCCGCACCACTTCGGGGTGATTGGAGATTTCCTGGGGGCGCAGCACCAGCTTGTCCTTATAGTGCTCCAGATTCCCGAATACATCGGCATTGCGCCGGCTCGACAGGGTGATCGAACTGCCCGAAGCGAAGCTCAACTTGCCAGCGTCGATCAAATCGAAAGTCGAATCCTGCAGCACTTCGGAGTACATGGTCAGGTCTTCGAATGGCGAGTCGATCAAGCCGCACATCACCGCGTTGGCGATACTGCCAATACCGGCTTGCAGCGGGCCGAGTTTGTTGGTCATGCGACCGGCAGCCACTTCTTGCTTGAAGAAGTCGATCAGGTGGTCGGCGATGGCCTGGGTGTCCACATCCGGCGGCAGCACAGTAGAGGGCGAGTCGGATTGATTAGTGATCACGATCGCGACGATTTTTTCCGGCGGTATCGGGATGGCAGTGCTGCCGATACGGTCATCGACCTTCACCAGTGGAATAGGCGTGCGGGTAGGCCGGTAGGTAGGGATATAGATGTCGTGCAAGCCTTCGAGATTCGGGTTGTGCGCCAGATTGATCTCGACGATCACGTGTTTGGCGAAAATCGCGAAGCTGGCCGAGTTGCCCACCGAGGTGGTCGGCACGATATGGCCCTGCTCGGTGATCGCCACGGCTTCGATAACCGCGATGTCCGGCAGCTTGAGTTGCTGGTTACGCAGCTGCTCTACGGTTTCCGACAGGTGCTGGTCGATGAACATGACTTCGCCGGCATTGATCGCCTTGCGCAGAGTGCTGTCCACCTGGAACGGCATGCGTCGCGACAGTACGCCGGCTTCAGTCAGCTGTTTGTCGAGGTCGTTGCCCAGACTGGCGCCGGTCATCAAGCTTATTTTCAGCGGCGTGACCTTGGCGCGCTCGGCCAGTGCATGAGGCACGGCCTTGGCTTCGCCGGCTCGGGTAAAGCCGCTCATGCCGACGGTCATGCCGTCCTGAATCAGAGCGGCAGCGTCGGCGGCGCTCATTACCTTGTCCAACAATGAAGGCAAGCGAATACGGTCACGGTACATGATTGTTATCTCGGGCAACGGAAGCAAGGTGCGCAGTCTAGTGAATTCGAGCGGTGCCCGTCCCGCTACCAAGGTCGCATTCGGGGCGTCTATTCCGGTGCTTTCAGGCAAAACACCTTTACAGGATCGGTAACAGACGCAAACAAAAACGCCCCGACGAGTCGGGGCGTTCAGGTTGCCGAAGGGGTTTACTCGACGGCTTTAACCATGTCTTCGATGACTTTCTTGGCGTCGCCGAAAACCATCATGGTCTTGTCCAGATAGAACAACTCGTTGTCCAGACCGGCATAGCCGCTGGCCATCGAGCGCTTGTTGACGATGATGGTCTTGGCCTTGAACGCTTCGAGAATCGGCATGCCGGCAATCGGGGATTTCGGGTCGTTCTTGGCTGCCGGGTTCACCACGTCGTTGGCGCCGAGCACCAGCACCACGTCGGCCTGGCCGAACTCGGAGTTGATGTCTTCCATCTCGAACACCTGGTCGTAAGGCACTTCGGCCTCGGCCAGCAATACGTTCATGTGGCCAGGCATCCGGCCGGCAACCGGGTGAATCGCATACTTCACGGTCACGCCACGGTGGCTCAGTTTCTCGGTCAGCTCTTTCAAGGCGTGCTGCGCCCGTGCTACCGCCAGGCCATAGCCTGGAACGATGATCACGGTGTCGGCGTTGGTCAGCAGGAAGGTGGCGTCATCAGCCGAACCGGATTTCACCGGACGGGCTTCCTTGGAGCCCGCCGGGCCAGCATCCGCGGTGTTGCCGAAGCCGCCGAGCAGTACGTTGAAGAACGAACGGTTCATCGCCTTGCACATGATGTACGAGAGGATCGCACCGCTTGAGCCCACCAGCGAGCCGGCAATGATCAGCATCGAGTTGTTCAGCGAGAAGCCGATACCCGCTGCAGCCCAGCCGGAGTAGCTGTTGAGCATCGACACCACGACGGGCATGTCGGCGCCGCCGATCGGGATGATGATCAGCACGCCCATCACGAAGGCCAGGATCAGCATCAGGGCAAAGGCGCTGAAGTTGCCGGTCAGCATGAACGTGACGCCCAGTGCCAGCGTCGCCAGACCCAGCAGCAGGTTCAGTTTGTGCTGACCGCTGAACTGTACTGGTGCGCCCTGGAACAGGCGGAACTTGTACTTGCCCGACAGCTTGCCAAACGCGATCACCGAACCGGAGAAGGTGATTGCACCGATGGCCGCGCCGAGGAACAGCTCCAGACGGTTACCCGCCGGAATCGAATCGCCCAGATGTTTAACAATGCCCAACGATTGCGGCTCGACGACGGCTGCAATGGCGATGAACACCGCCGCCAGACCGATCATGCTGTGCATGAAGGCGACCAGCTCCGGCATTTTGGTCATTTCAACGCGCTTGGCCATGATCGAACCGGCGGTACCGCCGGCCAGCAGACCGACGATGACGTAGCCGATGCCGGCGGTAGCACCGCCTTGCTCAATGGAGAGCGCCGCCAACTTATAGATGAGACCGATGGTGGTGAGGATCGCCAAGGCCATGCCGAGCATGCCGTACACGTTGCCGCGCCGCGACGTGGTCGGGTGCGACAGGCCTTTGAGGGCCTGGATGAAGCAGATCGACGCGATCAGGTACAGCGTCGTTACCAGGTTCATGCTCATTACTTGGGCGCCTCTTCTTTTACGGCTTTCGGGGCTTTTTTCTTGAACATCTCAAGCATGCGACGGGTGACCAGGAAACCACCGAACACGTTCACGGCCGCCAGAGCCACCGCCAGGGTGCCCATGGTTTTGCCCAATGGTGTTACGGTCAAAGCGGCCGCCAGCATCGCGCCGACGATCACAATCGCCGAAATGGCGTTGGTCACCGCCATCAATGGCGTGTGCAGTGCAGGTGTAACGTTCCAGACCACGTGATAACCGACATAAATCGCCAGCACGAAGATGATCAGGTTGTAGATACCGGGGGAGATAAGCTCTTCCATCGTCTGAATCCCTGCTTAGGCGTTTTTGCGGATGACTTGGCCGTCGCGGCACATTAGGCACGCGGCGACGATGTCGTCTTCTAGGTTCACTTCGAACTGGCCTTCCTTGTTGAAGACCAGCTTCAGGAAGTCCAGCAGGTTGCGTGCGTACAGCGCCGAAGCGTCTGCCGCCACCCCACCGGCCAGATTGGTCGGACCGACAATGGTCACGCCATTCGAGACCACGACCTGGTCCGCCACGGTCAGCGGGCAGTTGCCGCCCTGGGCTGCAGCGAGGTCGACAACCACCGAGCCTGGCTTCATCTGCGCCACGGTTTCGGCGCTGAGCAGCGTCGGCGCCTTGCGACCCGGGATCAGTGCCGTGGTGATGATGATGTCAGCCTGCTTGGCGCGTTCGTGTACGGCCAAGGCCTGACGCTGCATCCAGCTGGCCGGCATGGGGCGCGCATAGCCGCCGACGCCGACGGCGCATTCGCGTTCTTCATCGGTTTCGTACGGCACGTCGACGAATTTCGCACCCAAGGATTCAATTTGCTCCTTCACCGCAGGACGCACATCGGACGCTTCGATCACGGCACCCAGACGTTTTGCCGTGGCAATCGCCTGCAAACCGGCCACACCGGCACCAAGAATCAGCACGCGCGCCGCTTTCACAGTGCCCGCTGCGGTCATCAGCATCGGCATGAAGCGTGGGTAGTAGTGAGCGGCCAGCAGCACCGATTTATAGCCGGCGATGTTCGCTTGGGAGGACAGCACATCCAGGCTCTGGGCGCGGGAGGTGCGTGGCGCAGCTTCCAGCGCAAACGCGGTAATGCCGCATTCGGCCAGTTTGGCGATGGTTTCATTGCTGAACGGGTTGAGCATGCCGACCACTACGGTGCCGCTCTTGATCAGCGTCAGTTCGCTGTCGCTGGGGGCGACCACCTTGAGAATCAGCTCGGCACCAAACGCATCGTTGGCGCTGCCAATGGTTGCGCCTGCCGCTTCATAAGCACTGTCGACGACGCTGGCGTTAATGCCGGCGCCGCTTTGTACAGTGACCTTATGACCCTGGCCGATCAGCTTCTTGATGGTTTCCGGGGTTGCAGCAACCCGCGTTTCACCCGTCTGGGTTTCGAGAGGAACACCAATGTGCACGTCAAATCTCCTGCGTGATCTTATTGAGTAAACCCAGGCACTTCGGATGGTGCGGCTGGGGCGGCCGATCAGCACGACCCCACCAAATCAGGGCGGGGCGCGGCATTTTGCAGGCGAACTTTGTGCCCTTCAAGGGATTATGACGGGTGACGGAAAATTAACTACAAGTCACCCCGTGACCGAATGTCGCACCTTTCCGTTAAACCCTTTGCAGGCCGTGGCTTCTAAGGATTTTTGCCAAAATTCAAGAATTTATACATCCGCACGGTGAATAGGTTGTCATTGCCTGCCAATAGAGGCTCAAAGCCACGTACTCAAACGCTTGTGGGACGTTTGTGCTGTTTGTCGGTACAGTCTGTCAATATGCGACAAATACTTATATCTGTAGTGCTTTTGTTTTGCTGACTACGCGGTCAACTAATGGGTGTGAGCCTTTATCCTTCTAGGTTGTAGCTGTGTGCCTGATTCACCAGCCAATCGCGAAAAGCTTTCAAAGAGGCTGATTCGACCTTTCGATCAGGAATCATCAGGTAGTAGGCCTTGATGCTCGATAGTGCTTGGGTATTGGCAATGACCAGACGCTTCTCCGCCAATTCGCGTTGAATCAGGAATGGCGGAATCAGCGCGATCCCCATGTCATGCATCGCTGCCTGGGCGAGCATGGAGAATAGCTCGTAACGCGGTCCTGTCATGTCTCGCGGGATATTCAGGTTCTGGGAGTTGAACCATTGGCGCCAGGCATAAGGGCGAGTGGTCTGTTGCAGCAAGGGCAACTCGGCGATTTCACCGGGGCTCAGGTTGGTTTTTTGGCCCAGCAGCATGGGGCTGCACACCGGCATCGGGTTCTCGCCCATTAACCTGTGGGATTCGGTACCTGGCCAGTCGGCGTCGCCGAAATAAATGGCGGCATCGAAGTCGGTGTCGGCAAACAGGAAGGGGCGCGTACGGTTGGTGAGGTTGACCGTCACCTCCGGGTGTTTGTGTTGGAAATCCTTGAGTCGTGGCAGCAGCCATTGAGTGCCGAAGGTCGGAACTACCGCCAGTTCGATCGAGTTGGCGCCTTGCTGGCCCATCACTGACAAAGTGTCCCGTTCAACCGCGTCGAGTTGGGTGGCCACCCTGCGGCTGTAGGAAAGCCCGGCTTCTGTCAGCTTCACTCCACGCCGTGAACGCCGGAAAAGCTCGACATTGAGGAACTCCTCGAGACTGGCTATCTGTCGGCAAATCGCTCCCTGAGTGAGAGAAAGCTCCTGGGCAGCCTTGGTAAAGCTCTCGTGGCGCGCTGCCGCTTCAAAGCTGATCAGGGCTGTTGTGCTGGGGATCTTCCTGCGCATGTACGTCAACCTCACTAATGCATTGCATAAAGGCGATTTTGCAACGTTTCGAAGTGAGAAATTAGCACAACAGTATGCGAAAACCTCGTTTGCCGGGACGCCGAACCCGGCCTAGGATCAATCCACGTTATTTGACCCGATTCGAGAGGACTCACTCATGGGCGGTAAAGTTAGCTTCAACTGGATCGATCCCCTGTTGCTGGATCAACAGCTCACTGAAGAAGAACGCATGATTCGCGACACGGCCGAGCAGTTTGCTCAGCAGAAGCTCGCACCGCGTGTTCTCGAAGCTTTCCGTCATGAGAAGACTGACCCGGCGATCTTCCGTGAGATGGGTGAGGTGGGTCTGCTGGGTGCGACCATCCCTGAGCAATACGGTGGCAGCGGCCTGAACTATGTCAGCTACGGCCTGATTGCCCGTGAGGTCGAGCGTGTCGACTCCGGCTATCGCTCGATGATGAGTGTGCAGTCTTCGCTGGTCATGGTTCCGATCAATGAATTCGGCACCGAAGCACAGAAGCAGAAATACCTGCCGAAGCTGGCCACGGGTGAATGGATTGGTTGCTTCGGTCTGACCGAGCCCAACCACGGCTCAGACCCGGGCGCGATGATTACTCGTGCACGCAAAGTGGAAGGTGGCTACAGCCTCACCGGCAGCAAGATGTGGATTACCAACAGTCCGATCGCTGATGTATTCGTGGTTTGGGCCAAGGACGATGCGGGCGACATTCGTGGCTTTGTGCTCGAGAAGGGCTGGAAAGGTCTGAGCGCTCCGGCGATTCATGGCAAGGTCGGCTTGCGTGCATCCATCACCGGCGAGATCGTCATGGACAACGTGTTTGTTCCTGAAGAGAACATCTTCCCGGATGTCCGTGGTTTGAAAGGCCCTTTTACCTGCCTTAACTCGGCGCGTTACGGCATTTCCTGGGGCGCACTGGGCGCTGCCGAGTTCTGCTGGCACACCGCTCGCCAGTACACCCTGGATCGTCAGCAGTTTGGTCGTCCATTGGCGGCCACTCAGTTGATCCAGAAGAAGCTGGCCGACATGCAGACCGAAATCACTTTGGCGCTGCAAGGCTGCCTGCGTCTGGGGCGCATGAAAGATGAAGGGACTGCCGCGGTCGAGATCACTTCGATGATGAAGCGCAACTCCTGCGGCAAGTCCCTCGACATCGCCCGCATGGCGCGCGACATGCTGGGTGGCAACGGTATCTCCGATGAGTTCGGTGTCGCTCGCCACCTGGTCAACCTGGAAGTGGTGAATACCTATGAAGGTACGCATGACGTCCATGCGTTGATCCTCGGTCGCGCGCAGACCGGCCTCCAGGCGTTCTATTAATAGGAGAACGGCCATGGGCGCGCTTTCGCATCTACGGGTACTGGATTTGTCGCGGGTGCTCGCCGGGCCTTGGGCCGGGCAGATCCTTGCGGACCTTGGCGCTGACGTCATCAAGGTCGAGCGCCCGGGCAATGGCGATGACACGCGTGCCTGGGGGCCTCCGTTCCTTAAAGACGCGTATGGCGAGAACACCAGCGAGGCGGCCTATTACTTGTCCGCCAACCGCAACAAGCAATCGGTGACCATCGACTTCACGCGACCAGAGGGGCAGCGGCTGGTGCGTGAGTTGGCGGCGAAGTCGGATATCCTCATCGAGAACTTCAAGGTCGGTGGTCTTGCGGCATATGGGCTGGACTACGAGTCGCTAAAGGTGGCCAATCCGAAGCTGATCTATTGCTCGATCACCGGGTTCGGTCAGACCGGCCCGTATGCCAAGCGTGCGGGTTATGACTTCATGATCCAGGGCTTGGGCGGTCTGATGAGTTTGACCGGTCGCCCCGAAGGAGATGAAGGTGCGGGCCCGGTGAAAGTCGGCGTGGCGCTGACAGACATTCTGACTGGGCTCTATTCAACGGTAGCGATCCTGGCTGCGCTGGGTCATCGGGATCATGGCGGTGGCGGTCAGCACATTGATATGGCATTGCTGGACGTTCAGGTGGCGTGTCTGGCGAACCAGGCGATGAACTACCTGACGACGGGCATTGCGCCTAAGCGCCTGGGCAACGCCCATCCGAACATCGTGCCTTATCAGGACTTTCCTACAGCCGATGGCGACTTCATCCTCACCGTGGGTAATGATGGGCAGTTCCGCAAATTTGCGGAGGTGGCCGGGCAGCCTCAGTGGGCGGATGATCCGCGTTTTGCGACCAATAAGTTAAGGGTGGTAAATCGGGCGGTGCTGATCCCGCTGATCCGTCAGGCGACCGTGTTCAAGACCACTGCTGAATGGGTGACGCAGTTGGAGCAGGCAGGCGTGCCGTGTGGGCCGATCAATGACCTGGCCCAGGTGTTTGCCGACCCTCAGGTTCAGGCTCGTGGGTTGGCTATTGAGCTGCCTCATGCTTTGGCCGGGATCGTACCGCAAGTTGCGAGCCCGATACGCCTGTCCGAGACGCCAGTGGAGTACCGTAGCGCACCTCCTTTACTGGGTGAGCACACGCTGGAGGTTTTGCAGCGGGTATTGGGTCTGGATGCCGGTGCAGTCGCTGCTTTCAAAGAGGCGGGGGTGCTCTGAAGTCCTCTTCTATTATAGAGGGAGTGGTTTTGCTCTCCTCTATAGAAGGAAAGCGGGCGGTTTTCCGGCTTTCTGCAAGCTATTGATAGAAAAGCCAAATTAGAGGTTGACGGCAGATTCTGGACGTCTATAATTCGCCCCACTTCCGGCGCAGTCGAAACGGAAAACTCCTTGGTAAACAACGAGTTACGTAGTTTTCGACAGCGATTACGCTTCAGTTCATCGAGGCCAGAAGGAGTTGGTAAGGCAGGATGTTGTCGCCTTATTAACGATTCGATCTTCTCGGTCGAAAGCGGAGAAAAAGAGGTGTTGACAGCAGCGACTAACGCTGTAGAATTCGCCTCCCGCTAACGAGAGATCGGAAGCGCAAGTGGTTGAAGTTGCTGATGTTTCTTACGGGAAACTTTGAAAACTTCTGAAAATAACCGCTTGACAGCAACAGAGGCTGCTGTAGAATGCGCGCCTCGGTTGAGACGAAAGCTCTTAACCAACCGCTCTTTAACAACTGAATCAAGCAATTCGTGTGGGTGCTTGTGGAGTCAGACTGATAGTCAACAAGATTATCAGCATCACAAGTTACTCCGCGAGAAATCAAAGATGTAACCAACGATTGCTGAGCCAAGTTTAGGGTTTCTTAAAAACCCAAAGATGTTTGAACTGAAGAGTTTGATCATGGCTCAGATTGAACGCTGGCGGCAGGCCTAACACATGCAAGTCGAGCGGCAGCACGGGTACTTGTACCTGGTGGCGAGCGGCGGACGGGTGAGTAATGCCTAGGAATCTGCCTGGTAGTGGGGGATAACGTTCGGAAACGAACGCTAATACCGCATACGTCCTACGGGAGAAAGCAGGGGACCTTCGGGCCTTGCGCTATCAGATGAGCCTAGGTCGGATTAGCTAGTTGGTGAGGTAATGGCTCACCAAGGCGACGATCCGTAACTGGTCTGAGAGGATGATCAGTCACACTGGAACTGAGACACGGTCCAGACTCCTACGGGAGGCAGCAGTGGGGAATATTGGACAATGGGCGAAAGCCTGATCCAGCCATGCCGCGTGTGTGAAGAAGGTCTTCGGATTGTAAAGCACTTTAAGTTGGGAGGAAGGGCAGTTACCTAATACGTAATTGTTTTGACGTTACCGACAGAATAAGCACCGGCTAACTCTGTGCCAGCAGCCGCGGTAATACAGGGTGCAGCGTTATCGGAATTACTGGGCGTAAGCGCGCGTAGGGTTCGTTAAGTTGGATGTGAAATCCCCGGCTCAACCTGGGAACTGCATTCAAAACTGTCGAGCGAGTATGGTAGAGGGTGGTGGAATTTCCTGTGTAGCGGTGAAATGCGTAGATAGGAACACCTCGAAGGCGACCACCTGGACTGATACTGACACTGAGGTGCGAAAGCGTGGGAGCAAACAGGATTAGATACCCTGGTAGTCCACGCCGTAAACGATGTCAACTAGCCGTTGGGAGCCTTGAGCTCTTAGTGGCGCAGCTAACGCATTAAGTTGACCGCCTGGGGAGTACGGCCGCAAGGTTAAAACTCAAATGAATTGACGGGGGCCCGCACAAGCGGTGGAGCATGTGGTTTAATTCGAAGCAACGCGAAGAACCTTACCAGGCCTTGACATCCAATGAACTTTCCAGAGATGGATTGGTGCCTTCGGGAGCATTGAGACAGGTGCTGCATGGCTGTCGTCAGCTCGTGTCGTGAGATGTTGGGTTAAGTCCGTAACGAGCGCAACCCTTGTCCTTAGTTACCAGCACGTAATGGTGGGCACTCTAAGGAGACTGCCGGTGACAAACCGGAGGAAGGTGGGGATGACGTCAAGTCATCATGGCCCTTACGGCCTGGGCTACACACGTGCTACAATGGTCGGTACAGAGGGTTGCCAAGCCGCGAGGTGGAGCTAATCCCACAAAACCGATCGTAGTCCGGATCGCAGTCTGCAACTCGACTGCGTGAAGTCGGAATCGCTAGTAATCGCGAATCAGAATGTCGCGGTGAATACGTTCCCGGGCCTTGTACACACCGCCCGTCACACCATGGGAGTGGGTTGCACCAGAAGTAGCTAGTCTAACCTTCGGGGGGACGGTTACCACGGTGTGATTCATGACTGGGGTGAAGTCGTAACAAGGTAGCCGTAGGGGAACCTGCGGCTGGATCACCTCCTTAATCGACGACATCAGCTGCTCCATAAGTTCCCACACGAATTGCTTGATTCATTGAAGAAGACGATAGGCTGACCATGTGAGGTGGCCTTGAATCGTTAAAGCTTAGAAATGAATATTCCGCTGTGAATATTGATTTCTAGTCTTTTGATTAGATCGTTCTTTAAAAATTTGGGTATGTGATAGAAAGATAGACTGAACGTTACTTTCACTGGTAACGGATCAGGCTAAGGTAAAATTTGTGAGTTGCTCTTTGAGCACATGCGAATTTTCGGCGAATGTCGTCTTCACAGTATAACCAGATTGCTTGGGGTTATATGGTCAAGTGAAGAAGCGCATACGGTGGATGCCTTGGCAGTCAGAGGCGATGAAAGACGTGGTAGCCTGCGAAAAGCTTCGGGGAGTCGGCAAACAGACTTTGATCCGGAGATGTCTGAATGGGGGAACCCAGCCATCATAAGATGGTTATCTTGTACTGAATACATAGGTGCAAGAGGCGAACCAGGGGAACTGAAACATCTAAGTACCCTGAGGAAAAGAAATCAACCGAGATTCCCTTAGTAGTGGCGAGCGAACGGGGACTAGCCCTTAAGTGGCTTTGAGATTAGCGGAACGCTCTGGAAAGTGCGGCCATAGTGGGTGATAGCCCTGTACGCGAAAATCTCTTGGCCATGAAATCGAGTAGGACGGAGCACGAGAAACTTTGTCTGAATATGGGGGGACCATCCTCCAAGGCTAAATACTACTGACTGACCGATAGTGAACTAGTACCGTGAGGGAAAGGCGAAAAGAACCCCGGAGAGGGGAGTGAAATAGATCCTGAAACCGTATGCGTACAAGCAGTGGGAGCCCACTTTGTTGGGTGACTGCGTACCTTTTGTATAATGGGTCAGCGACTTATTTTCAGTGGCGAGCTTAACCGAATAGGGGAGGCGTAGCGAAAGCGAGTCTTAATAGGGCGTCTAGTCGCTGGGAATAGACCCGAAACCGGGCGATCTATCCATGGGCAGGTTGAAGGTTAGGTAACACTGACTGGAGGACCGAACCGACTACCGTTGAAAAGTTAGCGGATGACCTGTGGATCGGAGTGAAAGGCTAATCAAGCTCGGAGATAGCTGGTTCTCCTCGAAAGCTATTTAGGTAGCGCCTCATGTATCACTGTAGGGGGTAGAGCACTGTTTCGGCTAGGGGGTCATCCCGACTTACCAAACCGATGCAAACTCCGAATACCTACAAGTGCCGAGCATGGGAGACACACGGCGGGTGCTAACGTCCGTCGTGAAAAGGGAAACAACCCAGACCGTCAGCTAAGGTCCCAAAGTTATGGTTAAGTGGGAAACGATGTGGGAAGGCTTAGACAGCTAGGAGGTTGGCTTAGAAGCAGCCACCCTTTAAAGAAAGCGTAATAGCTCACTAGTCGAGTCGGCCTGCGCGGAAGATGTAACGGGGCTCAAACCATACACCGAAGCTACGGGTATCACTTAGGTGATGCGGTAGAGGAGCGTTCTGTAAGCCTGTGAAGGTGAGTTGAGAAGCTTGCTGGAGGTATCAGAAGTGCGAATGCTGACATGAGTAACGACAATGGGTGTGAAAAACACCCACGCCGAAAGACCAAGGTTTCCTGCGCAACGTTAATCGACGCAGGGTTAGTCGGTCCCTAAGGCGAGGCTGAAAAGCGTAGTCGATGGAAAACAGGTTAATATTCCTGTACTTCTGGTTATTGCGATGGAGGGACGGAGAAGGCTAGGCCAGCTTGGCGTTGGTTGTCCAAGTTTAAGGTGGTAGGCTGGAATCTTAGGTAAATCCGGGATTCTAAGGCCGAGAGCTGATGACGAGTGTTCTTTTAGAACACGAAGTGGTTGATGCCATGCTTCCAAGAAAAGCTTCTAAGCTTCAGGTAACCAGGAACCGTACCCCAAACCGACACAGGTGGTTGGGTAGAGAATACCAAGGCGCTTGAGAGAACTCGGGTGAAGGAACTAGGCAAAATGGCACCGTAACTTCGGGAGAAGGTGCGCCGGTGAGGGTGAAGCACTTGCTGCGTAAGCCCACGCCGGTCGAAGATACCAGGCCGCTGCGACTGTTTATTAAAAACACAGCACTCTGCAAACACGAAAGTGGACGTATAGGGTGTGACGCCTGCCCGGTGCCGGAAGGTTAATTGATGGGGTTAGCTAACGCGAAGCTCTTGATCGAAGCCCCGGTAAACGGCGGCCGTAACTATAACGGTCCTAAGGTAGCGAAATTCCTTGTCGGGTAAGTTCCGACCTGCACGAATGGCGTAACGATGGCGGCGCTGTCTCCACCCGAGACTCAGTGAAATTGAAATCGCTGTGAAGATGCAGTGTATCCGCGGCTAGACGGAAAGACCCCGTGAACCTTTACTATAGCTTTGCACTGGACTTTGAATTTGCTTGTGTAGGATAGGTGGGAGGCTTTGAAGCGTGGACGCCAGTTCGCGTGGAGCCATCCTTGAAATACCACCCTGGCAACTTTGAGGTTCTAACTCAGGTCCGTTATCCGGATCGAGGACAGTGTATGGTGGGTAGTTTGACTGGGGCGGTCTCCTCCTAAAGAGTAACGGAGGAGTACGAAGGTGCGCTCAGACCGGTCGGAAATCGGTCGTAGAGTATAAAGGCAAAAGCGCGCTTGACTGCGAGACAGACACGTCGAGCAGGTACGAAAGTAGGTCTTAGTGATCCGGTGGTTCTGTATGGAAGGGCCATCGCTCAACGGATAAAAGGTACTCCGGGGATAACAGGCTGATACCGCCCAAGAGTTCATATCGACGGCGGTGTTTGGCACCTCGATGTCGGCTCATCACATCCTGGGGCTGAAGCCGGTCCCAAGGGTATGGCTGTTCGCCATTTAAAGTGGTACGCGAGCTGGGTTTAGAACGTCGTGAGACAGTTCGGTCCCTATCTGCCGTGGACGTTTGAGATTTGAGAGGGGCTGCTCCTAGTACGAGAGGACCGGAGTGGACGAACCTCTGGTGTTCCGGTTGTCACGCCAGTGGCATTGCCGGGTAGCTATGTTCGGAATAGATAACCGCTGAAAGCATCTAAGCGGGAAACTAGCCTCAAGATGAGATCTCACTGGGACCTTGAGTCCCCTGAAGGGCCGTCGAAGACTACGACGTTGATAGGTTGGGTGTGTAAGCGCTGTGAGGCGTTGAGCTAACCAATACTAATTGCCCGTGAGGCTTGACCATATAACACCCAAGCAATTTGTTGATCCGAAAGGACACCAGATTGCGGTGTGTGAAGACGCAATGAACCGAAAGTTCGCAACCATTCACAAAAGCCGCACAAACTATCGCATACCCAATTTGCTGAAGCGTCGAAAGACGGTTCGGTACCCGAATTTCTTGACGACCATAGAGCATTGGAACCACCTGATCCCATCCCGAACTCAGCAGTGAAACGATGCATCGCCGATGGTAGTGTGGGGTTTCCCCATGTGAGAGTAGGTCATCGTCAAGATTAAATTCCGAAACCCCTATCTGCGTACGCAGGTAGGGGTTTTGTTTTAGTAGAAGTCACCAATTTTGCTGGCACGTTACCGCTGTAACGGGCTGGTCACAGAATTTCTTGACGACCATAGAGCATTGGAACCACCTGATCCCATCCCGAACTCAGAAGTGAAACGATGCATCGCCGATGGTAGTGTGGGGTTTCCCCATGTGAGAGTAGGTCATCGTCAAGATTAAATTCCGAAACCCCTGTCTGCTTATGCAGACAGGGGTTTTGTCTTTCTGGGCTTATAGAAGTCTAAGTCTGAAGCGGGTCAAATCCAGGTCTGCGTATCTCGCTATTCCTTCGAGCCAGTAGCATCAGATATATCCCCCCTCATCGATACACCACAGCCAAAACGCCCAACCGCGATCATGACGTGCGGTAAGCCCAATAATCCGTCCCTCCTAGCACGCCGTTCGGCGGTTATCTGACGGGTTTTGTACAAATCCTTAAGTTTTCTCCCGCTCGTGCCGAAAGACTGATGACACATGCGTGCACCAAAGTAGAGCGGCTTCAGAATGCCGTCTGCGCTGTTACATGGAATGTTGCAACCCGGAACGCATCCCCACTTTTGGCATAAGAAGTCCCATGAAATGAATCTCAAGTTCAGCCATAAAATCCTGCTGGCCGCTTCAGGCGTCGTGGTGCTGGCGTTTGCGTTGTTCACTTTGTACAACGACTACCTGCAACGAAACACCATTCGGCAAAACATCGAGTCCTCCGTTGAGCAAGCCGGCGACCTGACTGCCAGCAGCGTGCAGAACTGGATGAGCGGCCGCGTGCTGGTCCTGGAAAACCTCGCGCAGAACGTCGCCCATCAAGGTGCCAATGCTGACTTGCCGGGGCTGGTCGATCAACCGGCCCTCACCTCGAACTTCCAGTTCACCTACGTTGGGCAGGCCAATGGCTTGTTCACCCAGCGCCCTGACGCGAAGATGCCGGACGGCTACGACCCGCGTCAGCGCCCCTGGTACAAACAAGCCGTGGTCGCCGACAAGACCATGCTGACCCCGCCTTATATGGCGGCGGTCGGCGGGCTGGTGGTAACCGTTGCCATACCGGTGAAAAAGAACAGCGAACTGCTGGGCGTGGTCGGCGGTGACCTGAGCCTGGAAACCCTGGTGAAGATCATCAACTCGGTGGACTTCGGTGGTATCGGTCACGCATTCCTGGTCAGTGCCGACGGTCAGGTGATCGTCAGTCCGGACAAAGACCAAGTGATGAAGAACCTGAAAGACATCTATCCGGGTTCCAGTGTTCGCATCGAGAAAGGCATCCAGGAAGTCGTACTGAACAAACAGGACCGCATCCTTTCGTTCACGCCGGTGAGCGGTTTGCCGAATGCCGAGTGGTACGTCGGTCTGTCGATTGACAAGGCCAAGGCCTACGCACCACTGAGCCAGTTCCGCACCTCGGCGCTGATCGCGATGTTCATCGCCGTGACGGCCATTGCCGTGCTGCTGAGCTTGCTGATCAACGTGCTGATGCGTCCGCTGACCACGATGGGCCGTGCGATGCAGGACATCGCTCAGGGCGAGGGCGACCTGACCCGTCGTCTGGTCGTAGAAAGCAAAGACGAGTTCGGCGAGTTGGGTGGTTCCTTCAACCAGTTCGTAGAGCGGATTCACGCATCGATTTGCGAAGTGTCCTCGGCGACCCGCCAGGTTCATGATCTGTCGCAACGGGTGATGGCATCGTCCAACGCCTCGATCATCGGCTCCGACGAACAAAGCGCCCGCACCAACAGCGTGGCCGCGGCGATCAACCAATTGGGCGCCGCCACCCAGGAAATCGCCCGCAATGCCGCCGATGCTTCGCAACACGCCAGCGGCGCGAGCGAGCAGGCCGATGACGGCCGTCAGGTGGTGGAACAAACTATCCAGGCCATGACCGAGCTGTCGCAGAAAATCAGCCTGTCCTGCACGCAGATCGAAACCCTGAACGCGAGCACCGACAACATCGGCCACATTCTGGATGTGATCAAAGGCATCTCCCAGCAGACCAATCTGTTGGCGCTCAACGCGGCTATCGAAGCGGCCCGTGCCGGTGAGGCCGGTCGTGGTTTTGCGGTGGTGGCGGATGAGGTGCGCAACCTGGCTCATCGCACCCAGGAGTCGGCGGAAGAAATCCACAAGATGATCAGCTCGCTGCAGATCGGTTCTCGCGAGGCGGTGACTACGATGAACGCCAGTCAGGTGTCCAGCGAGCAGAGCGTCGAAGTGGCGAACCAGGCCGGCCTGCGACTGGTCAGCGTGACCCAGCGCATCGGCGAAATCGACGGCATGAACCAATCGGTGGCCGCGGCGACCGAAGAGCAGACGGCCGTGGTAGAAACCCTCAACGTCGACGTCAACCAGATCAACCTGCTGAACCAGCAGAGCGTGGCCAACCTCAATGAAACATTGAAGGATTGTGATGCACTGTCCCAGCAGGCCAATCGTTTGAAGCAACTGGTTGATAGCTTCAAGATCTGATTGAGGTCAGTACGATCGCGTTATCGTTCTTCGCGTGCAAGCCTCGCTCCTACAAGAGCTAACCTGTAGAAGCGAGGCTTGCCTGCGAAAGCGGTAGATCAGTCACCGCTGAACCGGAGCGCTACACAAACAGCTTCACCACATTCCCCATCGCATCATCGGCAAACCCCTGAACGAACTGCTTGAACCCCGGCAGGGCCTCGGCGCCGCCCTGGGCCGGTTCGGCGATGATCGTCCAGGTCGCCCGCGACTTGTCTGTACCCAGGGATTCCACACTCATCGACGCCCACAAATTGGCCACGCCCAAGGTGTTGTAGATCGTGGTCCAGGTCATGTTCAGCGCCTGGTCGTTGCGGGAGTTGAGCTGCTCGACCACCAGGTTGCCGTCCTTAAAGAACTTCTTGCGCAGCGACGACACACCTTCGCCGGTCATCTCGATATGCGACAGCGCCGGAATGAATCGGTCGAAGCCGGCAAAATTGCCGACTACTGTCCAGACTTGCGCCGCGTCGGCCGGTACTTCCACCGAAGACACAACGTGGCAGCCTTGAGGGTTTTTGATCAGGGTATCGGGTTGCAGAGTATTCATGGTTTTTGCTCCGTGCGGGGTTAGGGTGAATCAGATGAAGTTGATTTCTTTGAGGTAGTCGCAGCCGCGTCGCAGCAGCGCCGGGGATTTTTCCGGGTAGTGCGCGCCCATCTGCCGTACACCGGCCTGGGCGTTGTCGTGGCCGATCATCGAGATGTCGCCGATGTCTTCCTCGAAGCCGTTGAGGTAGAAACCCAGCACGCCAAACAGCGCGTTATCACTGTCGACCCGGCCCAATTGCTGCTGCCAGTCGGCGACGCTGACCATCGAGAACTCCCGACCGGCTTCGCGAAAGGAAGCCACATAGGTGTCCCAGCTCAGGGGTTCGGGGTTGTGCAGGTTGAACACCGCTTTTTCGGCCTGGTAACGGCTGGCATGGAAGGCGATGAAACGGGCGAGAAAATCCACCGGCATCAGGTCGAAATTCAGTGCGAACTCCGGTACCTGACCGAGCTGGATCGAGCCCTTGAGCATCAGCATCAGGCGATTCTTGTGGGGCTGGCAGACGCCGGTGAGGCTGTTGAAACTGATGTTGCCGGGGCGATAAAGATTGACCCGAACCCCACGTTCCCGCGCCCGTTCGAGGATCCGCTCGCCGACCCATTTGGACAGGTTGTAGCCGTTCTTGATGTAGATCGGCGGTGTCTGCGCGGCGGGCAACTCCAGCACCCGGCCATCGTCGGAAATCGTGCTGGACGCCGAGAGCGTCGAGACGAAGTTGAAGATCTTCTTGCTGCGGCCTTCACACAGGCGTAGACACTCGAAAATCGGTTCGACGTTATCCCGCGCCAACGACTCGTAATCGAGGACGTGATTGACGTTGGCGGCGTTGTGCACCAGTGCGCCGAACTCTCGATCCAGCCGTTCGTAAACCGCTTCGCTGAGCCCCAGTTGCGGGCGAGTGATGTCTGCCGCGTAAACCTGCACCCGGCTCAGGTCCAGATGCTCCAGGCGGTTTTCCCGCAACGCATCTGCAAAGCGTTGCGCCGCCGATTGCCCACCGCCATCGCGCACCAGGCACGCTACTTCGCTGGCGCCCCAGGCAAGCAGCGCTTCGACGATATGCACACCGACAAAGCTGTTGGCGCCGGTGACGATCACCTTGTGCACATCGCCCATTCGGCTGATCGGCAGCGGCTCGATGTCCAGTTCACGGAAGGCATCGGCCAGGGCTTTTTCACTCAACACTTCCTCGGTCCCGGAGCCTCGCACCAACGTCGCCAGCTTCGCAATCGTCGGCAGTTCGATGAAGCGGTTGATCGAGATACTGCGGCCGAACTCCTCACGCAAACGCAGGAGCATGCGCGACAGCAGAATCGAGTGCCCGCCGAGGTTGAAGAAGCTTTCGTCGGTGGAAATGTCGCTGGCGGGCAGCTCCAGCAGCTCAGCCCAGATTTCCAACAACAGCGCTTCATCGGCGCTGGCGGGCAAACACCGTGGGCTGTTGTCGGTCACGTTGACGGGCAATTCCAGCAGCGCTTTGCGGTCGACCTTGCCGTTGCTGGCGAACGGCATGCTTGCCAGCTCGGTCCAGGCGATCGGCTGCATGTAGTCCGGCAAAAATTGCATCGCATGGGCTTTCAAGGCTTCGCGAGCGGCACCGGGTTGCGCTTCCTGGGGTTGCGCGAGAAAGGCCAGAATCCGCCGATGACAATCGATGACCACCGCCACCTGACGGTACAGCTGGCTGTCGCGCAGGCAGCGTTCGATCTCTTCCGGCTCGACCCGAAAGCCGCGAATCTTCACCTGATTGTCTCGTCGTCCGCACAGCTCGATACCATCGGCGGTCCACTTGGCCATGTCGCCGGAGCGGTAGGCACGCAGGCTATGGCCGTTCGGCAGGCTCAGGTTCAGATAGCGTTCGGCAGTCTGCTGCGGATTGTTCAGGTAACCCAGGCACACCCCCGGGCCGACGATGTACAACTCACCGACGGTTTGCTCGGTCACCGGTTGCAAATCCTCATCAAGGATCAGCACCTGACTGTTGGCAATCGGTGCACCGAGGGTCCGGTTGCTGTCGCCGGTACGCAGTTGCCGCGCGGTGATCAGCACCGTGGCTTCGGTCGGGCCATAGAGGTTGTAGAGATTGCCTTGGCGGGTCAGTTGCTGGACTACGTAGGGTTCGCAGACATCGCCGCCGGTCATCACATGATCGAGGACCTGCAACTGATCCAGCGGCAGGATGCTCAGCAAGGCTGGCGGCAAAAAGGCATGGCTGAGTTGTTGGTGGCGGATCAGCTCGACCAGTTGCAGTGGGTCGCGACGTTGGTCCTCGTTGGGCACGATCAGCTCTGCGCCCTGCAGCAGGGTCGGGAAGATATCGATCAGTGACGAGTCGAAACTCAACGATGAAAACTGCAACGCCCGGCTCTGTTCGGTCAGCTGCACGTAGTCGGCGTACCATGCGGTGAAGTGCGCGAGGTTGGCCTGGCTGAGCAGCACGCCTTTGGGGTGACCTGTGGTGCCCGAGGTGTAGAGCGCCATGCATGGCGCGTCGAGATCGGGGCGTTGGCGCATCAAGGGTTGATCGAGGTTCACATCGCCGCTGTCGATACGGCTGATGTCCAGCCCCGGCATCGTCTTGCTGAGTGGATGCTCTCCGTCATGCAGCAACAACACCGCCCCAGCGTTTTCCAGAATGTACTGCTGACGTTGCAGCGGGTGGCTGGGCTCCAGCGGCAGGTACACCGCGCCGCTGCCGAGGATCGCCAGAATCCCCGCATACAACGCACTGCATTTTGGCAGGCAGACTCCGACCACCAGAGGCCCTTGATGCTGATCGAGCAACGGTTGCAATCGCTGTTGGATGGCGCGGCTGTGGGCGTGCAGTTCTCGATAGCTCAGCGACGTGCCGGCGATATTCAGCGCCGCACGCTCGGCAGACTGAATAAAGCGCTGTTCAAGCCGCTCGATCATCGGGATCTGCCCAAGTTGCAGCAGTCGTGGTTCTGCCGTGTTGTTGAGACGGTGGACGAAGGCCAGGCGCTCTAAAAACAGCAGGTTTTCCACCTGTTCGAAGTGCGCGGAAATCGTCGGCTCGGCCTGCAGGAAATAGTCGGCATCCCGGGAGAAGCGGCTGACCAGCAGCGCCACATGATCGACCAGATCGGCCACCGCTCGCAGGCGCAATGCCTGGCCGTTGCCGGACAACTCTTCGGCGACCGGCACGCGACTCAACGGCGTCGAGTTGTACGTGCACAGCAGGTCCAGCGGTGGCAGCCCGCTAGCTCCCGGCACCCCGACACCCACTTGCAGCATCAGGTGCGGCGCATTGCCGAAGTCCCGAAATGGCAGGCTGGCATCGTCGATCAGCAAATCAAATAGGCCTGGCGGTGGTTCTTCCACATTCGCAAGTCGCGCCAATGAATGACCATGTTGTTCGAGCTCCATCGCCAGTTCGGTCAGGGCCTGGCTATGCCCGATGAGTAAAATATCGAGACGTCTCATGATGTTCTCCTCGTTAAACCAGGTAGTCGCTCAGGGCGCTTTGCACGCACGGTGAATCGAGCAGCGAACTGCTGCGGAAAAACCGCACGATGTTGGCGACCAGCGGGTGATGGCGATTGATCGGGAAGGCCAGCCCCGACACTTCGCTCTTGAGGGCCTGACGCGCCACGTCGCTGATCTGCAAGGCGTCGATCAGGCGGAAGTCGAAGGACTTCTGGATGTCGTTGGTCAGGTAATGGCTGATGAACACCGGCAGGATGTGCGCGATGCACTGGCGATCGTCTTCGCTTGCGGTGTGCCAGTAGATGCGCACCAACCGCGACCAGAACCCGGAATGACGGCCCTCGTCCAGCAAGTGGTCTGCCATCAGGCCTTTGATCGATTGCTTGACCGTATCGTCCTTGGCGAACGCCGCTACATCGCCGGTCACGGTGTTCTCGGCGATGGCCACGCAGATCAGTTCCACGGCGCTGCGCAGGTGCTCCGGTGCGAGGGCCACGGCCGCCGGGATGGCACGGCTCAGTTCGATTTCATCCGGCAGTTCGATGGGGGTGATGCCGGTCATGGCGACGGTCTGCTGCATGAAGTCCATGGCCACCAGGGCGTGGTAATCCTCGTCCACCACCACGGTCATGGCGTCGTAGCGACAGGCGAACGGGAACGCCACGCTGAAGCGGTTTTTAGCGATGCTGCGGGCGGTCTTGTCGACGATCTCGGTTTCGAAAATCACCACGTCATTGATGAACTTGTAGAGCGTCTGTACCAGGGCGAAGTCCCGTTGTTCCGGGCATTCGCGCAGGAAGGTTTCGCTCAGCACCAGCGGTTGGCGACTCAGTGGATAGATCAGCTTGTCGTCGTTCTCCAGCACACGCCGGGGGCGGGTGCGAATGGTTGCGCGGCTTTCCCAGGCGTCGGCGAAGGATTGGTAGTCGGCGGCGTTCATGCGTTCACCTCGGCAACCGGTTCGCTCATGCTCAGGCGCAAGCCGTCCCACAGGGCGATGCGACTTTCCACGGCGGCGATGGCGCTGGCATAAACGTCTTCTTCACGCTGCGGATCGCCATCGACCAGGCGGGCGAGGAGTTTTTCTGCCGCCGGGCCGTGGTCTTCGGAGTCGACTTCGATGTGTCGCTCCAGGTAGTAACGGAAGGTCGGCGCCTGTTCGATGCCAATGCCCCAGTCGTCGAGAATCCGCTGGAACATCTGCGGGATGACACTCTCGCGGCCGTGCAGAAACGCCGCCGCCACACTGTGCCCCGGCGCATGCAACGCGGTGTGCAAGGTGTGACGTACGAATTGTGCGGCCGCCGGGTCGACGTCCACGCTTTGCAAGGCCACGTCGTAGCTCACGCCTTCTTTTTGCAACGCCACGAAGCGCTCGACGGCGAACGTGCTTGCACCGACTTCGCGCATCGCATCCAGGTACAACTCGAAATGGCTGTAGTGACCTTGGGCGGGACGATCATCGGACTCTTCACCGAGCACGATCTCGTTGATCAGACGCGCGGCCTGCGGATCTCGTGGCGGCAGCCAGGGCAGCTGAACGCAGGTCAGTTCCTGTTGCAGGCGTTTGGTCAGCGACATGAAATCCCACACTGCGAACACATGGGTTTCCATGAAGCGTTGAAGCACCGATAACGAATGTATTTCAGAAAAGATCGGGTGCGCACTAAGTTCTGCTTTCTTCTGATTAAGACGATCTTTAGTCGGTTTCATGAGCGAGCCTATAAGTGATCTGGAATACCGTTGAGGGGGTGTTGATCAATAAGTAACGGTTGCTTGAAGTTTTCTATTGGCGAGCGGGTGCCTCAATTGAATTGATGCTTGTTAGGGTTGTGCAATCGCTGAGTAGTGCTTGGCCCCGGTGTTTGTGGGCGGCGGAGAAAAACTAATGCATGAATAAAGTGTCGGGCAAGTGTTTTTTTAATTAATTAAAAGTTTAACTTTTTCGAGTGCGACAAGTTCCAATAAGACTTTTATATAAAGTTTTATTTGGGCGTAGTTGCTCCTTTCGGCGTATATAAGCCAAAATTCAAATAAAGAGTGAATGCCTCACTCGAAGCAACTTTCTACTTGGGTCATTGATGTGATCTGAGGGGGTGGAAGTTGGCTGGGAGCGACGCCGGTTCTTCCTTTCCCGTGACAAGACTCCTTCCGTTGGTTCTTGTGGTGCGGGTGACTGCTCCGGGGTGCGGTGCGTCGCCCGTCATTATTCGTTGGCAGCTCAAGAGTGAGCGTAATTCACGGCGCTCGCTATCACCCCTGCATGATCTGATAGGTGCAATTATCGGGCTCGGGGGTGACAGGGCTTTGGGAGTGGGCATGAAGTCGCTGCACACCGGCGCGGTGTGGGCGAAAGGGGGATTTGTAAGCAGATTTGTTCGTCGAGCAGTCCAGGGGCGGATCAGCCAGAAATCGCGGCGAGCCGTTCAATGGCTCGCTCGGGGTTGTCACCGCGGTTTACTTCGAGGTTTTCTTGCGCTGCGCCTCAGGGCTTGCGAGGTAGTGCGTAATGACTTCGACACCCCGGTTGAGGTGGTTTTCGAGCAACATCACCGAGTGCTCGATATCCCGGTCCTCGGCGGCCCGCAACAGCGCTCGGTGATCTTCCTGGGACAGTTTGCCCAGGCCCATGGCTTCCAGGTTGAATCGCAGGAAGCGTTCCTCTTCGTTCAACCCGTCTTCGACCAGCTTCAGCAGCCGCTGGTTGGGGGCTTTGTTGTAAAGCGCCATGTGGAACAGGCGATTGAGCCGGCCGATCTCGGTGTAGTCGTGTTCCGTTTCCAGCTCGTCGATGTAGTGTGCAGCCTGTTTGAAATCGGCGTCTTCAAGCAGGGGGATTGACCGACGCAAGGCTTCGGACTCCAGCAGGATCCGCAACTCATACGTCTCTGCCGCATCGCCCTGAACCAACGGTGCGACCACCGCGCCTTTATGGGCGATCACGTTGAGCAGCGCTTGCGCTTCAAGCTGGCGCAAGGCTTCGCGCACCGGCATGCGGCTAACGCCGAACAGGTCAGCGAGGTCTTGCTGACGCAGGGCGGTGCCGCAAGGAATGCGACCGTCGAGAATGGCCGCGCGCAGGGTTTCTTCGATCACCGAGCGTGCCAGATGAGCGGGAATCGGCCCGTTGACCTTGATGCTGCTGAGAGGGTTGGGCTTCTGTGTCACGACAAACGCACCCTGATTGGCTGAAGTATTTGGATCCAAATGGACACTAGTGACTGCCTGACGGGTTGTCAAACGGTCAAAAGGCGCAGTCTTCGGCAGCTCCTGCAGACTTCGGCACAGGAGTTGCCGAAGGCTGCGATCTTTTTATTGCACCCGTAATGCAAAGTTTAGCGTGTTGGCAGTGATCTCACCGTGCCATTGTCTTTTAGCAGACTAACCTTCACCATCAAGCCAGATTTCCATCTGCCTGATCTGGATGCCTCGCATTGGCGGTACGTTTCGCGATCCCTCGGACTTTGCGCTGGCTAGGCTGCGCACTGCTGCTGGCCGGCGTCATGCTGGGCGGGCTGCATGCCGACTGGGATTTTTCGCTGATCAGCCGTCGCGCGCAGGCATTGTACGGGCCTTTGGGTGAAGGGCGGCAGCGCATTGATGCCTGGCAGCAATTGCTGGCCACGCAAAAACAGGTCGGTGAGCTGGAGCAGCTCAACGTGGTCAACCAGTTCTTCAACAGGCAGATGCGCTACGAAGAAGACATCGACCTGTGGCACGAGGTCGATTATTGGGAAACTCCCATCGAAGCCTTGTGGAAGGGCGCCGGCGATTGCGAAGACTACGCTATCGCCAAGTATTTCAGTCTGCGTCATCTTGGCGTCTCCAGTGACAAGCTGCGCATTACCTACGTCAAGGCTTTGCGCCTGAACCGCGCGCACATGGTGCTGACCTACTACGCGAGCCCCGAGGCCATGCCTTTGGTGCTCGACAGCCTGATCGATGCAATCAAGCCCGCCAACCAGCGAACCGATTTGCTGCCGGTCTACTCTTTCAATGCCGAAGGGTTGTGGCTGCCGGGTGCCAAGGGCAACAAGAAGGTCGGAGACACCAAACGCCTGTCTCGCTGGCAGGACGTGTTGAAGAAAATGCAGGCCGAAGGTTTCCCGGTCGAGACGATTAACTAGGAGCACGCGCTCAGATGTCTTTGTTCAAACAGCTGTTGATCGCAATTTGTCTGTTCCTGGTGGTCGCCTTCACCGGCAGCTTCATGGTCAGTCTGGAAAGCTCGCGCACCCAGTACGTCAACCAGTTGCGTTCTCACGCCCAGGACGCCGCGACGGCATTGGCGCTGTCCCTGACGCCGAACATCGACGACCCGGCAATGGTCGAGTTGCTGGTCAGCTCGATCTTCGACAGCGGTTACTACGCGAGCATCCGCGTGGTCGATCTGGCCAACGACAAGACGATTGTCGAACGCAGCGGCATCCCGGCGGTCACCAACGTGCCCGACTGGTTCGTCAAACTGATCGGCCTGGAGCCGGCCGGTGGCGATGCGATTGTCAGCCGTGGCTGGGAGCAGGCCGCGCGGGTCGAGGTGGTCAGCCATCCGATGTTCGCGTTAGCCAAGCTGTGGCAGAGCGCGTTGGGCAGCCTCGGCTGGTTGCTGCTCTGTGGCGCGGTGAGTGCGGTGCTGGGCGCGTTGTTGCTGCGTCGGCAACTGAAGCCGCTGGACTACATGGTCAAGCAATCCCATGCCATTGCTCGCCGGGAATTCTTAAGCCTGCCGGAGCTGCCGCGTACCCCGGAATTGCGCCGGGTGGTGCAGGCCATGAACCAGATGGTCGAGAAGCTCAAGGCGCTGTTCCAGGAGCAGGCCGAACGCAGTGAAAAGCTGCGCGCCGAGTCCTATCAGGACAACCTGACCGGCCTGGCCAACCGGCGCTATTTCGAAATGCAATTAAACGCGCGATTGAACAACTCGGAGCAGGCCAGCTCCGGTTATTTGCTGCTGTTGCGGGTAAAGGATCTGGCCGGTTTGAACCAGCGACTGGGCGGTCAACGTACCGATGAATTGTTGAAAGCGGTCGGCGAGCAGTTGTCCCGCGAGTGCGCCAAATACCCGGAAACCCAGAACCTCGTTACGCGCATTCGCGGCGGGGAATTCGCCGTGCTGGCGCCGGGGCTGGTGCGTGAAGAAGCGCTGCAACTGGCGAGTAATCTCGAAAGCGCCTTGGGGAGCCTGCATGCGACGGGCGCCACGGACGTAGCTTCGGTGGCTTCGATCGGGTTGGCGCCGTTTGCCCATGGCGACTCGCCGCAAGCGGTGATCGGGTTGGCGGATCAGGCACTGGCCCAGGCGGAAAGCCAGGGCGAACCGAGCTGGGCATGCCTCGATCAGGGTGCGCTGGCGCGGGTTGGCGACGATCACCATGCCTGGCACACCCTGCTGGATCAGGCGCTGGACCAGCAGCGTTTCGAGCTGTATTTCCAGCCGGTGGTGGCCAGCCACGACACAGAGTTGGTGCTGCATTACAAAGTGCTGTCGCGCCTGCTCGACGAGCAGGGCCAGACCATTCCCGCCGGGCGTTTCTTGCCATGGCTTGAGCGTTTCGGCTGGACCGCGCGACTGGACCGTTTGATGCTGGAGTTGGTGCTCGAGCAGATGGTCGACCATGAGGAGTCGCTGGCGCTGAACCTGTCTTCGGCGACACTGGCGGACCCGCAGGCGCTGAACGCAGTGTTCGATATCCTGCGTCAGCATTCGAATCTTGGCGAACGACTGACCCTGGAAATCGGCGAAGAGCAACTGCCCGAGCAGGCGGTACTGGAGCAGCTGACGCGGCGTTTGCGCGAGCTTGGGTTCTCGCTGAGTCTGCAGCGTTTTGGTGGGCGCTTCAGCATGATCGGCAACCTGGCGCGGCTGGGGCTGGCGTATCTGAAGATCGACGGCAGTTACATCCGCGCGATTGATCAGGAGAGCGACAAGCGCCTGTTCATCGAGGCGATTCAGCGAGCGGCGCACAGCATCGATTTGCCGTTGATTGCCGAGCGGGTCGAGACCGAAGGGGAGTTGTCGGTGATTCGTGAGATGGGGTTGTACGGGGTTCAGGGGCAGTTGTTTGGTGAGCCGAAGCCTTGGCAGTGAGGCTGATACCGTCATCATGATCGTTCCCACGCTCTGCGTGGGAATGCAGCCCGTGACGCTCCGCGTCACAACGATGCCAGGCGCAACGCTAGCGGTGGGGCTGGAACGCGGAGCGTCCCTTGAGGCATTCCCACGCAGAGCGTGGGAACGATCGGTGGGGGAGGCTTAGATCAACCCCGTCTCATCATCATCGATCAACTGGCTCAACCCGCCCAACGCCTCACGGGCCTGGGTCCGGTCCATGAGCTTGGCTTGCGCAGCCGGCGGCAGGTCGGTGACGCGGATCACGCCTTTTTGGGTCAGCACCTGAATCAAGTCGTCGAGTACCCGAATCATCTCCAGGTCGCTCTGTTTGAGCTGCTTGAGGCTGGTTTCCACCACTTCGTGGGCAAACCAGGCCTGGATTTCATGGTGGTCGGCCGGCAGCGTTTCCGTGGCCTCGGCGTAGGCCGTGGCTTCCACGCGCACTAACTGACCTTGCGCATCGCGTTGCACGTAAAACATTAAGCATCCCTCGGAAATGGACCAGCGTCGTGCTGTCAGCAGCATAGGCCAACGCAGGCGAGTATGCGGTGCGACGACGAAATCGTCACCCGTGAGGTATGGGCACACATGACGGCCGCCCGGTTGGGGCGGCCGTCAGCCTGCGTATCAGCTGTTGTTGTGATCGATCTTGATGGTCGGGTCACTGCCGGCAATCAGCGAGTTGATGCTGGCGCTGGACCAATTGTTACCTTCCAGTTTGATCGTCACGTCCGGGGTGGTCGCTGCGGCATCGGCGCCGTTGAACTTGCCGGCGGAGCTGACTTGCAGGGACGACACGCCGTCCACAGTGGTGATCTTCAGAAAGTGGTCGATGGTGCTTCCGCTTTCACCCTGCAACAAATCACGCAGGTCGATGCGGTCGCCTTCGCTGGCCTTGAAGTCCTTGATCACGTCGCTGCCGGTGTCGCCAGCCTTCCAGATGAAGGTGTCGGCACCCGAGCCGCCAATCAGGATGTCGTTGCCTTGACCGCCGATCAGCGAGTCATTGCCGGTGCCGCCGAGCAGGATGTCATTGCCCTTGCCGCCGTCGAGGAGGTCGTTGCCGCCCTGGCCGAAGAGAATGTCGTTGCCCGCGCCACCCAGCAGCGTGTCGTTCCCATCGTGGGCGCCAGACACGTCGAACGCGGTGTAGTGCTCGGTGATGTACTGGTGCACGTTGCTGGTGGTGACTTTGCTGACGTCGACACCGGTCTGCTGAGCGACGAACGCCTGCATCGCCTGATAACCCTCGCCGGCAATGCCATTGAAGCTCACCAGATCGCCGAACAGGAGGTCGTTGCCGTCACCGCCGCTGACCGTGTCGGCACCCGGCATTGTCGCTTCGGTATGGCCGATGATCGAGTTGGCCAGGTCCTTGGGGTCGATGTTGGTTTGTGGCGTTTGATCCGAATCGTACGGCTTGAGGTCGGTGAGGGTGACGTCCTTGTTCAGGCCGATGGCCTCCACCGTCGACACGTTGCTCAGCAACGTGAAGCTGCTGCTGGAGTTGTCGATGGTAGTGGAATCGGTGCTGCTGCCGGTGCCATCGCGATAGGACAATTCGTACGTACCGTTACCCTCGGCATGCAGTGTGCCCAGTTCAGAACTGCTCCAGCGCCCCGAATTTTTCAGCGTCTGCAGCGTGACGTTGCCGGCGCTGTCGATGGTCAGGTAGTGAGTACTGTCCAAGTAGTTGGAATAGGTCTGCCCCAACTTGTAGTTGGAGGTGGTGATGACGTCATCGAGCTTCACGTTGCCGTACAAGGTCGGGTTGGTCTGCTCGCCGCTCTGGTAGTAGGTCGGCTTGCCATCGGTGATGAAGTACGTGAGGTTCTTCGCACCGGTGTTGGCAATGGCGTCGGCACTCTGGAACCAATTGGTCGTGGTTTTGAACACGTCCTCGTAGTTGGTGCCGCCGCCCGACGACATCGAATCCAGAACGGATTTGAGCAAGGTCAGCGCGTTCGGGTCGTTCAGGTTCACCGACACCGATTTGTTGACCTGGGTATCGAAGTCCACCAGGAAAATATTCACGGTCCCGGAGTTGCCGCCCAGGCTTTGCTTGAGGGTGTTGAACACCGCCGTCAGCGAATCCTTGGCGGCGTTGATCGACGTGCTGCTCATGCTGCCCGAGCTGTCGACCATGAACGCGATGTTGTAATTGGTGCCCGGCACCACGGTCAGCCCGCCGATATCGGCGACCATGATGTCGTTGCCGTCGGTGCCGGTGACCGTGTCGTCGGCCGCCGTGGCGGTCACGGCGTTGTAGACCGCCGGGTATACCGTGACCGGAATCTGCGCGGTGCTCAATGCCGAACCGCCGAGTGCTTCGGTGGATGTCGAGGTCACGGTCAGGGTGAACTGGCCGTTGTAGTACGGCGGCGGGGTGACGGTCAGGCTGCCGAGGTTCCAGCCGGTAACGTTGGCTTCGCCGTTGGTGGTGGTGAAGGTGTGGCCCGCGCCATCGCTGAGCACGGAGCCCGCCGGCATGCCGCTGATCTTCACGCTCAGGCTTTCAGAGCCGTCGGTGTCGGTCAGTGCGGTCTTGATCGCGGACAGGTGAACGCTGGTGCCTTCGGCGCCTTCGTTGAGTTTGTAGCCGTTGTAGTAGCCTTCGCCATTGGTGCCGTGCAGGTCGGAAACCGTCACGCCAGAGGCGGCCAGATCCGCCACGCCGGTGTACAGCGGCACGCCGGCGCTGCTCAGGTCGACCGCTGTACCGCCGTTGACCGACAGGTTGACGTCATAGCTGCCGGGGCCACTCTGGTTGTGGTGGTAGATGTCCAGGGTGTAGTAACCGCTGGTGGTCGGGGTGAACGAACCATTCAGCTTGCCGCCTGCACCCCAAGTCGTCGCGGCCACGTTCTGGCCACCGATGGTCACCAACAGGCTGTCATCGCCGGTACCGCTGAAGGTGTACGTCTTGCCGGCTTCCAGGTAGATCAGGCCGGATGTTTTCGAGGCCGTGCCGGCGGTGACGCCGCCGTCGGACTGTACGTTGGTCACGGTGCCGGTGGAGTTCGGGGTGCCTGCGGCGTCGATGACCGATTTCAGCGTGCCGGACGGCGCGCCACTACCATCGGTGCCCAGGCCCGACAGGCCGGTCCAGACTTCCTTGATCAGGCCGGTGGACTTGACGCTGTTGTCCGCGACGCTCAGGGATGGCGCGTCGGCAACCGGTGTGATGTCGATTTTTACCGTGCCGGTGTTGCCCAACAGTTGACCGTCGGTGGGCTGGAACTTGATCTGCGCGTAGTCCGCCTGATTATTGCCCACGCCGCTGCCGTTGTAGCCATCAACCCCCGATTCGTTGGCATCCGGAGTGAAGCGCAACTTGCCGGCGTCGATGTCGGCCTTGCTGATGGTCTGGTTGGTCGTTACGTCTTTCCAGGTCGCACCGTCCAGGTACTGCAATTTGCCGTCGCCCGGCAGCTGAGTGATTTTCACCCCCAGGTTGGCGGTCGGGCTGTCGACATCGCTGACGCCGAAGGTCGACCAGCCGAGGATCAACGGTGTGTCTTCGGTGCCGGTGACGTTAACCGGCGCGGCGGTCGGTGCGTCATTCACGGCCACCACGTTGACCGTGGTGGTCGCGGTGTTGGAGTAATTGCTGCCATCGGTCACCGTCACGGTGATGATCCGCGGCACGGTGCTCGGATCCTCACTGCTGTTGGTGAAGCTGATGTTTTTGATCTGCTGCATGTAGTCGGCCAGCGTCGCGTTGCCCGACAGGGTCAGGGTGACCGTACCGTCCTGGCTGTTGGCGTTGATGCTGATGCCATTGACACTGTTGCCCAGGTTCAGCGCGTCGCCCGGCTGACGGTTGGTCAGCACGATGGTGGCGCCGGTCAGCATCGTGCTGTCCGGGTCGGTGATGCTCAGGTCGGTGTCGCCGATCGAGACGCCCTGGCCGGTGGTGCCTTCGGTGAAGGTCACGTTGTAGTTGGCCCCGGTGGCGCCGCTGGAGTTGTTGGCGTCCAGGTCGAGAACCGGCGCGGCATCGTTGTCGATGATCGAGGTGCTGACGCTGCCGTTGGTGGAGCTGACCGCGAGGTTTTCGAAGTTGCCGCCGGTGGCCGAGTCGATCTTGACCACAAAGTTCTCGGTGCCCTCGGTGAGCTTGTCGTCCACCGTCGCGACGTTGAAGCTCGCACTGCTGGCGCCAGCCGGGATTTTCACGGTGTACACGCCGGTGAAGTCCGAACCGTCGGCGGCGGTGCCACTGTAGACGATTTTCAGGGTCACTTCGGTCTGCGCCGGGTGGGTCAGGCTGACGGTGTAACTGGCGGTCTGGCCTTCGGTCACCGAGGTACTGCCGCTGATGCTGACTTCGGTTTTGTCGATGGTATCGGTGACGGTGGTGACTGCCGGGGCAGTGCTCGGTACCAGGTTTTCGAAATTGCCACCGGTGGCGGTGGAGATGGTCGCCTGGACAGTGCCCGCGTCGTTGTAAACGTCATCGGATGGAGCCGGAACGGTCACCGTGCCAGTGGTTTTGCCGGCGTCGATGGTGATCACGGCGCCGTTGCTCAGCGTCACGGTCACGGGTGTGCCGGCGGCGTTGGTCAGGGTCGCGGTGTAAGTGATCTGACCGCCTTCGGCGACCGAGTTGGTGGCACTCAGGCTGAGGTTGGTGGTGTCGACGGTGTCGGTCACGGTGGTGCTGACCGGCATTTTGTCCGCCACCAGGTTCTCGTAGTTGCCGCCGCTGACGTTGGTGATCGAGTTGGTCAGCGGAGCGTGGCCGGTCAACGCGTCGTTCGGCGCGGCGGTGGTCACGGTACCGGTGGTTTTGCCGATATCGATAGTGATCGTCTGGCCGTTGGCCAGGGACACGGTGACCGGGCTGCCGGTCACTGGCGCACCGACGGTCGCGGTGTAAGTGACGGTGCCGCCTTCGGCTGCCGAAGCGGTGGCATTCAGGGTCACGGTCGTGGTGTCGATCGTGTCAGTAACGGTGGTCACTGCCGGGGCAGTGCTCGGCACCAGGTTTTCGAAATTGCCACCGGTGGCGGTGGAGATGGTGGCCTGGACCGTACCGGCATCTTTGTAAACGTCATCGGATGGAGCTGGGACGGTCACGGTGCCGGTGGTTTTACCGGCGTCGATGGTGATCACGGCGCCGTTGCTCAGCGTCACGGTCACGGGTGTGCCGGCGGCGTTGGTCAAGGTTGCGGTATAAACGATGGAACCACCTTCAGCCACCGAGTCGGTCGCGCTCAGGCTGAGGTTGGTGGTGTCCGGTGTGTCGGTCACCGAGGTATCCGCCGACTTGCCGTCGACTTCCAGTTTCTCGTAGTTACCGCCCTTGGCGTCGTCGATCTTGACGCTCAAGGAACCGCCACCGGCCAACGCATCGTTGGGTGCAACGAAATTGACAGAACCGCTGCTCGCGCCGACCGGAATGGTGATGGTCTGGCCGTTGGACAGGGTCACGACCACCGGCGAACCGGTGACCGGTGCTGATACGGACGCGGTGTACACCACGGTGCCGCCTTCAGCGACGTTCGCCGTGGCAGTCAGCGAAACGGTGCTGGTGTCGATGGTATCGGTAACGGTGGTGACCGCCGGGGCAGTGCTCGGCACCAGGTTTTCGAAATTGCCACCGGTGGCGGTGGAGATGGTCGCCTGGACCGTGCCCGCATCTTTGTAAACGTCATCGGACGGAGCCGGGACGGTGACGGTGCCGGTGGTTTTACCGGCGTCGATGGTGATCACGGCGCCATTGCTCAGCGTGACGGTCACTGGCGTACCGGCGGCATTGGTCAGTGTCGCGGTGTAAGTGATCTGGCCACCTTCGGCTACCGAGTTGGTGGCGCTCAGGCTGAGGTTGGTGGTGTCAGCAGTGTCGGTCACCGAGGTGTCCGCCGACTTGCCGTCGACTTCCAACTTCTCGTAGTTGCCGCCCTTGGCGTCGTCGATCTTGACGCTCAGGGAGTTGCCGCCGGCAAGGGCATCGTTGGGTGCAACAAAGTTGACAGAGCCGCTGCTCGCGCCGACCGGAATGGTAATAGTCTGGCCATTGGACAGGGTCACAACCACTGGCGAGCCAGTCACCGGAGCAGTGACCGAAGCGGTGTACACCACGGTGCCGCCTTCGGCGACGTTCGCCGTGGCACTCAGCGAAACGGTGCTGGTGTCGATGGTATCGGTGACAGTGGTGACTGCCGGGGCAATGCTCGGCACCAGGTTCTCGAAATTGCCACCGGTGGCGGTAGAGATGGTGGCCTGGACCGTGCCCGCATCTTTGTAAACGTCATCAGATGGAGCCGGGACGGTCACCGTGCCGGTGGTTTTACCGGCATCGATGGTGATCACGGCGCCGTTGCTCAAGGTCACGGTGACCGGTGTGCCGGCGGCATTGGTCAGGGTCGCGGTGTAAACGATGGAGCCGCCTTCAGCGACCGAATCGGTCGCCGACAGGCTGAGGGTGGTGGTGTCCGGGGTATCAGCCACTGAGGTGTCGGCCGACTTGCCGTCAACTTCCAGCTTCTCGTAGTTACCGCCCTTGGCATCGTCGATCTTGACGCTCAAGGAACCGCCACCGGCCAAGGCATCGTTGGGTGCAACGAAATTGACAGAACCGCTGCTCGCACCGACCGGAATGGTGATGGTCTGGCCGTTGGACAGGGTCACGACCACCGGCGAACCGGTGACCGGTGCCGATACGGACGCGGTGTACACCACAGTGCCGCCTTCGGCCACAGTCGAAGTCGCGGTCAAATTGACCGTCGAGGTGTCGATGGTATCGGTGACGGTGGTGACTGCCGGGGCAGTGCTAGGCACCAGATTTTCAAAGTTACCGCCCGCAGCATCCTTGATGGTGACTTCGACTTGACCGGCATCCTTGTAGACGTCGTCCTTCGGCGCATCGACTGTCACGGAACCAGAGGTGGCACCCGCCGCGATGGTGATCACGGCGCCATTGCTCAGCGTCACGGTGACGGGTGTGCCGGCGGCGTTGGTCAGGGTCGCGGTGTAAACGATGGAGCCGCCTTCGGTGACCGAATCGGTCGCCGACAGGCTGAGTGTGGTGGTGTCCGGGGTATCAGTCACTGAGGTGTCGGCCGACTTGCCGTCAACTTCCAGCTTCTCGTAGTTACCGCCCTTGGCATCGTCAATCTTGACGCTCAAGGAACCGCCACCGGCCAAGGCATCGTTGGGCGCGGTGAAGTTGACGCTGGCGCTGCTCGAGCCAACCGGGATGGTGATGGTCTGGCCGTTGGACAGGGTCACAACAACTGGCGAGCCGGTGACTGGCGCCGACACGGACGCGGTGTACACCACGGTACCGCCTTCGGCCACAGTGCTGGTCGCAGTCAGATTGACCGTCGTAGTGTCGATGGTATCGGTGACGTCTGTAACCGCCGCTGCCGGATTGGTGGCCAGGTTCTCGAAGTTGCCGCCCGCCGCGTCTTTGATGGTTACTTCGACCTGACCGGCGTCCTTGTAGACGTCGTCCTTCGGCGCATCGACGGTCACGCTGCCGCTAGTGGCACCAGCGGCGATGGTGATCACTGCGCCGTTCGACAGGGTCACGGTCACTGGCGTGCCGGCGGCATTGGTCAGGGTCGCGGTATAGACGATGGAACCGCCTTCAGCCACCGAGTCGGTTGCCGACAGGCTGAGGTTGGTGGTGTCCGGTGTGTCGGTCACCGAGGTATCCGCCGACTTGCCGTCGACTTCCAGTTTCTCGTAGTTGCCGCCCTTGGCGTCGTCGATCTTCACGCTCAAAGAACCGCCGCCAGCCAAGGCATCGTTTGGCGCAACGAAGTTGACAGAACCGCTGCTGGCACCGACTGGGATGGTGATGGTCTGGCCATTGGACAGGGTCACAACCACTGGCGAGCCGGTGACCGGCGCCGACACGGAAGCCGTGTACACCACGGTGCCGCCTTCGGCCACGTTCGCGGTCGCAGTCAGCGAAACGGTGCTGGTGTCGATGGTGTCGTTGACGGTAGTGACCGCAGGCGTATTGCTGGTTACCAGGTTCTCGAAGTTGCCACCGGTGGCGTCTTTGATGGTCGCTTCAACGGTTCCGGCGTCTTTATAGACGTCGTCCTTCGGTGCATCGACGGTTACGGAGCCGGTGGTTTTACCCGCTTCGATGGTAATGACGGCACCGTTGCTCAGCGTGACGGTGACCGGTGTGCCGGCGGCATTGGTCAGGGTCGCCGTATAGGTGATCTGACCGCCTTCATCTACAGCGCCGGTCGCAGTGAGCGACAGGTTGGTGGTGTCCGGTGTGTCGGTCACCGAGGTATCTGCCGACTTGCCGTCGACTTCCAGCTTCTCGTAGTTGCCGCCCTTGGCATCGTCGATCTTGACGCTCAGGGAGTTGCCGCCGGCCAACGCGTCGTTGGGTGCGGTGAAGTTGACGCTGGCGCTGCTCGACCCAACCGGGATGGTGATGGTCTGGCCGTTGGACAGGGTTACGACGACTGGCGAACCGGTGACCGGTGCCGACACGGATGCGGTGTACACCACGGTGCCGCCTTCGGCTACGTTCGCGGTCGCAGTCAGTGAAACGGTGCTGGTATCGATGGTGTCGGTGACGGTGGTGACTGCCGGGGCAGTGCTCGGAACCAGGTTTTCAAAGTTGCCGCCTGCGGCATCCTTGATCGTGACTTCGACTTGGCCAGCGTCCTTGTAGACGTCGTCCTTTGGTGCATCGACAGTCACGCTGCCGCTAGTGGCACCGGCGGCGATGGTGATCACCGCGCCGTTGCTCAAGGTGACGGTGACCGGTGTGCCGGCGGCGTTGGTCAGGGTCGCGGTGTAAACGATGGAGCCGCCTTCGGCGACCGAGTCGGTTGCCGACAGGCTGAGGGTGGTGGTGTCCGGGGTGTCGGTCACCGAGGTATCCGCCGACTTGCCGTCGACTTCCAGCTTCTCGTAGTTGCCGCCCTTGGCATCGTCGATCTTGACGCTCAAGGAACCCCCACCGGCCAACGGATCGTTGGGTGCAACGAAATTGACAGAACCGCTGCTCGCGCCGACCGGAATGGTAATGGTCTGGCCATTCGACAGGGTCACAACCACTGGCGAACCGGTGACTGGTGCGGACACGGACGCGGTGTACACCACGGTGCCGCCTTCGGCCACGTTCGCGGTCGCAGTCAGCGAAACGGTGCTGGTGTCGATGGTATCGGTGACAGTGGTGACTGCCGGGGCAATGCTCGGCACCAGGTTCTCGAAATTGCCACCGGTGGCGGTAGAGATGGTGGCCTGGACCGTGCCCGCATCTTTGTAAACGTCATCAGATGGAGCCGGGACGGTCACCGTGCCGGTGGTTTTACCGGCATCGATGGTGATCACGGCGCCGTTGCTCAAGGTCACGGTGACCGGTGTGCCGGCGGCATTGGTCAGGGTCGCGGTGTAAACGATGGAACCGCCTTCGGCCACCGAGTCGGTCGCGCTCAGGCTGAGAGTGGTGGTGTCCGGGGTGTCGGTCACCGAGGTATCCGCCGACTTGCCGTCGACTTCCAGCTTCTCGTAGTTGCCGCCCTTGGCATCGTCGATCTTGACGCTCAAGGAACCGCCACCGGCCAACGGATCGTTGGGTGCAACGAAATTGACAGAGCCGCTGCTCGCGCCGACCGGAATGGTAATGGTCTGGCCATTCGACAGGGTCACAACCACTGGCGAACCGGTGACTGGTGCGGACACGGACGCGGTGTACACCACGGTGCCGCCTTCGGCCACGTTCGCGGTCGCAGTCAGCGAAACGGTGCTGGTGTCGATAGTATCGTTGACGGTAGTGACCGCAGGCGTATCGCTGGTTACCAGGTTCTCGAAGTTGCCGCCGGTTGCGTCTTTGATGGTCGTTTCAATGGTTCCGGCGTCTTTATAGACGTCGTCCTTCGGCGCATCGACGGTTACGGAGCCAGTGGTTTTGCCTGCTTCAATGGTGATCACCGCACCGTTGCTCAGGGTCACGGTCACTGGCGTGCCGGCGGCATTGGTCAGGGTCGCCGTATAGGTGATCTGACCGCCTTCATCTACAGCGCCGGTCGCAGTGAGCGACAGGTTGGTGGTATCCGGTGTGTCGGTCACCGAGGTATCCGCCGACTTGCCGTCGACTTCCAGTTTCTCGTAGTTGCCGCCCTTGGCATCGTCGATCTTGACGCTCAGGGAGTTGCCGCCGGCCAACGCGTCGTTGGGCGCGGTGAAGTTGACGCTGGCGCTGCTCGACCCAACCGGGATGGTGATGGTCTGGCCGTTGGACAGGGTCACAACCACTGGCGAACCAGTCACCGGTGCCGACACGGACGCGGTGTACACCACGGTGCCGCCTTCGGCCACGTTCGCGGTCGCACTCAGTGAAACGGTGCTGGTATCGATGGTGTCGTTGACGGTAGTGACTGCCGGGGCAGTGCTCGGCACCAGGTTCTCGAAATTGCCACCGATGGCGGTAGAGATGGTGGCCTGGACCGTACCGGCATCTTTGTAAACGTCATCGGATGGAGCCGGGACGGTCACGGTGCCGGTGGTTTTGCCGGCGTCGATGGTGATCACGGCGCCGTTGCTCAGCGTCACGGTCACGGGTGTGCCGGCGGCGTTGGTCAAGGTTGCGGTATAAACGATGGAACCACCTTCAGCCACCGAGTCGGTCGCGCTCAGGCTGAGGTTGGTGGTGTCCGGTGTGTCGGTCACCGAGGTATCCGCCGACTTGCCGTCGACTTCCAGCTTCTCGTAGTTGCCGCCCTTGGCGTCGTCGATCTTGACGCTCAAGGAGCCGCCACCCGCCAACGCATCGTTGGGTGCAACAAAATTGACAGAGCCGCTGCTGGCGCCGACCGGAATGGTAATGGTCTGGCCGTTGGACAGGGTCACAACCACTGGCGAGCCAGTCACCGGAGCAGTGACGGACGCGGTGTACACCACGGTGCCGCCTTCAGCCACGTTCGCGGTCGCAGTCAGCGAAACGGTGCTGGTATCGATGGTATCGGTGACGGTGGTGACTGCCGGGGCAGTGCTAGGCACCAGATTCTCGAAATTTCCGCCCGTCGCATCCTTGATCGTTACTTCAACCTGGCCGGCATCTTTATAAACGTCATCGGCAGGGGCGGCGACGCTCACGCTGCCAGTGGTCGCGCCTGCAGCGATGGTGATCACGGCCCCGTTGCTCAAGGTCACGGTAACTGGCGTGCCCGCCGGATTGGTCAGGGTCGCGGTGTACAGAATCTGACCACCTTCGGCCACTTCGGTGGACGCCGACAGGCTCAGGCCGGTGTCGTCTTTCGAATCGGTGATGGTGGTGAGTGCCGGCTCGGTGCTCGGGGTCAGTTGTTCGAAATTACCGCCGGTGGTGCCGGTGATCGTGGTGCTGACGGTGCTGCCGTTGTTATAGACGTCGTTGGCCGGGGTATCGACGGTCACGCTGCCGGTGGTCTTGCCCGCTTCGATGGTAATGACCGAGCCATTGCTCAAGGTCACGGTCATCGGCGTGCCAGCCGGGTTGGTCAGGGTGGCGGTGTAGGTGATCTGGCCACCTTCAGTGACGGTGCCGGTGGCGCTGAGGCTCAGGCCGGTGTTGTCGATCGAGTCGGTGATGGTGGTGACGGCCGGCGTGGTGCTCGGTACGAGGTTCTCGAAGTTGCCACCGGTGGCACCGGTGATCGTGGTGCTGACGGTGCTGCCGTTGTTGTAGACGTCATTGACCGGGGTTTCGACGTTCACGGAACCGGTGGTTTTTCCGGCTTCGATGGTGATGATCGAACCGTTGGACAGGGTGACGGTGACCGGCGTCTGCGCCGGGTTGGTCAATGTGGCGGTGTAGGTGATCTGGCCACCTTCAGTGACGGTGCCGGTGGCGCTGAGGCTCAGGCCGGTGTTGTCGATCGAGTCGGTAATGGTGGTGACGGCCGGCGTGGTGCTCGGTACGAGGTTCTCGAAGTTGCCGCCGGTAGCGCCGGTGATCGTGGTGCTGACGGTGCTGCCGTTGTTGTAGACATCATTGGCCGGGGTTTCGACGTTCACGGAACCGGTGGTTTTTCCGGCTTCGATGGTGATGGTCGAACCGTTGGACAGGGTAACGGTGACCGGCGTCTGCGCCGGGTTGGTCAATGTCGCGGTGTAGGTGATCTGGCCGCCTTCCGTGACGCTGCCGGTGGCGGTCAGGGTCAGGCTGGTACTGTCGATCGAGTCGGTAATGGTGGTGACCGCCGGCGTCGGGTTCGGCACCAGGTTTTCGAAGTTACCGCCGGTAGCGCCAGTGATCGTGGTGCTGACGGTGCTGCCGTTGTTGTAGACGTCATTGGCCTGCGTCGGAACGTTCACGCTGCCGGTGGTGTTACCAGCGGCGATGGTGATGGTCGAGCCGTTGGACAAGGTGACGGTAACCGGCGTTTGCGCCGGGTTGGTCAGGGTGGCGGTGTAGGTGATCTGGCCACCTTCAGTGACGCTCGCGCCCGCTGTCAGTGTGACGGTAGTGGTGTCGACGGTGTCGGTGACCTGGGTCACGGCCGGAGCAGTCGGCGGGGTGACCACGATACCGCTGCCGCCCGTGGTGCCAGTGACGGTCACATCGATTTGGGTCGGATCGTTATAAACAGTGTCGTTCGGCGCCAGCGGAACGTTGACGGTGCCGGTGGTCTGGCCGGCTGTGATCACGATCACCGCGCCGTTGGACAGGGTGATGGTCAGGTCGGTCAGCGGCGCCTGGGTCAGGGTCGCGGTGTAAACCAGCACGCCACCGGCCTCGGTGATAGTTGGCGTGGCGCTCAGACTCAGCGTTGATTCGCGCAGGGCATTGGTGCTGGTATCGGCCGTCTGGCCGCCGGTAGTGTTTTGTGTTGCCGACGCCGCAGTGGCGAGGCCTGCGGTCGGGAAGCCGATGGTCGGGTCGACCCGGGCAGCGGTTGCCTCCAGGGCCACGAAGCTGTGGCCGCCACCGGCAGAGCCGCCCGCGCTCGCGGCAGTAGGGCCGGCCGCGGTGGCTTCAAGCGCGGTGGTCGGGTCGGCGCCGGCGGCGATGGCTTGCTGCAGTTCGTCAACTGATGGCGCCGCTTGTGCAGTGGCTTGTGCAAGGTCGGTGCTGGAGTCCGGATTGCTGCCACTCCACTGAGTGTCGCGGCCCAGGTCCAGGGTCCGGCCGTCAGCCAGTTCAAGGGTGATGGCGCCGGCGGCACCCGTGTCCACCTGGTCGCCCACAAACAACCGGTCGCCTTCAACGAGTACGCGGCGGATGCCCTCTGGGGACACCGCGAAAACCTGACCAACAATGCTTTTGACGATGGCAACAACACTGCTCATTGAAGACTCTCCGGGTGTCACGTTCAGTTGACTTCCATGAACCGCTCGGGCGCGTTCGCCGATCGGGGCTGGACGTTCTTACAAAATTCGATACATAACTTTGACGCTCGAATCGTCAATAATTTGGCTATATTCTTTCGAAATTAACTTTATGCCAAACTATTGACCTTATGGGAGTCATCCTAAACAATCGTCCAAGTAATGTCACATTGATATTTAAGCGGCGACCTGTCCTACAGCGTGTGATCCAGTTCCGATTTTGAACTTTCCGACATACGGTCATTCCGGTTGCCATCATGCGATGCAGCGCCATGTTCTGCAGTGATTCAAGACAAGAAGTCCCGGGAATTCCATCTATGCGTTTGCACCTGTTCAAGGTTCTACCCTTCGCCTTTGCCGCCAGCGTTGTTCAGGCGCAAACCCTTCCGCAGGCCATGCAACAGGCACTGGATGTCCACCCGGAAATTCAGGCAGCGGTCAACAGTCGGCTGGCCGCGGATTATCAATTAAAGGCTGCAAAAGGTGGATACCTGCCAAAGGTCGACCTGCTGGGCGGTTATGGCCGTGAAGGCACCGACAGCGTTACCACCCGTGCCGCTGGCAACAGCAATCACTGGGAAACGCTGAACCGTAGCGAGTCAAGTTTACGTCTGTCGCAGATGGTTTTTGACGGTTTTGCGACGTCCAGCGAAGTAGGGCGTCAACAAGCCACCGTTAATTCCCGTGCTTATTCCTTGCTGGGCACCTCGGAACGCACCGCGTTGACCGTCGCTCAGGTTTATCTCGATGTGCTGACCCGCCGCGAATTCGTGCGCCTGGCCGAAGACAACCTGAAAAACCACGAACGGATTTTTGATCAGATCAAGTTGCGCACCCAGCGCGGCGTGGGCAGCGGCGCCGACCTCGATCAGGCCGAAGCGCGTATGGCCCAGGCCCGCAACAACCTGATTACCGAGCAGACCAACCTGGCTGACGCCGAAACCAACTTCCTTAGCGCCGTCGGCCAGATGCCCGATCAACTGGAGCGGCCTGCCGATTTTATGGCGCTGTTGCCGGCCAACTTGAATGAAGCCCGGGCGCAGATGCTGGAAAACAGCCCGATCCTGCGTTCCGCCGAATCGGATATCGCTGCTGCCGAGAAACAGTACGAAGCCGCCAAGTCGAGCTTCTATCCGCGCTTCGATGCCGAGCTGGGCCGCACCGCCGACAACGACCTTGATGGGCAGAACGGGCACAACAACGAATGGCAGGCCATGCTGCGCATGCGCTTCAATTTGTTCGCCGGTGGCAGCAACAAGGCCGATCTGGAATCCAAGTCCTACCTGTCGAACCAGGCGCTGGATATTCGCAACAACGCCCTGCGCGTGTTGAATGAAGAACTGGGCCTGGCCTGGAATGCCCTGAACAACGCCAACGCCCAGGTGCCGATCGCCCAGCAATATGTCGATCGCAGCGCCAGCGTGCGCGGCGCGTATCAGAAGCAATTCAGCCTCGGCGAGCGGACACTGCTTGACCTGCTCGACAGTGAAAACGAGCTGTTCACCGCTTCCCGTCGGCTGGTCGAGATCAAAAACATTCAGTTATTTACTCAGTACCGAATCAAGGCGACCATGGGCGAATTGCTCAAAAGTCAGGGCGTAGTCGCACCGTTGGCATCCGTTGTGCAAAATGACGTGAAGCCCAAGGTCCAGCTGCCTGGGATGAATTGAGTCCTGCCCCATTTCAACTGTTAGCCAAGAGTGTCGAGCGTGGAATCAGAAGTCAGTCGAGTTCAACTCATTCATGATCCACGCGCGCTGCATGACGATCCGTTACTGGACGGCCTGCTAGCCCTCTGCTCTTTGCACCAGAAGCCGGCCAGCGCGGCGATGCTGACCACCGGCCTGCCGTTGCCCAAACAGCGCCTGAGCGTCGAACTGCTGCCTCGTGCGGCCGCTCGCGCCGGGCTGCAAGGGCGGGTGCTGCAACGCAAACTGGAGCAGATTCCGGCAATCGCCATGCCGGCGCTGTTGCTGCTCAAGGACGGACGCAGTGCGGTGCTGCTCGGCTGGCACGGTGAAGACCAGGCCCGCTTGCTGCTCAGTGAAAGCGATGGTGGCGAAGTCTGCGTCAGTCGTGAACTGCTCGCCGACGACTACATCGGCAAAGTGTTCTTCGCCCAACCCCAGCACAAATTCGACGTTAACCACGGCACGCTGATCCCGCGCGCGCGTTCGTGGTTTCGCGACACCCTCAAGCGTTCGCGCTGGCTGTACGTCGACGCCATCGCTGCCAGTTTGCTGATCAACATCATCGCCATGGCCGCGCCGCTGTTCGTGATGAATGTCTACGACCGCGTGGTGCCGAACCAGGCCGAATCGACCCTTTGGGTGCTGGCCATCGGCATCACCGGCGCTTATGTGTTCGACCTGATTCTCAAGAGCCTGCGCAGTCTGTGCCTGGACCTGGCCGGCAAGAAAACCGACCTGATCATCTCGGCCACGCTGTTCGAGCGCATCGTCGGCATGGCCATGAAGTACCGTCCGGCGCGAGTCGGCAGCTTCGCCCAGAACATCCATGAATTTCAGAGCCTGCGCGACTTCCTTGCGTCGCTGACCCTCACCAGCCTGATCGACCTGCCGTTTACGCTGTTGATCTTCCTGGTCATCGCGATCCTCGGTGGGCATCTGGTGTGGATTCCGGTGCTGGCGTTCCCGATTGCGCTACTGATCGGTTATGCCTTGCAGAAGCCGCTGGTGGCGACCATGGAGCGTACCATGGCCCTGGGCGCCGAACGCCAGTCGAGCCTGATCGAAACCCTCGCCGGTCTTGATGCGGTCAAGGTCAACAACGCTGAAAGCGAACGCCAGTATCAGTGGGAACAGACTATCGGCACTCTCAGCCGTCTTGAGCTGCGGGTGAAAATGCTGTCCGGTCTGGCGATGAACATCACCTTGCTGATTCAGCAATTGGCCGGGGTGATCATGATCGTCTTCGGTGTGTACCAGATCATCGCCGGTAACTTGAGCATGGGCGGTTTGATCGCGTGCTACATGCTCAGCGGTCGTGCCCTAAGCCCGTTGGCTTCGCTGTCGGGGCTGTTGACCCGTTACCAGCAGGCGCGGGTGACCATGACCTCGGTCGATCAGATGATGGAGCTGCCCCAGGAGCGCAATTTCGACGAGCGCCCGCTGAGCCGCAAGGTCCTGCAAGGCGCCATTGAATGCCGTCAGCTGACCTTCACCTATCCGAATCAACAGAACCCCGCGCTGAAGGGCATCAACCTGATCATCAAGCCGGGCGAGAAGATCGGCATCATCGGCCGCAGTGGCTCGGGCAAAAGCTCCCTGGCCAAACTGCTGGTGGGCCTTTATCAGCCGGACGACGGCGCGCTGCTGGTGGATGGTGTGGATATCCGCCAGATCGACGTCAGCGAGCTGCGCCACAACATTGGCTACGTGCCCCAGGACATCCAGTTGCTCGCCGGTACGTTGCGCGACAACCTGGTGTCGGGCGCGCGCTATGTCGAAGACGAACTGGTGCTGCAAGCCGCGGAACTGGCCGGCGTCCACGAGTTCGCCCGCCTGCATCCGCAAGGTTATGAGCTGCAAGTCGGTGAGCGTGGGCAGAACCTGTCCGGCGGTCAGCGCCAGAACGTCGCCCTGGCCCGAGCGCTGCTGCTCAACCCGCCAATCCTGTTGCTGGACGAACCCACCAGCGCCATGGACAACACTGGCGAAGAGCGCCTGAAACAACGCCTCGCTGCCGTGGTGGAAAACAAGACCGTGGTGCTAGTGACACACCGGGCTTCGCTGTTGTCGCTGGTGGATCGCCTGCTGGTGATCGACCGCGGGCAGATTCTCGCCGATGGCCCGAAAGCCGCCGTGATGGAAGCGTTGAAAAAGGGGCAGATCAGTGTTGCTTAAGTCCGGGGTCAAAGAATCCATCCGCCGCTACTTCAAAGGCTCTGCGTCGCTGCAAGGCCAGCCCCTTCCCGAGGTCAACAAAGCGCTGATCGAGGACGCCCCGCGCGTGGTGCGGTTGACGATCTGGGCGATCATCGGCTTCTTCGTGTTCCTGATGCTGTGGGCCAATTTTGCGGTGATCGATGAAGTCACCAAGGGCGACGGCAAGGCGATTCCGTCGTCGAAGATCCAGAAAATCCAGAACCTTGAGGGCGGCATCGTTTCCGAACTGTTCGTCAAGGAAGGGCAAATCGTCGAGGCTGGTGCGCCGCTGATACGTCTGGACGACACACGGTTCGCCTCCAACGTTGGCGAAACCGAGGCCGATCGGCTGTCGATGCTGTTGCGCGTGGAGCGCTTGAGCGCCGAGGTCGATGACCGCCCGTTGAATTTCCCCGCGGATGTGCTCAAAGCCGTGCCCGGCCAAGCTGCCAGCGAAGAATCGTTATACGTCAGCCGTCGTCAGCAACTGCACGATGAGATCGGTGGCTTGCAGGAGCAGTTGATCCAGAAGCAGCAGGAGCTGCGCGAGTTCACCTCCAAACAGGCCCAGTACCGTAGCGGTCTGTCCTTGCAGCGTCAGGAAATCGCCATGTCCGAGCCGTTGGTGGCTCAGGGCGCGGTATCCCCGGTTGAGGTATTGCGACTCAAGCGTGCCGAGGTCGAAACCCGCGGTCAACTGGACGCCACCACCCTGGCGATCCCTCGCGCCGAATCGGCAATCAAGGAAGTTCAGCGCAAGATCGACGAGACTCGCGGCAAATTCCGCAGCGAAGCCCTCACTCAACTCAACGAAGCGCGCACTGATCTGAACAAGGCCCAGGCGACCGGCAAGGCGCTGGAAGACCGGGTCAGCCGGACGCTGGTGACATCGCCGGTGCGCGGTATCGTCAACAAGTTGCTGGTGAACACCATCGGTGGCGTGATCCAGCCGGGCAGCGACCTGGTGGAAATCGTGCCGCTGGACGACACCTTGCTGGTGGAAGCCAAGATTCGCCCGCAAGACATCGCCTTCCTGCATCCGGGGCAAGACGCCACCGTGAAGTTCACGGCTTACGACTACACCATTTATGGCGGGCTGAAAGCCAAACTGGAGCAGATCGGTGCCGACACCATCACCGACGAAGACAAGAAGACCACGTACTACATCATCAAACTGCGCACCGAGCGCAGCCACCTCGGGACGGATGAGAAGCCGTTGCTGATCATTCCTGGGATGGTGGCGTCGGTGGATATCATTACTGGCAAGAAGACCATACTCAGTTATTTGCTCAAGCCGATTATCCGGGCTCGCGCCGAGGCGTTGCACGAGCGGTAGTTTTCGGGTGAGGCTGATTGATCATTCCCACGCTCTGCGTGGGAATGCCGCCATGGACGCTCCGCGTCCACTGTGACGCAGAGCGTCACGGGATGTATTCCCACGCAGGAGCGTGGGAGCAATCGGTGGTAGATAAAGCCATATCGTTATTCGCTAACGGTATTTAAATTTAAATTCTTATACCTATAAAGTCACTTCCCTGCGTACCTGCCGACCAATCGGCGCGCCGCACGACACGAACCAACACGGGACCTCCGTGAGTTTCTGATCGACGCGCGCCCTTGAGCGCGCCGTGCGTGGGAGTGATTTTTATGTCAGCTGTCTCTTTTTCCCCAAAGCCTGAGCCAACAAGCGCCGCCACCCTCGCGTCGCAAACCTTCGAAGTCCGCCCGTTCAGTGGCGCCGTCGGTGCCGAAATCATCGGTCTGGACTTGTCCCGCCCAATCAATGACCAGGACTTCGCCCGCGTCCATCGTGCGCACCTGGATCATCACGTGGTGGTGTTCCGCGACCAGAGCATAACCCCCGAACAGCAGATCGCCTTCAGCCGCCGTTTCGGCGTGTTGCAGATCCATGTACTCAAGCAATTCCTGCTGGCCGGGCATCCGGAAATCCTCATCGTTTCCAACATCATCGAAAATGGCCAATCCATCGGCCTCGGTGATGCCGGCAAGTTCTGGCACTCCGATCTCTCTTATAAAGAACTGCCGAGCCTGGGCTCGATGCTGCATGCCCAGGAGCTGCCCTCCGAAGGCGGCGACACGCTGTTTGCCGACATGCACAAAGCCTGGGACAGCCTGCCCGAGGCGCTGCGTAAAGCCGTCGAAGGTCGTTCGGCCGCGCACTCCTACACGGCGCGTTACAGCGAGAGCAAATTCGAGGGCAACTGGCGTCCGACCCTGACGCCAGAGCAACTGGCTCAGGTCGCCGAAGTCGTTCATCCGATCGTCCGCACCCACCCGGAAAACGGTCGCAAGGCGTTGTTCGTCAGCGAGGGCTTCACCACCCGCATCGTCGGTTTGCCGGAAGACGAGAGCAAACAATTGCTCGACGAGCTCTACGCCCACAGCGTGTTGCCGCAAAACATTTACCGCCATCAATGGCAGGCCCACGACCTGGTGTTCTGGGACAACCGCTCGCTGATTCACCTCGCCGCCGGATGCCCCAGCCATCTGCGCCGCAAGTTGTATCGCACCACCATCCAGGGCGACGCGCCTTTCTGATTTCGGAGAACCCTCATGTCCAAACGTCTTCCATTTGCACCGTTGGCCGCCGCTATCGGCCTGGGTTTCAGCCTGCTCGCCGGCAGCCTGGTGGCGCCGACCGTGGCCCACGCCGAGGGTGAAATTCGTATCGCCGAACAATTCGGCATCGTTTATCTGCTGCTCAACGTGGTGCGCGATCAGAACCTGATCGAGAAGTACGGCAAGCAGGAAGGCATCGACATCAAGGTCGACTGGACCCAGCTCTCCGGCGGCTCGGCGGTCAACGATGCGTTGCTCTCCGGCTCCATCGACATTGCCGGTGCCGGCGTCGGACCGCTGCTGACCATCTGGGACCGCACTCACGGCAAACAGAACGTCAAGGCCGTGGCTTCCCTGGGCAACTTCCCTTACTACCTGGTGAGTAATAATCCAAAGGTCAAAACCATCGCTGACTTCACCGAAAAGGACCGCATTGCGGTGCCGGCGGTCGGGGTGTCGGTGCAGTCGCGCTTCCTGCAATACGCAGCAGCCAAGCAATGGGGCGACAAGGAATTCAATCGCCTCGACAAGTACACCATCGCCGTTCCGCACCCGGATGCCACTGCGGCACTGATCGCTGGCGGCACCGAGTTGACCGGGCATTTCTCCAACCCGCCATTCCAGGATCAGGCGCTGGAAAACCCCAACGTGCACGTGGTGCTGAACACCTATGACCTGCTCGGCCCGAACTCGCCGACCGTGTTGTTCGCCACCGAGAAATTCCGCAACGAAAACCCGAAAACCTATAAAGCCTTCATCGCGGCGCTGACTGAAGCGGCCGAGTTCGCTCAGAACGATAAAGGTGCGGCGGCCGACACTTACATCCGCGTCACCAAGGCAAAAATCGATCGCGCGGCGTTGCTGAAAATCATCGACAACCCGCAGTTCGAATTTACCGTCACGCCGAAAAACACTTACCCGCTGGCCGAGTTCCTCTACCGCGTCGGCGCGATCAAAAACAAGCCGGATTCGTGGAAGGACTACTTCTTCCAGGATGCCAAACCGCTGCAAGGGAGCTGACCGACATGAACGCCCCCTTGCAAGGCCACACGGCCAGCAATCCGATCGCGGCCGCGCAAGCACTGCTGTCGGTCGACCAGGTCAGCCTGGAATACCGCACGCCTGCGCGTGTGGTTCGAGCGACCCATCAGGTCAGTTTCGAGGTCGATCCGGCGGACCGCTTTGTGTTGCTCGGTCCGTCCGGTTGCGGCAAATCGACGTTGCTCAAGGCGGTCGCCGGGTTCATCCCGCCCTGTGAGGGCGAGATTCGCCTGCAAGGCCAGCGGGTCGATGCGCCGGGGCCGGACCGGATCGTGGTGTTCCAGGAGTTCGATCAGCTGCCGCCGTGGAAAACCGTCAAGCAGAACGTGATGTTTCCGCTGCTTGCTTCCAAAACCCTCAAGTGTAATGAGGCTGAAGAGCGGGCGCTGCACTATCTGGACAAGGTTGGTCTGGCGGCGTTTGCCGATGCCTATCCGCATACCTTGTCTGGCGGCATGAAAGCTCGGGTGGCGATTGCCCGGGCGTTGGCGATGCAACCGAAAATCCTGTTGATGGATGAACCCTTCGCCGCCCTCGACGCGCTGACCCGGCGCAAGATGCAGGAAGAGTTGCTGCTGCTCTGGGAAGAGGTGCGTTTCACGCTGCTGTTCGTTACTCACTCCATCGAAGAGGCGTTGGTGGTGGGCAATCGGATTCTGCTGCTGTCGCCTCATCCGGGGCGGGTACGAGCCGAAGTCCACAGCCATCAATACGATTTGCACAGCCTCGGCGGTGTGGCGTTCCAGGAATCGGCGCGGCGGATTCATCGGCTGTTGTTCGATGAAGGCCAGTCCCCGGAAACCGCCCGTGAGCTGGACTTCGCCGATATTCGCATCGCTTATTGAGCCATTGAGAGGAGTGCCCGATGAGCCCGTTATCATCCGCGCGTAAAGAGTACGAAACCGTTTTGCAGCCGCTGACGAGCGTCCCGCTGGAGCGTGAGTTACCCCTCGGTCAGCGTCTCTGGCAACAGGGCTGGTTGCGTAAAAGCCTGATCCTGATTGTGCTCGCGCTGCTCTGGGAAGCCGTTGCCCGTTACCAGAATAACGATCTGCTGTTGCCAGGTTTTCTGCAAACCGCCAGCGCGCTGTACGACGGCCTGCTCAGCGGTGAGCTGTTGGGCAAGGTGTGGATTTCGCTGGTGGTGTTGTTGAAGGGCTACCTGATCGGGATTGTGCTGGCGTTTGCCCTGACCACGCTGGCAGTGTCGACGCAATTGGGTCGCGATCTGCTGAGCACGCTGACCTCGATGTTCAACCCGTTGCCGGCGATTGCACTGCTGCCGCTGGCGCTGCTGTGGTTCGGGCTGGGGCAGAACAGTCTGATTTTTGTACTGGTGCATTCGGTGCTCTGGGCGTTGGCCTTGAACACCTATGCCGGGTTCCTTGGCGTTTCGGAAACCCTGCGCATGGCGGGGCGCAATTACGGCCTCAAGGGCATGCGTTTCGTGTTGTTCATCCTGATCCCGGCCGCGTTGCCGTCGATCCTCGCCGGTTTGAAAATCGGCTGGGCGTTCGCCTGGCGCACGCTGATTGCCGCTGAACTGGTATTTGGCGCCACCAGCGGCAAGGGTGGGTTGGGGTGGTACATCTTCCAGAACCGTAATGAGCTGTACACCGACAAGGTGTTTGCCGGGTTGGCGGTGGTGATCCTGATTGGGTTGCTGGTGGAGAATCTGGTGTTTGATACGTTGGAGCGGGTGACGGTGAAGCGTTGGGGGATGCAGCGGTGATCCTTTGATCTGCTAGCATTGCGTCTGAATCAATCCAGATCAGCCATGAGTGCTCAGCATGCAACTCCCGGACATGAACCTGTTGGTCGCCCTCGACGCCTTGCTCGACGAGGGCAGTGTGGTGGGCGCTGCGCGACGGATGAACCTCAGCCCGGCGGCGATGAGCCGGACGCTGACGCGGATTCGCGAGGCCATCGGCGATCCGATTCTGGTACGCGCCGGCCGTGGCCTGGTGCCGACGCCCAAGGCGCTGGAGCTGCGCGAGCAAGTGCGGGACCTGGTGGAACAGGCCGCTTTGCTGTTCCGTTCTGCCGATGACGTGGACCTGGGCAGCTTACGCCGGCGGTTCAGCATTCGCGCCAATGATTTCTTTGTGGGCGTCTATGGCGGCAAGCTGTTCGACACGATGGAACGCCAGGCTCCGCATTGCGAACTGCGCTTTGTCCCCGAGGGCGACGGGGACGATGAAGCCTTGCGCGAAGGACGCATCGATCTGAGCGTCAGCAACAATCGACCGCTGATGCCGGAAGTGAAGGTGCAAAACCTGTTCTCCACCCACTTTGTCGGGTTGGTGCGCGAAGATCATCCGCTGTTCGACGACGAGATCACCGCCGAGCGTTACGCCGGCTTTTCCCATATCAGCATGTCCCGTCGCGGGATCGCCCGTGGGCCGATCGACACGGCGCTCAACGCCTTGGGGCTGGAGCGGCGGGTGGCGGTGATTGCGCCGAGTTTTCATGCGGCGATGTTCGCCTTGCCGGATTCCGACCTGATTCTGCCGGTGCCCAAAGAAGCATTGCTGAGTGTGCGGCGCCTGGGCTTGAAGCTGCGCTCGTTTACCCTGCCGATTCCGCTACCTACCCTCATGCTGACCCAAGCCTGGCACCCGCGCTTCGACAAAGACCCGGCGCACCGCTGGATGCGCGAGACACTCAAGGCTTGTTGCGACGAGACCTGGCTGGCGGCACAGCCGGTTTGAAGATCAAGGGATCGCAGCTTTTAACCATTGCGTGTGGTGCACTTATAAGCTGCCAATAAGTCAATTTTCGTAAGCCCCCGCGCTTCCTAAAATGCTTCGGTATCCCCCTTCCGGAGCGTGCAGTACATGACTTCCCTCACGGTCACGGCGTCTCTCGCTGCGACTACTCCAGCGACCGCCGTCGCACCACCGGTCTTCGGCCCGCGAATCATCATCGGCCTGGTGGGCGTGTTGCTGGCGGTGCTGGTGTCGGGCTTGAACGAGATGGTGACCAAGGTCGCCCTCGCCGACATTCGCGGTGCGTTGGCCATCGGTTACGACGAAGGCACCTGGCTGGTCGCCAGTTACACCGCGACCTCGGTGGCCGCCATGGCGTTTGCTCCTTGGTGTTCGGTGACATTCTCGTTGCGGCGCTTCACCTTGTGCGCCATCAGCGTTTTCACCCTGTTGGGCGTGCTGTGCCCGTTTGCCCCGAATTATGAAAGCTTGCTGGTCATGCGCACCCTGCAAGGCCTGGCCGGTGGTGCGTTGCCGCCGATGCTGATGACCGTTGCGCTGCGGTTCCTGCCGGCCAATGTGAAGCTCTATGGTTTGGCCGGTTATGCCCTGACGGCAACCTTCGGCCCTGGTCTCGGCACGCCGCTGGCCGGGTTGTGGACCGAGTACGTCGGCTGGCAATGGACCTTCTGGCAAATCGTCGTGCCGTGCCTGATTGCCATGGCGGCGGTGGCTTACGGTCTACCCCAGGATCCGCTGCGCCTGGAACGCTGCAAGTCATTCAACTGGCGTGGCTTGCTACTGGGGTTTCCGGCGATTTGCATGTTGGTGATCGGCATCCTGCAAGGCAATCGGCTGGACTGGTTCGAGTCGAGCCTGATCTGCGCACTGCTCGGCGGCGGGCTGCTACTGCTGGTGCTGTTCCTGATTAACGAGTGGTCGCAACCGATTCCGTTCTTCAAGTTGCAGATGCTCGGCATCCGCAACCTGTCGTTCGCGTTGTTGACTCTGGCCGGCGTGCTGGTGGTGTTGCTCGCGGTGGTGATCATTCCCTCCAGTTACCTGGCTCAGGTCCAGGGCTATCGCCCGCTGCAGACGGCGCCAATCATGCTGTTGGCGGCGTTGCCACAGTTGATCGCGCTGCCGTTGGTGGCGGCGCTGTGCAACCTGCGTTGGGTCGATTGCCGCTGGGTGCTGGGGATCGGCCTGAGCATGCTGGCGCTGTCTTGCATCGGCGGCTCGCAGCTGACGTCGGCGTGGATTCGTGACGATTTCTACGTCCTGCAATGGCTGCAGATTTTCGGTCAACCCATGGCCGTGCTGCCGCTATTGATGCTCTCCACCGGCAGCATCACCCCGATGGAAGGACCGTTCGCCTCGGCCTGGTTCAACACGGTCAAAGGCCTGGCGGCAGTGATCGCCACCGGTGTGATCGATGCGCTGACCACCGCAAGGCTGCATTTCCACTCGAGCATGCTGGTGGACAACCTCGGTAACTCGCCTCTGGTTGATAGCGCCAGCGCGAACCTCGCTCACCGCCTGCATCAGCAGGCTGTGGTGCTGACTTCTTCCGATCTTTATCTGTGCATGGCCGGCGTCGCGGTGGCGCTGATCCTGCTGATTTTCTGGCTGCCGACGCGGATTTATCCACCGCGCGCGCCAACTTGAACGCTTCACTGGAACAGAAGGTTTTTATGACGACTCAATCAAAGCAAAAAGTCGCTGTCGGCGTTGCCGCAGCGATGGCGGTCGGCGTGTTGATTTACCTGCTGGCGCCGGGCTTGTTCGGCAAGCGTACACAGCAAAGCACCAACGATGCCTTCGTCTCGGCGGACTTCACCCTGGTGGCGCCGCGCGTGGCGGGATTCATCAAGGAAGTGCTGGTGGAGGACAACCAACAGGTCAAGGCCGGGCAACTGCTGGCGTTGATCGACGACCGCGACCTGCGCGCTGCCGCTGAGGCTGCCGACGCGCAAACCCTGGTGGCCAGGGCGCAGCTGCAAAACGCCCGGGCGACCCTGGAACGCCAGACGTCGGTGATCGCTCAGGCCCAGGCTACGGTGGTTTCGGCGAAGGCGGAGATGGCTTTCGCCGAGCATGAACTGAACCGCTACAACCACCTCGCCGGGGTGGGCGCCGGCACCGTGCAGAATGCCCAGCAGGCGCGCACGCGCATCGATCAGGCCACCGCTCGGTTGGCCAATGCCACAGCGGTGCTGGCGGCGGAACGCAAACAAGTGGAGATCCTGACCGCCCAGCGCGATGCGGCAGAAGGTGGACTGAAACGCGCACAAGCGGCGCTGGAAATGGCCAGTTATGAACTGTCCTATACGCGCATCGTTGCCCCCCAGGACGGCATGGTCGGCGAGCGCGCGGTGCGGGTCGGCGCCTATGTCACGCCGGGCAGCAAGATTCTGGCCGTGGTGCCGTTGGAGCGGGCGTATGTGGTTGCCAATTTTCAGGAAACCCAACTGATCGACGTACAGCCGGGGCAGAACGTGCAGGTGCATGTCGACAGCCTTGGTGGCGAAGCCCTGCAGGGACGCGTCGAGAGTATCGCACCGGCCACCGGCGTGACCTTCGCGTCAGTCAAACCGGACAACGCCACCGGCAACTTCACCAAGGTTGTGCAACGGATTCCGGTGAAAATCATCCTCGATCCAGGCCAGCCATTGGCTGAGCGATTGCGGGTGGGGATGTCGGTGGAGGCGAGTATTGATACTGCCAGCGCTACGGCCGATGAGCATGAGGTCGCACAACGATGAACTTCGCTAATCGCACATCCCCGTGGCGAGGGGGCTTGCTCCCGCTGGGCCGCGAAGCGGACCCAAAATTTGCGAGTGCTGCGCACTCGAACGGGAGCAAGCTCCCTCGCCACAAGGTCAGCATTCATTCAGTAGTTTTGGTGTTGAGTCTGTTTTCATTGAACGCCTGCACCGTCGGCCCGGACTTCCAGCGCCCTCAGGCACAGCAAGTCGCCCAATGGTCGAAACCGGCCAAAGCCGCCGCCAGTCAGGCCGTTCCCAACGAGATGGACGAACGCTGGTGGGAAGTGTTCCACGATCCGAAACTCTCGGCCCTGAACCAACGCGCCCTGACCGACAACCTCGACCTGAAACTCGCCAGCAGCCGTTTGCAACAAAGCCGCGCCGCGCGCCAGGTAATCACCGCCGAGCGCTATCCCAACACTGCCGCCACTGGTAGCTACGGGCGCAAACGCAACAGTGGTGAAGGCCTGAACGATCCGTCGGGCAATAACGGCGACTCGGCGTACAACCTGTGGGATGCTGGCTTTTCCGCCTCCTGGGAACTGGATTTCTGGGGGCGTGTGCGCCGCGAAACCGAAGCCGCCGATGCCACCCTGGAGGTGGCGGAAAACGATCGCCGTGGGGTGCTGCTGTCGGTGCTCGCCGAAACGGCTCAGGACTACATTCAACTGCGCGGTGTGCAAAGCACCCGGACCGTCACCGAGCAGAATCTCGACGTCGCCCGGCATAGTTTGAAACTCTCGCAACTGCGCCTGGCCGACGGTGTGGCGACGGATCTGGACGTCGCCGAAGCCGCCGCGCAAGTCGCGGCCATCGAATCACGTTTACCGGCGCTGGAGCAGCGTCAGTCGCAACTGATCAACGCGCTGAGCCTGTTGATGGGCGAACCGCCGCAAGCGTTGTCCGCCGAGTTATCCACAGACGCCCCGGTGCCGCAAACCCCGCGACAGGTCGCCATCGGCTTGCCGTCGCAATTGGCCGAGCGCCGCCCGGATATCCGCCAGGCTGAAGCCCGACTGCATGCCGCGACCGCCAGCATCGGCGTGGCCAAGGGTGACTTCTATCCGCGAATCACCCTGTCGGGCAACATCGGTTCGCAAGCCCTGCAACTGAGCGATTTCGGTTCCTGGGGCTCGCGCTCGTTCAGCATCGGTCCGCAATTGAGCTTGCCGCTGTTCGACGGCGGTCGGCTGCGGGGCGTGTTGCATCTGCGCGAAGCCCAACAACAGGAAGCCGCGCTGGCCTACCAGCAAACCGTGCTGCGGGCCTGGCATGAAATCGACAATCAACTCACCGCCTACAACGCCAGCCAATTGCGCCGCGACAGCCTCGCCGAAGCCGTGCGCCAGAACCAGATCGCCCTGCGCACCGCGCAACAGCAATACGTCGAAGGGGTGGTGGATTTCGTCAACGTCCTGACCGTGCAAGGCGAATTGCTGGCGACCCAGCAGCAGTGGGTCGAAAGCTCGACCGGGGTGTCGTTGGCGATGGTGGGGTTGTACAAGGCGTTGGGTGGGGGATGGGAGTCGGTGTATCCGGTGGCGGAGATGGCGCAGCGTTGATATGGAGGATTTGTATGGAAATTAATACCTATCCGCCAACGCGCGCTCCAACCAATGATGGCCATCCGCTTGACGAGCCTCCCCGCTGTCGTAGACTCCGCTCATCCGTCAGGGAGTTACGGTTATGCGGCGTTTTCGTGTTTGGGTTGCGGGATTAACCTTTGTAACGTGCGTAGTACAGGCGCAAACGCCTGCGCCAGACGATCCGTTGCTGGAAAGCAACGCGGTCGGCGGTAACACGTCAACCAGCAGTGAGGCCCGTGGCGTGCTGCGAGCCCGGGATCAGGCGGTGCTCGCCAGCGAGTTGTCCGGGCGGATTGTCGAGTTGCCGTTCAGTGAGGGCGAGTCGTTCAAAAAGGGCGACACCCTGGCGCGGTTTGACTGTTCGGCTTATCAGGCTCAGCTCAACGCGGCTCAGGCCGCCAATCGTGGCGCCGGTGAAGAGCTGGCCCATAACCGGCAACTGGCGGCGCTGAATTCGGTGGGGCGCTTTGAAGTGGCGCGGGCCGAGGCCAAGGTCAGCGAAACCCAGGCGCAATCTCAGGTTTATCAGGTTCAGGTCAAACGCTGCAGCGTGGTCGCGCCGTTCGATGGCCAGGTCGTCGAGCGCAAGGTCAAGCGCTACGAAAGCGTTGCCGCCGGCGCGCCGTTGCTGGATGTGGTCGATAATCGCACCCTGGAAATTCACCTGTTGGTGCCATCACGCTGGATGGGCAAGCTCAAGCCCGGCCAGACGTTCAGTTTTGTCCCCGATGAAACCGGTCAGCCGCTGGATGCCACGGTCAAGCGCCTCGGCGCGCGGATCGACGAAGGCAGCCAGACCTTGCTGCTGGTGGCGACGCTGCCCAACGCCAGCGGTCTGTTGGCCGGCATGAGCGGAACGGCACGTTTCGCGGAGCTCAAGTGAACGCCCCGGTAACGGGCGGCGCCGAGCAGGTGTTCGCCAGGTTTCTCGACCTCGAACGCCAGACCCGCGCGGCTCGTAATCCTTCGCAACTGGCTTACAGCCTGGTCAATGACGGCCAGGCGCTGTTCGGTTTTCGCCATGCCGCGTTGTTGATCGCCGGCAAGGTGCAGGCGGTGACCGGTGTCAGTGCGGTGGAGCCGAATGCACCGTTCGTGGCGTTTGTCGAGCAAGCGGTCGCGCAGCTGTTCAAGCTCGAGGTGCTGAAACAGGCGCGGGTGATCGCGCCCGATCTGCTCAGTGAATCGATTCAGGCCGATTGGCAAAGTCTGTCGGCCGCTCAGGTGTTCTGGTTGCCACTGATTGATCATCAGGGCGAGATCTTCGGCGGGCTGTGGCTGGCGCGAGATGTGCCATGGAACCCTGCCGAGCAGGTGCTGTTGTCGCAACTGGGCGACACCTACAGCCATGCCTGGCTGGCGCTGCAACCGCGCAAACCCTGGCGACTGCGCTGGACGCGTAAGCGTCAGGTGGCACTGGTCGCCGTGTTGTTGTTCGGGTTACTGATTCCGGTGCGCCAATCGGTGTTGGCACCGGCTGAAGTCGTCCCGTTGGGCGGCCGGGTGGTCGCCGCGCCACTGGACGGAGTGATCGCCGAGTTCCTGGTCAAACCCAATCAGACGGTGAAGACCGGCGACCTGCTGCTGCGCTTCGAAAGCACCACGCTCAAGGCTCAGGCTGATGTGGCCGAGCGCGCTCTGGGCGTTGCCGAAGCGGAACTCAAGGCCAATTCCCAACGCTCCTTCGCCGATGCCGAATCCAGTTCGAAAATCGATCTGCTGGCCGCACGTGTCGAGCAGAAACGCGCCGAACGGGATTACGCCCGTGAACTGCTCAAGCGCAGCGAAGTGCGTGCCGAGCGAGACGGCATCGCGGTGTTCGCCGACGCCGAACGCTGGACCGGTAAACCGGTGCAGACCGGCGAGCGCTTGATGGAACTCGCCGACCCGAATCAGGCCGAGTTGCGCATCGAATTGGCCGTTGGCGATGCGATCGCCCTGGAACCGGGGGCGCAGGTCGCACTGTTTCTCGACAGCGATCCACTGCAGCGGCACCAGGCCAGACTCGAACGTTCGGCCTATGAAGCGCAGCCAACAGCTGGCGGGCAACTGGCTTATCGACTGGATGCGACATTCGACGGCGCACCGCCGCGCATTGGCCTGCGTGGCACCGCGAAAGTCTTCGGTGACCGTGCGCCGCTGGCGCTGTACCTGTTGCGTCGACCGCTGGCCGGGTTGCGTCAGAGCGTGGGCCTTTAGATGAGACTGCCGAGCCTGCGGGCAGACCTGCAATTGTCGACGGCGGCGCCGGCCCTCGACGGGTCACCGTGCTGGACCCTGGCCGACCCGGTGCGTGGGCGTTATTTCAAACTCGGCGCGGCGGCGATGCGCTTGCTGCGTCATTGGTCCCTGGGCGATCCCGAGCAGGTGCTGCGTGCCGCCAACCGCGAGCCAGGGCTGCCGCTGGACGGCGCGGCGCTTGAGCAATTGCTGGAATTTTTGCGCGGCCACGACCTGATCAGCGCCCTCGACCCATCGCAGCGTGCCAGTTACAGCCTGAAGGCCGCGGCTCAGCGCCAAAGCCTATGGAAAATCCTGCTGCATCAATACCTGTTTTTCCGGATTCCGCTGTGGCGACCGGACGCTTTTCTCAATCGCGCCTGGCCGTGGCTGGAGCGTTTCGGCCCGCGCGCATTGCGCTACGGATTGCCCGCGACGCTGGGGCTCGGGGTGTTTCTGGTGTCGCGGGACTGGCAGCGATTCATTGCCACCTTTCCACACCTGTTCAGCCTCGGTGGTGCGCTGGCGTTCGCGGTGGCGCTGTTTTTCGCCAAGCTGTGCCACGAGTTCGGCCACGCCTTCATGGCCAAGCGCGCCGGTTGTCGGGTGCAGAGCATGGGCGTGGCGTTCATGGTGCTGCTGCCGATGTTCTACACCGACGTCAGCGACGCCTGGCGGGTCAACGACAGACGTGCGCGATTGCTGATCGGCGCCGGCGGGGTGCTGGCGGAACTGGTGTTGGCCTGTATCGCGCTGCTCGCCTGGTCCCTGCTGCCCGATGGCCCCGGGCGCACGGCGGCGTTCATGCTCGCCAGTGCGACCTGGATCACTACGCTGGTGATCAACCTCAACCCGTTCATGCGTTTCGACGGCTACTTCTTGCTCAGCGACTTCTGGGAAGTGGACAACCTTCAGGGGCGCGCCTTTGCCTTGTGTCGCTGGCGATTGCGCGAGTTCCTGTTCGGCTACGCTGCCCCGGCGCCGGAGCCGTGGGCGCCAAAGATGCAGCGGCGGTTGTTGATCTGGGGATACGGCTCGTGGCTATGGCGCGCGGCGTTGTTTTTCGGGATTGCTCTGGCGGTCTATCACCTGTTCTTCAAGGTGTTGGGGATCTTCCTGATGCTGGTGGAGCTGGTGTGGTTCATCTTCCTGCCGATCCTGAGCGAGTGGCGGCAATGGTGGAGTCGTCGCGAACAGGCGCATACGCCTCGGGTACTGCTCAGCAGCCTGACATTGTTCGGGCTGTTGTTGCTGCTGGCGCTGCCGTGGCGCAGCGCGGTGGAGTTGCCGACGATGCTGGAGGCGGGACACACCAGCGCCTTGCACGCGCCGGTGGCGGCGCGGGTAAAAACGGTGAATGTGCATGACGGCCAGGTTGTCGCCCAGGGCGAGGTGCTGATCGAGCTGGAATCACCGGACCTGGACTCACGCCAGGCCATCGTCCGTCGCGAGATCCAGATTCAGCAATTACAGATGCGTCGTCAGGCCGGTCGTAGCGAAACCGCGGCCGACGCCGGAATCGTCGAGCAGCGCCTGGCGGAAGCGGTGGCTGAATACCGCGGCCTGGTCGCCCAGCGTGAGCGACTGCTATTGCGCGCGCCCCACGCCGGCAAGGTGCGCGACCTGCTGCCGCAGTTAACGGTCGGTCGCTGGCTTTCGACTAAAGATCCTTTGGCGCGGGTGGTCGAAGACGGCGCGCGGTTGCGCGGTTATCTGGCTGAAGCCGAGCTGTGGCGTGTTGCTACGGGTGCTCGCGGGCGGTTCATCGCCGATGACCCGATGCACCCGGCGATCGCCGTGCAATTAAGCGAAATCGATACCAACGGCGCGGCTTATGTCGATCAAGAGGCGCTGACTTCCGATCATCACGGGCCGATTGCCGTACGCCGGGATGAGCATCAGCGCGCCGAGCCGGTGCAGGCGCAGTATGGCGCGCGGTTGAGCGTCCTCGAAGAGACGCCGACGCCGGTGCAACCTTTGCGCGGCATTGTGGTGTTGCAGGGCAGCGGCGAATCGTTGCTGGGCGTTGTCTGGCGGCGCATGGCAGCCCTGGGGGTCAGGGAAAGCGGTTTCTAGGGAGAACAGCGATGGCGAACAGCAATTCAGTGGCGGCGGACGGCCTGGTGGTCAGACCTTCGCGGACCAGCGATGGACCTTTTCTTCACAGCCTTTACCAGGCGGCGCGGCCGGATCTGCAATGGATCGACGGCGAGCAGGAAGTGGTTCAACAGGTGGTTGCCCAGCAATTCACCGTGCAAGAACAAGGACTGGGGGAAAACTTTCCCAACGCCATGCACTACGTGATCGAGAAACTCGACACAGCCATCGGCGCGCTGACCACCGACTTCGGTCCCAATGAAATTCGCGTGCTGTACCTGGCGTTCATCCCCCAGGCCCGAGGCCGGGGTTACGGGCGGACGGTGCTGCAAGGCGTGCAAAAAGCCGCACAACAAATCCGTTGCCCGGTGGCGACGGTGGTCTGGGCCAACAATCCCCATGCGCGCCAGCATTACCTGGCGCTGGGGTTTCAGGTTGAAGAGCGCAACCCGGCGGCGGAGCGGTTGGTGTGGTACCCACAGGGTTAAGAGCAATACAAAAAGCTGTGGTGAGGGGCTCACCACATAAGCCCGCCCCCACAAAGTTTCAGTTGAAGGCGATGTAGAAATAACCCACGTCGGGATCCCGCCCCATGTTCGGTACTCGCGAGACGAAAATATTTTCCACCTGACCCAGTTCCGGCAACTCCAGCGCACACAAGCCATCGACAAAGTCAGTGGGTTGCAGGCTGTTGAGCTCGACGCTGAACGGCATGCGCTCGCTTTTGGGCATCTGTGAATGGGGCGTTTCTTTAAGGGTGTCGATATGGATCGGCAATTCACTGCCATCGGGCAGCCGCAGCGTCCCGGTCTTGCCCAGCAGTGCCTGAAAGTGTTGGCTTTGGACCTGTTGCAGCATGGCATCCCTCCATCAAGCAAAAGTGGCCGGGGGATGTGCATCCCCCGGCCAGACCCTCAGTTACGCGAAGGGAACAATCCGTTCAGGGCGATGCTGAAGTTGAGCACCAGGAACGGGTTCATCACCGTCATGGGCAAACCATTGCCGGCGGACGAGATTTCCCCCGTCACCGTGCTCGTGACACCCTTGAGCGGTACCGCCGCAGCACCTTGCTGATCGGAGTAGATGCTCGCCGAGCCTGGCCCGCCGCCCGAGGCACCGATGTACGAGTTGGTCGCGGTCGGGTTGGTGACCGGGTTGCTCGCCGGGCTGGCCAGTTGCAGGGTGGTGGTGGCCGTGAGCCCGGACAGGGCGTGGGTGTGGTTGGGCAGGTTATTGATGGTCGCGGTGACGTTTTCGGTCCCGGAAACTTCGCCGATGACGCGCGGGGTCAGGCCCAGGCCGTTGCCTTGGGCCATCGGCATGCGGCCCTGCAGGTTGGGCAGCATGAAATTGGTGGTGCCATTACCTCCATAGTAGGTGCCCAGCAGTGAGAACAGCGCTTGGTATTGCGAGATCGCCAGCGTCTGGCCGTAGCACAGGGCCCAGCCGTTGGGGGCGAAGTTAAAGGCGAAAGGTTGGATAGTGCCCATGAAGACTTCCATAGTTCCTCATCCCTCAGGTTAGTGTCTGATATGTCACATCGCAGGCCCGGTTATCCGGGCGGATCGCAGTGATCAGCCGACTCCGTTCATCTCCGTGGCTGGGTCACGCCACGCCAAAGCGTAGACGCTGATCGGAATGATTGCCGGACGTCGTCCGTCGTAAAGCCAGCATCGACGACGGGCCTGAGCCTGTCCTACAGTGCTTGAGAAAATTGCATATTCACTGGTCGAAGTTCATCAGGTCGAGGCACATCAGGTTGAAACAAGGGGAGGCAATGGAGGCGCGCAGAGAAACACCGCTGGGTGACACTCAGGATCCGCACGCGACACCGGGCTCATGGGCGGCGGCCCGTCGCTTATTGCGGTGGGCGCGGGAGCACTGGCTGCTGCCGATCCTGGCATTGGCTGCGCTGGTGCGTTTTTACGACCTGACGGCGGCGGCGATCTGGGGTGACGAAGGGTCCAGCCTGTTGCTGAGCCAGTACTCTCTGGCCGGGATCTGGGAACATGCAGCCCATGATGTGCATCCGCCGCTGTATTTCATGCTGCTGCATGGCTGGATGGAGCTGTTCGGCGACGGCATTTTTTCGATTCGTTGTCTGAGCGCGCTGCCGGGGATTGCCACGGTCGGGCTCGGTGTCTGGCTGGTGGACTTGCTCGCGACCCGCCGCGCCGCGTTGCTGGCCGGGGTTCTGCTGGCGCTGTTGCCGACGGCGGTGCGGTATAGCCAGGAAGTGCGGATGTATTCGCTGTTGGGGATGTGGCTGATCGGTGCCACGATCGCCTTGGTGTACTGGATAAAACGGCCACAACGCACGCGCTATCTGGTGATCTACACCCTGCTGATGACAGTTGCGTTCTACACCCATTACTTCACCGCGCTGTGCGTGCTGTGTCACTGGTTGTATCTGGGCCTGATCCGTGTGCAGCCAGGGTATCGACTGCGGCACATTCAGCGCTCGGGCTGGTGGTTGGCCAATGTGGCGATTGTGCTGTTGTACCTGCCGTGGGTGCCCAGCCTGATCGATCTGATCCAGCACTTGGATCTGCTCAAGGCCAATGGTGATGTGGGGTGGGAGCCCCCCGTCATGCTCGACTCATTGCCGTCGATGATCTGGTCGCTCCTGATCCAGGACGATGGCGAGAACCTGCCCACGCTGATTTTTATCGCGCTGCCACTGGCATTGGTGGCCCTGGCGGGCGTGGCGCTGGCCCGCGACCGCAGTGTGTTTCGTGGCAGTGCGCTGGCGGTGATCTACACCGCGATCCCGTTATTGCTGGTGTTTGCGGTGTCGTTCATCTCGCCGGTGTTCATCGAGCGTTACCTGACCGCTTACGCCTTGGGTCTGCCGATGGTTGTCGCGCTGGCCGTCGATCGCTTGTACGCAGACTTCAAGGTCTTGGCGCTGGCCGTGCTGCTGCTGTTTGCCGGTGTCGAGCTGGTGGGGGTGAAGAACAATGCCACGGTGGATACTGAGGATCAGATCAGCGTCATGGCCAAACACGTGAACCAGCACTTCATGCCCGGCGACCGAATCGTCACCAGCGACATGCTCTGGTACCTGAGTTACGTCTATTACAACCAGACCGACGCCAAACCGATGCTATACACGCCACCGTTGGCCGATGGCCGGTCGAGCCGGCCGAATGCCTACGGTTTCGGTACGCTGGTGACCAATGACATCTACCTGGATAGCCTCGGCGCCTTGCCCAAAGGCACTGGTCGGGTATGGCTGGTCGGTAGCATCGAGGGGGCGGACGAGTTCGCTCCGTTGCCCGCGGGCTGGCGACGCGTCGACGAAGCCCGGGGGGGAGGCGCCGTGGCACGCTTGTATGTGCTGAAGTAATTCGTGGTTTCAGGGCTTAAACGATTCAACTTTTAAACAGTTATATAAATTGCGTTTTCCAGTCGATTTAGCTCCGATTTGATATCAAAACACCACTAGCTGTAAGGCCATTCATGGTCTACGCTCCGTCGTACAAAGGACTGAATGACGGGTGAATGGATTGCAGCAATTCCACTTTATCTCCGGCTTGCCGCGCTCGGGCTCGACCCTGCTTTCTGCCATTCTTTTGCAGAATCCGCGTTTCCATGCCGGCATGACCAGCCCCGTGGGCGCACTCTTTTCCGGCGTTTTGGAGCAATGCAGCGCCGGCAGCGAATTCGGCGCGGTGATCGACACCGACCTGCGTCGCCGCCTGTTGCGTGGCCTGTTCGATTCTTACTACGCCGACAAGGCCGACAAACCGGTGGTGTTCGACACCAACCGCCTGTGGAGTTCGCGCCTGCCGGCGATCAGCGATCTGTTCCCTCAAGCCAAGATCATTGCTTGCGTGCGCAATGTCGCTTGGGTCATGGACAGCATCGAGCGCCTGTACCGCGCCAATCCCTTTGAAAACACCAAGCTGTTCGGCGATGCGGTCGAACGCAATACAGTCTACAGCCGCTGTGAAACCCTGGCCCAACGCAATCGACTGGTGGGGTTTTCCTGGGCCGCCCTCAAGGAAGCCTATTACGGCGAACACGCCGACTCACTGCTGATCATCGATTACGACCTGCTGAGCCAGGCGCCAGAGCGGGTGATGCGGCTGGTCTACGACTTCATCGGTGAACCCTGGTTCGAACATGATTTCGATCATTTGGCCTACGACGCGCCGGAATTCGACCAGGCCCTTGGCCTCTCGGGGCTGCACAAGGTGAAGGCCAAGGTCCAGTTGCAGTCCAGGCGCACGATCCTGCCGCCGGATTTGTTCAAGCAATACGCCGAGTTGTCCTTTTGGCTCGATGGCTCAGCCAGCGCCGCCAATGTCATTCGTATGAAAGCCGACGCCGCGATCAGTTGATCGCGGCGTTTTCATTGGTCTGTCAAAAAGTTCGAGTCCGGGTGAGCAGCATGTGGTGGAGCAAAGGCAAGTCGCGGGTTACTCAAGGCGCACGAGCGCTGGCCTCGCCAATGATCATGTCCCTGGAGCCGCGCATGCTGTTCGATGGTGCGGTGGCCGCCACGGTGGCCGATACTGCCCAGGCTGACACCCATACCACGGCCGACGCGGTCAAGGCACCGACCGCCGATCAGCCGGTCGCCAGCAAGGACACCCACGGCCAGGCCGATGCCACGCCAACCCCGACGCCTGTCGCGGTGCCGGGGCAAAGCGTGGTGTTCGTCGATTCGCGGGTCAAGGACGCCGACAGCCTGCTTAAAGGCGTCGCGCCTGGTACTCAGGTGGTTCAGCTGGACGCGAGCAAGGACGGCTTGCAGCAGATTGCCGACTACCTCGATACCCATCAAGGCATCAGTTCGGTGCAGATCATCGCTCACGGCAACGCAGGCGATCTGTGGCTGGGTAACAGTTATCTGTCGGCCGATAACGTCGCGGCCCGCAGCGCCGTGCTGGCGGAAATCGGCAAGGACATGAACGTCGGCGGCGACATCATGATCTACGGCTGCTACACCGCCGAAGGCGAGCGTGGCTTGAGTTTTGTCGACTCGCTGGCGCAACTGACCGGTCGTGATATCGCCGCTTCCAGCAACCGCACCGGGGTCGGTGGCGACTGGAATCTGGAAATCGCCACCGGCAACATCGAAAGCGCCAACGTGCTCTCGACCACGGCCATGAGCGAGTATCAGTGGGGCCTGGCCACCTGGACCGCCACCAACAACGCCAACACGGGCGTCGGCTCGCTGCGTGCCGCCCTCGCCTCGGCGCAGAGCGGCGATATCGTCACATTCAGCACTGGCATGACGGTGCAATTGACCTCCGAATTGCTGATCAACAAGAACGTCTACGTTGATGGCGACTTGAACAACGACGGTGTGGCAGATGTGACTCTTGATGGTCAGTACAAGACCCGAGTGGTTGAAGTGGCGTCTGGCAGCACGGTGACACTCGATGGCCTGGTGATCACCCGTGGCCTGGTGGCGGGCAACGGTGGCAACGGTGGCTACGGCGCCACGGGCGCAATGGCCGGGGGGATTTTCAACGCAGGGATACTGACCCTGAAAAACGTTACCGTGACCTCCAACGCCGCTTCCGGTGGTGGTGGCGGCGGCGGTGTCACGGGCGCTTTTTACGGCGGAGGCGGCGGTGGCGGTGGCGGTTTGGGCGGCCAGGGCGGCGGGCACGGCGGTTCGGCAGGGCCGGGCACCGGCACATTGGGCGGCCAGGCGGGCAGCGGCGGTGTCGGTGGTTATGGCGGCGGTTATGACGCCACCCACATGGGCGGTCGCGGTGGTTCCACCACTGGCGGTGCTGGCGGGGTGGGCGTTTCCTATTACAGCAATGGCGGTAACGGTGCGACGGCCACCAATGGCACGATTTCCATTGGCGGTGGCGGCGGCGGGGCCGGTTGGGACAAGGTAGGTGGTGCTGGCGGCAACGCGGTAGGCGGGATCTACAACGCCAGCAGCGGCACCATAACCGTCATCGGCACGTCGACCATCAGCAACAACATCGGCGCCGGTGGCGGCGGTGGCGGTGGTGGTGGCCAAGGCAGCAATGCCAGTAATGGCGGCATTGGCGGCCGGGGCGTCGGTGCGATCTGGAACAAAGGCACGCTGCTGATCACGGCTGCCAACTTCGCGGCCCTGGCTGGTAATGCCGCAGCCAGTGGTGCAGGCGGTACCGCGCAGGGCGGAGGTTCAACCGGCACCTCGCCGACCTCTTTCTCGACTATCTACAACGACGGTGGCGTACTCAACACCGCGTATTCGCCACCGCCGACCGCGACCATTGTGGTCGCTGATACCACGCTGAGCATCGGCGAAACGTCCTTGGTGACCATCACGTTCTCCGAGGCCGTGACCGGTTTCACCAACGCGGACCTGACTATCCCCAACGGTACCCTGAGCTCCGTCAGCAGCAGCGATGGCGGCATCACCTGGACGGCAACGTTCACCCCGTCCGCCAGTATTTCCGATACGACCAACGTCATCACCCTGGACAACACCGGCGTGATAAACGGCCTGGGCACCGCTGGCGTCGGCACCACTAACTCCAATAACTACACGGTCGACACCGTACGCCCGACCGCGACCATCGTGGTGGCGGACAATGCGCTGAAAGTCGGCGAAACCTCGCTGGTGACCATCACCTTCAATGAAGCGGTCACCGGTCTCACCAACGCGGACCTGACGATTGCCAACGGTACGCTCACGGCGGTGAGCAGCAGCGATGGCGGCATCACCTGGACGGGAACCTTCACCCCAACCGCCAGCATCACCGATACGACCAACCTGATCACTCTGGACAACACCGGAGTCAGCGACCTGGCGGGCAACGCCGGTAGCGGCACCACCGACTCCAACAACTACGCCATCGATACCGTGCGCCCGACCGCGACCCTGGTGGTGGCCGATACCAGCCTGAGTGTTGGTGAAACCTCGTTGGTGACCATCACGTTCAGTGAAGCAGTCAGCGGTTTCACCAACGCCGACCTGACGATTGCCAACGGTACACTTACCGCAGTGAGCAGCAGCGATGGCGGCATCACCTGGACCGCGACCTTTACGCCTTCGGCCAGCGTTAATGACACGACCAACCTGATTACCCTGAACAACACCGGGGTCAGCGATCTCGCGGGCAACGCCGGTAGCGGCACCACCGATTCGAACAATTATGCGATCGATACGCTCCGTCCGACCGCGACCATCGTGGTGGCGGACAATGCGCTGAAAATCGGCGAAACCTCACTGGTGACGATCACCTTCAGCGAGGCGGTGACCGGCTTCACCAATGCCGACCTGACCATCGCCAACGGCACACTCACTGCGGTGAGCAGCAGCGACGGCGGCATCACCTGGACGGCGACCTTTACCCCGACCGCCAGCATCAGCGACACGACCAACCTGATCACCCTGGACAACACCGGGGTCATCGATGCTGTCGGCAATGCGGGCAGCGGCACCACCGACTCCAACAACTACGCCATCGACACGGTCCGCCCGACGGCCACCATCGTGGTGGCGGACAATGCGCTGAAAATCGGCGAAACCTCGCTGGTGACCATCACCTTCAGCGAAGCGGTGAGCGGTTTCACCAATGCGGACCTGACCATCGCCAACGGGACACTCACGGCGGTGAGCAGCAGCGACGGCGGTATCACCTGGACCGCAACCTTCACGCCTTCGGCGAGCATCAACGACACCACCAACCTGATCACCCTGGACAACACCGGGATCAGCGACCTGGCGGGCAACGCTGGCAGCGGCACCACCGATTCCAATAACTACGCCATCGACACGGTGCGCCCGACCGCCACGATTGTGCTGGCCGATACAACGCTGACAGCGGGCGAAACCTCGCTGGTGACCATTACCTTCAGCGAAGCGGTGAGCGGTTTCACCAACGCCGACCTGACCATCGCCAATGGCACGCTGAGTGCGGTGAGCAGCAGCGATGGCGGCATCACCTGGACGGCGACCTTCACGCCTTCGGCGGGCATCAACGACACCACCAACCTGATCACCCTGAACAACACCGGAGTCAGTGATCTGGCGGGCAACACCGGCAGCGGCACCACCAACTCGAACAACTACGTGATCGACACCGCCCCGCCGACCGCGACCATCGTGGTAGCCGACAACGCACTGAAAATTGGCGAAACGTCACTGGTGACCATCACCTTCGATCAGGCGGTAACCGGTTTCACCAACGCCGACCTGACCATCGCCAACGGTACGCTCACCGCGGTGAGCAGCAGCGACGGCGGCATCACCTGGACGGCGACGTTCACCCCGACTGCCAGCATCACCGACGCGACCAACCTGATCACCCTGGACAACACCGGCGTGCAGGCGGCCGCCAGCGGTAACGTAGGCACTGGCACGACCGATTCCAACAACTACGCCATCGACACGGTCCGCCCGACAGCCACCATCGTGGTCGCGGACACGGCGTTGAGAATTGGTGAAACCTCGTTGGTCACGATCACCTTCAGTGAAGCGGTCAGCGGATTCACCAACGCCGACCTGACCATCGCCAACGGTACGCTCACTGCGGTGAGCAGCAGCGACGGCGGCATCACCTGGACCGCGACCTTCACGCCTTCGGCCAGCATCAACGACACCACCAACCTGATTACCCTGGACAACACCGGGATCAGCGACCTGTCGGGCAACGCCGGCAGCGGCACCACCGATTCCAATAACTACGCCATCGACACGGTCCGTCCCACCGCGACCATCGTCCTGGCAGACACCACCTTGAGTGCCGGTGAAACTTCGCTGGTGACCATCACCTTCAGCGAAGCGGTGAGCGGTTTCACCAACGCCGACCTGACCATCGCCAACGGTACGCTCACGGCGGTGAGCAGCAGCGATGGCGGCATCACCTGGACCGCGACCTTCACCCCGACCGTCGGCGTGAATGACTCGAGCAACGTCATCACCCTGAACAATACCGGTGTCACCGACGTGGCCGGAAACACCGGCAGCGGCACTACCAACTCCGGTAACTACACCATCGATACGGTGCTGCCGACGGCGACCATCGTGGTGGCCGACAATGCGCTGAAAATCGGTGAAACCTCGCTGGTGACCATTACGTTCAGCGAAGCGGTGAGCGGTTTCACCAACGCCGACCTGACCATCGCCAACGGTACACTGAGCGCGGTGAGCAGCAGCGACGGCGGCATCACCTGGACGGCCACGTTCACCCCGACCAGCGCCATCACCGACACCAGCAACGTCATCACCCTGGATAACAGCGGTGTGACCAACGCCTCGGGCAACGCCGGTAGCGGCACCACCGACTCCAACAACTACGCCATCGATACCGTGCGCCCGACGGCCACCATCGTGGTCGCGGACTCGGCGCTGGCGGTGGGTCAGACTTCGGTAGTGACCATCACCTTCTCCGAGGCGGTGACCGGCTTCAGCCTCGCCGACCTGACGGTGAGCAACGGTACCCTGAGCAGTCTGAGCACCAGCGATAACATCACCTACACCGCAACCCTGACACCGGCGGCGAGCATCACCGATGCGACCAACCTGATTACCCTGGACAACACCGGGGTGACCGATGGGGCCGGCAATACTGGAAGCGGCACCACCGACTCCAACAATTACGCCGTCGACAGCCAACGCCCGACGGCCACCATCGTTTTGGCGGACGCCGCCCTGAGTGCCGGAGAAACATCGTTGGTGACGATCACCTTCTCCGAGGCGGTGACCGGTTTCACCAATGCCGACCTGACCATCGCCAACGGTACGCTCACGGCAGTGAGCAGCAGCGATGGCGGCATCACCTGGACCGCGACCTTCACCCCAACCGCCGGCGTGAATGACACGAGCAACGTCATCACCCTGAACAATACCGGTGTGACCGATGTGGCCGGCAACACCGGCAGTGGCACCACCAACTCGGGCAACTACACCATCGATACGGTGCTGCCAACGGCCACCATCGTGGTGGCCGACAACGCGCTGAAAATCGGTGAAACGTCGCTGGTGACCATTACCTTCAGTGAAGCGGTCACCGGTTTCACCAATGCCGACCTGACCATCGCCAACGGTACGCTCACGGCAGTGAGCAGCAGCGATGGCGGCATCACCTGGACAGCCACGTTCACCCCGACCGCCAGCATCACCGACGCGACCAACCTGATCACCCTGGACAACACCGGCGTGCAGGCGGCCGCCTCCGGTAACGTGGGCAGCGGCACCACCGATTCCAACAACTACGCCATCGACACCGTGCGCCCGACGGCTACCATCGTGGTCGCGGACACGGCGCTGCAAATCGGCGAAACCTCGCTGGTGACCATCACCTTCAGCGAAGCGGTGAGCGGTTTCACCAACGCCGACCTGACCATCGCCAACGGTACGCTGAGCGCGGTGAGCAGCAGCGATGGCGGCATCACCTGGACGGCGACCTTCACGCCTTCGGCGGGCATCAACGACACCACCAACCTGATCACCCTGGACAACACCGGGATCAGCGACCTGGCGGGCAACGCCGGCAGCGGCACCACGGATTCCAACAACTACGCCATCGACAGCCAGCGCCCGACCGCCACCATTGTGTTGAGTGATTCGACCCTGAAGCCGGGGGAAACCGCCCTGGTGACCATCACCTTCAGCGAAGCGGTGACGGGTTTCGACAACAGTGACTTGAGCGTCGCCAACGGTACCTTGAGCGCGGTCAGCAGCAGCGACGGTGGCCTCACCTGGACCGCGACCTTCACCCCGACTGCCGGGATTACCGACGCCAGCAACCTCATTACCCTGAACAACAGCGGCGTGTCGGACGTGGCTGGCAACACTGGAGCAGGCACCACCAACTCGGCCAACTATGTAGTGGAAACCCAGGTGCCGACCGCCACCATCGTCGTTGCCGACAGTGCCCTCAAGGCCGGTGAAACCTCGCTGGTGACCATTACCTTCAGCGAAGCGGTGAGCGGTTTTACCAATGCTGACCTGACGGTCGCCAACGGCACCCTCAGCAGCGTTTCGTCCAGCGATGGCGGCGTGACCTGGACCGCGACGTTCACCCCTGCAGCCGGCGTCACGGACACCACGAACCTGATCAGCCTGGACAACAGCGGTGTGACCAACGTGTCGGGCAACAGCGGCGTCGGCGTGACTGACTCCAACAACTACGCCATCGACACCGCGCGCCCGACCGCGACCATTGTGGTCGCGGACAATAAACTGGGTATCGGCGAGACCACCACGGTGACCTTTACCTTCAGCGAAGCGGTGTCCGGTTTCGACCTGTCGGACCTCAGCGTGGCCAATGGCGTGTTGTCCAACCTGGCCAGCAGCGACGGCGGAGTGACCTGGACCGCCACACTCACGCCGACCGCAAGCATCAATGATGCGACCAACCTGATCCTGCTCGACACCGGCAATGTGCTCGACGCTGCGGGCAATGCCGGCGCCAGCATCGCCATCTCCAACAACTACGCACTTGATGCGACCCGCCCGACCGTCAGCATCGTGGTTGCCAACCCGGTGCTGGGGATTGGCCAGACGTCGCTGGTGACCTTCACGTTCAGCGAAGCGGTCAGCAACTTCGATTTGTCGGACTTGAGCGTGACCAACGGTGAACTGACCAATCTGGCCAGCAGCGACGGCGGCAAGACCTGGACCGGCACCTTCACCCCCACCGCGAACATTACCGATCCGAGTAACTTCATTGCGCTGGACACCAGCAATGTGACGGACCTGGCGGGCAACCTGGGCGCCAGCATTGCGGTATCCAATAACTACACAATCGACACCGTACCGACGCCACCCCCCTTGGTGTTGACACCGGTGGTCGTGGCCGATCCGCCGAACGTGCCATTACAACCGATCATCTTCACCCCACCCACTGGCGATCTCGGCTCGCCGCTGACCTTTGCCCCGTTGTTTGAACAACGGGTGATGGGCAATGGCATTCGCCCTCTGGGTGACATCTTCATGAACCACGGGGCGTTGACGCCAAGCTTCATCGCGCAGGTATTCACCAGCAGCGACAACGGTGGCGATGGCTCAGGCCACGGCTTCCTCGGCTTTGGCGGGGGCGATGGTGGGGTCTTCGGCAGCAGCACGCTGTCGAGCCTGTTCAATCAGGCCACCAGTAGCGAGGGGGATTCGCTGAACATCTTTGGTAATCAGTCAATCAGGGCGGGGGATGCTTCCCAAGGGCTGCGCGGCGTGTTTGGCGCACCGAGTCTTGGCCAGCAATTACAACAGCTCAAAGACACCGAGCAGCGGCAGGTCGACAGCCTGGCCGCGGCTTTGCAGCAAGTCGGCATCAGTGAAATGCAGGCCTGAAAAAACCATTAAAAGCAGTGCGGCACCGGGGGCAATACAAGGATGAAAAGAAGTCATAAGTTGTTCGGCGCCAGCCTGCTGGCGCTGGCGATCAGCGGATGTGCAGTCACCAGTCAACCGATCGAACGCAGCGTCAGCCAACAGCGCGCCAAAAGCGATCTGCAAAACATGTACAAGGGTCAGGAGCCCCTCAGCGGCCCGCTGACCCTGCACCAGGCCATGGCCCGCGCGGTGAAATACAACCTCGAAGGCCGGCTCAAGATCATGGAAGAAGCCCTGGCCAAGCGCCAACTCGACCTCGCCAGTTTCGACATGCTGCCGCGCATGGCGCTGGATGCCGGTTACGTGGGGCGCAACAACGTCAACGCCTCCAGCAGCCAGAGCGTGCGCACCGGCACCCAGTCTCTGGAACCGTCGACCTCCCAGGACCGCGACCGTGACGTGGCGGACCTGACCATGGTCTGGAACGTGCTCGACTTCGGCGTCAGCTACATCAGCGCCAAGCAGCAGGGCGATCAGCGGCTGATCGTGCAGGAACGTCGGCGCAAGGTGATCAACACCATCGTCCAGGACGTGCGCTCGGCCTATTGGCGAGCCGTGGCCGCTGAACGTTTGCTCAAGCAGATCGACAGCCTCATGGCCCGGGTCGACACCGCCCGTGAGAATAGCCAGAGCATGAGCCAACAGCGTATCGGCGATCCGATCCAGTCGTTGGCTTATCAGCGTTCGCTGATCGAAGCCACCCGGCAACTGGAAGAGCAACGCCGCGCGCTGTCGCTGGCAAAAACCGAGTTGGCGACCCTGATTAACCTGCCTCTGAATACCGAGCTGACGCTGGCGACCCAGGACGATTACGACATTCCGGAACTCAAGGTCGACCTCGCCAGCCTGGAGCAGGAAGCCCTGACCAGTCGGCCGGAGTTGCGCGAGCAGGATTATCAGACCCGCATCAGCGCGGCCGAAACCCGCAAAGCCATGCTGCGCCTGTTACCAGGGCTGGAGTTCTCCGCTGGCGGGCATTACGACAGCAACTCGTTTTTGGTGGAGCAGGGCTGGGCGGATTACGGGGTGAAGGTCACCTGGAACCTGTTCAATGTGATTTCCGCACCCGCCGCGATCGACGTCGCCAAGGCCGGCGAAGAAGTCGCCACGGCACGTCGTCAGGCGATGTCCATCGCAGTGTTGGCCCAGCTCTACGTGGCCAACGCCAACTACCGCGAAGCACTGCGGCAGTTCCAGACCAATCAGCAATTGTCGAACATCGACGGGCAAATCGTCGGTCAACTGCGCAACCGCTATCAGGCGGCCGGGCTGGGTGAACTGGATCTGATCCAGGGCGAGCTGAACACGTTGCAGGCCGATCTGCGTCGCGACCTGTCCTACGCTGACCTGCGCAACGCTTACGGGCAAATCTTCGCCAGTGCCGGTCTCGATCCGCTGCCGGACGAGGTGCAATCTACCGAAGTCCAGTCCATCGCCACCGCACTGGCCAATCGCGAAGCGGCGTGGGCGGCGGGCGATATCACGGTACCGGTGGCCCATGCCCCGGTCCACTAACCTGCTGGCGCCGACGGCGAGCATCAGCCGCGCCCAACGGGAGGCCCGCAACGGCCATCGCGGCACGGCGATTCTGCTGACCGGTTTACCGTCGGCGGGCAAGTCGACATTGGCCCAGGCACTGCACGCCGAGCTGTTCGATCATGGCGTGCAGAGTGTGGTGCTCGATGGCGATGGACTGCGGGTCGGGCTCAATCGCGATCTGGGGTTCACCGACAGTGATCGCCTGGAGAACATCCGTCGCGCCAGCGAGCTGGCGGCGCTGTTGGTCGAGAATGGGCAGATTGTCATCCTCGCGATGATCGCGCCCTTGGTGGAGTTGCGCGAACTGTTTGCCCGACGGTTGGGTGAGGATTATCGCGAAGTCTGGTGCAACGCCTCTTTGGCAGTGTGTGAACAGCGTGATCCCAAAGGTCACTACGCCCGTGCTCGACGGGGTGAGTTGGCGGGGTTCACCGGTGTCTCGGCGCCTTACGAATCACCGCCGTGTGCGTCGCTGGTGCTCGATACGGGCACGCAATCGGTCGAGGCCTGTCTTGACCGTTTGCTGACCTGGCTCGGTGAATGCGCGGTGCTGCCAAAGCGATGAGCTGGCCGGCATTCTCCCGATTACCGGTGACGGTGGATTTGCCGTTGCTGTTGCAGGCGCTGGGGGCGATCGGTGAGGACGACTGGCACGGTCACTTCAACAGCGCTTACTACACTGGCGACTGGAGCGGCGTGGCGCTGATTTCCGCGGCCGATGCCTTGACCGAGCTGGCACCCGGAAGCGGTGAACCTCGATTGCGCGAACCCTGGCGACGGGATGGTCGATGGCAGCAAGGGCTGCGGGATCTGCCGCTGGAGATCGTCTGCGCGCGCCTGTTGCGACTTGGCCCGGGCGGGCGCATCCATGAGCATCGTGACTATGACCTGGGCGAACCGGATGCGGACTTGCGTTTGCATATCCCGCTGCTCAGCCCACCCCATGTGGACTTCATGCTGGACGGCCAGCGCATGCCGATGACCGCTGGTGAATGCTGGTATCTCGACCTCTCGCGGCCCCATCGCGTGGACAATCGCGATACCCGGGCACGGATTCATCTGGTGCTCGATTGCCGGCCCGGCGCCTGGCTGGAGCAGGCGATTATCGACGGGCTGGCAACCACGCCGTCGCCGCTAATCGGTCATCAAGCTTTAGAGCAATTCAAGGCACTGCTGACCGACGATCCGCAGCTGTGCAAGACCTTGCAAGGTTTGCCGGACAACGAAGCCTTTATCGACCGCACCCTGGCGTTGGCCGCCGAGCGTGGCCTCGTGTTCACCCGCGAAGAATTGCGCGCGGCGATGCGCGACGGTCGCCGCCAGTGGACTGAACAATGGAGCGCCTGAACTTCGAGGGCTGGTTGCCGATTCGCGTGTGGCAAGAGGCTGGGCAATGGCAAGTCGATTGGTGCTGGTTCGGTGACACGCGGCTGCATCAGCCGTTTTTTCGTGACGCCGTGGAGGATGCGCTGCGGCTGCCGTTCAATCAGGCGTTTCGGCGGAAAACGGCGTTGTCGACCCTCGCGGACTGGCGGGCTTGCAGTCCCGGCCTGACGCCGAGCGCCTTTATCTTTCACGCGTCCCGCTGTGGCTCGACCCTGATCAGCCAGATGCTGGCGCGACTCGACAACCACATTGTCATCAGCGAACCACCGCCACTGGACGCGTTGCTGCGCAGCGATTTGCCTGCCATCGAGCGCCGTGCCGCGATCAAAGGGTTACTGTCGACCTACGGGCAATGTCGACGTGGCGTGGAGCAACGGTTGGTGATCAAACTCGACGCCTGGAACATCGGTGAACTGCCGTTACTGCGCGAGTGCTTCCCTGAAACACCGTGGCTGTTTCTTTATCGCGATCCGCTGGAGATTGCTGTCTCGCATTTGCGTCGCCCGGGCATGCACATGGCGCCGGGGATGATCGGCGCCAGTGTGCTGGATGACGAACTTGCGTTCAGCGGCCGTGAGGATTACATCGCTCGGCGATTGGGGCGGTTGCTGGCGTCGGGGTTGGCGCAATGCCAGGCGTTTGGTGGCCGGGCGGTGAATTACAGCGAATTGCCGCAGGCCATGGCGGGGCGGTTGGCAACGTTCTTTGCTTTGGACATCGAGCAGCGCCGGCAGGTGTTTGCGGCGGCGGGGCAACATGCCAAGCAGCCGTCGCAGGTGTTTGTCGACGACAGCGAAGGCAAGCATCGCGAAGCCTCGGCGTTGCTTCGTGAGCGGGTGGAACGCTGGGCGCGGGAACCGTATGAGGCGTTGGAAAAAGATCGGCTCAGGATTTTGACGACAAATCCGCCATCCCCTTGAGTAACTCGATCGGCAGCGGGAAGACGATGGTTGAACTCTTGTCCCCCGCGATCGCACTCAGCGTCTGCATGTAACGCAGCTGCATGGCTCCCGGCTGGCGCCCGAGCATTTCGGCAGCCTGCATGAGTTTTTCCGAGGCCTGCAATTCGCCTTCGGCGTGGATTACCTTGGCCCGGCGTTCCCGTTCCGCTTCGGCCTGTTTGGCGATGGCGCGAATCATCGATTCGTTGAGGTCTACGTGCTTGATCTCGACGGTGGCCACCTTGATGCCCCAGGCATCGGTCTGGGCATCGAGCACTTGCTGGACGTCGACGTTCAGCCGTTCCCGTTCGGCCAGCAATTCATCGAGTTCATGTTTACCGAGCACCGCCCGCAACGTGGTCTGGGCCAGTTGGCTGGTGGCCATGAGAAAGTCCTCGACCTGAATGATCGCCCGTTGCGGGTCGAGTACGCGGAAGTACAGCACCGCATTGACCTTGACCGAGACGTTGTCGCGGGTGATCACGTCTTGTGGCGGTATGTCGAGCACCACGGTCCGCAGGTCGACACGAACCATTTGTTGAACCGCCGGAATCAGCAGGATCAGACCCGGGCCCTTGACCTGCCAGAAGCGTCCGAGCTGGAACACCACGCCGCGTTCGTATTCGCGCAGAATGCGGAAAGTCGACCCCGCCAGTGCAATCAGCAATAACAGCAGCGCGGCAAAACCCAATTGCAGACCCATGACTATTCTCCACCCGGTGCCGCGTCAGTCGCGGCCACTTGCAGCAGTAGACCCTTGCGTGCCACCACCCGGACCTGTTGTCCCGGTTTAAGCGGTGTGGCACTCATGACTTGCCATTGTTCGCCTTGCAGGTGCACCCAGCCGACATAAGCATTGCCAGCCTGCAACGACGTTATCGGCGTCACGCTGCCCAGCAATTCGGCGTCGCCGCTGAAGTTGCGGCGCGGTCGGGTTTTCAAGGCGCGAATCAGCAGGAAAATCAGCAGCAGTGCGCTGATCAGCCCCAGGACGATGATCAAGGGAACAGGCACTTCGGCATCGGTCAGAATCAGTGCGCCGATCACGAACATCACAATGCCGCCAAAACCGACCACGCCGAAATTGGGCAATGCCGCCTCGGCGATCATAAACGCGATGCCGAAGGTGATCAGCCAGATCCCGATCGGGTCGGGAACCAGCACTACAACGGTGTCCGCTGCGAAAACCGGTCCGCTCAGGGCCAACAGCAGCGCAATTACACAGCAACGAATGTTCACTTGACCCTCCGGGAGAGTCATCCGTCCGCGAGCCGTTCGTGGCTCTGTGTACAAGTCTAGTTGAGCCTGTGGCTGTATGAATTTTGACCAGTTGTTGACCGCCTCCGACGGGCGGATTTCCCGCCGGATTCCACCCGCGGGCCTAGACTTTTAATGGAGAGAAAAAATTCTAACCATCGTCCGCCATTCGTTGTTGCGGACACCGAGGTGCATTATGCGTATGGCAAGAACCGTGCAGAACAGCCTGGAAAAGGCGCACTGCGAATATGACATCGTTTCCCATCCGCACTCGGCCAGCAGCCTTGAAACGGCGCGGCTTGCAGGCATTCCCGCCGAACGGGTGGCCAAATCGGTGATTCTGGACGACCACCACGGGCATTTCTTGATGGCCGTACTGCCCGCCAGCCGTCACCTGGACCTGAGCAAAGTCCGTGGCAGCAGCGAATGGCAAGTCACCCGCGAAAGCAATCTGCCGCGCCTGTTCGACGATTGCGAACGCGGCGCCGTGCCTGCATTGGGCGAATCCTATGGCCTGGACATGGTCATCGACCCATTGCTGACCCGGCAGAAAGACATCTACCTCGAGGCCGGCAACCACAACAACCTGGTACACATGAGCATGCCGGAATATTTGAAAATGGTGCCGCATGCCGAGATGTGCGAGTTGAGTCAGTCGGCGTAACTGCCGTCATCGCGGTCAAGCCCACTTCCACAGGAATTGCGAAAACCCTGTGGGAGCGGGCTTGCCCGCGAATGGCCGCATTGTGGTCACCCTCATTCAGCCATCACAAGGAGCCCGACATGGAATCCCCCACCCACAGCCTCCCGGCCCTGTTCAAACAACTCGGCCTGCCTGACGACGCCGAAAGCATTGATAAATTCATCGCCACCCACTCGCCGCTCAAACCCGAACTGCACCTGGCGGACGCGTTCTTCTGGAGCGAGAGCCAGGCAGAGTTACTGCGTGAGGAAATTCTGGATGACGCGGATTGGGCGGAGGTGGTGGATCAACTGGATGTAATGCTGAGGAAGGGGCGGGGGGTGTAAAAAAATCTGGAGAAAAATGGCGAAATGTAAAAAAAACTGGTGAGTGGTAAAAAAATCTGGGCTTTAATCGCCAAAGTGAATTTTTTCCGTGGAAGCATCGCCATGCCCGTTGTTGGATACGCCTACCTGCGCGATGCGCTGAATCTCAAGGCCTTCGCGCCCAAACGCGCGGCGATGATCAAGCCTGTCACTCGTATCACATTGATCGGTGATTGCTTGGCTGTTCCCCAGTCTGTGGCACCTGTTCAGGGTTCAATGCTTGAGCATATTCTTTTTGCCCTCAAGCACGAAGGCGTCAATCTCTGCATTCTTGCCCAGGCACTTGAAACTGTTTCTGCCAAGCAACTGCTGAATGAATTGGCCAAATCCCCAAATGGCGTGTTTATCCGCAAGGCCTGCTTCTTGTGGGAGAGCTTCACCGGGCAACAGCTTGAGTATTCGGTGCCGGTGCGGGGCGGTGTCGTCGCGCTATTTGATCCAAAGCTCTATGTAACCGGCCCGGCCGTGCGCAATAGTCGCTGGCGTATCGATTTCAACGGTTTGGGTTCTCTGCGTTACTGTGCCACCGTGGAACGAACACCTGAACTCGAAACCCTGCTCAGTCTCGACATTCTCGGTCGAGCCAAAGCCTTCATGGCGACTTTGCCGCCCGAAATGATGGATCGTGCCATCAACTGGGCTTATCTCCACGAAACCCGCGACTCCTTCGCCATCGAGAAAGAAGAACCCAGCGAAGAGAAGTCTCGTCGTTTTGTTCAACTGTTGCGCCAGGCTCATGAGGGGCGCGAGTTGAGTGAAGACTATCTGGTCGAACTGCAGAACAGCACCGTGTCCAACCCTTTCGATAAGGCCGTCCTGTTTCGCCATGAACAGAACCACCTGCATAACGGCTTGAGAGGTGCCGCCGGCGTCAGCTATGTCCCTCCCGCTCCGGATCTGTGTCGTGAACTGATGGAAGAGTTGATGAGCTTTGCCAATCGGTCTTCAAAGCAGGTCGACCCCTTGGTGGCGGCTGCAGTGACCGCATTTGGTTTCGTCTTTCTTCACCCGTTCATGGACGGCAATGGCCGGCTATCACGGTTCTTGATCCACCAGACCCTCTGCCATTCCGGTGCGCTGGAAAATGGCCTTTTACTGCCTGTTTCCGTAGCGATGAAACACGAGGAGTCCAACTATCTGGCTGCCCTCAAGGATTTCTCACACTCCGCTCGCGATTTTTGGAATGTCACTTGGCTGGACGCCGATCAAATGTCTTTCGAATTCATTGGCCACCCATCCATTTATCGCTACTGGGACGCCACTCGCTGCGTCGAATTCACCCTGCAAATGGCCCGTCGTGCTTTGGAGGTTGAATTGCGGGAAGAGACCGAGTTTCTCGACCGGTACGACCGTGTAATCAAGGCGGTGAATCAACGTTTTGATGTGCGCGGGAGTGATCTGTCGAAGCTGGTGATGATGTGCCTGGACAATGACGGGAAGGTCTCCAAGAACCGGCGCAAGCAGTTTCAGTACAGCGTGCCGGAGGAGGTTTTTGAGTTTATTGAACAAGAAGCCGGAAGGTTATTGAGTGATATCTAGGCACGTCAGACGTGCTTCAGGCATGAGAATTGTTTCAAAACTTGACCAGCTTTCCCCGCCAATGCCATATTGATAGTTAGCAAACTAACATTGTGTGCATTCCCTCGTGCCAAAGAACCTCGCCGCTCTCCAGATGAACATCAGCAGCTCCATGGTGGTGGCCGCCAGGCATTGGCGGAAGATCTGCCAGACCACGCTGGTCAACTATGGAATCTCCGAAGCCTGCGCTGTACCGCTGTTGATGATCGGGCGCTTGGGCGAGGGAGTGCGGCAGGTGACGGTCGCGCAGGCGGCGGGGATGGAGAGTCCGTCGCTGGTGCGGTTGCTGGATCAGCTGTGTCATGCCGGTTACGTCTGCCGTACCGAAGACATTCATGACCGACGCGCCAAATGTCTGAGCCTGACCGCGACCGGTCGCGAGCTGGTGCAGTCGGTGGAAGCCGAGTTGGTGCGTTTGCGCCAGGATGTGCTCGATGGGATCGACCAGAGTGATCTGGAAGCGGCGTTGCGGGTCCTCAAAGCCTTCGAAGCGGCCAATCATCCACCGGTGGTTCACCCTTGAGCGGTTTTTTCACCGGCGTGCCCCCGGCGCGGGACTGGTTCTACGGTGTGCGCACGTTCGCAGCCTCGATGATTGCGCTGTACATCGCCATGCTCATGCAAATGCCTCGTCCGTATTGGGCGATGGCCACGGTGTATATCGTTTCCAGTCCATTTCTCGGCCCTACCAGCTCCAAAGCGTTGTACCGCGCGGCGGGTACCTTGCTCGGTGCCGCGGCGGCGGTGTTTTTTGTGCCGATGTTCGTTCAGAGCCCTTATGTGCTGGTGGTGGTCATCGCGCTGTGGACCGGGATTTTGCTGTTCCTGTCCCTGCATCTGCGCACCGCCAACAGCTATGCCTTGATGCTCGCCGGTTACACCTTGCCGCTGATCGCCTTGCCGGTGGTGGCTAACCCTTTGGCGGTGTGGGACGTGGCCGAGGCGCGGACCGAAGAGATTTTTCTCGGCATCGCCTGCGCGGCGGTCGTCGGCGCCATGTTCTGGCCACGGCGGCTGGCGCCGGTGTTCAACGACTCGGTGAACAAATGGTTTGCCGATGCCTCGACCTACAGCTTGCGTTTCCTTAGCCGCAATGTGCAGCCGGAGGAAGTCAGCGCCTTGCGTTCATCGATGGTGGCGAACTTCAACAGCCTGGAATTGATGATCGGTCAGCTGCCGCACGAGGGCGCGAGAGCGCAAACGGTGCGCAACACCAAGGAGCTGCGCGGTCGGATGATTCATCTGTTGCCGGTGATCGACGCCCTCGACGATGCGCTCTATGCCCTCGAGCGGCGCACACCGGAGCTTGTGGATAAGTTCGCGCCACTGCTGACCGCAACCACCGAATGGCTTGACCACAAAGACGCTGATCTCGACCGCTGGCAGGCCCTGAAAAACCAGCTCCAAATGCTGCAGCCGAGTGCCGAGGCGCTGGACGATCGCAAGCAATTGCTGTTCTCCAACGCGCTGTATCGCCTCGGCGAGTGGATCGACCTGTGGCAAGACTGTCGCAGCCTGCAATACGCCATTCAGTGTGAGAGTCAGGACAACTGGCGCGCGGTGTATCGGCACTGGCGCCTGGGGCGACTGTCACCGTTTCTCGACCGTGGCTTGATGCTGTATTCGGCGGCTTCTACGGTCACCGCGATCATCGTCGCCTCGGTGCTGTGGATTCTGCTCGGCTGGACCGACGGCGGCAGCGCGGTGATCCTGGCAGCGGTGGCGTGCAGTTTCTTTGCGTCGATGGACGACCCGGCGCCGCAGATCTACCGATTCTTTTTCTGGACCGCGATGTCGGTGCTGTTCGCCGGCCTTTATCTGTTTCTGATCCTGCCGAACCTGCATGACTTCCCGATGCTGGTGCTGGCGTTCGCCATCCCGTTCATCTGCGTCGGCACCTTGACGGTGCAGCCGCGTTTTTACCTGGGGATGTTGCTGACCATCGTCAACACCTCATCCTTCATCAGCATTCAGGGCGCCTACGACGCGGATTTTCTCAGTTTCACCAACTCCAACCTGGCCGGGCCCATGGGGTTACTGTTCGCGTTCATCTGGACCCTGATCGCCCGGCCATTCGGTGCGGATCTGGCGGCCAAGCGCCTGACCCGTTTCAGCTGGCGCGACATCGTCGGCCTGACCGAGCCGGCCACGCTGGCCGAACACCGGCATATGGGCGTGCAGATGCTCGATCGCCTGATGCAGCATTTGCCGCGACTGGCCATGACCGGCCAGGACACCGGCATCGCCCTGCGCGAAGTGCGCGTGGCCCTGAATCTGCTGGACCTGCTCGCCTATTCGCCGCGAGTGCCCGGTGCGCCGCAAGCGCTGCTGCGCCAGGTGGTGGCTGAAGTTGGTGAGTACTTCAAGGCCTGTCTCAAGGCTGGCGAACGTTTGTTGGCGCCGAGTCCGTTGCTGATGACCCTCGACCGCACCCGCCGCGCTCTCGGCGGCCAAGGTGATGACGAAACTCGTCTGCACCTGCTGCACGCCTTGAGCGGCCTGCGTCTGGCGCTGTTGCCGGGCATCGAGTTTGTCGGCACGGGCGAACTCGAGGAACCGCTTCCCCATGGCATCGATGGAGCGCCTTTATGATCGGTGATCTGGATATCAGCGGGGTGTTCCTGCCCACGCTGCTGGTGCTGATGGGCATTACCTACGTGTTGTTCCTGTTGGTGCACGGGGTGCTGACGCGCCTGCACTTTTACCGTCTGGTCTGGCACCGGGCATTGTTCAACGTGGCTCTCTACGCTGTGCTGCTCGGCGCCGTGGACTCACTCAGTCGATACCTGATGACATGAAAAAACCTTTATTGACCCTCGGCCGTGTGGTCCTGACGTTGTTGATCGTGACCTTCGCGATTGTCGTGGTCTGGCGCATGGTCATGTATTACATGTTCGCGCCCTGGACCCGGGACGGGCACATCCGTGCCGACATCGTGCAGATTGCCCCGGATGTATCGGGGCTGATCCAGCAAGTGGAGGTGCGCGACAACCAGTGGGTGAAACGCGGGCAGGTGCTGTTCAGCATCGATCAGGACCGGTTCAAGCTGGCCCTGCGCCAAGCCAAAGCGGCGGTCGCCGACCGTCAGGAAACCTTGGCCCAGGCCCAGCGCGAGGCCAAGCGTAACCGTGGCTTGGGCAATCTGGTCCCGGCCGAGCAACTGGAAGAAAGCCAGTCCCGGGTGGCGCGCGCCGAAGTGGCGTTGATGGAAGCGCAAGTGACGGTGGACAGCGCCCAGCTCAACCTCGACCGCTCAGTGATCCGCAGCCCGGTGGATGGCTACGTCAACGACCGGGCGCCGCGCTCCCAGGAGTTCGTCAGCGCCGGGCGCCCGGTGTTGTCGGTGGTCGACAGTAATTCCTTCCACATCGACGGCTATTTCGAAGAAACCAAACTGGACGGCATTCATGTCGGCCAGAGCGTCGACATTCGGGTGATCGGCGACCGTGCGCGCCTGCGCGGGCATGTCGAAAGCATCGTCGCCGGCATCGAAGACCGCGACCGCAGCAGTGGCAGCAACCTGTTGCCCAACGTCAACCCGGCGTTCAGTTGGGTGCGGCTGGCCCAGCGGATTCCGGTGCGAATCGCTTTCGATGAGGTGCCGGAAGATTTCCGCATGATTGCCGGGCGTACGGCCACCGTGTCGATCATCGACGATCAAATCGGAGGGCCGGCGAAATGAGCAGGGCCTCGGGTTTGGCGGTTGCCGGATTGGGCTTGTTGCTGTCGGCCTGTCAGGTGGTGGGGCCGGATTATCACTTGCCGGACGAGGCCGCCGTGCACCGTGAAGACTTTCAGGGCGACCTGGCGGTGAACGGCAAACATGTTGTCTCGGCGCCGGTGCCCGCCGATTGGTGGCGGTTGTATCAGGATCCACGTCTGGACCAATTGGTGCAGCAAGCCATGGCCTCCAACACCGATTTGCGGGTGGCGGCGGCGAATCTTTCGCGGGCTCGCGCTCAGGTCGACGAAGCGCAGGCGGCGGGCGGTTGGAGCGGCGGCGTGAAGGTCGGCGCCCAGCGTTTGCAGGAATCCGGCGAAGCGTTCTTGCTACCGGAGAAAGTGCCCGTGGCCAACGTCGGCGATATCGGCATCACGACCTCGTACCAGTTCGACCTGTTCGGCACCTTGCAGCGCGGCATCGAAGCGGCCAAGGCCAATGCCGATGCGACCCAGGCGGCAGCGGATACCGCGCGTATTACCCTGGTGGCCGATGTGGTGCGGGCTTACACCCAGGTTTGTGCGGCCAACGAAGAGCGGGAGATCGCCCAGCATTCCCTCGACCTGCAAGCCCAGAGCACCACCCTGACCCAGCGCTTGCGCGATGCCGGGCGCGGCGATGAAACCCAGGTCACCCGTTCGCAAACCCAATTCAAATCCTTGCGCGCCGAATTGCCGCGTTATGAAGCCGCACGTCAGGCCGGGTTGTTCCGCTTGTCGATGCTGCTGGCCAAACCGGTCGAGCAACTGCCGGCGGGCACCAGCGACTGCGCCGAACTGCCGAAAGTCACCCAATTGTTGCCGGTGGGTGACGGCGCCACACTGCTCAAACGCCGGCCCGACGTGCGCCAGGCCGAGCGCAAGTTGGCGGCGGCCACCGCCGGCATCGGCATTGCCACCGGCGAGTTGTACCCGGACATCAGCATCGGCGCGACCGTGGGCACGGTCGGCACCTTGGAAAACCTTGGCAAACCGTCGACCAATCGCTGGGGCTTCGGTCCGTTGCTGACCTGGACCGTACCGTCCAACGGCTCCCGCGCGCGAATCCGTGAGGCCGAGTTCGCAACTCAAGGCGCGCTGGCGCATTTCGATGGCGTGGTGCTCAACGCCATCCGCGAGACTCAGACCGGCCTGGCGCAATATTCCGCGCAACTTCAGCGTCGCGATGCGTTGGCGGACGCCGAACAGTCGGCGCAATTGGCGGCAGACCAGACCCACCGCTTCTTCCAGGCCGGTCGCGCGTCGTTCCTGGCGGACTTGCAAGCCACCCGCACCTACACCGATGCACGGGCGCAACTGGCCTCGGCCAACACCCAGGTCGCCATGAGCCAGATCGATTTGTTCCTCGCCTTGGGCGGCGGCTGGGAAAGCGGACGAACGCAAGGCTCACAACCCGGCAAACCCTGAGGCCGTTGCTATGCTTTGACTTGATGGGGTCGCGCGGCGAACCCGTCGATCAAGGCTTGCGTTGGTCATGGGGATCTAATAATGAAAAACCCTTACGCTCCCGGCTTCTGGTGCGCCATTGCGGCATTGGTTTTGCTGTCGGCCACCTATTTTTATGGCGTCATGCTGGCCCACCAGATCGACAAGGCGCTGATCTTCCTCGACAGCGCGGCGGCACTGATCGCCGTGATGGCCATCGTGGTGGTCGCCTGGGCTTCCCTCCAGAACCAGCGCATCAAGAAACGACAACTCGAACAAGGCAAAACCCTGGTACTGATCTGGGACACCAAGGTGGCGTTGCGTCGGGTAGAAACGGTGTTCGACCGATATTTCTGGGGCAGTTACTGGCAACCGGGGCGCACGTTTCAGGAAGTCATGGGCGAACTGACTGGCACGCCGCTGGAAAAAAGCCTCGAAACCTTGAAGAAGCAATGCCAGGCGCTGGACAAGCAAGTGGCCGACGAGGGCTGGCACTGGCTCAACAATGCCCGAGAACTGTCCGATGTCGCCAACGCCATGGCCCGCGAACGCTATCAACTGGATTTCTGTGACCCACGCGCGGAAGTGACTGGCGGGGCGGTGATCAATCGGGATTTTGAAGTGCTGGTGTATACGTGGACCGCGCGGCTAAAAAGTTTTGATCATCAACTTGATGAGATCGAGGTTCAGTATTCGTAAAGTTGTATTGGCAGGGCTGCTCGCGAAGGCGATTGAACGATCGCCGAAACTCTCCCCTGCCAGTTGTCCACAGGCCGCCGCAGCCCATGGACACTCTTTCACCTTTAATCATTGGGCCGTCCCACGGCGCAAATGCTAATCTCCTCGCCACTTTCAGCGCAGTCGTGACCGCGACCCGTTATGGGTTCAGGGAAGACGACCACACTTTCAACAATGGACATTGATCGGGTACTTCATGAATAAATCAGCAGGCGTGCTTCTAGGAATTGTCGTGGCCATCGGTGCAATCAGCGCGGGCGGCGCCTGGTACACCGGCAGCAAACTCGATGGGGTGCTGAACAGCTCGATCGCCGACGCCAACAAAGAGCTGCATGCCGCGCTGGCGGGTTCCAACGGCACGGCGTCGCTGGAACTGGTGTCGCTGGAGCGTCATGTGTTCAGCAGCACCGCGCACTACCGCCTCAAGGGCGAGGGCGAGATGTTTGGTGAAGCGCCGATGGAGATGCTGTTCGTCGACCGCATCGAACACGGCCCGCTGCCGTTCTCGCGCCTGGTATCGTTCAAGTGGTTGCCAGTCCTGGCCACCAGTCACTACGAGCTGGAAAAAACCCCGCTGACCGAAAAGTGGTTCGCCGCTGCCAAGGACAAATCTCCGGTCAAAGGCGTGGTCAACATCGGCTACGACAACTCCACCAAGGGCTCGCTCGAATTCCTGCCGCTGGAAGCGGCACTGGATGACAAGTCCAACCTGACGTTCTCCGGGTTGAAACTCGACGTGGCCGCCAGCGCCCAGGCGCAAAAGGTCAAGGCCGACGGGTACATGGACAGCCTGAAGCTGACCACTGTGGCTGAAGACCAGACGCCGGTGCAGGTTGAGCTCAACGGCTTGACCCTGGCCAGCAACCTGACCAAAAGCACCTACGGCTATTACGTCGGTGACAACACCCTCGAGCTGACAAACAGCAAAACCACCTTTGGCCCCAAGCAATCGGTACTCGGTTTCAAGAACTTTGAAATGAAGAACCAGACCGGGGAATCAGGCACCAACGCTTCGGGGCGTGCCGATTACAAGGTCGGTGAAGTGTCCTTGAACGGCAAGGTTATCGGGTCTGCGCAGATGGCCATGAGCCTGAAAAACCTCGACATCCCGTCGACGATGTCGCTGATGCAGATCTACCAGACCAAACTGCAACCGTACGAGCGGGCCGCCGCCGAAGCCACTGCCGCCGGTCTGCCGGCGCCACAGCTGAACCTGACTCCGGCCGAAGAGGCACAGGTCAAGACCGGTCTGGAGAAACTGCTGGCCGCAGGTCCCCAGGTGGCCTTGGAAAACCTGTCGTTCAACACCAGCAACGGCGAAAGCCGCGCCAACCTGGTGCTGGACCTGACCAAACCGCAATCCATGGACCTGCCGCCGGACCAATTGGTCAAGCAGTTGATCGCGTTGCTGGAGTTCAACGTGTTGGTGTCCAAGCCAATGCTCATTGATTTGCTCACCGTGCAGTCGCAAATCGACGGTCAGACCGATGCCAAGCTCATCGCCGATCAGGCGAGCGCAACCGCCGACATGTTCAGCAGCATGGCGGTCGGTACGCAACTGGCAAAACTGGACGGTAACAACGTCGTCACCAAGTTGCATTACGCCAACAATCAGGTGGACTTCAACGGCCAGAAAATGACCCTCGAAGAGTTTGTCGGTTTTGTGATGAGTAAGCTCGGCGGCACTGGCGACGTCACCATCCAGTAAAACCGCAGGCTTCAGCGCAACGCCCGGCCTCTGCAGCACGCAGACGCCGGGCGTTTTGCTGTCTGGGGTTCCGAAACGGGGTGAGGGGAGGCCCGTCACGAATCTGAAGAAATATTGTGTCTTGAATTATTGACTACGCTTGCATGCAAGACTGTTTCGATAAAGCTTGGCCGGGTCTTTCGATCCGGCTTTCCGTCACAAGTGGGCAAGGGGCATTGCGACCCGGCTGGCCATGTAAGGATGCTGACGAATGCCGCGTATTGCTGGTCCCTTTATTCACCGTGGGCTGCGCCCCTTGTTTCGCGTTGCGTTGTGCGGCCAATTGTTGTGGCCGGTGCTGGCGCTCGCCGATACCCCTTACGATCAAATGGTTCGCGATGCGCGGGCCGGCAATTACACGCCTGCGCTGACGGTGTTGCGCCAGGTGCCGGTAAGCCAGGCCTCCACTGGCCAGATCAGCGATCACTTGCAGATCGCCAGTTGGGCCGGTCTGGATGCCGAAGTGGTACAGGTCTATGAAACCCAGGGACGTGATCGAGCGTTGCCGGTCCAGGCCCTGACTGCCACCGCGCGGGCCTATCGCAACCTCAAGCGTTGGGACTCGGCGACCCAGGTGTACAACAAGGCCCTGGCCCTTGAACCGCAAAATGCCGACCTGCAGCTGGGCCTGGCGATGACCCAGGCCGACGCCGGTAAACCTGACGAGGCGGTTGCCCGCGCCAGGGCTCTGGTGGCGGCGAAACCGGATGATCCTGGCCGCCGTCTGGCTTTGGCCTACGCCTTGACCCGCGCCGGTGCCACTTACGATGCGTTGTTTGAATACGACCAGGCCTTCACCCGCGCCGGCAGCAAACCCGAAGTCGCTCGGGAATACGTGATTGCCCTGCAACGCGCCCGCTTGCCGGAGCCGGCCTTGCGCCTGGCGCGTCAGCGGCCGGGGCTGATTGACCCGGTCACGCAACGCCGTCTCGAAGGTGACCTGGCCGCCGAACGCGTGCGCCTGGCCGAACTGGCCACCCGCAGCGAAAAAGAACGTTATGTGATCGCCGATCGGGCCCTGGCCGATTACGACCAGTTGCTGGCGACCTGGACGCCGGACCCTGCGGCCCACGATGACGTCATCCGCTGGCGAATCGACCGCATGGGCGCCCTCAAGGCCCGAGCGCGCACCGCTGATGTGATCGCCGAATACCAGAAGCTGCTCGCCGAAGGCGTGAAGATTCCGACCTATGCCCTGCGTTGGGTGGCGTCGTCCTATCTGGATCAGCGTCAGCCGGAAATCGCCACCGATTTGTATCGCCAGGTGCTGGTAGCGCCGGATGCCGATGTCGGCGATCGCCTGGAAGACAGCACCGCGCTCTATTACGCCCTGCTCGAAAGCGACAAGGCCGATGACGCGCGCAAGGTCGCCGAAGACCTGGCCAAGACCCAGAAACCACGGATCGAGCTCAAGGGCCTGCCGGTGGGCAATCCCAACGATGAATGGATGGACGCGCAGCAACTTGCCGCCCAGGCCGGCACCTACGGCGCCGATCTACCGTCGGGCGAGCAGCGTTTACAGACGTTGGTGGATCAGGCTCCGGGCAACATCGGCCTGCGCCTGGCCCAGGCCGATCTGTACCTGGCCCGGGACTGGCCACGACGCGCCGAGAATCAGCTCAAGGAAACCGAGAGCATGGCCCCGCGGGATATCGGGCTGGAAATCGCTCAGGGCCACACGGCCATGGATCTGCAGGAATGGCGGCAGATGGATGCGCTGACCGACGATGTGGTCGCACGTTTTCCGGACAACCGTCAGGTGCAGCGTTTGCAGCGTCAGCGTGCGGTCCATGACATGGCCGAGCTGCGAGTGCAGGCCTACGGCGGCAAGAGTTATGGCGGCGGCAACGGCGATGTCGGGGCGGTCAACGGCAGCCGCGATTTCGGCATCGAAACCACGCTGTACAGCCCGCCCATCGATGAAGACTGGCGCCTGTTCGCCGGTGCCGGCTACGCCACTGGCGATTTCCAGGAAGGCACCGGCCACCATCGCTTCCAGCGTGTCGGGCTCGAACGCCGGACCCGCGACATGTCCCTGGAAGCGGAAGTTTCCAACCATTCCTACGGCTTTGGCGATAAACAGGGCGCGCGCCTGGCGATTGCCCGAGACATCGACGATCACTGGCAGTACGGCGGCAGCCTCGAATACCTGTCGGCACAAACGCCGTTGCGAGCGTTGAACAGCGACATCACGGCCAACGGCGGCAGCGGCTTTATCCGCTGGCGCGCCAATGAAAGCCGTGAGTGGAGACTGGCGGTCAGCCCCTCGCACTTCAGCGACGGCAACAACCGTGTCGAAGCCGTACTCACCGGTCGCGAGGGCGTTTATCGCGCGCCGGGGCTGCAAGTCGACCTCGGTCTGGAAGTCGGCAGCAGCCATAACTCCAAGTCCGACGATGTGCCGTACTTCAACCCCAAATCCGACTTCAGCGTGCTGCCGACGGTGAACGTCAATCACGTGCTCTACCACCGCTACGAAACCTCCTGGAGCCAGCAGTTCCAGGCCGGTGCGGGCACTTACAGCCAGCGCGATCACGGCACCGGCGGTATCGCCCTGCTGGGCTACGGCCAGCGCTACAGCTGGAACGACGTATTCGAGGTGGGCGGCCTGCTGAGCGTGATCAACCGGCCATTTGACGGTGACCGGGAAACCGATCTGCGCCTGCTCGTCGACCTTACTTACCGCTTCTAGAAGAGTTTGAAGATGCCTTTTATTTCGCGTTTCATCCTCCTGCTGGGAGTGCTGTTGATCAGCGCCTGTGCCCAGCAAGCCCCAACCTTCGCACCGCCGTCCGAACGCCCGGTGTCGGCCAATGAAAAACCCTGGCCGAAAAACCATGTGCTGGGGATCGCATACCACGATGTCGAAGACCGCGACCCCGATCAGGCGGTGGTGGCCGTGCGCACCGAGCGCCTGCTCGAGCAACTGGCGTGGCTGCGGGAGAACAACTACACACCGGTCACCGTCGATCAGGTCATGGCCGCTCGCAACGGCGGTCCCGAGCTGCCGCCACGGGCGATCATGCTGAGTTTCGATGATGGTTATTCGAGCTTCTACACCCGCGTAATGCCGGTGCTGCGCGCCTATAACTGGCACGCTTTGCTGGCGCCGGTCGGGGTGTGGATCGACACGCCGTTGAACCAGCCGGTGGACTTCGCCGGCACACCGCGCAAGCGTTCGGATTTCCTGACCTGGGAGCAGATCCGCGAAATTTCCCGGTCCGGCCTGGTGGAAATCGCCGCCCACACCGACGCCAGCCACAAAGGCGTGTTGGCCAACCCGCAAGGTAACCTGCAGCCGGCGGCCGCGACCCGGCGCTATGACGCCGCCATCGGTCGCTATGAAACCGAAGCCCAATTCCAGGCCCGGATGCGCGCCGACGTAGCGGCCATCTCGGAGAAGATCCGCAAGGTCACTGGCTACAAACCGCGAGTCTGGGTCTGGCCGTACGGCGTGGCGGATGGCACCTCGCTGCAAGTGATCAACGACCAGGGTTATCAGATGGCCCTGACTCTGGACGACGGCCTCGAAGCCCTCGACAACCTGATGAGCAGCCCGCGCTTTCTGGTGGCCTCGGACCCGGATGGCGAACACTTCGCCAACAGCGTCGTCTCGGTGCAGGCCGAATCGCCGATGCGCGTGGTGCATGTGGACCTGGACAACGTCTACGACCCGGACCCGGCCCAACAGGAAATCAACCTCGGCAAGCTGATCCAGCGCATGGCCGACATGGGCGCCAACACGGTGTTCCTGCAAGCTTTCGCCGACCCTGTGGGCGATGGCCTGGTGCATTCGCTGTACTTCCCCAACCGCCACCTGCCGATGCGTGCCGACCTCTTTGACCGCGTGGCCTGGCAGTTGCGCACCCGGGCTCACGTGAAAGTCTATGCCTGGATGCCGGTGCTGAGTTTTGCCCTGGATTCGAAGCTGCCGCGAGTCACCCGTTGGGACCCGAAAACCGGCACCACGTCAGTCGATCCTGACCAGTACAAACGCTTGTCACCGTTCGACCCGAACGTGCGGCGCATCATCGGTGAAATCTACGAAGACGTGGCACGCCTGACCTCGGTCGACGGCATCCTCTATCACGATGACGCGGTGCTGTCAGACTTCGAAGACGCTGGCCCCGAAGCTCTGAAGGTCTATGCCGCCAACGGTCTGCCCGGTTCGATTGCCGCCCTGCGCGACGATCCGGCCATCCTGCAACGCTGGACGCGCTTCAAGAGTCGCTACCTGATCGACTTCACTCATGAGCTGACCGCCAAGGTCCGTGCCATTCGCGGCCCGCAAGTGCAGACGGCGCGCAATATTTTCGCCGAACCAATGCTCAATCCCGAGAGCGAAGCCTGGTTCGCGCAGAACCTCGACGACTTCCTGGGCGCCTACGACTGGACAGCGCCGATGGCCATGCCGCTGATGGAAAAACAGAGCCTCCAGCAATCCGGCCCCTGGCTCGAAACGCTGGTGGCGACGGTCAAATCGCGCCCCGGTGCCCTCGATCGCACGGTGTTCGAGCTGCAGGCCCGCGACTGGAGGAAAAACAAAGACGCCGACATCGATGGCGGGCAGTTGGCTGACTGGATGGGCCGCCTCAAGCGTCAGGGCGCCACCAGTTTCGGCTACTACCCAGACAACTTCCTCGAGAACCAGCCGGACCTGAAAGCCGTGCGGCCGGCGCTCTCCAACAAGTGGAATCCATAACATGCTGGACAGACTTCTGGCCCTATTGGTTCTGGCGATCGTCCTGGGGGTTCCCCTTGGGCTGATCTTTCTGGTCACCGGGCAATTCCTGATGGACTTCGTGTTCTTCTACCCACTGTTCATGTCGGGGCTGTGGATCGCCGGCGGCCTGTATTTCTGGCTGCACTGGGAGCGGCACTGGCCGTGGCAGGACGACACCTTGCCGCCACCATTGGCCGGCGAACCGCTGATCTCGATCCTGATCCCTTGCTACAACGAAGGCGACAACGCCGCCGATACCATCCACGCGGCGCTGGCCCAGCATTACCCGAACATCGAAGTGATCGCGATCAACGACGGCTCCAAGGACAACACCGCCGCGGTGCTCGACGCACTGGCGGCGCAGGATCCGCGTTTGCGGGTGCTGCACCTGGCGGAGAACCAGGGCAAGGCCGTGGCTCTGCGCATGGGCGCCATCGCGGCGCGCAGCGAGTACCTGGTGTGCATCGACGGTGATGCGTTGCTGGCGCCGAACACCGCGGCCTATCTGGTGGCGCCGATGCTCGACAACGCGCGACTGGGCGCCGTGACCGGCAACCCGCGAATCCGCACCCGTTCGACCCTGATCGGCCGGGTACAGGTCGGCGAGTTCTCCTCGATCATCGGCCTGATCAAGCGCACCCAGCGAGTGTTCGGGCGGATCTTCACCGTCTCCGGGGTGATCGTCGCCTTCCGTCGTACGGCCCTGAACCGGGTCGGCTACTGGAGCCCGGACATGATCACCGAAGACATCGACATCAGTTGGAAGCTGCAGCTGGATCACTGGAGCATTTTCTACGAGCCCCGCGCGTTGTGCTGGATTCTCATGCCGGAAACCCTCGGCGGCCTGTGGAAACAGCGCTTGCGCTGGGCCCAGGGCGGCGCCGAGGTGTTGTTCAAGAACATCCGGGGCATCTGGCAATACCGCCATCGTTACCTCTGGCCACTGCTGTTCGAATACTGCCTGTCCACCGGTTGGGCCTTCACCTTCCTGTTGTCGGTGATTTTCTGGGGGGTCGGCAACTTCGTCGAAATGCCGCCCGCCATTGCCGTCCATCACCTGATGCCACCGGCCTTTACCGGGCTGCTATTGGCGGTGGTTTGCCTGGTGCAATTCGCGGTCAGCATCATGATCGACCGACGTTACGAAAAAGGGCTCGGCAGGACCATGTTCTGGGTGGTCTGGTACCCGCTGGTGTTCTGGTTCATCAGCCTGCTCACCACCCTGGTCAGCTTCCCCAAAGTGCTGTTTGGCCAACATCAGAAGCGCGCGCGCTGGGTCAGTCCGGACCGGGGCATCAAGCCGCTGGATGACGATGAAGAGGAGGTCATCAAATGAAGATCATCAGAACCCGGCAACGGCCTTTTCTGGTCGTGATCGATGTTGTCTTCACCGTGCTGGCCTGGATCGGGCTGCTGTATTTACTGGCGCAGGGGCTGTGGCCATTGATCGATACCCATGACGGTCCGCGCATCGATGGGTCTTTTTTCGACGCCCTCGGCACGTTGCAGATCTACCTGTGGGTGGCGCTGTTCAACGCGGTGATCCTGATTGGCTGGGCGCGTTATCAACAACGCAAAAGCAAGAGCTTCGCCCAGCGCCGCTTGCCGGCGCCGGTGGTGGACGATCAGGGGCTGAGCAAAAGCTTCAAGTTGACCGGCGACCGGCTGGCGAAACTGCGCACGCCGGGCTCAATGACCATTCACAACGATCAGGAAGGCGATGTCAGCCATGTCGTTACACACTACACCCCGGTCGACCCGTCTCAACTGCCGCCGCCCTTGGCGCCATTGGAACATCCACTGGTGATCCGCCTGCCGGCCGAAGATGATGACAACCGCGAGCCGATAAGCCACATCTGAGCCTGACGCGTTGCGGACGTGCGTCAGGCAAAATCCCGAACCAGGCGCCACGCCTCGTCCATCGACAGCGGTTGTTTCATCCGTTCGGCGAGCATCGCCATGGCTCGTTCCTGATCGCAGGCAACGGCCGCCGCTACCACGCCGTTTTTGGCGAACAGGCCAATAAACGGTGGATGCTCAGGGTCGCCCTTGAACTCAACCTCGTCCCAGGCCTCGGCGTGTCCGAGGTAGTCGTAGTTTTTGCCGAAGTGCCAGGTCCAGAAATACGGCACGTCGAGGTAGCGTTCGTCGCCGCCGAGCATATTCGCCGCCGCAATCCGCGCCTGTTGCTGGGCCAGGCGCCAGTGTTCGATCCGTTGGGGCTGGCCATTGAGCGGGAAGGTCGCGATATCGCCGACGGCCCACAGCCCCTCAGTCACGCGCATGCCGCCGTCGACCTTCAATGACTGATCTTTTTCCTTCGGCAGATCGGTAAACGGGGTGGTCGCCGGGGTGACGCCAATGCCGACCAGCACCAGATCCGCCGGCAAGCGCTGACCGTTATCCAGCAGCACTGCTTCGACCTTGCCTGCGCCTTCGATCTCTGCCGCTTCGCCATCGGTATGAAACACCACGCCATTGGCCTCGTGCAGGGCACGAATCGCCTTGCCGACGGCCTCGCCGAATTGCGCCTCGAAAGGGATGGCATGGCGCGTCAGGACGGTGACATCGAGGCCGTATTGACGCAGGGATGAAGCGGATTCCAGACCAATGAAGCTGCCGCCGATAATCACTGCCCTTTGACCCGGTTTTGCGGTGGTCAGAATCTGCTGCGCCTGCGCCTTCGAGCGCAACACGAACACCTGCGGCAGATCGGCGCCTGGCAGCGACAGGGATTTTGGTATGCCGCCGGTGGCAATCACCGCGGCGTCATAGCTCAACGATTGACCATCGGCCAGGCGCAGGGTCCGGCTCGGTGCATCCAGGCCCATCACATCGCTGTTTATCCGTTCAATGCGCTGTTCACGATAAAAATCTTCATCGCGCAGCGGCGGAACTTCGTCTGGTGGCATCTCCCCGGCAATCACGAATTTGCTCAATGCCGTACGGTCGTATCCGGCTTCGGGCTCACGGTCGATCAGTAGCACCCGACCGCCGAAGCCTTTCTCCCGCAGCGCCGCCGCGCAGGCCGTCCCCGCTGCACCGGCGCCGATGATCGCAAAGGTGCGCTTATCGTCCGCCGGCGGTGTGCTGGGGCCGGGCATCGGCTGGTCATCGACCCAGACCTCATCGTCGCGCAATTCCAGCGGGTAGCGCCGCAGACTGTCCAGGGACGGTGGCTCGCACAGCGCGCCGTCTTCGAGCCGATAAGCCGCCTTGTGCCACGGGCAGATCAGCCGACCCTCACACAGCGCACCTTTGGCCAAGGGCGCCCCGGCGTGGGGACATCTACCCTGATAGGCGCGCAATTGATCGCCGACCCGCAGCAAGACGATTTTCATCTTGTCGATACGGACCTCAAGGCCACGGTCGAGGGGCACATCGGCAAAACGGGCGACGCGGTGCAGTGCCATGATCGATCTCCAGGCAGGTGTTTCACTTAGGAGTTTGGTGCTTATTCACAGGTTCAGCCAATTCCCTCTGCCACCGCACGAACGGTCCGGCTATAGTTTGCGTGCCGACGACGGCCCCACCCCGCACAAGGTGCTCCGGTATGACCCGATTGACCTCTTTGAACCCTTGGCTGGCGGCCGTTGCAGTCGCCCTTTGCGTGCAGTTGCCGGCGCAGGCCCAGGAGCGTTTCACCCTCAGCATTCCCGGTGTTTCGGACAATCGGCTGTTCACGTCGGCGGAAGCCAGCGATGCCAGCGGTTGCGGCGGCAAGAATCAGTCCCCGGCCCTGAGCTGGAGCGCCGGGCCTCCGGGCACCCTCAGCTACGCCATCGTCATGCACGACCCGGACGGCCAGAAAGGCCTGGGCGTCGATCACTGGATTCATTACGGCATCAAGGCCACGACACGGCAGATCCCGGCTGGTGTCGGCGCCAAATCCACTCTCGAAGGCGTGGGTGGCACCAACATCAAAGGCACCACTCACTACGTTGGCCCGTGCCCGCCCATCGGTGACAGCTCCCATCACTACATCATCCAGATCTACGCCCTGGACCTGGCGCCAGAAGCCTTGCCTGCCGGCCTGACCCGCGCGCAGTTGCTGGAACAGATCAAAGGCCATGTGCTGAAAAACAGCAGCGTGGTGCGGCGTTATCACCGCTGAAGATTTTTCACTTCGGCTTAACCCGAACCTGGTGGGCTGTCCGTCTCAGAGGATGAATGAGTCAATTTCCTCCTGAGGTCAGCCCCCATGTCACTTCCTCTGCATGTCCTCCGCCCGGCGGCCCAGGGTTTCGCCGTCGGGTTACTGCTGGCCGTTGCCGGTTGCGGCGGTTCATCCACACCAGCCTCTGAGACGGGCAACCCGGCAGCGGTTGTGCCCTCAGCTCAAAATGCGCCGAAAACCGAAGCATTGGTGCGCGAAGCGGCCATGGCGGACACCGCGATGGCCAAGCGTAGCGCACGACCTGGCCCGTTGGTCGCTTTCGCGCCAGTGCCGGCCGGTGAGGCTTATCCACAGGGCTATCGGGATGAACAGCGCGAGCAATATCAGGCGCTGGCCGATAACCCGATTCACAGCGTGGCCGAAGCGCCGGTCTCGACCTTCAGCGCCGATGTCGATACCGGCGCGTACGCCAATGTCCGGCGCTTGCTCAATCAGGGGCGTTTACCGCCGGAAGGAGCGGTGCGGCTGGAAGAAATGGTCAATTACTTCCCCTACGATTACGCCTTGCCCACTGACGGCTCACCGTTCGGTGTGACCACCGAGCTGGCACCGTCACCCTGGAACCCGCATACCCGATTGCTGCGTATCGGCATCAAGGCCTCCGATCGCGCGGTGGCAACGCTGGCCCCAGCGAACCTGGTATTTCTGGTGGACGTGTCCGGTTCCATGGACCGTCGCGAAGGCCTGCCTCTGGTCAAAAGCACCCTGAAATTGCTGGTCGATCAACTGCGCGAGCAGGACCGGGTTTCGCTGGTGGTCTACGCCGGAGAATCCCGTGTGGTGCTGGAGCCGACTTCCGGACGGGAAAAAGCGAAAATTCGTACCGCCATCGATCAATTGACGGCGGGCGGCTCGACCGCCGGCGCGTCGGGTATTGAACTGGCTTACCAAATGGCGCAACAGGCGTTTATTCCCAAAGGCATCAACCGCATCCTGCTAGCCACCGACGGTGACTTCAACGTCGGCATCAGCGACTTCGACAGCCTCAAGCAAATGGCTGTGGATAAACGCAAGACCGGCGTGTCCCTGACCACCCTGGGTTTTGGTGTGGATAACTACAATGAACACCTGATGGAACAACTGGCCGACGCCGGCGACGGTAACTACGCCTACATCGACAACCTGCGCGAAGCGCGCAAGGTGCTGGTGGATCAACTCGGCTCGACCTTGGCGGTAGTGGCGAAGAACGTGAAGCTGCAGGTGGAGTTCAACCCGGCTCAGGTCAGCGAATACCGGCTGTTGGGCTATGAGAACCGCGCCTTGAAGCGTGAGGATTTCAGCAACGACAAAGTCGACGCCGGAGAAATCGGCGCAGGGCACACGGTGACGGCGCTGTACGAAATTGTGCCCAAGGGCGAGAAGGGCTGGCTGGAACCGTTGCGCTATGGCAAATCGGCGACTGATGTTTCCGCAAAAAACGGAGAATTGGCGATGCTGCGGGTGCGTTATCAGTTGCCGGAAGGTGGGAACAGTCGCTTGATCGAGCGGCCAATCATGAAGGGTGAGACCGGCAAATTCTCGGCCGCCAGCGATGACCTGCGCTTTGCCGCCGCCGTCGCTGCCTTTTCCCAGCAGCTCAAGGATGGGCGCTACACCGGTAATTTCAGCCTGAAAGACACCGAAACCCTGGCCCGTGGTGCACGGGGTGATGACCCGTTTGGCCTGCGCGGTGAGTTCGTGCAATTGGTGGAGTTAGCTCAGAGCCTGCGAGCCTCCACCGCCTCGAATCAACCGCCCAACGACAACCGGATAGAGTGAAAGCTGACATGTCCGATCCTGCAATCAGCTCAACCGCCAGCAGCGATGAATCGCTGCTGGCGCGCTACCGCTCTGGCGACGGGCCGGCGTTCGAAGTTTTGTACGCCCGCCACCGCCAGGGCCTGTATCGATTCCTTCTCGGCCTCAGCGGCAAACCCGAACTGGCCGAAGAGGTGTATCAGGAAACCTGGCTGAGCCTGATCCGCAGCACCAGTCAGCCACAAGGCCGGGCGAACTTTCGTACCTGGCTCTACCAGATTGCCCGCAACCGACTGATCGATCACTGGCGCAAACATGGCATCCACAACCCCTTGCACGACAGCTATGACGAACAGACCCACGCCCTGATCGACGACGCAGCCGACCCCGAACAACTGCTGAGCCTGAGCCGCGACGGTCAGCGCCTCGAAGCCGCCCTGCAAACCCTGCCCGCCGATCAGCGCGAAGTGTTCCTGCTGCGCGCCCACGGCGACCTCGACCTGCCACAGATCGCCACTCTTACCGAAACACCGCTGGAAACCGTGAAAAGCCGCTTGCGCTACGCCCAGCAAAAACTGCGTCGGCTGCTGGCCGAGGAGGTACTGACATGACTGACGCCAAACAAACACCGCCATCGCCCGACGATGAAATGCTCAAGCATTTTCGCGATCACAGCAGCGGCGAACCACCGGCCCATCTCGACGCCTTCATCCTCGCCACCGCCCACCGCGAAGCCCCCGCGCCGAAGCCCAGCCTGTGGCAACGCTGGCTCCGCGCCTGCCAACAGCCCCGTTGGCAAGTCGCGTTCGCAAGCCTGGTCGGGGTTGCGCTGATGCTGGCGCTGGTGCAACGCATGCCTGAGCAACTGCCGAGTTACGACTTCGCACCTGCGCCGAAAGCGTCCGCACCGGCCGTCAAGCCGGAAGCCGCGGCGCGCTCCCTGGATGAACCGACCGGCGCCATGTCCGCTCCCGCGCCGGCTGCGCCGATGGCGGATTTTGCTGCACCGATGCAACGTGAATCGATCAACAGCGAAATGGTCGACGAAGCCAAACTCAGCAAACGCGCCGCCGCGCCGGTTAAGTCATTGGATGATCAATTACGGGAAGTGATACGCCTGCAAGACGCCGGTCAGACCCAAGCCGCCGAAGCGCTGATGACGACATTGCACAAGCGCTTTCCCAAGGAAAACCTGGCGGCCAAACTCAAGGATTTGCAGAAAAAATGAGCTGAACAGCGGTCGACGATTTGGCAACAACACCCGAAAGCGCGCACTATCGGCCTATAGCCGATGCGTTGGAGGATGCCGTGGCCCAAAAAATCGACCGCATCGCCCAAATGCTCAACTGCCCGGTGAAGGGTGAGGAATTAAGGCGAGCAGTGACTGAGAGTCGTAAGGAGTTTCTTCTGGCGAAGCAGGCAGAAGATGATCTTGAGGAAGACGTTCTTGATGATGAGTTGATCGAGGACGAAGAAGACGATGATGAATACGACGAGTTTGATTGGACGACAGAATGAAAAAACCGCTTTGGCGGCCCGTTGCCGTTCTCAACCATAACCAGCCTGCTACTTACGCTTTGCCCGACACGGCCTATCAGCAACGAGCCGCAGAAATACGTGAGTCTATTGGCGTCAGCCGTAATGACCCACGTCCGGCTATTCCTGCCGAAATCCTATTTGCCGAGCTTGATGCACTCATTGATGAGGTTGAAGCGGAGCGTAACCGTCGATGAAAACACTCATCCAAAAATTGCAGGCCCCGAAAAATCGGGGCGCATTTCAAGGGGGAGTTGCTCGCTATTCAGCGGTTTGTTGCGTCGCCGTCTGCGGTGGTTGCGTCAGAACTTTCACCACATCATCAACTACCGCCTTACCCATCGCCGTCAAATAATGCGCGGCCCAGGCGTGGCGGTCGGTGTCTTTTGCGTAGGCTGCATCCTCGGCGAATGATTTGGCCAGGAACAACAGGTCGGACGCTTGAGCCAACGCTTCGCTGATGGGTACACCACCATTCACTCGAAACAACGGTTCAACAGAGCCGTAGTGGAAGGGGGTGAAGCCGATGGTTTTCAGTTCAGATTGCTTGGTCATTGACCACCTCCGATGTTGGCGAAGCAGTGCATGAGAACAAGCGATGGGGCGTTACGCGATGTGGAATCGAGGTGAGGGAAAAGCCGAAATTTGTACGGATTAATGCTGCGCATAGTTCACTTCCTTGATTTGAGAAGCTGCCGCATTCGTTTCCAAGCGAATGGGTGACAGCTGTGCGCAGGTTGGAAAACCGGGAATCAAGGAAACCGGCACGTCAGAAGACGTCCCACGCACAGCCGCCATAACACAAGATTGCGGGCGAAAAAAAACGCCTGCAATCGTGATGGGGCGCTGTTGCGCCTTGATGTCGTCGGGTTTCCAAGCCCGGTCGCTGAATTGGCAGCGACGGCAGAAGGGTATCGTGCAGGCTGATCTCCTGCAACCTCCGAGAGGCGTAGGGCTTTTCTTCAGAATAAGCCGGAAGGGGGATGATTCTGAAGGAGATGACTTCGAGGGCGATGAGGATTGGACGACTGAATGAAAGAACTGTTTCGTGGTTTTTAATCAATGGCAGTTGTTCGGTTAGACCGAACAACTGAATCCCTCCAGCAACTCGCCCTGAGGCATGAAGGATGGGCACAAAACAGCCATAGATCCTAAAATCTGCGGCTTTCTCGTTTCTAAGTATGGTGCACCGGGTGGGATTCGAACCTATGACTTTGCCTTCGAGTTCCTTAAATTCGAAATTTATCAATATGTTAGTGCGGATTAGCTGGGGGGCAGAGGGCTGTATTAGTTTCCTTGAGGCCGCACCCACCGTCACAAAATACCTGAAGCGGTAAGACGCTGTGGAACACCCCCATCAAAGCCGAAAGTGCAGAAAGGTTTAAGCTCGGAAACGAAGGAGGGAAGCTGAAAACTTACAACTGTTCTCCTGTTCTCCTGTTCAACGTGAAGTATTTTTCTGATATTTTTGAAAAAATATTTATGTTGACTTGACGCGCTGGAGATAAGCGAGAAATATGAGGGGCGTTAATGCCTGGTACGCCGTAACCCCAGTGAATAAAGTAGATAAAAGTCTCAGGTGTTTAATTATTTAGTTAAAAGGAAGTTGAGATGCGCCCTCAGATAGAATTTAGGCATGTACTTGGTGAGTTGTCAGTTAATAGGAATGATCCTTGCGAGGTTTTGAGGGAGTTGATTTCAAACTCGTACGATGCTCAAGCAAAAAACATATTGTACATACCCGTAAAAGATAGGAATGGGTTAGTCTTTTTTGATGATGGGTCAGGTCTTGATGTTGAAACTGAAGTGCATGGTATAACGCCATGGGAAGCTTTTTTTTCTATTGGAAAGTCTACCAAAAAACAAGGGGATGCAATTGGGTACAAATGTCAAGGCTCTAAACTTTGTTTTGCTAGTAGTCGAATTTTAGTTGCGTCGACAAGTGACTGGAGAAAAGGTAGTTGGCATTATAAGATTGTTGAAAATCCACGTAGTAATTTAGATACCACTTTTGATATCTCGCCAGAAAAAACAGATGAGATAGATAATGTGTTGAGTAATTTTTTCTCTGGGGCGTCTGCAGATACTGCGGGGTCTGTGGAGTATTTGAAGTCCAGGCTTTCTAAGCCAACTTCAAATTCTGCTACTTTGATTATGATCGATAGTCTGGAGACTGAAGGTTATAATAAATACTTTTCGGTGGGTGATGATCCTGCATTGTCGTATGTTACAAACTACATTAGGTATTATACAAAGCATGGAGATGCAAGATATATTACGGATAAGCAGGGGTTCACTGCGAGCCATAGAACTCAGGTATCAGCGGGATTGAAGCCTGCTGATCTCATCATCTACTCTGCAGGTGTTGAGTTCCAAGTTCCATTTGGTTATCCGTATTTAGAGAGAGGGAATCCTGATCTAAGTCTAAAAAGTCCTGCTCAAATTGCACGCTTAAGAGACGGGCGGTTTTATAGTCGGGCAGCAAAAAAATTCAATGTTGGCTCTAATAAGTTTTCAATAATTTTAGCTATCGATGGCAATAGACGTGCACACGATGAGTATACGACACTTGCTCGGAAAGGGCGCACCAACTCGGGGATAAAACTAAGTGATCAAAGAGGTCTTTTTGTCTCGGTTAAAGGGATAAAGATATGTAAGTACCCTGAGCTGCTTGCTCTCATTGATGAGTACAAAGTTTTATCTGAAGGTGATAGTGCTAGTCATTATACAATCATAGTTGATGGCGACTTTGATTTAGTAACCAATCGGAACTCTTTGAGTAAAAAAGCTTACGATACTTTAAATGATTCGGATTTTTTGCAAGAAATAAGAAAATTTCTCGACGCGCAAAAAAGTTCAGATAAAACTTTTTCTGAGCTTTTAAATAGGCTGCGTAGGGAAAGCTCAGAAATTCTCTTGAACGAACAAATTGAGTATTTAGAGAAGGCGAAAGAAGAAATTAAAACTCGAGAACGTTTTCGCTTGACTGACTCTAACGGAAAAGAGCATTTATTTCTATCGCCCCGTCCAGGTGAAGAGTATTTAGTTGGTATACTGTACTCGCAACTTTCATCTTTTCTACCAAAAAAAATCGGGATGGAAAAATTTTGGCGTAGAGTGTTAACTTTTTCGACGCAAGGCATTGATAGTTTAGGGATGCGTACGGAGGATACCCCGGCGCCCTTGTCTGAAAAAAATGTATGTTCGATTGAGTATAAGTATGAATTCAATAACTCTGGTCCATTTAATCATGCTCTAGCGGTTGTTGATTTTATTGTGGCTTGGGACATTGATGTTAAGGATGGGGAAAAGGTTTCGGATTCTTTTACTTGTTTCGGAACTATCAACAAAGTCGCCGGAAATGATTTTGAATGGGAGATATCCGGGATAGAGAATTTAGATGGTGGAACCTATAGCCAAACTATCGTAGTTATTAACTTGAAGCGTCTGATTTCTGAGACCTTCAATACGAAATTTACAACGCCTTAGCTGTTGATCTGTGAACACTCCCCCCTGTTAGGAGGGAGTGTTCAGGGGAATTAAGTGACCGCATCAAGAATAATAGGGCATTTCAGCGTTTTCTTATTTTCCCTAACACAGGCCCATTCCGATTTACTAAGTGGAAAATCAGACCCGCGCAAGATAGGAGGCCTCAAATTCATGTAAGCGCTCCATGCCACCCTGGTAACGGTCATTGTGTTGCTGATAGTGAAAAAACAACTCGGTCAACCAACTTTAAAACCCAGCCACTAACGAAATCTGGAGGAATCTTTGCCTCGTATCCATTTTTGAATTGTCTATCGGAGCTCCAGCGATCTACCAAGCCATAGGGGACAGATCACCAAGTTCACCCGAGGGCGATAGCCGAGGCGGCGGATTTATTGAAGGATTGAAGTTTATAAGATTAACTTCAACCCTTCCGCTAATAGTAATATTTAGCGAGGCTGTGCGTTCACCGAGACCTGTAGAACCCGGTGTGGAATGGTTTGGATTCCTCTAGCTTTAGCTGGATAAAACAAAGCGATGTTGATTTCGTTGCCTACTGAGCTTTTGTAGATTACTCCGTCGTAGCCATTGTTTTTTATAAGTTCACAAAGATACTGGCTCGGAATGTAATCCACAGCAGCAGATCTTGGTAAAACTGGCCGAGTAAGCTCTTCACCTAGCTTAGCTAAAAAATCAATATCCCCTCTTAATGACGCAATTTCGATCTCGTCGGTGCAGGGGAATGGTGTAACTGAGCGTCTTGGGTTTCTAAGATCTGCAAGTTTAAGCTCTTCTATGAGCTCGAACTCCGCTACTGTCACATATTCACCGGTGTGTGGACGAATTTCGGTAATTGCGGTTTCGATATTCGATGCCATATATAAATATGGTATGCCTACGGGATTTGCTCGTCCATGCGTTGCTTTGTCTTTCGGTGGTGGCCCCATTTTTTCAAGTGGGAATGCTTCGTCAGTTTCCTGAATTCTAGCACGATACCATTTTGCAGGAAGAGCCGCTTTGTATATCAGTTGCGAAAGTAAATATGTGATTCTTTCTGAGTCGATAGCTCCTTTAGGGAAAAATCTGTTTTCTTCCATGAGTTCTTTTCGTAAAAACTCCCATTTGTTGAGGTTGTCCGAATCGCATCTACTTGATGGCGAAAACAAAGATCTAGGTAAATTACCGTCTTCAAATATGTCGGAAAGTAAATCTTTAGTGTTCGCGAGATCTAGGCTCTCAAATAGATTCCAATCTGCTTTAAACCACTCTCCTAGCGTTTTCCCATCCTCTGATTGAGTGTAGATGCCGGAGAGTAGTTCGAAATACTCTCTTAGTTGAATTGGGCTCACCAATGGCATATTTTGCATTCCGCAAAATGAGCATTGATCGGTTAAAGCAGATATTTCAGTTATTATGGTTTCTAGGTGGGCGTCGCAAAAGCAGTTCGAGCAGCATTTTCTCACGATAAGTCATCCGAGATAATTAGCAAGAACTTCAATGTGATGCTTCATCGAAAGCTTTTTAATATACCCCAAGCCAGGGAAGTGCTTTCGATCATATAACCCCAAAAACTCTTCAACTGCGGATGTCCTGAGGATTTTTGAGTTTGGCTCTTTTACGGCTGCTACTAATTTGACCAATGCCTCATAAAATTTTCCGGCAGGATCAGTCGGGGTGTCTTGTCGATCAGATTTGAAGTGGTAGGTGTACATCGCATCGTCCATGTCTGGATCAATGAATGTTAGATGAATAGCCACCGCGTATGCGGGTCCACCAGACTCCGAATACTCGTCTCCTACAATCAAAAAGTCTCCAAATCCGTTCATTCCCTCGTCATTGAATGTCGCATGTAAATCTGAGAATGGCTCTACATCAGGATATTTACGATTAGCCTGACGCTTAAAGCCATCTCGCAATAGAACTCGTTGGTAGTCTGTGAAATGCTTTTGATATAGTTTTCCACAATGACTTTCAAGGAATACGTGTTTGATATCTCTATTCAAACTCCCCGTCGACTCTGCTAATGCTTTTGGTTCGGAGAATCCTGAGTGTATAAAGTATAAAGGTCGGTTCGGGAATTCGCTGGTAATAGAGAGTGCTTCGGTTGTGTTGATTGTGCTGGTAAGTAATATTCCGACGGAAATGTTTGTGTGGGTATCTAGCTCTTCGTGTACAAATTTTTTAATCGCTTCAGCGCTGTCAGTATGATCTCCATAGTTCGGGTTAACAATCAGTGCGGCTATTGCTCCAGCGTTAGATAAAGCCTCAATAGATCTTTTTAACCCGCTTAGAGATTCGCGGACCGGTTCAATAATTGATATGAACCCACTTTTAGCGAGTATTTCTGCAGACTCTTTTATTGTGAGCAGGTCGAACTGTTTTCCGCGAAAATAAGGATGATACATATTATTTTGCCCAGTTCAGGGCCTCCTTTGTTTTTGTGTTTATTGCTTCCAGCAGTACCTTTTGCTCTTTGGTTTTCAGCGGTGTAGACAATATTGCGGCTTGCAGTGATTTTGGAGTTGACGATAATAGATTTGTTAGGTGCAACGAGCTTCGTGTTCGTCGAAGCGTTTGTACCATATAGTGATGAGTCGCGGCAGGGTCTAATGTTTTAAAAATTTCTCGTATTGCCGAACGTATTTCTGTGTTTGGAAGTTTCGGCGGCGTGATGTCGAAGTGCTTCAGAATGTCAAGAGATTCTTGGAGTTGAATTGAGTCGAATATTGCTTCCGTAGATACTCTGCTAGGCGAGTCCGAAACCTCTCGGATTGTCGTTATGCCGAATCGTTTGTTTAGAACGAGTACGCCAATATCTTGCGGGGTAGTGTCGATAACTTCGCTAAGGTGATTTTCGCCAGTGATGACATAGACCTTTGAGAAGAATTTTTTATAAGAGTCTAATTGAGTGTTTAATCGTCCTAGATTGTCGCGCTCTGACTTGATTTCATATGCTGTGGACGTTCCATTGAAAATCGCTGCGTCGGCCTTAGAACTTCCAACTCGGAACTCCGTAACCATAGAGGCGGTTTTTAGGGAGTGTCGACCTAGTAATAATTTTCTTGTAATCGCTGACTTGTACGCGTATTCGTGTCGGTAGTCTTTTTTCGTTAAAAGTGTGAATGCACTCTCGAATATCGCACTGATTGGCTCTGTGAGACTTGAGGTTTTGACTACGAGGTGCTCATTTATTAGACGAGCAAATAAAGGTGACCTTCCTTTTTGGGCGAGTTCTCGAACCACTGCCGCGGAGAATAGCTTGGCTAGAGCCGACTGCTGATTTCCATCAAGAATTTTGGTTAGCAAGGTCATTTCAATGAATCTCTGTCCGCTCTGGGAACTATTGGACGTTCTGAGGGATTGCTGGTCTCCCAGCAAGCGCCGATTCTGCCAGATCGCCCATAGCTAGTCTCAAGATTTATTGTACGAGCTTAGCTTATGAACGCTCTCTATAAAGAGGGGCGTCGATTCTGTAAATCACCGAGGAATTACGCTCGACCTTTGTAGGACAAGTGAACCGACGAAAATAAAAAAACCCGCACGAGGCGGGCTTCTGAAATGTTTCTGGCACACAGAAATGCTGCTTGAAACATAAATTTGGTGCACCAGGCGGGATTCGAACCCACGACCCCTGCCTTCGGAGGGCAGTACTCTATCCAGCTGAGCTACTGGTGCAATGCGGGCGCCATGATACTCATATGCGCTGCGGGCGTCCATGCCGCTGAATCGCCTGCGTTTTTCCAAAGCGTAACCTGCGTTTGCTACGTTGATCAGAAAAAATAAGCAAATGCGGCGTTTTCGTTCTTTTTTTCGAACAGCCTATTGTCCTTTACCCCCTTTGATCCTAGGATTCGTTTGAGATTTCAAACGCTCTTGTCTGGGTGCTGAACCGCACGAGTTCGATCAGTGCGCTATTTATGTGCTTCAGCCCGGTGAATGATTTCCCTGACGGCAGCCTATAAGGCGCCTTTCTACAATCATAATTCGCTCCGCGCTGGCCGCGGTGCTGTTAAGGAAAGCCGACATGCAGCTTAAAGACACCCAGTTGTTCCGCCAGCAAGCCTTTATCGATGGCGCTTGGGTCGATGCGGACAACGGTCAGACGATCAAGGTCAATAACCCGGCAACGGGCGAAATTCTGGGCACTGTGCCGAAAATGGGCGCTGCCGAAACCCGCCGTGCGATTGAAGCTGCTGATAAAGCGCTGCCGGCCTGGCGTGGACTGACCGCCAAGGAGCGCGCGAACAAGCTGCGTCGCTGGTTCGAGCTGATCATCGAGAACCAGGACGATCTGGCTCGCCTGATGACCCTGGAACAAGGCAAGCCATTGGCCGAAGCCAAGGGCGAGATCGTTTACGCCGCTTCCTTTATCGAATGGTTCGCTGAAGAAGCCAAGCGCGTCTACGGTGACGTGATTCCGGGCCACCAGCCAGACAAGCGCCTGATCGTGATCAAGCAGCCGATCGGCGTGACCGCTGCGATTACTCCGTGGAACTTCCCGGCCGCGATGATCACCCGTAAAGCCGGCCCGGCCCTGGCCGCCGGTTGCACCATGGTGCTCAAGCCTGCTTCGCAAACTCCGTTCTCTGCATTTGCCCTGGCTGAACTGGCCCAGCGTGCCGGTATTCCGAACGGCGTGTTCAGTGTGGTGACCGGCAGCGCCGGCGACATCGGCAGCGAGCTGACCGGCAACCCGATCGTGCGCAAACTGTCGTTCACCGGTTCGACCGAAATCGGGCGTCAGCTGATGACCGAGTGCGCCAAGGACATCAAGAAAGTCTCGCTGGAACTGGGCGGCAACGCGCCGTTCATCGTGTTCGACGACGCGGATCTGGATAAGGCTGTCGAAGGCGCGATCATTTCCAAATACCGCAACAACGGCCAGACCTGCGTCTGCGCCAACCGCCTGTACATTCAGGATTCGGTGTACGACGCGTTCGCCGAAAAACTGAAAGTGGCCGTGGCCAAACTCAAGATCGGCAACGGTCTGGAAGACGGCACCACCACTGGCCCGCTGATCGACGAAAAAGCCGTGGCCAAGGTTCAAGAGCACATTGCTGACGCCGTCGGCAAAGGCGCCACCGTGCTGGCGGGTGGCAAGAGCATGCAAGGCAACTTCTTCGAGCCGACCATCCTGACCAACGTGCCGAACAACGCGGCCGTGGCCAAGGAAGAAACCTTCGGTCCGTTGGCGCCACTGTTCCGTTTCAAAGACGAAGCCGACGTGATTGCGATGTCCAACGACACCGAGTTCGGCCTGGCCTCGTACTTCTATGCGCGTGACCTGGGCCGTGTGTTCCGTGTGGCTGAAGCCCTGGAATACGGCATGGTCGGCGTCAACACCGGGTTGATCTCCAACGAAGTCGCGCCGTTCGGCGGCATCAAGGCGTCGGGCCTGGGCCGTGAAGGCTCCAAGTACGGCATCGAAGACTACCTGGAAATCAAATACCTCTGCCTGGGCATCTAAGCCCGAAGGGATAGGCCCGGCAAGGCATTGCTTCAAACGCAAAGGGCACGAGAGCGCTGTCCCTTTGCGCGCTTCAAACGGAATTTTCTCTGTGGCCGGGAACGCTGTGGCAGTCGATCATCGCATGCTGCCGTAGTTGCTTCCCCGCCGCTTAATCCTTGAACCACGCCGACCGATGAGCGGCGAATGAGGAATGTATGAGCAAGACTAACGCTGAGTTGATGGCCCGCCGTACCGCTGCCGTACCCCGTGGTGTTGGCCAGATTCACCCGATCTTCGCCGACCACGCGAAGAACGCCACCGTGACCGACGTTGAAGGTCGTGAGTTCATCGACTTCGCCGGCGGTATCGCCGTGCTGAACACCGGTCACTTGCACCCGAAAGTCATCGCCGCCGTGACTGCGCAGCTGAACAAGCTGACCCACACCTGCTTCCAGGTGCTGGCCTACGAGCCATACGTGGAGGTGTGCGAAAAAATCAACGCCAAGGTGCCAGGTGATTTCGCCAAGAAAACCCTGCTGGTGACCACCGGCTCCGAAGCTGTGGAAAACTCCATCAAGATCGCCCGCGCCGCCACTGGCCGTGCCGGCGTGATCGCGTTCACCGGCGCTTACCACGGTCGCACCATGATGACCCTGGGCCTGACCGGTAAAGTCGTGCCTTACTCGGCCGGCATGGGCCTGATGCCAGGCGGCATCTTCCGCGCGCTGTACCCGAACGAACTGCACGGTGTGAGCATCGACGATTCGATCGCCAGCATCGAGCGCATCTTCAAGAACGACGCCGAGCCGCGTGACATCGCTGCGATCATCATCGAGCCGGTTCAGGGTGAAGGCGGTTTCTACGTCGCGCCTAAAGAGTTCATGAAGCGTCTGCGCGCCCTGTGCGACCAGCACGGCATTCTGTTGATCGCTGACGAAGTGCAAACGGGCGCTGGCCGTACCGGCACCTTCTTCGCCATGGAACAGATGGGCGTCGCCGCCGACCTGACCACCTTCGCCAAATCCATCGCAGGCGGCTTCCCGCTGGCCGGTGTGTGCGGCAAGGCCGAATACATGGACGCCATCGCTCCAGGCGGCCTGGGCGGCACTTACGCCGGTAGCCCGATCGCTTGCGCCGCGGCCCTGGCCGTGATGGAAGTGTTCGAAGAAGAGCACCTGCTGGACCGTTGCAAAGCGGTTGGCGAGCGTCTGGTGACTGGCCTGAAAGCCATTCAGGCCAAATACCCGGTGATCGGCGACGTGCGTGCCCTGGGTGCGATGATCGCTGTCGAGCTGTTCGAAAACGGCGACAGCCACAAGCCGAACCCGGCTGCTGTAGCCGCCGTTGTGGCCAAGGCTCGCGACAAGGGCCTGATCCTGCTGTCGTGCGGCACCTACGGCAACGTTCTGCGCGTGCTGGTACCGCTGACCGCGCCGGACGAGCAACTGGACAAAGGCCTGGCGATCATCGAAGAGTGCTTCGCCGAGCTCTGATCCGTTTGTGAACTGATCGACAAAAAACCCGCTTCGGCGGGTTTTTTTATGCCCCTTGAAACACATCAGGGGCAATTGGGCTGTATCGAATGGCCAGCATTGACTAAGGTGCAAGCATTGCCGTTGGAGTGTGCAGATGACTGCTGTGGTGTTACCCGCTGTACCGCGAGTGTTGATTGCCGAGGCGGACCCTTGGTCCCGCGACCTGCTCAAGCAGGTGTTGTTGAATGTGCGCTGCGATGCGCGGCTGGACCTGTGTGCCGATGGCCAGGAAACGCTGCAGCTGTTGGCGGAAAATCCTTATGACCTGGTGATCGTCGACTGGGAGTTGCCCGGCGTCGATGGCCTGAATGTGTTGCGTAGCGTTCGTCAGCGCAAACGTAATCCGCCGTTGCCGTTCATTCTGATGAGCAGCCGCAACGACAGTGCCAGCGTGCGTGAAGCCTTGCCCCTGGCGCCCACGGCGTACCTGACCAAACCCCTGAACATGGAAAACCTGACCCAGCGCCTGCAGGATTTGCTGCTGAATGCTGGTGAAGAGGTGTCTTGCGAAGTGCCCTCACTGGCGCCGGGCATGAGCTTGTCGGTGTACCTGGAGCGACGGCGTGAACTGGCAGAGGGTGCGCCGCTGATGACCGATGTGCAGGTGGCGATCAAGCGTAGCCTCAATCCCGATGGCCTCGATCTGACGCGGCTTGAAGACGAAATCCGCACCGATCCGCAAGTCACCGCCGTGCTGATCGCTGCCGCCAACAGCGCGGCCCAGCATCATGGCGCCGCCGTGCAAACCCTGTCGCAGGCGCTGCATCGCTTGGGCACCGGGCAAAGCATGAACCTGATTCTGGGCCTCGCCCTCAAGCGCAGTGCCCGGCTCAGCGATCCGCAACTGGCGGACTATGCCGAGCGCTATTGGGAACTGTCCCTGCACACTGCTGAATACGCGCGAACGCTGGCACGCTTGCTGGATCTGGATCAGGAGCGTTGCTATTGCGCAGGCATGCTGCATCGCCTCGGCGACTTGGCGTTGCTGCGCTGTTTGCAGGAGTGGAAGCAGGCCGGTGGTGAGCTGGATGAATGGGAGGAAGTCGGCGATGCCTTGGCTGAATTCGGCGCGGCCTACGGTTCGGCGCTGCGTACCCGTTGGCGCCTGCCGCTGGAGCTGCGTGAGCTGATTGCGGCGGTTTATCAGCTCGGTGGCGGGGTCTACTCCCGCGAAGCGCTGGTGATGAACATGGCCGCGCAACTGGCGCGCCTGACCGAGCATGAGGGGATCGAGGCATTGGCCAAGAGCCGCACGGCGCGGTTGCTCAAGATCGGATTGCCGGAGCTGATGCGCTTGCGCAAAAAATAAGCCAGACGCCAATCTTGTAGGAGCGAGGCTCTGTGGCGAGGGGGCTTGCCCCCGTTCGGTTGCGCAGCAGCCGTGAAACCAGAGAGCGCGGTATTCCTGACAGAGCGAGGTTGCAGAATTCAGGACTGCTTCGCAGCCCAACGGGGGCAAGCCCCCTCGCCACAGGTGGCTTCAGCGCCAGACAGTTCTTAGCTGGAGATTATCCGGTTCTTGCCCTGGCGCTTGGCCTGGTACATCGCCGCATCGGCGCGGGCGAACAGGCTGTCGAGGTTTTCATCCTCGGGCGTGAGGCTGGTCAGGCCCTGGCTGACGGTGATGCCGAACGTCTGGTCGTCATGGCTGAAACTCAACCGTTGAATCTCCCGTTGCAGGCGCTCGGCCACTTGCATGGCCATGTCCGGTGCACATCCGGGGAACACCGCGGCGAACTCCTCACCGCCGATCCGCCCGAACAGATCACCACGCCGCAGGGCCGCGCGACCGCTCTCAGCGATGCGTTGCAGCACCTTGTCGCCTTCCGGATGGCCGTAGGTGTCGTTGATCACTTTAAAGTCATCGATGTCCAGTAGCAGGAAGGCCAGCGGCTTGCCTTGCTGGCGTGCCTGCTCGAATTCGTGATTGGCACATTCGAAGAAGTGTCGGCGGTTGCTGCTTTGGGTCAGTACGTCGGTGGTGGCCAGGCGGTGGAGCTCGGTTTCCATCTGCTTCTTTTCGGTGATGTCTTCGGCAATGCCGACGATGATCACTGGCTGGCCCGGCTCGGCCTGACGGTTGATGAAGCACTTGTCGCTGAGCCAGCGCACCTGGCCGTCGGCGGCGATGATGCGGTATTCGCGGTCTTCAACGGCGCCGTTGACCAGCACTTGCGCCAGGCTGCGCTCGGCGTAGTCCAGATCGTCGGGATAAACACTGTCGCGCCAGTGGTTGTAGTCGGACAGCAACAGGCCGGCGGGGCGGCCGAAGATCCGGTCATAGGCCGGGCTGACGTAGAGGACCTGACGGGTTTCCCAGTTGAATGCCCAAAGCACGGCGTTGACGCTGACCAGCAGCGAGCTGAACAGCTGTTCGCGTTCGCTCAGGCGCGCCACTTCGCCCTGCGCATGCATCAGCGCCATCAGCGTTTGCGCGGCCTCGGGCCACTGCGGAAGGGATGTGTCTTGTAGGTTTTTATTGACCATCGGCACAAGTCTCAAAGGGCGTGCCGCTATTTCGACAGCGGCCAACACAAAGCCCGCCGGGGTGGCGAAGTGTCTTTGAGATAGGAGATTTGGGGCGAAGTTCCCGCTTTTCGTGGCGAGGGAGCTTGCTCCCGCCGGGTGGTATTGGCGACGCGTTTTTTCAGTTAAAACGCGTCGTCAGGTATTGCGGCTGCTGCGCAGCCGAGCGGTAGCAAGCTCCCTCGCCACGGTGCCCTTGATTCAGGGTCAGGCAGTGGCGGGGCGCAGGGAGTAGGTTTTCAGTTGGTCGGCGAAGTCGCGCAGGGATTGAATCCCGCTGGCCTCGGCCTCGTGTACCCAATCCTTGATGGCGGCCAGCATGTCGTGACCATTTGAGCTGGTCTTGACCCAGATCTGCTGCAAGGCCAGGCGTTTCTCGTAAATTACCTTCAGCGCCTGGCTGTGCTCGAGCATGGTCTGGATGCGCAGGTGGTGCTTGTCGTCCAGCAGGCTGGTTTCCCGCGAGAGCAGGCGTTTGGCCCGGTGGAACTGGTGGCGGACCGAGTGATCGACCTTTTCCAGCTCTTGCTTGACCAGCGGCGCGATCACCAGCTTGCGGTATTGGGCCATGATCTGGAAGCGGTTGTTGAGGATCGCCATGGCGGTGTCCATGTCCAGGTTGCCTTTGCCTTCGACACGGTGGGCGATCGGCGCAACCCGCTGAACCTTGGCCAGGCGCAGGAAGCTGAAGACCTGGATCCAGGCCCAGCCGAGGTCGAATTCCCACTTCTTCACCGACAGTTTGGCCGAGTTAGGGTAGGTGTGATGGTTGTTATGCAGTTCTTCGCCGCCGATCAGGATGCCCCAGGGCACCAGATTGGTCGCCGCATCGCGGCATTCGAAGTTGCGGTAGCCGATGGCATGGCCCAGGCCATTGACCACGCCGGCGGCCCAGACCGGGATCCACATCATCTGGATGGCCCAGATGGTGATGCCGATGGTGCCGAACAGCAGCAGGTCGATGACGCCCATGATCGCCACGCCCAGCAGCGGGAAGCGGCTGTAGAGGTTGCGCTCGATCCAGTCTTCGGGGCAGTTCTTGCCGTAGATGCGCAGGGTCTCGGGGTTTTCCGCTTCGGCGCGGTACAGCTCGGCACCTTTGCGCAGAACGGTGGACAAGCCCTTGATGACCGGGCTGTGCGGGTCATCGACGGTTTCGCATTTGGCGTGATGCTTGCGGTGGATAGCGGTCCACTCGCGGGTGTTCTGCGCCGTGGTCAACCACAGCCAGAAGCGGAAGAAATGTTTCAGGCCGGCATTGAGCTCAAGCGAGCGATGGGCTGAATAGCGATGCAGATAGACCGTGACGCCGACGATTGTGACGTGGGTCATCAGCAGGGTGACTGCCACCAGTGACCAGGGCGATAAGCCAAGAAAACCTTCGTACCACATAGCCTATAGGACCCTCGATAAAGAAAAAAACAGCCGTCGCATTATCACTTAGCCCACAGATAAAACCAGTCGCCCTTTCAGATAAGAGTGGCGGGATGTTTCTTTATTCTATAATTCCAGCCTTTTTTGTAGGGACATGGACGCTCGAATGTCAGCCACATATCGCGATGCCTTGCGTGCAGCGCTACTTTACCTGGTGCTTTCCGTAGTCTGGCTTCAGTTCAGTGGTTATTTATTGAACAGTTTCTTCGATAACTCCACCGACCTGCTGCGCTGGCAACTGATCAACGGTTATGCCTGGGTTGCCTTCAGTGCCGGGCTGATTTTCATCGCGCGTGCACGTTTGTTTCGCTGCCTGGGCGTCGGCGCCAAATTGCGTGAACGTAATGCCGACCGGGAGCGTTTGCGACAGGCGGCCGCGGTGTTCGATTGCACCCGCGAAGGGGTGCTGGTCACCAATAACAAAGGGCTGATCGTCCATGTGAACCGGGCGTTCATGGAAATCACCGGCTACCAGTGTGAGGAAGTGCTGGGTCAACGACCGAGCATGTTCAAGTCGGGCCATCACCCGCCGGGTTTCTACCAGTCGATGTTCGCGACACTCGACAGCCTCGGCGAGTGGAGCGGGGAAATCTGGAATCGTCGCAAAAGCGGCGAGATTTACCCGCAATGGCAGACGATCCGCCTCGTTCATGACGATCAGGGGCGGCTCAGCCAGTACGTTGCGGTGTTTTCCGACATCAGTGCGATCAAGAACTCCGAGCATGAACTGACGCACCTGGCCCACCACGATCCGCTGACCGATCTGCCCAATCGCCTGCTGTTTACCGACCGTGCCGGGCAGGCCGTGGCCTCGGCTCAGGCCCATAAGCGCGGTTGTGCGTTGCTGATGATCGACCTCGATCACTTCAAATTGATCAACGACAGCCTTGGCCACAGCGTCGGTGACCAACTGCTCAAGGGCGTGGCTGAGCGTCTGAACACCTTGTTCGGCCCGGGCATCACCCTGGCGCGGCTCAGTGGCGACGAATTCGCGGTATTGGCTGAAAATTGCCCGCAACCGGGGCACGCCGCAGCGTTGGCTCAGCAGGTCGTCGATGGGCTCAAGGAGCCGTTCCAGATCGACGGGCATTCGTTGTTCATCAACGCCAGTGTCGGCATCAGCCTGTTCCCCAGTGATGCCTTGAGTGCCGAGCAATTGTTGCGCAACGCCGACTCGGCGCTGTTCAAGGCCAAGAGCGCGGGCCGAGACGGTTATGCCCTCTATACCGAAGAGTTGACCGCACATGCCCAGCAACGCGTGGAGATTGCGTTCGAGTTGCGCCGAGCACTGGAACAGCAGGAGTTGCGGGTTTATTACCAACCTGTGCACGACCTCAAGACCAGCCGTCTGATCGGCGTCGAAGCCCTGGTGCGCTGGGAGCATCCACAGCGCGGACTGGTGTCACCGGCTGAGTTCATCCCCATTGCCGAACGCACCGGGTTGATTGCCGAGATCGATGCCTGGGTCATGCGCCAGGCCTGTCAGCAAATGTGCCAGTGGCAAGCCGCGGGCGTGGTGTTGTCGTTTGTTGCGGTGAACGTTTCATCGCGCCTGTTCGCTCGCCGTGAGTTGTACCAGCAGGTGGCTCAGGTGCTGCACGACACCGGGCTGGATCCGGTGTATCTGGAGCTTGAAGTCACCGAAAGCGCGGTGATGGAGGATCCGGAAGTGGCGCTGGAGCAGATGCATCGCTTGCGTGAGTTAGGCGTGCGGCTGGCCATCGATGACTTCGGCACGGGCTATTCGTCGTTGCTGCGACTCAAGCGTTTACCGGTGCAAAAACTCAAGATCGATCAGGGATTCGTTGCAGGCTTGCCGGGTGATGAGGACGACGCGGCAATCGCTCGGGTGATCGTTGCCTTGGCGCAAAGCATGGGGATGCAAGTGCATGCCGAGGGGATCGAGCAGGTCGAGCAGGCGGCTTTCCTGCTCGAGCACGATTGCGATCTGGGGCAGGGGTACTGGTTTGGGCGACCTGTACTGGCGGCTTCCTTGGATTGGGTTCGGGCGCCGCTGATTGGATGAGTGCCTGAGCTGCTTCTTGTGGCGAGGGGGCTTGCCCCCGTTGGGGCGCGTAGCGGCCCCAAATCTTTGCGTCTGCTACGCAGCCGAACGGGGCGGTGCGGCGTTCCGACAAGCCCCCTCGCCACAGGGTTTTGTGTGGCCCTGAAAATAGTAGATCCCCCGCAATCCCTTGTCCCATCAAATAATGCATTCTGGTTATATAAACATTCTTAAATAGTCTTTTTAAGAATATCTGCGCCTATCTACTATTGCTCTCACGCCGTACGCAGTGCCCGCCACTGCCAGGCATATCTCATTAAAGGAGCAGCACCATGAGCGCATCCCTACGCAGTGTTGACGGGCAGGACGAAGCCACCATTTTGCGCGAGATCCAGAGCGCCTTGCGCGATCTGCGCTTTGGCGCGGTGGAAATTACCGTGCACAACGCCCAGGTGGTACAGATCGAACGCAAAGAGAAATTCCGTTTGCAGCATCCGGGCAACAAGTCGAGCTGAAGCAAAGATCAAAAGTTCGCAGCCTTCGGCGGCTCCTGCGGGAGCGTCGAAGGCTTCGATCCTTGAGTCAGGCAACCCGTTCCAGACCATAAGAAAAAGCCACCACACCAAGAATTCCAGGAGCTTTCACCATGTCGTCGATTCGCCATTTTGCGTTGGCCGCCCTGGCCAGTGCCCTTTTTGCTGGTTCCGCGGTTGCCAAGGATTACGAACTGCTCAACGTGTCGTATGACCCGACCCGTGAGCTGTATCAGGACTACAACGCCGAGTTCATCAACTTCTGGAAGAAAGACCACGCTAGCGACAACGTGAAGATCCAGCAGTCCCACGGTGGCTCAGGCAAGCAGGGCCGGGCGGTGATCGACGGTCTGCGGGCCGACGTGGTGACCCTGGCCCTGGCCGGCGACATCGATGAAATCGCCAAGCTCGGCAAGAGCCTGCCGGCTGACTGGCAGAAGCGTCTGCCGGAAGCGAGCACGCCTTACACCTCGACCATCGTGTTCCTGGTGCGCAAGGGCAACCCGAAAGGCATCAAGGACTGGGGTGACCTGACCAAAAACGGCGTGGAGGTCATCACCCCGAACCCGAAAACCTCCGGCGGTGCACGCTGGAACTTCCTCGCGGCCTGGGCCTATGGCCTGAAAGCCAATGGCGGTAACGAAGCCAAGGCCAAAGAGTACGTACAGACCCTGTTCAAGCACGTGCCTGTGCTGGACACCGGTGCTCGCGGTTCGACCATCACCTTCGTCAACAACGGCCAGGGCGACGTGTTGCTGGCCTGGGAAAACGAAGCTTTCCTGGCCTTGAAAGAAGACGGCGGCGCCGACAAGTTCGACATCGTCGTGCCTTCGCTGTCGATCCTTGCCGAGCCACCGGTGGCTGTGGTCGACAAGAACGCCGAGAAGAAGGGCAATACCGAAATCGCCGAAGCGTACCTCAAGCACCTGTACAGCCCGGCCGGCCAGGAAATTGCGGCGAAAAACTTCTATCGTCCACGTGACAAGGACGTAGCCGCCAAGTACGCCAAACAGTTCCCGACCCTGGAACTGGTGACCATCGACAAGGACTTCGGCGGCTGGAAAACCGCCCAGCCGAAATTCTTCAATGACGGTGGCGTGTTCGACCAGATCTACCAGGCGCAGTAACCTGAAATAGATGCCAACGGGCCCCGACTTCACCGTCGGGGCTTAGTGCGTTCTCAACCAAGGACTTTTATGTCGCGTCGTATCTCCCCCGTCATACCCGGCTTCGGGCTGACGCTGGGCTACACCTTGGTGTACCTCAGCCTGATTGTGCTCATTCCACTGGCGGCGATGTTCGTGCATGCCGCTCAACTGACCTGGGACCAGTTCTGGGCAATCATCTCGGCACCTCGGGTGCTGGCCGCGTTGAAGCTGAGCTTCGGCACCGCGTTGTACGCCGCGATCATCAACGGCGTGATCGGCACGCTGCTGGCCTGGGTGCTGGTGCGCTACACCTTCCCCGGGCGCAAAGTCATCGATGCGATGATCGATCTGCCCTTCGCATTGCCCACTGCCGTGGCCGGTATCGCGTTGACCGCGCTGTACACCCCCACCGGCCTGGTGGGTCAGTTCGCGGCGGACCTGGGTTTCAAGATCGCGTATACCCCCCTCGGCATCACCCTGGCGCTGACTTTTGTAACACTTCCATTCGTAGTACGTACGGTACAGCCTGTACTGGCCGATATCCCCCGTGAAGTGGAGGAGGCGGCGGCGTGCCTGGGGGCAAATCCGTTGCAGGTTTTCCGCCATATTCTGATGCCGGCGCTGCTCCCAGCCTGGCTGACCGGTTTCGCTTTGGCCTTTGCCCGTGGAGTCGGCGAGTACGGTTCGGTGATTTTCATCGCTGGCAACATGCCAATGAAAACCGAAATTCTGCCGCTGCTGATCATGGTCAAACTCGACCAGTACGATTACACCGGCGCCACCTCCATTGGTGTACTGATGCTGGTGGTTTCCTTTGTCCTGTTGCTGCTGATCAACTTGTTGCAGCGGCGCATCGAAACCCCATAAGGAGGCGCGAAAAATGTCCCAATCGTCTATTGCAGCGGCCTCCTCGAACGCCGCCCGCCGTGGCAGTGCTGTTTCGCGGCGAATCCTCATTGGCCTCGGCTGGCTGATTTTTGCGCTGTTTCTGTTACTGCCGCTGTTCATCGTGGTGTCCCAGGGCCTGAAGCTGGGCCTGGGGGCGTTCTTCACCGCGATCTTTGAGCCGGACGCGTTGTCGGCCCTGAAACTCACGGTGATTGCGGTGTTGATTTCGGTGCCGCTGAACCTGGTGTTCGGTGTCAGCGCGGCGTGGTGCGTGAGCAAATACTCGTTCCGCGGCAAGAGCATGCTGGTGACCCTGATCGACTTGCCGTTCTCGGTGTCGCCGGTGATCGCAGGTCTGGTCTACGTGCTGATGTTCGGCGCCCAGGGCTTGTTCGGCCCATGGTTGCAGGATCACGACATCCAGATCGTCTTCGCCTTGCCGGGCATTGTGCTGGCGACGATTTTCGTCACCGTGCCGTTCGTGGCCCGTGAGTTGATCCCGCTGATGCAGGAACAAGGCACCCAGGAGGAAGAGGCCGCGCGTTTGCTTGGCGCCAATGGCTGGCAGATGTTCTGGCACGTCACCGTGCCGAATATCAAATGGGGCCTGATCTATGGCGTGGTGCTGTGTACCGCGCGGGCCATGGGTGAGTTCGGCGCGGTGTCGGTGGTATCCGGGCACATTCGCGGGGTGACCAACACCTTGCCGCTGCACGTCGAGATTCTCTACAACGAATATAACCACGTGGCCGCGTTCGCCGTGGCGAGCCTGTTGCTGATCCTGGCGCTCTTCATCCTGCTGCTCAAGCAGTGGAGCGAAAACCGTATTAACCGCCTGCGCGCCAGCGCCGCGGAGGAATAAGTCATGTCGATCGAAGTGCGTAACGTCAGCAAGAACTTTCACGCGTTCAAGGCGCTGGACAACATCAGCCTGGACATTCAAAGCGGCGAGCTGGTGGCGCTGCTGGGGCCGTCCGGCTGCGGCAAGACCACGTTGCTAAGAATCATCGCCGGCCTGGAAACCCCGGATCAGGGCAACATCGTGTTCCACGGCGAAGACGTTTCCGGCCACGACGTGCGTGATCGCAACGTCGGTTTCGTGTTCCAGCACTACGCCTTGTTCCGCCACATGACGGTGTTCGACAACGTTGCGTTCGGCCTGCGTATGAAGCCGAAAAACCAGCGTCCGAACGAGAGCCAGATCGCGGCGAAAGTCCACGAACTGCTGAACATGGTGCAACTGGACTGGTTGGCCGATCGCTACCCGGAACAACTCTCCGGCGGCCAGCGTCAGCGCATCGCGTTGGCCCGCGCCCTGGCGGTGGAGCCGAAAGTGCTGCTGCTCGACGAGCCTTTTGGTGCACTCGATGCCAAGGTCCGTAAAGAACTGCGTCGCTGGCTCGCGCGGCTGCACGAAGACATCAACCTGACTTCGGTATTCGTGACCCACGACCAGGAAGAGGCGATGGAAGTTGCCGACCGGATCGTGGTGATGAACAAGGGGGTGATCGAGCAGATCGGTTCACCGGGCGACGTCTACGAAAATCCGGCCAGCGATTTCGTCTATCACTTCCTCGGCGATTCGAACCGTCTGCATTTGGGCGAAGACCGGCACGTACTGTTCCGTCCACACGAAGTGTCGCTGTCGCGGCATGAACTGGAAGACCACCACGCCGCTGAAGTGCGGGATATTCGTCCGTTGGGCGCCACCACGCGGGTGACGCTGAAGGTCGAAGGCCAGAGCGAGTTGATTGAAGCTGAAGTGGTGAAGGATCACGATAGCCTGGTTGGATTGACGAAGGGTGAGACGTTGTTCTTCAAACCCAAGGTCTGGCAGAAAGTCGCCAACATTTAAGATCAAAAGATCGCAGGCTGCGCCAGCTCCTACAGTGGATTTGGGTCGAACACACATCTGTGGCCAACCCAAATCCACTGTAGGAGCTGGCGCAGCCTGCGATCTTTAAAGCGGCCTAAGCCGCCGCATTCTTCGGATTGATTCGCACACCACCCACTCGCGCCTCGATCTGCTCTTTGAGCTCATGCCGCATCCCGAGCAAAAACGCCAACTCAGCCACCACAAACAAAGGCCCGACAATCAACCCCGTCACATCATCGACAAACGCCGGTTTGCGCCCCTCGTAATGATGACCGACAAACTGAATCGCCCAGCCCACCACGAACATCCCGATGCCGGCGCCAAGCCAGGCAAGTGTGCTCTGCTGCGCAAGCACATGCCCCAGCCAGACCGACAGGCCCAGCAATACCGTCATCAGCGCCCCCAGCCGCAGTTCCAGGCGCAGGTAAAACCACGCCGACACCAGTGACACCAGCACTGCCGGTGACAGCCAGCCCCCGGCCCATTGCGGACGCGACAGCAACACCGCGACCGCCACGACGATCAGGGGAATGCCCACGAAATGGCTGGCGATATTGCGCGGATCACGGTGGTAGGCGGCGTATTGACTGAGATGGTCAACGAGGCTTTTCATTGTTATTCCTCCTGTAGGGTGATTGATGATGCCCCGGGTTCATCTCTCGCTCTGTCAGCCAGGCGACAATCTCCAGGAGTTTTCATGGACATGCAGGTTTGGCGTTCACGCCTGATGACGGGGCAATGGTTCAATCACTTGCCTGTTTCCTTACAGGATAGTCTGCTGGCAATCGCCCGGATTCGGCGGCTGTCACCGGGGCAGCGGCTGTTCAAGCGCGGTGATCCCCCGTGCGGGTTGTATGCGGTGCTTGAAGGTTCGGTGCGCATTGGTGCGGTGAACGAGCAGGGCAAGGAAGCGCTGCTGAGTCTGGTGGAATCGCCGCACTGGTTCGGCGAAATCTGCCTGTTCGATGGTCAGCCGCGAACCCACGACGCGTTCGGCACAGGCCAGTGCATTCTGTTGCACATCCCGCAAACAGCGCTGCTGGCATTGCTCGACGAGCACCCGGTGTACTGGCGGCAATTGGCATTGCTGATGAGCCACAAACTGCGCCTGACCTTCATCAACCTCGAGCAGCTGAGCCTGATGCCGGCCCCGGCGCGCCTGGCCCATCGCTTGCTGATGATCGCCGAGGGCTATGGTGAAATCGACCTGCCGCGCCGTGTTCTGCAACTGCCGCAGGAGCAATTGGCGTCGATGCTGTCGCTGTCGCGCCAGACCACCAACCAGATCCTCAAGGATTTGCAGGGGCAGGGGATTCTGAATCTCAGGTATGGCGAGATTGAGATTCTGGATGCGCGGCGGTTGCGGGCGTTGGCGGTGGTTTGATGTGCACTTGCAGGCGCTGTCGATTTTATTGATGGGCTTTGTCCACGAACGCGCCTAGCCTGTGAAGACGACAATCGAGGTGTGCCATGCGTGTGCTGTTAGTGGAAGACGAACCCGAGACCGCCAGCCTCCTGGCCAAAGGCCTGAGCGAAGCGAGTTATGCGGTGGATGTAGCGCTCAATGGCATGGACGGCCGACGCTTTATCGAATCTGGCGAATATGAATTGATCATCCTCGACGTGATGCTGCCGGGGCTCAACGGCTGGCAGTTGCTGCAGCAGATCCGCAAGCTCGGCGATACACCGGTGCTGTTGCTCACCACCACGGACGGCATCGAGGACCGGCTGCGCGGGTTGGAGCTGCATGAGGATGATTACCTGCTCAAGCCGTTTACCGTCAGTGAGCTGGTGAAGCGGGTGCGCAAGGTGTTGCGGCGGGATCGGGGGCGGTAGCGGTTTCAGTGGTGCTTGAGAAATTGCGATGGGGCCGGAAATCGCAACACGCCTTGCGAATCTATTACCGCAACCCATCCCGAAACTGCCCCGGCGTCATTCCCGTCCAGCGCTTGAACGCGCGGCAGAAACTGCTGGTGTCGGCGAATCCCAATAGATAACTGACCTCGCTCAACGAGCATTGCGGGTCGCGCAGGTGCAGCAGCGCCAGGTTTTCCCGACTTTCGTTGAGCAGCGTATCGAACCGACAACCTTCGTCCGCCAGGTGCCGTTGCAGGCTGCGCAAGCTCAAGTGCAGTGCTTCGGCGATGCGATCGGCCGACGGTTCGCCCTCAGGCAGTTGCTCTTCAATGGCGTCGCGAACCTTGCGCTCCCAGGTCAGGGGCTTGAGTTGCGCCAAGGTGCGTTTGAGCACGGTTTCGTTGTGTTCGGCCAGTTCCGGGTTGGCGTCGTCCAGGTGGCTGTCGAAATCCACCAGGGCGAATTCCAGTCGGTCTTCCTCGGCGGCGAAATACACCGGAGAACGGAACACTTTGTGCCATTGATGCGGGTCGGCAGGTTCCGGACGGCGCAGATAAACCGCCAGCGGCGCGTAGTCACGGCCCAGCCGGTTACGGCAGGTGCGCACGTAAATCGCCGCGAAGGCGTCGATGGCTTCGAAGGCTGGCGCGGGGTTGCCCTGGGGGATTTTCAGGCGGAAGCGATAGCGATCCTCGGCGCGGGTCAACTCCAGGTCCAGCGCATCGCTGACCACCTGGTGATAGCGCACGATGCGCTCGAACACTTCCCGCAAGCTGCCGCTGGCCACCAACGCATAACCGAGCGCATGAAACGTGGTCGGGCTGACAAACCGCGACACCCGCAAGCCAATCGCCGGGTCGCCACTGACCTGCACCGCGATTTCCCACAGGCGTGTGGTGCCGGACAACGGGTAACGGGCGTTCGGGTCGTCCATCAACTGCGGATCTAGCCCCGCCTGTCGGCACAGGGCGGTGCTGTCGAGGCCCAGCGCATCGAGCTGCTTGCGCAGGGCGCGGGTCCAGCTGGCGAGGGAGGTCGGTTCAGTCATGTCGATTGGCGCGTCCGGTCAACAGGTTGGCGTTCACGGCTACCGCTGTGTGAAGCATCACAGGGCAGGATGCGAACATCAATAACCAGAGGATGGAAGCATGGACGGTACTTCTGCAAGTCCCCAGCGACTGAATGCAGCACAACGATCAGCGCATATTCGCCAGGTGGTATTGGCCAAGGGCGTCGAGTTGCGTCGGCGCTACCCGATTCTCAACCATCAGGACGCCTTGGGTGCGGGCATCCTGGCCTTCGCCCTGGCCGGGATGATCGGTTCGGCAGTGCTCTATATCAACGGATACATGACCTGGTGGGCATGCCTGTTGGTCAACGCGTTTTTCGCTTCGTTGACCCATGAACTTGAGCATGACCTGATCCACAGCATGTATTTTCGCAAACAGCGGGTGCCGCATAACCTGATGATGGGCCTGGTGTGGCTGGCGCGGCCGAGCACCATCAATCCGTGGATCCGCCGCCATTTGCACCTCAACCACCACAAGGTGTCCGGCACTGAAGCCGACATGGAAGAGCGGGCGATCACCAACGGTGAGCGCTGGGGTTTTGCGCGGCTGTTGATGGTTGGCGACAACGTGATGTCGGCGTTTATCCGCATGCTGCGGGCCAAGACCTGGGCGCACAAGTTCAGCATCCTCAAGCGCTCCCTGAAAGTTTACGCACCGCTGGCGCTGATGCATTGGGGGGCGTGGTATGTGTTCCTCGGTTTTCACGCCGCCAACGGCATCGCGCATCTATCGGGGGCGCCCATCGAATGGTCGGCGACGACATTGGCGGTGATGCAAGTGATCGACATCGCTGTCGTGGTGATCATCGGTCCGAACGTATTGCGCACGTTCTGCCTGCACTTTGTCAGCTCGAACATGCACTACTACGGTGACGTCGAGCCGGGGAATGTGATTCAGCAGACTCAGGTCTTGAACCCTTGGTGGCTGTGGCCGTTGCAGGCGTTCTGCTTCAACTTCGGCAGCAGCCACGGGATCCATCATTTTGTGGTGAAGGAACCGTTTTACATCCGCCAGATGACAGTGCCGGTGGCGCATGAGGTGATGCGTGAGATGGGGGTTCGGTTCAATGATTTCGGGACGTTTGCACGGGCGAACCGATTTGCGCGCAAGGCGACCACAGAACCCCGTCAGGTGCATGCCGCCCAGGTTTGAGCAAGGCACCCGGAAACTCAAAGGCGAAAAACGCTCGTCATCAATTTGACCCAAAGGGACGCTACGTTGTGACGCAAGCAGCGAGGGGTCGGCGATTGCGGAAGATGATTTGTATATGCGATTTAGGCCTAATAAAGTAATTAAATATTCCTTTATTGGATAACCGATTTCGCCAATCATCGGCTTCAGGATTGTTGATCAGCGCAAACAGATTTTGAGTTTCCGGGGCCGTCTCCTTGGCAGGGTGCGGCCCCTTTTTTATTTCGGGCAAACACATATTCTATATTGATCTTAATAAATAGCTTCTTATTCCTTAGCGAATATAACTCTCCTCCCTATACTCGATCAGGAACAGACACACAGCAGGAGAGCTCCCCCATGCGCAACGAATCAATTCGCTACCTGATTGTGCCGGGCTGGCAAGGATCGCCAGAAGATCATTGGCAAACCCACTGGCAGAACAGTCTGCCAAACAGCGCGCGGGTGGAGCAGGCCGATTGGCTGACGCCTCGTCGTGAAGACTGGGTCGCAGCGTTGGCCGAGGCGATTGCCGCCGACAGCACGCCTGTGATCCTGATCGCCCATAGCCTGGGTTGCATCACCGTTGCCCATTGGGCAGCCACCGCGCCGCTGCAATTTTTGCGTCAAGTGCGCGGCGCCTTGCTGGTCGCGCCGGCGGACGTCGAGCGCCCGGCCTGCGCGCCGGCGCTGCGCAACTTTGCGCCGATCCCGACCCATTTATTGCCGTTCCCGAGCCAGGTCGTCAGCTCTGACAACGACGCCGCCGTGAGCGCGCCACGTGCGCTTGAACTGGCGCGTCAATGGGGCGCCGAGGCGGGGATTTTATCGGGGGCCGGGCACATCAACGTGAAGTCCGGTCACCGGCGCTGGGAGCAGGGTTTTGCCTATCTCTATCGCCTGCAAAACCGTATGGAACACCACGCCCTGCGACGTGCGTAAACCTTTTTCTTGTTAAACGCCCCCGCCTCCCGGCGGTTTTGGGCGGGAGTCTGCCATGAGTTTGCATGAAACCTTCGGTCAGCCATTGCTGACCTTTCCCGATGCGGAGAAAAGCCCGCTGAGCATCCGCGCCAAGGCGCTGGTATTTGTCGATCCGCGTTCCCGGCAATTGCGCCAGGAGCTGGAACAACTGGCACCACGTTCGATCTCGGTGTTGATTCGCGGTGAAACCGGCAGCGGTAAAGAACTGCTGGCGCGGCACATCCACCGCGCCAGTGATCGTGGCGGGTTGTTCGTATCCGTCAATTGCGGTGCGATCAGCCCGACTTACGCCGATGCTGAACTGTTCGGCTATGCCGCCGGCAGCTACAGCGGTTCGGCCAGCAGTCGTGCCGGCTGGTTCGGCTCGGCCAATGGCGGCACCTTGTACCTGGACGAGATCGGCGACCTGCCGCTGCCGATCCAGATCAAGTTGCTCGCAGCCCTGGAAAACCACGAAGTCACCCGCGTCGGTGCGCACCAGCCGAGCCCGGTGGACGTGCGTCTGGTGGCGGCCACCAGCATCGATCTGGCCCAGGCAGTGGCGGCCGGAAAATTCCATGAGCGGCTTTATCACTACCTCAGCGAGGGCCAGCTCGAACTGCCGGCCTTGCGTGAGCGGGTGGGCGATATTTTATCGCTGGCCGAATACTTCCTCGGCATCTACAGCCAGCGCCTCGACCTGCCGGTGCCACTGATCAGCGAAGCCGCGCAGCATCTGCTGGAGCAACACAGTTGGCCGGGCAACACCCGAGAGCTGGAAAACGTCATTCACTTTGCGCTGCTGGTGAGTACTGGCGATGAGATTTTGCCGGAGCATTTGAATCTGCCCGAGGCGCCTGCATCGTTGCTACAGATCGAGCAGCAACTGAAAAAAATCCTCGGCAGCGGCTCCGCCGCCGAAAAAGAGGCCTTGAAAGACCTGCTCAAAACCACGGGGCTTCTGTAGGAGCGAAGCTTGTTCGCGACAGCTGTGTGCCAGGCAATATTGATGTCGGCTGACACTCCCTCTTCGCGGGCAAGCCTCGCTCCTACAGGGTCGTTCGTGGATTGGACTGTATGAATAAAATGGAATATGAAAGTGAATAAAAGATATTGTTCGGGAATAAAAAATCCCGGTATCGTCCGCGTCACGCCAGCGATAGCACTCCACTGGCACCTAAACATTTAGCCGTCGTCGATGACGACCGTGATTTTCGATAAGGACACTGCATGAAAAAGGTTCTGTTGTTCACCGCATTGGCGGCTGCCCTGACCGCGGGCCTGGCCCAGGCTGGCGAGAAACTGGTGGTTGCGGCGACGCCGATTCCACATGCCGAGATTCTTGAACTGATCAAGCCTACCCTCGCCAAAGAAGGCGTGGACCTGGAGATCAAAGTCTTCACCGACTACGTTCAGCCGAACGTGCAGGTCGACCAGAAGCGTCTGGACGCCAACTACTTCCAGACCCTGCCGTACCTGAAAAGCTTCAACGAAGGCAAAGGCACGAACCTGGTGACTGTGATCGGCGTGCACGTCGAACCGTTCGGCGGCTACTCGAAGAAAGTCAAAACCCTGGCTGAGCTGAAGGACGGCGCAACCATCGCCATCCCGAACGAAGGCAGCAACAGCGGCCGTGCCCTGATCCTGCTGCAGAAGGCTGGCCTGATCGAGTTGAAAGACCCGAAAAACGCTTTGGCCACCCCGAAAGACATCGCCAAGAACCCGCACAATTTCAAGTTCAAGGAACTGGAATCGGCCATGCTGCCGCGTGTTCTGGACCAGGTCGATCTGGACATGATCAACACCAACTACGCGCTGGATGCGGGCCTGAACCCGGCTAAAGACGCGCTGGTGATCGAAGGTGCCGATTCGCCTTACGTGAACTTCCTGGTGGCACGTCCAGACAACAAGGACAGCGTTGCCATCCAGAAGCTGGCCAAGGCTCTGACCAGTCCTGAAGTGAAGGCGTTCATCGACAAGAAATACAGCGGCGCGGTACTGCCGGCGTTCTGATTGATTGCAGTCTCGAACCCCTTCAAGGTTTCAAACGCCGACGGCTACTACAGCGTCGGCGTTTTTTATTGAAGTGTGTTTCACCTGTGGTGAGGGGGCTTGTCGGAACGCCGCTTCGCCCCGTTCGGCTGCGCAGCAGTCGCCGATCAGTCCATGAGGTGTGTCAGGGGGAATCGGAATGCAGGTTTTAGGGCCGCTTCGCAGCCCAACGGGGGCAAGCCCCCTCGCCACAGCAAGTCCCCAGCCACAGGGAACCTGCTCTCGGTCTAGGCCTCTCTGGCCTTCAACGCCCTGCGCAACGCCACCAGCAATTTCACGATGTCCTGCGGCTCCAGCCGCGGCGGCACTTTTAGGTCAGCCATGTTCTCTTCCTTGTGATGGTTCGGCCGGGGGAGTCTGGCCAAAAGCTGCACGTCCTTGGAGGGGCATTTTGAAAAAAAGATCCTTCCTCCAGCGCAAAGGAAAATAGCCGTCTCCCGCTGCCGTCGCAAATCCGCAGGATAGTTTTTTGCGTGATATCAATATGCTTTAACGGTATTTAAATTCCTCTTTTTATACCTTTAAAGTCGATGCCTGCCGGGTGGTTATCCACTGCCCATGGACTGCGCCATCGTCGCTTACCGAGCGGTGTACAGGATGTTCAATGACCTTCGATTACGCATTTATCCTCAGCACCTTGCCGGCGTTTCTCAAAGCCGTTGGTGTGACGCTGCAGGTCGGCTTCATCGCCATCGGCACTTCATTGCTGGTGGCGCTGGTCAACGCGACGATTCTGGTGTTCCGCACGCCTTACCTGCAGCGCCTGGTCGGGCTGTATGTGGAGTTGGCGCGTAACACGCCATTGCTGATCCAGTTGTTCTTCGTCTACTTCGCCTTGCCGGCCCTGGGCATCAAAGTCTCGGGCTTCGCCGCAGCGATCATCACCATGACCTTTCTCGGCGGAGCCTACCTCACCGAAGTCCTGCGCGCCGGCGTGGATGCCGTGCCCCAGGCGCAACTTGAGTCCGGTCGTTCAATAGGCTTGTCCCACGGGCAATTGCTGCGCTACGTGATCCTGCCGCAGGCCGGCATCCTCAGCCTGCCGTCGCTGTTCGCCAATTTCATCTTCCTGCTCAAGGAAACCACGGTGGTCTCGGCGGTGGCGGTGCCGGAGATTCTCTACACCACCAAGAGCTACATCGCGCTCTATTACAAAACCTACGAAATGCTCGCCGTGCTGACGTTGATCTGCGTGCTGTTGTTTTTGCCGTTGTCGCTGCTGCTCAGCCGTCTGGAAAGGAGGCTCCAGCATGGCCAGTTCGGGTCTTGAGTTGCTCATGGTGTCGTTGCCGCAATTGGGCAAGGGCGCTGCACAAACCTTGTCGATTTCTTTCCTGAGCATCGCCTTCAGCACCGTCGGCGGGGTGCTCTACGGCGTGTTGCGCACGCTGAATTCGACATGGCTCAACGCAATGCTGCGGGTTTATCTGGAACTGTTCCGGGCGATCCCGGTGCTGGTCTGGTTGTATTTGCTGTTCTTCGGCCTGCCGATTTTTTTCGGCCTGAGCATTCCGAGCTTCTGGTGCGCGGTGCTGGTGCTGTCGCTGTGGGGCGCCAGCGAAGTCGGGGAAGTGGTGCGCGGGGCCTTGCATTCGTTACCGCGCGGCCAGCGAGAAGCGGGATTGTCGATTGGCTTGAACGGCCCGCAACTCTACGGCTACGTACTGCTGCCCCAGGCTCTGAAACGCATGACGCCGCCGACCATCAACGTCTACACGCGGATCATCAAGACCAGCTCCCTGGCGGTGCTGATCGGCGTGGTGGACGTGATCAAGGTCGGCCAGCAGATCATCGAGCGCACCTACGAATCGGTACTGATCTACGGCGCGCTGTTTCTGTTTTTCTTTTTCATCTGCTACCCGCTGTCAGCCGCTTCCCGCGTGCTGGAGCGGCGCTGGACGCAAGCATGAGCGCATTGATCGAATTCAAGGGTTTCAACAAGTTTTTCGGCGAGCAGCAGGTGCTCAACGGCATCGATCTGAAGGTGAAACCGGGCGAAGTGATCGTCATCCTCGGCCCCAGCGGCTGTGGCAAAAGCACCTTGCTGCGCTGCCTCAACGGCCTGGAAGTCGCTCACAGCGGCAGCTTGAATTTTGCCGGGCGTGAGTTGCTGGACAAGGGCACCGACTGGCGCGAAGTGCGTCAGCAGATCGGCATGGTATTCCAGAGTTATCACCTGTTCCCGCACATGAGCGTGCTCGATAACGTGCTGCTTGGCCCGGTGAAAGTGCAGAAGCGCGACCGCCGCGAAGCCCGTGCACAGGCCGAAGCCTTGCTGGAGCGCGTAGGCCTGTTGGACAAGCGCGACGCGTTCCCGCGTCAGCTCTCCGGTGGTCAGCAGCAACGCATCGCCATCGTCCGTTCGCTGTGCATGAATCCCCAGGTCATGCTCTTTGACGAAGTCACCGCCGCCCTCGACCCGGAGATGGTCAAGGAGGTGCTCGAAGTGATTCAGGGCCTGGCCCGCGAGGGCATGACCCTGCTGATTGTCACCCACGAAATGGCCTTCGCCCGCGCCGTGGCCGACCGCATCGTGTTCATGGACGCCGGGCGCATCCTTGAGCAACACCCCCCCGAGATTTTCTTTACGAACCCGCAAACCGCACGAGCGCAGCAGTTCCTGGAGAAGTTCTCCTTCGTCGCCGCACTACCCAAAACGACTCAAACAAAGGAACTGGAACTGCCATGAAAACTGCCAAGTCTTCTCTACTGCTACTCCCGCTATTCGGCCTGGCGCTGCTGGCCGGTTGCAACAAAACCGAAGAACCGGCCAAGCCGAAAGTCGCCAGCGTCAGCAGCGCACCGGCCGGTTACCTGGAAAAGATCAAAGCCCGGGACAAGCTGATTGTCGGCGTGTTCACCGACAAACCGCCGTTCGGTTTTGTCGATGAGACCGGGCGCTACGTGGGGTTCGATACCGACATTGGCCGCCAATTCGCCAAGGATCTGTTGGGCGATGAAAACAAAGTCGAGTTCGTGGCGGTGGAGCCGGCGAGCCGGATTCCATTCCTGCAAAGCGACAAGGTCGACCTGATCCTGGCCAACATGACCGTCACCCCGGAGCGCAAGGAAGCGGTGGACTTCACCAACCCGAACCTCAAGGTGGCGGTGCAGGCGCTGGTGCCTCAGGCCAGTTCAGTGAAGAACCTTGATGACCTGGCGACCCGCACGACTATCGTGACCACGGGTACCACAGCCGATGTCTGGCTGACCAAAAATCACCCGGACTGGAAGCTGCTGAAGTTCGAGAAAAACTCCGAGTCCCTGCAAGCCCTGGCCAATGGTCGCGGCGACGCTTATGCGCAGGACAATCTGGTGTTGTTCAGCTGGGCCAAACAAAACCCGGGCTACCGTGTACTGGAGCAGAAGTTGGGCGCCGAAGCACCGATCGCCCCGGCGGTGAAGAAGGGCAACATCGAACTGCGCGATTGGGTGAATACGGAGTTGGCGAAGCTGGGTGAGGATAAGTTTTTGCTCAAGCTGTACGACCAGTATGTGCGCAAAGAGCTGAGCGACGACACCAGGCCTGAAAGCGTGATTGTCGAGGGTGGGAAGTGGCAAGGGTGATTTGCTTCAGCTGATCGTTCCCACCTGTGGTGAGGGAGCTTGTTTCCTCGCCACAGAGCGTGGGAACGATCAGTGTGTCTCAGTCAGGCCAATACCACACCGGCTCGTCCAGCATCCGCTGCCCGACCATCCCGGTCTGGCCGAAATCTTTCTCCAGCACAATGCAATTGCACTCCGGGTCTTGCTGCAATGCCGAGATCAAGCGCCGTGCATGGGACACCACCCACACCTGGCACTGTTCGGACGCTCGAATAATCAACCGCGCCAATGCCGGCAACAAGTCCGGATGCAGACTGGTTTCCGGCTCATTCAGCACCATCAGCGTCGGCGGCCGGGGTGTCAGCAATGCCGCGACCAGCAACAGATAGCGCAACGTCCCGTCCGACAGCTCGGCGGCGGACAGTGGCCGCAACAACCCTTCCTGATAAAACTCGATTGCAAATCGGCCACCTTGCAGCAGTGCGATGTTCAGCGTCGCGCCGGGGAACGCATCGCTGATCGCCGCCTGCAAGGCTTCGGGATCGCCGATTTCGCGGATGGTCTGTAACGCCGCCGCGAGGTCGCGACCGTCGTGGTGCAACACCGGCGTGCGAGTGCCCAGCTGTGGTTGTCGCACCGGGGCATCGGCATCGCTGCGAAAGTGATCGTAGAAGCGCCAGCGGCGAATGAATTCACGCAGCTGCAAGACTTCCGGCGAGGTGCGCAAGCTACCGACCTGATCGAACAGGCTGTCGAAATTCGGTGTGCGCTGGGCCAGCACCTCCCAGCCGCGTCCGGCCCGTGTGCGAATCATCGGGCCGTCGCGATCCACCAGTAGGCTGGCCGGGCGATAGAACGGCCCGGACCAGATGCATTCCCTTTTGATTTCCGGGTCCAGAGAAAACGCGGAAAGACTCGGTTCCGCAAGGCCCAGCGCGATCGAGTAGCTGAAGTCTTCGCCGGCAAACCCCAGGCGCAGGCGCTTGACGCCGTGTCGCATGGTTGCCTGGACCGGGATTTCACCAGTGCGCATGCGCTGGGTGATGGTTTCCGGCCCGGCCCAGAAGGTCGAATCCAGCCCACCCTCGCGTGCCAAGCCATTGACCACACCGCCCTGAGCAGTTTCCGCCAGCAGGCGCAAGGCGCGGTAGAGATTGGATTTACCGCTGCCGTTGGGGCCGGTGATCAAGTTCAGCCGTTCGAGCGGAATCACCAATTTATTGATCGAGCGGTAGTTGGCCACCGCGAGGGTTTTGAGCATGGGGAGCTTCCTGCTGCAGGGTCCGCCAGTTTGTCTTATCGTCGGCGACTGTGATCGTCTGTGACGAGGGAGCTTGCTCTTGCCGGGCTACGAAGCGGCCCAAAAAAGTTAAACGAGGTGTGTCAGGCAAAACGAGATAGCAGGTTTTGCGTCTGCTGCGCAGCCGAGCGGGAGCAAGCTCCCTCGCCACAGGATAGTCCCCAGGCCATAAGGTACGTAGCAACCCCGTGCACCTGTTGAACCCTGTTCTAAGCTCACAGTCGTATCGTCACTGGCACGTACGTACAACGCAAAGGAGTCTGCATGGCGGGTCCCGGATTGAAATTAATGGTTGGCCTGAGCCTCTTCGCCTTGCTGACCGCCTGTGGCGAAAAAAAGCCCGTCGAGAAGGACCGTCCGCGAGTCTTCGTGCAAGAGGTCAAGCCAACCGATTACGCCGCCGCGGTGACACTCACCGGAGATGTCCAGGCCCGAGTTCAAACCGAGTTGTCATTCCGCGTGGGCGGCAAGATCATCCAGCGAATGGTCGATGTCGGTGACCGGGTGTCGGCCAAACAAGTGCTGGCCAGGCTTGACCCCAAAGACCTGCAAACCAATGTCGATTCGGCCCAGGCCCAGGTGGTTGCCGAACAGGCGCGGGTCAAACAGACTGCCGCCGCCTTCGTTCGCCAGCAAAAACTCCTGCCCAAGGGCTACACCAGCCAGAGCGAATACGACTCCGCCCAAGCGGCCTTGCGCAGCAGCCAGAGCGCATTGAGCGCGGCTCAAGCGCAATTGGCCAACGCCCGCGATCAACTGAGCTACACCGCGTTGATTGCCGATGCACCCGGCGTGATTACCGCGCGCCAGGCCGAAGTCGGCCAGGTGGTACAAGCCACGGTGCCGATTTTCAGCCTGGCCCGGGACGGCGAGCGTGATGCGGTGTTCAATGTTTACGAATCGCTACTGACCGAGCCGCCGTCAGACCGATCGATTGTGGTCAGCCTGCTCGATAACCCGAAAATCAAGACCACGGGTACTGTTCGCGAAGTCACGCCAGCGGTGTCCGCGCAGACTGGCACGGTGCAAGTCAAAGTCAGCCTCGACGGTCTCCCTGAAGGAATGCAGCTCGGCTCGGTGGTGAGCGCCACGGCCAAGCCAGTGGGTAAAACCGCAGTGGAACTGCCCTGGGCGGCCCTGACCAAAAATCTCAGCGACCCGGCCGTGTGGCTGGTGGACGCCGAGGGCAAGGCGCAGTTGCACACGGTCACCGTTGGCCGTTACCTGACCGGCAAAGTCATTGTCAGCGCCGGCCTCACCGGTGGCGAAAAAGTCGTCACTGCGGGCGGCCAACTGCTGCATCCGGGCGTGAAGGTGGAGATCGTCGAAAACACCTATAAGACGCCAATGACAGGAGCCCAGCCATGAAGCGCCTGTTGCTGTTGTCCGCTGCTGCACTGCTGGTCGCCTGTTCCAAGGAAGAAGCGCCGCCAGAACCGGTGCGGCCGGTGTTGTCTGTGGAAGTGAAAGCGCTCCATCAAGAGGATCTCGGCCGGTTCGCCGGCAGCATTCAGGCCCGTTACGAAAGCAATGTCGGTTTCCGGGTGCCGGGGCGTATCGCCAGCCGCAATGTCGATGTCGGCGCCGAAGTCCAGAAAGGCGCCTTGCTCGCCACCCTCGACCCCACCGATCAGCAGAACCAGTTGCGCTCGGCCCAGGGTGACCTGGCGCGTGTTCAGGCGCAGCTCATCAATGCCCAGGCCAACGCCCGGCGTCAGCAGGAGTTGTTCAATCGCGGGGTCGGTGCCCAGGCACAACTGGACATCGCCCAGACCGAACTGAAAACCACCCAGGCGTCCCTCGATCAAGCCAGGGCCGCAGTCAACCAGGCGCAGGACCAACTCAACTACGTCGAGCTGCGCACCGATCACAAAGCCATTGTCACCGCGTGGAATGCCGAAGCCGGGCAAGTGGTGACCGCCGGCCAGCAAGTGGTGACCCTGGCGCAGCCGGACATCAAGGAAGCGGTGATCGACTTGCCCGACACCCTGGTCGATGATTTGCCGGCCGACGTGGTGTTCCAGGTCGCCTCGCAGCTGGACCCGAGCATCACCAGCACCGCCATCGTGCGTGAAATCGAACCCCAGGCCCAAAGCGCGACCCGTACCCGTCGCGCCCGCCTGAGCCTGACCGATACGCCGCCGGGTTTTCACCTCGGCACGGCGATCAGCGTGACCCTCAGCTCTGAAATCAAACCACGCCTCGAACTGCCGGCGAGCGCATTGCAGGAGGTCGATGGGAAAACACGGATCTGGATCGTCGATCCACAGACGCAAACCGTTGCCCCACGGGAGGTCAGCCTGATCAGCCGGACCGACGACACAGTGGTCGTGGCCAACGGTGTGAAATCCGGCGAGCGGGTGGTCAGTGCCGGTGTGAACAGCCTCAAGCCGGGGCAGAAAGTGAGAATTGATGAGGGCAGCCCGCAATGAAAGGGAGTTTCAACTTATCCGAGTGGGCCCTCAAGCATCAGTCGTTTGTCTGGTATTTGATGTTCGTCGCGCTGTTGATGGGCGTGTTCTCCTACCTGAACCTGGGACGCGAAGAAGACCCCTCGTTCACCATCAAAACCATGGTGATCCAGACCCGTTGGCCCGGCGCGACCCAGGAAGAAACCCTCAAGCAAGTCACTGACCGGATCGAGAAAAAACTCGAAGAACTCGACTCGCTCGATTACGTGAAAAGCTACACCCGCCCCGGCGAATCAACGGTCTTCGTCAACCTGCTCGACACCACCAGCGCCAAGGACATTCCGCAAATCTGGTACCAGGTGCGCAAGAAGATCAACGACATCCGCGGCGACTTCCCGCAAGGCCTGCAAGGGCCGGGCTTCAACGATGAGTTCGGTGACGTGTTCGGTTCGGTGTATGCCTTTACCTCTGACGGCCTGTCGATGCGCCAGCTACGCGATTACGTGGAAGAGGTGCGTGCCGAAATCCGTGAAGTGCCAGGGTTGGGCAAGGTCGAAATGATCGGCGAGCAGGATGAAGTGCTGTACCTGAACTTCTCCACCCGCAAACTCGCCGCCCTCGGCATCGATCAGCGCCAGGTGGTGCAGAGCCTGCAATCACAGAATGCCGTGACCCCGGCGGGAGTGATCGAGGCCGGCCCGGAGCGGATTTCGGTGCGGACCTCGGGGCAGTTTGCCTCGGAGAAAGACCTGGCCAACGTTAACCTGAAGCTCAACGACCGCTTCTACCGCCTGGCCGACATCGCCGACATCAGCCGTGGCTATGTCGATCCTGCCACCCCGGAGTTTCGTTTCAACGGCCAGCCGGCCATCGGCCTGGCAATCGCCATGAAGAAGGGCGGCAACATCCAGGCATTTGGCAAGGCGCTGCATCTGCGTATGAACGAGCTGACGGCCGACCTGCCGGTGGGCGTTGGCGTGCACAACGTTTCCGATCAGGCCGAAGTGGTGGAAGAAGCGGTCGGCGGTTTCACCAGTGCGTTGTTCGAAGCCGTGGTGATCGTGCTGATCGTCAGCTTCGTCAGCCTTGGCGTGCGCGCCGGGCTGGTGGTGGCGTGTTCGATTCCGTTGGTGCTGGCGATGGTCTTCCTCTTCATGGAATACAGTGGCATCACCATGCAGCGGATTTCCCTCGGAGCGCTGATCATCGCCCTCGGCCTGCTGGTGGACGACGCGATGATCACGGTGGAGATGATGGTCACGCGCCTGGAAATGGGCGAAACCAAAGAACAGGCGGCGACCTTCGCCTACACCTCGACGGCGTTCCCGATGCTCACCGGCACGCTGGTTACCGTCGCCGGTTTCGTGCCGATCGGCTTGAACGCGAGCTCCGCCGGAGAGTACACCTTCACGCTGTTCGCGGTGATCGCGGTGGCCATGCTGGTGTCATGGATCGTCGCCGTGCTGTTCGCCCCGGTACTCGGTGTGCATATTCTGAGCAGCAATGTGAAACCTCACGACGCAGAGCCAGGGCGCATCGGTCGGGCGTTCAATGGCGGCCTGCTGTGGGCCATGCGCAACCGCTGGTGGGCCATCGGTATCACCGTGGCGCTGTTCGTGCTCTCGGTGTTTTCCATGCAGTTCGTGCAGAACCAGTTCTTCCCGTCCTCGGACCGCCCGGAAATCCTCGTCGACCTGAACCTGCCGCAAAACGCCTCGATCGCCGAAACCCGCAAAGCCGTGGACAAGCTCGAAGCGACGCTCAAGGGCGACCCGGACATCGTGCGCTGGAGCACCTACATCGGCGAGGGCGCGATCCGTTTCTACCTGCCCCTCGACCAGCAATTGCAGAACCCGTACTACGCGCAACTGGTGATCGTCAGCAAAGGCCTGGAGTCACGCACGGCGCTGACTGCTCGTTTGCAAAAGCGCTTGCGTGAAGACTTCGTCGGCATCGGCAGTTACGTCCAGGCCCTGGAAATGGGCCCGCCGGTGGGGCGTCCGATTCAATACAGGGTCAGCGGTAAAGACATCGATCAAGTGCGCAAGCACGCGATCGCCCTGGCCACTGAACTGGATAAAAACCCGCACATCGGCGAGATCATTTACGACTGGAACGAGCCGGGCAAAGTGCTGCGCATCGACATCGCGCAAGACAAGGCGCGGCAACTGGGGCTGTCGTCGGAAGACGTGGCGAACCTGATGAACAGCATCGTCGTCGGCTCGCCGGTGACGCAGGTCGATGACGACATCTACCTGATCGACGTGGTCGGCCGCGCTGAAGATGCCGAGCGCGGCAGCCCGGAAACCTTGCAGAACTTGCAGATCGTCACCCCCGGCGGCACTTCCATACCGCTGCTGGCGTTTGCCACGGTGCGCTACGAACTGGAGCAACCGCTGGTATGGCGTCGTGACCGCAAACCGACCATCACCATCAAGGCTGCGGTGCGCGACGAGATTCAGCCGACCGACCTGGTGAAGCAGTTGCAACCGGACATCGACAAGTTCGCCGCCGGTTTGCCGGTGGGCTACAAAGTCGCCACTGGCGGCACGGTGGAGGAAAGCGGCAAGGCCCAGGGACCGATTGCCAAGGTCGTGCCGTTGATGCTGTTTTTGATGGCGACCTTCCTGATGATCCAGTTGCACAGCGTGCAGAAGCTGTTCCTGGTGGCCAGCGTCGCGCCGCTCGGCTTGATCGGCGTGGTGCTGGCGCTGATCCCGACGGGCACGCCCATGGGCTTCGTGGCGATCCTCGGGATTCTGGCGCTGATCGGCATCATCATCCGCAATTCGGTGATTCTGGTGACCCAAATCGATTCTTTCGAGAAGAGCGGTTATACGCCGTGGGACGCGGTGGTGCAGGCTACGGAACATCGGCGTCGGCCGATTCTGTTGACGGCCGCGGCGGCGAGTATGGGGATGATCCCGATCGCCCGGGAAGTGTTCTGGGGGCCAATGGCCTACGCAATGATTGGCGGGATCATCATTGCGACGTTGCTGACGCTGCTGTTTTTGCCGGCGCTGTACGTGGCCTGGTACAAGGTTCACGAACCGAAAAAAGAATCTACGTAATGATCGCTCCCACGCTCCGCGTGGGAATGCCTCTCGGGACGCTCTGCGTCCCTGCGGCTGTGACGCAGAGCGTCACTGGCTGCATTCCCACGCGGAGCGTGGGAACGATCAGTCGGCTCGACGCCAAACACTCGCCAACCAAGGCTGCTGCTCCCGCGGCAGCCCCGCCGGCCGGTAGTAATGTTCCAGCTCCACAAACCCCGCCTCGGTCAGCATTTCCTTCCACGCCGCCAGATCGTAATACGCCCCATAACGCGGTCCGTTCCAGCCTTCCTGATTCTCGCCACGGGGATTGGAACTGAACAACACACCGCCCGGCTTCAATGCCGCGCGCAGTTGCTTCAACACCCTGGGCAACTCCTGACTCGGGACATGAAACAGCACCGCATTGGCAAAAATCCCGTCAAACCGCTCGGCTGGCAGATCGAGCTTCAGGAAGTCCTGCTGCCAGACCTCACACCCGCTGTCGTCCCGGGCCATCTGCGCAAGCTTTTCCGAACCGTCGAGCCCGATGGCGATGTGGCCCAGGCGGGTAAACGTTTTCAGGTCGCGACCGGGGCCACAGCCAAAGTCGAGAATGCTGAAGGGCGCCTCACCCTGAATATGCCGCAACAGGGCATCGATGTTCTGGCTGACATCGTGATCGCGAGTGCCTTCACGGAAGTCCTCGGCCACCGCGTTGTAATGGCCCAGGGTGGTAGAGGTGATCTGCTCCAGGTCGGCGGGAGTCTGTTTCATGGTCGGCTGCACAGAAAAAGAAAGAAGCACTGACTATAAGCGCTTTCGCACTTTTGATCTTGATTCAGCGCTTGTTCAACCCACGCGCCAACCGATCCCCGCCCAACTGAATCACCGCCACCAACACCACCAACAACACAATCACCGTCAGCATGATCTGGCTGTCAAAGCGCTGATACCCATACCGATAAGCAATATCCCCCAACCCACCGGCGCCAATCGCCCCGGCCATGGCCGACGAGTTGATCATGGTCACCAGCGTAATGGTGAAGCCGCCGACAATCCCCGGCAGCGCCTCGGGCAGCAGCACATGCCAGACGATATGCCAGCGTCGGCAACCCATCGCCTGCGCCGCTTCGATCAACCCGTGGTCGACTTCCCGCAGGCTGACTTCGGCGATGCGTGCGAAGAACGGCGTAGCGGCAATAGTCAGCGGCACCACCGCTGCCCAAACGCCATAGGTGGTGCCGACGATCAACCGGGTGAACGGAATCAGCGCCACCATCAAAATCAGAAACGGAATCGAGCGGAACAGGTTCACGAACGCGCCCAGTGCGCGGTTCAGCGCCGGTGCTTCGTAGATCCCGCCTTTGGTGCTGGTAACCAGAATCACCGCTAGCGGAATACCCACCAACAGCGCGATCAGTGACGACACGCCGACCATCAGGAAGGTGTCGATGAAGCCTTGCAGCAATCGATCAAACCACATAACCCAGCACCTCCACCTGTTGCGCCCAATGCCCGGCGCGTTGACGTAATTCCTCGGCGCCAAGGGACGAACCGGTCACCGCCAGCAGCAATTGCCCCAGCGCATGGCCCTGAATCCGTTCCACGCCCCCTTGCAGCAAACGCACACGACCACCGAGGGCGCTGAACAGCGCCGCCAGGTCTGGCTCGTCGCGGGTATTGCCAGTGAATTGCAAGCGCAGGACCACGGCAGCGTCCGAAGACTGCGGCTGTGCCTGCAAGCGGCTTTGCAGTTCGTCCGGCAGGCCGTGTTGCAGCGGTGCGAGCAAGGTCTTGCTCACTTCATGCTGCGGGTTGCCGAAGACTTCCCAGACCGGCCCTTGCTCGACGATTCGCCCGTGCTCCAGCACCACGACCCGATCACAGATATCGCGGATCACCGCCATCTCGTGAGTGATCAGCACAATGGTCAGGCCCAGTCGCTGGTTGATCTCGCGCAGCAGGCCGAGGATCGATTGGGTGGTCTCGGGGTCGAGGGCCGAAGTGGCCTCGTCGCACAGCAGAATTTCCGGGTCATGCACCAACGCACGGGCGATGCCGACACGTTGTTTCTGCCCGCCGGAAAGCTGCGCCGGATAAGCTTTGTGTTTACCTTGCAGGCCGACCAGTTCGAGCAATTCACGGACCTTCTGCTCGCGTTTTTCCTTGGGTACACCCGCGACTTTCAGCGGCAACTCGACGTTCTGCCAAACTGTCTTGGCCGACATCAGATTGAAGTGCTGGAAGATCATGCCGATGCGCCGGCGCAGCGCCACCAGGCGGTCTTCATCGAACTCGCCGATGTCCACCTGATCGATCAGCACTCGCCCGCTGCTCGGTTGTTCGAGGCGGTTGATGGTACGGATCAGAGACGACTTGCCGGCACCGCTGCGCCCGATGATGCCGAACACTTCGCCGCGTTGGATTGCCAGGTCGATACCGTGCAGGGCCGCCACCGGACCTTGCTGGCCATTGTAGGTTTTACCCAGGCCGATGAAACGCACGTGGGCGCGGTTCAGCTCGGGGTGCAGCTCGGTGCGTTCAGCACTGTGTGGCTCTGGAGTCTCCAGTCGCCGTTGGATGGCGGCCGTCATGCTCAGCTTTCCCAGCCAGCTTGATAGAGCTTGCCATGGGTCTTATCCAGCGCTGCGCGAACCGCTGGCGAGTGCTGATAGATGTCGACGAATTTGATCAGCCGTGGGTCGGTTTTGCTTTTCGGCTGGATCACGAACTGGATTACGTATTCCTTGTGATCGAGACCGTCGAACAGCAGCGCGGAGCTGGCATCGAAGGTTTTCGACAGGCGAATGTAGGCCGGATAACCCTGGACCAGATCGGCGTCGTCGTAGGCGCGTACCAGTTGCACGGCTTCGACCTGAAGGATTTTGATTTTCTTCGGGTTGGCGATGATGTCCTCTTCGGTGGCCTTGTAGCCGACGCCCGGTTTGAGGGTGATCAGGCCGGCCTTGGCCAACAGTTGCAGACCGCGACCGCTGTTGATCGGGTCGTTGGCGATGGCCACGCTGGCGCCTTCTGGCAACTCGGCGAAGCTTTTGTATTTCTTCGAATAGAGGCCGACGTTGTTGATGATGCCCGGGGCGAACGGCACCAGATCAAAGCCGGCCGCGACCTTGGCGTTTTCCAGGAACGGGATGTGCTGGAAATAGTTCACGTCGATGTCGCCCGAGGCGAGGCTGACGTTGGGAGCGATCCAGTCGCTGAATTCCACCAGTTCGACTTTCAGGCCTTGTTTGCTGGCTTCCTCTACGGCGGCCTCCAGCGGAATGGCGAAGGCGGCGGTGGTGCCGACCTTCAACGGCGCGTCGGCGGCGAAGGTGATAGAGCTGAAGAGGCCGAGGGCCAGGGCCAGTGCTTTGACTGGGTGGGAGAGGTAGGTCTTTTTCATGATGAGTTTTCCAGTCAAGTTAAGGCCGATCGTTCCCACGCTCCGCGTGGGAATGCCTCCCGGGACGCTCCGCGTCCCTGCGGCGATGACACAGAGCGTCACTGGCTGCATTCCCACGCAGAGCGTGGGAACGATCAGGGTCGGGGGTTAGTGTCGGTAGTGGGAGCCCGTGTGTTGCTCAGGCAAATGCGCGTCACGCTGAAACAGCTTTTCCCGCAGGCTGCCGTCGTCGTAAGCAGTCTTGTACGAGCCCCTGCGCTGCAATTCCGGAATCACCAGCTCAATGAAATCCACATAGCTTTCCGGGGTGACGATCCGTGTCAGGTTGAAGCCGTCGAGGCCGGTTTCGGCGATCCATGATTCCAGCTCATCGGCCACTTGCTCAGGTGAGCCGACCACGGTGATGTAGCGGCCACCGAGGGCGTGTTGTTCCAGCAGTTTGCGGCGGGTCCAGTCGTTGTTTTGCAGGTTCTTGGTGGCGGACTGGATGGCGTTGCTTTTCACGTACTGGATCGGTTCGTCGAGTTCGTATTCGGAAAAATCGATCCCGGTGGACGCCGAAAAGTGCGCCACGCCGGCCTCGGCGCTGGCGTAGCTCAAGTACTCGGCATGCTTGGCCCAGGCCAGCGCTTCGGTGGCGCCGACGATCACGTTCAAGCCCATGAACACCTTGATGTCCTCAGGCTTGCGCCCGGCCTCGACGGCGCTGGCGCGCACCTTGTCCACCTGAATCCGGGTCGCCGGTTTGTTCTGGCCGCTGATGAACACGCACTCGGCATGCCGACCGGCGAACAGCAGGCCGCGATCGGAGCTGCCAGCCTGGAACAGCACCGGCGTGCGTTGCGGCGATGGCTCGCAGAGGTGATAACCCTCGACCTGATAGAACTCGCCCTTGTGCTCGACCTTGTGCACTTTGTCCGGCTGGGCGTAGATCCGTTGCTCGCGGTCGTTGAGCACCGCGCCGTTTTCCCAGCTGCCTTCCCAGAGTTTGTAGAGCACTTGCAGGTATTCGTCGGCCTGGTCGTAGCGGCGGTCGTGTTCCACCTGTTCGCTCAGACCCATGGCTTTGGCGGCACTGTCCAGATAGCCGGTGACGATGTTCCAGCCGACCCGTCCACGACTCAGATGATCGAGGGTCGACAGGCGTCGGGCGAACAGATACGGCGGCTCGTAGGTCAGGTTGGCGGTCAGGCCGAAGCCGAGGTTCTTGGTGACCGCGGCCATGGCCGAGACCAGGAGCAGCGGGTCGTTGACCGGCAACTGGATCGACTCTTTGAGCGGCACGTCGACCGAGTTCTGGTAGACGTCGTACACGCCGACGATGTCGGCGATGAACAGACCGTCGAACAGTCCGCGCTCCAGCAACTGCGCTAGCTCAGTCCAGTACTCGATGGTTTTGTATTGGGTGGAGTTGTCCCGTGGATGGGTCCACAGACCATGGTTGATGTGCCCGATGCAGTTCATGTTGAACGCGTTGAGCAGGATCTTCTTTTTGCTCATCAAATGGTCCCCCGCAACGGCGGGTTTTCATCGTTGAGGTAGTAATTGCCCACCGCGTGATACTTCCAGCGCACCGGGTCGTGCAGGGTGTGCACCCGGGCGTTGCGCCAGTGGCGATCGAGGCCGTGCTCAATCAGGGTCGCCTGGCTACCAGCCAGTTCGAACAACGTGCTGCCGGCGGCGAGGGAGATCTCGGTGCTGATGGCCCGGGCTTCGGCAACCGCAATCGACGCGGCGGCGACGGTCTCGGCATTGGTGTCGGCCTGGGCCCGGTCGAGGAATTCGCCGGAGCGTTCCAGCAAGGCTTCGGTGGCGTGCAGACGAATGCTCAAGTGGCCGAAACTCTTGATGGTCAGCGGGTCTTCGGTGGCTGTTTCATGCGTGGCGTCGATCCACGGCCGGGTTTTGGTGCGCACGAAATGCAATGCATCTTCATAGGCTGCGCGGGCAATGCCGGTGTCGATCGCGGCGTGGAGAATCTGCGCCAATGGGCCGACAGTGGTCGGGCGTTCGAACGCGCTTTGAAACGGCACCACATCTTCGGCTGCGACGTAGACATCCTCGAACACCACCGAACCGCTGCCGGTGGTGCGCTGGCCGAAGCCGCTCCAGTCGTCGATGACCGTCAGGCCTTTGCTGTTATGCGGGACGAAGGCCAGCTGCTGCACGCCGTTTTCATCCACTACTGAGGTGGGGATGCGCTGGGCGTAAATGGCGCCGGTGGCGTAGAACTTGCGACCGTTGATGCGATAGCCGTCACCGTCGCGGGTCAGGCGGGTGACGCGGTCATGGGCGGTTTTGGTGCCCAGTTCCGCCAGTGCATTGCCGAAACGCTGGCCGGCCAGTACTTCGGCGTACAGGCGCTTTTTCTGCTCATGGCTGCCGTTCACACGGAGCACTTCGAGGGCGTAGAAATGGTTCTGCGGGATCTGCCCCAGGGAGCCGTCAGCCTGGGCGATCAACGCGATCACTTTGGCCAGGGTGACGTTGGAAACCCCGGCGCCGCCGTATTCCTTTGGCACGCTGATGCCCCAAAGGCCCGAACGGGAAAACACTTCCAGTTCCGGGTGCGGCAAACGACGTTCGCGGTCGCGCAGGGCGCTGTCGCGTTTGAAGTCGTCGGCCAGGTCACCGGCGACGATCAGGGCTTGCTCATCGCTGGTAATAACCGCGACGTTTCGAGAAAGAGACATGTGTTTCTCCAGCGATCTGGTCGTTAAATCCAGGAGTGGCGAGCCGGCAACGTGCCGTTCAAGTGATAAGCCCCAACTGCGTGATACTTCCAGCGCACCGGATCGTGCAGCGTGTGCACCCGGGCATTGCGCCAGTGGCGGTCGAGGTTGAACTCGGCGAGGGTGGCGCGGCTGCCGGCCAGTTCGAAGAGTTTTTCGCTGGCCAGCAGCGAGATCTCGGTGCTCAGCACTTTGGCTTGCGCCACGGCAATCGAGGCGCGAGCCGCGGACTCGGCGGTGAGCGGCGCGGCGTTGACCTGATCGAGCACTTGCCCGGCCTTGCGCAGCAGCGCTTCGGCGGCGTGCAGTTCGATTTTCAGCTTGCCAATATCGGCGATCACGTAGAGGTCGTCGCTGGCCCGTTCGACATTGGCGTCGATCCAGGGCCGGGCACGGGTTTTCACGAATTCGATGGCGTCATCGATAGCGCCCCGGGCGATGCCGGCGTCGATGGCTGCTTGAATCAGCTGCGATACGGCGCCCTGAGTGTTCGGGCTGTCGTTGATCCTCCAGTTATCCACCACCAGCTCGGCGTCGACCCGCACGTTGTTGAGCAAAATGGTGCCGCTGGCGGTGGTGCGCTGGCCGAAACCCGACCAGTCATCGACGATGCGCAGGCCCGGGGTGCCACGACGAACGAAGGCCAGCACTTGCTTGCCGTCGTCGTTCAGCGCCTTGACGGCCACCCAGTGGGCGAACAAGGCGCCGGTGGAGTAGAACTTCTGCCCGTTGATGACGAAGCCATCGCCGTCGGCGGTGATTCGCGCCTTGAGTTCCAGGGTATTTTTGGTACCGCGCTCAGGGCCTGCGTTACCGATCCGCCAGCCTTCGAGCACGCTTTTGAACAGCTGTTTTTTCTGCGACTCGGTGGCGCTGCCCAGTATCAGGTTGAGAATCCCGAACTGGTTCTGCGGGATCTGCCCCAGGGCCGGGTCAGCTGCGGAAATGATCGCGAAGACTTCGGCAACGGTGACGAATGAAACCTGTGGGCCGCCGTACTCACGCGGGATGGCAATGCTGCCCAGGCCGCTGCGGGTGAACTGTTCGATTTCCGACCAGGGCAACTTGCGCTGCTGGTCACGTTTGGCGGCTTGCAGGCGGGCGACTTGCGCCAGCTCTTGGGCAGCCTTGATGGCTTGTGCGTCGTTGCGCAAGACCTGCGCGGGCAACAACAATGGGGCGACGTCCAGATCACTCTGGACGATTACATCTGCCAGACTGGACATCAGTGCCGCTCCTTGGCTGCACGCAATGCCCTGGCGATTTGCACTGGGGTGATTGTGTTCCGGACCATACCTACCTCACATCTCATGAAAACGCCGCAGGTGTTGCGGCGAACGAAAAACACGAATGTCCGGTGGTCCGGTGTATATACCCTAAACGCGTATAAATAATTAATAAACTAACTTTTAGGAATATAGATAGAAGAGGTATCAGTCTCTTCCCTGCTACAGGGCCTCACCGCCTTCTGGGTTCTGCGGCTTCGAGTACTTCTTTCGGCGGCACTTTCAGGTAGGGATTGGCACAGCCGATCTTCAGTGTGCGGGCCGGTGCCCAGCGCGAGTTGTTGCCCACCCGATCGAGAATGCAGTAGGTCACTTCCAGTCGAAGATCTTCGCCGGCTTCGAGAATGATCGCCGGCGGCACCCAGACCTGAATCGGCTGCCCCACATCGCTGGCCTTGAGTTTGGGCAGGTCCATGCGCACATCGCCCCAGCGCAGGGTGATTTCGTCGTCGGCGGCCATGTTCAGGTACGGTTCGATGGTCAATGGCACGCCGCGTTTGACCTGGTTCGGGTTGACCCCCTGACGGCGAATGGTCTCGGGGATGAACACAGGCGCCAGGCTCTGGTTTTCCTCATCGCAAAGTGGGGAGGGCAGGCCACCGGGGCAATCCAGTTTGATCTGGACACGCGTCGCTGGAGATACCGCCGGCCCTTGCCCGACCTGCATGACCTTGTAATGGACGCGAGCAGAACCGTTGGCAATGAAGCTTTCCGGCACCCGCAGGCTCACCGCTTTGCCGCCATGGTCAGTCCCCAACACGCTGGAGGCCACGTAGCAGTTGTTCCAGAACAGCTCGATCAGGTCGCCTTCGTCCATGCCGGGATAGGGCGGCACGTCGATCATAAGATGAGCGGCCGAGGTGATGCTGATGCCGGCCTTGTGAGTTTGCGCCAGGGTCGGGGGTGCAAGTTCGGGTTTGTTCGAAGTGCTTGTCATGGGGTTCTCTCCTTGAAGCCTTACCGCGAAGTCCGTTTCTGAAAGATCGAAAGGCGTGAATTACCAGGCAACAAAACGATTCACTTTTTGTGTATTTGAAGAGTGATCGAGTTTGATGGAAGTCGCTTGTTGGAGACTAGATAAGAGTGCGATCGAATAGGTGTCAATAGAACTGATTGGTTAAAGTTTGGTTCTTGGGTTATTCAGAAATTTCCTACGCAGTGTAGTTAGTAAACCACATCGTGCTGTCGAATTTAGACCAATATTTGGTGGGTTTTATGCCCGGGAGGCAGCAACCCTTTGAATGACGGTGGTGACGGATTTCATGGATTTTAAGAGAGATGAATCTGTTGCAGGACATATATATATGTACCGCACGGGATGACCGGAAGTTGTTTATGATTTGGATGAATCAAATAGCTCGGGAGGGAGGGGTATGAGGTTTTTAGAAGAAGGGGGTGTCACTTCCATCCATGGAAGCTGACGGTTTTTTGAAAGGGCGCAATTAAGCGTTATTAAGAAACTTGCTGAGAAACTGCTTGGTCCGTTCTTCTTTCGGGTTGGCAAAGAGTGCCTTGGCTTCGCCCTGTTCGACGATCACACCCTTGTCGAAAAACACCACGCGGTTGGCCACGTCCCGAGCAAAACCCATCTCGTGGGTGACGATCACCATGGTGCGTTTCTCCTCGGCCAGGCCGCGGATGGTCGCCAACACTTCACCCACCAGTTCCGGGTCAAGGGCTGAGGTCGGTTCATCGAACAGAATCACTTCCGGCTCCATCGCCAGCGCCCGGGCAATCGCCACACGCTGTTGCTGACCGCCGGAGAGGCGTCGCGGGTAAGCGTCTTCCTTGCCCGCCAGGCCGACCTTGGCCAATAACTTCTTACCCAAGGCAACGGCGTCGGCCCGTGGGATTTTCTTCACCACGATCGGGCCTTCGATGACGTTTTCCAGGGCCGTACGATGGGGGAAAAGATTGAAGTTCTGGAACACGAAACCCACATGCTGGCGCAAGCGTCGTACCAGGGTCTGCTGCTGGTTCAAGGGGCGGCTGCCATCGATCTCGATGTCGCCGACCTTGATCCGGCCGCTGGTGGGTTCTTCCAGAAAATTCAGGCAACGCAGGAACGTGGTCTTGCCCGAGCCGCTGGGGCCGATGATTGCCACCACCTCGCCTTCCTTCACCTGCAGATCGATGCCGTTGAGCACCACCTGACCCTTGAACTGCTTTGTCAGTTTTTCCACGACAATCATTAGGTCAGGACTCCTGGTCGTGCCGATTGACCCGCTCTTCCAACTTGTTCTGCAGGTGCGAAAGCACCGTGGCCAGAACCCAGTAGATCAGCGCGGCGGCAAGATACATGGTGAAAATTTCGAAGGTACGGGCGGTGATCAGCTGCGCCTGGCGGAACAGCTCCGGCACCTGAATGGTGGCTGCCAGCGCGGTGTCCTTGACCAGCGAGATGAAGCTGTTGCCCAACGGTGGCAGGGCCGTGCGCATCGCTTGCGGCAGAATGGCCCGGCGCAGGGTTTGCGCGCGGGTCATGCCGATACTGGCCGCGGCTTCCCATTGGCCGCGCTCGATGGAGCTGATCGCGGCACGCAGGATTTCGCAGGCGTAGGCCGCCATGTTCAGCGAGAAGCCGATCAGGGCTGCCGGCAGCGGATCAAGTTCGATGCCCAATTGCGGCAAGCCGTAATAGATCACGAACAGTTGCACCAGCAACGGCGTGCCGCGAAAGAACGACACGTAGATGCGGGAAATCCAGCTCACCAGTTTGAAGCGCGACAGGCGCATCAACGCCAGGCCGAAGCCCATCAGCAGGCCGAAGAACATTCCGCCCAGGCTCAGGATGACCGTGTAATACGCGCCCTTGAGCAGAAAGGGCGCGGAGTCCAGCGCGAGTTGGAAAGCTTCTCCCATTATTGAGTGACGTCAGCGCTGAAGTATTTTTCCGAAAGCTTTTTCAGCGTACCGTCGGCACGCAGCTTGTCGATGGCTTTGTTCACCGCGGCCAGCAGTTCAGGCTCGCCTTTGCGCAGGGCAATACCGGCTTCCTGGCGGGAGAACGCTTCGCCGGCAGCGGCAGTGTCCTTGGCCTTTCTGGCGTATTCCAGCGCGGCCAGGCGGTCGATCAGAATGGCGTCGATGCGGCCGACGCGCAGATCCTGGAACTTGCTCGGGTCGTCTTCGTAGGTGCGGACGTCAGCCTTAGGCACATTCTCTTTCACCCACTGCTCGTAGTTGGTGCCCAGGCCTACGCCGACTTTCTTGCCGGCCAGATCGGCCGCGGTCTTGATGGTGTCTTTGTTTTTGGTCAGGGTCAGCGCTTGAATCCCGGAAACGGTATACGGCTCGGAGAAGTCGTACTTCTTCTTGCGCTCTTCGGTGATGGTCACCTGGTTGATCACCGCGTCCAGACGCTTGGATTCCAGGGCCGCGAGGATGCCTTCCCATTTGGTCGGCTGCAGTTTGACCTTCACGCCCAGCTCTTTGGCCAGGGCTTCGGAGAACTCGACTTCGAAGCCGCTCAGCTTGCCGGCCTCGTCGACGAAGCTGAACGGTGGATAAGTGCCCTCCAGGCCGACGTTGATCACGCCCGCGTCCTTGATCTTTTGAAGTTGCTCTCCGGCAACCGCTTGCCCGAGCAGGCCGGCGCTCAGCGCCAGGCCCAACGAGCCCACCAGCAGATTTCTACGTAGTGCGGAAAAATTCATGACAAGCCCCTGTGTTTTCTTATGAAGACGCTTAAGGAAAGTTGGCAAATTCGGGATTTGAACGACTGCGATATCCTGCCCTAAAGCAGCTTATGCGTCTTGCTGCAAATTCGCCTGCGGCGCGACTATATGACGGGATTTTTAGATTGGAAAATAATAAATATTAAGTTTGTTATTCTTTAAATGAATATTTGAGGAATGCATTCCTGTGGCGAGGGGGCTTGCCCCCGTTCGGCTGCGAAGCAGTCGTAATGTCTGCTGACTCGATATGACTGCCGGACACAAGGGGCCGCTGCGCGACCCAACGGGGGCAAGCCCCCTCGCCACAGGACTATCGGCTATAAAAAGTCTTTGTAGGCAAACAACGCCGGCGCTCCACCGGTGTGCAGGAAGATGATCGGGCCCGCATCGAAGCGCTGGCGCCCGATGCCGTCGAGCAAGCCGGCCATGGCCTTGCCGGTATACACCGGGTCCAGCAACAACCCTTCCTGGCTCGCCAACAGCTTCACCGCCGACAGCGTCCCGGCATTCGGCTCGCCATAACGCGGGCCGAAATATTCGTCCCACAGTTCGACTTTGAAACTCGCCGGCAGGCCCACGCCCAACAGCTCGGCAGTGCGTTCGGCGAGGCCCTGGACTTTTGGTCGTTGAGCTTCATCGCTACGGGAAACGGTCACGCCGATGACTGGCAAATCCGGCAGTACTTCGCTCAATGCCAGCGCCAGCCCGCTATGGGTGCCGGCACTGCCGGAAGCCAGGACTACGGCGGCGAATTGCAGCCCGGTGTCCTTGATCTGCTCGGCCAGTTCCAGACCCGCACGGACATAACCCAAAGCGCCCACTGCATTGGAGCCACCAATCGGCACCAGATAAGGCTTCTTGCCGTTGCTGCGCAGGCGTGCGGCCAGCGCTTGCAATTGCTCGTCAGCGTTGTCGAGATTTTCCACCAGCTCGACCTTGGCATCGAACAGGTCCAGCAATAGCCGATTGCCGTTGCCGAGGTAGTTGCTGTCGTCGGTGCCGAGTGGATTTTCCAGCAGCGCCACGCAGCCCAGGCCAAGCTTGGCCGCAATGGCGGCGGTTTGGCGCACGTGGTTGGACTGGATCGCGCCAGCGGTGATCAGCGTATCGGCGCCTTGGGCCAGGGCGTCGGCGGCGAGGTATTCGAGTTTGCGCAGCTTGTTGCCGCCCAGTGCCAATGGCGTCAGGTCATCGCGTTTGACGTACACATCGCGGCCGAGCCAGGTCGACAGGCGTTCGAGTTTTTCCAGGGGGGTAGGGTGACCGAGCAGGTCGAGGCGGTTAAAACGGGCAAGCTGTTGTTTGATCATAGGTCCGTACTGGCGGAGGAAGATGTCTGGACTATAGGCACGGGTATTTAGTGGGGCAACTGCCAATCGCTTATAGCCAAAAGTATTGATAACAGCACTATTGGTTCTTAATTCGGCTGCAAGTCGTTGCCGTAAAGTAATCGCCGTCAGCGCGGCCAGACAGTCCGGCCGCCCGTGAGGAGTTTTTACCGTGAGCGAGCGTTCCAGCCATTGGCAATTGCAGACCATCGTCAGCCAACTGCGTACGGCGCGCGACCAATGGCGCGCACAAAACGGCCGCGCCAGTACCGAGCAGGGCGGTCGCGAGTTGCCGTCCCGAGCGGCCATGGCGGACATTCTCGAAGCCTTGTGCGGTGCGTTGTTTCCGATGCGTCTGGGGCCGGTGGATTTGCGCGAGGAGAGTGAGGACTTCTACGTCGGCCACACACTCGACGTGGCGTTGAATGCATTGCTGGCTCAGGCGCGGCTCGAATTGCGTTACGTCGCCCGTCACAGTGCCGGGGTCGATTCTGAGGTCGAAGCCAAGGCCATCCGGATCATTCAGGACTTCGCCCTCGCTCTGCCGGAATTGCGCAGCCTGTTGGACACCGACGTGCTGGCGGCCTATCACGGCGATCCGGCGGCTCGCAGTGTCGATGAGGTGTTGCTGTGCTACCCGGGAATCCTGGCGGTGATTCACCATCGTTTGGCCCACCATTTGTACCGCGCCGGGTTGCCGTTGCTGGCGCGGATCAGCGCGGAAATCGCCCACTCGGCCACCGGTATCGACATCCACCCTGGCGCGCAGATCGGTCGCAGTTTCTTCATCGACCACGGCACGGGTGTGGTGATCGGCGAGACCGCGATCATTGGCGAGCGGGTGCGGATTTATCAGGCCGTGACGTTGGGCGCCAAGCGCTTCCCGGCGGACGAAGACGGCCAGTTGCAGAAAGGCCATCCGCGGCATCCGATCGTCGAGGACGACGTGGTGATCTATGCCGGCGCGACGATTCTGGGACGGATCACCATCGGCAAGGGCTCGACGATCGGCGGCAACGTCTGGCTGACCCGCAGCGTGCCGGCCGGGTGCAACCTGACCCAGGCGAATCTGCAGCATGATGACGGGACGCAAAAGTAAGTAAGTCCCTCACCTGATCATTCCCACGCTCCGCGTGGGAACGATCATCCTCCAAACCCCGCGTCATACCCCTTCCTTGAGCCAGCGCAGGAAAGCTACCGCCAAGCCCTGCGATTAGTCCTTAGCACCCTATTCATGTTTAACTTGAACGCTCATTCAAGTTAAACCGGTGGTTCGCCGCCCGCTCACAACAGGAGGCTTGCCTTTGCTGAGTCCGATTTTTACAGCCACGTTTCCTCTCCTTGAGGTGCACCATTCATGAGTGCATCGTCCATCCCCGCAAGCGGCCAGGTCCGCATGAATCCGCCGGTGTTTTATTTCGCGGCAACTTTCATTTTGCTGTTCGCCGTCGTGGTCATGGCGATCCCCGAACAGGCCGGTGCCTGGCTGTTGCAAGCGCAAAACTGGGCGGCCAACACGGTCGGCTGGTACTACATGCTCGCGATGACGCTGTATCTGGTCTTCGTGGTGGTCACCGCCTTGTCCGGCTACGGCAAGATCAAGCTCGGTGCCGACCACGACGAGCCCGAATTCAGTTACTTGTCCTGGGCCGGCATGCTGTTCGCCGCCGGGATCAGCATCACGCTGTTTTTCTTTTGCGTGTCCGAACCGCTGACACACCTGGCGCAACCGCCGCAAGGTGAGGCTGGCACGGCGGAGGCGGCGCGTCAGGCGATGCAGATTCTGTTTCTGCACTGGGGCCTGCACGGCTGGGGCGTGTTCGCTTTCGTCGGCATGGCGCTGGCCTACTTCGCCTACCGTCACAACCTGCCGCTGGCTCTGCGTTCGGCGCTGTACCCGCTGATCGGCAAGCGCATCAACGGCCCCATCGGTTACGCGGTGGACGGCTTCGGCATCATCGCCACGGTGTTCGGCCTCGGCGCCGACATGGGCTTCGGCGTATTGCACCTCAACTCCGGTCTGGACTACCTGTTCGGCATCGCCCACACCCAGTGGATTCAGGTCGGCCTGATCACGCTGATGATGGGCGCGGCGATCATCGTCGCGGTGTCTGGCGTCGATAAAGGCGTGCGGGTGATGTCCGACATCAACATGCTGCTGGCCTGTGCGCTGCTGCTGTTCGTATTGTTCGCCGGCCCTACCCAACACTTGCTCAACACGCTGATCCAGAACCTCGGTGATTACCTCGGCGCGTTGCCGATGAAGAGTTTTGACCTCTACGCCTACGACAAACCGAGCGACTGGCTGGGCGGCTGGACGGTGTTCTACTGGGCCTGGTGGATTGCATGGTCGCCGTTCGTGGGCCTGTTCATTGCGCGGATTTCCCGTGGCCGGACCATCCGCGAATTCGTCTTCGGTGTGCTGCTGATCCCGCTCGGTTTCACCCTGGCGTGGATGTCGATCTTCGGCAACAGCGCCATCGATCAGGTGCTCAACCACGGCATGAGCGCGCTCGGCCTGTCGGCCATCGACAACCCGTCGATGACGTTGTACCTGCTGCTGGAAACCTACCCGTGGAGCAAAACCGTGATCGCGGTCACGGTGTTCATCAGCTTCGTGTTCTTCGTCACCTCCGCCGACTCCGGCACCGTGGTGTTGTCGACCTTGTCCGCCAAGGGTGGCAATCCCGATGAGGACGGGCCGAAATGGCTGCGAGTATTCTGGGGCGCGATGACGGCGCTGGTGACCAGCGCACTGCTGTTCTCCGGCAGCATCGACGCATTGAAGTCGGCGGTGGTGCTGACGTCGTTACCGTTCTCGATGATTTTGCTGCTGATGATGTGGGGCCTGCACAAGGCGTTTTATCTGGAGTCGCAGAAGCAGATCGCGCAACTGCATTCCCTGGCGCCGGTGTCCGGTTCGCGACGCGGTGGATGGCGTCAGCGCTTGAGTCAGGCGGTGCATTTTCCGTCTCGGGATGAGGTCTATCGCTTCCTAGATACAACGGTGCGCCCGGCCATTGAGGAAGTGACCGCCGTGTTCGTCGAGAAGGGATTGCATGTGGTCACTCAGCCCGATCCGGCCAACGACAACGTCAGCCTGGAAATCGGTCACGGCGAATTGCATCCGTTTATTTATCAGGTGCAGATGCGCGGGTACTTCACGCCGTCCTTCGCCCGTGGCGGCATGGGCTCCAAGCAACTCAACAACCGTCGCTACCACCGCGCCGAAGTGCATTTGCGCGAGGGCAGTCAGGATTACGATCTGGTGGGTTACACCAAGGAACAGGTGATCAACGACATCCTCGACCAGTACGAACGGCACATGCAGTTTTTGCATTTGGTGCGTTGATCGACCGATGGGCAGGGTTTTTGAAACGTTTCAGCATTTTCTCGAGTCCGAGGTTTATCGCCGCTTGTCCGGGCGTATGCTGGGCGACTGGCGAAGCAGTCGATACCAGATTCAAGACAGACAAGAGAGGATTCGATGACCTACACCGCTGCCGAAAACCGCTACGACTCCATCCCTTACCGCCGCGTAGGCCGCAGCGGGCTGGTGCTGCCGGCACTGTCCCTGGGGCTGTGGCACAACTTCGGCGACAGCACGCCGATCGACACCCAACGCGCTCTGCTGCGCACGGCGTTCGACTCAGGGATCAACCACTTCGACCTGGCCAACAATTACGGCCCGCCCTATGGCAGCGCCGAGATCAACTTCGGTCGTTTGCTGCGCGAAGACTTCAAGCAGTACCGCGATGAGCTGATCATCTCCAGCAAGGCCGGTTGGGACATGTGGCCCGGCCCTTACGGCCAGGGCGGCGGGTCGCGCAAGTATGTGCTGGCCAGTCTCGACCAGAGCCTGCAACGCCTGGGCCTCGATTACGTGGACATCTTCTATTCCCACCGTTTTGACCCGGACACCCCGCTGGAAGAAACTGCCAGCGCACTGGCCACGGCCGTGCAACAGGGCAAGGCCTTGTACATTGGCATCTCGTCTTACTCCGGGGTGAAAACCCGGGAAATGGCCGCGTTGCTCAAGGAGTGGAAAGTTCCGCTGCTGATCCACCAGCCGGCCTACAACCTGCTCAATCGCTGGGTGGAAAAGGACCTGCTGGATGTCACCGACGAACTCGGTACCGGCGTGATTGCCTTCACGCCGTTGGCGCAGGGCCTGTTGACCGACAAATACCTCAATGGCATTCCGAAGGATGCGCGGGTCAATCGCCCGGGCGGTGATTCATTGCAGTCCTCTCACCTGTCCGAAGCCAACATCGCCCAAGTGCGGGCGCTCAATGAGATCGCCAAGCGTCGTGGTCAGAGCCTGGCGCAACTGGCGTTGGCCTGGACCCTGCGCGATCCACGGGTGACCTCGGCGCTGATCGGCGCGAGCCGGCCGGAGCAGATCATCGAGAACGTCGGGGCGCTGAAGAACCTGAGTTTTAGCGTGGAAGAACTGGCGGAGATTGATCGATTTGCCCAGGAGGGCGGGATCAATCTGTGGGAGAAGCCTTCGATGGCTGAGTAACCCCTTACTGAGCATTCCCACGCTCCGCGTGGGAATGCTGCCCGGGACGCTCCGCGTCCCATCCAAAGCCGAACGCAGAGCGTCCGTTGAGGCATTCCCACGCAGAGCGTAGGAACGATCGGCTCAGCGGAAAAACGGCACATCCCCCAACACCGTCGCCCGCTGCATCACCCGCCGTGCCGGGCGGTAATCATCCACCGCGTAATGCTGGGTCACGCGGTTGTCCCAAAACGCGATGTCGTCTTTCTGCCAGCGCCAGCGGATGGTGAAATCCGGCCGTGTGGTGTGGGCGAACAAAAACTTCAGGAGCGCTTCGCTCTCGGTTTCCGACAGTTCGTTGATCTTCGATGTGAAGCCCTCGTTGACGAATAACGACCGGCGCCCGCTCACCGGGTGCGTGCGAATCACCGGGTGTGACAGCGGCGGGTTCTTGCGCCGGGCTTCCTCCCACTGGGCCAACGCCTCCGGCGTGTTGCCATAGCGCTCCAGTGGAAACGAACGGGTGAAATCGTGAGTGGCGGTCAGCCCTTCGAGCAAGGTTTTCATCGGCGCGGACAACGCTTCATACGCCGCAATGCCGCTGGCCCACAGGGTGTCGCCGCCAAACTCCGGCAGCAACTTGGCGCTGAGTACCGCGCCCATCGCCGGGGTCGGCAGGAACGTCACATCGGTGTGCCAGATCGCGTTGTCCCGCACGTCGGTGACGGCGGTGTCGAGGATCAGTACTTCCGGTTGTTCCGGCACGTTCGGATAGATCGGATGAATATGCAGGTCGCCGAAATAGGCGGCGAATCGCGCCTGTTGCTGTGGCTCGATCGGCTGGTTACGGAAGAACAGCACCTGATACTTGAGCAGCGCCTGCTCGATGGCGGCGCGTTGTTCCACGTTCAGCGGCTGGCTGATGTCGACGCCGCTGATTTGCGCGCCGAGGGCGCAGCTTAAAGGGACGATAGTCAGGTGGCTCATGGTGGTTCTCTTCAATCCGGGGTGTCGACACATGAATATTCAGTGAGCCTGGCCATGCCACGGCACCAGTTTGCGCTGCAGGGCGCGCAGGCCCATTTCCATGGCGAAGGCGATCAGCGCAATCACAAGAATCCCCAGCACCACCACATCGGTGACCAGGAACTGCGCCGCCGACTGCACCATGAAGCCCAAACCGCTGGTGGCGGCGATCAACTCGGCAGCCACCAGTGTCGACCAACCCACCCCCAAGCCAATGCGCACACCGGTCAAAATGTCCGGCAAGGCACTGGGCAGAATCACATGGCGAATCAACTGTGCCCGAGTCGCACCCAACGACTGCGCGGCGCGCAATTTCGCCGGGTCGACGGTGCGTACGCCGGTGGCGGTGGCGATGGCTATCGGGGCGAAGATCGCCAGGTAAATCAGCAAGACTTTCGACAGCTCACCAATGCCGCACCAGATCACGATCAGCGGCAAATAGGCCAGGGGCGGAATCGGGCGGTAGAACTCGATCAGCGGATCGAGAATGCCGCGAGCAATGCGGTTGTGGCCGATGGCAATGCCGACCGGCACCGCGGTCAGCACTGCGAAGCCCAGCCCCAAACCGATGCGGCTGAGGCTCGCGCCCAAGTGCTGCCACAAGGTCGAATCCATGTAGCCGCTGGTCACCAGCAGCCAGCCTTTTTGCAGCACGGCAGAGGGGGGCGGCAGGAACAGTGGTTCGATCAACCCGGTGGCGGTGACGGCCCACCAGATCGCCAACAATGCAATCAAGGTCAATACGCTGATTGCGCGTGTGCCGACGCTGCGACGCAGCACAATCACCGTCGAGCCCGGTTTCACCGTTGCGGCGGGAATCTGATAGCTGCTCATGCGCGCTCCTGCCGCTGGACGGCACTGCGTTGGGAGAACACTTTGGCGAGCACGTGTTCGCGGGTTTCGATAAAGCGCGGGTCGGACTTGATCGAGCGCGCTGACTCGCCAGCGGCGTAACGCTGACCGAAATCCAGGCTCAGGCGCTCGACGATTTGCCCGGGATTCGGCGCCAGCAGAATCAGGTCGGTGGCGAGGAACACCGCTTCTTCAATATCGTGGGTAATCAGGAACACCGGTTTGGCGGTGCGTTGCCAGACTTGCAGCAGCAGCTCCTGCATCTGTTCGCGGGTGAAGGCATCCAGGGCGCCGAAGGGTTCGTCCATCAGCAACACCCGAGGGTCGGCGGCGAGGGCGCGGGCCAGGCCGACACGTTGTTTCTGCCCGCCCGAGAGTTGCCAGATGCGGCGGTTTTCGAAACCGGAAAGGTCTACCAGCGCGAGCATTTCCCGGGCGCGCTGTTCACGTTTTTCCCGCGCGGCGCCGGCCAGTTCCAGGCCGAAGCCGACGTTGGCCAGCACGTCCTGCCAAGGCAGCAGGGCGTCGTCCTGAAACACCACGCCGCGCTCGGCGCTCGGGCCTTTGACCGGCACGCCGTCAAGGGTGATGCGCCCGGCGCTGGGCTCGACGAAACCGGCAATCAGGTTCAACAGCGAAGTCTTGCCACTGCCGGAAGGGCCGAGGGCGACCAGCAACTGCCGGGGCCCAAGGCTCAGGGAAATATCCGCCAGCACAGGTTCCGCTGCACCGGGGTACTGTGCGCTGATGCGCTCCAGCTGTAGCAAAGCCATCGCGGTTAACTCCCGATCAGTTGGTGATGTACTTGGCGCTGACGTACGGCGCGTAGTCAGGCAGCACGGCCTCGACCTTGCCCTGTTCCTTGAGGAACGCTGCAGTGTCGGTAATGGCCTTGGTGGTCGGCGCGCCGAGGGTGATCACCTGATCAGCCGCCAGCGGATACACGTTGCCTTGCAGCAGCAGCGGAATATCGCTGGCCTTGGCACCGGAGAGTTTCACCAGTTTGTCGACGTTGCTTTGGTTGGCCAGCCAGGCTTGCGGATCCTTGCGGTAGTCGGCGTAGGCATCGAGGGTCACTTTGGCGAATGCGGTGACGATCTCCGGATGCTTCTCGGCGAAGTCCTTGCGCACGATCCAGGCATCGAAGGTCGGTGCGCCGAACTTGGCCAGTTCGCCGGAAGTGATCAGCACTTTGCCGTTTTCCTTGGCCACACCGAGCGCCGGATCCCACACGTAGGTGGCGTCGATGTCACCGCGTTTCCATGCCGCGATGATGGCTGGCGGCGCGAGGTTGAGCACGGTGACTTTCGACGGGTCGATGTTCCAGTGTTTCAGCGCTGCAAGCAGGCTGTAGTGGCCGGTGGAGACGAACGGTACGGCGACTTTCTTGCCGATCAGGTCTTGAGGGGTTTTGATCCCGGCCCCGTCGCGCGCGACCAAGGCTTCGGCGGCGCCGATCTGGGTGGCAATGAGGAAGGTTTCCACCGGGACTTTACGGGTGATTGCCGCCGTCAGAGGGCTGGAGCCGAGGTAGCCGATCTGCACATCGCCGGAAGCGATGGCGGCGATGATGTCGGCGCCGCTATCGAATTTGCGCCAGTCGATATTGGCTTTGGTGGCTTTTTCGTAGGCGCCGTCGGCCTGGGCGACTTTGGCCGGGTCGACGGTGGTCTGGTAGGCGACGGTCACATCTGCCGCCTGAGCCAGGAAACTCGCCGCAGCCAGCGACGCGGCCACCAGGAGGCGAAGGGGGGAAGTCAGTTTCATTGGGAAGCTCCTTTTCAGACGACCGGGAGTTGGCGTGAAAAAGAGACTAAATGATATAAGAAGCTTAAAATAAATAACTTTTTAGAATTAGCATATGAGCGGAAAATTCTAAGGGAGACTGTTGTGGCGAGGGGGCTTTCGATCGTTCCCACGCTCTGAGTGGGAATGCAGCCGGTGACGCTCCGCGTCACCTGGACGCGGAGCGTCCCTTGAGGCATTACCACGCAGAGCGTGGGAACGATCATTTATCCGAAATATTGCGCGTATCGTTTTTGGGACTGCTGCGCAGTCCAACGGGGGCAAGCCCCCTCGCCACAGGGGGACTTGCTCTGGCAGTTTAGTTGCTGATCGCCAGAATGCTCGCCTGATACGCCCCGACAAACACATCGAAATCGCCGACTTCGTTCTGTTCCAGTTCCGCCTGCTGAGCCAGCGATGAACGTGCCAACGCTTCAAATTTAGCCTGTTCTTCGTGGGGAAGCGGCTCGCTGCGGAAAAACTCCGCATGCACCTGGCTCTGGCGCAAGGAGAATTGGGCGAAGCTTTCCTTGTGCTCGGCCATCGCCGCCAGCACCTGGGCCGATGGCGTCAGGGACGAGTCCTGGACCTTGGCCATTTGGGCGTCCAGCGCCTTGCTGTGGGCATCGCCGCCATGGCTCTGATCCAGCAGCGCCGCCAATGGAGCAATCTTCTCCAGCAATTCGCCGGCCCATTCCTTCATGTCCACCGCTTGCCCGTCGCGTTGCAGTTGCAGGCCCGGACGACGACCTTCCTTGACCACACTGAGGAAGTTCGACGTTGCGTTACCGCAGCTGGTACTGGTCAACAGCGGGCTGTCGTTCAGCGCGCAGTACAGCAGGAATGCGTCGAGGAACCGTGATTCGGTGAGGTCGATGCCCATCGGCAGGAACGGGTTGATGTCCAGGCAGCGGACTTCGACGTACTGGATGCCACGGGCCACCAGCGCCTGAATCGGCCGTTCGCCGGTGTAGGTCACGCGCTTGGGGCGGATGTTGGAGTAGTACTCGTTTTCGATCTGCAGGATGTTGGTGTTGAGCTGAACCCATTCACCGTCCTTGTGCGTACCCACCTCGACGTACGCTGGATACGGCGTAGCCACCGCTTTGCGCAGGCTGTCGGTGTAGCTGGTCAGGTCGTTGTAGCACGGCGTCAGGCCGGCTTGGGCGTTGCTCTGGTAACCCAGATCGCTCATGCGCAGGCTGGTGGCGTACGGCAGGTACAAAGTGTCCGGGTCCAGCTGTTCCAGCTGATGCGAGCGACCGCGCAGGAAACCGGCGTCCAGCGCAGGGGACGCGCCGAACAGGTACATCAACAGCCAGCTGTAGCGACGGAAGTTGCGAATCAGCGCGATGTAGGCCGACGACTGATAGTCGCGGTCGGTGCCGACAAAGCCTTCGGCCTCTTTAAGCAGCGGCCAGAGCTTTTCCGGCAGGGAAAAGTTGTAGTGAATCCCGGCGATGCACTGCATCGTCTTGCCGTAACGCAGGGCCAGGCCCTTGCGATAGACGTACTTGAGCTGACCGATGTTGGAGGTGCCGTAATAGGCGATCGGGATGTCTTCCTCGGCCGGCAACGGGCACGGCATCGATGGACTCCACAGGTACTCGTCGCCGAGTTTGCTGTAGGCAAACCGGTGAATCTTGTCCAGGCTCGCCAGCGTATCCGCCGGGTCTGGCAGGGCCGGCGTGATGAACTCCAGCAGCGACTCGGAGTAGTCAGTGGTGATTTGTTCGTTGGTCAGCGCGGAACCCAATGCTTCGGGGTGCGGCGTTTGCGCCAGGCGCCCTTCGCCTGTCACGCGCAGGCATTCACGTTCGATGCCGTGAAGGCACTGTTCGAGCAGAGAGAGGTTAGCGCGCTCGCCGAGCAGAGCCAGGCGGCGGTTGAGAAGTTCGCTCAAGTTGGATTCCTTCACGCGTCAGTCGCCCCAATATGGGGGTGGGCAAGACGGTCTACAAGGGTGAAGTTGAAACTGGCGTTTTCGCCTGGTTCTTGAGCCATACAGGCCCGTATTGAAAGGCCAACTTCAATCCTTGAATCTGGCAGACACGAGCGAAGGAAACTCCCACAGAAACTCCGACGCTGTAGTCACAGCGCCGAAATTAACTCAAATTGATGATTGGGGGCTACAGGACAGCGAACGTGCCTTGTGCTTTTGCGACCAGTTTGTCGCCTTGCATCACATCGGCCTCGACGACAAGCGTGCGACGACCCGGGTGGATCACCCTGGCCGTGCACATCACTTCACCGTCGGCGACGGCGCGGATGTAGTTGATCTTGCACTCGATGGTCGCGCTTTGCTGGTCAAAGCCGTGGGTGCTGGAGCAGGCCAGCCCCATGGCAATGTCCACCAGACTGAACAAGGCCCCGCCGTGCAGCTTGCCGCCGCGATTGCGCAACTGTGGCTCCAGCGCCAGGGCGACTTGCGCCACCCCGGTGTCCAGGCTGTGCAAGCGACACCCCAGCAGCTTGAAAAATGCGCTTTCGGTCAAGCCGGCCGGGATCTCCATCAACGTTTCTTCAACTGCTTGGCGTTGGCGAACAGCGACGCCATGGCGTTGTTAGTCGGGGCCGCTGCCGGGGTTTCCTTGCGCGGCGCGGTGTTCTGGGACTGGCGCGGAGCCGACCCCGGACGTGCACCACGGGCACCGTCGATCTTCTCGCCCGGGGTGTCGCTCATGCGCATCGACAGGCCGACGCGTTTGCGCGGGATATCGACTTCCATGACCTTCACCTTGACCACATCACCGGCCTTCACCGCTTCGCGTGGATCCTTGATGAACTTCTCCGACAGCGCGGAAATGTGCACCAGACCGTCCTGATGCACGCCGATGTCGACGAAGGCACCGAAGTTGGTCACGTTGGTGACCACGCCTTCGAGGATCATGCCCAGTTGCAGGTCCTTGAGGTCTTCGACGCCGTCCTGGAACTCGGCGGTCTTGAACTCGGGACGCGGGTCGCGGCCAGGTTTTTCCAGCTCTTGCAGAATGTCGGTGACCGTCGGCAGGCCGAACGTTTCGTCGGTGTACTTCTTCGGATCCAGGCGCTTGAGGAACGCGGCGTCGCCGATCAGCGAGCGAATGTCGCGGTCGGTTTCAGCGGCAATGCGCTGCACCAGCGGATAGGCTTCCGGGTGAACCGCCGACGAATCCAGCGGGTTGTCGCCATTCATTACGCGCAGGAAGCCGGCGGCCTGTTCGAAGGTTTTTTCACCCAGGCGGGCGACTTTCTTCAATGCCGCACGGGTTTTGAACGCGCCGTGTTCGTCACGGTGAGCAACAATGTTCTGCGCCAGGGTCGCGTTGAGGCCGGAGATGCGCGCCAGCAGCGCCACGGAGGCGGTATTCACGTCCACGCCCACGGCGTTCACGCAGTCTTCGACCACTGCGTCCAGGCCGCGCGCCAGTTTCAGCTGCGACACGTCGTGCTGGTATTGGCCAACGCCGATGGATTTCGGATCGATTTTCACCAGCTCGGCCAGCGGGTCCTGCAAGCGACGAGCGATGGACACCGCGCCACGGATAGACACGTCCAGGTCCGGGAATTCCTTGGAAGCCAGTTCCGAGGCCGAGTAAACCGATGCACCAGCCTCGGAGACCATGACTTTGGTCATCTTCATGGCTGGGTATTTTTTGATCAGTTCAGCGGCCAGCTTGTCGGTTTCGCGGCTGGCGGTACCGTTGCCGATGGCGATCAGGTCCACCGAATGCTTGGCGCACAGGGCGGCGAGCACGGCGAGGGTCTGGTCCCACTTGTTGTGCGGCACGTGCGGGTAAACCGTGGCGTGGTCCAGCAGCTTGCCGGTGGCGTCGACCACGGCGACCTTGCAGCCGGTGCGCAGGCCCGGATCGAGGCCCAGGGTGGCACGCGGGCCGGCCGGCGCGGCCAGCAGCAGGTCGTGCAGGTTGTGGGCGAACACGTTGATCGCTTCGGTTTCCGCGCCATCGCGCAGCTCGCCCAGCAGGTCGGTTTCCAGGTGGGTGTAGAGCTTGACCTTCCAGGTCCAGCGCACCACTTCGCCCAGCCATTTGTCGGCGGCGCGGTTCTGGTTCTGGATGCCGAATTGCTGGCCGATCATGCCTTCGCACGGGTGCATGGTGCCCGGCAGTTCGTCACCGACTTTCAGCGCGGAGCTGAGAATGCCTTCGTTGCGGCCACGGAAAATCGCCAGTGCGCGGTGGGACGGCATGCTTTTCAGCGGTTCGTCGTGTTCGAAGTAGTCGCGGAACTTGGCGCCTTCCTCTTCCTTGCCGGCGATCACGCGGGCACTGAGGGTGGCTTCCTGCTTGAGGTAATTGCGCAGCTTGTCCAGCAGACCGGCGTCTTCGGCGAAGCGCTCCATGAGGATGTACTTGGCGCCTTCGAGGGCGGCCTTCACATCGGCCACGCCTTTTTCGGCGTCGATGAAGCGCGCCGCTTCGGTTTCCGGGTTCAGGGTTGGATCGTTGAACAGGCCGTCGGCCAATTCGCCGAGGCCAGCTTCCAGGGCGATCTGGCCCTTGGTGCGGCGCTTCTGCTTGTACGGCAGGTACAAGTCTTCGAGGCGGGTCTTGGTGTCGGCGAGCTTGATGTCGCGCTCAAGTGCAGGGGTCAGCTTGCCTTGCTCCTCGATGCTGGCGAGGATGCTGATACGCCGTTCGTCGAGTTCTCGCAGGTAGCGCAGACGCTCTTCCAGATGACGCAGTTGCGTGTCATCAAGGCTGCCGGTCACTTCTTTCCGGTAACGGGCGATGAAGGGCACCGTGGAGCCTTCATCGAGTAGCGCGACGGCCGCTTCGACCTGTTGTGGGCGGACGCCGAGTTCCTCGGCGATGCGGCTGTTGATGCTGTCCATAAAACCACCTGACAAATTGTGAAAGCAGGCTCGCAGGCGCGCAAATAGGGCCTTCGCGAGTCTGGTTGAGCGGCCTGGCGAGCGCCGCTACCTGGATCAACAGGCTTGCCGTTGACCCGTGAAATCGAACAATTACTGCCAGCGCCATGAAAATAAAAAGTGGCTACCGGCAATAACGATCAGACGTTGCCTGACACAAAAGGCCGCGCATTATAACCAGCGTTCTGTCATTCGGGGGCATTGCAGGCTGTAGGCGAAAAGACTGGTTTTCTGGCGGTGAAGGAAAAATCTGCTAACAATGCACTCGGTGCGTATAACGGCAGCTACGCCATAATGCGCGCCGAGATCAAAGGAGCATCCAATGAGCAGCACTGCACAAACTGCTGAAGGCGAAAAAATTCTTATCGTTGACGACGATCCAGGGCTGAGCAGCCTGCTGGAACGCTTTTTCGTCAGCAAGGGCTACCGTGCCCGCGCCGTCCCGAACACCGAACAAATGGACCGCCTGCTGGCGCGTGAAGTGTTCAACCTGGTCGTCCTCGACCTGATGCTGCCCGGCGAAGACGGCCTGACCGCCTGCCGCCGCCTGCGTACGGCGAACAATCAGATTCCAATCATCATGCTCACCGCCAAGGGCGACGAGCTGAGCCGCATCAAGGGCCTGGAACTGGGCGCCGACGATTACCTGGCCAAGCCGTTCAACCCGGACGAGCTGATGGCCCGGGTCAAAGCGGTGCTGCGGCGCCAGGCAGCACCGGTGCCGGGTGCGCCGGGGAGCGAAGACGAAAGCGTGACCTTCGGTGACTACGAGCTGTCCCTGGCCACCCGAGAACTCAAGCGTGGCGACAAAGTGCACATGCTCACCACCGGTGAGTTCGCGGTGCTCAAGGCCCTGGTCATGAACGCCCGTCAACCGCTGACCCGCGACAAGCTGATGAACCTGGCCCGTGGCCGCGAGTGGGATGCCCTGGAGCGTTCCATCGACGTGCAGATCTCCCGTCTGCGCCGGATGATCGAGCCCGATCCGTCCAAACCGCGCTACATCCAGACCGTCTGGGGCGTGGGCTACGTGTTCGTTCCGGATGGCGCCGCCACGAAGTGATCGGTGATTTGTAGGAGCGGGTCCTGCGGGCAACGGGTCGGATGACCTTTCCCGCAGACTCGCGATCCGCAATATGCGAGCATCGCTCGCTCCTGCAAGTGTGTAGCGGTTACCCATGAAAACCCCTGTTTGGTTCCCCCAGAGCTTCTTCTCCCGCACCCTGTGGCTGGTGCTGATCGTCGTCCTGTTCTCCAAGGCGCTGACCCTGGTTTATCTGTTGATGAACGAAGACGTGCTGGTGGATCGCCAATACAGCCACGGCGTCGCCCTGACGCTGCGCGCCTATTGGGCTGCCGATGAAGAGAACCGCGCGAAGATTGCCGATGCCGCGACCCTGATCCGGGTGGTAGGGGCCGGTGTGCCGGAAGGCGAGCAGCACTGGCCGTACAGCGAGATCTACCAGCGACAGATGCAGGCCGAACTGGGTGCCGACACCGAAGTACGATTACGCATGCACTCGCCACCGGCGCTGTGGGTCCGGGCGCCCAGCCTGGGCGATGGCTGGCTGAAAGTGCCGCTGTATCCGCATCCGTTGCGCGGCCAGAAAATCTGGAACGTGCTCGGCTGGTTCCTCGCCATTGGATTGTTGTCGACCGCTTCGGCGTGGATTTTCGTCAGCCAACTCAATCAACCGTTGAAACGTCTGGTCTATGCCGCGCGGCAACTCGGTCAGGGCCGCAGCGTGCGTCTGCCGATCAGCGACACACCGAGTGAAATGACCGAGGTCTATCGCGCCTTCAATCAGATGGCCGAAGACGTCGAACAGGCGGGGCGCGAGCGCGAGCTGATGCTGGCCGGGGTGTCTCACGACCTGCGCACGCCGCTGACCCGTTTGCGGCTGTCCCTGGAACTGATGGGCGATCACAGCGACCTGACGGACGACATGATCCGCGACATCGAAGACATGGACGCGATTCTTGACCAGTTCCTGGCCTTCATTCGCGACGGTCGTGACGAGTTGGTGGAAGAAGTTGACCTGAGCGATCTGGTTCGCGAAGTTGCCGCGCCGTACAACCAGAACGAAGAAAAAGTGCACTTGCGCCTGGAGCCGATCCAGCCGTTCCCGTTGCGTCGGGTGTCGATGAAGCGGCTGCTGAACAACCTGATCGGCAATGCGCTGCATCACGCTGGCAGTGGAGTGGAAGTGGCGGCTTATGTGTCCGGGGATACCAGCGCGCCGTATGTGGTGCTGAGTGTCATGGACCGTGGCGCGGGGATTGATCCGTCGGAGCTGGAAGCGATTTTCAACCCGTTCACCCGTGGCGATCGGGCTCGGGGTGGAAAGGGGACGGGGTTGGGGCTGGCGATCGTGAAACGGATCGCCTCGATGCATGGCGGGAATGTCGAACTGCGCAACCGCTCCGGTGGTGGGCTGGAAGCACGGGTTCGGTTGCCGCTTGGGTTGATGTTGCCGCGGGATGCGGTTTAAGCGTCGTACACAACCTCTATGGCGAGGGAGCTCGCTCCCGCTCGGTTGCGCAGCGACCGTGAAATCAGGCAACCGTATTTCAATGAAAAAACACGGTTGCCGGTTTCGGGAGTCCTTCGGCCTGGAGCGCCAGCCCGGTTCAGCGGGAGCAAGCTCCCTCGCCGCAGGGACTGAGTAAGCTTTACCCTTTGCCTTTGGTCCGCGTCATATTCGGCCCGCCATTTTTCTCCAAGTGCTCAATGATGATCCCCGCCACGTTCTTCCCGGTGGTGGTTTCAATCCCTTCCAGACCCGGCGACGAGTTCACTTCCATCACCAACGGGCCGTGATTGGAACGCAGGATATCCACACCCGCCACCGCCAAACCCATGACCTTCGCTGCACGCAACGCGGTCATGCGTTCTTCCGGGGTGATCTTGATCAGGCTCGCGCTACCGCCACGATGTAGGTTGGAGCGAAATTCCCCCGGCTTGGCCTGGCGTTTCATCGCCGCGATCACCTTGTCGCCCACCACGAAACAACGGATGTCCGCGCCGCCGGCTTCCTTGATGTACTCCTGAACCATGATGTTCTGCTTCAGGCCCATGAAGGCCTCGATCACCGACTCCGCCGCCGTCGCCGTTTCACACAGCACCACGCCGATGCCCTGGGTGCCTTCCAGCACCTTGATCACCAGCGGTGCGCCGTTGACCATCTCGATCAAGTCGGGAATGTCATCCGGGGAGTGCGCAAAACCGGTGACCGGCAAACCGATCCCCCGGCGCGATAGCAATTGCAGGGAACGCAGTTTGTCTCGGGAACGGGCGATGGCCACCGATTCGTTGAGCGGAAACACCCCCATCATTTCGAACTGGCGCAGCACCGCGCAGCCATAAAACGTGACCGATGCGCCGATCCGCGGGATCACCGCATCGAAACCCTCCAGCGGTTTGCCGCGGTAGTGGATTTGCGGCTTGTGACTGGCAATGTTCATGTAGGCGCGCAGAGTGTCGATCACCACCATTTCATGGCCACGCTCTATACCGGCTTCGACCAGACGACGGGTGGAATACAGACGCGGATTCCGCGACAGCACAGCGATCTTCATGCAACACCTGTGGAGAGGGTAGATACCGGGAACACCGGCTTGTCTTGTACATATTTGATGCCCGGATTGACCACCAACTGGCCGTCGATCAGGGCTTTGGAACCGAGTAACAGGCGATAACGCATGGACTTGCGGCAGGCGAGGGTGAACTCGACCCGCCAGACCCGATCACCGAGGGCCAGGGTGGTACTGACCACATAGCGCATCTGCGCGTGGCCGTTGGAGCTTTTAATGGTTTTCATCGTCACCAGCGGTGCTTCGCAGCGCCGGTGACGCAATTGCACCACCGTGCCCAGGTGCGCGGTGAAGCGCACCCACTGTTCGCCATCGCGCTCGAACGGCTCGATGTCGGTGGCATGCAGGCTGGAGGTACTGGCGCCGGTGTCGATTTTTGCCCGAAGGCCCGCGACTCCCAAATCCGGGAGCGCCACCCACTCGCGCAGACCGACAACGGTCAAATGGTCAAATGTCTTCAAAAGTGCTCAACCGGCAAAAACCGCTCAGGCCATGTACGGCCGAATTCGCGGTATTCACGCAGAATAATGGGTAAAAGGCGACAGATATCTACGGCCCGGATTTTCATCCCTCAAACAGGGGGGAATGCCTGCATTCTAATCCACAGCGTTGTGATTCATGGCACGACAGAAACGGTAGTACAGTTCATCGATATTTCAGAATGAGGACATCCAATGGCACAAAAAAGCGAAGAGGACGACAAGGTCCGTCTCGATAAATGGTTGTGGGCCGCGCGTTTTTATAAAACACGTGCCTTGGCCAAGGCCGCGATTGAAAGCGGCAAGGTGCATTGCCGGGGCGAGCGCTGCAAGCCAGGCAAGGAGCCGAGGATCGGCGACGAGTTTCAGATTCGCACCGGCTTCGAGGAGCGCACGGTGGTGGTCCAGGCGTTGTCGATCGTGCGTCGTGGCGCGCCGGAAGCCCAGGCCCTGTATGCCGAAACCGAAGCCAGCGTTGCCAAGCGCGAAGCGGCGGCGGCCATGCGCAAGGCCGGGGCGTTGGGCGTGAGCACCGACGGCAAACCGAGCAAGAAACAGCGCCGGGATTTGTTCAAGTTTCGCGGCAGCAGCAACGACGAGTAGTGACGGCCGTCGGGCGCAGACTTGTAATCGCCTGCCTGTGCAGCCATATGGGGGATATTCGCCAACGGCGCATTTCGCAGGTGAAAGCACCGCTCGTCGAAAACCGAGGTTTGACCTTGCTTGGAACAACCCCGAATTGTTCATAAAATGCCGCTATGGCTAAGCTCACCCCCAAACGTGCTGCTACGGCGTGTTTCATTTTTTGTAACCTTTTTTGTCACCACTTCAGATACCCAGACCTATGACCGATCTACCGGATACCGACTACACCCAACGCTTCATCTTCGATGACAGCGACACCCGCGGCGAACTGGTGGCATTGGAGCGTAGCTATGCCGAAGTCCTCGCCAAACACACCTATCCGGAGCCGGTCGCGCAATTGCTGGGCGAGCTGATGGCGGCTGCAGCGTTGCTGGTAGGCACCTTGAAGTTCGATGGCTTGCTGATTCTTCAGGCCCGTTCCGAAGGCCCGGTGCCGATGCTGATGATCGAGTGCTCCAGCGAGCGCGAAATTCGCGGCCTGGCCCGCTACGACGCCGAGCAGATCGCGCCCGATGCGACGCTCGCCGACCTGATGCCCAATGGCGTGTTGGCGCTGACTGTCGACCCGACTCAAGGCCAGCGTTATCAGGGCATTGTCGATCTCGACGGTGAAACCCTGTCCGATTGCTTCACCAACTATTTCGTCATGTCGCAGCAGGTTGGCACCCGCTTCAAGCTGTACGCCGACGGCCGTCGTGCCCGTGGCCTGCTGTTGCAGCAATTGCCTGCCGACCGTCTGAAAGATGAAGAAGATCGCGCCGCCAGTTGGCAGCACATCACCGCCCTGGCCAGCACCCTGACCGCCGACGAATTGCTGAGCCTGGACAACGAAACCGTGCTCCATCGCCTGTACCACGAAGAACAAGTGCGTTTGTTCGATGTGCAGAAACTGCGCTTCCATTGCAGTTGCTCCCGGGAACGCTCGGGCAATGCGCTGGTCAGTCTGGGACTGGAAGATGCGCAGCAGCTGGTCGTCGAGCATGGCGGCAGCATCGAGGTCGATTGCCAGTTTTGCAACGAGCGCTACCTGTTCGACGCGGCCGATATCACCCAATTATTCGCCGGTGCAGGGGTTGATACGCCGTCAGATACTCGTCACTAAAACGCTTCAGCGCAGGTAAATTCACTGCTTAGCGCCGGAATAACGCCGTTCTGACGGGAGGGCCCTACACTTTTTGGGCTTTTCTGGCATAATCCGGCCCACTTTTTTCGCGGTAGTAGTGCACGACTTTCTACTACAAAACGTTTGGAGCACTCGGCCACTGGCCGACGGGGAACCTCATGACGCAAGCCAATAACGCCGTGTACACCGATCTGAGTGTTGATGATCTGGTTAAACAAGCCCTGAGTCGCGGTGAAGGCGAGCTTGCCGATACCGGCGCGCTGGTTGTTCGCACCGGTCACCGTACCGGCCGTTCGCCAGTCGATCGTTTCATCGTTGAAGAGCCGACCACCCAGGACGCTATTGCCTGGGGCCCGATCAACCGCAAGTTCCCGGCCGACAAGTTCGATGCCCTGTGGGCTCGCGTCGAGGCGTTCAACAACGCGCAAGAGCATTTCGTTTCCCACGTACACGTAGGTTCGGCTGAAGAGCACTACCTGGCCGTGAAAATGACTACCCAGACTGCCTGGCAGAACCTGTTCGGTCGTTGCCTGTTCATCAACCCGGCCCAGTACAACCCGGCCGGTCGTGAAGAGTGGCAAGTTCTGAACGTCGCCAACTTCGAGTGCGTGCCAGAGCGTGACGGCACCAACTCCGACGGTTGCGTGATCATCAACTTCGCGCAGAAAAAAGTGCTGCTCGCCGGCATGCGCTACGCCGGTGAAATGAAGAAAGCCATGTTCTCGGTGCAGAACTTCCTGCTGCCGGCCGCCGACGTGCTGCCAATGCACTGCGCCGCCAACATCGGCGAAGCGGGCGACGTGACCCTGTTCTTCGGTCTGTCCGGCACCGGCAAGACCACCCTGTCCGCCGACGAAAGCCGTTACCTGATCGGTGACGACGAACACGGCTGGGGCGAAGGCGTGGTGTTCAACATCGAAGGCGGTTGCTATGCCAAGTGCATCGACCTGTCCGAGAAGAACGAGCCGGTCATCTGGAAAGCCATCAAACACGGCGCAGTCCTGGAAAACGTTGTTATCGACGACGCCAAGCACGCCGACTACACCGATGTCAGCCTGACCCAGAACAGCCGCGCCGCCTACCCGCTGGAGCACGTAGCCAAGCGTTCCGAGAAGAACCTCGGTGGCGAGCCAAACGCGGTGATCTTCCTGACCTGCGACCTGACCGGCGTGCTGCCGCCAGTGTCGATCCTCAATGAAGAACAAGCGGCCTACCACTTCCTGTCCGGCTACACCGCACTGGTGGGCTCGACCGAAATGGGTTCCGGCAGCGGCATCAAGTCGACCTTCTCCACCTGCTTCGGCGCACCGTTCTTCCCGCGTCCGGCTGGCGAATACGCAGAACTGCTGATCAAACGCATCCGCGGCTTCGGCTCCAAGGTCTACCTGGTCAACACCGGCTGGACCGGCGGCGGCTACGGCGTCGGCAAACGCTTCAACATCCCGACCACCCGCGGCGTGATCGCAGCGATCCAGAGCGGCGCGTTGATCGGTGCCGAGACTGAGCACCTGGACACCATCAACCTTGACGTGCCATTGGCTGTGCCGGGCGTTGAGACTGGCCTGTTGAACCCACGTAACACCTGGGCTGACAAGGCTGCTTACGATGAAGCTGCTAAAGCACTGGCCGGGTTGTTTGTTGAGAACTTCAAGAAGTTCGACGTGAGCGACGCGATCAAGGCTGCTGGGCCGAAGTTGTAAGAGTTGGTCTGATGCAATGAGAAAGCCGCCCTTTGGGGCGGCTTTTTTGTGGGCGCTGATTCATTTTCCTTGAAGCAAAACTGGCAATATTCCCGCAGTAAACACGCTAAACAGCCAGAATAATTCCACTTCTGTTGATCAGATCCCCTCGACCCCTTCCACTTCCTGCGTATCCCACCGTTGTTTCTTGACTGCTTTGTAGAGCATCCCAATAGTCAGCGGCACTTTGTCGCCACGACCCTTCGCCCGGCGCTTGAGAAACACATCAAACCCTTCCGGTTGAAAATACCGATATGCGTCGTAGTCGACGAAATCGATGGCGAACTGTTCCTCCAGCGCTTCCATCAGCTGCCGCGCATCAGCGCCATCGCAACCCAGGTCAAAGTTGATCGAGGTGGTGAGACTGATGGTTTTGCGTTCGGGCAGGCCGAGTTCTTCGTGCAGCAACTGCATGAGCAGGTGCATGGCGTGGTCGTAGGGGAAGTTGGGGACGAGGATCATTACGGGGCATCCGGTTGGGCTTTGGAGGATCTTATTGGGCGTCGGATTCGTGGGGAAGGGCGCAAGCCCGATGGCAGCGGTTAAAACGTAAAGGATGTCTCCGGTTACTACCCAGGCAAGCCAGCTCCCACAGGGGCGCGGCTTGCCTGTTAGCGCGTGGTCAGGCTGGCGCTTTCCAGCCCATCATGCGTTGTTGGGCGACTTTCAGTAGGTCGCAGCCATCCTGGGTCAGCAAGAAGAGCGCGTGAGTGATGTGGGGGATGTCTTCGACATCAGCGTGTTTGAAGCAAACGCAGTGCAGGGTTTTGAGGAGATCACTGGAGGCTCGGATGCGCTGGAGGGCGGCTTCGAGGATGTCTTGCGGGTTGGCCTCTGTGTCGATGATCAGGGGCGGGGTGTCGGTGAGGTTGGATTGGAGTGAAAGGTAACGATCGCTGGAGAGCGGATTCCATGTCTTCATTGGTTTTAGCCTCAAATGCATCAGGAAGAACCGCCGTCACCGTGACCAAGCGATGGGAGGCGGACTGTGTTCGGGTTGGTCAACCGATGAGGCTCACATCCCGGCACGCCCGAGGGCGTCCCAAACACAGCCACCATATAGCGTGCAGGCACTTGAAGTGCCGGCAGCATACAACGGACGCGTAGATATGAGCCATTCGGGTGACCAAGCCCGAGTCGCTGATTTGGCAGCGACAGTCACGACTATAGGTTTGAGCCGCCGGGCAGCGATAGGCGACAAGGTGTCTTCGGTTGTAGGACCGGGACGAAGCGTTGATAGGGCGTTGCCTACGGACTTATCTCTTTTGCAGTTTGTCTCGTTTGATTGCCATCAGGTGTTTGACTTCTTCATCTGAAATGCTGGGGCGAGGGGCGTCGAGGCTGGTTTGTACTTGTGCTTTGAACCATGCGTCGTAGGCCGCTTTGTCGAGTCGTTGTTGAGTGTCGGGCATTTTGTTTTCGTCAGGTACACCGCGTTATCGATCATCGCGGGCAAGCCCGGCTCCCACAGGGATCTTCATTTAAGTTTGAATTTGATTCAGCCATCAGACTGCCGTGGTTTTCGGCAGGCACTGCCGGGCGATTTCGAGTAGTTCGTTGCCATCCTGGGTCAGCAGGTACAACGCGTTGACGATATTGGGTATGTCTTTCGCGTCGGCCTGTTTGAAGCACAGGCAATAGAGTGTTTCGAGCAGGTCGCCAGCGGCGCGGATGCGTTGTCGGGCGGCATCGAGGATTTCGTGGGGATCGGCCTCGGTGTCGATGACCAACACGGGGGTATTGCTGTAGCTGGTTTTGAGCGGGCGATAGCGGTCTGTTAACGAGTGGCGCGTGTTCATCGAAGTCAGTCCTGTGGGAAGTCGGGCAGTCTCGCCGGCGGGCCGACACAGTGTTTTCAGCCGCGTCGAAAACTATAGAGGGCCGCAGCGAGGCGTCGCAAGGTGGTGCAAGTGGACAGGTTTTGTAGGGGATTTAGCGGTGTTATCGCCCTTTGCCTACGCATCCCTCGACTATTTTTTAAGCTTTTCCCTTGGTGGTCGATATTCCTACGGGATTGTCAGGCTTAACGCATCCAGCCTCTGGAGGGTGCGCGCCAGAATGTGTAGGACGTTTCGAAGCGTCTGAGTCGACTCTTAAAGGGAATTAGGTATGCAATGGCTGCGTGTGGCCTCGATTTTATTGTTGTGGGCCGGTGTTTGTCGGATAGCGGGTGCTGCTGACGTCGGTCATTCGCTCGTCCTGGCCAACATGGAGCGAACCGGTTGGCCGGGTGCGCTGACCACCCAAGCGGACATCGACACCGCATCTCGCGCCGAGGTGTTAATGGTGGGCAAGGCATTGCTGGCCAGCGAAGCGTTGGATGAACAGGGGCTGAAACAGCGACTGGGCGTGCGGGCTGTGAAGCTCAAGTCGGTCAGGCAAGTGCGTGACGGGTTGTGGGATCGGTTGCTGATCACCTATCGCAGTGCCAGTCAGAACTGCGAGGACCAACTCTTCTGTCCTCGTGTGCGCAGGGTCGCCGATTTGCGTCAGCTGGCGGCGGCGTTTACGGGGGAAATAAGCCCGGCTTATGCGACGTGGGCGAGCAAGAGCCGGGTATTTCATGAACAGGCGCTGGATGAGCAGTTGCGGGTGGCGGTATTGGTGCCGTAGCTACCCGAGGTCAGTCGATCGACGACTAAGTCTGTGAGGCACTGTCCAGCGTTGTGGGCGCAGCGTAGAGGGGGTCGTCAGGGAGCTTCATGCACCCGTTCAGCAGCAGGGATGCAAAGAAAAGGGCGACTGGAAAAAACAGAGTGTCAGGCATGATTGTTCCTTTGTGAGGATCCGCGTGCAGGCGTCCTGCCTTGTTGAAAACTTCGCGGATAATGGTTTTTCTCGGGGCGAACCTTACCGGCTGACAGGGGGCTGACGTCAGGGGGCAAAGTGCCTCGTTTGTTTCAATCTGTGGCGAAGGAATCGATGGGCCGACGCTGTATCATCCCGTATCGTTTTTGCCCCCGACCTTTTCTCGACTCGCTGCGTTCGCCGGCTAGGCTTTGGGCTTCGCAGCGGTCAACGGAGTGACAGCTTATGCACAACACCCTGGAACAGGTTTTCGGTTATCCACAGTTTCGGCCCGGCCAGGAGGCAGCGGTCAGCGCGGTACTGGCCGGACGTTCGGCGGCGGCGATTTTCCCTACCGGCTCGGGCAAATCCCTGTGCTATCAGTTACCGGCCATCCTGCTGCCGCACCTGACGCTGGTGGTCTCGCCTCTGCTGGCGTTGATGCAGGATCAGTTGGCGTTCTTGCAACGCCACGGCATCGCGGCGGGCAGCATCGATTCGGCCCAGAGTCGCGATGACGCCAGCGATGTGATGGCCCGGGCCAAGTCCGGTGAATTGAAGATTCTGATGATTTCCGTGGAGCGCCTGAAGAACGAGCGCTTTCGCCATTTTCTACAGCAGGTGCCGATCTCGCTGTTGGTGGTGGACGAGGCCCACTGCATCTCCGAGTGGGGTCACAACTTCCGCCCCGACTACCTCAAGCTGCCGGACTATCAGCGCCAGTTCAACATCCCTCAGGCGCTGCTGCTGACGGCCACCGCGACACCCAAGGTGATTGCCGACATGGAGGCCCGGTTCGCCATTGCGCCTGAGGATGTGGTGACCACCGGTTTCTACCGGCCCAATCTCAATCTGTTGGTGGAACCGGTGCGCGGCCAGGACAAGCGCCGCCGCCTGGTCGAGTGGATGACCCAGCGTCCCGGCCAGCCGAGCATCGTGTATGTCACCCTGCAGAAGACCGCTGAGCACATCGCCGAACACCTGGGGCGCAACGGTATACAGGCCGAGGCCTATCACGCCGGTTTGCCCCACGAGCAACGGGAAGCGATTCAGCGCCGGTTCATGGGCGGGCAGTCCAATTGCATCGTCGCCACCATCGCCTTCGGCATGGGCATCGACAAAAGTGATATCCGCAACGTGGTGCATTTCGACCTGCCCAAATCCATCGAAAACTACAGCCAGGAAATCGGCCGCGCCGGGCGTGACGGGCAGCCGTCCGATTGCCTGGTGCTGGCCAACCGCGACAGCCTCAATGTGCTGGAGAATTTCGTCTACGGCGACACACCGGAGCGGGACGGCATTCGTTGTGTGCTCGACGAGTTGCAAGCCGCAGCGCCCGAGGGGCAGTGGGAGTTTCTGCTGGGGCCTTTGGCCGATCAGAGCAACATCCGCCAGTTGCCGCTCAAGACCTTGCTGGTACAGCTGGAGTTGCGTGGGCTGATCGCTCCACGCTATGCCTATTACGCCGAATACCGCTTCAAGTATTTGCAGGAGCCGGAAGCGTTGCTGGCCCGTTTCGAGGGTGAGCGCAGGGACTTCGTCTCGGCGATCATCCAGACTTCCAGTCGCGCACGGACCTGGGCCACGGTGAATTTCGACGCACTGTATCAGCAGCATTCCGCCGAGCGCAGTCGAGTGGTCAAGGCGCTGGATTACTTCCAGGAAAAGGGCTGGGTGGAGCTTGAAAGCAAGCAGATGACGGAGGTCTATAGCCTGCTGCAAGCCGACTTCGATTCCCAGGCCTTGAGCGCCGAATTGCACACCTACTTCACCCAGCACGAACGCACCGAGATTTCGCGGATTCACGCCATGCTGGATCTGTTCGCCACCGACCACTGCCTGGGCTATCGCCTGGCCGAGTACTTCGGCGACGAAAACGCGCCACGGCGATGCGGGCATTGTTCGGTGTGTCACGGCCACGTAGCGCGATTACCCGAACCACCGGAATTGCCGGCGCTTGTGGATAAAAATTTCGAGGCGCTGTGCGGTGATTTTATCCACAGGCACCAGCAGCACACGGGGAGTGCTCCATCGGCGGAGCGCGTGACGCGGTTTTTGTGCGGGATCAGCGTTCCGTTGTTTACCAAGCTCAAGGCTCGGTCGATTCCTGGGTTTGCGGCGCTGGAAGATTATCCGTACGCCGAGGTCCGGACGTGGGCTGAGGCGAACCTCTAACCTGCGGGATCGGGACGCATCCATCCGCTGAATGTCACCCATCACGGGAATAAACTTCAAAAACACCCATAGGCTGACTATGGTGAGGACTGTCTTTGGATCGCCAATAAGAGAACAACAACCATGAGCCAGACATCGTTCGATATTCAGCGCGCCGCCGTGATTGGCGCGGGCACCATGGGCCGGGGCATTGTTATGTGCCTGGCCAACGCCGGGGTGCCGGTGCAGTGGGTCGATAACAATCCGCAGATGCTTGAGCAGGCGCTGACCAGCGTGGCTGACACTTACGCCCACAGCGTGCGTCAGGGGCGGATCGATCAGACCGAGGCGGATGCGTGCGTTGCTCGGGTGACGGCGGCTGCCGATTACGCAGCGATCCGCGATGTTGATCTGGTGATCGAAGCGGTCTACGAAAACCTCGAGCTGAAGCAGAAGATCTTCCGCGAACTCGACGGTCTGCTCAAACCTGAAGCGATTCTGGCCAGCAATACCTCGGCGCTGGATATCGACGCCATAGCCGCCGCCACTCGCCGCCCGCAGCAGGTCCTGGGCCTGCACTTCTTCAGTCCGGCGCACATCATGAAGTTGCTGGAGATCGTACGCGGCGCCCAGACCGCTCCGGCGGTGCTTGATGCAGCCCTGGCACTGGGCCAGCGCATGGGCAAGGTCAGCGTGGTCTCGGGCAACTGTCACGGTTTCATCGGCAACCGCATGCTGCATCCGTACGTGCTCGAAGCGCGCAAGATGCTGCTGGAGGGGGCGTTGCCTTATCAGGTGGATGCGGCGCTGCAAGGTTTTGGTTTCGCCATGGGGCCGTTCCGCATGTATGACGTGGTCGGCATTGACCTGGAGTGGCGCGCGCGGGAGCTGGCTGGCAAGGGCCAGGATGCGCCGGAGGTTCAGGTGGACAATCGTTTGTGCGAGCTCGGGCGTTTCGGTCAGAAGAGCGGCGACGGGTATTACCATTACGAGCCGGGCAGTCGTCAGGCTGAGCATGATGTGGAAGTCGATGCGCTGGTGCTGGAAATCAGCGAAGGGCTGGGGTTTCAGCGGCGTGAGATAGGGTCAGAGGAGATTCTTGAGCGCAGCTTGCTGGCACTGGTCAATGAAGGGGCGAAGATCCTTCAGGAAGGCATTGCGGCGTCGGCGCACGACATCGATCTGGTGTACCTCAACGGTTATGGTTTCCCGACGGACAAGGGCGGGCCGATGGCCTGGGCGGATCAGCAAGGGCTGGACGATATTCATCTGCGGTTGTTGCAGCTTGAGACCAAACAGGGGGATCACTGGGCCCCGGCACGGTTGATTGGGGAGTTGGCGGCGCAGGGCAGAGGGTTTACCGACATGTGATTTAGGTAGTGCCTGTGACAGCGCCTTCGCAGTTTCACCTTAAACTGGCCATCCAACTCCAGGAACCGACGCTGATGTCCAACCCGATGCCCCATCGCACCGACTACCCCCATTTCCAGCCCATCACCACCCGCTGGCATGACAATGACGCCTACGGTCATGTCAATAACGTCACCTACTACAGTTTTTTCGATACGGCGGTGAACACCTACCTGATCGAAGTCGGTGGCCTGGATATCCATGACGGTGAGGTGGTGGGTTTTGTGGTGAGTTCGGCCTGCGATTACTTCGCGTCTATCGCCTTCCCGGATCGGATCGAGATTGGCCTGCGGGTCGGCAAGTTGGGCAGCAGTTCGGTGCAGTATGAGCTGGCGGTGTTCAAGGCTGGAGAAGATGAGGCCTGCGCGGCAGGGCGCTTCGTGCATGTATTCGTCGATCGGCTGTCGAATCAGCCGGTGGCGATTCCTGCCGGGTTGCGCGGGGCGTTGGAGCGACTGGCGATCTGAGGGCAAAAAAAATCGCAGCCCGAGGGCTGCGATTTTTGGATCTAACGGTCGACGAGGCGATTCAAGCCTCAGTCGTCATCGTGATAGCGATGGTGATGCTTGCGATGCCCGTACGCATGGCCGCGACCCGGGTGACCACGGTAGTAGCGACGATCATCATCGTCATAACCACGACGATAGGAACGACGATCATCGTCGTCATTGCTGCTGTTGCCCATATGGTTACCCAGCGCGCCACCGAGGCCGCCGCCTGCTGCGGAGCCGATCAGGCTACCGGTGGTGCCGCCCATGCTGCGGCCGACCACGTTACCGCCAGCTGCGCCCAACGCACCGCCAATGGCGGCTTCGCCACGGCTGCGTCTGTCTGCGCCAACTGCGCTACCACCCGCGCCGCCCAGGGCCGCGCCAATGGTTGAACCTGTACTGCCGCCTAGTGATTGACCGACGACCGAGCCAAGAACCCCGCCCAATGCGCCGCCCACACCTGCTTCGGTGGTGCCGCCAGCAGACGCGAAGCCACTGACCAGGCCAAGGGACAACAAGAGAATCGAGGAGAACTTCATAGAGGAACCTCAAGGGGATGACGGCGCGATCCTGAGGCTGTGTCATGGTTGTGACAATAGAAATCCGACGAATAACACGACTTGAGCACATTTCTATAAGTTGCTGTTTTTTGGGCGGAACTTAAGTGTTTTTCGCCAGTCTTTAGCTACTTCTCAAAGGCCGTTTTCATATGAAAACGGCCTTTTTTGTGGGCGATTGGAAAGTACGGATCGGAAAAATTTGTTGAGTGGGCTACCGCCATCGCTGCGTCAAGCTGACTTGGCCATGATCAACCCGGTTTCACTCGCCGCCTCCAGCCGGATCGCCACAAACTTCGACGTCGGCGTATGGCTGCCATCCCCAGTGCTTTCCAACGGCACCAGCGGGTTCACTTCCGGATAGTACGCGGCCGCTTGCCCGGCAGGAATATCAAACGCCAGCAGGGTAAAACCCTTGACCCGCCGCTCACGGCCATCATCCCAGATCGATACGATGTCAGCCTTTTGCCCCGGTTTGAAGCCCAGGCGAATGATGTCGGCTTCATTGACGAACAACACATCCCGCTGACCTTTCACCCCGCGATAACGATCATCAAGACCATAAATGGTGGTGTTGTACTGATCGTGGGAGCGCATCGACTGCATGATCAGGTCCGGCAGTACGCCGGTGGCGCGGGTGCGTTCGTGCACCAGGTCTTTGGGCAGGATGTTCGGACGGAAATTGGCCCGACCTGATGGGGTATTCCAGCGACGTGCGCCGGCACTGCTGCCCAGGTAGAAACCGCCGGGGTTCTGGACTTTCTCGTTGAAGTCCCGAAAGCCCGGGATGGTGTCGGCGATCAGGTCGCGGATGCGGCTGTAATCAGCCACCAGCCAGTTCCAGTCCACCGGTTTGCTGCCCAGGGTCGCGGCGGCGATACCAGCGATGATTGCAGGCTCCGAGCGCATCAGGTTCGACAACGGTTGCAACTGACCGTTGGAGGCGTGGACCATGCTGAAGGAGTCTTCCACGGTCACCGCTTGGGCGCCTTCGGTCTGGATATCGATATCGGTGCGGCCCAGGCACGGCAGGATCAGCGCGTCTTTACCGTGGATCAAATGGCTGCGGTTGAGCTTGGTGCTGATCTGCACGGTCAGGTCGCAGTTGCTCAGGGCCTGGAAGGTCCGTGGGCTGTCCGGGGTGGCTTGGGCGAAGTTGCCGCCCAGGCCGATGAAAACTTTCGAACGGCCTTCGGCCATGGCGTGAATCGCCTCGACCACGTTGTGGCCGTTTTCGCGCGGGACCTTGAACTGGAAGCGCCGCTCCAGAGAGTCGAGGAGCGCCGCCGGCGGACGTTCGTTGATGCCCATTGTCCGGTCGCCCTGCACGTTACTGTGGCCGCGCACCGGGCACAGACCGGCCCCCGGCCGGCCGATGTTGCCGCGCAGCAGCATCAGGTTGGCGATTTCCTGGATGGTCGCCACCGAATGGCGATGCTGGGTGATGCCCATCGCCCAGCACATGATCACGTTCTTGCCTTTGGCGTACATGCGCGCCGCTTGCTCGATTTCCACCAGGGGCAGGCCGGATTGCTCGACGATCTGCTCCCACGGGGTGTCGTCGACGATGCCGAGGTATTCCAGAACATTGACGCTGTGTTCATTGAGGAAGTCGTGGTCGAACACCGCAGGCTCACCCGCCTTCTGCGCATCGCGCTCCCATTGCAGCAGGAACTTGGCCATGCCGCGCATGATCGCCATGTCGCCGCCCAATGCCGGACGGAAGTACGCGGTGTTGGTCGGTTTGTCGCCGTTGGTGAGCATTTCGATCGGGTGTTGCGGGTGCTGGAAGCGTTCCAGGCCGCGCTCTTTCAGCGGGTTGATGCACACCACCTGCGCACCGCGTTTCACCGCTTCGCGCAGTGGCTCGAGCATCCGCGGGTGGTTGGTGCCAGGGTTTTGGCCCCAGACAAAAATTGCATCTGCATGTTCGAAATCGTCGAAGGTCACCGTGCCTTTGCCGACTCCGACGCTTTGGGCCAATGCCACACCGCTGGCTTCGTGGCACATGTTCGAGCAGTCGGGGAAATTGTTGGTGCCATAGGCGCGCACGAACAATTGATAGAGGAACGCCGCTTCGTTGCTGGCACGGCCCGAGGTGTAGAACTCGGCCTGATTCGGGCTCGACAGCCCTTGCAGGTGTTTGCCGATCAGGGCGAATGCGGCTTCCCAGCTGATCGGTTTGTAACGATCGGTTTCGGCGTCGTAGCTCAGCGGCTCGGTCAGACGGCCCTGGTACTCGAGCCAATAATCACTTTGTTCCAGCAACGAGCTAACGCTGTGCTTGGCGAAAAACGCGCCATCGACACGCCGTTTGGTCGCTTCCCAGTTCACTGCTTTGGCGCCGTTCTCGCAGAACATCACCATGCCGCCTTCCTGGGAATCGCCCCAGGCGCAACCGGGGCAGTCGAACCCGCCGTTCTTGTTGGTCTTGAGCATCATGCGCAGATTTTTCAACGCGTTGTCGCTGGTCAGCCAGGCCCGGGCGACGCTGGCCAGCGCGCCCCAGCCACCGGCCGCACCCTTATAGGGCTTGTAACGTGGAACAGGTTTCTGGTCGGCTTGTTGGTGTTGACTCACGCTTGATTCTCCAACGCAGGGCTGTAGACCCTTGGTGCACTTTTCTGAGGTAGGTGGATGAGATTGAGGTTGTGTCGACGGGCCCATTGCACGGCCAGGCCCGTGGGCGATGACAGGCTGACCAGGGTCTGGATGCCGGCGCGTAAAACTTTCTGGATCAATTCGAGGCTGCAACGGCTGGTGACAATCGCCAGACCATCGGTGGTCGGGATTTTCTGGCGGATCAACCCGCCAATCAGCTTGTCGAGAGCGTTGTGTCGGCCGATGTCTTCACGGCCCAGCAGCAATTCGCCTTTGCCATTCATGAACACCGCCGCATGCACCGCGCCGCAATGCTGGCCCAAAGGCTGGAATTCGCCGATGCGATGGCGCAGGCCGTCCAGCCATTCGGCCGGGGGCAGCGGGGCGCCGGGCAGCACCTTGAGATCGGGCAGCGCTTGTTCCACCGCTTCCACGCCACAGAGCCCGCAACCACTGGTGCCGGCCAGTTGCCGGCGCTGCTGCTTGAGGTTCCAGAAGGCGCGGTTGGCGATGGTCACTTGCGCGTATTGCGCCGAACCCGAGCCGCTGAGTTGCAGGTCATAGATGTCTGAAGCGTCTTCGATGATGCCACTGCCGAGGCTGAAGCCGACGATGAAGTCTTCAAGGTCCGTCGGCGTCACCAACATGACGGCCTGGCTGATGCCGTTGTAGGCGATCGCCAACGCGACTTCCTCAGCCAGCGCGGTGCTGGATGATTCGGAGTATTCAAGGTTGCAGTAACTGTATGTCTGGCTTGCGGCGGGCGCGGGCGTTTCGAGAGCAGGCGCCGCGCAGCCGGGGCGCTTGGCGTTCATTAGGCATCACCGACGGGTTGGTCAGCTTTAAGCCTAGGCGCGTCAACATGTCACGTCTAATCGCTATTACTGATCTACCGATAGATGGCGTCGATCAAGTGTCTGTCAGTGATTTCTGATAGATCGCAAAACAGGCTTCTGCCAAGGCCGAGCGCGGGGCGCTGCGACGCATGATCAGCCCCAGCCGGGCGAGGGTCTGGGCGCTTTCGATGGGTTGCAGGCGCAAGTGATCGGTGAGGTTTTCGAGGCCGCTGTTCAGCGGCATCACCGCGCAGCACAGGCCACCGTGTACCGCTTGTAACAATTGGTGGACTGCATCGGTTTGCAGCAACGGCTGTGGGGTCAGGCCACGGCTGTGGAAGTTATGGTCGATGGACTGGCGAAAATGCATGCCGCTGGTGAGCATGCCCATGGGCAGTTCGATCAGCGACTCCCAGCTCAGCGGCGCCTCGCCGAAACTGAAGAAGCGTTGATCGTAGAGCAGGCCCATGCGGGTTTCGCTGAACGCCAGGGAGTCGAAGCGCTCGCCGTCCAGATGCTCCAGGTACGATACGCCGAGGTCGAGACGGTTATTCGCCAGTTGTTCAAGGATCTGTTCGGAACTCAGGGCCGAGAGTTCGAACCGCAGGTTCGGGTGTGCGGCGTGCAGGCGTTGCATCAGCGGCACCGGGTCGAAACTCGACAGCGGCACCACCCCCAGACGCAACGTACCCACGAGGTTGCCGCGACAGGCCGCCGCTTCGGCCTGCAAACCGTCGTAGGCCGCCAGCACCGTACGCGCCCATGCCAGCACGCGCTCACCCGGCGCAGTGAAACCTTCGAAGCGTTGGCCGCGATTGACCAGCGGCAGCTCGAGTTCTTCCTCAAGGCTGCGCAGGCGCATGGACAAGGTCGGCTGAGTGATGTGACAGCGCGCGGCGGCCTGGCCGAAGTGTCGGGTTTCGTCGAGAGCGATGAGGAATTTAAGCTGCTTGATGTCCATCTTCGCTCCAGGGCGCTGGCAAGGTTTGCGATTCTACCGCCTGCGCGGGGTTGGGGTCATTGGTCGGCTGGGAACCGGTCTTCGCAAGGCTGGTCTAGTCTTGGGCGTCTGGAACCCAAATCCCAAGGAGCGTGCACCATGAGTATTTTTAGCTTTGTGAAAGAAGCAGGTGAAAAAATTATTGATCTGCTGACACCTGGCAATGCCAACGCCAGCGAGCAGTTGAAGGAACACATCAGCAAGGTCGGCCTGGGTAATCCAAATGTTCAGGCGACCATCGAGGGCGATAAAGTCATCGTCACCGGTGACGTGGCGAGCCAGGAAGAGAAGGAAAAGATTCTGCTGGCCGTGGGCAATATTGCCGGTGTTGGCAGCGTTGATGACCAGATCACTGTAACGGGGCCGGTTGCCAAGGCAGCGCAGTTCGTCACTGTTAAAAAGGGCGACACCCTCAGCGCGATTTCCAAGGCGGCGTACGGCGACGCGAACAAGTACAACAAAATCTTTGAAGCCAACAAACCAATGCTTTCGCACCCGGACAAGATCTATCCGGGGCAGGTGTTGCGGATTCCTGAATAACACAAAACCTGTGGCGAGGGAGCTTGCTCCCTCGCCACAACGACCACGTCAGACTCTAGAGCCCTGCAATCAAGTCCCGATAATCCCCAACGGCCGCAAACTCTGCCGTGTCCTTCGGCCCTTTGCGGCTATCCGGCTCGCTCACGGCCAGCAGGTGCGCCACCCCAAAATTGCGTGCGCTGCGCAGGATCGGCAGGGTGTCGTCGATGAACAGACAGCGTGCCGGGTCGAAGCCGATATCGGCCTGCAAGGCATCCCAGAACTGCGGGTCTTCTTTGGCGAAACCGTAATCGTGAGAGCTGATCAAGCGCTCGAAATACGGCGCCAGTTCAATTCTTTCCAGTTTCAATGACAACGAGTCGCGGTGGGCGTTGGTGATCAGTACCACGCGCTTGCCGGCCTGTTTGATCGCTGCCAGAAAAGTGTCCGCATCCGGACGCAAGGCGATCAGGTGCGCGGTTTCCAGTTTCAGTTCGCGCACCGACAACTTCAGTTCGGCGCTCCAGAAGTCCAGGCAATACCACTGCAACTGACCGGCATGGCGCTCGAACAGTGGCTGCAATTCCAGCTCCGCCATGGCCAGGCTCACCCCGTGCAACTCGGCATAACGTTTTGGCAGGTGTTCCAGCCAGAAATGGTTGTCGTAGTGCAGGTCCAGCAGCGTGCCGTCCATATCCAGCAGAACGGTATCGATGTCGCGCCAGGGCAGCAGGGACATAAAAAACTTCTCCAGCGGTAAAAAAGATATCCGAGGTAAACAATCAGGATAGGCCGGGTACAGGCTGGCTTGAAAGCGTCGCGAGCGAAGGGAGTGCAAGGAAAAAACAGGCGAGGACGGGCCGGGGTCGCGTTCGACTTTACGAGTTGTAAATGACCCGTCCGAGCCTGTTTTTGACGCAGCAATCTCGAGCGCAGCAGCTTTCAAACAGCCTGTATAGTAACCCGCTTACGCCAAGGAGCCGTCTATGCGCCAGAAACCCACCATACTCGCCCGCGAGATCGTCGCCACCAGCCGATTATTCTGTGTCGAAGAGCTGAAATTGCGCTTTTCCAATGGCGTGGAACGTACATACGAGCGATTGGTCGGCAAAGGCGCTGGTTATGGTGCGGTGATGATCGTGGCGATGCTCGACGCGGACCACGCAGTATTGGTGGAGGAATACTGCGGTGGCACCGATGCCTACGAATTGTCCCTGCCCAAAGGCTTGATCGAGCCGGGCGAAGACGTGCTGGCGGCGGCCGAGCGGGAGCTCAAGGAAGAGGCCGGGTATGGCGCGCGGCAACTGGAGCATCTGACCGAGTTGTCGTTGTCACCTGGCTACATGAGCCAGAAGATCCAAGTGGTGCTGGCCACCGATTTGTACGAAGAACGCCTGGAGGGTGACGAGCCCGAGCCGATGGGAATGGACAAGATCAACCTGCGGGAATTGTCGGCGTTGGCGCAGAACCCGCGATTCACCGAGGGCCGTGCCTTGGCGGCGCTGTATCTGGCCCGGGACTTGTTGATCCAGCGCGGTATTTTTCAATTATGAGTGAGACGTTCATGAATTTTCCCCATCCGTTGATGGCGCCGGTGGTCGAGCTGGCATTGAAGGCTGGCGAGGCGATCCTGCCATTCTGGCGCGGCAACGTTGCCGTGACTGCAAAGTCCGATGATTCTCCGGTCACAGCTGCCGACATGGCCGCTCACCATGTGATCCTGGCCGGGTTGATGGCGCTGGACCCGACTATTCCTGTGCTGTCCGAAGAGGACGCCGGTATCCCCCAGAGTGTGCGCGCTGGCTGGCAACGCTGGTGGCTGGTCGATCCGTTGGACGGGACCAAGGAGTTCATCTCCGGCAGCGAAGAGTTCACCGTGAACATTGCGCTGATCGAGCGAGGGCGTGTGGTGTTCGGCGTGGTATCGATGCCGACCAGCGGGCGTTTTTATGTTGGCGGTGCCGGGTTGGGAGCCTGGCGTGGCGATAAAGGCGCCGAGCCGTTGCCAATTCATGTTCGCGAGGTGCCGGCTGCGGGTGAAGCCTTCACGGTGGTCGCCAGTCGTCGGCATTCAAGCCCTGAGCAGGAGCGCTTACTGGCGGGGTTGAGTGACAGTCTGGGCGAGCTGCACCTGGCGAATATCGGCAGCTCACTGAAGTTTTGCCTGCTGGCGGAAGGGGCGGCGGATTGTTATCCGCGATTGGCGCCGACTTCGCAGTGGGACACGGCCGCGGCTCAAGGTGTGCTGGAAGGCGCCGGCGGTGAGGTGCTGGATTTGAGCGGCGCGCCGTTCTGTTATCCGGCGCGGGAATCGTTGTTGAATGAGTTTTTCCTGGCGTTGCCGGCTAAAGCGGCATGGCGGGAGAAACTATTGGCGCTCGCTCGGGCGTAAAGATCAAGAGATCGCAGCCTCGTTTCACTCGACAGCTTCTACAGGGGGCGCGCTTCTCTGTAGGAGCTGTCGAGTGAAACGAGGCTGCGATCTTTTGCTTTATCGGTGAAGGACGTACTGCCCGGTAAACCTCACCGCATCCTCTTCACTCCCGGCATTCACGATCCGCGAATGCAGCGTCAACCGCGCCCGCCCATAGCGTCGATACGTCGCCAGGAATTTCCTCCACACTGCTGCATTCGGCGCCTGGCAAATCGCCGTCGCGTCCATGGTGACCGGCAGCGGGTAGTTGATCTGCCCTTCCTGAATCACGATGTGCCCGTCTTCGATACCTTCTTCGCGCAAACGCAAATGCAGCCAGCCCCAGCCGGCCAGCACCGCGCCGCAATACAGGCTGCCACCGAACATGGTGCTCTTGTGATTGACGTTGGGCTCCAGCGGCAGATGCAGGCGCAGTTGTTGGTCATGCCAGTCGAGCACTTTGAGGCCCATGTCCCGCGTGAGGGGGATGTCGCGATAGAGGATCGATTCCAGGTGACGACTGTCGCGGTTCATTCGCGGGCCTTTTGTTTGATGAGGATGATTTTACGGTAGCTCAATCGAGGTCGTCGGTATGGCTGCTGGTGCCGCCATCGGCGAAGTTCAGGCCATGCTTGCGCAGCTTGTCGTGCAGGGTTTTGCGCGGAATGCCGAGCGCTTCGGCGAGGCTGCGCACGGAGCTGTGCGAGCGCGCCAGTTCGGCGGCAATCAGGCTCTTCTCGAAGTTCTCGACTTGCTCGCTCAAGCCGCCGCTGACCACTTCAACCGTGGTGCCGACACCGCCATCCGGTGCGCTGTTGTCCAGTGCCAGCTCCAGGCCCAGGGCAAAGCGCTCGGCGGCGTTCTGCAGTTCCCGCACGTTACCTGGCCAGCTGTGACGCAGCAGCAGCGCCCGTTGCCCCGGTAGCAGTTCGTGGGGCGGCAAGCCGTGGCGGGCGCTGGCTTCGTCGGCGAAATGCTGGAACAGCACCAGCGCATCTTCGCCCCGTTCGCGCAGTGGCGGAATGCGCAACGGCGCAACGTTCAGGCGGTAATACAAGTCGGCACGGAAGCGCCCCTGATCGGCGGATTGCCGCAGGTCTTCCTTGGTCGCGGCGATGATGCGGATGTCCAGCGGGATCAACTGATTGCCGCCCAGGCGTTCGACGACCCGTTCTTGCAGCAAGCGCAGCAATTTCACCTGCACGTCCAGGCTCATGCTTTCGATTTCATCGAGGAACAACGTGCCACCGTTGGCGAATTCGAACTTGCCGATGCGGCGCTTCTGCGCGCCGGTAAACGCGCCGGGTTCGTGACCGAACAGCTCGCTTTCCACCACCGACTCGGCCAAAGCCCCGGCGTTGATTGCCACGAACGGGCCGTTACGCCGACTCGACAAGTCGTGCAGCGCGCGGGCCACCACTTCTTTGCCCGCACCGGTTTCACCGAGGATCAGCACGTCAGCCTTGGTCGCTGCCAGTGCCCCGATCTGCTCGCGCAAGCGCAGCATTGGCGTCGATTGCCCGACCAGTCGGGCGCTCAGTTCGTTGCGATCGCTCAGGGCCAGCCGCAGGCTGCGGTTGTCCAGCACCAGACGGCGCAGGGCCAGGGCGCGACGTACGCTGTCGAGCAGGGCGTCGCTGGCGAAAGGTTTTTCCAGAAAGTCATAAGCCCCGGCGCGCATGGCTTGCACCGCCAGGGGTACATCGCCGTGGCCGGTGATCAGCAGCACGGGCAGCTCCGGATCCTGGGCGTGGAGTTCGGTCAGCAGTTCGAGGCCGTCCATGCCCGGCATGCGGATGTCACTGACCACCACGCCTGGCCAGTCGCGTTCCAGTTGCCCGGCCAGGCCCTTGGCTTCAGCGAGCGGCAGGATCTTCAGGCCGGCCAGGTCCAGGGTCTGGCTCAGGGCCTGGCGCAGGTGGGGATCATCGTCGATCAACACGACCTGGATGCGGTTGTCGATGGTCATGCACTTCGGTCCTCGGACGGTTGCAGGCTCACACCCGGCGCGCCTGCGCGCAGCTTCAGGGTAATCAGGGCGCCGCCTTCCTTATGGTTGGAGAACGACAGTTCACCACCGAAGGCGCGCATCAGGGTGTCGCAGATCGCCAGCCCCAGCCCAAGTCCCTGAGTGCGGGTCTTGGTGGTGTAGAAGGGCTCGCCGGCACGACCCAGCGCTTCCAGGCAGAACCCGGGGCCGTTGTCGCGAATGTACAGAGTGACGCCGTCGGCGGTGGATTGGGCACTCAACCAGAGTTTACGCGGCGGGCCTTTTTCCGTCAGCGCATCGAGCGCATTGGCCAGCAGATTGCCGAGTACCTGGCGCAGACGGGTTTCTCCGGCCTCGACCCACAGGGTGGCGGCCGGCAGGTCGCGGATCAGCTCGACTTCCATGCTGCGCCGACGCTTGGCCAGTAACGCCAGGGCGTCGTCCAGCGCCGGTTGCAGGGCCACGCTTTCCGGGGCGTGGCGATCACGTCGGGCGAAGGCGCGCAGGTGGGCGATGATCGACGCCATGCGCCCGGTCAGTTCGCTGATCAGCTTGAGGTTGCCGCGAGCATCCTCGGTGCGCTGATGATCGAGCAGCACTTCGGCGTTTTCCGCGTAGCTGCGGATTGCCGCCAGCGGTTGGTTGAGTTCATGGCTGATACTCGCCGACATTGTTCCCAGCGCCGAGAGCTTGCCGGCCTGTACCAGATCATCCTGAGCGCGTACCAGTTCTTGCTGGGCGTGTTCGCGCTCCAGCACTTCCTGTTTCAGTCGACGGTTGAGGCCCTCGAGGTCGCTGGTCCGTTCGGCGACCCGGCCTTCCAGTTCCTGGCGGGCCTTGGCTTCGAAGGCAATCCGGTCCAGGTAATGGCGTCGGCGTTGCATCATCAGGCCGAGCAGCAGCATTAATACCAGCAGTGTTGCGCCGCCGATGGCCACGACCGTGCGCACGGGGCGGTCGATCAGGGTGCGCGGTGCAAGGATACTGACGCTCCAGCCGGTTTCTTCGATCTGCCGGGTTTGGGTCAGCCAGGCATTGGGGTCGAGACTCAACGGCTTTGGATCGCGGGTCGGATAGGGTTGAATCGCGGCGACGGCCTTGTTCTCTTCATCACTTAATGGACGGGTCGAGCGGAAACGCCATTCTGGCCGCGACGTGAGGATGACCACACCGTTGTGGTCGGTGACCAGCAGTTGTTCCGGGGTTTTGCCCCAGAGGCTTTCGGTGTGATCGAGGTCGACCTTGACCACCAACACGCCGATGATTTTTTCGCGATCGTGTACCGCCGCGGCGAAGAAGTAACCGCGCTTGGCCGAGGTGGTGCCCAGGCCAAAGAAGCGCCCCAGGCGCCCGGCCATGGCTTCACTGAAATAAGGACGGAAAGAGAAATTGCGGCCGACGAAGCTGTCGTGTTTGTCCCAGTTGGAGGCCGCCAGTGTCTTGCCGGTGGTGTCCATCAGGTACATGACTTCGGCGCCGGTCTGGGCACTGATGTGTTTCAACAGACGATTGGCATTGCCTTGAATCACGCCCTCGTCGGGTGCGCCCAACGTCGCACGCAGGGCGGGCAGGTCGCCGAGAATCTGCGGCAGCACTTCATAGCGGTGCAGGGTACCCAGCAGGTTGGCGACGTAGAGGTCGAGGGTCTGACGGTTTTGCCCCGCCAGCTCGCTGCGGTAATAACGCTCGGCCAGATGCTCCAGCGGCCACAGCAAGGGGGCCAGGCACAACGCAAGGAGTGCCAGGCTGCGCCAGCGGGGTCTGCGGGGGAGGGTCGGTGTCATGAGCATCAAGCGTCTGTGGGTACAGAAGCATTATGCCTAGGCTTGAGGGCGCAGTCTGCGCACTTGGGATCAAGTGCGCACTGGCGGTGAAAATTCAGACAGCAATTCAGGAAAAGACTTCAGCGTCCTTGAAGAACGCGGCGGCCTGATCCTTGGCGGACAGCTGCGGTGCCTCGTCCAGCTGCCAGTCGATGCCCAAGTCCGGGTCGTCCCAGCGAATGCTGCGTTCAGCCGACGGGGTGTAGTAGTCGGTGGTTTTGTAGAGGAATTCAGCGAAATCGCTCAGCACCACGAAACCATGGGCAAAACCTTCCGGTACCCAGAGCTGGCGATGGTTGTCGGCGGACAGGCGCACCGCGACCCATTTGCCGAAATGCGGCGAGCTGCGGCGAATGTCCACGGCCACGTCCAGTACTTCACCGACGGTGACGCGGACCAGTTTGCCCTGAGTGTTTTCCAGCTGGTAGTGCAAGCCGCGCAGTACGCCTTTTTGCGAGCGGGAATGGTTGTCCTGCACGAATCGGGTGTTCAGGCCGGTTGCTTCTTCGAAAGCCTTGGCGTTGAAGCTTTCATAGAAGAAGCCGCGCTCATCACCAAATACCTTGGGCTCGATGATCAGAACACCGGGCAGGTCGGTGGTGACTACATTCATGGTGTTTCTCCAGCAATAGGCGTTGATGGCCGACATTCTTACGCAAAGTGCCGGCAGGCGCGAGTGGGGCGGTGAAGAGAGTTGCTCACGCATTTGATTCGGGCCAACCAGGGAAGGGGGGTTGCGTATCGCCCCTGGCAGTGGCGATATAAGCGCCTAATAAAATTTCAGGGGTCATTGTATGCCGCTCGCCACGTTGATTCACCGCGCCAGTCTGCCCAGCCCGCAGGTGTCTGTGGCGCAAGCGCTAGAGCTGTTGGAAGAACATTACGGGGTGAGCGGGCGGTTGCAGGCCCTGGGCAGCCAGCAGGATCTCAACTACCGGGTCGACAGCGATCAGGGACGTTTCGTTCTGAAAATCTGCCGTGGCGATTACTCGGTGCTGGAACTGCAATCCCAACACGCCGGGCTCAAGCATCTGGCTGAACACGCCGACGTGCCGGTGCCGCGAGTGATCCCGGCCATAAACGGCGCAGATTTGCTCTCTCTCGATGTCGGTGGTCAAGCGGTGCATGTACGTCTGCTCGATTACATTGACGGCCAGTCCCTGACGCACCTCGACCATCTGAGCCAGGCCGTGGTCGCCGGTTTCGGTCGGCTCTGCGGCGAGATGGACCTGGCGCTGGCCGGTTTCGACCATCCTGGCCTTGAGCGCACCCTTCAATGGGACGCCCGCCACGCCAACGCGTTGATCGCGCATTTGCTGCCGGTGATCAAGGATGATCAGCAACGCAAGCTGATTGCTGAAGCGGCCGAGCAGGCCGAGCGCCATTTGCAGCCCCTGGTGGATAAACTGCCGGTGCAGGCGATTCATATGGACATTACCGACGACAACGTAGTCTGGCAGCGAGATGCGCAGCGCCAATGGCAGTTGCAGGGTGTCATCGATTTTGGCGACCTGGTCCGAACCTGGCGGATCACCGATCTGTCGGTGACCTGCGCCGCGCTGCTGCACCATGCCGATGGTGATCCGTTCTACATTTTGCCGGCGGTTCGGGCCTATCACGCGATCAATCCGCTGCAGCATGAAGAACTGCTGGCGCTCTGGCCGCTGATCGTGACCCGCTCGGCGGTGTTGGTGCTGAGTGGCGAACAGCAGGTCAGCATTGATCCGGGCAATGAGTACAGTCGCGACAACCTGAGCCACGAGCGGGAAATTTTCCGCGTGGCCACATCGGTGCCGCTGGCGTTGATGGAGGCGGCGATTCTGGCCGCGGTTGGTCAAGGCCTGCCGAGCATCGGCAGCGAAGGCTTTGCGCCCTTGTTGCCGAGTCTGGTGGGGCGTGAGTTTGCCTTGATCGATCTGGGCGTGCTCAGCCCGCACTTCGAAGCGGGTAACTGGGAACAGGAGGGGATCGACCAGCGCCTGCTGACCGAGGCCGCCGCGGCCCACGGTCTGGCGGCCAGTCGTTATGGGCAATATCGTCTGTCTCGCACCCAACCGGACAGCGCCACTGAACCGGCCACTTGCCCACTGCATGTAGAGCTGCGAGTGTCCCATGGCACGGCGGTCGAATCGCCGTTTGCCGGAACGGTTCACCAGCCGGCAGTGGGTGTGCTGCAACTGGATGGTCCGCACCTGAGTTTACGGCTGTGGGGTGTGACGCCGTCGTTGCACGCGGGCGCAGCCTTGGTCAAAGGTCAGGTGCTGGGTTCGGTCAGCGGGCCGTTGATCGTGCAATTGTGTCGAGGCGCTCAGCTCGACGCACCGTTATTTTGCACACCTTCGCGCGCCGCAGCCTGGCAGGCTTTGTGCCCGTCGCCGGCGGCGTTGCTGGGCCTGGCCTGCGATGCAGAAGAAGAACTTGACCCGCAGACGTTGCTGGCCCGCCGCGATGCCAGTTTTGCCCGATCCCAGAAGCATTATTACGTCGACCCGCCGCGCATCGAGCGGGGCTGGCGCAATCACCTGATCGACATGCAGGGCCGCTCCTACCTCGACATGCTCAATAACGTTGCGGTGTTGGGGCACGGTCATCCGCGCATGGCCGCTGTCGCCGGCCGTCAGTGGTCGTTGCTCAACACCAACTCGCGTTTTCACTACGCAGCGATTGCCGAGTTTTCCGAGCGCTTGCTGAAGCTGGCACCGGACAACATGGACCGGGTATTCCTGGTCAACAGCGGCACCGAGGCCAATGACCTGGCGATTCGCCTGGCCTGGGCCTACAGCGGCGGTCGCGACATGCTCAGTGTGCTGGAGGCGTATCACGGCTGGTCAGTGGCGGCGGATGCGGTCTCGACCTCGATTGCCGACAACCCCAAGGCCTTGAGCAGCCGTCCCGATTGGGTGCATCCGGTGACCGCGCCGAATACCTATCGCGGCGAATTCCGTGGCCCGGACAGCGCGCCGGACTATGTGCGCAGCGTCGAACGCAACCTGGCGAAAATCGCCGGGCAGAAACGCCAGTTGGCCGGTTTCATCTGCGAGCCGGTGTACGGCAATGCCGGCGGCATCTCGCTGCCGCCGGGCTATTTGAAGCAAGTCTATGCATTAGTGCGGGCGCAGGGCGGGGTGTGCATCGCCGATGAGGTGCAGGTCGGTTACGGCCGCATGGGCAAATTCTTCTGGGGCTTCGAAGAGCAGGGCGTGGTGCCGGACATCATCACCATGGCCAAAGGCATGGGTAACGGCCAGCCGTTGGGCGCCGTCATTACCCGTCGGGAGATTGCTGAAGCGCTAGAGGCCGAGGGTTATTTCTTCTCGTCCGCTGGCGGCAGCCCGGTCAGTTGCCGGATCGGCATGGCGGTGCTGGATGTGATGGAAGAAGAAAAACTCTGGGAAAATGCCCAGGTCGTGGGCGGGTACTTCAAGGAACGTCTTGAAGCCTTGATCGACCGGCATCCGTTGGTGGGGGCGGTGCATGGTTCCGGTTTCTATCTGGGGGTGGAGTTGGTCCGCAATCGCGAAACCCTTGAACCGGCGACCGAAGAAACCACGGCATTGTGCGATCGCCTTCGTGAGTTGGGGATTTTCATGCAGCCGACGGGTGATTACTTGAACATCCTCAAGATCAAACCACCGATGGTCACGTCGCGGCAGAGCGTGGACTTCTTTGTGGACATGCTGTCGAAGGTGCTGGGCGAAGGGTTGTAGGCAGCTCGTAGAGGTTGAGAATATCGATTGTTATCGGGAATTTTTGAGAATATTTCAGCGTGGTGAGTATTTATCGCTTTTAAAGCCGATTTTTATCGGCTATAAAGTCGCCACTGCCCACGGTGTGGACGAACCACGCCCGGTGATTCCCGTTCTGTCATCGGTCGATGCCACACTGACCCTCAAGCACTTGCCCAGGAGATGATTCATGAGTCGTATCGTTACCGTCGCCGCCACCCAGATGGCCTGTTCCTGGGACCTTGAAGCCAACATCGAGACCGCTGAGAAGCTGGTCCGTGAGGCAGCGGCCAAAGGTGCGCAAATCATCCTGATCCAGGAACTGTTCGAGGCTCCGTACTTCTGCCAGAAGCCGAACCCGGACTACCTGCAACTGGCCACGACGGTAGAAGACAACGTTGCCATCAAGCACTTCCAGAAAGTCGCCAAGGAACTGCAAGTGGTGCTGCCGATCAGCTTCTACGAATTGGCCGGTCGCGCGCGTTTCAACAGCATCGCGATCATCGATGCCGACGGCAGCAACCTCGGGATTTATCGTAAAAGCCACATCCCGGATGGCCCTGGCTACCACGAAAAGTACTACTTCAACCCTGGCGATACCGGTTTTAAAGTGTGGAATACCCGTTACGCGAAAATCGGAGTGGGCATCTGCTGGGATCAGTGGTTCCCTGAGTGCGCCCGCAGCATGGCGCTGCAAGGCGCGGAAATCCTGTTCTACCCGACTGCCATCGGCAGCGAGCCGCACGACAAGACCATTTCGTCCCGCGACCACTGGCAGCGCGTGCAACAGGGCCATGCCGGTGCCAACCTGATGCCGCTGATCGCCAGCAACCGCATCGGCAATGAAGAGCAGGACGGCTACGACATTACCTTCTACGGCTCGTCGTTCATCGCCAACCAGTTTGGCGAGAAGGTCCAAGAGCTGAACGAAACCGAAGAAGGCATTCTGGTTCACAGCTTCGACCTCGATGAGCTGGAGCACATTCGCAGCGCCTGGGGTTCGTTCCGCGACCGTCGTCCGAACCTGTACGGCGCGATCAAAACCCTCGACGGTTCCCTGGAGTCCTGAAGCCATGACCACTTTGAACAGCACCCCTCGCGCCGACGGCTTTTACATGCCTGCCGAGTGGGCACCCCAAACCCAGACCTGGATGGTCTGGCCCGAGCGCCCGGACAACTGGCGCCTGGGTGGCAAACCGGCGCAAGCCGCGCACGTCGCAGTGGCCAAGGCCATCGCGCGTTTCGAACCGGTGACCGTGGCGGTCTCCGCTGGCCAGTACGAAAATGCCCGCGCCCGTCTCGACGTGCCGAATATTCGTGTGGTGGAGATGTCCAGCGATGACGCCTGGGTCCGGGATACCGGCCCGACGTTCGTCATCAATAACTGCGGCGAAGTCCGTGGCGTGGACTGGGACTTCAATGCCTGGGGCGGCTTCGACGGTGGTTTGTATTCGCCGTGGAACCGTGACTCGCAGGTGGCGGGCAAGATCCTCGAAATCGAGCGCAGCCCGCGCTACCGCACCGAGGGTTTTGTGCTCGAAGGCGGCTCGATTCATGTCGATGGCGAAGGCACCCTGATCACCACCGAAGAGTGCCTGCTCAACCGCAATCGCAATCCGCACATGAGCCGTGAGCAAATCGAAGCGGTGCTCGGCGCAAACCTGGCTGTGGATAAGATCATCTGGCTGCCGGACGGCTTGTTCAACGACGAAACCGACGGCCATGTGGATAACTTCTGCTGCTATGTGCGTCCGGGTGAAGTGCTGCTGGCCTGGACCGACGACCCGCAGGACCCGAACTACCCGCGCTGCCAGGCGGCCATGAACGTGCTGCAAAACAGCACCGATGCCAAGGGGCGCTCGTTCACGGTGCACAAAATGCCGATTCCGGGGCCACTGTATGCGACCGAAGAAGAGTGCGCCGGTGTGGACCCGGTGGACGGCACTCAGGAGCGCAATCCGACCGTGCGTCTGGCCGGCTCTTATGTGAACTTCCTGATCGTCAACGGCGGCATCATCGCGCCAAGCTTCGATGACCCACTGGACGGGCCGGCCAAAGAGATTTTGCAGAACCTGTTCCCGCAGCACGAAGTCGTCATGGTGCCGGGTCGCGAACTGTTACTTGGGGGCGGTAACATTCATTGCCTTACCCAACAACAGCCCGCTCCGCACAAAGAGTGAGTGAGGTCGTAACAGCTTGAGTTGATTGAAAAATCGATTGAGCAACGGTTTAGCCTCTTCGTTTTGCACAAAGCCCGCAGCCCATCAGGACTGCGGGCTTTTTTGTATCCACTTATCGACACTTCGAAAACATTGGCATAGCTCTTGTATCTTCGAAGGCGCAACACGGGGAGGGAGAGAACTTCGATGTTCTGTCATAAACCTTGGATAAGTTAGCCGCTCACAAACCAGGAGAGAGCGCTGAGATGAACGCCGAAATGAACGTAGTGGGCGAGCGGGCACTGCATCCCCTGGCAGTTAACAGCGAATCGCTTCAAGTCCTGGCACAGTGGTTGAAGTCCAATGGAACGCGTCAGATCAGAGAACCTGATCCGCGCCGGATGATGATCGAGCGCTATCCCGCTGGTTTATTCAGCGAGGCGGAACTGGAAGCATTGTGGGATGTGATGGAAGGATAAGAAGAAAAACAACGGATTGATAAAAGCGCTGCCGGGAAGGCGGCGCTTTTTTATGCCCGTCGCAAAAGTGCGCGCCTGCAAGATGAGGGTCATTCGACCGATTCTTGAAACAGACTGAAATCGATTCCGGCGTTTTTCCAAAACGATCTGAGTATTAGTCTGCCGGCATTGAGTTTTCCTACTTTGTTGCCGGAGTCTTCCCATGACCCTTCACTACATTTACGACCCATTGTGCGGTTGGTGCTACGGCGCCAAACCCTTGGTGCAAGCTGCCCAAACCGTGTTGCCGGTGATCGGCCACGGTGGCGGCATGATGAGTGGTGCCAATCGCCAAACCGTTTCGCCACAACTGCGCAATTACGTCATGCCCCACGACCGACGCATCGCCGAGTACACCGGCCAGCCGTTTGGCGAGGCGTATTTCGAGGGGTTGTTGCGTGATGGGACGGCGGTATTCGATTCCACGCCGCCGATTGCCGCCGTGCTGGCAGCCGAGCAGATCGCCGGGCGCGGACTGGAGTTGCTGGGGCGTTTGCAGACAGCTCATTACGTGGACGGTCGACGCATCGCTGACGAGGCTGTTTTGCTTGAACTCGCCGCACAGACAGGTCTTGACCCCGAGGCTTTCCAGCAGGCATTTAGTGCAGCCGATACCGATCGCCATATCAAGGACAGCCGCGCACTCTTGGCCCGTGTCGGCGGTCAGGGCTTCCCGACCTTCGCGCTGGAACAGGATGGCCAGTTCACCCTGGTCGATATCGGCCCTTGGCTCGGCAAGCCGCAAGCCTTCGCCCAATGGTTGAGCCAGTCGCTTGCGGCAACAGAGTCTTCATCCGCGTTTCAAACCTGTGGCCTCGACGGCTGCGCCCATTGAACTCACCTGGAGTCACCATGGATAACCTGAGCCTGATCAAAAGCACCTACGAAGGCGTCAACTCCCAGGAGAATGCGCGCAACACCGCCGCTGCGCTGACCGATGACGCCCGCTGGACCGAAGCCGCAGGTTTTCCGTATGCCGGGACCTACGTCGGTTTCGACGCGATCGTCGAAAATGTCTTCAAGCGCCTGGCCACTGAGTGGGAAGATTTTCAGTTCAAGGTCGAGAACTACGTCGCTCAGGGCGACAAGGTATTTGCCTACGGCAATTACAGCGGCGTCTATAAAGCTACCGGTCGTGCGATGAATGCCCGAGTCGCGCACTTGTGGACTCTGGCCGACGGAAAAGTCACCCATTTCGAACAATTCGTCGACAGCCATGTCGTGCAATTGGCTATCGCTGACAAGTGATTTCTTAGACGATTTTCGCCTATTTACAGAAGATTCACGAAATTGACACATCATTAAGGGCGCAGATAGGATGCGCCCCAACGCCTGTGGCTAACCGCCACGACTGACAAAACAATAAAAGGCCCGCCGCGAATTTTCGTGGGCGGGCCTTTTTGTTTTTGCGGTGAAAAAAGAGCGCGATAGCGCCGTTTCAGCTGTTCGGCACAGAGCGTATCAACCCGTAATAAGGAAAATAACATGTTGAACAAGCGAATCAGCCTGATCGCACTGGGGATGTTGAGCGCCACACAGGCCATGGCTAACGACCAGGCCGAATCCAAGGGTTTTGTTGAAGACAGCAGCCTCAAAGTGCTGCTGCGCAACGCCTACATCAATCGTGACTATAAAGACGGCAACCCGGACAAAGCCGAATGGGGCCAAGCGGCCATCGGTACTTACTCATCCGGTTTCACCCAAGGCACCGTCGGTGTGGGTGTGGATGCCTTCGGTCTGTACGCGCTGCGTCTGGACGGCGGCAAAGGCCGCAGCGGCGCCGGTGGTATCGATTTCTTCAAGCAGGGCGACAGCGGTAACGCAGCGGATGACCTGTCCAAGTTCGGTGGCGCGGTCAAATTCCGTATCTCCAGCACTGTCCTGACCTACGGCGACCAGATGCCGGCCCTGCCGGTGCTTAACTACGACAACTCCCGCCTGCTGCCGGAAAGCTATACCGGCACCTTGATCACCTCCAAAGAGATCAAAGGCCTGGAGCTGAACGCCGGTCGCTTCACCGCCGAATCGCGCAAAAGCGCTGAAGGCCGTGACAGCGGTGGCTTGAAGTCGATCAACGTATTGGGCGGTAGCTACCAGTTCACCGAACAGTTCAAGGCTGCGCTGTACGCTTCCGACGTTGAAGATGTGCTGAAGAAACAATACGTGAACGCCAACTACGTGTTCCCGATCGCCAAGGATCAGTCCCTGACCCTGGACTTCAACGGCTATCGCACCAAGCTGGACAACTCCTACGTCCGGGAAAACGGTGTCACCGGCGACGACAATAAAATCTGGAGCCTGGCAGCGACCTTCGCCACCGGCCCGCACTCGTTCACCCTCGCCCACCAGCGCAGCACCGGCGACAGCAACCTGGGTTATGCCTACGGTGGCTATCAGCGCGGCCAGAACCGTGTCGGCGACGGCGGCAACACCATTTACCTGGCGAACTCCTACTGGTCCGACTTCAACGCCGAAGACGAACGCAGCTGGCAGCTGGGTTACGGTCTGGACTTCGGCGCCTTCGGCGTTCCGGGCCTGAGCTATAACGTGGCCTACGTGCGCGGTGACAACATCACCACTTCCACCAGTGAAGGCGGCACCGAGCGCGAGATCTTCAACCAGTTCAAATACGTCGTGCAAAGTGGCCCGGCCAAAGACCTGAGCGTGAAAGTGCGCAGCTCGATCCTGCGTGTGTCGCAGAAATCCAGCGAGTACAACGTCAGTGGCAACGAACTGCGCGTATTCGTGGATTACCCGATCAACATCTTCTGATGATCGGCTGAGTTGTTCAGACTCGATAAAAACCCTGACTGGTTCGGGGTTTTTTTGCCTCATAACCGTATAAAAACACCGAAAACGGCTGTTTTCGATCGTAAAAAGTCGAATTGAAGCAACTTCATCCTGCGTTTCAAGCAACGCTTGATATGCCTGAAATTCTTTCTCATGGGCCGTCAATCCGGCACCTACTAGATTAGGCCGCTTAATGCAGCGGAGACCTAGTAATGATCGTGTTGAACAGAGAAGTTGGCGAATCGCTACGGCGCGACAAGTATGTCAACGTCCAGGGAGCCGACTTCAATCTCTTCGGTCATTTTTCCGACTTCGTCAGACTGACCAAAAGTTGGGAAAACATGGAGCCGGACAGTTATTACGGCCAAGCCGATGCGGGCATGCGTTTTCGTCGCTACAGCGATTTTGAATACAACCCGGTCACCCGTGACTTGAAGCAATTGGAACACCGCGCCTACGTGCAATCGAAGGCCAACAACAGCTACGTCGGTGGACTGGAGCGGCACTTCCAGGACTTCTCTAATGAGGTCATTAATTCGCCGGTGATGCGCAGCCTCATCGATACGGATTTCGAGGTGTACAAACACGTATTGCCGCCGGAACTGCACGACGCAATCTGGCAATGCCAGATTCATCAGATCCGCATCGAGATCAAGCCGGGCAAGCAACTGGAAATCACCCCGGAAGGTATTCATTGCGACGGTTATCCGTTCAGCGGTGTGCATTTCTGGGGTCGCAACAATGTGGACGGGGCGGAGAGCCGTTTGTATTCGGCCCAAGAGGAACAGCTGGCGGCGACGACTTATATGGAAATCCTCGACACCACCTACTTCCTCGATCGCGAGATGCGTCACTACGTGACACCGGCACGCAACACTCATGCTCACGAAATGGCCTATCGGCAGATTCTGGCCATTTCCTTCTCGCGGCCCGGGACCGCTTTCGACATTGTTCGCTGAACAGTTCGACCCCATGATGAACATCACCGAGTGCTCTGCACCGGTGATGCTGCGACGCGCGACGGCCAAGGATGCCCAACGCCTGGAGCGCTTCTTTCGGCAATTCGAAGAAGTGTCGTTCTGTGAATGGCAGGACGCCAAATGCCTGCGCGGTGTGCTGGAGCAGAAGACCACCACCGCGTTCCTCGCACTCGATGTCAGTGGCGAAGTGGTCGGCGCGGTGTTGGGCGGCATGCTTGGCAGCCGTGGCACCATCAATCACCTGGCGGTGAGCCCGTTGTATCGCAGCCAGGGCGTCGGTCAACGTCTGGTGGAAGCGGCCTCGGCGGACATGAAACGGGTGGGGGTGCTGCGGATGTTCCTGTTCGTCGACGATGCTAACCTTGCCGGCAAACGTTTTTGGAGTGCCCAGGGCTTTTGTGAGCCGCGCGGCGAAACGACCTTTGAGAGGGACCTATGAATGAGACGTCCAGCAGCCAGCCGCTGATGGTCGAGCCCCAGCCCTCGCGCACGTTTGCTGAAGCCAGCCCGGTGGTTGCGGGCTACTTCACGGTGTCGTTTGTGTTCGGTCTGATGGCCGTCAATGCCGGGATGCCCGTGTGGCTGCCGGTCGCGATGTGCCTGTTCGTCTACGCCGGTGCCTCGCAGTTCGCCGCCCTGGCGTTGATCTCCAGCGGTGCGTCGCTGACCACCATTATCCTTACCACGTTTCTGATCAATGCGCGGCACATGCTGATGTCGGTCTACATGGCCAAGGCCCTGCAAGCGCTGGGGCTCAGTCGTCTGGAGCGCTGGTGTTATGCCGGTGGGCTGACCGATGAATCGTTCGCCTTCCACAGCGTCAAACTGGGCAAGGGCTCGCCGGTCAATGTGCGTTACCTGATCGGCTTCAATCTGTATTGCCACACCTCGTGGGTACTCGGCGGTTTGCTGGGGGCGATCTGCGCGCAGTATGCGGCGCACCTGATCAAATATCAGCTCGACTATGCACTGACCGCGATGATGCTCTACGTGCTGGTATCGCTCTGCAACACCCGCAACAAACTGATCGCCGCACTGGCTGCGGTCGCTTGCATGGGTGCACTGAGCCTGATTGGCAACTCACCCTTCAACGTATTCATCGCCACATTCGTGGGCTGCGGAGTGGGTGTATGCCTGACCAAACGTTCCTGATCCTGGTCGTCGCGCTGATGATGGCCGTGACATTCCTGCCACGCGCGTTGCCGCTGCAGGTGAACACCGATCATTGGCCACCTCTGGTCGCCCGGGCGCTGGAATACCTGCCGGTGGCGATCGTGGCTGCCATCAGCCTCACGCCCCTGTTGATCAAGGATCAGCATGTGCAGCTCGATCGCCCGGAATTTTATGCAGCCATTCCGACGTTGTTATGTGCGTATTTCAGCAAAAACCTCTTTCTCTCCGTTGCGGTGGGAACGGCTGCGTACATTGCGCTCGGCTCGTTCATGTAACGGCAGATCGACCACGTCATTCAAGGCCTGACCCGACAACTCGGGATTATTGATCGCCAGCCGCACTTCGAGGGAATCCTCGAACCCCGGGAAAATGGTCAGGCCGTTACGCAGGGCCGCCTCACGGGAAACCATGCCCAGGCCGTCCATTTGCGTGATCAACGATAGGGTCAGGGTTTCACTGCAGGAATAGATCATCCGCTTGCCTGACTCGTAGTTGCCAAGGCCTGCGTCGAGAAAGCGCAAGAAGCTGTGGGAATACGGACAGTCGTCGGCCGGCCGAACCTGAAATTTATTGCCAAGCAGCACCAGCGGGTCGTTTTCCTGACCGCAATGAGCACCGACCACCTGCACCTGCACATCGGGCAGGGCAATGCTGGGCAACCCCGGCTGTTGCGGCCCGATCAGCACGGCCAGGTCGAAGTCCTCATTCTTCAACTTGCTGAGGTTTTCCATCGACTCGGCGTAGCTGAATTCCAGCTGATAATCAGGAAACACCTCGATGAGGCGTCCGATCATTCGCCGGTTGAAGTCGGCCGAGAGCGTGGTGTTAAGCGCAACCTTGAGCGTGCGCTGCCCGGGCACCTTGAGCGCGGCGACTTTCTCTTCCAGCTGCCGCGTGGCGACCAACACTTTGTCCATGTAGGGCGTGAGCTCCGTGCCCTGTGTTGTCAGGGTCAGCCCCTTGTTGGAGCGACGAAACAACCGAAAACCGAACTGCTCTTCGACCTTGTTCAACTGCGCGGCCAATGCTTGCACGGTCAAAAAGGAATGCTCTGCCGCCGCCGACAACGAGCCGGTCTGCACGATGCGCATGAGGTTGCGTAAGGTTCTGCTATCCATTTGGGTAATGCCCTCTAAAGTGGGCTGGCTATTGTTGTGTACCTTGCCGCCCGGTGGGCGTGGGTCGCGTGCTGGCTATGATCCTGCACCAGAGCATGCTTGTCCCGAGTTTAGTAGCGAAATGGTTCTGCGTCCGATGGCTGGAGGCTTGCACAGGATCGAGATTTTTGTTGGAGGGGAGGTGATCGGGGTCAAGAAAATGGCCCGGATGGGGAGGTGTGGGCGTTTTTTGGCTGCTTGTTTTTATCAACGAAACCTTTTCCCAAGGCAAAAAAAAGCAGCCTGATCAGGCTGCTTTCATGAAAAGGTGCTTGATATTGTGCTCCCTCAAGCAGGGGAGAAGAGGTCTCACCAGGCGTCGATTTCCAAGTCATCAACGAGGTCCCTCCGCCGACTATTGCCACTTGGAGGCAGTCGGTTTCGCGCTCTCGATTTAATTCTCTGCCCCTATAGTGTGGGTGTCAACGTGTGTGTCGGACCGTATGTCGGCGTCTTTTCAGGCTGCGGAAAAGCGGGTGTGAATGCTCTTTCGAAGAGGGAGCAGATCAATACGTTTGTGAATTAAAAATTCATTTTTGTCCGTATCTGTACTAGTCTGAAATCAAGACATCATACCCAAGGAGGCTATTCCCATGCCTGCCTCATCCACTGTCCTCAGCCCACAGCAACAACTCGACTCCCCCGAAGCCGGTCGAGTCGCGCTGAAGTTTTTCTTCAACCTCATGGAACGCTGGGGCTGTACCGCCGAGCAACAACGCACACTCCTGGGCAAAGTCGGTAATACGACTTTCTACAAATACAAACACCTGCCACCCAACGTGCGCCTGCCCCACGACACCCTGGAGCGCATCTCGTATTTGATGGGCATCCACAAAGCGCTGAGTATCATCTTCAGCAACAGTCGCGAACGTGCCTACACATGGGTCAGCAGCCCCAACACCGCCGCACCGTTCAATGGTCAATCGGCATTGAGCTACATGCTGGCCGGTCGCGTGGTCGACATCGCTGACGTACGCCGCTATCTCGACGGGGTACGCGGTTGATGGCGCCGGAACTGGCCGACCCGCAGTGGCCGCGGGCCTATCGGATCGTCAACAGTTGCTTCCCGCCGATCTCGTTGTTCGAAGACGTCCTCGACCCCGAAGACCTGCCCACTGCCTACGCGTTGGAAGCCTTGACCAACGATCGGCTGATGGAAGAAGCCGGCGTGCTCACCCGAGTGCGTCCCGAAGACCGCATCTCCGGCCCCGGCTCCACACCGGTGATGGCGGCGTTTACCCACATCGGCAAAACCAGCCGCTTCACCGACGGCACCTTCGGCGTCTACTACGCCGCCAGCAGCCAGGCAGCGGCCATCGCCGAGACGAGCTATCACCAGGAACGCTTCCTCGCCGCGACCAACGAACCGGATCTTGAGTTGACCATGCGTACCTACGTCAACCGTGTGGTCAAACCTCTGCACGACATCCGCGCCGACTACCCACACCTGCACGACCCGGATCCCAACGCCTACGGTCCGGCCCAGGCCTTTGCCCGGCAACTGCGCGAAACGTTGTCCTGGGGATTGCTCTACAACAGCGTTCGATTGCCTGGACATGAATGTGTGGCCGCGTTTCGGCCGCCGGCCGTGTCCATTCCGAAGCAGGGGAAGCACATTCGGTATGTATGGAGTGCGAGCAGTCGCAGGATTTCGTTTGTGTTTGAAGTCAGTGAGATGTGAAGCACGGCGAAACGCAAAAAGCCTCGATTGATTCGGGGCTTTTTTATGCGCGATATTTCAGAAAATAGCGATACGTTCCACCTGAACTCATTACACCATGTCACTAATGATGTTCCCGCCCCCACCTTTATCCCCCCAAACCAACCTCCTACATTGAGCTCCACCCACCTACCCATCATCCCGAAGGGCAGGTCACTGGAGACTCATCATGCCTTTTGTCAGCGTACGCATTACCCGCGATGGTGTTACCTCAGAGCAGAAAGCTCAGGTGATCGCCGAAATCACTGAAACCCTGGAGCGCGTCCTCAACAAACGCCCGGACCTGACCCACATCGTGATAGAGGAAGTCGACACCGATAACTGGGGCTATGCCGGTATCACCACCACCCAGTACCGCAAGCAACTGGCTGAGGCGGAGAGGCAGTCATGACAGCGGCCGTCACCATCGATTTCATTTCCGATGTGGTGTGCCCGTGGTGCGCCTTGGGTGCGACGGCGCTGGAGCAAGCGATCGAGAACGTGGCGGGTGAGGTCTCGGTCGAGCTGACTTTCAAGCCTTTCGAACTGAACCCCGACATGCCGGCCGAAGGCGAGAACGCGGTTGCGCACTTGATGCGCAAGTACGGGCGCAGCGCCGAGGACGTCGCCGCCGGCAAAGCGATGCAGATCGCTCGGGGCGAGGCCATCGGGTTCAAGTTCGATCTGGAGAAGCGCACCCACTTCCATAACACCTTCGATGCTCACCGATTGCTGTTGTGGGCGTTGCAGGAGGGGCGGCAGCTCGCACTCAAGAAAGCCTTGCTGCGTGCTTATTTCACCGACGGCCAGAACCCGAACGATCGCGAGACGCTGGTTCGACTGGCAGCGCAAGTGGGGTTGGATGCGGCGAGTGCGCGTGAGGTGTTGGTGTCCGGAGCGTTTGCCCAGGAAGTGCGTGAGCTTGAAGTGTTTTACCGCGAGCGCGGCATTAATTCGGTACCGGCCATGGTGCTGAACGGCCGTCACCTGGTGTCCGGTTCGCAATCGGTCGAGTACTACGAACAGATGTTGAGACAAATGGCACAGGCGCCTGTTGAAGCCTGATTAATCACTTTTTCAAACCATCATTTATGAGTAGAGGTTCACCATGAGCAATTCGAAAAAAGTCATCGTAATTACTGGCGCATCCCAAGGGCTCGGCGCAGGCATGGTCAAGGCTTTCCGTGATCTCGATTACAAGGTTGTCGCCACCTCGCGTTCGATCAAACCGTCCACCGACCCGGACATCCTCACCGTGGCGGGCGACATCGGCGACCCGGCGGTTGCTCGGCAAGTCATTCGTGAAGCGATCGCACGTTTTGGCCGCATCGACACCCTGGTCAACAACGCCGGGATCTTCGTTGCCAAGCCGTTCACTGCCTACACCCCTGAAGACTATGCCGCGGTGCTGTCGGTGAACCTGAATGGTTTCTTCTACATCACCCAACTCGCGATCGCAGAGATGGAAAAACAGGGTAAAGGCCACGTTGTTAACATCACCACCAGCCTGGTGGACCATGCGATTGACGGTGTGCCGTCGGTACTGGCTTCGTTGACCAAAGGTGGCTTGAACGCGGCGACCAAATCCCTGGCCATCGAGTACGCCAAGCGCGGGATTCGAGTGAATGCGGTTAGCCCCGGCATCATCAAAACGCCGATGCACGGAGAGGAAACCCATGAAGCGCTGGGGAGTTTGCATCCGGTTGGGCACATGGGCGAGATCAGCGATATTGCTCAGGCTGTTGTGTATCTGGACAGCGCCAACTTTGTCACCGGGGAAATCCTGCACGTTGATGGCGGGCAGAGTGCGGGTCACTAAGACCTGTTTTCTAAACATCAGAAACAACAAAGCCCTCGCGTTTTTGCGAGGGCTTTGTTTTGTATGGTGCACGCTTTACCAGCACGTGCATCATCCGAAGATCGTCTCTTAGCCAACCCGCCAAGTCTGATAACTCCAGGTACTGAGCGGTACGTCATTGCGCCCGAAAAGTCTAAATCCATCCTGTTGTTTCTACGATGTTTAAGAGTTCATTTGCTGAAGTCGTGCTGCAGCCGGCTCTGGCATGGCCCCCAGCGAACTAAACTAGTTATATCTCTATAGAAGATGTCTCTACAGAGGTAAGGAGGTGTCAAATGGCCATTCGTGATACCTATCAGGAAATTGAACAGACCCTGGGTCTGGTACCGGAGTGGATCAAGCAGATGCCGGAAGGCGGAGCGATCGGATTCTGGGGCGTAGCCCGGGATTTTTGGCTGGCAGATACCAAGATTCCTAATAAGTACAAGGAGTTGATAGGTCTGGCGGTATCCGGGGCGACCCGTTGCAAGTATTGCGCTCTGTTCCATACCGAAGCCGCGCGCTTGTTTGGCGCGAGCGACGAGGAAATTTCCGAAGCCAGCTTTATGGGCTCGCTGACCATGATGGGCAGCACCTTTATTAACGCCCAGCAGATCGACTACGAGCAGTTCCGGCAGGAAACGCTGAGTATCGTCCGGTATGTCAAAGATCACTCGCAACCCAAAGCCGCATAAGCCGTTGCGAGAACCTGCCCTTCGCCAGTTGACGAAGGATAAGTTGATTGCAATCACCAGCGGTGGTCCCAGGACCACCGCTCGGTGGCAAGCGGCTGTGCTGCGAGCCATCAGCGAACTCATGCAATCCAGCGATACCGCCCGCGAAGAAAACCAGGACCTGCGCATCCCCTTTGCCAAAGCACTCCATGACCTCTATGCGGGACAGAAGTCCGACGCCGAGTTGACGGAAATGGTGTTGCTGATGTTGGAAGTGGAAACCGCCCCTTTTATTGGCAAAGAGCCCCAGCCAGGAGCGGCATCCGGGAACGATGGCCTCTGAGAAGTGGAAAAGGGGCAACGTTATTTTCCCAAATGGAAATCGTCGTATCCCTGGTTTGAGCAAAAAAGTCCCGCACGATTTGAGCTTGCTGACAACGTCAACCTATAGTGCTGTGCTGGAGTTGCAAAGGATGCTCCAGGCTGATGATTTTCTTCCCAGGATGGATATTTACCCAATGCTCAAGTTCAATGCTCATCTCGGCTTCCAATTCAATGAATTGCCTTTTCTGCAACGCATCGACGCAGCCGCCGCAGCTGGCTTTCGGGCGGTGGAGTTTCCATCACCCTACGAGTTCGACGCGAGTCTCTTGGCCGACCATCTGGCTCAATACAGTCTGCCGTTGATTCAATTCGCTGCACCGGCTGGCGTTACCAAAGGCATCGCTGCCTTGCAGGGCAAGGAAGAAGAGTTTCGCAACGGTTTGCTCCGGGCCGCCAGCTATGCAAAGGCGCTGGCATGTTCGGATGTCCACATTATGTCTGGCGTTACGACGCAGGATGACGCAGGGCGTGTCTTCGGGAGCAACCTGGAGTATGCCGTCAAGTACTTCGAGGATCAGGGGTTGCGGCCGCTTATCGAAGTAATTTGTGCACAGGAGATGCCGGGCTATTACATGGCTGACTTCAGCAAGGCGCAACAAGTGCTGGAAACCTTCCCGAGTGTCGGGCTGATCCTCGATCTTTACCATGCCCAGATTCTGACTGGAGACGCAGCAGATGTTCTGGCTCGGTTTTACGACAGAACAGTTCATGTGCAAATTGCCGACTGCCCGGGGCGTCACGAGCCGGGAACGGGGAGCATCGACTTTGCAGCCTTGTTCGCGGCACTGGAGCAGCGTGGCTACACAGGATGGATCGGGTGTGAATACCGGCCTTCCGGCTCTACGGTGGCGAGTCTTGACTGGATTAGGCAGTTAAGTGCTTAGCGCTGAAGTGAAATTGTGATGGGGCGGTGTGCAGGTAGATTTGGCGCAGGGGAGGATTAAGACGGTATCTACAAGGGTTGTTTTTCTAGATGCCAGAAACAACAAAGCCCTCGTATTTCTACGAGGGCTTTGTTTTGTATGGTGCCGGCACCAGGAATCGAACCCGGGACCTACTGATTACAAGTCAGTTGCTCTACCATCTGAGCTATACCGGCGTGTCAGGGCGACGATTATAGCGATTGGGTTGGTTCTGTAAACCCCTGAATTCAGACTATTTTTGCGCAGGCTTTCGGTCAGGCGCGGTGCAGTACTTTCTTGAGTTTCAGCAGGGTGCGCCAGGCTCGACTGTTTTGCATCGCCCGCAGTTGCGCTTCGGCGTGTTCAGCGCGTTGCAGGGCGGCGGCGAGGTGGTTTTCGGCGTCGGTGATGGGGTGGCTGAATTTATGGCCTTTGCAGAACTGGAAGTCGTCCAGGTTGCACGGCGGGATGTCGAAGGCGGGTTTGAGGGCCAGGAGTTCTTCGGCCAGGTAGTAGGTGTTGATGCCGTCGAACAGGATGGGCTGGTAACCGGCGCCGGTGACGAGGCTTTCCCAGGTCTGGTCGCGTTCCCACGGGGTTTCGATGAGGATGATCCATGGCCGCCATTGGGTGAAGTCCATGCCGCGCAGGACGGTTTCTTCGTGACCTTCGACGTCGATTTTCAGGAAGTGGATCGGGCGGTTGCGGACGTGTTGTTCGCAGATAGACGCCAGGGTGCGGGATTTGACGGTCTGGTTGCGCACGTCCAGGCCGGCATCTTTGTGTTGCTGCGCGATGGTTGGGTCGAGAGTCGAGAGACCAGTGCCGGCGATGCCGTAGAAGGTCAGGTTATCGGCGCTTTCACCGGCCACGCATTGCAGGTTGATGTCGTTGGGGCGCTGCTGGCACAGGGCGTCGTAGTAGTTCGGCATGGGTTCGACATTGATACCGGTCCAACCGCGGTCGTAGAAAGCTTTGGTGACGGAGTCCTGAGTGGGGTCGTTGGCCCCGATGTCGATATAAAAGCCATTTTCGACGTATTTGAGGGCGCGCCACAGGCGGATGTCTTCGAAATTCTGTGCGTAAGAAATGAACGTCACGGTCGCATCCTGTCGGTCAGATTTTTCTTGTTCATGGCCGCACTGTCGGCGCCCTCGTATGCGTGTATAGCAAGAGGCATTGCAAGGCGCAATTTTCCACCCGTGATGTCCGGAATTCGACGGTTATGTCATTTTGATTGAATGCTTATGCACAACCGGCTGGCGGAATCTGCTGGTTCATTGCGCTTTTGTGGACTCGTTCTCATTTGTCCGCAAATGCCTGTTTTATGGGTTTTTTATTTTTATGAACAAAAAATGACCAGTAGTGTTTTAGGCGTCAAACAGCGTGGATATTGGATCCACGAGAATTCCATCAACAGAGTTATCCACAGGTTGCGACTGTTTAAGGGGGCTCTGCCAGGAGCAGGAAATTGCGCGGTGTGAGCGGGGATTCGCAGAAGGTGCCGAGACGAACGACATAACCCTGCTCGATGAGGAAAAGTGCCCGATCGAGTACCAGCCACAGCTCCAGAGGCCGTCGGAAAAGGCCTCGCAGCAGCTCCAGGTTGCGCACTTCGGCCAGTCGCTGCCAACCGGCGGCTTCCAGTTCGGTCCAATCTGGCGTGCCGACTGTGGATAAGTCTTTGAGTGCGGCCAGATCGCGGCAGTAATCGGCGAAGGGTTTGTCCAGCCAGGCGCTGGGCAGGGAAGGGGTGGGCAGGTATTCGTCGACACCGCGCAGCTGCCGTTGCAGCAGGTCGAACCCCAGGCGCCGGGCCATGGAGGTGTCGCGCTGGCGTCGGACGCGCGCGCCGGCGGTGACGGTTTCGCTCATCGGCAGCGCAAGATCATCGAGGGAAAGGTGTAGGTCGGAGCGCTCTGCCACACAGGAAAGTGGCCGATAGGTGTTCAGACTGATCCGGTTGTAGCAGCACGGTGCGATGGCCAGTTGTTTGCACCCGGCGGCGCTGGCGAGCTGGATCAGTCGCACATGCAGATCCCCGCAGGCGTGCAGCGCTACGGGCGTGTGATCGGCATTCAATAATGAGGCTGCGCCAGGCGCGAGTACATCCTGTTCGACATGCAGCGCATGCATTTGATGACGCTGGCTGAGTGCCTGGCCGCTGGCGACCAGCGCCGGGTCGTATTCCAGGCAGGTCAATTGTTGACCGGTTTGCAGCAGGCGTCGCCCCAAATGGCCCTTGCCCGAACACCAGTCCAGCCAATGCGTCGGTGCACGGGCAAACTGCAAGCAGCCGGCGAACGCTTCAATCTGTTGCCACTTGCGCCCCGGTACATCGACATTCAGTCGATGGCCCGCCGCTTCGAGTGCACGAGCCGGCAATTCACCCACCGCACTCAGCTCAAGAGACATCGCTGCCAATGAAGCAAACGGCTCCGGCGCATCGAGCCAGCCAGGCTGGTTATGACTGTTTTCCGCATCTTCCAGCGACCGCCCGCGTAGCCACAACGCCAACTCTGGGTAGGACGCTTCCCAGGGTAGTTGCAGATGGGTAAACGGTCGGGGCTTCCACAGTGCTTGATGCTCGATCAGAAAAGCATCCAGCGCAGTGAAGCGGGCGAGCAGGGTCTCGCCCGTCAGCACGCAGGCATCAACGCCCTTGGCAGGCATCGACGCGCAACCAGCGCTCCAGCAGCTTGAAGCCGCGCACCAGCACGTAAGCCATCAGCAGATAGAACATGCCCGCGGCGAAGAAGATCTCAACCGGCAGGTAGGTGCGAGCAATGATGGTGCGGGCCATGCCGGTCAGCTCCAGCAGGGTCACGGTACTGGCCAGGGCACTGGCCTTGAGCATCAGGATCACTTCGTTGCTGTACGCCGGCAGGCCGATACGCGCAGCACGTGGCAGCATGATGTAGAACAACGCCTTGGCCCGGGACATGCCCAGCGCCCGCGCCGCTTCGATCTCGCCCGGTGGAATCGCCTGGATCGCGCCACGCAGGATCTCGGCGATGTAGGCCGCGGTGTGCAAGGTCATGGTCGCGGTGGCGCACCAGAACGGATCGCGCAGGTATGGCCACATCGAGCTGTTACGCACCACGTCGAACTGCGCCAGGCCGTAGTAGACCAGGAACAGTTGAACCAGCAACGGAGTGCCACGGAAAAAGAAGATGTAGCCGTAGGGGAATGCCCGCACATACCAGAGTCGCGATGAGCGAGCGATGCCCAGCGGAATTGCCAGCAGCAACCCGGCAATCACGGCGATGGCCACCAGTTCCAGGGTCAGCGTCGCGCCCTGAGCCAGTTTTGGCAGCCACTTGATGATGACTTCCCAATTCATTGGGTGCTCCTCGCGAAGCCGCGAGCGGCACGTCGTTCCATAAAGTGCATGCCGGTCATGGCCAGAATGGTCAGGCTCAGGTACATGAAGGCGGCCACCATATAGAAGGTGAACGGTTGCTTGGACACGGTCACGCCGATTTGCGCGTGACGCATGATTTCTTCAAGGCCGATGACCGATACTAGCGCAGTGTCTTTCATCAGAATCATGAACAGATTGCCCAGGCCCGGTAGGGCGATGCGCCACATCTGCGGCATGATCAACTTGGTGAAGATGCGGAATTTCGACAGGCCCAGGGCCACACCGGCTTCACGGTGACCTTTGGGAATCGCCAGAATCGCCCCGCGAAACACTTCCGTGGCATAGGCGCCGAAACACAGCCCCAGCGCAATCACGCCGGCGGCAAAGGCGTTGAGTTCGAGCTCGGGATTGCCGAAGAACTCACCCAGCGCACGCATCAGATTGACCGTGCCGAAGTAGATCAACAGCACCCAGAGCAATTCCGGGATGCCGCGAACCAGCGTTGAATAAGTGCCGCCAAGCCATTGCAGCGGCTTGTACGGGGAAGTCTTGGCCAAGGCGCCGAGCAGACCGAGCACCAGCCCCAGGCACAAGGCCGAGAGTGCCAGTTTCACAGTCATCAGTGCGCCAGCGGCGAGCGCCGGGCCGAATCCGTAGAGGTCGATAATCATGGATTTCTTTTCAAATCGCGGCAGGCAATGCCAAGGACTGGCGCCGTCAGCGAACGGCGCCGGTCAGGCAGGTCAGAATCAATAGATGCTGAACGGGAAGTACTTGTCGTTGATCTTTTTGTAGGTGCCGTCAGCGACGATTTCTTTCAGCGCAGCGTTCAGCTTTTCGCGGATCGGGTCGTTCTTGCGAACGGCGATACCGATCTTGTCGCTTTCTTCTACCGGGTCGCCCTTGAATTCGTAAGCGCGGCCTGCGTCGCTTTTCAGCCATTCATAGTTGACGTACTTGTCGGCCAGGATGCCGTCCAGACGACCGGAAGTCAGGTCCAGGTAAGCGTTTTCCTGGGTGTCGTAGAGTTTGACTTCGACACCTTCCATGTTGTCTTCCAGCCAGGTGCCGGCCAGGGTCGCGCGTTGGGCGCCGATCACCTTGCCTTGCAGCGAAGCCTTGTCGGTCTTGAAGTCGACATCTTTTTTGGCAATGAACTGCAGCTTGTTGGAGTAGTACGGGGCGGTGAAGTCCACCGCTTGCTTGCGCTCATCGGTGATCGACATCGAGGAGATCAGGAAGTCGAACTTCTTGGCGTTCAGGGCCGGGATGATGCCGTCCCAATCGGAGGTGACCACGGTGCATTCGACTTTCATCTTGGCGCACAAGGCATCGCCGATGTCTTTGTCGAAGCCGACGACATTGCCACTGGCATCTTTGTTGTTGAACGGCGGGTAGGCCGCTTCGATCCCCATCTTCAAGGTCTCGGCGGCGGCACCGGCGCTGAAGGCCAGGGTGACGGCCGCAGCCAGGAAGATCTTTTTGAAGTTCTGCATGCGGGTAGCTCCGTTAGCGGTTGCTGGACATGAATTGTTTGCAGCGCGCCGAAAGCGGGTTTTCGAACACCTGCTGCGGCGATCCTTGTTCTTCTACCAAGCCTTGGTGGAGGAACACCACTTCGCTGGAAACCTGACGGGCGAAGCCCATTTCATGGGTCACGAGCAGCATGGTGCGGCCTTCTTCGGCCAGTGCGCGGATGACATTAAGTACTTCCTGGACCATTTCCGGGTCAAGGGCGGAGGTGGGTTCGTCGAACAGGATCACCTTGGGTTGCATCGCCAAAGTGCGGGCGATGGCTGCACGTTGCTGCTGGCCGCCGGAGAGTTGTGCGGGGTAGGCGTGGCGCTTGTCAGCGATGCCGACCTTGGCCAGCAGGGCTTCGGCGACTTCGATGGCCTCGGCCTTGCTCTGACCGAGTACGCGGCGCGGGGCCTCGATGATGTTGTCGAGCACGGTCATGTGCGGCCAGAGATTAAAGTTTTGAAATACAAAACCGATCTCGCTGCGCAGGCGATTGATCTGTTTGCCGTCGGCAGCGACCAGTTCGCCGTTCTTGGCGGACTTGAGCTTGAGTTCTTCGCCGGCCACCAGGATCTGGCCCTGGTGCGGGTTTTCCAGCAGGTTGATGCAACGCAGGAACGTGGACTTGCCGGAACCGGAGGAGCCCAGGATCGAGATCACGTCGCCGTCGCGGGCGGTCAGCGAGATGCCTTTGAGCACCTCAAGCTGTCCGTAGCGTTTGTGCAAGTTGCGGATTTCAAGCGCGGGCGTGGCCTCAGCCATGTGCGTTCCTCATAGTGTGTTGCGCTCCTGCTGTTGGTCGCCTTCCTGGCGAGGCGGCCAAGCTAGCATAGCGTTCGAATGGCAGCCAACAGCGCTCGGGACGGTAAACGGATGGCATGTGGCAGGTTGTCGCATCGGTACAGCAGACTGTCGCGCTGCTATCAACCGAACAGCCGTTTGAACCCGATGTGGTCCGGCTGTCCCGTAAAAAAAGGCGCGATGTTGCCAGCTTTGGCGGGGTGTTGGAAGCGCTAACCGGCCAAACGTTCCTGATCTGCACTTTTATTGTGCGCGCCTGCCTTTTTGGGTGTGTTTCCGGTGCATGGATTCGTTCCTGAAGTGGGTGGCAAGGTAACGCTCTGGCTAAATGCCATTAATCTCAATGACTTGCGATAAGCGCTCCATCGGCGCACAGGCCGCGTATACCGGGGGCGTGAAACATTTTGGCGCAATTATTGCGTGCAGAATAAGGAACACTCTGTTGGATTCTTTTTACGAGAAGGGATTTTCAGGCGGGGTGGACTGAATCGATTTCCAGGCAAAGGTAGTTTCAATGAGCAGTACGCAAAGCTCCAATGGCCTCGAACAGGGGCTCAAACCGCGTCATGTGACCATGTTGTCGATCGCCGGGGTTATCGGTGCCGGCCTGTTCGTCGGCTCCGGCCACGCCATCGCCGCTGCAGGCCCGGCCGTGCTGTTGGCCTACGCTGCCGCCGGTGCGCTGGTGGTTCTGGTCATGCGCATGCTCGGCGAGATGGCCGTTGCATCGCCAGATACAGGCTCCTTCTCGACGTATGCCGATCGTGCGATCGGTCACTGGGCCGGTTTCACCATCGGCTGGCTCTACTGGTGGTTCTGGGTTTTGGTCATCCCGCTGGAAGCTAACGCTGCGGCGACCATTCTGCATGCCTGGTTCCCGAACGTGGCGATCTGGGCCTTCACCTTGGTCATCACGTTACTGCTGACGGTGACCAACCTGTTCAGCGTGAAGAACTACGGCGAGTTCGAGTTCTGGTTCGCCCTGGTCAAAGTCGTGGCGATCATCGGCTTTATCGGTCTGGGCCTTCTGGCGATCTTCGGCCTCCTGCCCACCAGCCAGGTCAGCGGCGTGTCGCACCTGTTTGACACTCAAGGCTTCCTGCCAAACGGTATGGGCGCAGTGCTCGGCGCCATTCTGACCACCATGTTTTCCTTCATGGGCACCGAGATCGTGACCATCGCGGCCGCGGAATCGAAGAACCCAGGCCAGCAGATCTCCAAGGCCACCAACTCGGTCATCTGGCGGATTGGCTTGTTCTACCTCGTCTCCATTTTCATCGTTGTGGCCTTGGTGCCGTGGAACGACCCGATTCTGGCCAGCGTCGGTTCCTACCAGACCGTGCTGGAGCGCATGGGGATCCCGAATGCCAAGCTGATCGTTGATATCGTGGTTCTGGTTGCGGTCACCAGCTGCCTGAACTCCGCGCTCTACACCGCTTCGCGGATGATGTTCTCGCTGGGCAAGCGCGGCGACGCGCCGGCCGTTTCCCAGCGCACCAATAGCAGCGGCACGCCTTATTGGGCTGTGATGCTGTCGACCGCTGCGGCATTCCTTGCAGTCTTCGCCAACTACGTGGCCCCGGCTGCCGTGTTCGAATTCCTGCTGGCCAGCTCCGGCGCCATCGCGTTGCTGGTGTACCTGGTGATCGCGTTTTCGCAACTGCGTATGCGCAAACAGCGCATGGCTCGCGGTGAAAAAATCGCCTTCAGCATGTGGCTGTTCCCAGGTCTGACCTACGCGGTGATCGTATTCATCATCGCCGCCCTGACCATCATGCTGTTCCAGGAAGCGCATCGCGTGGAGATCCTCGCGACGGGTCTGCTGAGCGTGTTGGTGGTGGCTGCCGGTCTGTTTGTGGCGCGTCGTCGCAAGCTGCAGAAACTGGGCGCGGTGGTGCTGAGCTGATCCGTACCGCGTAACGCAAAACGGCCGCTGTCAGTGATGACACGCGGCCGTTTTTGTTTTGTCTGTTGTGCCTGGTTCAATCGGGGTGAACCCAGTCTTCAACCCGTAAACCGGATACACGCTCAAATTCCCGAAGGTTATTCGTCACGATGGTGAATCCTCGTGAGCGTGCGTGGCCGGCAATCATGTGGTCATAAGGGCCTATTGGCGTCCCTGCTTTAGCCAGTTCCGAGCGAATCATTCCGGTGTGCGCGGCTGCTTCATAGTCAAAAGGCAAGATCTCAAGACGGGCAGCAAAACCTTCAATGACAGCGAGGTTTTTTTCCGGTGAGGCAGATTTTTCGGCGCCGTAGATCAGCTCCATCAAGGTGATGGCGCTGATGCACAGCTGGCCGTGATGACGATTGAAGGCTTCGCGAACAGCCAGCGGTTTGTTCTTGATGGTGAAGATGCAGATATTGGTATCAAGCATGTATTTGATCATCAGAACGACTCACGCTCCTGATCGGCTGGCTGTTCACGGTCGGCCATGAAGTCTGCGCTCACGCCTTCACCATCGAACCAGCTGTCCCAGGCTTCTCCTGCCGGGGTGATGAGGCGAGCCCTGCCGATAGCGATCACATCGACTCGTTTCACATCACTGGGCATTGCGACGGCTTTGGGCAGGCGGACGGCCTGGCTTCGATTGCTCATAAAAAGGGTGGTTTGTTCCATGGTGGCCTCCTGCGCTTTGCTGGTGCTTGAAGTCAAAGAATAGAATTTCGGCGGGATATGTCAATGGGATATACGTCGCGACTGACGAAGGGTGGGTAGTCACGACAGATTTATGGTTACAAAAAAACGGCCGCTGTCAGTGATGACACGCGGCCGTTTTTTTCTTGCGGGGTAGCGTTACTTGGTCTTTTCGACCGGCAGGTCCAGCGACTGACGATAACTGTCCAGCGCATCACCAAAGTCAGTGATGAATTGCGGATCGGTCAGCCAGGCCTGGGCGGTATCGCGGTCCATGCCATCGGCCCACATGCGGTAGTCGATCAGCATGTCGGCGGCCAGGTGTGTGGCGGCCATGGCTTCGTTGTCGGCGTTTTCCATGTCCAGCAGTTCTGGATGGTCGCTGATGATCCCGGCAAGGTTCGACAGCAGGGTCAGCAGCATGTCGTTGCGGCTGGTGGCTTCGGCGTCACGCATTTTGCTGAACATCGCCAGGGTGTATTCCGGGATCGGCTCGCCGATCTCACCCAGGTCATCATTCAGATCGGCAGGCTTTCTGCCGACCATGCGGATTTGTTTGGCTTTGGCTTTTGCGCGTTTGGCGCGTTTCTGTTGCTTATTCAGGGATGCCATGGGAACTCAGTGGGTTTTCTGTTGGGTTTGGGCCGCGATGGCGTCGGACGCCGCCACGTAATCAGCCTGGAAGGCCGGCGATTCGATCCACGCCAGTGCACCGGCCTCGTCGGTCTCGGTGGACCATTGGCGGTATTCGATCAGCGCCGCGAGGATGAAGTCCATCGCGCCTTCTTCGCCTTCCTGTTCGTACACCAGCTCCAGCAGCGGGTCTTCAAGGAAGGCTGTGCACATTGCCTGCTGGCTGGACTTTTCGGCGTCGATCATTTTTTTGAACAATTCGGTCAGGTCCACCGATTCGAAGTCGATGCGATCGTCGTTCGGGTCCAGCTCGACCGGCGCGGCGACCCGCTGGGTGCGGTTCTGCTTGGCCTTGGCTTTGGCGCGGGAGGCGCGTTTGTTCTGCTTGTTGGCGGAGGCCATGGGCGTCATTCCGTAATTCGTTGAGAGGGCGCATCAATCAGTTGCGGGGCACTCGCCGCCCGGGTGTATCGGGGGCCAGCTCGCCGGTCTGCAGCCAGGACAATGCAATGGGCCATAGTGTGGCTTGGTATGCGCTGCGAAAAAAGGCGAAATGTCCGACTTCTTCTTCGCCGATGTCCCCAGGTGTGATTCTCAGGTGGGTATTTGTACTGCCGGTGAAGTAGCCAAGCAGGCGTTCTATGGCTGGAATCGTGCCGTAGGGATCGTCGCTGAGGCTGATGGCCAGGGTTTGTGCGCTGACGTTGGCGAAGGGCAGTCGACCGGTTCTGGCGTGGATGAGACGACCGCTGGGGCGTTTCTCATATCGGTCGCTGGGCGTGCTCCAGTCGCGAACCACGCCGGCGGGGGTGTCTTCGAGCCAACCCAGGCGTTTGCCGGGGAAGTAGCCGCAAAGCGTCGTCATCAACGGCATCACCACGTGCCACTTGGCGAACATCCGACAGCGATGAGCGGGGGCGTAGTCGCGCCAGTAAGCGAACTGCGCGCCCACTGCCACCAAGCGTCGGATCAAATGCCCGGAGGCCCCCAGCCCCGCAGCACAGCCGCCGAAGCTGTGGCCGACGACATTGATGGGTTGTTCCGTAAATTCGCGTTGCGCTCTTTGCAGCATCGCCTCGAAATCCAGCGCGCCCCAGTCGGACCATGAGGCCTCGAGCCCTTTCAGCGATGCGGGACGCGACTCGCCGATGCCACGGTAGTCATAAGAGATCACGTCAAAGCCGTTGGCGAACAGGTAATCGGCGAAGCGCGAATAGTGTCGGCAACGGACAGAGGTGGCAGCGTTGACGATAACCACCGGGCGAGTTGGGTCTTGATGGGGGTGTCGCCAGGTGAAGCCGCCAAGGAGGAAGCCATCGGCGGCGGGCTCCCTGAAGGATTCGCCGGGTGTGCGGGTGGGTAACGGTAACTCGAGTTGAGTCGGGGCCAGTGAGGGCATGTCCTGCAAGTTCATCGGCTTTGAACCTTTGCGGCGAGTTACTCACCATAGTCGTCATGCCGTTTATGAACAATCTGCCCGCGCTTATCGGGGGCGTTTGAGTAACCGTTCCTCAAGCATCCCGTTCCCTATCCGGTTCTGCATGAGGTTCCTCCTTGCTCAGGACTGCATTGGGCAGGCCGAGAAACTCCAGTAGCACGGGGTCCCGGATGAAATCCCGAGGGCTGGCGTTCATTTGCTGGATGTTGATGGCGGCTTCCTGTTTGACGGCAGACCGGTCGCGACTCGCCAGCAGGCGTTCGTAGTAGAGGGTGTTGATCTGACGCTCGAGAGCGCGACTTGACCAGTTCTGGAGCGCTGATTCGTTCATGTACCAGTGGCGAGCGTTGTCGTTGTCGACTCGCAGCAGCCTGCGGTAGTGGGGCCAGCTCAATTCGGAACGCACTGCGTTCCAGATTGGAAAGGTCTGATAAAAATCCCGCATGTATCGCAGGTTGCGTTCGTCAAAACCTTTTCCAAACTCGGAAGTCAGGACTTTGGCCAGTGTCGAGAGCAGCTGCTTGCCATAAGCCGCCCGCCGAGCCCCTTCCTGCTCGAACTCCACGATATGCCGGCCGATCTGCCAACAGGTTTGCACCTGAACGGTATCGACCGCTCGCAGCACCTTTTGGCGCGTGTCACGGATCAGCTCGCCCAGACTGCCGAGCAGTGAAACCATTTGTGGATCTTGAGTGTTATCGGGTTTGAGGTGGCTCATGACATCTTCCGCAGCTGGAGGGAACAGGCGCAAGAGGATGGCAGGAGAGTGATAGTCGACGATGCCGGGCGCTGCTGATAAGTCGGAAGGAATTACCGGATTCGTCTTGCAGGACACCATCGACTACAGCTCGTACTTGAGGAGCAAATCGTGTAGTCCGATTCGCAGTGAACCCAATTCCGAATCGATCTAAAACTTGAGTATTCGGCGATAAATCTAAAAGGAGTAACGAGTGGGTTCTACGTAACCCGGGAGTCGCCATCATGAAGTACGTCCATTCACTCATGCTGCCCATCGCCGCTGTCGGCGTACTGCTGTTGCCCGTCGCGCTTAACGCCGCCAGCCTTGAGCCAATTGACAGCTCGGCCGTGCAAGTCCAGCAGCAACAACAAAACGGGATTACCTACCTGTCCGGGGGGATTGGAGAGGACGAGGCTAAAGCCATTCAGCAAACCAAGGGCTACAACCTGCACATGACATTCTCCACCGGGCCTCAGGACGAATACGTTCCCGATGTGGATCTGGTTATTCAGAAAGCCGCAGGGCAGACCGTGCTGACACTGAGTGAGGCTGGACCGTTGGTTTACGTTCAGCTGCCTGCCGGCAAGTACACCGTTATCGCCACGCATAAAGGTGAGGTGCGGCGTGATACAGCGGATGTGGGCAGTGGTGCCGCTCGCAATCTGGTTTTCCACTGGGGCGGTCAAAACTAGTCAGGAGAAGTGGCTTGCGTGATGTTCGATTAAATCGCAGGCATAAAAAAACCCTGAATCTTGCGATTCAGGGTTTTCGGTATTTGGTGCCCAGAGACGGAATCGAACCGCCGACACGGGGATTTTCAATCCCCTGCTCTACCGACTGAGCTATCTGGGCAACGGGGCGCATTAAACGGGTTTTTCAGGGGGTCGTCAAGCAAGTTTTCAAAAAATATTTAATTATTACCGTCGCTTACGTGCCGACCCCGAATTTTGATCAATTATTGAGCAGGTGGAACGTAGCCTTCAGCCTTGGCGTATTCCTCGCCGGAAAAGTATTTGTCCATCTCACCCTGAAGGTATTTGCGGTCTTCGGCGTTCATCATGTTCAGGCGTTTTTCGTTGATCAGCAGGGTCTGGTGTTTCTGCCAGTCGGCCCAGGCCTTGGCCGAGACGTGGTCAAAAATGTCCTGACCTTTTGCACCCGGGAATGGAGCGCGCTCCAGGGCGGGCAGTTCTTCTTTGTACTTGCGGCACATGATGGTGCGGGTCATGACGACTCTCCTGCGTTCAATACGGCGGCCGCGCGCTCGAGCAAGGTTTTGACCGGGGCGGCAAGGCCCAGGCGCGGCGGGGTGGCGAGGTTATACCAGAGCCAGTCGGCCTCGGCCACGTGATGGCCGGCCTCCTGGACCTGCACCAGCCAGGGTTCGATGGATAACTGAAAGTGGCTGAAGGTGTGCACCAGGCTCGGCAGTGCCTGCTGGCTGCCCAGTTCCAGCGAGTGCTGCGAAGCCAGATGTTGCAGGTCGTCGAGGTCATCGAGTTCCGGCAGGCTCCAGAGACCGCCCCACAGGCCCGTGGAAGGGCGTCGGTAAAGCAGAATCGCGCCATCGCCGTTGGCGAGCATCGGCATCAGCGTGCGCTTCTGTGGCACGGCTTTGCGTGGCTTGGGGATCGGGTAGCGGGTTTCCAGGCCGAGCATGTGTGCTTCGCAGCCCTTTTCCAGCGGGCAGAGCAGGCAGCTCGGTTTGCTGCGGGTGCAGAGCGTGGCGCCCAGATCCATCATCGCCTGGGTGTAGGCATTGACCCGATCATGCGGCGTGAAGCGCTCAGCGTTCGCCCACAGCTGTTTGGCGACCTTCGGCTCGCCGGGATAACCCTCTTGCGCGGTAAAACGCGCCAGCACCCGTTTGACGTTGCCGTCGAGGATCGGCGCGCGGATGCCCATGCTCAGGCTGGCAATCGCCCCGGCGGTGGACAGACCGATACCCGGCAGCTCGGTGAGTTTTTCCACATCAGGGGGAAACTCGCCGCCATATTCGGCGACCACAATCTTCGCGGTCTTTTGCAGGTTGCGCGCCCGGGTGTAATAACCGAGGCCGGTCCACAGGTGCAGCACTTCGTCTTCCGGCGCGGCGGCCAGGGCTTCGACGGTTGGCAACGAGGCCATGAACCGGTCGAAGTAGTTCAGCACCGTGCTGACCTGGGTCTGCTGCAACATGATTTCCGAGACCCACACCCGGTAAGGGGTGATGCCCTGTTGCCACGGCAAGTCATGGCGACCGTGGCGGTCGTACCAGTCCAGTACGGCCGTTGAAAACTGCTCGGCTCTCATCGCTTGAACAGCCCCTTGAGCGCGTTTTTCAGTTCCGGGCTGACTTTATCGCCAAGCTTCTCGTCGATTTTTTCGCTGATGCGCTCGCCGGCCAGCTTGCTGGCGACCTGGCTCATGCGTTCGCTGTCGAGGCGGCAAGCCTTGGCACCCAGCTCCAGCGGGCCACGGCAGCGCAGCGGCCATTCAATGCCGACGTATTTCTCGCCGACCTGACAGGCCGGGTCCGGCATATCGCTCTTGTCGCCTTCGACGATGATGCCCAGGCGGTAATCCATGCCCAGCACCCGCAGGTCGATGTCGCCGTTACCGTTTACAGTCATGCCCGGGACGCGCACTTTCAGGTCCGGGTTATTGGCCACGCCGTTGCGCAAAGTCAGGTTGCCCTTGAGCTCCTCGAAGGGCGTGTCCTTGCCCCGTGGTTCACCACTGAGGGTTTTGCGATTCAGGGTGGCGATGCCTTTGCACAGTTGCTGCTCAAGGTTGGCATTGAGCAGCATGCCGTTATTGATGACGAAGCTGGCGTTGCCGTTGAGACTGTCGATCAGCGCGCTCTCGCTATTGCCACTGCCGGTCAGGGTGCTGTTGAGCGTGACCTGGCCTTTGACCGGTGGATTTTTCCCCTGGCCCTCGAGGATTTTCTCCACCGGCACGTTGTTGATGCGCGTCTGCATGTTCAGCGCCGGCACTTGCTGGCGCACATCCAGGGTGCCCTTGGCTTCGAAGTTGCCGTCGTACAGATCGCCGCGCAGGTTCTCCAGGGTCAGCAGGCCGCCTTGGCCGTTGGCTTTGAGCGTCGCGTTCTGAATTGGCAGTTTGTCGAGGGTCAGTTGGCCGAAGGTCAGGTCGGCGTCCACGTCGAGTTTGCTCAGGCGCTCCACCGGGAACAAGCGGTCGCTGCTCCACGGGCCTTTGGTCGGTGATGGCGGCAGCGGTGTGCTGCCAGGGCCGGCCAGGGCATCGGCTTCGGTGCTGGCCACTTCGGCCTTGCGTACCTGAGTTGCGCTGTTGGCTTCGGCGGATTTCGGCGGCAGGTAACGGTCGACGTTGAAGGTGTCAGCCTTGAGGGTTGCCCGCAGCGATTGCTTGGCGAAGTCTTCAATGGCGATGCGGCCGCTGAAGTTGCTGTCGTCAAGTTTCAGGTTGATGTTATCGAGCGACAGGCTGGTCGGCGTGCCGGCAACCTGGCTGACCAGTTCAACTTTGCTCAGGCTACCTTCGGCCATCGCCGGGAGTTTCTGGCCGATGCTGTCGACGAATTTCGCCAGATCGAATTGGGCAATCGACAGGCCACCGCTGATTTGCGGGGTCTTGTCGAGGTCGTTGGCTTTCAGTTCACCCAAGGCGCGCAACTGGTTGGCGGAGATCTTGATGCCAGTCCATTCGGCGACGTTGGCGGCCTTGTCCAGCAGCAACTGACCTTGAGCGGCGAAGGTCATGGTCTTGCCTTGCAGCGGATCGCCAGCGACTTCGCCGGAGAGTTTCATGTCTTCGAACTTGTAGCGTTGCAGCGCCCGCTCGAAGCGCAGCTCGCCAGCCAGCTCGGTCCGCACCCGCAGAACTGGTTGGTTGGTACCCAGGAACGCCGTGAGTTTGACCGGGATGTTGGTTGAGTCATGGACCGGGCCGGTACTCAGCTGGATGCTTTCGGCGCTGAACTGCTTGCCGGTTTTCTCGTCGTTGTACTCAACGCGGGCGTTGTTGACGGTCAGGCTGTCGATGTCCAGGCGGACCGGCTGAGCCGGTTTTTCGGCCTGGGCGACGGTCGTTGGCGCGGGTTCGCCGGTGGTGGCGGGCGTTGTGGTCGAGGTTGTCGCAGCCGCAGGTGCCGGCACCTTGCCGATGTCTTCCCAGTTGCCATGGCCGTCCTTGTCACGGTTCAGGCGCAGGTTCAGGCCTTCGACGCGCACATCGCTCATCTGCACTTCACGGCGCAGCAGCGGAATCACACGGACCGACAGACCGAGCATCTGCAGGTCAGCAAACGGCTCGGTGGGCTTGGCCAGGGTCGCGACACTGGCTTCGTGCAATTCCAGGCCCAGCCAGGGGAACAGGCTCCAGCCGATATCGCCATTGAGCGTCAGCTCGATGTGGGCCTTGTCGCGGGCAATCTGGCGAATCTCGTCTTTGTAGTCGTTGGGATCGAAGAAGTGGGTCAGGGCAAAGCCCAGCGCCACAATGATCAGCAACAGCCCGAGAAGTACCAGACCCAGGATTTTGCCGAACGCTTTCATGGGCGAGTCCTTGTATTAGTCGAATTCGAAATTTAGCCGGGGAGTATAGCGCCCCGAAGTGGCCGCCCGGTCAGCGATCATGTCGGGAGCACATCCAGCGGCACTTTCAGCTTAGCCGCCAGCGCCTGGGCTTCTAGGTGCCCGGCGGGCGCCAGCAGGCGCAATGTTGCGCCCGATTGCACCGCCATTTTCTGCGCTTCGCTTACCAGGCGCTCGGCAACACCACGGCGGCGGGTGATTTTTCGTACGCATAAATGGGACAAATGCCAGGTGTCATGGTGCCGTTGCAGACGTGCTGCGCCCAGCAACCGATCGTTGAAGCGTCCGGCGACCAGCGAGCCGTCCCGCAAGCAGCTTTCGATCAGCTCAGCATCCCCTGTGAAGGGCGCAAACAGCCAGTCCGGGGCGTCGCGGTAAATCTTCTGCAGATCTTGCTGATCCTGATAAGTGGCTTCCTTCAGCAGTTCGACAATGATCGGCATGACGCCTCCTTTGAAAAATTAATCCGGCCCGGTGGCCGGAAAACACGCTCATCCAGTGGTACGAGATCAGATGACGTACAAAAGGTGATATCAGTTTGGTTTTTCTGTCACGTGCAAATGGTAACCTCTGCCCGTTCGTCCGTCCTTCTGCGACGTGATGTCGCACCAAAATGAAGCTTCACCTAAAAACAGTCATGTCTGCGTGCATAAAGGCTGGGGGTGAGGAGCGGCTGGCGAACCCTACTAATAATTGGGGGAAACACCATGACTACGAGCATCACGGCGGACGGCTTTGCCGACCGGCCCGCGTTCCTGTCCAAGGAACGCATCATCGCCAAGCCCGGTTTTAACCGTTGGCTTGTACCACCGGCCGCTCTGGCCATCCACCTCTGCATCGGCATGGCCTACGGCTTTTCGGTGTTCTGGCTGCCGCTGTCCAAGGCCCTGGGCGTCACCAAAGCCGTGGCTTGCGCGCCGGACATGAGCTTCATCGCTCAGGTATTTTCGTCGCAATGCGACTGGCCGATCTCGATGCTCGGCTGGATCTACACCCTGTTCTTCATCTTCCTGGGTTGCTCGGCGGCGATCTGGGGCGGCTGGCTCGAACACGCAGGCCCACGCAAGGCAGGTGTTGTATCGGCACTGTGCTGGTGTGGCGGTCTGCTGATTTCGGCGCTGGGGGTCTATACCCACCAGATCTGGCTGATGTGGATCGGCTCCGGGGTCATTGGCGGTATCGGCCTGGGGCTGGGCTACATCTCACCGGTCTCGACCCTGATCAAGTGGTTCCCGGACAAGCGCGGCATGGCGACCGGCATGGCAATCATGGGGTTCGGTGGCGGCGCGATGGTCGGCGCTCCACTGGCTGCGGCCCTGATGGGCCACTTTGCTTCGCCAACCAGCGTCGGTGTGTGGCAGAGCTTCCTGGTGATGGCCGCGATCTACTTCGTGTTCATGATCGGTGGCGCACTGTCCTACCGCGTTCCGCCAACGGGCTGGAAGCCTGAAGGCTGGACGGCTCCGGCGAAAAAAGCTTCGAACGCGATGATCACGCACCGTCATGTGCATGTGAATGTGGCGTGGAAGACCCCGCAGTTCCGTCTGGTATGGCTGGTGCTGTGCCTGAACGTTTCGGCGGGTATCGGCATCCTCGGCATGGCTTCGCCGCTGTTGCAGGAAGTGTTCGCCGGTAAATTGCTTGGCAACGACCTGACGTTCGGTCAACTGGACGCTTCGCAACTGGCCTCGATCGCCGCCATTGCTGCCGGTTTCACCGGTCTGCTGAGCCTGTTCAACATCGGTGGCCGGTTTTTCTGGGCTTCGTTCTCGGACTACCTGGGTCGCAAAAACACCTATTTTGTGTTCTTCGCCCTGGGTTTCGCCCTGTACGCGCTGATCCCGAACCTCGGTCACCTGGGCAGCGTTGCGCTGTTCGTGGCGGCGTTCTGCATCATCCTGTCGATGTACGGCGGTGGTTTTGCGACTGTTCCTGCCTATCTGGCGGACTTGTTCGGTACGCAAATGGTCGGCGCGATCCACGGTCGTCTGCTGACAGCCTGGGCGGCGGCGGGTGTGTTGGGGCCGGTGTTGGTGAACTACCTGCGTGAATATCAGCTGAGCATCGGTGTTGAACGTGCCGCGGCGTACGACATCACCTTGTACATCCTCGCGGGCCTGCTGGTGCTGGGTTTCATCTGCAACCTGCTGGTGCGCCCGGTGGCGGACAAGTACTTCATGACCGATGCCGAACTGGCCGCCGAACAGGCGCTGGGCCACGACAAGGGTGCTGACGCCAGCACCGTGCTGGAGTGGAAAGCGGATGCGGGCACCAAACCGTTGGCGGTGGCTGCGTGGCTGGTGGTAGGGATTCCGTTGGCGTGGGGTGTTTGGGTGACGCTGCAGAAAACGGCTGTCCTCTTCCATTAAGTAGACGCATCACCCCTGTAGCTGATCGCTCACACGCTCTGCGTGTGAGCGATCAGTGGTCCTGAGATGCTTGTACGGACATGTCTATCCCCGACAGCACGGGGTTCACTCCGTCAGTGATATCACCTCCCGTGTTTCTGTTTAGCGCCCGCGACCCTATAATGGCTGCCTTTTTCGCCCCAATGATTTTTTGCGGAGCTGGTGATGGCCGAACGTATGGCGTCTGTCGAGCGCGACACTCTGGAAACCCAGATCAAAGCCTCGATCAACCTGGATGGCACCGGAAAGGCCCGATTTGATATCGGTGTGCCTTTTCTTGAGCACATGCTGGACCAGATCGCCCGTCACGGGCTGATCGACCTGGATATTGTCAGCAAGGGCGACCTGCATATCGACGACCACCACACGGTGGAAGACGTCGGTATCACCCTGGGTCAGGCCTTCACCAAAGCCATCGGCGACAAGAAAGGCATCCGTCGCTACGGCCACGCCTACGTGCCGCTCGATGAAGCGCTGTCGCGTGTGGTGATCGACTTCTCCGGCCGTCCTGGCCTGCAGATGCATGTTCCGTATACCCGCGCTACCGTCGGCGGTTTCGACGTTGACCTGTTCCAGGAATTTTTCCAGGGCTTCGTCAACCACGCCAACGTCACCCTGCACATCGACAATCTGCGTGGGCACAACACCCATCACCAGATCGAGACCGTGTTCAAGGCTTTCGGTCGCGCCCTGCGCATGGCCGTGGAGCTGGATGACCGCATGGCCGGTCAGATGCCGTCGACCAAAGGCGTTCTGTAATGCAGACGGTCGCGGTTATCGATTACGGCATGGGCAACCTGCACTCGGTGGCCAAGGCCCTCGAGCATGTCGGTGCCGGCAAGGTGCTGATCACCAGCGATGCCGATGTGATTCGCGAAGCCGACCGGGTGGTATTCCCCGGGGTTGGCGCGATTCGCGATTGCATGGCGGAGATCCGTCGCCTGGGCTTCGATTCGCTGGTGCGTGAAGTCAGCCAGGACCGTCCGTTCCTCGGCATCTGCGTGGGCATGCAAGCCTTGCTCGACCGCAGCGAAGAAAACGACGGCGTCGATTGCATCGGCCTGTTTCCAGGCCAGGTGAAGTTCTTCGGCAAGGATCTGCACGAAGACGGCGAACACCTGAAAGTCCCGCACATGGGCTGGAACGAAGTAAAGCAGACGGTGATTCACCCGCTGTGGCACAACATTCCGGACCTGGCGCGCTTCTACTTCGTGCACAGCTACTACATCGCTGCCGGCAATGCGCGGCAGGTGGTCGGTAGCGGTCATTACGGGGTCGATTTCGCCGCCGCGCTGGCCGATGGCTCGCGTTTCGCCGTGCAGTTCCACCCGGAGAAGAGCCATACCCATGGCCTGCAATTGCTGCAGAACTTCGCCGCGTGGGATGGCCGCTGGTAAATGGCTGCCAAGAAGAAGCCGCCGATCCTGACCCTCACTCCCGAGCAGGAGAGCGAGGCCAATCACAAGATCAAGCGCTTCATGGAGGACCGCTTCGAACTGGACCTGGGTTCGTTCGAAGCGGCTGAAATCCTTGAGCTGTTTACCCGCGAAATTGCTCCGCACTATTACAACAGGGCGATTTTCGATGTGCAGACGCACCTCAAAGAGAGGTTCGAAAGCATCGAAAGCGACCTGTGGGCGCTCGAGAAAAACTGATTTCCGAGCGAAGCTGAATACTCGAATTTGAAGGTTTGCCAGATGCTGATTATTCCCGCTATCGATCTCAAAGACGGTGCCTGTGTTCGTCTGCGCCAGGGCCGCATGGAAGATTCCACAGTGTTCTCCGATGACCCGGTGAGCATGGCTGCCAAGTGGGTGGAGGGCGGTTGCCGTCGTCTGCATCTGGTCGACCTGAACGGTGCGTTCGAAGGCCAGCCGGTCAACGGCGAAGTGGTCACCGCCATCGCCAAGCGCTACCCGAACCTGCCGATTCAGATCGGCGGCGGTATCCGTTCCCTGGAAACCATCGAACACTACGTGAAAGCGGGTGTGAGCTACGTGATCATCGGCACCAAGGCCGTGAAAGATCCGGCTTTCGTTGCTGAAGCCTGCCGCGCGTTCCCGGGTAAAGTGATCGTCGGTCTGGATGCCAAAGACGGTTTTGTCGCCACCGATGGTTGGGCCGAAGTCAGCACCGTGCAGGTCATTGACCTGGCCAAGCGTTTCGAAGCCGACGGCGTGTCCGCGATCGTTTATACCGACATCGCCAAAGACGGCATGATGCAGGGCTGCAACGTCTCTTACACCGCTGCTTTGGCTGCTGCGACGAAGATCCCGGTCATTGCATCCGGCGGTATCCACAATCTGGGTGACATCAAGTCGCTGCTCGACGCCAAGGCACCAGGCATCATCGGCGCCATCACCGGCCGGGCGATCTACGAAGGCACCCTCGACGTTGCTGAAGCGCAAGCTTTCTGCGATTCGTACAAAGGCTGAGGACTCACCATGGCGCTGGCCAAACGCATCATCCCTTGCCTGGACGTGGATAACGGCCGGGTGGTCAAGGGCGTCAAGTTCGAGAACATTCGCGACGCCGGCGACCCGGTGGAAATCGCCCGTCGCTACGACGAGCAGGGTGCCGACGAGATTACCTTTCTCGACATCACTGCCAGCGTCGACGGCCGCGACACCACGCTGCACACCGTTGAGCGCATGGCCAGCCAGGTGTTCATCCCGCTGACCGTGGGCGGCGGCGTGCGCACCGTGCAGGACATTCGCAATCTGCTGAATGCCGGCGCGGACAAGGTCTCGATCAACACCGCGGCAGTGTTCAACCCGGAATTCGTCGGCGAAGCGGCGCAGCATTTCGGCTCGCAGTGCATTGTCGTCGCGATCGACGCCAAGAAAGTTTCCGGCCCGGGCGAACCCCCGCGCTGGGAAATCTTCACCCACGGTGGTCGCAAACCAACCGGCCTCGATGCCGTTGAGTGGGCGAAGAAGATGGAAGGCCTCGGTGCCGGCGAAATCCTGCTGACCAGCATGGATCAGGACGGCATGAAAAACGGCTTCGACCTTGGTGTCACCCGCGCTATCAGCGATGCGCTGGGGATTCCGGTAATCGCCTCCGGTGGCGTCGGCAACCTGCAGCATTTGGCCGACGGTATTCTCGAAGGCCACGCCAGTGCGGTATTGGCGGCAAGTATTTTCCACTTCGGCGAATACACCGTTCAGGAAGCCAAGGCCTACATGGCCCATCGCGGAATCGTGATGCGATGAAGGCCCGCGGCCCGGAGAAAACGCTCCGGGCCGATGTTATGGGGCAACTTGAGCGTTGGATGACGCAGCCTTATGAGTTCCAGTCACCGGGCTCAGTAAGTCGATCCTCGGTTCGGACGCCTGTCCCGACTTGTCGTAGGCAATGACGCAAAGCTTTCCCGGAAGTTTCTCGCTCGGAATAAAGAAGTCCATTGTCATGTTTTCAATGTATTTTTCGGGTTGATGACAGTCCGTTGTTTCTACAGGACCAAACTTGATGGAGTAGGTCCGATACGGCTCTTCTGCTTTCGCCAGTGTTACAAACACGTTGCTTTCAATGGACAAGTTGGCCTGCGCGGTTGGTGTGTTATCCAATATCTCTACGGGTAAAGACAACGCGTTTTTCAAGAGGCCTCTTGAGGCGTGCTGTTCAGCTGATTCCAGACCTAAAATGCATAGAAAATAGAATCCAGGTTTCGTACCTATCTCAGAATTGATTTGTGCATCTGTTGAACTTATTGGATCGCTGTAATTTTCGGTTTCCTCGCATTTCATTGCGGAGGAAACGGTTTTATGACGGTAGAAGGGAGTACTGATTGAAAATCGATAGTTCCAGGTCGGGATGACTATGGAACCATTATTGAGCTGTTTAACTCTCTTGTATCTGTCCAGCTCGGCTGCGCCACCGTCAACGGTAAACGCCGGGTAGAGTTGGCAGGACGATGGCGGATTTGGAGCGATACGGCCTTGTGAGAAACACCCGTTGAGAAGCGCCGTGGGGTTGCCATACACATTTTCGTGTACTGCCACATAGTCATTTCCAACGCGCGTGCAGGGCGCATGATCGCGGCATGGGACAACATCCACCTCGAAATTTCCTGTTCCCACTACCCCTACGATCTCGTTTGAATAGCGATCCAGCACGGGGCTTCCGGAGCTGCCGCCTCGAATGTCCTTGCAGCGAGTCATAAAGGTGTTCCGCCACACCCATGGACCTTCAACAAGGTCCAGGGTGGGCTGCAAAGTACAAGCCGCCATGCGCAATGTGATTTGGTCGAAACCTGTTGGTGCCCCCACGATCAAGACATCGGTGCCATTCGTTGGTGTCTCACTCGCCAGTTTCAACGGTTGTATGCCATCCGCAATGAGCTTTTGAAGGCTGACATCCAATTCAACTATAGCCATATCAACGCCTTGCATGCTCCGCCATATCGTGGTCTTCAGCGGATAGGCCTTGAACTTGGAGGTGTCGGTGAAATAATTGAATGTGATGGTGCCGCTGACCGGGCTGTCGGTCATGATGTTGCCATTGGTCAATTCAATGCAGTGTCCCGCAGTAAGTACGTAAGCGGGCGTTTCCGGCAACTCGATTTCATCGCGTGTATCCAGAAGGGCCGCGGTACAGCTCCCGTGATTGATCGCCAGGCGCCCGATACCTTGCCAGTGGTCGCGGGAGCCGTCGGTATTTTCAAGGATTTTGGAAGGGGCCAGGTTCTGCAGGCCTTCGCCATAATCGCTGTTGTTCGCAAAACTGAGTGTACACAGTGAGCACAATGCACTGGCAAGAAGTACGGGGATCGAATTCATTGAAGGGTGCCTCTGATTAATTGAAGAAACGGCCTGTGGCCGGGTATTTGCAATTAATCAGGTGAGGCCGGGTGGAGGGTGGTAACTATCTACCACAATGACTGTGATACCCATTATTTTAATGATGCATATAAGGCCGTTATCAACAGGCCAGTAGACAGCATGGCGGGCTCAAGGCACTCTTGGGCACGCCATGGATTCCGGTAGCCCGACATGCTTAAACGTCTTCTTCTTGTCCTCGCCAGCGCTTCTCTGTTGCTCATCAACGGGGCTCGCGCCGAAGAAGGTCCCGGCACCGGCCTGGTATTGCTGACGGAAAACTTTCCCCCATACAACATGGCGAAGAACGGCAAGAACTTCGCCCAGGACGAGAACATCAATGGCATCGCCGTGGACATCGTCCGCGAGATGTTCAAGCGCGCCGACATCCCCTACAGCCTGACGCTGCGTTTCCCTTGGGAGCGAATCTACAAACTCGCCCTGGAAAAGCCCGGTTATGGCGTGTTCGTAATGGCGCGGCTGCCGGACCGCGAGAATCTCTTCAAGTGGGTCGGCCCTATCGGCCCGGACGACTGGATCATGCTGGCCAAGGCTGATAGCAAGATCACCCTGGAATCGCTGGATCAGGCGCGTAAATACAAAATTGGTGCCTACAAGGGCGATGCGATTGCCGAGACTTTGGCCAAGCAAGGGCTGAAGCCGATTGTGGTTCTGCGCGACCAGGACAATGCGAAGAAGCTGGCTAACGGTCAGATCGATCTGTGGGCTACGGGTGATCCGGCGGGACGTTACCTGGCGCGGCTGGACGGGGTAACCGGGCTCAAGACCGTACTGCGTTTCAACAGCGCCGAGCTGTACCTTGCGCTGAACAAGGACGTGCCGGATGAGACCGTCGCCAAGCTGCAGGCTGCGCTGGATCAGTTGCGCAAGGAAGGCGTGGTGGACGACATCATGGCGCGGTATCTCTAAATCCCAACGCCGAGCCTTGTAGCTTACGCAAAACACTGTGGGAGGTGCGGCAAGTCAGCGGTAGACGCCATCCTTGCCATGAGCAGCCGTCGCACGATTGCCGCGCACGCTAATCATCAATTTGATGTCGATCCACTCAATTCCCTGTGCCTTGAGTTTGGGCAACTCACGCTCCAGCACCGCCAGAGTCTGCGGATACGGATGCCCGATCATCACCGCCGAACCCTGCTTGCGCGCCAGGCTGATCGCCGTCTGTAGCTGCGTGAAGATCGCCGCTTCGGTGGGCTCGTCATCCAGAAACACATCCCGCGAAACGCTTGCCAAACCAATCTTCTGCGCCTCGGCGGCGGCCACGGTTTGCGCACTGGTGCGGCTGTCGACGAAGAATTTGTGCCGACGCTGCAAGTCCGCCATCAGCCAGGCCATGGCCGGTTGCTGAGCGGTCATGCGGCTACCCATGTGGTTATTGATGCCGGCGGTATAGGGCACCATGTTGAACGCGGCGTTCAGGCGCTTTTCAAGTTCTTCGATGGGCAACTCGGGATGCCAGGCGAATGGTCCGGTGGCCGGGTCCATGGGCATATGCAGAATGACAGTCTTGCCGGCGCGATGGGCTTCGCGGGCGAATTCGGTGGCGTGGGGTGTATCGGGCATGATTGCCGTGGTGACCGGGCCGGGCAGGGCCAGCACGCGACGATCCCGGGGCAGGTTCTGCCCCAGGTCATCGATGATCAGGCTCAGATAAGCCTTGTGAGGTGTGGTCGCTGTCGTGGCAGGTGCTGCGTGAGCAACTCCCGCCAGACTGCACAGCAGACCGAGTAGTAACCGCAGGCGCATCTCAGTGGCCGCGGGTGATGCTCAGTCCTTTGAGCAGGCTCAGGGCCTGGGCCAACTGGTAATCGTCATCCTGCGGCATGGCCTTGGCTTTGCCGCCCGAACCTGTCGGTTTGTCGGCGCCGCCGTTGCCATTGCCCAAGTGACCTTGCAGATCGGCTTCCTTGAAGTAATCGCCGTCCTGCTCGTTGGTGATCTTGGCCTTGCGCACTTCGATGTCCGGGACGATGCCCTGAGCCTGAATCGAGCGGCCGTTCGGCGTGTAGTACAGCGCCGTGGTGATTTTCAGTGCGCGGTCGTTGTTCAGCGGCAACACGGTCTGGACCGAGCCTTTGCCGAAACTGGTGGTGCCCATGACCACCGCACGTTTCTGATCCTGCAGGGCGCCGGCGACAATTTCCGAGGCCGAGGCGCTGCCGCCGTTGATCAGCACGACCATTGGCACAGCTTCGCTTTCGTCCTTGCCGGTAGCGGAGAAGCGCAGTTCAGAGTTGGCGATGCGGCCCTTGGTGTAGACGATCAGGCCCTTGGTGATGAAGTGGTCGACCACTTCCACCGCCGATTGCAGCACGCCGCCCGGGTTGTTACGCAGGTCGAGGACGATGCCGCTGAGCTTCTTGCCGTTGTCCTTGCGCAGCTTGGCCAAGGCCTTGGAGACCTCTTCGCCGGTCTTGACCTGGAACTGGGTGATGCGGATGTAGCCATAGCCGGATTCCAGCAGCTGGCTCTTGACGCTTTTCACCTGGATGGTGGCGCGGACCAGGGTCACGTCGAACGGAGTGCCGCCGTCGCGGACCAGGGTCAGGGTGATCTTCTGGCCGATCTTGCCGCGCATCTTGTCCACGGCTTCGGTCATGCTCTGGCCGCGAGTCGGCTGGCCGTTGATCTTGACGATGAAGTCGCCGGCCTGGATGCCAGCCTTGGAGGCCGGGGTGTCATCGATAGGCGAAACCACTTTGATGAAGCCGTCTTCCGCGCCGACTTCGATGCCCAGGCCGCCGAATTCGCCGCTGGTGCTTTCCTGCAATTCAGTGAAGTCTTCCGGGCCCAGGTAGGCGGAGTGCGGGTCAAGGTTGCTGAGCATGCCTTTGATGGCGTTTTCCAGCAGGGTCTTGTCGTCAACCGGTTCTACATAGGCTGCCTTGATCCGGTCCATGACTTCGGCAAAGGTGCGCAACTCGTCCAGCGGCAATGGCGCCTTGGTGGTCGCAGCAGTGCCGGCAGGCGCGACCGCCGGGGCCGGTTGAGCGGCGAACGCCAGAGGCGCGCCGATCACCAGGGCGATCGTCAGAGCCAGCGAGGTAAGGCGGGACAAATGCAGCATGTCGAACGAACTCCTAATGTAGGTGACTCAACGCCTATCCTTGCGCGCGGCACCATTGCGCCGGGTCACTCGGGTGACCCTGCTGACGAATAGCGAAATACAGCGCTGGTGTGTCCTGCCCGCCACTGTTACCGACAGTGGAGATGGACTCACCGGCTTTTACCACGTCACCCGCAGACTTGAGCAGCGTCTGGTTGTGACCGTAAAGACTCAAAAAACCGTTGCCGTGGTCGAGAATCACCAGCAGCCCGGCCCCACGCAGCCAGTCGGCAAACACCACGCGACCGCCGTGAACGGCATGCACCTGGCTGCCGGCGGAGGCGCTGATCATCACGCCGTCCCACTTGGTGCGGGCATCGTCGCCACGGGTTTCACCGAAGCGTGCCAGCAGTCGACCATCAACCGGCCATGGAAGTTTGCCGCGAGTCGAAGCAAAAGGACCGCCGAAGGTCTCGCCTGAACTTGAAACCAGGGCACCGGGCGTCGATTTGGCGGGTTTGCGTGGGGCGTCGCTGGCGTCTGCTTCAGCCTGAGCCTCACGTAACCGCTTTTTTTCGGCTTCCTGCTGGGCGATCAGCGCTTTTTGCCGCGCTTCTTCTGCCTCTCGGGCCTGACGAGCCAGGGTTTCTTCAATGGTTTTAAGGACTTTAGACAGGTCCGCCTGATCCTGCTCGCGGGCGGCCAGTTTCTGATCGCGAGCCTTCACGTCGTCATTGAGCTTGGCCAGGACTTGCTGGCGCTCCTTGCGGACCTTGTCGAGTTCGTCGCGCTGGCTGTCGAGGCTGCTTTTCTGCACCAGCAATTGCGCTTGCTGCATGGAGATGTCTTTTTCGACATTGGCCAGTTGGCGCAGGGTTTCGTTGAAATTCTTCAGCTGCTCCAGGCGGGCCTGGCTCAGGTAGTCGTAATAGGTGAGGGTACGGGCGAACTTTTCCGGGTTCTGCTGGTTGAGCAGCAGTTTCAGGTACTCCTGGCGGCCATTCTGATAGGCCGCGCGGGCCTGGATGGCGATCAGTCGTTGCTGTTCAACGCGCGCGCTCTGGAGTTTTTTTTTCTCGGCATCGAGTCGCTGCAGCTCGGATTCGCTTTTCTTCAGCTCTTTTTGCAGCGCCTCGACCTGCTTCTCGAGCTTGCCCATCTCGGTTTCGGTGCCTTTGAGGTCCTTCTGCACCCCGGATTTTTCTTCCTGGAGTTTACCCAGCAGTTTTTTCAGCTCGGCGATGTCCTGACGCGTGGCGTCCAACTGTTGTTGGGTTTGCGCGCGCTCGTCGGCAAAGGCCGGTTGGAGCAGGCAAGTCAGAGCGAGGGCTATCAGGACGCGAAGCATAGAGGCGGGCGACACCAGGGAAAGGGACGGCCTAGTATGCCCGCCCCACGCTGCAAAAAAAACGCCCAATTGGGACTGTGTGATAACTGGACTGAAAACCAATGTGGGAGCGAGCCTGTGTGGCGAGGGGGCTTGCCCCCGTTGGATCGCGAAGCGGCCCCAAAATCTGCAATCGCGGTGTACCAGGTACACCGCATGCAATGGTTTTACGACTGCTGCGCAGCCGAACGGGGGCAAGCCCCCTCACCACACAAGCCCGCTCCCACAGGGTTGTGTGGTGTTTGAACGGCGGATTACACCAGAATCGAAGTTCCGGTCATTTCCACAGGCTTCTCAAGCCCCAGCAACTTCAGCATGGTCGGCGCCACGTCAGCCAGCACACCGCCTTCGCGAACCTTCAAGTCACGCTTGCCGACATAGATGAACGGCACCGGCTCGGTGGTGTGGGCGGTGTGGGCCTGGCCGGTGGAGGCGTCGGACATTTGCTCGACATTGCCATGGTCGGCGGTAATCAGGGCTTCGCCGCCGACTTTTTCCAGTGCCGTGACGATACGGCCGACGCAGGTGTCCAGGCATTCCACAGCTTTCACCGCCGCCTCGAATACACCGCTGTGGCCGACCATGTCGCCGTTGGCGTAGTTGACCACGATCACGTCGTAACGCTGGTTTTCAATGGCATCGACGATGCGGTCGGTGACTTCCGGGGCACTCATCTCGGGCTGCAAGTCATAGGTGGCGACTTTCGGCGACGGGATCAGGATGCGTTCTTCGCCCGGGAACGGTTCTTCGCGGCCGCCGGAGAAGAAGAAGGTCACGTGGGCATACTTCTCGGTTTCGGCAATGCGCAGCTGTGTCTTGCCGTTTTTCGCCAGGTAATCGCCCAGTACGTTTTCCAGGCTGCCCGCAGCGAAAGCCGACGGCGCGGGGATGCTGGCGGCGTATTGGGTCAGCATGACGAAACCGGCCAGTTTTGGCTGGCGAGCACGTTCGAATTCCTTGAAATCGTCTTCGACGAATACGCGGGTCAGTTCGCGGGCACGGTCGGCGCGGAAGTTCATGAAGACCACGGCGTCGCCGTCTTCGACCTTCACCGGCTCACCGATGCTGGTGGCTTTGACGAATTCGTCGCTCTCGCCACGTTCGTACGCAGCTTGCAGGCCTTCCTGGGCGGTGGCGGCGTTGAATTCGCTGGCGCCATCGACGATCAGGTTGTAGGCCTGGGACACGCGATCCCAACGGTTGTCACGGTCCATGGCGTAATAACGGCCAATGATGCTGGCGATCCGGCCTTTGCCGAGGGCCTGGAAGGTCGCATCCAGCAACTCGATCGACGACTGGGCGCTTTTCGGCGGCGTGTCGCGGCCGTCGAGGAAGGCGTGCAGGTAGATTTTTTCGGCGCCGCGCTTGAAGGCCAGCTCAGCCATGGCGACCAGGTGGTCCTGGTGGCTGTGAACGCCGCCATCGGACAGCAGCCCCATGAAGTGCACGGCTTTGCCGGCAGCGACGGCTTTATCCACCGCGGCGCAGATGGTCGGGTTCTCGAAGAACTCGCCGTCGCGGATCGCTTTGGTCACGCGCGTGAAGTCCTGATACACCACCCGGCCGGCGCCGAGGTTCATGTGGCCGACTTCGGAGTTGCCCATCTGGCCGTCCGGCAAGCCGACGTCCATGCCGCTGCCCGAGATCAGGCCGTTCGGCACGGTGGCCCACAGACGGTCCAGTACGGGCTTCTTCGCCGCAAAGATGGCGTTGGATTCAGGGCTCTCACTGTGACCGAAGCCGTCGAGAATAATCAGGACCAAAGGTTTAGGCGTGGTAGTCATGGATTCCACTCGTGGCTGAATTAAAAGAGGGCGATGGAAAAGGGAGTAGGAGTTTAAAGCTAAGTTCCGGCGCCGTCACCGCCGGACGGGGTTTGGCCCACCATAGTGGCTGTGTATACTGGCCGACATTTTAACGCCCTGGAACCTCCTTCGATGGTTGATCACCTGATTCAATTCGCCACCAACCACTACATTCTCGTGGGTATCTTCGTTGTACTGGCGGCCCTGCTATTGGCCTATCAGATGCAAGGCGGCGGCCGCAGCCTGAGCACCGGTGAACTGACCGGGCTGGTCAACAAGGACGCAGGCGTGGTGGTCGACATTCGTCCGACCAAGGATTTCGCCGCCGGTCACATCGTTGGCGCGTTGAACATTCCTCAGGACAAACTGACCGCTCGCGTCGGCGAACTGGAAAAGCACAAAGCCAAGACCATTATCCTGGTCGACGCCATGGGCCAGACCGCCGGTACTCATGCCCGTGAACTGGTGAAAGCCGGTTTCACCGCTGCCAAGCTGTCCGGCGGTATTTCCAGCTGGAAAGCCGACAATCTGCCACTGGTGAAGTGATATGAACAACGTCGTCGTCTATTCCAGCGATTACTGCCCTTATTGCTCGCGAGCCAAGTACCTGCTCGAGAACAAAGGCGTGGCCTTCGAAGAGATCAAGGTCGATGGCAAGCCGCAGGTGCGTGCCGCGATGGCTCAGAAGGCCGGGCGTACGTCCGTGCCGCAGATCTGGATCGGCAACACCCACGTTGGCGGCTGTGATGATTTGTTTGCCCTGGAGCGCGCCGGCAAGCTCGACGCCATGCTCAAGGCCTGACTGCGTTACTTAGAAATAGCTAACCCTATAAGACCCGAGATCAGAAAGGATCTGAGATGACTGACCAACAGAACACTGCAGCTAGCGAAGAAGAAAACGCACCGCAATTCTCCTTGCAGCGCATCTACGTACGTGACTTGTCCTTCGAAGCCCCGAAAAGCCCGGCAATCTTCCGCCAGCAGTGGGAACCGAGCGTCGGTCTGGATCTGAACACCCGTCAGAAGGCGCTGGAAGGCGACTTCCACGAAGTCGTGCTGACCCTGTCGGTCACCGTGAAAAACGGTGAAGAAGTGGCGTTCATTGCTGAAGTACAACAGGCCGGGATCTTCCTGATCAAGAACCTGGACGACGCTTCGATGAGCCACACCCTGGGCGCGTTCTGCCCGAACATCCTGTTCCCGTACGCCCGCGAAACCCTGGACAGCCTGGTGACCCGCGGTTCGTTCCCGGCCCTGATGCTGGCCCCGGTGAACTTCGACGCGCTGTACGCACAAGAGCTGCAGCGCATGCAGGCGGCTGGCGAGACTCCGACCGTTCAATAAGCGTTCGATGCCGTAACGAAAAAAGCGCCGTAACGGGCGCTTTTTTCATGGGGCAAACGAACTCGCAGGGGGCCATGATCGTTCCCACGCTCTGCGTGGGAATGCCGCCCGTGACGCTCCGCGTCACACCGGTGGTCCTACTTGAACCCGAGCTGGCGCCAGGCCTCGTACACCGCAATGGCCACGGTGTTGGACAGGTTCAGGCTGCGACAGCCTTCGCGCATGGGCAGGCGCAGGCGTTGTTCGCCGGGCAGGGCGTCGAGCACTTCGGCTGGCAAGCCACGGCTTTCCGGGCCAAACAGGAAGGCATCGCCCTCGGCGAAGCTGGCATCATGGAACGGTCGCGAACCCTTGGTGGTAAAGGCGAACAGCCGAGGGTGGCCGAGGCTTTCCAGACAACTGGCGAGGTCTGCGTGGCGTTGCAGGGTGGCATACTCATGGTAATCGAGGCCCGCCCGGCGCAGGCGCTTGTCGTCCATCTCGAAGCCCAGCGGTTCGATCAAATGCAGGTGGCAGCCACTGTTGGCGCACAGCCTGATAACGTTGCCGGTATTCGGCGGAATTTCTGGTTGGAAAAGGATGACGTGAAACATGCACGGCTCCGAAGGTAAAGATGAGCAGCATTCTACGCCGCAAGCCGATCCCCGTTCGAAACTATTCCTGCGGGTGATGGGTTCACTGGCGATTGTCGGGGTGATGGTGGGCCTGATGATCGGTCGTCTGACTGCGCCCGACCCCAGCGTTTTGCAGCAGGTCGAGGTGACCAATGATGGACTGGTGGTGTGGTTCAACAACGAACCCAAAACCCACGGCGAGTTGGTCGACGGCAGTGTCGCGCTGTTGTTCGAGGCTGAAGGCCGTGCACAGAAAGGTCAGCTCAAGCTCAACGGCAAGGACGTGAACTGGCGAACGCGATTGAGTGATGGGGGATTGTTGCTGACGGTGGTGGCGGCCCGGCCCCTGCAGGGCGACTGGGCCGGTAGCAAGGTCGATGACCGCTGGCGGCTGGAGATCCATCTCCGAGAGCAATAAAAGAGGGAATCCCCGGCCTGCCTGTACCAAGGTTCCCAAAACGGGAGGGCTCGCGCATGCGTCGTGAGCCCGGTGTAAAGAGGGAATCCCCGGCCTGCCTGTACCAAGGTTCCCGAAACGGGAGGGCTCGCGCTTTGTGTCGTGAGCCCGGTGTAAAGAGGGAATCCCCGGCCTGCCTGTACCAAGGACCCCAAAACGGGTGGGCTCGTCGCTGTTGCGGTATGAGCCCGGTATAAAGAGGGGAATCCCCGGCCTGCCTGTACCAAGGTCCCCGAAACTGGGTAGTGAATCGAACCACTGATTGGACTACTGCAGGGGGCGTGCCAGTTTTTAATATGCTGGAATGAAAAATCGCTGAGTAGCGCTGAAAGCCCCGTATTCCGGGACTTTTGTGTTTTTGCGGTATGGTTTTTCCTGCAGATGAGCGCGGGATTTGGGGCGGGTTGCTGTGCGCAATTGCGGTTCACGGTGCATTGCCGCGGTGCACGGTGGCCCCAAAAGCATCGCGGGCAAGCCTCGCTCCTACAGGACGGGTGAAAATCCCGTGGGAGCGACGCATGCCCGCGAATGGATCTACAGAACGGCGATGATTAAAGGGCTACTTAACCCTCATCCCCCTCATCATCATCCCCACCGTCTACCTTCATCCCCAATTCCTTGATCTTGCGCGTCAAGGTATTACGCCCCCAGCCCAGCAGCACGGCGGCGTCGCGGCGGCGGCCGGCGGTGTGTTTGAGGGCAGTTTCGATCATGATCCGCTCGAAGGCCGGTACGGCGCTGTCGAGCAGGCTCGATTGGCCACGTGCCAAAGCCTGGTCGGCCCACTGGCGCAGGGCCTGCTCCCAATTGGTTACCGGTGCTGAATCCTGCGGCAGGCTCAGCAGCTCCGGCGGCAGGTCGCTGATGTGCACTTCGCGACCTGAAGCCATTACGGTGATCCAGCGGCAGGTGTTCTCCAGCTGACGCACGTTGCCTGGCCATGGCAGGTTTTTCAGGTATTCCTCGGTTTCGCTTTTCAGCAGTTTCGGTTCCACCGCCAGTTCTTGCGCGGCGCGGCTGAGGAAGTGCTTGGCCAGGGTCGGGATGTCTTCGCGACGGTCCGACAGCCGTGGAATGTGGATGCGGATCACGTTGAGGCGGTGGAACAAGTCCTCACGGAATTTTCCGGCATGCACCAGGGTTTCCAGATTCTGGTGCGTCGCAGCGATGATGCGTACATCGACCTTCACCGGCACATGACCGCCGACGCGGTAAAACTCGCCGTCCGCCAGTACCCGCAGCAAACGAGTCTGGGTGTCGGCCGGCATGTCGCCGATTTCATCGAGGAACAGCGTGCCGCCGTCGGCCTGTTCGAAGCGCCCGCGACGCAGGTTGGCCGCGCCGGTGAACGCGCCTTTTTCGTGGCCGAACAGTTCGGACTCCATCAGATCCTTGGGGATCGCCGCCATGTTCAGCGCAATGAATGGCGAGGCCGCCCGTGGGCTGTGACGGTGCAGGGCGTGGGCCACCAGCTCTTTACCGGTGCCGGATTCGCCATTGATCAGCACGGTGATGTTGGAGTGACTCAAGCGCCCGATGGCGCGAAACACTTCCTGCATCGCCGGCGCTTCGCCGATGATTTCCGGGGTGCGGGTCAGCGTCGGGACGACTTCCAGGCCTTGCTGTTCCTGAGCGTGTTGATTGGCGCGCTTGACCAGGGAAACGGCTTCGTCGACGTCGAACGGCTTGGGCAGGTATTCGAACGCGCCGCCCTGATAGGACGCGACAGCGCTATCCAGGTCGGAGTGGGCAGTCATGATGATGACTGGCAGCCGTGGGTGTTGTTCACGAATCCGCGCCAGAAGGTCCAGGCCGCTGGCACCCGGCATGCGAATGTCGGAGATGATCACGTCCGGCTGCTGGCGCGCCAGGCGGCTCATCACGCCATCGGCGCTGTCGAAGCTTTGCGTGGTCATGCCTTCCTGTTGCAAGGCTTTTTCCAGGACCCAACGGATAGAACGGTCGTCATCGACGATCCACACGGTTTCACTACGGCTCATGTCGATGTGGCTCCTTGTTCCAGTGGCAGAAAGATCGAGAACGTGGTGTGGCCTGGATGGCTGTCACATTCGATCAAGCCCTGGTGCTGGCTGATGATGTTCTGGGTAATGGCCAGGCCCAGCCCGGTACCGTCCGGGCGGCCGCTGACCATGGGGAAGAAGATGGTTTCCTGCAGCTCGGCGGGGATCCCCGGGCCGTTGTCGATGATTTCGATCTTGGTTACCAGGCGATGGCGCACGTGGCCGATGGTGAACTGGCGCATGGCGCGGGTACGCAAACTGATGCGGCCAAGGCGCAGCTCGTTCTGGCTGCTGATGGCCTGCATCGCGTTGCGCACGATGTTCAGCACGGCTTGAATCATCTGTTCGCGATCAATCAAGACATCCGGAATGCTTGGGTCGTAGTCGCGCACCAAAGTGATGCAGCCCTGACTTTCGGCTTCCACCAACTGACACACACGCTCCAGCACTTCGTGGACGTTGCACATGGCCAGCGACGGCAGCTTGTTAGAGCCGAGCATGCGATCCACCAGATTGCGCAGGCGATCGGCCTCTTCAATGATGACGTTGGTGTAATCGCGCAGGCTTTCTTCCGGCAACTCACGGGCGAGTAACTGAGCCGCGCCACGAATGCCGCCGAGAGGGTTCTTGATCTCGTGGGCGAGGCCACGCACCAGCATTTTGCTGGTTTCCTGCTTCGACAGTTGTGCCTCTTCCTTGGTGATCCGCAGGAGGCGGTCGCGAGGATGAACCTCCAGCAGCAGCATCGTGTCGCCATTGCTCAGGATTGGCGTCACGGCGTAGTCGACGGTCAAGGTCTGGCCGGTGAGGGCGGTGAGCATCGCTTCGCGCTTGGTGAACGGGTGCGCCTGCTCGACCGCCTGGCGCAGGGAGTTCAGCGCTTCGGTGGATTCGGTGAACAGCTCACTGATGAACTGCCCATGGCTACGCTGACCGCTGATGGCCAGGAGCATTTCCGCCGCCGGGTTCATGTACTCAAGGCGCAGTTCGGCGTCGAGCAGGATGGTGGCGGTGGTCAGGTTGTCGAGTAGCAAGCGGTGCAGTGCGTCGCTAATGGTCATCAGGACCTCTTTTGGAGCAGGGCATGCGCATGAATAACGCGCCGGTATGAGGAAAATGCAAAAACCAAACCAAGGCTCCGAAAAGAAGCGTTTAGAGCCTGAAACGGGCGTTTTACGCTCGTTTGCATGGCGTTCTGCCAGTTTTTTCGGGTACTTTCGAACCAAAATGGGCTGAGATGTGGGTATGGTGCAGATGTTTGCACCAATATAGTGCGCAAACCTGAACGAGGTTAGAAGAAGGGCCAGAAGGCGCTTTTTTCTTCTTCAGGCTTGTCTTTAAGGGGGCATTCCGGCCGTTGGCCGTAGTCGGTGAGGGTGCAGGGTTTGACCTGGCGTTTCTGTGCCAGGGAAATGCGCAGCATATGGAACGGTTGATTGGCCGTGCGTTCGACGGTGCGGCCCTGTTCGTCGAGGATTTCCACCGACAGGTTGTGACTGCCGCGGTCGATATTGCTCAGGGCGAACACCGGGCTGGGGCCGGGCTCGGCGGTGGGCTGGCCGTCCAGCAGCAAACGGTAACGATGACCCTGTTGCAGGCCGGGTTCGCTAGTAACGCTGACGATCAATTCACCGGCACTGCTACGGATCGTGGCATCCGGTTCCGGCACCAGCACCCGAAGCATGTCGTAATGAAACAGTGGTTTGGCCGGGTTTGTTTTCGCTGCGGTCATGGGCGCTGCGCCACTCGGGTTGGCTGACATTCGATTGCTTGTCGCCAACGGCACACGTTTGGCGTTGCGAGTGCCCGGCTGATCGGTGAAGACCCGATTACCCTGAGCGTCGATATATGTGAAGACCTCGGCCATCGCCGGCAGGCTGACCAGGCACGCGATCAACAGCCAGGCCCTCAAGGTTTATGCACCCGTTGCACGGTGAGCGTCACGGTGGGGCTCTGTTGCACGACGTTTTGCCCGTCGATCACCTGAACCGCAAGGTTATGTTCGCCACGGTCGATGTTCACCAGTTGCAGGGTTGGCACGTTGCTCGGCTGGCCGTAGGGTTGACCGTCCAGTAACAGCCTCAATCGATGAGTGCCTTGCAGGCGTGGATTGATCAATACGCTGACGGTGAACGTGCCGTTGTTGGCGCGCAAGGCTTCTTCGGTGGGCAGGCCGCTCAGCTCCAGCACCTGATAGGCGCTGTGCGGTTGGTCACGGCTACTGGCTTGCGCAGGTGCTACGGGTTCGCTGGGCGACTGACGCTCGACGCTGTTGAGCGGTGGCAATTCGACCGACCGGGCTTTGACGCCGTCGGGCGGCTGATTGCTGTAGGCGGTGTTGCCATTGGCGTCGGTGTACTTATAGATCTGCGCGGCGGCGGGCAGGGCGATCAGTACGAGCAGGCATAACAACAATGAGCGCATTGCAGGCTTCCATTGGCCGTTGGGCAAGTGTCCGGCCCTGTTCCGTTCGTGGCGACTAAGCGCTGAGCATAGAGCACATCAGCGCATGTCGGCAGGCCGGCTCAGCGGCTGGCGCTGCACAACTCAGCGCTGGCGCGTACCTTGGCGAGCTCGCGCAGAGATACTTGGGTGCCGGTTTTGTTGGCCTTGGCCAGCCAGGACGGGCACTGCGGGTCGTTGCGATAAGGGCTGAAATCGGCCAGTTGTTGCAGCAGGCGTTTTTGTAACTGATCAAGTTGCGGGCGGATCTGCCCGACGAGGTCGGGGCGAGGATCGTCGGGTGCCTTGCCTTGCGCATGCCAGTCAGACAAATGCGCGTATTGCACCAGTTTGTTGGCCTCGATCTGCGCCGAGAAGAACTGTTCGACGGCTTCGTTGCTCAATTTATAAGCAGGTGCCAGGGCAACGGCGCCGGCAATCACCTCACGCTCGCGCTGACGGTCCTCGACGGGTTTACCGCTGTCCCATTTGCTCAACGCGACTTGATCGGCAATCGCCAGGCGCTCCTCGATGGTGCCAAGCAGTGGGGCGAGGGCGGCAGGTGCCGGGCTGGCGAAAGCGCTGTTGGCCAGCAGGGCAGTGAGCAAGGCAAGGGATGAGCGTAGGCGCATGGAGGATCTCGACTTTATCGGGTGAAGGCCATGATGCACGCAACCGGGCATTCGATGACAGACGTTCGCCCACAAAAAAGGCCTCCCGAAGGAGGCCTCTCTTTTGTCACGCTGCGTAGTGCAGCGCTACCGGATCAGCAGCTGTAGTACAGCTCATATTCCAGTGGGTGTACGAAGGTACGAACCTTGATTTCTTCTTCGCTTTTCAGAGCGATGTAAGCGTCGATGAAGTCGTCGCTGAAAACGCCGCCTTTGGTCAGGAACGCACGACCTTTGTCCAGCTCTTCCAGGGCTTCTTTCAGGCTGCCGCAAACTTGTGGGATCTCTTTCGCCTCTTCAGGCGGCAGGTCGTACAGGTTTTTGTCAGCTGCATCGCCAGGGTGGATCTTGTTCTGGATGCCGTCCAGGCCAGCCATCAACAGTGCAGCGAAGCCCAGGTATGGGTTGGCTGCTGGATCCGGGAAGCGGGCTTCGATACGGCGAGCGCGAGGGCTGGACACGTAAGGAATGCGGATCGACGCGGAACGGTTGCGAGCCGAGTAGGCCAGCATCACTGGAGCTTCGAAACCTGGGACCAGACGCTTGTAGGAGTTGGTCGACGGGTTGGTGAAGCCGTTCAGAGCCTTACCGTGCTTGATGATGCCGCCGATGAAGTACAGGGCGGTATCGGACAGGCCGGCATAGCCTTCGCCAGCGAAGGTGTTCTTGCCATCTTTGGCGATGGACAGGTGAACGTGCATACCCGAACCGTTGTCGCCGTACAGCGGCTTAGGCATGAAGGTCGCGGTGCGGCCGTATGCGTCAGCTACGTTGTGTACGCAGTATTTCAGGGTCTGAACTTCGTCAGCCTTGGCCACCAGGGTGTTGAACTTCACACCGATTTCGTTCTGACCGGCAGTCGCCACTTCGTGGTGGTGAACTTCGATGGTCAGGCCCATTTCTTCCATGGCGTTGCACATGGAGGTACGGATTTCGTGGTCGTGGTCGAACGGCGGAACCGGGAAGTAGCCGCCTTTGACGCCTGGACGGTGGCCTTTGTTGCCGCCTTCCACGTCCTGGTCGGACATCCACGAACCTTGTTCGGAGTAGATTTTGAACATCGAGCCGGAGATGTCGGACTTGAACTTCACTTCGTCGAAGATGAAGAACTCAGGCTCTGGACCCACAAATACGGTGTCGCCGATACCGGTCGACTTCAGGTATTCCTCGGCACGCTTGGCGATCGCCCGTGGGTCACGGTCGTAGCCTTGCATGGTCGAAGGCTCGATCACGTCGCAGACCAGGATCAGGGTCGGCTCTTCGGTGAACGGGTCGAGAACGGCAGTGGTGTCGTCCGGCATCAGGATCATGTCGGAAGCTTCGATGCCTTTCCAGCCAGCGATGGAGGAACCGTCGAACATTTTGCCTTCTTCGAAGAAAGCTTCATCCAGCGCATCGCGAGCCGGCATGGTCACGTGGTGCTGAGTGCCTTTGGTGTCCGTGAAGCGCAGATCAATCCACTTGACGTCATGATCTTTGATGAGTTGAACCGACTTCGACATAGTGTCCTCCGGGTGGCTTAGGGCTAGTAATGGATGCCCTTAAATGTGGGTGATGCCGGCGCGAATACTCTGCCATGGCAACCTGCCTCACAAGGGAGCAAATTGCATGCCAGTGCCTCATCATGGGTTTTTTGCCCCAATATCACGCTTCCAAGGGGGCGGCGCACCATAAAGCGCAAAATATCGCCCTGTAATGTAGCGTCGATTTCCATAAATGACCCGTTTTGGTGCATGCAAAACCTTCTGCACATTAACTGGTTAAACCTTGAGCAATTTCCGCTATAATCCGCGCCCCCCTTTTTCGGCTGGCCCTGCGCGCGCTGTTTTCATGAAACTAATCGTAAAAGTCTTCCCCGAGATCACCATCAAGAGCCGCCCGGTACGGATGCGTTTCATCCGCCAGTTGGCCAAAAACATCCGTACCGTGCTCCGCGATCTGGACCCGGCCGTGGTGGTGAACGGTGTGTGGGACAATCTCGAGCTGGAAACCCGCGTCAGCGACCCCAAGGTCCTGAAAGAGATGGGCGAGCGCCTGACTTGCACGCCGGGCATCGCGCACTTTTTGCAGATCGACGAGTACCCGCTGGGCGACTTCGACGATATCGTCGAGAAGTGCAAGCAGCACTACGGCGATGCGCTGGCCGGAAAGATTTTCTCGGTGCGCTGCAAGCGTGCGGGCAAGCACCCATTCAGTTCGATAGACATCGAGAAATATGTCGGCAGCCAGTTGCGCCGTCAGTGTGGTGCCGCCGGGATCGACCTGAAAAAGCCCGAAATCGAAGTCCGTATCGAAGTTCGCGACCAACGGTTGTTCGTGATCCACAGCCAGCACAACGGCATCGGCGGTTATCCGCTCGGGGCCCTGGAACAGACGCTTGTACTGATGTCCGGCGGCTTCGATTCCACCGTTGCGGCCTACCAGATCATGCGCCGCGGGCTGATGAGCCACTTCTGCTTCTTCAATCTGGGCGGACGTGCCCACGAATTGGGCGTCATGGAAGTCGCGCACTTCATCTGGAAGAAGTACGGCAGCTCCCAACGCGTGTTATTTGTCAGTGTGCCGTTCGAGGAAGTTCTGGGAGAAATTCTCGGGAAAGTCGATAACAGTCATATGGGTGTAGTTTTGAAGCGTATGATGTTGCGCGCTGCTTCCCGAATTGCTGATCGACTGCACATCGAAGCGCTGGTCACGGGTGAGGCGATCTCCCAGGTGTCGAGCCAGACGTTGCCGAACCTGTCCGTGATCGACTGCGTGACCGACAAGCTGGTCTTGCGTCCACTGATCGCCAGTCACAAGCAGGACATCATCGACACGGCCAACGAGATCGGCACCGCCGATTTCGCCCGGCACATGCCGGAGTACTGCGGGGTCATCTCGGTCAATCCGAAGACGGCGGCCAAGCGCTACCGCGTGGAGCACGAAGAGAAAGAATTCGACATGGCAGTCCTTGAGCGCGCGCTCGAGAACGCCAAACTGGTGCCGATCGATCGCGTGATCGACGAATTGGGCCAGGATTTGCAGATTGAAGAAGTCAGCGAAGCGCTGGCGGGCCAGATCATCATCGACATCCGTCACCCGGATGCCGCCGAAGACGACCCGCTGGAGCTTTCTGGTATCGAGGTACAGACGATGCCGTTTTATGCACTGAACGCTCGTTTCAAGGAACTGGACCCTACTCGCCAGTACCTGCTGTATTGCGACAAAGGCGTGATGAGTCGCCTGCATGCCCACCATTTGCTCAGTGAGGGGCATGCCAATGTGCGCGTTTATCGACCGAGCTAAGTGCCCGGGGCTGTTTGCCTGTGGCCTGCGTCACCGGCCCCCCGATGCCACCGTCAAGCTGTAACGGCTTGTACGGACGCTACTGTTAATCGCTGCCAAGACTTGTCAGCACACCGAATCCTCTGATCGAGATACACAAGTGATCGAAAATCTACGCAACATCGCCATCATTGCCCACGTTGACCATGGTAAAACCACCCTGGTAGACAAACTCCTGCGTCAATCCGGCACCCTGGAACGCAACGAGCTCAACGACGAACGCGTGATGGACTCCAACGACCAGGAGAAAGAGCGCGGTATTACCATTCTGGCGAAAAACACCGCCATCAACTGGAACGGCTACCACATCAACATCGTGGACACCCCGGGCCACGCCGACTTCGGCGGTGAAGTTGAACGCGTAATGTCGATGGTCGACTCCGTTCTGCTGCTGGTTGACGCTCAAGACGGCCCTATGCCGCAAACCCGTTTCGTGACCAAGAAGGCGTTCGAAGCCGGCCTGCGTCCAATCGTGTGCATCAACAAGGTTGACCGTCCAGGCGCGCGTCCGGACTGGGTTCTGGACCAGATCTTCGACCTGTTCGACAACCTGGGTGCTACCGAAGAACAGCTGGACTTCAAAGTCGTCTACGCCTCGGCCCTGAACGGCATCGCCGGTCTGGACCACACCGACATGGCTGAAGACATGACCCCGTTGTACCAGTCGATCGTCGACAACGTACCGGCTCCTAAAGTTGACCGTGAAGGCCCGTTCCAGATGCAAATCTCGGCACTGGACTACAACAGCTTCCTGGGTGTTATCGGTGTTGGCCGTATCGCTCGTGGTAGCGTCAAGCCGAACACTCCAGTCGTGGCCATTGGCGCCGACGGCAAGAAGCGTAACGGTCGTATCCTGAAGCTGATGGGTCACCACGGCCTGCACCGTATCGACGTTGAAGAAGCGTTTGCCGGTGACATCGTGTGCGTGAGCGGTATGGACTCGCTGTTCATCTCCGACACCCTGTGCCAGCCGGACAACGTCGAGGCGATGAAGCCTCTGACCGTTGACGAGCCAACCGTTTCCATGACCTTCCAGGTAAACGACTCGCCTTTCTGCGGTAAAGAAGGCAAGTTCGTGACTTCCCGTAACATCAAGGAACGTCTGGACAAAGAGCTGCTGTACAACGTTGCACTGCGCGTTGAAGAAGGCGACTCGGCTGACAAGTTCAAGGTTTCCGGCCGTGGTGAGCTGCACCTCTCGGTACTGATCGAAACCATGCGTCGCGAAGGCTTCGAAATGGGCGTTGGTCGTCCGGAAGTGATCATCCGTCAAGTTGACGGCGTGAAGCAGGAACCGTTCGAAAACGTAACCATCGACACCCCTGAAGAATCCCAGGGCAAGGTCATGGAAGAGATGGGCCTGCGTAAAGGCGACCTGACCAACATGGTGCCGGATGGCAAAGGCCGTGTTCGTCTGGAGTACAACATCCCTGCTCGCGGTCTGATCGGTTTCCGTAACCAGTTCCTGACCCTGACCAACGGTGCTGGCATCCTGACCTCGATCTTCGATCGCTACGACACCATGAAGTCCGGCGACATGTCCGGTCGTCAGAACGGTGTTCTGGTATCGGTAGAAACCGGCAAGGCGCTGACCTACTCCCTGGAAACCCTGCAGGCGCGTGGCAAGCTGTTCGTTGAACACGGTCAAGAGATCTACAACGGTCAGATCGTTGGTCTGAACAGCCGTGACAACGACATGGGCGTCAACCCAACCAAAGGCAAGAAGCTCGACAACATGCGTGCTTCGGGTAAAGACGAAACCATCGCTCTGGTTCCACCTGTTCGCTTCACTCTGGAACAGGCCCTGGAATTCATCCAGGATGACGAGCTGTGCGAAGTGACACCTAAGTCGATCCGCCTGCGTAAGAAGATCCTGGACGAAGGCGAGCGTACCCGCGCTGCCAAGAAAGCCAAGAACTGAGTTAACTCAGGCTGAATGAAAACGCCCCCGGTCGAAAGGCCGGGGGCGTTTTTGTTTGTCTGGGTTTTGTGCGGTGTTTGTGCCGCCCCTCTCGCAGGCATGCCCGCGATGACGCCCTTTCAGGCAGCGAGATCGCGAATCAGAACTTGTCCAGCGTCCGCGGATTGTTCTCGCGCACCACTTCTTTAGGCTTGTACGCGCAATACCCTGGCCGCGGTCCGATCTTCGGGTGGTTGCGGCAGGTGTCCGGGCGCTTATCATAAATAGTGCACAAACGGCTTTTACGATCCAGGTACAGGCAATCGTTGTTGCTCATGCGCTGGAGGGTGAAGATCTCGGACTTCTGGTTGTAGCGCTCGACAATCCCTTCCTTCTGCAAGCGCTTGGCGATGTTCTTGGGTGGGTCGCCCAGTTCGAATTCGTCGACGATGCCGATACGGATCAGATCCTTGATCTTGACCTCGACCGGCAGCGTGCAGCAGCTGGACATGCACGAGCCGCACATTGGGGCAGAGTACTTGGCCCAGGTATCGAGGCGATCGATTTCCGCGGCGGCGATCAGGTTGGGCTTCATCATCGGTTGTTACCAGCGTGTGCATCAGGGCGCGCGATCATACCGGGACTGGTGGATTTTTGAACAACCTTTCGCCAGATTTTTTTTGCTTGTCGCAAAATAGTCCTGTGTCCGGCACGGCCCCTGCATTGTTTCTGGCACACGACAACGTAATCTCGATCTATCTCGTACTAACAGGAAAAACTGCCGAACCAGAGTCTCTACGGTCTGTCAGACCGACTAGGCTCAGACAACTTCACGCTCGCTCGAGGTCTTATCGATGACTCAAGAACCACTTGTTCGCGAAGCAGAGGTGGCCGCATTCCGCGACGCCGTCTTGACCAAGCTCACTTACGCGGTGGGCAAAGACCCGGATCACGCCTTCGACCACGACTGGTTCGAAGCCATTGCCCTGGCGGCGCGTGATCACATGGTCGAGCACTGGATGGACCACACCCGGCAGATCTACCGCAAAGGCCAGAAACGCGTTTATTACCTTTCCCTTGAATTTCTTATCGGTCGCTTGCTCTACGACAGCCTGAGCAACCTCGGCTTGCTCGATGTGGCCCGCGAGGCCATGACCGAACTGGGCGTCGACATCGAACGCATCCGTCTGCTGGAGCCCGATGCGGCACTGGGCAACGGTGGCCTCGGGCGTCTGGCGGCATGCTTCATGGAAAGCATGTCGACCCTCGGCATCGCCGGCCATGGTTATGGCATTCGTTACGAACACGGTTTGTTCCGCCAGGCCATCGTCGACGGCTGGCAGCAGGAGCAGACCGAACACTGGCTGGACTTCGGCAACCCGTGGGAGTTCGAACGACCAGAGGTGGCCTACCCGATCGGTTTCGGCGGCAGTGTCGAAACCGTGACCGATGAAGCCGGCAAGTCCAGGCAAGTCTGGTCCCCGTCGGAAACCGTGCGGGCCATCGCCTACGACACCCCGGTGGTCGGTTGGCGTGGTGCAAGCGTCAACACCCTGCGGCTGTGGCGCGCCCGGGCCATGGAAGAATTGCATCTGGAGCGCTTCAACGCGGGCGACCACTTGGGCGCGGTCGCGGAAGTGGCCTGGGCAGAAAGTATCTCTCGCGTGCTTTACCCGGCGGACAGCAACGAGGCCGGCCAGGAGTTGCGCCTGCGCCAGGAATATTTCTTTGTCTCCGCGTCCTTGCAGGACTTGTTGCGTCGCCATCGCAACATGCACACCTCGGTGCTGACCCTGGGCGATCACGCGGCCATTCAACTCAACGACACTCACCCCTCGATCGCCGTGGCCGAACTGATGCGTCAGTTGGTCGACGTCTATGACGTGGCGTGGGATGCGGCCTGGCAGATCACGGTCGACACGCTGTCGTACACCAACCACACGCTGTTGCCGGAAGCGCTGGAAACCTGGCCGGTCGGATTGATGGAGCGGATGCTGCCCCGGCACATGCAGATCATTTACTTGATCAACGCCCAGCACATCGACTCGTTGCGAGCCAAGGGCGTTCACGATTTCGACGTGCTGCGTGCGATTTCGCTGATCGAGGAAGACAACGGTCGCCGCGTGCGCATGGGTAACCTGGCATTCCTGGGTTCCCACAGCGTCAATGGCGTGTCCGGCCTGCACACGCAGCTGATGCGCAGCACGGTGTTCTCCGAGCTGCACAAGCTTTACCCGGACCGGATCAACAACAAGACCAATGGCATTACCTTCCGCCGCTGGCTCTATCAGGCCAACCCCGAACTCACCTCCATGCTGGTCGACGCCCTCGGCCCGAGCCTGCTGGACAACCCCGAGGAGCACTTGCTCGCGCTGGAGCCGTTTGCCGAGAAGACTGCATTTCGCAAGCAGTTCGCCGAACAGCGGCTGCACAGCAAGAAAGCCCTGGCGTATCTGATTCATGAGCGGCTGGGGATCGCGGTCAATCCGGCGGCAATGTTCGATGTGCAGGTCAAGCGGATCCACGAATACAAGCGTCAGCTGCTTAACCTGATGCATACCGTTGCGCTGTATCAGGCGATTCGTGCCGAGCCGGAAACCGACTGGGTACCGCGAGTAAAAATCTTCGCCGGCAAGGCGGCGGCCAGTTATCACCAGGCCAAGCTGATCATCAAGCTGACCAACGACATCGCGCGGGTGGTCAACAACGACCCGACGGTGCGCGGCTTGCTCAAAGTGGTGTTCCTGCCCAACTACAACGTCAGCCTGGCCGAAAGCATCATTCCGGCGGCGGACTTGTCGGAGCAGATTTCCACCGCCGGCTTCGAAGCCTCGGGCACCAGCAACATGAAGTTCGGCCTCAACGGCGCGCTGACCATCGGCACCCTGGACGGGGCCAACGTGGAAATGTGCGAGCGCATCGGTGCCGAGCATATGTTCATCTTCGGCCTCAGCGCCCAGCAAGTGGAGGCGCGCAAGCGCAACCATGAATTCAACGCAGAGCCGGATATTGCCGCCTCCCATCGACTCAGTGACGTGCTGCAGGCGATTCGCAGCGGGGTGTTTTCGCCAGACGATCCGTCCCGTTACACCGCGCTGATCGATTCACTGGTGGGCTACGACCGCTTCCTGGTCTGCGCCGATTTCGACTCTTACTGGAATGCGCAAATGCGCGTTGAAGAACACTGGCACGACTCGAAAGAGTGGTGGCGTTCGGCGGTATTGAGCACTGCGCGGATGGGCTGGTTCTCATCCGACCGGACCATTCGCGAGTACGCAACGGATATCTGGAAGGCTTTGGAGTAATTTTTAGCAACAAATGTGCGCAAGGCCCAACGTCCGTTGGGCCTGATCGATATACTAAGCACCCACTTGACCCAGTGAGGGAGCGGCGCACTGCCGCTCCCACACTGGATTCCGGGTGTCTGCTCACTAGACTGAGCCAGAGGCTGTATCGCACGGATCAGCCCCGCCACGGGGCCGCTTAGGGATATCGACCATGCAATGGATGTTCATGCTGATTGGGCTTATGTTGGGCTGGATACTTGACGAGTCGTTCAGCGAGGCGCTGTTGGGCGCTTTGCTCGGGCTGGGTCTCGGCCAGGCCATGCGTATCGGCCGCTTGAGCACTCAAACGGCCGAGCAGCGACGCTTGCTTGATCAGGCTCAGGTTGCGCTGCATGCAGTCGAGCAGCGACTGGCATTGCTGGAGGTGTCGGGTGCCGAGGCACCTGAACCAGGCGAACCGGTTGTCAGCGAACCTGCTGAGTCGCCTGAAATCATTCTTGAGCAAGCCCCTGTCGCACCTCCGGAGCTGGTCTGGGAGCTACCCCCCGAATTCGAACCCATCACCGTGGCCGCTGCCGAAACCAGTCGTCCGTTGCCCGCCGATGTCTGGCAACCCGAGCCGGTCGCCCGCGAACCACAGCAACCGGCCGAGCCGCGCGGCCCGAACTTCATCGAGCGCGCCATCAGCGGCGCACGCAACTGGCTGTTTGGCGGCAATACTGTGTTGCGGGTCGGTGTGGTGCTGTTGTTCCTCGGCCTGGCCTTCCTGTTGCGCTATGCAACCGAAGGCATGGTGGTGCCGATCGAGTTGCGTTACGCCGGTGTCGCGGCGGCGGCCTTGGGCCTGCTCGCGCTGGGCTGGTGGCTGCGACTGCGCAACAGCAACTACGCGCTGATGCTGCAAGGCACCGGGATCGCGGTGTTGTACCTGACGGTATTTGCCGCGATGCGTCTGCATCCGTTGCTTGATCCCAAGGCAGCATTGGGCCTGTTGGTGGTGGTGACGGTGTTCTCGGCGATTCTCGCCATTACCCAAAATGCTTTGGGCCTGGCCGCCGCTGCCGCGTTGGGCGGTTTCGCCGCGCCGATCCTGACCTCCACCGGCGCCGGCAATCACGTCGCGTTGTTCAGCTATTTCGCCCTGCTCAACGCCGGCATCCTCGCCATCGCGTGGTTCAAGGCCTGGCGGCTGCTCAACCTGATCGGGTTTGTCGGCACCTTCGGCATCGGCTTTGCCTGGGGCCTGCGCTCCTATAGACCGGAGCTGCTGTGGAGTACCGAGCCGTTCCTGATCCTGTTCTTCCTGATGTACCTGGCCATCGGTTTGTTGTTTACCCGGCGCAAGTTGCTGGAAATGAGCGACGCGCCCGAGGACGACAGCCGTGAAGCACTGCTGCGCTGGTCGGCGCACAAGGGCGATTACGTCGACGGCATGATGCTGTTCGCGCCACCGTTGGTGGGCTTCGGTCTGCAGTTCGCACTGGTGGAGCACTTTGAATTTGCCGCAGCCTTCAGCGCCTTGGCCCTGGGCATGATTTACATGGGGCTGGCCCGGTTGCTGATGGGGGGCCGAGCACTGTTGCTGGCCGAAACCTGTCTGGCGCTGGGGGTGATCTTCGCCAGTCTGGCGATTCCTCTGGGGCTTGATGCGCGTTGGACTGCCGCAGCCTGGGCGGTGGAAGGCGCGGGGATTTTCTGGCTCGGCCTGCGTCAACGACGGCCGCTGGCGCGGGCCTTTGCCTTGCTGCTGCAATTGGGCTCGGCGTTGGCCTTTATCAGCGAATTGCGCAGCGGCGAGAGCAGCCTGCTCGATGGTGCGCCGCTGGGGGTGTTGATGCTCGGCGTGGCGCTGCTGTTCAGCTTCTACCAATTACGCAAAGCGTTGCCTGAACAGGCGTTGCCATGGGAACGCCAAGGGTTGCCGGTGCTGGCCTGCCTGGGCCTGACGTTCCTTTATCTGCTGGCGCCGCTGTTTTTCTTCACTCACGGCACGGCGATCAGTTGGGCGCTGGCCGGGTTGGCGACGCTGTTCGTCGGCCTGCGCCTGCAATCGCGGGCGTTCCTGTTCAGCGCATTCGCTGTGCAACTGCTTGGCGGTGTGTTGTTCCTGGTGCGGCTGCGAGGGGCGAGCGGAGACTCGGCTGCGGTCTTCAGCGCCGGCTGGAGCGGATTGCTCAGCGCATCCTTGATCGGGCTGGCACTGATCGCCGGCATGTTGTTGGCGGCCCGGGACGAAATGGTGCGCAGTGACGTGCGTTTGCTGCGCGGCTTGTCGGTGGTGTTATTGGCCGGTCTGGTGCTGATCAACCTGGCGGTGCTGTTCGTGTTGCCGTGGCAAACCGCGAGCGCGGTGTGGGCGGCCAGTGGTTTGTTCATCATCTGGCTGAGTCTGTACCTGAAGCAGCGTGTGAGTTTTGTCTTTGGTCTGCTGTTGCAGGTGATCGGCGGCGTAGCGTTCCTGTTCGCCGGGCCAGACCTGCTCGGGCCGCTGCTCAGCGAAGGGTTGCGACCGTTGGCGCATAGCGGGTTCTGGACACCGCTGGTGCTGGGGCTGGCGGCATTTGTCGGGGCCTGGCGTTTGCAGCTAGGCAACCATGCTTCGGCTTTCGATGTGTTGAGCCTGCAGCGCTTGTCCGAAGTGTTGCTGGTGTGGGGCACCGGTTGGTGGGCACTGGCGTGGATCAGCGAAGTGCTGCGCTTTGCGCCTGTGAACCTGCAAGCGACGTTGTTGCTGGCGGTCGCGGCGGTGAGTGCGGCGCTGTGGGCGGTGCTGGCGCTGCGCCTGAAATGGTCGTCGCTGGGCTTGCTCTGCACCTTGCTGATTCCCGCCGCCGGTCTGGTATTACTCGCGGCCTGGTATTCGCGTTATCACCCGGCAGCCCATTTCGGTTGGCTGGTTTGGGCTGCGGTGTTCGTCGTGCATTTCTCCTCGCTGCGGCGGCTGGCGCCAATGCTGCCCGAAAAAGCCCTGAGCACCGCCCATGTGCTCGGCTGCTGGCTGTTGATCGGCGTGCTGGCCCTGGAGCTGCGTTATGGCTTGCTACTGTTGTCGGAGCAGTACAACGCCTGGCGCTGGTTGGGCTGGGCGATTCTGCCGAGCCTGTATCTGGTGCTGATGGCCGCACCGCGCGCGTGGCCATGGCCAGTGTCGGCTTACCCCCGCGAGTATCGGATCTATGCCGCCGCGCCGCTGGCGGTGTTGATGCTCGGCTGGTTCTGGCTGGCGAACATTGCCAGCGACGGCACCGCCGAGCCGTTGCCGTATGTGCCACTGATCAACCCGCTGGAGCTGGGCCTGTTGTTCGCCCTGTTCGGCGTCTATGTCTGGTCCCGCAACGCAGTCACGCAACTGGCGATTCGAGAGGATTACGCCGATAACGCCACGCAGGTGATTGCCGGTGTTTCACTGTTTGCCTTCTTCACCTCGCTGGTGATGCGCGCGGCCCACCACTGGGGTGGCGTGCCGTTCGCGCTGGATTTGCTACTTGAATCGATGCTGGTGCAGGCCGGGCTGTCCATTGTTTGGACCCTGATGGCCCTGAGTCTGATGATCGGTGGGCATCTGCGTCACCGCCGTGAAGTCTGGCTGATCGGCGCAGGGCTGATCGCGCTGGTGGTTGCCAAGCTGTTCTTTGTTGAATTGAGTAACCGCGGCGGGCTGGCGCGGATCGTGTCGTTTATCGGCGTTGGCGTGTTGCTGTTGGTGGTGGGCTATTTCGCCCCGTTGCCACCCAAGCGTGCCGAAGCCGTGCCGGATGCTGAAAAACCGGCCCCTGAAACCGAAGGAGTGTCATCTTGAGTCAGAAGCTGAACCTGGGCTGGTGGGCTGCTGTTGTGCTGGGGGTGACACTGTCGGCTGGCGCGCAGGAAAAACCTGCGGATTTCGCCACGCAGGTGCCATTGTCTGTGAGCGGCGAGGGCCCGTGGTATCGCCTGGAATTGCCCTTGGGCGTGCAACTGAACGCGCGGCAAACCGATCTCAGCGATGTGCGTGTGTTCAACGCCGCCGGTGAGCCTCAGGCGTACGCTCTGGCCCGAGAGCCTGCGCAGACCCACGAAAACCGCACGCTGACCGACGTAAAGTGGTTCCCGTTGTACAACTCGGCGGATGCCAGCGAACGCACACCAAGCGTACGGGTGCAATCGAACACCAACGGCACGTTGATCGAAGTGCAGCCGTCCAGCCAGTTGGAGGCGGGCGAAGAAGAACTGCGCGGCTGGTTACTCGATGCCAGCGGCATCAAGGCCCCGTTGCAGCAATTGATCCTCGACTGGACCAGTGAACGCGACGGCTTTCAGCGTTTCAGCATCGAGGCCAGCAATGATTTGCAGCATTGGCAGTCATGGGGTGAAGGGCAGGTGGCGCGTCTGACGTTTGCCGACGAACGGGTCGAGCAACATGAAGTCGGCCTGCCGGGGCAATCGGCGCGCTATCTACGTTTGCTTTGGAATTCGCCTCAGTCGGCGCCAGTGCTGACTTCGGCGCAGCTGGAAAGCACCAACCCTCGCACCTTGCCGCTGCCGTTGGTCTGGTCGCAACCCTTGGCCGGCAGCAGAGTGAAGGCCGGTGAGTACATCTGGCAATTGCCGATGGGGTTGAACGTCCAGCGTTTGCAGGTCGAGCTGAATCAGCCCAACAGCCTGGCACCGGTAACGTTGTCGGGGCGCCGGGAGACCAGCCTGCCGTGGCAACCGCTGACCAACGGTTTGCTCTATCGCCTGACCCAGAATGGCCAGGATGTGGTGCAGAACGAATTGCAGTTGTCGGGCCAGACCGTGCAGCAATTGAAACTGACGGTGGATGAACGCGGCGGTGGCCTGGGCGCCGAAGCACCCACCGTGCGGTATGCCGTGCGCTCCACGCAATTGGTGTTCCTGGCGCGCGGTGCCGGGCCTTATACGCTGGCGCTGGGAAGTGCGACGGTGAAGGCTGCAAGCTTGCCATTGTCGACGCTGATTCCCGATTACAGCGCGGCGAAGCTGGCGACGCTGGGCAAGGCGACGGTGGACGGCGGGGCCGTGGTGACCCCGGTGGCGACAGCGCCAACGGTGCTGGGCACGAACTGGAAAAAGATCGGACTGTGGGCGGTGTTGCTGCTCAGTGTGCTGTTTCTGGGAGGGATGGCGTTCAGTTTGCTGCGCAAGCCTGCTGCTAAATCCTGAGGATGGCTGGCGCTGCGCGCCAGATCGCGGGCAAGCCGCTCCTGCAGGGGCGAGGCTTGCCCGCGAAGACGTCCTTCCTGCCACCAAAAATATCGAAACAGCCGCCCAATCGCGGCCCATTTCGAACTACGCTCAACCCCGCGCATGAACTCTATTGGGTGTATCACGTCTGATAGGAGGAAATGCGCCCCGACTCGCGTTAAACTGCGCGGGTTTTTAGCCCCCCATTCCTCCGGAGCCGTCCATGTCCCGCGTTACCCTGAGTCGCTATTTGATTGAGCAGACCCGCAGCAACAACACTCCTGCCGATCTGCGTTTCCTGATCGAAGTGGTGGCGCGTGCCTGTAAGGAAATCAGCCACGCCGTCTCCAAAGGCGCCCTGGGTGGTGTCCTGGGCAGCATGGGCACCGAAAACGTCCAAGGCGAAGTGCAGAAGAAACTCGACGTGCTGTCCAACGAGATCCTGCTTGAAGCCAACGAGTGGGGCGGTCACCTGGCCGGCATGGCGTCCGAAGAAATGGACAATGCCTACCAGATTCCGGGCAAATACCCGAAAGGCGCCTACCTGCTGGTATTCGACCCACTGGACGGTTCGTCGAACATCGACGTCAACGTATCGGTCGGCACTATCTTCTCGGTACTGCGTTGCCCGAACGAGCACCTGAGCCAGAACGAAACCCTGAGCGAAAAAGCCTTCCTGCAGCCAGGCACCAAGCAAGTTGCCGCCGGTTACGCGATCTACGGTCCACAGACCATGCTGATCCTGACCCTGGGCGACGGTGTGAAAGGTTTCACCCTGGACCGCGAAATGGGCAGCTTCGTCCTGACCCACGAAAACATCACCATCCCTGAAACCACTCAGGAATTCGCCATCAACATGTCCAACCAGCGTCACTGGGAAGCCCCGGTACAGCGCTACGTTGGCGAGCTGCTGGCTGGCGAAACCGGCCCGCTGAAAAAGAACTACAACATGCGCTGGATTGCCTCGATGGTAGCGGACGTGCACCGCATCCTGACCCGTGGCGGCCTGTTCATGTACCCACGCGACAGCCGCGAGCCGTCCAAGCCGGGCAAACTGCGTCTGATGTACGAAGCCAACCCGATGTCGTTCCTGGTCGAACAGGCCGGCGGCGCGTCCACCGACGGTCGTCAACGTATCCTCGACATCCAGCCAGAAGGCCTGCACCAGCGCGTAGCGGTGTTCCTCGGCTCGAAAGAGGAAGTCGAACGCGCCACGGCATACCACAAGGAGTAACCCATGGCCGCGCCCTGGCAGCCGTTGCTTGAGTGGTGGTTCGGTTCAGCATGCTCTTTGAACCAAAAGCCGCCGAATCAAGTGTCGGCCGAGAAGGGCAAGTTATGGTTCGGCAAGCGTGACAGTCAGGACCTCGAGGCGCGGATGCGTTTCGGGGACCTGGTCGAGCAGGCACTGGCCGGCGGATTGACCGAATGGGCGCAACGCCCCGAAGGTTGGCTGGCCCTGGTGCTGTTGCTCGATCAACTGCCGAGAATGATCTTTCGCGACACCCCCAAATCCTTTTCCGGCGACGTCAGGGCCCAGGCACTGGTGGCGCAAGGCATTGCCGCGGATTTCGATCGGCAACTGCGACCGATCCAGCGGGTTTTTATCTATCTGGTGTTCGAACACTGCGAAAACCTGGCGGTGCAGAACGAAGCGGTTTCGCGGTTTCTCGATCTGGTTGAACAGCAACCCGAGGCGGATCGGGCGGTGTTTGCCAGCAACCTTGATTACGCCGAACGGCATCAGAAGATCATTGCGCGATTTGGGCGGTTTCCCCATCGCAATGCAGTGTTGGGGCGTGAATCTACGGCTGAGGAGCTGGAGTTTCTTTCGGGGCCAGGATCGCGCTTCTAGCTTTTCGTTGTTGCTGATGCCGCCATCGCGGGCAAGCCCGCGATGAGGCCAGTGAGAGCGCCTTAGATCCGGAAACTACCCACCAACTGCTTCAACCGCGCCGCTTGCTGCTCAAGATCAGCACAGGCACGCAAAGTCGACTGCAAGTTCTCCACACCTTCCTGGTTCAGCGTGTTGATCTCGGTGATGTCGACGTTGATCGATTCCACCACGGCGGTCTGTTCTTCAGTCGCGGTAGCTACCGACTGGTTCATCCCGTCGATTTCACCGATGCGCTGCGTCACGCTGCCCAGGCGTTCGCCAGCCTGGTTGGCGATGCCGACGCTGCTTTCGCTCTGGCGCTGGCTGTCGGTCATGGTGCTGACCGCTTCCCGGGCCCCGACTTGCAGCTCCTCGATCATCTTCTGCACTTGCTGCGCCGAATCCTGAGTGCGGTGGGCGAGGTTGCGTACTTCGTCGGCCACCACGGCAAAACCACGGCCGGCTTCACCGGCACGGGCAGCTTCGATGGCCGCGTTGAGGGCCAGCAGGTTGGTCTGTTGCGAGATGCTGGTGATCACTTCCAGAATCTGTCCGATGTTCACCGTGTTGCTGTTCAGGGTTTCGATGTTGCCGCACGAATCGCTGATTTTTGCCGAAAGCTGGTGCATCGCGGCGATGGTTTTATCCACTACCTGCTGACCCTCTTCGGCCAGGCTGCGCGCGTCGCTCGAATGTTGCGAGGCGAGGGCGGCATTCTGGGCGATTTCCTGGGCGGCGGCACCGAGCTGGTTGATCGCTGCCGCGACGCTGCTGGTGCGCGAGGCCTGTTGATCGGAGTTGAACATCGACGAGTTCGAGGCCGCCACTACGCGCAGGGCAACTTCGTTGACCTGGCCGGTGGCCGAAGATACTTCGCGGATCGAGGTATGGATACGCTCGACGAAACGGTTGAACGAGGTGCCCAGAGCACCGAATTCGTCCTGGCCATGAATGGTCAGGCGTTTGGTCAGGTCGCCTTCGCCCTCGGCGATGTCATGCATGGCACGGCCCATGATCAGCAGAGGCTGCATCAGAACGCGGATCAACATACTCAGCAGCGCGATGATGATCACCACGGCGATGACCATGGCGATGATCGCCGAGGTGCGGAACTCGCTGAGCATCGAGAACGCGGTTTCCTGATCCAGCACCAGCGCCACGTACCAGTCCGCCGACGGCACACCGTTAACGTGGGTGAAGGAGATGAACTGGGTTTTGCCATCCAGTTCGACTTCCTTCAAGCCCGGGCTGACGTTAGGCGCGCCGTTGGGGTAGGCGTCGGCCAGGTTCTTGAGCACCAGTTTGCTGTCCGGGTGGATCAGGATCTTGCCATCGGCACTGACAATGAACGCATGGCCATGACCGCCGAAGTTCAGCGAGTTGATGATCGCGCTGACGCTGGACAAGTCGATATCCGCGCCAGCGACGCCAATCATCTGGCTCTGGTACTTCACCGGCGTGGCCACGGTGATCACCAGTTTGCCCGACGACGCCGCGATGTAGGGTTCGGTGACGATGGTCTGTTGCGCGTTGTTGGCTGCCTTGTACCAGCCACGGGCGCGAGGGTCGTAGTCCGCGGCGCGGTTGCCGGCCGGGATCGAGAACATCACGCCATCGGTGCCGCCGAAGTAGCTCAGCTGGAAGTTGCCGGTATAGGCCGGCAGGTCGATGGCGCGTTTGAGATTGGCCGGGGCGCTGCCATCCACGGCGATCTGCTGGGACAGCGATTGCAGCAATTGGATGCGGCTTTCCAGCCAGGTCTGGATGTTGCTGGTGGTCAGGCTGCCGAGTTCATGCATCGAGGACTCGGTACTGCTGCGCAGGGTTTGACGCTGGCGGTAATCGTTGAACAGGATGAAACAGGCGAATGCAACGGCCACCACGAGAGCGGCTGCCAACAAGATCTTGTGGCTGAATTTCATGTTTCTGGTCATTAAATGATCTACCGCGCAGTGGCTGGTCAGCAAAGGGGCGTCAATTTGCCACAGTCGAGGGCTTGGCGCTGCTTTTATGTCGACTGGCCAGCGCCAAAGATTAGGCGGGTATTGACGAAAACCGACGAAATACCGAATGACCTGAGAAAGGGGCTGATTTATCGGTAAAAGGCTGACGAGTGGCCTAATAAATAGGCGGACGGTCGGGGAACCAGATTAGGGTTTTCTCTTCTAAGCTTCTGGTTGGCAACATGCCACCTCTCTTCCGCTCCAGGAGTTACACCATGTCGCTGCGTTCTATCGCCTTGCTCTCGTTCTGCGTGCTGTTGGCCGCGTGCAGCAAGATCAATCAGGAAAATTATTCGAAGCTGTCGACCGGCATGCCCAAGGCCGAGGTTGAAACCTTGCTGGGCAAACCCACCGATTGCTCGGGCGCACTCGGCATGTCCAGCTGCACCTGGGGCGACAAAAACAGCTTTATCAGCGTGCAGTATGCCGGTGACAAAGTGCTGATGTTTTCGGGCCAAGGCCTGAAGTAAACCGGGGCTTTTCGCCCACGGGAGAAAAAAATAATGAAGCGGTTCCTGATCGTTCTTTTTGCCGGCCTGGTATTGGCCGGCTGCGCCTCTTCTGGCGTAGATCCGTTGGCGCCCAAGACCGTCAATAGTGTCAACCTCAAGCGTTACCAGGGAACCTGGTACGAATTGGCGCGTCTGCCGGTGTATTTCCAGCGTAACTGTGCGCAATCCGAAGCCCATTACAGCCTCAAGCCTGACGGTGAGATGGCGGTGCTGAACCGCTGCCTGACCTCGCAATGGCAATGGGAAGAGGCCAAGGGCAGGGCTTATCCACAGGTACCCGGCAAGGCCGACAAGCTGTGGGTCGAGTTCGATACCTGGTTCTCGAGACTGATACCCGGAGTGTCGAAGGGAGAATACTGGGTGTTGTACGTCAGCGATGACTACAAGACCGCGATTGTCGGCGACCCGAGCCGCCATCATCTCTGGCTGCTGTCACGGACCCCGACGGTCAATGGCGTAATGCGTGAAGAACTGCTGAGCAGGGCGCGTCAGCAGGGCTATGACACGACGCGACTGATCTGGCGTACGTCGGATAGCAAGATGGCCAAGACCTCGAACTAACGGTCACCGAAGAGCAAAAACTGTGGGAGTGAGCAGGCTCGCTCCCACAGTTTTTTTGCGTCAGCCCAAGAGATCGCGCAGGACTTGGGTGAATGCCCGGTTACTCTCTTCCTCGTCGGCATGCCGCCCATCGCGCACGACCCACTGGCCATTGACCAGCACATCCCGGACTTGGCGATCGCCACCGGCAAACAGCCAACGATTGAGAATCCCGTCGCCACTGGCCGTCGCCAGGTACGGATCGTTGCCGTCCAGCACCAACCAATCCGCGCGCTTGCCGACTTCCAGGGCGCCGATCGGCTGCCCCAACGCCTGGGCGCCGCCATCCAGCGCTGCGTCGTACAGCGTGCGGCCGACCATCGGCTGATTCGCGCCATACAACCGATTACGCCGCTGATCGCGCAGACGCTGGCCGTATTCCAGCCAGCGCAATTCTTCCACCACGCTCAACGACACATGGCTGTCGGAACCGATACCCATGCGCCCGCCCTGCGCCAGGAAGTCCACCGCCGGGAAAATCCCGTCGCCGAGGTTGGCTTCAGTGGTCAGGCATAGGCCGGCGATGGCGCGGCTCTTGGCCATGAGCGTGACTTCTTCCGGGTTGGCGTGGGTGGCGTGGACCAGGCACCAGCGTTGATCGACTTCGGTGTTTTCGTACAGCCATTGCAGCGGACGGCGACCGCTCCAGCTAAGGCAGTCGTCGACTTCCTTCTGCTGCTCGGCGATGTGAATGTGCACCGGGCACTGCTTGTCGCTGGCCGCCAGCACTTCGCTGATCTGCTGCGGTGTGACCGCGCGTAACGAGTGGAAACACAGGCCGAGCGACTGCGCCGGTTGCTGCGCCAGAATCGGCTGCAAACGCGACTGAAGCTTCAGGTAGTTTTCGGTGCTGTTGATAAAGCGGCGCTGGCCTTCGTTCGGGGTCTGGCCGCCGAAGCCGGAATGGCTGTAGAGCACCGGCAGCAAGGTCAAACCGATACCGGCGGAGCTGGCCGCCTGGCTGATGCGCAGTGCCAGTTCGGCCGGGTCCGCATACGGCTGGCCATTATTGTCGTGATGGACGTAATGAAATTCAGCGACCGATGTGTAACCGGCCTTGAGCATTTCGATGTACAGCTGACGGGCGATAACGCCGAGTTGGTCCGGGCTGATTTTTCCGACGAGCCGATACATCAGATCGCGCCAGGTCCAGAAACTGTCATTCGGATTACCCGCCACTTCCGCCAGGCCGGCCATGGCCCGCTGGAAGGCGTGGGAGTGTAAATTCGGCATTCCCGGCAGCAGCGGACCGCTCAACCGTTCGGCGCCATCTGCGTGGGAATCGGCCTGGATATGGGTCAGCACGCCATCGGCGTTGACTTCAAGACGTACATTGTTGGCCCATCCACTAGGCAGCAGCGCGCGTTCGGCAAAGAAGGCGGACATGGTTCAGCACCCCATCGTGTGTTATTTGTATATACATATACAGACGTTTGCCTGCTCGGTAAACTCCGGCAAGCTAGCAACCTCTACCAAATGAACAAGGATTAACCGTGCCGACTCCGCCTGCAGTCTCCCCGTTGGCCGCGAACATGGGCGACAGTCCGGCGCCCTTGTACGCCCGCGTAAAACAGATGATCACCCAGCAAATCGACAGTGGAAACTGGCCGCCGCACTACCGCGTTCCGTCGGAAAGCGAGCTGGTCAGCCAGCTGGGTTTCAGCCGCATGACCATCAACCGCGCCCTGCGCGAGATGACTGCCGACGGCCTGTTGGTGCGTATGCAAGGCGTCGGAACGTTCGTCGCCGAGCCGAAAAGTCAGTCTGCGCTGTTTGAAGTGCATAACATCGCCGACGAGATCGCCTCCCGTGGTCATCGTCACACGTGCAAGGTGATCACCCTCGAAGAAGAGGCCGCCGGTTCCGAGCGGGCCCTGGCCCTGGACATGCGCGAAGGCCAGAAGGTGTTCCACTCGCTGATCGTGCATTTCGAAAACGATATCCCGGTGCAAATCGAAGACCGTTTCGTCAACGCGCTGGTGGCTCCGGACTACCTCAAGCAAGACTTCACCCTGCAAACGCCTTACGCCTATCTGAATCAGGTCGCGCCGTTGACCGAAGGCGAGCATGTGGTCGAAGCGATTCTCGCCGAGCCGTCCGAATGCAAGCTGCTACAGATTGAAAAGGGTGAACCGTGCCTGCTGATTCGTCGCCGCACCTGGTCCGGCCGTCAGCCAGTGACCGCCGCCCGCTTGATCCACCCCGGTTCCCGTCATCGTCTGGAAGGGCGGTTCCATAAATAAGAGCCATAAGTAGAGAGACATAAATGGGGCAGTTGAAGGTCTTACGCGCAACCGATTACCCGCGCATGCCGTGGAAGAACGGCGGCGGCAGCACTGAAGAAATCACCCGTGATACGGGGGTAGGCCTTGATGGTTTTGGCTGGCGCCTGTCGATTGCCGACATCGGCGAGTCGGGCGGTTTTTCCACCTTTGCCGGTTATGAGCGGGTCATCACCGTGCTGCAAGGCGAGGGCATGACCTTGCGCGTCGATGGCCAGGACACGCGGGCGTTGTTACCGCTGGACCCGTTTGCCTTCAGTGGCGAAAGTCATGTGTCCTGCGCATTGCTTGGTGGGCCGATTCGCGACTTCAACCTGATTTATGCGCCGGATCGTTACAGTGCGCGGTTGCAGTGGCTGGAAGGCAAGCAGCGGTTTTTTAGTGAAACCGGGACTCTGCTGGTGTTCAGTGTCAGTGAAGCGCTGGAAGTGAAGGTCGGTAACAGCGCATCGCAACTCGGTCGCCATGATTGCCTGCAACTGGACGGTAACGTCGGTCTGCAGGACGTCGCCATCAATGGTTCGTGCTGCATCATTGAGCTGACTGCACGCTGATCCAATATCGAGTCGCCTCTATCGCGGGCAAGCCTCGCGCCCACAAGGTCGATGACAATCTTGTGGGCGCGAGGCTTGCCCGCGATGCTTTTCGTCCTCGCAAATCCGTTCCCCATCGCGCACTAATTTGTTACCGAACGCCCCAGCGTGGCGCAATACCATGCTCAAGTAACAATCGGCACGTCCCCGAATAAATCCCCGCGAAAAATTTCACTTACGGCAGAACCCTTGATCCAGGCGCTTTCCAGCCCTGTAAGAAATTTTCTTGGATGCTCATTCAACAAGTTGGCCGCTTGATTGCATATGCTTGTATGTACAAGTAAAGACGTATGTGTATGAGTCACGAAGACTCAACCATCGTCCACTGATTCGCTGATGTGCACTGATGCCCATCGGCTTGCTCGCCCACTACCTGGGTTGGTTTGGATTGATTGCTGAGGAGTTCTTTTCGTGACTGAGAATAAACCTACTAAGTTTCGTGACGTTGAAATCCGTGCTGCCCGCGGTAACAAGCTGACCGCCAAGAGCTGGCTGACTGAAGCGCCGCTGCGCATGCTGATGAACAACCTCGACCCGGAAGTCGCCGAGAACCCTAAAGAACTGGTGGTTTACGGTGGTATCGGTCGTGCGGCACGTAACTGGGAATGCTACGACAAGATCGTCGAAAGCCTGACCAACCTGAACGACGACGAGACCCTGCTGGTGCAATCCGGCAAGCCGGTCGGCGTGTTCAAGACCCACAGCAACGCACCACGCGTTCTGATTGCCAACTCCAACCTGGTACCACACTGGGCGAACTGGGAACACTTCAACGAACTCGACGCCAAAGGCCTGGCCATGTACGGCCAGATGACCGCCGGCAGCTGGATCTACATTGGCAGCCAGGGCATCGTTCAAGGCACCTACGAAACCTTCGTCGAAGCCGGTCGCCAGCACTACAACGACAACCTGACCGGCAAGTGGGTACTGACCGCTGGCCTGGGTGGCATGGGCGGCGCTCAGCCTCTGGCCGCAACCCTGGCTGGCGCTTGCTCGCTGAACATCGAATGCCAGCAGATCAGCATCGATTTCCGCCTGAAGACCCGCTACGTCGACGAGCAAGCCACCGACCTCGACGACGCTCTGGCCCGTATCGCCAAATACACCGCCGAAGGCAAGGCTGTCTCCATCGCCCTGTGCGGCAACGCGGCTGAAATCCTGCCGGAACTGGTTCGTCGCGGTGTGCGTCCAGACATGGTCACCGACCAGACCAGCGCCCACGACCCGCTCAACGGTTACCTGCCAGCCGGCTGGACCTGGGACGAATACCGCGCTCGCGCCAAGACCGAACCTGCTGCCGTGGTCAAGGCCGCCAAGCAATCGATGGCCGTTCACGTCAAAGCGATGCTCGATTTCCAGAAGCAAGGCATCCCGACCTTCGACTACGGCAATAACATCCGTCAGATGGCGCAAGAAGAAGGCGTGGAAAACGCATTCGACTTCCCGGGTTTCGTACCGGCTTACATCCGTCCACTGTTCTGCCGTGGCATCGGCCCGTTCCGTTGGGCTGCGCTGTCGGGCGACCCGCAGGACATCTACAAGACCGACGCCAAAGTCAAAGAACTGATCCCGGACGACGCCCACCTGCACAACTGGCTGGACATGGCTCGCGAGCGCATCAGCTTCCAGGGTCTGCCGGCACGTATCTGCTGGGTTGGCCTGGGTCTGCGCGCCAAGCTCGGTCTGGCGTTCAACGAAATGGTCCGTAGCGGTGAATTGTCCGCGCCAATCGTGATCGGTCGCGACCACCTGGACTCCGGTTCCGTATCCAGCCCGAACCGCGAAACCGAATCGATGCAGGACGGTTCCGACGCCGTGTCCGACTGGCCACTGCTCAACGCTCTGCTGAACACCGCGAGCGGCGCGACCTGGGTTTCCCTGCACCACGGCGGCGGCGTCGGCATGGGCTTCTCCCAGCACTCGGGCATGGTGATTGTCTGCGACGGTACTGACGAAGCGGCCGAGCGTATCGCTCGCGTGCTGCACAACGACCCGGCCACCGGTGTCATGCGTCACGCCGACGCGGGTTACCAGATCGCGATCGACTGCGCCAAGGAACAGGGGCTGAACCTGCCGATGATCACCGGCAAATAAGAGAAAAGACCACTGCAGGAGCTGTCGCGGCAGCTCCTGCAGAGATCACGATGTTGCAGACCCAACAATAAGCGGGGCGGGTCGCGCGTAGCGCAGGCCTGATTGGACGTGGACAGGGCTGGATGCCTCTTGACTGCCGTAAGCCAACTCATGATTAGGAGCGTCACACAATGAAATCGAACAAGACCCTGCTGACCACTTTGCTTTCCATGGGCCTGCTGGCCAGTGCCGGTGCTACCCAGGCGGCTGGCTGGTGCGAATCGGGTAAACCGGTGAAATTCGCCGGCCTGAACTGGGAAAGCGCCATGCTGCTGACCGACGTGCTGCAAGTCGTGTTGGAGAAAGGCTACGACTGCAAGACCGACAGCCTGCCGGGCAACTCCATCACCATGGAAAACGCCCTGAGCAGCAACGACATCCAAGTGTTCGCCGAAGAGTGGGTCGGCCGCAGCGAAGTCTGGAACAAGGCCGAGAAGGCCGGCAAGGTCGTCGGTGTCGGCGCTCCGGTGGTGGGTGCCGTCGAAGGCTGGTACGTGCCGCGCTACGTGATCGAAGGCGACGCCAAGCGCAAACTGGAAGCCAAGGCGCCGGACCTGAAAAACATTGCCGATCTGGCTAAATATTCCGCGGTATTCAAGGACGCCGAAGAGCCATCCAAAGGGCGTTTCTACAACTGCCCGGCCGGTTGGACCTGCGAGCTGGATAACAGCGAAATGCTGAAAAGCTACGGCCTGGAAAACAGCTACACCAACTTCCGTCCAGGCACCGGCCCGGCGCTGGATGCGGCGGTGCTGTCGAGCTACAAGCGTGGCGAGCCGATCCTGTTCTACTACTGGTCGCCAACCCCGCTGATGGGCCAGATCGACGTGGTCAAACTGGAAGAAAAACCGGGTGTCGACAAGCGCGTGACCATCAAGGTCGGCCTCTCCAAGACTTTCCACGAGCAGGCCCCGGAACTGGTGACCGTGCTGGAAAAGGTCAACCTGCCGATCGACCTGTTGAATCAGAACCTGGGGCGTATGGCCAAAGAGCGGATCGAGTCGCCAAAACTGGCCAAGATCTTCTTGAAGGAACATCCTGAAGTCTGGCACGCGTGGGTGAGCGAAGACGCAGCCAAGAAAATCGACGCGGCCTTGTAGGTTGAGCCTCTCCGACTGTCGGCAACGGCAGTCGGATGCTTGATCGCAACCCCTTGATTGAGAGTCTCTTATGTTTCCCGAAAGCTTTACCTTTTCCATCGCCGACTGGGTCAACGGTTGGGTCGATACGCTGGTCACCAACTACGGCGACGTGTTCCGCAGCATCTCCGACACCCTGCTGTGGGCCATCGTCAATCTTGAAGGGCTGCTGCGTGCGGCACCCTGGTGGCTGATGCTGGCGATCGTGGCGGGCGTGGCCTGGCACGCGACCCGCAAAGTCGTGACCACGGCGGTCATCGTCGGCCTGCTGTTCCTGGTGGGCGCGGTCGGTCTCTGGGACAAGCTGATGCAGACCCTGGCGCTGATGATGGTGGCGACGGTCATCTCGGTGCTGATCGGCATTCCGTTGGGCATTCTTTCTGCGCGCAGCAATCGCCTGCGTTCGGTGTTGATGCCATTGCTGGACATCATGCAAACCATGCCGAGCTTCGTGTACCTGATCCCGGTGCTGATGCTGTTCGGCCTGGGCAAGGTCCCGGCGATTTTCGCTACCGTTATTTACGCTGCGCCGCCGCTGATCCGCCTGACCGATCTGGGTATTCGCCAGGTTGACGGTGAAGTGATGGAAGCGATCAACGCCTTCGGTGCCAACCGCTGGCAGCAACTGTTCGGCGTGCAACTGCCGCTGGCCCTGCCGAGCATCATGGCCGGGATCAACCAGACCACCATGATGGCCCTGTCGATGGTGGTGATCGCCTCGATGATCGGTGCCCGTGGCTTGGGTGAAGACGTATTGGTGGGGATTCAGACCCTCAACGTCGGACGTGGTCTTGAGGCCGGTCTGGCGATCGTGATTCTGGCAGTGGTGATCGACCGCATTACACAGGCGTACGGTCGTGCACGGCATGAGGTGAGCAAATGAGCAACGCAGCCATCAGCAAGATCGAAGTCAAAAACGTCTTCAAGATTTTCGGCAACCGTTCCAAGGATGCGCTGGCCATGATTAGCCAGGGCAAAACCAAAGACCAGGTATTGGCCGAAACCGGTTGCGTGGTCGGCGTGAATGACCTGTCGCTGAGCATCGGCACCGGCGAGATCTTCGTGATCATGGGCCTGTCGGGTTCCGGCAAGTCGACCCTGGTGCGTCACTTCAACCGCCTGATCGACCCCACCAGCGGCGCGATCCTGGTGGACGGCGTGGACATCCTGCAATACGACATGGAAGCCCTGCGGGAATTTCGCCGGCACAAGATCAGCATGGTGTTCCAGAGCTTCGGCCTGCTGCCGCACAAAAGCGTGCTGGATAACGTCGCCTACGGCCTGAAAGTGCGTGGCGAGAGCAAGCAGGTGTGCTCCGAGCGCGCGCTGCACTGGATCAATACCGTGGGCCTGAAGGGCTACGAAAACAAATACCCGCATCAGCTTTCCGGCGGTATGCGCCAGCGTGTGGGCCTGGCGCGCGCCCTGGCGGCGGACACCGACATCATCCTGATGGACGAAGCTTTCAGCGCCCTCGACCCGCTGATCCGCGCCGAAATGCAGGACCAGTTGCTGGAACTGCAAAAGACCCTGCACAAGACCATCGTCTTCATCACCCACGACCTCGATGAGGCCGTGCGCATCGGCAACCGCATCGCGATCCTCAAGGATGGCCGGCTGATTCAGGTCGGCACGCCACGAGAGATCCTGCATTCGCCGGCGGATGAGTATGTAGACCGGTTCGTACAGCGGCGGGCTGCGGTGGTTTAAAGGTCGATCGTTCCCACGCTCTGCGTGGGAATGCATCCCGTGACGCTCCGCGTCACACATGCGCAGGGCTTGAGCCTTGCGCTGACAACGGGACGCGGAGCGTCCTTGGCGGCATTCCCACGCAGAGCGTGGGAACGATCAAGTTCAAGAGGTTAATGATGTCCCAGGCTGAAAAAATCGTTATCGCCGATGCCCCGTTGCGTTGGCAGGATGTGGTCGCGGTCGCCCGCCATGGCGCGCAGCTCGAGCTGTCGGCCCAAACCTGGGCGCGGATCGAAAATGCCCAGGCGATCGTCCAGCGCATCGTCGCCAGCGGCGAGCGTGCCTATGGCGTCAACACCGGCCTGGGCGCCTTGTGCAACGTCTCGCTCAAGGACGAACAACTCAGCCAGCTGTCGCGCAACACCTTGCTCAGCCATGCCTGCGGCGTCGGTGCTCCACTGTCCGACGAGCAGACTCGCGCGATTCTCTGCGCCGCGATCCACAACTACAGCCATGGCAAATCCGGCATTCACCGCCGGGTGGTCGAAGCGTTGCTGGCGTTGCTCAATCGCGGCATCACTCCGCAAGTGCCGTCCCAGGGGTCGGTCGGTTATCTGACCCACATGGCCCACATCGGTATCGCGCTGATGGGCGTCGGCAATGTCAGCTATCGCGGGCAGATCGTTTCTGCACAACAAGCCTTGGCCGAAGAAGGTCTGCAACCGGTTCAACTGGGTGCCAAAGATGGTTTGTGCCTGGTCAACGGCACACCGTGCATGACCGGCCTCAGCTGCCTGGCCCTGGCCGATGCAACGAACCTGGTGCAGTGGGCCGATGTGATCGGCGCCATGAGCTTCGAAGCCCAGCGTGGCCAGATTGCCGCGTTTGATGCCGAGATCATCGCGCTCAAACCGCATCCGGGCATGCAGCAGGTGGGTATCAATCTGCGAGCGTTGCTCGACGGCAGTGAAGTGATCGCCAGCAGCAAAGGCATTCGCACTCAGGATGCGCTGAGCATTCGCTCGATTCCGCAAGTGCACGGCGCTGCCCGCGATCAGCTGGAACACGCCAGAAAGCAGATCGAAACCGAGCTCAACTCCGCGACTGACAACCCGTTGCTGCTGGGCACGCCGGACAACTTCCGCGTCATGTCCCAGGCCAACCCCCACGGCCAATCGGTTGCTTTGGCGGCTGACTTGCTGGCAATCGCCATGGCCGAAATCGGCTCCATCGCCGAGCGTCGCCTGGACCGCTTGGTCAACCCGCACGTCAGCGGTTTGCCGGCCTTTCTGGTGGCCAACCCGGGCGTGAACTCCGGGATGATGATCGTGCAATACGTCGCTGCGTCGCTGTGTGCGGAAAACCGCCAGTTGGCGCAACCGGCGGTGCTCGATAACTACGTCACTTCGGGCTTGCAGGAAGACCACCTGAGCATGGGCACCAACGCCGCACTGAAGCTGCATCGCGCGTTGGAAAACTGCACGCAGATCCTCGCCATCGAGTACCTGTTGGCGGCTCAGGCTTTTGAATTCCTGAAAGAACAACGCTTCGGCGCCGGCACCGATGCCGCGTGGCGCCTGCTGCGCGAACGTATTCCGGCCTACGACCAGGACCGCTGGCTGGCGCCGGACATCGCCAGCGCCGCGGCTGTTTTGAAAGACCCGATTTTGCTGCACAAGGCTGTACCGAACCTCAACTGATTTCCACAACCACCAGCGTGCCAAGGCGCGGCCCCTCCAAAAGGCGGGACGCGACGGACAACGGATATCTCCGGAGCGTCTGGTTAGTTAATAAAAATGCTCTCAAAAGGAGAATGAATGTGACTGCGCTTAATTTGATTCCCGGCCAACTGAGCCTTGCCCAACTGCGTGATGTGTATCAGCAACCGGTCAAAGTCACCCTCGACGAAAGCGCTTCGGCGCAAATCGAAGCCAGCGTTGCCTGCGTGGAACAGATCCTCGCCGAGAACCGCACCGCGTATGGCATCAACACCGGTTTCGGCCTGCTGGCCTCGACCCGCATCGCCAGCGAAGACCTGGAAAACCTCCAGCGCTCGCTGGTGCTGTCCCATGCCGCCGGTGTCGGCGAGCCGATCAGCGACGCCCTGGTGCGGCTGGTCATGGTGCTCAAGGTCAACAGTCTGAGCCGTGGTTTCTCCGGTATTCGTCGTCAGGTGATCGACGCACTGATCGCGTTGATCAATGCCGAGGTTTACCCGCATATTCCTCTGAAAGGTTCGGTCGGTGCATCCGGCGATTTGGCGCCGTTGGCGCATATGTCGCTGGTGCTGCTGGGCGAAGGCAAGGCGCGTTACAAAGGTGAATGGCTGCCCGCCACCGAAGCGCTGAAAGTCGCCGGTCTGACACCGCTGACCCTGGCAGCGAAAGAAGGTCTGGCGCTGCTCAACGGCACTCAGGTGTCCACCGCCTACGCCCTGCGTGGCCTGTTCGAAGGCGAAGATCTGTTCGCCGGCGCCCTGGCCCTTGGCGGCCTGACGGTCGAAGCGGTACTGGGTTCGCGCTCGCCATTCGACGCGCGTATTCATGCCGCTCGCGGCCAGAAAGGCCAGATCGACGCCGCTGCCGCTTACCGCGATTTGCTGGGCGAGCGCAGTGAAGTGTCTGATTCGCACCAGAACTGCGAAAAGGTCCAGGATCCGTACTCCCTGCGCTGCCAGCCGCAAGTCATGGGCGCCTGCCTGACCCAGTTCCGTCAGGCCGCCGAAGTGCTTGCCATCGAAGCCAACGCCGTATCGGACAACCCATTGGTGTTCGCCGCTGAAGGCGACGTGATCTCCGGCGGTAACTTCCACGCCGAGCCGGTGGCCATGGCTGCCGACAACATGGCCCTGGCCATCGCCGAAATCGGCTCCCTGAGCGAGCGCCGCATCTCGCTGATGATGGACAAGCACATGTCGCAACTGCCGCCGTTCCTGGTGGCCAATGGCGGCGTGAACTCCGGCTTCATGATCGCTCAAGTAACGGCAGCGGCACTGGCCAGCGAGAACAAGGCGCTGTCCCATCCGCATTCGGTGGACAGCCTGCCGACTTCCGCCAACCAGGAAGACCACGTGTCCATGGCGCCGGCTGCCGGCAAGCGTCTGTGGGAAATGGCCGAGAACACTCGCGGGATTCTCGCGGTGGAATGGTTGGCCGCGGCCCAGGGGCTGGACCTGCGCGACGGTCTGAAAACCTCGCCAAAACTGGAAAAAGCCCGGGCGATCCTGCGTGCTGAAGTGCCGTTCTATGAGAAGGACCGCTTCTTTGCGCCGGACATCAATGCGGCCAGTGAGTTGTTGGCTACGCGTTGCCTGAATGACCTGGTGACGGCGAAGTTGCTGCCTAGCCTGTAATAGCTCCTTCCCTGATGATCGTTCCCACGCTCTGCGTGGGAATGCAGCCCGTGACGCTCCGCGTCACTGGACGCGGAGCGTCCCCAGAGGCATTCCCACGCGGAGCGTGGGAACGATCATTTAGCGTCGAATAAGAATAATTAAGGACGAGAGATGCAACAGCCAGCAAAAGGTTTGAAACGCGGGCTCTCTGCCCGACATATTCGCTTCATGGCACTGGGGTCGGCGATCGGCACCGGGCTGTTTTACGGTTCTGCCTCGGCCATTCAAATGGCTGGCCCCGCGGTCCTGCTCGCTTACCTGATCGGTGGCGCGGCGGTGTTCATGGTCATGCGCGCCCTTGGCGAGATGGCGGTGCATAACCCGGTGGCCGGCTCATTCGGTCAGTACGCCAGCACTTATCTGGGACCGATGGCGGGCTTTATCCTCGGTTGGACCTACGCATTTGAAATGGTCATCGTCGGTATGGCCGATGTGACCGCGTTCGGCATTTACATGGGTTTCTGGTTTCCGGAAGTCTCCCGCTGGATCTGGGTGCTGGGCATCGTTTCGGTGGTCGGCGGCTTGAACCTGTGCAACGTCAAAGTCTTCGGTGAAATGGAGTTCTGGTTGTCGCTGCTCAAGGTCGCGGCCATCGTCGCGATGATCCTCGGCGGTTTCGGCATCATGCTGTTCGGTATCAGCAATGCGCCCGGTGCCCAGGCGACCGATATCAGCAACCTCTGGACCCAGGGCGGCTTCATGCCCAATGGCGTGGGCGGCTTGATCGCCTCGTTTGCGGTGGTGATGTTTGCCTTTGGTGGTATTGAAATCATCGGCGTTACCGCCGGTGAAGCCAAAGACCCGCAGCATGTGCTGCCTCGCGCGATCAATGCCGTACCGTTGCGAATCCTGCTGTTCTACGTGCTGACGATGCTGGTGCTGATGTCGATCTTCCCGTGGCAGCAGATCGGCAGCCAAGGCAGCCCGTTCGTGCAGATTTTCGACAACCTGGGGATCAGCTCGGCGGCGACCATCCTCAACATCGTGGTGATCTCGGCGGCGGTGTCGGCCATCAACAGTGACATATTCGGCGCGGGCCGCATGATGTATGGCCTGGCTCAACAAGGGCACGCACCGAAAGGCTTCGCTCGCTTGTCACGCAATGGCGTGCCGTGGTTGACGGTAATGGTGATGAGCTGCGCGCTGCTGCTGGGTGTGTTGCTGAACTACCTGATCCCGGAAAACGTGTTTCTGCTGATCGCCTCCATCGCGACCTTTGCCACGGTGTGGGTCTGGCTGATGATTCTGTTCACCCAGGTGGCCATGCGTCGCTCCATGAGTGCCGAGCAGGTCGCACAATTGAAATTCCCGGTGCCGTTCTGGCCCTATGCGCCGATGGCGGCGATTGCCTTCATGCTGTTCGTCTTCGGCGTGCTGGGCTATTTCCCGGACACCCAGGCGGCGTTGATCGTTGGCGTGGTCTGGATTGCATTGCTGGTGCTGGCCTACCTGACGTGGGTCAAGCCGGCGGCAGGCAAGGCGGTACCGGTGGAACAGGAACCTTCTTTTTCTCATCGATAACCTAACGGAGGCCAAGGATGAAAACGCTCTGGCAACACTGCCACGTCGCAACCATGGCGCAAGGCGTCTACTCGATCATCGAGGATGCGGCCATCGTGACGTCCGGTGCGCACATTCAGTGGATTGGTCCGCGCGGTGAACTGCCGGCCGGTGAGTACCCGGCGGTCAATGACCTCAAGGGGGCCTGGGTCACTCCGGGCCTGATCGACTGCCACACCCACACGGTGTTCGGCGGCAACCGCAGCGGCGAATTCGAGCAGCGCCTGCAAGGCGTCAGCTACGCGGAAATCGCCGCAGCCGGCGGCGGCATTGCCAGCACCGTGCGCGCCACCCGTGCCGCCAGTGAAGATGAGCTGTTCGCCAGCGCTGCCAAGCGGCTGAAAAGCCTGATGCGCGATGGCGTGACCACGGTCGAAATGAAATCCGGCTACGGCCTGGACCTGGCCAGCGAACGCAAGATCCTGCGGGTGATCCGTCGTCTCGGCGCCGAGCTACCCGTCAGCGTGCGCAGCACGTGCCTGGCGGCCCACGCCTTGCCGCCGGAATACACCAACCGCGCCGACGCGTACATCGATCACATCTGTAGCGAAATGCTCCCGGCCCTGGCGGCTGAAGGGCTGGTGGATGCGGTGGACGCTTTCTGCGAGTACCTGGCGTTTTCGCCAGAGCAGGTCGAGCGGGTGTTCATCGCCGCGCAGAACCTCGGCTTGCCGGTGAAGCTGCACGCCGAGCAATTGTCATCGCTGCACGGTTCGAGCCTGGCGGCGCGTTACCACGCACTGTCCGCCGATCATCTGGAGTTCATGACCGAAGATGACGCCATCGCCATGGCCAAGTCCGGCACCGTCGCGGTATTGCTGCCCGGCGCGTTTTACTTCCTGCGGGAAACCCAATTGCCACCGATGGAAGCTTTGCGCAAACACGGGGTGAAAATCGCCATCGCCAGCGATCTCAACCCGGGCACCTCGCCGGCGTTGTCGTTGCGCTTGATGCTGAACATGGCCTGCACCTGCTTCCGCATGACCCCGGAAGAGGCGCTGGCGGGCGCGACTATTCATGCCGCCACCGCGTTGGGCATGGGCCAAACCCACGGTTCGCTGGAGGCCGGTAAGGTCGCAGACTTCGTCGCCTGGCAAATCGATCGTCCGGCCGACCTGTCGTACTGGCTGGGCGGCGACCTGGAAAAACGCGTCGTGCGTCACGGCGTTGAAACAAGCGTTTAGGAGAGCAGTTGTGGATAAGGTTCTGAACTTCAAACAAGGCCGCGTGCCACTGCTGATCAGCATGCCCCACGCCGGCCTGCGCCTGACCCCGACGGTGGAAGCGGGGTTGATCCCCGACGCGAAAAGCCTGCCGGACACCGATTGGCATATCCCCAGGCTTTATGAATTCGCCGCCGAACTGGGCGCCAGCACCCTGGCGGCCGAGTACTCGCGGTTTGTCATCGACCTGAACCGGCCGTCCGACGACAAGCCTTTATATGTCGGCGCCACCACCGGTCTGTATCCGGCGACGCTGTTCGATGGCGTGCCGTTGTTCCGCGAAGGGCTGGAGCCGTCGGCTGCAGAGCGGGCGACGTATCTGGAGCAGATCTGGACGCCGTACCACCGCACCTTGCAGGAAGAACTGGCACGGCTGAAAGCCGAGTTCGGCTACGCGCTGCTGTTTGACGCGCACTCGATCCGCTCGGTGATCCCGCACCTGTTCGACGGCAAGCTGCCGGACTTCAACCTCGGCACTTTCAACGGCGCCAGCTGCGATCCACAGTTGGCCACACAGCTGGAAGCGATCTGCGCGAAGCACACCGATTACAGCCATGTGCTGAACGGTCGCTTCAAGGGCGGTCACATCACCCGGCATTACGGCAACCCGGCCGAGAACATTCATGCCGTGCAACTGGAGTTAGGCCAGTGCACGTACATGGAAGAGTTCCAGCCGTTCCGTTATCGCCCGGACCTGGCGGCACCGACGCAAGTGGTGCTTAGGGAATTGCTGCAAGGGCTGTTGGCGTGGGGCGAAAAGCACTACGGCTGACTGATTGTTCCCACGCTCCGCGTGGGAATGCCTCTAGGGACGCTCCGCGTCCAGTGACGCGGAGCGTCACGGGCTGCATTCCCACGCAGAGCATGGGAACGATCGGTTGAGACAGTCGCCACCGTGCAAAACACGGTCGCCACAGGTCACTTTTGCCGACTCGGCGCTGCGTAACGTTGTGGGCACGGTGCACAAAGACACCGGGCCCACAATAATCTGCTGCCGAGCGAGCCTTCCCGATGAAACGACTGTTCAACCGCTGTCTGTTAATCCTCACCGGCACTGCTCTTCTGAGCACCAGCGTTTTCGCCAACGACCCCGCTTCCTGCAAGACCGTGCGCATGGGCGTGGTCAACTGGACCGACGTCATTGCCACCAGCGGCATGGCTGATGTGCTGCTCAATGGCCTTGGTTATGAAAGCAAGCAAACCAGCGCCGTGCAGCAAATCATCTTCGCCGGCATTCGCGACAAACGCCTCGATATCTTCCTCGGCTACTGGAAACCGGCGATGGACAAGAACATCGCCCCGTTCGTCGCGGCCAATCAAGTGAAGGTCATGGACAAACCGAGCCTGGCCGACGCCCAGGCAACGCTCGCCGTACCTGACTACGTCGCTGCCGTCGGCCTGAAAACCTTCGCCGATATCGCCAGATTCAAGGATCAGTTGGGCGGCAAAATCTACGGCATCGAGCCGGGCAGCGGCGCCAATACCACCATCAAAACCATGATCGAGACCAATCGCTTCGGCTTGAAGGACTTCAAGCTGATCGAGTCCGGTGAGGCCGGGATGCTCGCCGCCGTGCAACGGGCGGTCAATCGCAAGGAGTTCGTGGTGTTCGTCGGCTGGACCCCGCATCCGATGAACATCAACATGAACATCGCCTACCTGACCGGCAGCGAAGACGTCTACGGCCCGAACGAAGGCGCGGCGACCGTTTCCACCGTGACCGCGCCGGACTATGCCGAGCGTTGCCCGAACGTGAACCGTCTGCTGGAAAACCTGACCTTCACCGCTGCCCAGGAAAGCCAGTTGATGGTGCCGATCATGGAGCGCAAGACGCCGCAGGATGTCGCCAAACAGTGGCTGCGTGATCATCCCGAAGACCTTCAGCGCTGGCTGGCGGGTGTCAGCAGTTTCGATGGCAAGGATGGCGTGGCAACCGTTCAGGCCAGTTTGAAACCCTGATGGCCGCGTATCCGATCTCTGCGCAGATGTCGGCATTCGTCGAGAAAACCCTCAGCTTCAACAGCACTGACAGCAGCCTCGCCGGTATGCGTCAGGCCTACAGCGAGATGTGCCGGGCGTTTACCCCGCCACATCCCGCGGGGCTTGAGGTGGTCGATTTCGAGTTGGCGGGAGTCGCGGTGCGCGCCTGGCAACCACCGGTTCCGCCGCCGACCAACGGTTGGCCCTGCATTGTGTATCTGCATGGCGGCGGTTGGGTGGTGGGGGATCTGGACTCCCACGACTTCATCTGCGCCGAACTGGCATCGGTGCTCGGTGTGTTGGTGATCGCCGTCGATTATCGGCTGGCGCCGGAGCATCCGTTTCCAGCGGCGTTCGATGACTGCCTGAGTGTCTGGCGTGCGTTGCGCACGGGGCCGTTTCAGCTCGACCCGGCGCGGACGCTGGTGGCCGGCGACAGCGCTGGCGGCAACCTCGCCGCTGCGCTGTGTCTGGCCTTGCGCGATGCCGGCGAACCGGCGCCTTGTGCACAGGTGCTGATCTACCCGGGCCTGGGCGGTGATCACCGATTGCTGTCGCGCAGCGAATGCGCCGACGCGCCATTGCTCAGCAGCGGCGATCTGGATTGTTATCACGCGTTGTATTTACGCGGAACCCGACAGCCGGGTGCTTATGCGATGCCGTTGCTCGGCGACGATTTCAGCGGTCTGCCGCCGGCATTGATCGCCGTGGCGCAGTTCGACCCGCTGCGCGATGACGGCGTGCTTTACGCCGGGCGACTCAACGCCGCCGGCGTGAGCGCAATGCTTTACTACGGTCAGGGGCTGGTTCACGGTTGTTTGCGGGCGCGGGGGCAGGTTGCCGAGGTCGACCGACTCTATGAAACCCTGCTCGGCTATTTGGCTGACAAGACGGGCTGACAAGCGCTGACGCGGCAAGGGGCATGCTCATTGAAGTAATTCGGGTTTATGATGCCGGACGGCAGAATAATAGAAGTCCCTACAGGGATGACCTCGACCCCTTACGGAGCGCGCAATGCAGACTTTGTACCCGCAGATCAAACCCCACGCCCGGCACGATCTGGCCGTCGATAAAACCCATACGCTGTATGTCGACGAAAGCGGTTCACCGGAAGGTTTGCCGGTAGTGTTCATTCACGGCGGCCCTGGCGCCGGGTGTGATGCGCAGAGCCGCCGGTATTTCGATCCGAACCTGTATCGCATCGTCACCTTCGACCAGCGCGGTTGCGGTCGCTCCACGCCCCACGCCAGCCTTGAGAACAACACCACCTGGGATCTGGTCGCCGACCTCGAGCGGATCCGCAAGCACCTGGGCATCGACAAATGGGTGCTGTTCGGCGGTTCCTGGGGTTCGACCCTGGCCCTGGCTTACGCGCAAACCCACCCGGAGCGCGTGCACGGTCTGATTCTGCGCGGGATTTTTCTCTGCCGTCCCCAGGAAATCGAGTGGTTCTACCAGTGTGGCGCCAGTCGCCTGTTCCCCGATTACTGGCAGGACTACATCGCGCCGATCCCGCTGGACGAGCGCGACGACTTGCTCACGGCATTCCACAAACGCCTGGTCGGAAACGACCAGATCGCCCAGATGCACGCGGCCAAGGCCTGGTCCATCTGGGAAGGCCGCACCGCGACCTTGCGTCCGAACCCGCTGGTGGTCGATCGTTTCTCCGAACCCCAGCGTGCGTTGTCCATCGCCCGCATCGAATGCCACTACTTCACCAACAACGCTTTCCTTGAGCCGAACCAACTGATCCGCGACATGGGCAAGATCGCCCATCTGCCCGGCGTCATTGTCCATGGTCGCTATGACGTGATCTGTCCGCTGGACAACGCCTGGGAACTGCATCAAGCCTGGCCGAACAGCGAATTGCAGGTGATCCGCGACGCCGGCCATGCGGCGTCCGAACCGGGGATCACCGATGCATTGGTACGCGCCGCCGATCAGATGGCCCGTCGCTTGCTCGACCTGTCGCCTGACGAAGCATGAAGGCCCTGCTGCAGCGCGTGCGCGGCGCGCGAGTCGAGGTCGCGGGAGAGGTGGTGGGTGCGATAGATCAGGGGTTGCTGGTGCTGGTGGCGGTCGAACCCGACGACACGCAGGCCAGCGCCGACAAACTTCTGCATAAACTGCTTAACTATCGAGTATTCAGTGACGCCGAGGGCAAGATGAATCTGTCCTTGGCGGACGTGGGCGGCGGGTTGTTGCTGGTCTCGCAGTTCACCCTGGCCGCCGATACCAAAAACGGGTTGCGTCCGAGTTTTTCGACTGCGGCCCCTCCGGCCTTGGGCGAGGCGCTGTTCGACTATTTATTGGGCAAAGCGAAACAGGTGCATGGCACTGTGGCATCAGGTAGATTCGGCGCGGATATGCAGGTGCATCTGGTCAATGATGGCCCGGTAACCTTCCTGTTACAGACGTAAAAGCTCTTGAAACATGTTTTTAAGGGCGTTTCGGCTAAAAACAGGGGTTTATCCCGATAAATACTTGCTTCCCCCTGATGCGTTGTAACGCGGCCTACTAGATAATCGCGCGCTACGGGGATCAGCGTTCGTTGGTCCATTTTGACTTAGGTAGAGACTTGTCCGCGGCCTGTTGGGGAATCATTTTGCCCCATGGGAGTCGGAACAATGCTCGCCAACTTGGCAAGAGTGGTCCGCAGGGTCGGTTTTTTCCCACCGTACACCGTGCTGGCACTTTAACTGGCCGTTGGTTTTTTGATCTGTTTTCGGCGAGGGTTGCTCGTGATTGTTAGTCCCTGTAATGCACCAAAATTGTCTGCCAAACGGTTTCGAAATGCTCTGGTAGCGGGCTCTGCACTGCTCTGCCTGTTCAGCGCCGGCCAGCTTTGGGCATTCGATCTGGATGACGTATCGGTCAAGGCAAAAGAGCTGGCCGGGCAAAAATACGAAGCCCCGCGCAGTAACCTGCCGAACGAATTCCGCGAGATGAAATTCGCGGACTATCAAAAAATTCGGTTCCGCACCGAAAAAGCCGAGTGGGCCGGTCAGAAAACCCCATTCAAGCTGTCGTTCTATCACCAGGGCATGCACTTCGATACGCCGGTGAAAATCAACGAAATCACGGCCAACACCGTCGAAGAGATCAAATACGACCCGAGTCGTTTCGATTTCGGCGACGTGAAATTCGATCCTAAAGCCACTGAACAACTGGGTTATGCCGGTTTCCGTGTGCTGTACCCGATCAACAAGGCCGACAAGCAAGACGAAATCATGACCATGCTCGGCGCGAGTTATTTCCGCGTTGTCGGCAAGGGCCACACCTATGGCTTGTCCGCTCGCGGCATGGCCATCGATACCGCCTTGCCGTCCGGCGAAGAGTTCCCGCGTTTCACCGAGTTCTGGATTCAGCAGCCGAAGCCGGGCGACAAGCACCTGGTGATCTTCGCCCTGCTGGATTCGCCGCGCGCCACCGGTGCCTATCGCCTGACCCTGCGTCCGGGCAGCGACACGGTCGTCGACGTCAAGGCCAAGATGTTCCTGCGTGACAAGGTCACCAAACTCGGCGTTGCGCCGCTGACCAGCATGTTCCTGTTCGGCGCCAACCAGCCGTCGAAAGTGCTGAACTACCGTCGCGAACTGCACGACTCCAGCGGTCTGTCGATCCATGCCGGCAACGGCGAATGGATCTGGCGTCCATTGAACAACCCGAAACACCTGGCCGTGAGCAACTTCTCGATCGAGAACCCGCGCGGTTTCGGCTTGCTGCAGCGTGGTCGTGACTTCAGCCACTACGAAGACCTCGATGACCGCTACGACAAGCGCCCAAGTGCCTGGATCGAGCCGAAAGGCGATTGGGGCAAGGGCTCCGTCGATCTGGTGGAGATTCCTACCGCTGACGAAACCAACGACAATATCGTTGCTTTCTGGAGCCCGGAAAAACTGCCAGAGCCTGGCCAGTCCCTGGACGTCGCCTATCGCATGCACTGGACCATCGACGAAGCCTCCCTGCATTCGGCGGACAGCGCCTGGGTTCAACAGACCCTGCGTTCCACGGGTGACGTGAAGCAGTCGAACCTGATTCGTCAGCCGGACGGCAGCGTGGCCTACCTGGTGGATTTCCAAGGTCCGTCCCTGCAAGACTTGCCGGAAGATGCCGAAGTGCGCAGTCAGGTGAGTGTTGGCGACAACGCGGAACTGGTCGAGAACAGTGTCCGTTATAACCCTGAAACCAAGGGCTGGCGCCTGACCCTGCGGATGAAGATCAAGGATCCGGGCAAGTCCACCGAAATGCGTGCAGCCCTGGTCAAGACCATCACGCCTGCCGAGACGATCAAGACCACTGCGCCAGCGTCCAGCTCTTCCGTTGCCAAGGCCGACAAGATCGCCGCCCGCCAGCAGGAGAAGAAGGACAAAGAAGCCAAGGAAGCCAAGCAAGCTGAAGCGCAAGCCCAGCAAGTCAAGGACACCAAGGACAAGGACAACAAAGACGCCAAGCAGCCTGTTGCTGCCGAAGCGGCCCCTGCCACACCGGAATCGGCACCGACTGAACAAGTCCTGACCGAGACCTGGAGCTATCAGTTGCCCGCCGATGAGTAATTCACAAGTACAGCCACAAACGCTTGCCGAGTACCTGGCGCATTTGCCGATGACCGACGAGCAGCGCGCGGAACTCGCGGACTGCAAGTCTTTCAGTGAGTTGCATGAACGTCTGTCGTCCCAGGCGTTCGACGCGCCCACCGATGCCGCCCAGGCGTCGGTCGGGCGGCGTCTGACCCTGAACACCGCCGAAGAACTGGCGGATGCGCAAATGTTGGGACTCGACGCCAGTGGTCGGGTTTGCCTCAAGGCAGCCCCGCCGATCCGTCGGACCAAAGTCGTTCCGGAGCCATGGCGCACCAATATTCTGGTGCGTGGCTGGCGTCGGCTGACCGGTCGCACCAACCCGCCGAAGCCGCCGAAAGACGAGAACGTGTTGCCAGCAGCTCGCTGGCGCACCGTCGGTTCGATCCGTCGTTACATTCTGCTGGTGCTGATGCTCGGTCAGACGATCGTCGCCGGCTGGTACATGAAAGGCATCATGCCGTACCAGGGCTGGTCGTTCGTCGATCTGGAAGAAGTCCTGCACCAACCGCTGCTGCAAACTGCGGCCCAGGTGCTGCCTTACGTGTTGCAAACCAGCATCCTGATTCTGTTCGGGATTCTGTTCTGCTGGGTGTCGGCCGGTTTCTGGACCGCGCTGATGGGCTTCCTCGAGTTGATCACCGGTCGCGACAAGTACCGCATTTCCGGCGCCAGCGCCGGCAACGAGCCGATCGCCAAGGATGCACGCACCGCATTGGTGATGCCGATCTGCAACGAAGACGTGCCGCGGGTATTCGCCGGTTTGCGGGCGACCTTCGAGTCGGTTGCAGCCTCGGGTAACCTGGATCGCTTCGACTTTTTCGTGCTCAGCGACAGTAACGACGCCGATATCTGCGTCGCCGAACAGCAGGCCTGGCTGGACGTCTGCCGTGAAGCCAAGGGCTTCGGCAAGATCTTCTACCGCCGCCGCCGTCGTCGCGTAAAACGTAAAAGCGGCAACCTCGACGACTTCTGCCGTCGTTGGGGTGGTGACTACAAGTACATGGTCGTGCTCGACGCCGACAGCGTGATGAGTGGCGAATGCCTGAGCAGCCTGGTGCGCCTGATGGAAGCCACGCCGGACGCCGGGATCATCCAGACCGCGCCGCGTGCGTCGGGCATGGACACCCTTTATGCGCGTATGCAGCAGTTCGCCACCCGTGTGTACGGTCCACTGTTCACCGCTGGCCTGCACTTCTGGCAGTTGGGCGAATCCCACTACTGGGGCCACAACGCGATCATCCGCATGAAGCCGTTCATCGAGCACTGCGCCCTGGCGCCGTTGCCCGGTAAAGGCGCGTTCGCCGGTGCGATTCTGTCCCACGACTTCGTTGAAGCGGCGCTGATGCGCCGTGCCGGCTGGGGCGTGTGGATTGCCTATGACTTGCCGGGCAGCTACGAAGAACTGCCACCGAACCTGCTGGACGAACTCAAGCGTGACCGTCGCTGGTGCCACGGCAACCTGATGAACTTCCGGCTGTTCCTGGTCAAAGGCATGCACCCGGTACACCGCGCGGTGTTCCTGACAGGCGTGATGTCTTACCTGTCGGCGCCGTTGTGGTTCTTCTTCCTCGTGCTGTCGACGGCCCTGCTGGCGACCAATACGCTGATGGAGCCGCAGTACTTCCTGGAACCGCGCCAGCTCTATCCGTTGTGGCCGCAATGGCACCCGGACAAGGCGATCGCGCTGTTCTCGACGACCATCGTGCTGCTGTTCCTGCCGAAGCTGCTGAGCATCATCCTGATCTGGGCCAAGGGCGCGAAAGAGTTCGGTGGCAGGTTCAAGGTGACGCTGTCGATGCTGTTGGAGATGTTGTTCTCCATGCTGCTGGCGCCGGTGCGGATGATTTTCCACACCCGTTTCGTGCTCGCCGCGTTCCTCGGCTGGGCCGCGACCTGGAACTCGCCGCAACGTGACGACGACTCCACGCCGTGGAGCGAAGCGGTCAAGCGCCACGGTCCGCAAACCTTGCTGGGTTTCTTCTGGGCGTTGCTGGTGATCTGGCTGAACCCGAGCTTCCTCTGGTGGCTGGTGCCGATCGTCGGTTCGCTGATGCTGTCGATTCCGGTGTCGGTGATCTCCAGTCGTGTCGGCCTGGGCCTGAAGTCCCGTGACGAGAGCCTGTTCCTGATTCCTGAGGAATACAATCCGCCGCAGGCATTGCTGGCGACCGATCAGTACACCCACGAAAACCGCTGGCATGCACTGCACGACGGCTTCGTCCGGTCGGTGGTCGATCCTCAGCAGAACGCGTTGGCATGTGCGTTGGCGACCTCCCGTCACCGTGAGGCCGAGCCGATCGAATGGCTGCGCGTCGAGCGGGTTCGCCATGCGATGAAGGCCGGGCCTGAAGGGCTGACCAACAACGAGCGTGTGGCCCTGCTGAGTGATCCGGTGGCACTGGGTCGCTTGCATGAGCAAGTCTGGAGCGAAGGCCATGCCGAGTGGCTGCAGGCCTGGCGCACTTCAGTGGATGCCGATCCGCATGCGCCGCTGTTGCCGCTCAAACCGTTGAGCGTGCAGCCTCAGTTGGCATAATGAAAAACCCCGCGAAAGCGGGGTTTTTTTGTGCTGATGATCGTTCCGTGTTCTGTGTGGGAACGATCAAACAAATCTCCCTCAACCCCTTGTGCAAACGGCCGAGTGCGTTAGCATCCGTCCCCGAATTGGTGCGCCCGGACAATTTTCTGTTCGTATCTGCCGGTTTTCCAAAGGAAATCTGCAGTTTGCGTGCCTTACAACGCGATGGTTTGGGGACTTGAAGATGAAGAAGTATCTGTCGATGCTGCTGGTCGGCGTCACGGCATTGGTTGCAGTCAACGCGGCGCAGGCCGGTGCCATTGATGACGCGGTCAAGCGCGGCACGCTGAAAGTCGGCATGGACCCGACCTACATGCCGTTCGAAATGACCAACAAGCGTGGCGAGATCATCGGCTTCGAAGTCGACATCCTCAAAGCCATGGCCAAGGCCATGGGCGTCAAGCTGGAAATGGTATCCACCGGCTACGACGGCATCATCCCGGCCCTGCTGACCGACAAGTTCGACATGATCGGCAGTGGCATGACCCTGACCCAGGAACGCAACCTGCGCCTGAACTTCAGCGAGCCCTTCATCGTGGTCGGCCAGACGCTGCTGATCCGCAAGGAGCTGGAAGGCACCATCAAGTCCTATAAAGACCTGAACACCGCCGACTACCGCATCACCTCCAAGCTCGGTACCACCGGCGAGATGGTCGCCAAAAAACTCATTTCCAAAGCCAAGTACCACGGCTACGACAACGAGCAGGAAGCGGTGCTCGACGTGGTCAACGGCAAGGCTGACGCCTTTATCTACGACGCGCCTTACAACGTCGTGGCGGTGAACAAGGTCGGCAACGGCAAACTGCTGTTCCTCGACAAGCCGTTCACCTATGAGCCTTTGGCTTTCGGCCTGAAGAAAGGCGATTACGACAGCCTCAACTTCATCAACAACTTCCTGCACCAGATTCACGAAGACGGCACCTACGATCGCATCCATGACAAGTGGTTTAAAGACACCGCCTGGCTCAAGGACATGGAGTAACACCTCTACTTGATCGTTCCCACGCTTTGCGTGGGAATGCCGCCCGGGACGCTCCGCGTTCCTTCGCAAGCGTGACGCAGAGCGTCACTGGATGCATTCCCACGCAGAGCGTGGGAACGAGCGAATCAGAGAAACGTTTAATGAAACAGAAAAAAGCCCAATGGCCCTGGCACGTATTAACCGTGCTGGTGCTGATCGGCCTGGCCGGCGCGTTGTACTACGCCACCTCGCTGATGTCCTACGAGTGGCGCTGGAACCGCGTGCCGCAGTACTTCGCCTACCACGCCGAAGAGTCCCAGCGTGCGGCCGACATCTCCACCGTCAGCGAGCTGGTGCGCAAGGGCGGCAAGGCTGAAGTCACCCTGCGCAATGATGCCGGGGATGAGCAGCACCTGACGGTTGACGACAACAGCCTGCAAGTCGCGCAAGGCGATGATGTGGCCGAAGGCGATGTGATCGGCGTGACCCGGCATTGGGCCGCCGGCCCGCTGCTATGGGGGCTCTGGACCACGTTGTGGTTGTCCCTGGTGTCTGGCGTGCTTGGCCTGCTGATCGGCCTGGCCACCGGGCTGTGCCGCCTGTCGAACAACCCGACCCTGCGCGACCTCTCGACGATCTACGTCGAGCTGGTGCGCGGTACGCCGCTGCTGGTGCAGATTTTCATTTTCTACTTCTTCATTGGCACCGTGATGAACCTCTCCCGGGAGTTCGCCGGGATCGCCGCGCTGTCGCTGTTCACCGGTGCCTACGTGGCGGAGATCATCCGCTCTGGCGTGCAATCGATTGCACGCGGCCAGAACGAAGCTGCGCGCTCCCTCGGTTTGAGCGGTGGCCAGTCGATGCGCCATGTGGTGCTGCCACAAGCGTTCAAGCGCGTGCTGCCACCGCTGGCCGGGCAGTTCATCAGTCTGGTCAAGGACACCTCGCTGGTGTCGGTGATCGCGATTACCGAACTGTTGAAAAGCGGTCGCGAAGTCATCACCACCTCGTTCTCGCCGTTCGAAATCCTGTTCTGCGTGGCTGGGCTGTACCTGTTGATCAACCTGCCGCTGTCGAAAATCGCCGGTCGGCTTGAGCGGAGGCTCGCGCAAAGTGATTGAAGTCCGCGATCTGATAAAAGTCTTCGACACCCGCGGCCAGGTGGTTCGCGCGGTGGACAACGTCACCACCCAAGTGGCGAAGGGCGAAGTATTGGTGGTGATCGGCCCGTCCGGTTCCGGCAAATCGACCTTTCTGCGCTGCCTGAATGGCCTGGAAGCGTTCGACTCCGGTTCGGTGAGCATCGACGGTCTGCAACTGGCCGACCCGAAAACCGACGTCAACGCCTATCGCCGCGAAGTCGGCATGGTGTTTCAGCATTTCAACCTGTTCCCGCACATGACCGTGCTGGAAAACCTCTGCCTGGCCCAGAAAGTCGTGCGCAAGCGCGGCAAGAAGGAGCGCGAGGCCAAGGCCATGGTGTTGCTGGAAAAGGTCGGTATCGCTCAGAAGGCCCACGAGTTTCCATCGCGCCTGTCCGGTGGTCAGCAGCAGCGCGTGGCCATCGCCCGGGCGTTGGCGATGGAGCCGAAGGTCATGCTGTTCGATGAGCCGACGTCGGCGCTCGACCCGGAAATGGTCGGTGAAGTGCTGGATGTGATGAAGACCCTGGCCGTAGAAGGCATGACCATGGTTTGCGTCACCCACGAAATGGGCTTCGCCCGGGAAGTGGCGGATCGGGTGCTGTTCTTCGATCACGGCAAATTGCTGGAAGATGCCTCTCCGGCCGAGTTCTTCGATGCACCGAAGGATCCGCGGGCACAGGCGTTTTTGCGCCAGGTTTTGTAACCGCATCGCCGAAAAAAGATCGCAGCCTTCGGCAGCTCCTGCAGGCTGCCGAAGGCTGCGATTTTTTTGCTTTATGTGGTGTTAAACCTTGAACCTGCCCACCAGCATCTGCAAATGCGTCCCCAGCCGCGCCAGCTCGACGCTGGAGGCCGCGGTCTCTTCACTGGCGGCCGAGGTCTGCTCGGACACGTCACGCACGTTAAGCACGCTGCGGTTGATCTCTTCGGCCACCGAGCTCTGTTGCTCGGCGGCAGCGGCGATCTGCTGGTTCATCGACTGGATCGCCGACACGGTGCGTGTGATGCTCTCCAGCGAGCCGCCAGCGCGGCGGGTCAGTTCGACGCTGCTGTCGGTCAGGTTGCGGCTGTTGTCCATGATGGTCGCGACTTGCTGAGTGCCGGTTTGCAGGCCAACGATCAGCTCTTCGATTTCTTCGGTGGACTTCTGGGTGCGCTGGGCCAGGCTGCGGACTTCGTCGGCGACCACCGCAAAGCCCCGCCCGGCTTCACCGGCGCGGGCGGCTTCGATGGCGGCGTTGAGCGCCAGCAGGTTGGTTTGCTGGGCCACGGATTTGATCACGTCGAGCACGCTGCCGATCTTGTCGCTTTCGCGCTTCAGGTCGCCCATGGCAGCAGTGGAATTGCCGACTTCGAGGGCCAGGCGCTCGATCTGGGCGATGGCTTCGCCGACCACCCTGTCACCCTCGCGGGCCTGCTGGTCGGCGGCGACGGCGGCTTCGGACGCTTCCTCGGCATTGCGCGCGACTTCCTGCACGGTGGCGGTCATTTCGTGCATGGCGGTGGCCACTTGATCGGTTTCAACCTTCTGACTGTTGACCCCGGCGCTGGTCTGCTCGGTGACGGCAGACAGTTCTTCAGCGGCGCTGGCGATTTGGGTCACGCCGTCACTGATGCCGCCGATCAGCTCCCGCAGGCTGACGACCATCCGCTGCAGGGTGCTTTGTAATTGACCCAGCTCGTCGCGGCGAGTGACCTCAAGGTTATGGCTCAGGTCGCCCGAGGCGACACGTTCGACTGCCACCAACGTCTGTTGCAGTGGAACGACGATCTGCTGCGTAATGATCCAGGCTGCGAGGAGGCCAAACGCTAACGCCAGGACGGTCACGATGATCAGCGTGCTTTTCGCTTGGGCCGTCTCTTGGTCACGCTTGTCGGTTTGCGTGCGGGTCAGTTGTGCACTCAGGTCATTCAAGCGGATCTCTTGATCCACCATCTTCTTGAGGGCGGCGGCGCTGGCCACCTGCGCGTCGCGGAACTGGCTGACTGCGACGCGGTAGCCCTTGAGCGATTCGGTGGCTTGTTGCAGGTTGACGGTGTGTTGTTCCGGCAGTTTGCCCGGAAGGCTTTCAAGGTTCTTCAGGGCGTTGTCGATGGCATCCAGCGCGGGTTGCTCGGCTTCGGCCTTGCCGCTGTAGGTATAACCGCGCACCTGGAAGCGTGCTTGCTGGAGCAGTTTGCTCAGCTCGACCACGCTGTTGAATTGAGTGACGCTGTCGCCTTGCAGCAAGGACTTTTCGACTTCTGTCACCTTGGCCACAGCGTTGTCGGCGGTGGCGCCGAGCTTGGATCGGGCCGATTCACGGTTCTGTGTCGCCTGATTCATGTCGGCAAAGGCGCGTTTGTACTCACCGAGGGCGGCCAGTTGTTGACTGAGCATTTCCTTGCTCGCGGGGAGCACAAACATTTTGAGAGCAACCTGTATGCCATCATCGAGCTTGCCCACGAGTTCGCTGACGGCTGCTGGACCTTGTTCGCCACGACGCATTTCGTATTCGAGACGGGCGGTTCGCAAATCCTTGCCCAACTCGTTGAGATTGGAGATGTAACTCTGCTTGTCTGCGCGACTGATCACACTGCCCAGGCTATTCCAGCCAGTGAAGGTGATCAGGAGAGTCATGAGCAGCACGAGGCCAAAGCCGACACCCAGTTTGCGATTGACGCTTACGTTCCCCAGTTTCTCGGCTAGCCAACGGTACATGCTGCAACTCCCCTCGGACCATTATTCGGTTTTATGGGGACTGTATCGGCAGGCAGACGGGAATCTGTAGGCGCCAAGGCACGATCCCGTAGGAGCTGCCGAAGGCTGCGATCTTTTGATCCTGATTCTAAAAATCAAAAGATCGCAGCCTTCGGCAGCTCCTACAGGGGGAGGTTTGATCTGGGGGGGTTAGAACAAGCGCGAGAGCAGTGCAGTGACGGCGGTTTCCACCCGCAGGATGCGCTCGCCAAGCTGCACCGGTTGCAGGCCGGCCTTGGCCAGCAGGTCGATTTCGTAAGGAATCCAGCCGCCTTCGGGGCCGATGGCCAGGGTCACGGGTTCGTCCAGGCCACGGGGGCAGGGCGGGTAATTGCCGGGATGACCGACCAGGCCGAGAGTGCCTTCAGTGATTGCTGGCAGGCGATCTTCGACAAAAGGTTTGAAGCGCTTCTCGATGACGACTTCCGGCAGCACGCTGTCCCGGGCCTGTTCAAGCCCCAGGATCAATTGCTCGCGAATCGCTTCAGGTTCGAGGAACGGTGTTTGCCAGAAGCTCTTCTCGACGCGATAGCTGTTTACCAGAACGATTCGTGGCACACCCATGGCGGCCACGGTCTGAAACACCCTGCGGAGCATTTTCGGGCGTGGCAGGGCCAACACCAGGGTCAGTGGCAGCTTGGCTGGCGGCGGCTGGTCGAGGGTGACGCGCAACTCGGCTTCGTCGGCGTCCAGGCGCAGTACTTCGGCGGCGCCCATCAGCCCGTCGATACGCCCGACGCGCATGCTGTCACCCACTTCACAGCGATGGACTTCCTGCATATGGGTCAAGCGGCGATCGCGCAGGATCGCCCGGTCGGCCGCAATGAAATCGGCCTCCTCGAGGAGCAGCAGATTCACGCTTGGGTCGCTGGCGGTTGGTCGTTGTGATCGTCAGCCGGTTTTTCGTCCGGGTGCTCACCGCGCTTGCTGATCAGGCCGCCGAACAGGACGCCGATCTCGAACAGCAACCACATCGGTACGGCCAACAGCGTCTGCGAGAAGATGTCCGGCGGCGTCAGGATCATGCCGACCACGAAGCAGCCGATGACCACGTACGGGCGGATTTTCTTCAGGTAGGCGACGTTGACCACGCCGATCCACACCAGCAGCACCACGGCCACCGGGATCTCGAACGCCACGCCGAAGGCGAAGAACAGTGTCATGACGAAATCGAGGTAGCTGGTGATGTCGGTCATCATTTCCACGCCGGCCGGGGTGGCAGCGGCGAAGAACTTGAAGATCAGCGGGAACACCAGGAAATAGGCGAAGGCCATGCCGGTGTAGAACAGCAGGATGCTGGAGACCAGCAACGGCACGGCGATGCGCTTCTCATGCTTGTACAGGCCTGGCGCGATGAAACCCCAGATCTGATGCAGGATCACCGGGATTGCCAGGAACAACGAGACCATCATGGTCAGCTTCAGCGGCGTCAGGAACGGCGACGACACGTCGGTGGCGATCATCGTCGCGCCGGCCGGCAGGTACTGGCGCAGCGGCGTGGAGACGAAGGTGTAGATCTGCTGGGTGAAGGCGAACAACCCGGCGAAGATAATGAAAATCGCCGCTACACAGCGCAGCAGACGGGTGCGCAACTCGGTGAGGTGCGAGACCAGTGGCATGTGCTGGTCGTTTTCGGGGAGATCGCTCATGGGGCTCGCGGCGGCAAAGTGGTGTCGTGAGGCGCCGGGGTTGTCGGCGCAGCGGCAGGAGCAACAGGTTCTACTGGGTTGGCAGGCGCAGGTTCAGCGGCTGCAACCGCCGGCGTAGCGTCAGTTGTCGGCGCATGAATCGTCGGCGTCGCCACCGGTTCCACCGGCGTTGGCTCCTGCTGAGTCGGCGTGAAAATCTTCCGCGCCTCCTGCTCCAGGGACAGAATGTGCTCGTTGTGCAGTTGCCGGCGAATTTCGTCGGCACCGATTTCACGTTCAACTTCCTGTTTGATCGCGTTGAAGCTGCGCTTCAGCCGTCCGACCCACAGGCCAGCGGTGCGCGCAGCGCCCGGCAGACGCTCGGGGCCCAGCACCAGCAGGGCGACGAGGCCGACGAGCAGCAGTTCAGAGAAGCTGATACCAAACATTAGTCAGTGCTCACGAGTCTTTGCGGGTCGGCTCTTCGACTTTTTGCGCCTGCACGTCGATGGTGTGCGGCGGGTTCACAGACGTTGTGGCCTGTGGCTGGACAGGCGGAACCGGTTGGGCCGGGGTCACTGTCGGATCGACTGGCTTGTCTTCATCGTTCATGGCTTTGCGAAAGCCTTTGATCGACTCGCCCACGTCAGTGCCGAGGTTTTTCAGTTTCTTGGTGCCGAACACCAGCACCACGACAATCAGGATGACGATCCAGTGTTTCCAGTCAAAAATGCCCATGTTGCGTTCCTCTCCAATAATTATTCAGGCGGACGGACGCGAGGCTTTCTCGGCGTGTCCGGACAGACCGAAGCGACGGTCCAGTTCATCGAGCACAGCCTGTGGATGTTGCCCCAACTGGGCGAGCATGACCATGCTGTGGAACCACAGGTCGGCGGTCTCGTAGATCACATCGCTGCAGTCACCGCTGATGGCGGCATCCTTGGCGGCGATAATGGTTTCGACCGACTCTTCGCCGACTTTTTCCAGAATCTTGTTCAAGCCCTTGTGGTACAGGCTGGCGACGTACGAGCTGTCGGCGGCTGCGCCTTTGCGCTCTTCCAGCACCTGGGCCAGACGGGTCAAAGTGTCACTCATGGGTATGTCCTGCGGAGTAGATGGCGTGCGGGTCTTTGAGAACCGGGTCGACGGTTTTCCAGTCGCCGTTCTCGAAGACGCGATAGAAGCAGCTCTGACGGCCGGTATGGCAGGCGATGTCGCCGATCTGCTCGACCATCAGGATGATCACGTCAGCGTCACAGTCCAGGCGCATCTCATGCAGGGTTTGCACGTGGCCGGACTCTTCGCCCTTGCGCCACAGCTTGCCACGGGAACGTGACCAGTAAATGGCACGGTTCTCGGCGGCGGTCAATTGCAGTGCTTCGCGGTTCATCCAGGCCATCATCAGGACGCGTCCGGTCTTGTGATCCTGGGCAATCGCCGGCACCAGTCCATCGGCGTCCCACTTGATCTCGTCCAGCCAGTTTTTCATCTTCGACTCCGACAGCGGGCTCTACTTCAATAGTTGAGGCCAATGTTCAAATTCAGCGTTCAAACAGTGTGCCAGCCGATGATCCAACTGGCTATCGGCGAACGACCAGATACAAGCCGATCGCCACCATGATTCCGGCGGGCCAATGCCCCAGTTCGTGTAACGGGCCACCGGCTGCGAGTATCGTGCCACCCGCCAGATGAGCGGTGCCGAGCAGGCGCAGGAACACGTCGTCCTTGCGCCGGTGCCACGGAGGCGGCGGGTCGTTGGCGTGGGGTTGGGACATGCGCTCAAGCAGGTCGCGGGCCATGTTGGCCAGGTGCGGGAGTTGCTCGAACTGGCTCTGCACGTTGCCCAGCAAGGCTTTGGGGCTGACGCGCTCGCGCATCCAGCGTTCGAGGAACGGCTGGGCGGTGTTCCACAGATCAAGGTCCGGGTACAACTGACGACCCAGGCCTTCGATGTTCAACAGGGTTTTTTGCAGCAAGACCAACTGCGGCTGCACTTCCATGTTGAAGCGTCGAGCGGTCTGGAACAGGCGCATCAGCACCTGACCAAAGGAAATATCTTTTAACGGTTTTTCGAAGATCGGCTCGCACACCGTGCGGATCGCCGCTTCGAATTCGTTGAGTTTGGTTTCCGCCGGCACCCAGCCCGAGTCAATGTGCAACTGCGCGACACGCCGGTAGTCACGCTTGAAGAACGCGAACAGGTTGCGCGCCAGATAGTCCTGGTCTTCCGGGGTCAGGCTGCCGACGATGCCGCAGTCGATGGCGATGTACTGCGGGCTCCAGGGCTGCACGGTGCTGACGAAAATGTTGCCGGGGTGCATGTCGGCGTGGAAGAAGCTGTCGCGGAACACCTGGGTGAAGAAGATCTCCACGCCACGCTCGGCGAGCATTTTCATGTCGGTGCGCTGGTCGGCCAGGGTCGCGAGGTCGGTGACCTGAATCCCGTAGATGCGCTCCATCACCAGCACTTTCGGTCGGCACCAGTCCCAATAGACTTGCGGCACATACAGTAGCGGCGAACCGTCGAAGTTGCGCTTCAACTGGCTGGCGTTGGCGGCCTCACGCAGCAGATCGAGTTCGTCGTAGATGGTTTTTTCGTAGTCACTGACCACGTCCACCGGGTGTAGCAGACGGGCGTCGGCCGAGAGTTTTTCCGCGGCGCGGGCAAGAATGAACAGCCATGCCAGGTCCTGGGCAATCACCGGCTTGAGGCCCGGGCGGATCACCTTGACCACTACTTCTTCACCGGTTTTCAGCTGCGCGGCATGCACCTGCGCCACCGAAGCCGAGGCCAGCGGTTCGACGTCGAAACGTGAGAAGACTTCATTGATCTTCTTGCCGAGCTGCTCTTCGATCAACCGGACCGACACTTGCGAGTCGAACGGCGGTACCCGGTCCTGCAACATCATCAGTTCATCGGCGATGTCTTCGGGCAGCAAGTCGCGGCGCGTCGAAAGGATCTGGCCGAACTTGATGAAAATCGGCCCAAGGTCCTGCAACGCCAGGCGCAATCGTGCGCCACGGCTCAGGTCCAGGGGCTTGCGCGGGAACCAGCGCCACGGCAAGGCATAGCGCAGCGCCAGTAGAAACCAGGGCAATGGCAGGGCGAACAGCAGGTCATCGAGGCGGTAGCGGATCACGACGCGCTGGATGCGCAACAAACGGCGGACGGCAAGCAGCTTCATGCGTTATCGCTTGGGTCGAGGGATCGGGAAAGGCGCTCGAAACGCGCCTCGAGACGTTCCAGATCGAGCTTGATCTGGTCCAGTTCACTGAAACGGGCTTCCGCTTCGCGCTGACCGACGAGGGTGCGCGATTCTTCGGCCAGGTACTCGCCCAGGTTCTGGTTGAGGCTGGCGAACCCTTGCTGATACCAGCGTGCGCGACTGCGCAGGTGACCGCCGACCAGTTGCGTGGCCACAGGTCCCAGCCAGCGCGAGAGTTCGTACTCCCAGTCCAGCTCCAGGTCCTGCAGGACCGCCGCCAGTTCCAGCAGCACGCCGCTGTCGCCGTCGAGTTCGACTTCCGGGCCATGCAGCACGGAAGTCTTGTCTTTGCTCGTCGCCAGTTTCAGCAGGCTTGAGGCCGGTGCGCGCAAGGTGCAGTCGGCACCGGTTTCCCAGTGGGACGCCAGCATCAGACCTTCGTCGCTGGGCAGGATGAACACTTGCAGCGCCGGGCTGCGGCAGTCGACGGCAATCACCTTGCCACTCAAATGCGCCAGCCGCGGCAGCGCCGTGCTGTCGAGACGCAGCACCCGGTTCAGACCGAGTTCAACGCTGGCGAGCAGGCCGGCCAGCAACATCAGGGTTTGATGCCACGGTGCAGGGCGACGATGCCTGCGGTCATGTTGTGGTAGGTCACGCGGTCGAAACCGGCCTCGACCATCATCGACTTCAGGGTTTCCTGATTCGGGTGCATGCGGATCGATTCGGCCAGGTAGCGATAGCTTTCCGAATCATTGGTGATCAGCTTGCCCATCAACGGCATGAAGGCGAACGAATAGGCATCGTAGGCTTTGGACATCAGTGCGTTGGTGGGTTTGGAGAACTCCAGCACCAGCAGGCGACCGCCGGGCTTGAGCACGCGCAGCATCGAGCGCAGGGCGTCTTCTTTATGCGTCACGTTGCGCAGGCCGAAAGCGATGGTCACGCAGTCGAAGTGGTTGTCCGGGAACGGCAGCTTTTCAGCGTCGGCCTGGACGAATTCGACGTTGCCAGACACACCCAAATCCAGCAGGCGGTCACGACCGACCTTGAGCATGGATTCGTTGATGTCGGCCAACACTACCTGACCGGTCGGTCCCACAAGATGCGAAAACTTTTTGGTCAGGTCGCCAGTGCCGCCGGCGATGTCCAGCACGCGGTTACCGGCACGCACGCCCGACAGTTCGATCGCGAAACGCTTCCACAGACGGTGCATGCCGCCCGACAGGAGGTCGTTCATCAAGTCGTACTTGGCGGCTACCGAGTGGAAAACCTCAGCGACTTTTTCCGCTTTCTGGCTTTCCGGAACGTTTTTGAAGCCGAAGTGAGTGGTGGGTTCGGCATCGCTGCCTTTGCGCTGATCAGTCATATCGCTGTCACCAAAATAGAATGCGGGACATTCTAATCCCGGTGGCCTGCTTTGTCTTGGCAAGGCTGAAGGTAAGATATAGAGAAACCGGGACGTTTTGACGCAGTAACGGTCAAGATGCTTCAGGAAGTGTCCATAAAGCAGGAGTCATTCGATGGCCCATATTAGTGTTGAGCGTGCCCATGGCCTGGGTAAGGAAGCGGCCCGCGAGAAGGCCGACAAGTTGGCGCAGAAACTGTCCGATCAATATGGCCTGGAGCCACAGTGGTCTGGCGACACGCTGAACCTCAAGCGCTCCGGTGTGAAAGGGGCGGTGCATGTGGGCGAGGATTCGATCAGGGTCGATGTCGAACTGGGGCTGTTGATGTCCGCCATGAGCGGCACCATCAAATCGGAAATCGAAAGGGCCCTCGACAAAGCCCTCGCGTGACTCCCCAAAGAGCGCAGCCTTCGGCGGCTCCTGCATTGAAATGTGTACATCTGCAGGCGTTGCCGAAGGCTGAGATCTTTTCCCGGAGGCACCACCGATTTGTGTCATTTGTTAGGGTGCCGTTTCTAATTTTTCTCCCTACTTTGTGCCTGAGCCCGACACTTTCGCGGGCAGTTCCTCAACCCTTCTGCGCGTGAGGTGGACCATGGCCAAAGTTATTGTGAAGAAAAAAGTCGACGTTGAGACCAGCACTCTGAACGACGTCAGATCGTATGCCCGCAAGATCTGGCTGGCGAGCCTGGGTGCTTACACCAAGGTCGGTCAAGAGGGTAGCGAGTACGTTCAAGAGTTGATCAAGGCTGGTCAAGCTGTTGAAAAGAAAGGCAAAAAAGTAGTTGCTGAGAAACTTGAAGCGGCTAATGCCGAGATCGATGAAGCCAAGAGTGAAGTGAGTACTTTCAAAGGCAAAGTCGAACTTCAACTCGACAAAGTCGAGAAGGCTTTCGATACGCGTATCGCAAGTGCCTTGAATCGTATCGGCATTCCGTCTAAACATGACGTGGAGACACTCTCTGCTAAGCTCGATGAGCTGACAGCATTGCTCGAACGTGTCGCGCGTAAATCTTAAGGAGAACGGGATGGCTGGCAAAAAGAATACTGAAAAAGAAGGCAGCTCGTGGATCGGGAAGGTCGAAGACTACTCCCGCAAGATCTGGCTGGCTGGTTTAGGCGTGTACTCGAAGATTGATTCTGACGGCAGCAAACTCTTCGATGCATTGGTTAAGGACGGCGAGAAAGCCGAGAAGCTCACCAAGAGCGCTGTCGGCAAGAAAGTCGATGCGGCCAAGGACTCCGCTTCGTCGGCCAAGTCGCGCATCAGCGGTGTGAAAGATCGCGCACTGGGCAAGTGGGATGAGCTGGAAGGGGCTTTCGACAAGCGCCTGAACAGCGCCATTTCGCGCCTGGGTGTACCGAGCCGCAATGAGGTCAAGGCACTGCACAGCAAGGTCGATACCCTGACCAAGCAAATCGAAAAACTCACCGGTGCCAAGGTTGCGCCTGTTGCGGCGAAAACCGCAGCGGCCAAACCGGCAGCTAAAAGCGCTGCCAAACCATTGGCCAAGGCCGCAGCGAAACCTGCAGCCAAAACTGCTGCTGCGAAACCTGCAGCCAAAGCGGCCGCTAAACCCGCTGCAAAAGCTGCTGCAAAACCAGCCGCTAAACCAGCGGCCAAACCTGCAGCTAAAACCGCAGCGGCCAAACCCGCTGCGGCGAAGAAGCCAGCAGTGAAAAAACCAGCCGCCCCGAAAGCGGCCGCTCCGAAACCAGCAGTGGCTGCCGCCAAACCGGCAACCCCGGTCAGTCCGGCGAACTCCGCCGCTGCGCCGACCCCTGCTGTAACCCCGACTATCGCACCGACTCCATCGGCGCCAACCAGTCAGTCCTGATGATCGTTCCCACGCTCCGCGTGGGAATGCCTCACCGGACGCTCCGCGTCCATTGCGGCAGTGACGCAGAGCGTCACCGGCTGCATTCCCACGCGGAGCATGGGAACGATCACGCCCGGCCTGTAAAGGTCGGGCGTTTTTGTTTGTGCATGGATTCCAGAAACCATCGAAGACCCACCGGGTCAGTCGTGCTCTTCGAGGTACTGCAACGCCAACCGCTCGGTCGCGACTTTGACCGGCGGCAACAAATGCGGCGCCACCAGCATCATGATCTGGTACACCACCAGTCGTACTTCACCTTCACGGTCGAGAATCCGCTGATAGTCCAGCGAGAACAGCAATGTCATGGTGATTTGCTCCACCAGTTGTCCCAGCGCCTGGGTGTCGCTGACCAACTGGCCCTGAGCCTTCAACTGTGCCAGCAATGAAGCCAGTGTGCGCTTCAACGCATTGAGCAGGTTGCGTATCCCCTTGGCCAGTTTCGGCAGGCGGCCGGCAAGGTTCGACAAGTCCTGGAACAGAAACCGGTATTGTGCCAGGCGTTCGACGATCAGGTGCAGGAACAGCCAGTAATCTTCGGGGGCCAATTCCACATCGGACGGTGGATCGAGCAAGGGCGTCAGTTCGGTCTGGAAGCGTTCGAACAGCCCCAGGATCAGCGGCTCCTTGCCGTGGAAGTGGTAGTAGAGGTTGCCCGGGCTGATGCCCATTTCGTTGGCCACCTCCATGGTGGACACGTTCGGTTCGCCCTTCTGATTGAACAACTGCAGGGCACATTCGAGAATCCGGTCGCGGGTTTTCATCCAGTCTTCTTAATGGTCGAGTCAGGCCACGGCCATTGGCGGCCGTGGTTCATTGAACGTCAGCGCACGCGCACGTAAGTACCGGGTGCCGCCTCCATCGGTGGATAGTTCTGGTTGCCGAGGGGCATCTTGGTTTCGTGTAGTGCGCCGGAGCGTTCCTGAATCCAGCTCAGCCATTGTGTCCACCAACTGCCGTCGACGCGTTTGGCGTCGTAATACCAGGCCCGCGGGTCGCTGCTCAGTTTCGGGTTCTCGACGTAGTTGGCTTTCGAGTTGTGCGGCGGGTTGAGAATGCTCTGCACATGACCGCTGCTCGACAGCACGAAGCGCCGCTCGCCACCCAGCAGCAAGGTCGAGCGATACACCGCATCCCACGGGGTGATGTGATCGTTCATGCCGGCCACGCTGAAACTGTCGACGGTGACTTTTTGCAGGTCGATCGGAGTGCCGCACACTTCCAGCCCGCCCGGATGACTCAGCGGGTTGTGCTTGAAGAAGTCCAGCAGGTCGCCATGAAACGCTGCCGGCAGGCGCGTGTTGTCATTGTTCCAGTAGAGGATGTCGAACGCCGGTGGCTCCTTGCCCAGCAGGTAGTTATTGACGAAGTAATTCCAGATCAAATCGTTGGGGCGCATCCAGGCAAAAACCCTGGCCATGTCGCGACCTTCCAGAACGCCCTTCTGATATGAGCGGCGCTTGGCCGCTTCCAGCGTTTGTTCGTCGACGAAGAGGGTGGCCGGGCTTTCTATCTGACTGTCGAGCAGGCTCACCAGATAGGTCGCGCTGGACACCCGCCGCAGCTGTCGCTTGGCCTGCAAGTGCCCCTGCAGCGCGGCGATGGTCAGCCCGCCGGCGCAGGCACCCATCAGGTTGACGTCGCGGGAACCGGTGATCGCCCGGCACACATTCATCGCTTCTTCGGTGGCTTCGACATAAGACGACAGCCCCCATTCGCGATGACGCACATCGGGATTGCGCCAGCTGATAATGAATGTCTGCAAGCCGTTTTTAAGGGCGAACTGGACGAAGCTGTTGCTGGGGCTCAAGTCGAAAATGTAGAACTTGTTGATCTGTGGCGGCACGATCAGCAACGGCTTGGAATACTGTTTTTCGCTCATCGGCTTGTACTGGATCAGTTCCAGTAGCTCATTGCGAAACACCACGGATCCGGTGGTGGTGGCGACTGTCTTGCCTACCTCGAATGCTTGTTTGGTGACCTGTCTGGGCAAACCGTCGTTGTGCAGCAGGTCATCGAGCAGATGGCCGATACCCCGCACCAGACTGTGACCGCCGGAGTTGAAGATCTCCTTGACCGCCAGCGGATTGAGCAGGGTGTTGGACGGCGCCACGGCGTCGTTGATCAAGGCAAACGCAAAGTGGGCGCGGGCGCGATCGTCCGGGCTCAGGTTGCTCTCGTCGATCCAGTTTTTGACCTCCTTCTGCCAACTCAGGTAGGCCTGCAAGCTGCGGCGATAAAAAGGGTTGAGGCTCCACGCCGGGTCGGCAAAGCGATTGTCTTGCGGATTGATCGGGTGCAGGGTCTCACCCAACAACACGCGGCCAAGCTGGCCGCCCAGCTTCAAGGCATGCCGGGCCGTGTACACCGGGTTGCGCAGGCCATGGGTGGCCAGGCTGCGCAAGGTTGAAAGCAAGTCCCGGCCGCGCAGACCGGTAACCGCACTCTGTGCGTTGATGAATGCAGCGGGAGTGGGCAAGGAGCCCTTCGCTGGTTTGTCGCGCATGAGTCAACACTCCTTCGTCATCAGGCCAAAAACAAACTCACCGAACAAATCACCATAGACGTTGTTGCGGATTGTTGCGCGGTACGACGTCCTGTCGACGCTCTTTTCCTGAACCAAAGCCGGGGCCGGTCAACTGCCCGATGGCGCCGGATGCGGATGCATCACTGCGCGCTGACGTTCCTCTTCGAGAAACTTCATGATGATCGGTGCCACCGCTTCGGCCCGGGTAATCAAGAACAGATGTCCGTCGTCGATGATGTGCAATTGGGCATTGGGAATTCGCCAGGCCAGCATGCGCATATTGATCAGCGGGATCAGTGGGTCGTCGTCGCCGGCCAGCACCAGGGTCGGCTGTTGGATCTTGTGCAGCCAGTGAATGCTGGTCCAGCCAAACCCGGCGAACAGCTGCCAGTAGTAGCCCAGTTTGCCTGCCGAGCGAACCCGCGCGGCGTGACTGGCCGCCAGGGTTGGATCGCGACGGAACGAGCCGCCATAGATCATCGGCGCGATGCGAATCACATGGGACGGCTGGATGTAGCGTCGTGGGCTGGCCATCATCCACAGCACTTTCGGTTTGCCCGGCACCATCACTGTGCCGGCCGCCGTGGCTGCCAGCACCAGTTTCTTGCAGCGCTCGGGATAGTCATAGGCAAATTGCTGCGCCAGGGCGCCACCCCATGACACGCCGATCACATTGACCTGCCCGTAATCGAGATAGTCGAGCATTCGCGCCGTCAGTTTCGCCAGGCCCGAAAAGCGATACGGCCGGCTGGGAGTGGATGAGCCGCCGACACCGGGTACGTCGAAGGCGATGACTTCCAGGTCCGGATCCAGCGCCTGGACGAACGGAAATATCAGCTCCAGGTTGGCGCCGATGCCGTTGAAAATCAGCAAGGGCGTCAAGTGAGGCTTGCCGGGGCGTACCGCGGTGCGGAGGGTTTGCCCATCCAGGTTGACGGTACGAAATACGAACGGTTGCGGCATGCACGAAGCCCTGTAGGTTTTAAACGCTGATCGGGCCATCCCGGGCCGTCGCAGAATGTTCGAGGCTGGCCTCGAGGCTGATTAATAACAATCGCGGCACCTCCCAGTGCCGCGGACTGCGAGTTGTTTGAAGCTCAACGTTCGTGCACATACGTGCCTGGCGACGCTTCACCCGCGGGATAGGCCTTGTTGCCAAGGTTGGCGGGGGACTTTTTCAGTTTGCCCGAGCGTTCGGCCTGCCATGCCTGCCAATGCAACCACCAGGAGTCGGTGTGCTTGGTGGAATTTTCCATCCAGTCCTCGGCCTTGACCGGCATGTCAGTGCTGGTCATGTAGCGTGCTTTCGGATTGCCCGGCGGGTTCAGAATGCTCTGGATATGACCGCTGCTGGACAGCACGAACTCGACCTTGCCGCCGAACAGCTGTGCCGACTTGTAGCAGGACTTCCACGGAGTGATGTGATCGTTGGTGCCAGCCAGGGAAAAGATGTCGGCGTCGACCTGTTTGAGGTCGATCGGTGTGCCGCACACTTCCAGTGCGTTGGGACGGATCAGTGGGTTGTTTTTGAACATCTCGATCAGGTCGCCGTGGAAAGCGGCCGGCAGGCGAGTGGTGTCGTTGTTCCAGAACAGAATGTCGAACACCGGTGGCTCGTTGCCCAACAGGTAGTTGTTGACCCAGTAGTTCCAGATCAGGTCGTTGGGGCGCATCCAGGCGAAGACTTTCGCCATGTCGCGACCTTCCAGCACGCCGGCCTGATAGGAATGGCGCTTGGCGGCTTCGAGGGTCTGCTCGTCGACGAACAGGGCCACGTCGCTGTCGAGGGTGGTGTCGAGCACGCTGACCAGCAGTGTGAGAGCGTTGACTTTCTTTTCGCCGATCGCTGCGTAATGACCCAGCAGGGCAGTGCAGGTGATGCCGCCGGAGCAGGCGCCGAGCATGTTCACGTCTTTGCTGCCGGTGATCGCGGTGACGACATCGACCGCTTCCTTGAGCGCTTCGATGTAGGTCGACAGGCCCCACTCGCGCTGCTCCTTGGTCGGGTTGCGCCAGCTGACGATGAAGGTCTGCACGTTGTTGCGCAGGCAGAAGCGCGCCAGGCTCTTGTCCGGGCTCAGGTCGAAAACATAGAACTTGTTGATCTGCGGCGGCACCACCAGCAGTGGGCGTTCATGCACTTGCTCGGTGATCGGCTTGTACTGGATCAGCTCCAGCACGTCGTTGCGAAAGACCACTGCGCCTTCGGTTACACCCAGGCTCTTGCCGACTTCAAACGCGCCCATGTTGACCTGGCTCGGCATCCCGCCGTTGTGGATCAGATCCTTGGCCAGGTGGGAGAGGCCGTCGAGCAGGCTTTTGCCACCGGTTTCGAAGAAGCGTTTGACCGCCGCCGGGTTGGCTGCCGTGTTGGTCGGGGCCATGGCTTCGGTCATGAGGTTGATCACGAAATGCCCGCGAGCGACGTCCTTGGGCGAGAGATTGCTCTTATCGATCCAGGTGTGGAGTTCCTTGCGCCACGCCAGATAAGTTTGCAAATAACGTTTGTAGAGAGGGTTCTGGCTCCAGGCCGGGTCGAGGAAACGGCGGTCGTCGCTTTGCGGTTGAAGCTCGGATTTTCCGAACAGCACGTTCTTGAGTTCGATGCCGAAATGGGCGACGTGCCTGGCACTGTGGATGGGTTGTCTGATGGCCTGTGTCAGCACCATTCGGGCAGAGCCCAGTAGATCCTTTCTACGCAGCCCAACAACAGGATTCAGTCCCAAGGTATTTTCTGAAGCCTGGAATTTCAGGTCATCGTTTTGCTTGTTACTCATCTACGACGCTCCATTGTCCTGAGGCGAGTACCTGAGCCCAGCTGTGTAGTCACACAGCAAACGCCAGGTACTACTGCTCGGGGTGACCGTTAATTGCGCATAGCTACAAATGCACGGAACTTGCCAGCTCCATTGGTTACCCGAGTTTAATTTTTTTCGCAAGCGGGCCAATCGTTGACCCGGCAGCCAAGCATTCAAACAGATGGAATTAGAAAATGCCCTCTAAATACCTCGAGGCCTGACCTAGAGCATCAGCTTGACGACCGACTCGTTCGGATCTCGGGTCTTTCCAGCCGCTTTGAGTTCCGCAAGATAATCGTTCCACAGATCCTCTTGGCGCACCGCCAACTGGTACAGATATTCCCAGGTGAACAGTCCGCTGTCGTGGCCGTCGTCGAAGGTCAATTTCAGTGCGTACTGACCGGCCGGTTCGACCTTGCTCAGGCCTACGCCGATCTTGCCAAATTGCAGGATAGGTTTGCCGTGGCCCTGGACCTCGGCGGAAGGAGAGTGCACGCGAAGGAATTCTGCGGGCAGGTGATACTCCTCGCCGGACGCGTATTTGAGCGTCAGGGTTTTCGAGGCTTTGTGCAGTTTGATGTCGGTGGGGAGTTGGGTCGTCATGGGGCCGATCTTCCGTCTGTATGAAGGCCCTGTGTCGGCGGGCTTCTGTGGCGAGGGAGCTTGCTCCCGCTCGGCTGCGTAGCAGTCGTAAATCCGGCGAATGAGGTCTTAAACCGCATTCACCGACTTTGGGGCCGCTTCGCGACCCAGCGGGAGCAAGCTCCCTCGCCACAGAAGCCCGCTCACACAGAATGAGACCTACAGGATATAACGGGACAGGTCTTCGTTCTGTGCCAATTCGCCCAAGTGGCTGTTGACGTAATCGGCATCGATCAGGATTGGCTTTTCCTCGTGGGTGCTGGCCAGATCGCCGGCGCTGAACGACACCTCTTCGAGCAGGCGCTCGAGCAGGGTGTGCAGGCGACGGGCACCGATGTTTTCGGTCTTCTCATTGACCTGCCAGGCGATCTCGGCAATGCGCTTGATGCCATCGGGCTGGAATTCGATGAGCAGGCCTTCGGTTTTCAGCAGCGCGCAATACTGCTCGGTGAGCGATGCATGCGGCTCGCTTAGGATGCGTTCGAAATCTTCCGGGCTCAGGGCCTTGAGTTCGACGCGAATCGGCAGGCGGCCTTGCAGCTCTGGCACCAGATCGCTCGGCTTGCTCAGGTGGAACGCACCGGAGGCGATGAACAGGATGTGGTCGGTCTTGACCATGCCCAGCTTGGTGTTGACGGTGCAGCCTTCGATCAGCGGCAGCAAGTCGCGCTGTACGCCTTCACGGGACACGTCGACGCCACCGGTATTGCCGCGCTTGGCGACCTTGTCGATTTCGTCGATGAACACGATGCCATGCTGCTCGACGGCTTCCAGGGCCTTGGCCTTCAATTCTTCTTCGTTGACCAGGCGACCGGCTTCTTCGTCGCGAACCAGTTTCAGCGCTTCCTTGACCTTGAGCTTGCGGTTCTTGCGCTTGCCCTTGCCCATGTTGGCAAACAGGCTTTGCAGCTGGTTGGTCATTTCTTCCATGCCCGGTGGCGCGGAGATATCGACGCCGGTGATTTCGGCCACTTCGATTTCGATCTCCTTGTCGTCCAGCTGACCTTCACGCAAGCGTTTGCGGAACAGCTGACGGGTGTTGGAGTCCTGGGCCGGGGCGGCGTCTTCGTTGTTGAAGCCCATGCGTGCCGGTGGCAGCAAGGCGTCGAGGATGCGCTCTTCGGCGGCGTCTTCGGCGCGGTGGCGAACCTTGGTCATTTCCTGTTCGCGCAGCAGCTTGATCGCAGCGTCCGCCAGATCACGAATGATCGATTCGACGTCGCGACCGACATAGCCCACTTCGGTGAATTTGGTCGCTTCGACTTTGATGAACGGCGCGTTGGCGAGTTTGGCCAGGCGACGGGCGATCTCGGTTTTGCCGACGCCGGTCGGGCCGATCATCAGAATGTTCTTGGGGGTGACTTCGACGCGCAGCTCTTCGGGCAGCTGCATCCGGCGCCAGCGGTTGCGCAAGGCAATGGCGACGGCGCGTTTGGCATCGTCCTGGCCGATGATATGGCGATTGAGTTCGTGGACGATTTCACGGGGGGTCATGGGCATAGTAATTGGCGGTCCTCAAGCAAAAGTAAGCCGTGGCGCTAGGCCGATACAGGCTTACTCAGCGAGATCCTGCTCCTCGATGGTGATGTTGTGGTTGGTGAACACGCAGATGTCGCCAGCGATGCCCAAAGCGGTTTCGACGATTTCCCGGGCCGACAGGTCGGTCTTTTTCAACAGCGCGCTGGCCGCCGCCTGGGCGTAGCCACCGCCGGAACCCATGGCGATCAGGCCTTCTTCAGGCTCAACCACGTCACCGTTGCCGGTGATGATAAGGGAGGCATCCTTGTTGGCGACCGCGAGCATGGCTTCGAGGCGGCTGAGGGAGCGGTCAGTGCGCCATTCTTTGGCGAGTTCGACAGCGGCGCGAACCAGGTGGCCCTGATGTTTTTCGAGTTGGCCTTCAAAACGTTCGAAGAGGGTGAAGGCGTCAGCGGTAGCCCCGGCAAAACCGGCGATAACCTGACCGTGGTAGAGGCGGCGAACTTTCTTCGCGTTGCCTTTCATCACGGTATTGCCGAGCGAAACCTGGCCGTCGCCGCCCATGACGACTTTGCCGTGGCGGCGAACTGAAACGATGGTGGTCAAGGGAGAGTCTCCACGCAGCGGGGCGAAAATGCCTTATGCCAACTCATATGGGGGTGGTGGAGCGTTTTTCAACTGTAGGACGCGGCGGGGGACGAGCGGTGTGTCATTTGCGAAGGCGGGTGCAAGTGAATCCCTGTGGCGAGGGGGCTTGCCCCCGTTGGGGCGCGAAGCGGCCCTAAAGTCGGTCGCCGCGGTTGGCCAGACAGACCTTGGCGGTCGATTTTAGGGCCGCTTCGCAGCCGAACGGGAGCAAGCTCCCTTGCCACAAAAGCAGATTGCTTCTGACTGTAAAGTGGGATCAGCGGCTCTGGCGTTGTTGTAACAACAGATTGCTGAAGCCGCTGCCAGCCAATTGTTTCTGGGCGGTGGTCAGTTGTTCGCGGTTGCTGAACGGGCCGACCAGCACCCGGTACCAGGTCTCGTCCTTCACCGTGCCGGATTCAACCGCCACGGCCTGACCCAGCAGGATGATCTGCGCCCGAACCTTGTCGGCATCGGCTTGTTTGCGGAACGAACCGGCCTGCAGGAAGAACTTGGTCACCGGCGCCGCTTTAGCCACCGGTGGCGCTGGCGGCGGAGTGATGCCGGCCAATGCCGCCTGAGCCCGGGCGGTGTCGATCTTCGCCGCTTCCGCAGGCGTCACTGGCGTGGTCGGCACGGCCGGCACTTGTGGCGTCGGCAGGGTTTTCTCAGGTACTGCATCCGGCGGCACGATCACTTCCGACTCCGGCAGCAAGGTGTAGAAGTCGTACTTCGGCTTCACCGGTTGCGTCGGGCTCGGCGGGGTCTTGTTGGCTTCGGCGATCTTGGTAGCTTTCTGCTGTTGCTCGACCTTCTCGCGCTTGACGCTGTCACTGCCCTTGCCCGGCTCCAGCTTCATCAGGAACACAATGAACGCGCCGACCGTCAGGCCGATGGCCATCCACAGCCAGCCCGGGATCGGTTGCTTTGCAGGAGCTTGGTAACGGCTGGCGCCACGCTTGGGTGCAGGTTTTTTCTTGGCAGCCAACTTACATACGCTCCAGAGTTTCCAGACCCAAGAGTTCCAGGCCTTGCTTGAGAGTGCGGCCGGTCAACGCAGCAAGGCGCAGACGGCTCTGCATCTGCGCCGGGGTGTCGGCGCCGAGGATCGGGCAGTTCTCGTAGAAACTGGAGAACAGGCCGGCAACATCGTACAGGTAGGTGCAGAGAATGTGCGGCGTGCCTTTGTCGGACACGTTATTCAGGATTTCGCCGAACTGCGCCAGTTTCGCCGCCAGCTCATGTTCGTGCGGCGCTTCGAGGACGATTTGCCCTTCGACTGCGCTGAAGTCCTTGCCTAGCTTGCGGAACACGCCGGCTACTCGGGTGTAGGCGTACAGCAGGTACGGTGCGGTGTTGCCTTCGAAGTTCAGCATCAGGTCGAAGTTGAAGCTGTAGTCGCTGGTGCGGTGCTTGGACAGGTCGGCGTACTTCACAGCGCCAATGCCCACGACCTTGGCGATGTTGCGCAACTCGTCTTCGGCCAACTCCGGGTTCTTCTCCTTCACCAGCGTGTAGGCGCGTTCCTGGGCTTCGGTCAGCAGGTCGATCAGCTTCACGGTGCCGCCGTCACGGGTCTTGAACGGGCGGCCATCGGCGCCGTTCATGGTGCCGAAGCCCATGTGTTCCATTTCCATCGGATGGGTCACGAAGCCGGCCTTGCGGGCGACGGCGAACACCTGCTGGAAGTGCAGGGCCTGGCGCTGGTCAACGAAGTACAGCGCGCGATCGGCCTTGAGCTTGCCGCTGCGGTAGCGCACGGCCGCCAGGTCGGTGGTGGCATAAAGGTAGCCGCCATCGGCCTTGACGATGATCACTGGCAGCGGTTCGCCCTCGGCGTTCTTGAATTCATCGAGGAATACGCATTGAGCGCCGTTGCTCTCGACCAGCATGCCTTTGGCCTTGAGGTCGTTGACCACGTTGATCAGGTCGTCGTTGTAGGCGCTTTCACCCATCACGTCGGCCATGGTCAGTTTGACGTTCAGCAGTTCGTAGATTTTCTGGCAGTGGGACAGCGAGATGTCCTTGAACTTGGTCCACAGGGCCAGGCAGTCCGGGTCGCCGGCTTGCAGCTTGACCACCAGGCCACGGGCGCGGTCGGCGAACTCTTCGGACTCGTCGAAGCGCTGCTTGGCGGCGCGGTAGAAGTTTTCCAGGTCCGACAGCTCGTCGCTGGTGATCGGGTTTTCCTGCAGATAAGCCATCAGCATGCCGAACTGGGTGCCCCAGTCGCCGACGTGGTTCTGCCGGATCACGGTGTCGCCGAGGAATTCCAGTACCCGGGCCACGCCGTCGCCGATGATGGTCGAGCGCAAGTGGCCGACGTGCATCTCCTTGGCCAGGTTCGGGGCCGACAGGTCAACCACGGTGCGCTGCACCGGGCCGGCCTTGCGTACGCCGATGTGGTCGTCGGCTAGGGCCGCGTCCAGGCGGGTCGCCAGGGCTTGGGTGTTCTGGAAAAAGTTCAGGAAGCCAGGGCCGGCGATTTCGGCTTTGGAGACGTTTTCGTCAGCCGGCAGCGCGGCGATGATTTTCTCGGCCAGGTCACGGGGTTTCATGCCGGCCGGTTTGGCCAGCATCATCGCGATGTTGCTGGCGAAGTCGCCGTGAGTCTTGTCACGGGAGTTTTCCACCTGGATCGCCGGCGACAGGCCTTCAGGCAACACACCTTCGTTGACGAGTTGGGTGATGGCTTGTTGGATCAGCTGGCGAATGGTGTCTTTCATGGTCTTCTCTTTCGACCGCAGGCGCGGCGGCGCTTCAGTGCGCTGGTGGAAAAACTGGGCATTATCCGTTGCGAAGACGGGCTTGCCAACTATAGCGGGCAGGTTATGGATATGTGGTGACTATTCGACCGCTATCGCGGGCTTGTTCGCGAAAGCAATCTTCCAATCAATACAAATCCACAGGGTCTACATCCAAAGACCAACGCACTGCCCGCCCACTGGGCATCTGCTCCAAAGCCAGCAACCAACTGCTCAACAATCGATGCAGTGGCGCCCGGGCCGTGGCTTGCAGCAATAACTGTGCGCGATAGCGCCCGGCTCGGCGCTCCATCGGTGCCGGAACCGGTCCCAGCAACTCGATACCGGTCAGATGCTGTTCGGCCAGCAGTCGCTCGGCCTCGCTGCACGCTTCATCGAGGAACCCTTCGGCCTGCCCCGGTTTGTGCGCTTCGGCCCGCAGCAGCGCGAGATGCGCAAATGGCGGCAACCCGGCGGAGCGGCGTTCGCTCAATGCCTGTTCGGCAAAGGCGAAATAGCCCTGCTCGGTCAGTTGCACCAGCAGCGGGTGGTCCGCCAGGTGCGTCTGGATGATCACTTTGCCCGGCTCTTCGGCGCGGCCCGCGCGTCCGGCGACCTGGACGATCAACTGCGCCATGCGCTCGCTGGCGCGGAAGTCGCCGGAGAACAACCCGCCGTCGGCATCGAGAATCGACACCAGGGTCACCCGAGGAAAGTGGTGCCCTTTGGCAAGCATCTGTGTGCCGACCAGAATGCACGGCTGGCCTTTCTGGATGGTCGCGAACAACTGATTCATCGCGTCTTTGCGTGAAGTACTGTCGCGGTCGACCCGCAGCACCGGGACGTCCGGGAACAGAATCCCCAGGCGCTCCTCGGCGCGCTCGGTACCGGCGCCCACGGGCCGCAAATCGACCTTGCCGCACTTCGGGCAATGCCGAGGCACGCGCTCGACGTAGCCACAATGATGGCAGCGCAATTCGCCCGAGCGCTGGTGCACGGTCATTCGCGCGTCGCAACGCTGGCATTCGGACATCCAGCCGCAATCGTGGCAGAGCAGTGTCGGGGCGAACCCTCGACGGTTGAGGAACACCAGCACCTGCTGGCCGGCGGCCAGGGTCTGACCGATGGCTTGCTGCATCGGCCCGGAAATGCCGCTGTCCAGTGGACGACTTTTCACGTCCAGGCGCAGGAAGCGCGGTTGCTTGGCGCCACCGGCGCGCTCATTCAGGCGCAGCAGGCCGTAACGACCGGTGTAGGCGTTTTGCAGGCTTTCCAGCGAAGGCGTGGCGGAGCCGAGGACAATCGGGATGTTTTCCTGCCGGGCGCGAACCAGCGCCAGGTCGCGGGCGTGGTAGCGCAAGCCTTCCTGCTGTTTATAGGAGCCGTCGTGCTCTTCATCGATGATGATCAGGCCGGGGTTCTTCATCGGCGTGAACAGCGCCGAACGGGTGCCGATAATAATGTCGGCTTCGCCATCCCGCGCGGCCAGCCAGGCGTCCAGGCGCTCGCGGTCGTTGACGGCGGAGTGGATCAGCGCGATGCGTGCATTGAAGCGCTGTTCGAAGCGCGCCAGGGTTTGCGGGCCGAGGTTGATCTCCGGGATCAGCACCAGGGCTTGCTTGCCGGCCTCGAGGGTTTCGCGGATCAGTTGCAAATAGACTTCGGTCTTGCCGCTGCCGGTGACGCCGGCCAGCAGGAACGCGTGATAACTGTCGAATCCGGCGCGAATCGCTTCATAAGCGGCGCGCTGCTCCGGATTGAGCGGCAATTCCGGTTGTGCCAGCCAGTGTTCGTGGCGAGCGCCGGGCGCGTGCCTGCGGATGTCTACCTGCACCAGATCCTTGGCCAGCAACAGATCGAGGCTGTCCTTGCTCAGCATCAGTTTGCTCAGCAACTGATGGGCGACGCCGTGGGGATGTTGGGCCAGGGTCGCCAGGGCTTCGCGCTGCCGCGGGGCGCGGGCGATGCGCGGGTCATCGAGGCTGGCGCCGGGCGCGGCGGACCAGAACCGCTCCTGACGGGCTTCGGCCAGCTCACCCTGACGCAGCAACACCGGCAGCGCCCAGCTCAACGTGTCGCCGAGGCTGTGCTGATAATACTGGGACGTCCACAGGCACAGCTTGAACAGCGCGGGTGGCAGCGGCGGTACGGCATCGAGCAGGGCCAGCGCCGGTTTGAGCTTTTCTGTCGGGACTTCGCTGTCGTCGGTGATCTCCACCAGAATCCCGATCATCTCCCGCCGGCCGAACGGCACCCGCAAACGCATGCCCGGGTGTAACTGGGCGCGCAGGACTCCGGCCGGGGCGCGATAGTCGAACAGGCGGCGCAGGGGCGAAGGCAGGGCGAGGCGCAGAATGGCGTTGGGCACGCGATTGTTTTCTCGGTGAGGGGTGATGAAGAAGGCCGGGAGCCTAGCAGACGGTCGGAGAAGTGTCCTCCATCAGGAAAGCGTTCAAGTGCTGACGAGTGGATTTTAATGCCAGGCAAGGCGCTGCGACGACCCAAAGCGCGCTATGGGGAGGAGCAGCAACGCAGCTTGGCATTAAAAGATGCCGTCAGCATTGAACAGTCTTTTCTGATGGAGGACACCTTGCATAGCTTGCGTGTTTGCAAAGGTCTGGTAGAATCCGCGGCCTAATTACGTGCGGTATTCAACAATAGTGTTGGGTGGCGGCACGCTAGCCTGAGGAAGACACCATGAAAGCCGATATCCATCCAGAATACCCAGCAGTTGACGTAACTTGCAGCTGCGGCAACAAGTTCGAAACCCGTTCGACCTACGGCAAAGCCCTGGCGATCGACGTTTGCAACGAATGCCACCCGTTCTACACCGGTAAGCAAAAGACTCTGGACACTGGCGGCCGCGTTCAGCGTTTCGCAGACCGTTTCGGTGCTTTCGGCGCGAAAAAGGCCTAAGGCCGATCAACTTGGGAAGCCGTTACGGTTTTTCCATGCTGATGAAAAAGGCGTCCCTTGCGGGCGCCTTTTTTATGTCTGCGATTTGGCTTTCCGCTGCCCAGGCCTTCTGCCCGGCGCCGAGCGGGCTGACGCCGGTCGCGGTGCAGCGGGTGGTGGATGGCGACACCTTGCGTCTGAGCGATGGGCGCAGTGTGCGCATGATCGGTTTGAACACGCCGGAGCTGGGCAAGCAGGGTCGTTCCGACGAGCCGTTCGCCGTGGCCGCGCGCAAACGCCTGGAAGCCCTGGTGGCCGCCAGCGACGGGCGGGTCGGTTTGCTGCCGGGTAAAGAAGGCAAGGACCATTACGGTCGCACCCTGGCCCATGTTTACAGCGTCGATGGCGCCAACCTCGAAGCGCAGATGCTTGCTGAAGGTTTCGGTTTTCAGGTCGCGGTAGCGCCGAACGTCGATTTGGTCGGCTGCCAGCAGGCGGCGGAACGCAGTGCTCGTCAGGCCGGCCTCGGGCTGTGGCGACAGTCACCTGTGCTGAAAGCGGAGCAGATCAACGCGTCCGGCTTCGCCGTGCTCAGTGGTCGTGTGAGCAAGGTTCAGCGCAATCGCGGCGGGGTTTGGATCGAGTTGCAGGATTCAGTTGTATTGCGGGTTGCACCCAATATGTTGGGCCAGTTCGATGGCGCATCGCTTGAAAGGCTCATAGGCAAGCAAATCGAGGCTCGTGGCTGGGTCGTGGATCGTTCGCGCCGTGGCGGACTGAAGCCCGGACAGGCGCGCTGGCTTTTGCCGCTGACCGATCCGGCGATGTTGCGGGTCGCACCGTAAGAAAAATTGTAGACATTTATTCTATAGATTGTGAACAGTCTACCCCTTGTATTCCGTGGCTCTTGGCCCAAAGTCGTAGGGCAGGGCGCTTGACAGGGGTGACTGGTCAGTCTTGTGGGGACTTTGCGACACGAGTATCCTCGGCGGTCCGTCTGTCCAACAGTAAAAAGCGGAATGCCCACATGTCTGATTTGAAAACTGCCGCTCTCGAATATCACGCCAATCCTCGTCCAGGGAAGCTGAGTGTCGAGCTCACCAAGGCCACTGCTACCGCCCGCGACCTGTCGCTGGCCTACAGCCCCGGCGTAGCCGAACCAGTACGCGAAATCGCCCGCGATCCTGAACTGGCCTACAAATACACCGGCAAAGGCAACCTGGTTGCAGTCATTTCCGATGGCACCGCGATTCTGGGCCTGGGTAACCTCGGTCCATTGGCTTCCAAGCCGGTGATGGAAGGTAAAGGTGTTCTGTTCAAGCGCTTCGCCGGCATCGACGTGTTCGACATCGAAGTCGACTCCGAAAGCCCGCAAGCCTTCATCGACACCGTCAAGCGTATCTCCATTACCTTCGGTGGCATCAACCTGGAAGACATCAAGGCGCCTGAGTGCTTTGAAATCGAACGCGCTCTGATCGAGCAGTGCGACATTCCGGTATTCCACGATGACCAGCACGGTACCGCGATCGTGACCGCTGCCGGCATGATCAACGCCCTGGAAATCGCCGGTAAAACCCTGCCGGAAGCCAAGATCGTCTGCCTGGGCGCCGGTGCTGCCGCCATCTCCTGCATGAAATTGCTGGTGAGCATGGGCGCCAACATCGAAAACATCTACATGGTTGACCGTACCGGTGTGATCCACTCCGGCCGTGACGACCTGAACCAGTACAAGGCTGTCTTCGCTCACGCGACCGACAAGCGCACCCTGGCTGACGCGCTGGAAGGCGCTGACGTGTTTGTTGGCCTGTCCGGCCCGAACCTGCTGAGCGCCGAAGGCCTGAAATCCATGGCGGCCAACCCGATCGTGTTCGCATGCTCGAACCCGGATCCGGAAATCTCCCCGGAACTGGCGCACGCCACTCGCAACGACGTGATCATGGCCACCGGCCGTTCGGACTACCCGAACCAGGTCAACAACGTACTGGGCTTCCCGTTCATCTTCCGTGGTGCCCTGGACGTTCGCGCCAAGCGCATCAACGAAGAAATGAAAGTGGCTGCCGCCAACGCCCTGCGTGAACTGGCCAAGCTGCCAGTGCCTCAGGAAGTGTGCGACGCCTACGGCGGCATCAAGCTGGAATTCGGTCGTGAGTACATCATCCCGAAACCAATGGATGCCCGTCTGATCACCGTGATCTCCGATGCCGTGGCCAAGGCTGCGATCGAGACCGGCGTGGCGACCCTGCCGTATCCGAAGAACTACCCGCTGAAAAGCGTGGATGACGTGTTCAACGGCTAAGCCGTTGTAGCGCTTCAACCAAAGGCCCCGACTCATTCTGAGTCGGGGCTTTTTTGTATCTGAGGGGTTTGCAGGCAGGCAATAAAAAGCCCCGCACTTCTTTCGAAGGCGGGGCTTTTTGGTGTTGCGGCGATCAGAACAAATCGATCGGCGCCGCTTCGTCCGCTGGCAGCGGGCTGCCCGGCACATTGCCGTTACCCAGCTCATTCACCGACGGCGGCGTATCTTCGGCCTTGAACAGCTCAAAGTAGGCGCCAGGCGTGCTTGGGGTGGCTGCACGGCCGCTGACCGGGTCGACCCGCAGGCTGAGGATGCCTTCAGGTTCCGGCTGGGTATGAGGCGGCTTGCCTTTGAGGGCGGCGCCCATGTAGTTCATCCAGATCGGCAGGGCGACGGTGCCGCCGAACTCGCGTTTGCCCAGGCTTTCCGGTTGGTCGAAGCCGGTCCAGACGGTGGTCACGTAATCGGCGTTGTAGCCGGAGAACCAGGCGTCCTTGGATTCGTTGGTGGTGCCGGTCTTGCCCGCAATGTCACTGCGGCCCAAGGCCAGTGCGCGACGGCCAGTGCCGAGTTTGATTACGTCCTCAAGCATGCTGTTGAGGATGTAGGTGGTGCGGCCATCGATGATACGTTCGGCCACTGCTGGCGCTTGTGACACTGGCTGGGCGCTCGGCGCTTCGCCTGGGGTGGCGTTGACGGTGAAGGTATTGGCGGCCGGCACGGCGATGCCGTCGCTGACTACGTTGCCTTTCGGAACGCTCGGCGGGTTGGCAACGAACAGTGTGTCGCCGTTGCGGCTTTCGATCTTGTCGATGATATACGGGGAAATCTTGTAGCCGCCGTTGGCGAAGGTGCTCCAGCCAGTAGCGATTTCCATTGGCGTCAGGGTCGCGGTGCCCAGTGCCAGGGACAGGTTGCGTGGCAGGTCCTGCTTGTTGAAGCCGAACTTGCTGATGTAGTCGATGGTGCGGTCGACGCCCAGTGCTTGCAGCAGACGGATCGATACCAGGTTGCGCGACTTGTAGAGCGCTTCACGCATGCGGATAGGGCCGAGGAAGGTGTTTGTGTCGTTCTTCGGGCGCCAGACCTTGTCCAGGTACTCGTCGACGAACACGATCGGTGCGTCGTTCACCAGGCTGGCGGCGGTGTAGCCGTTATCCAGGGCGGCACTATAGACGAACGGCTTGAAGCTCGAACCCGGTTGACGCTTGGCCTGCATGGCGCGGTTGTAGTTGCTCTGCTCGAAGGCAAAACCGCCGACCAGGGAACGAATGGCGCCGTTCTGCGGATCGAGGGACACCAGTGCGCCCTGGGCCTGCGGAATCTGGCTGAATTTGAGCGAATTGTCCGGCTGACGTTGCACGCGAATCAGATCGCCGACCTGCGCGACGTCCGACGGCTGCTTCGGATTGGCGCCCATGCTGTTGGTGTTCAGGAACGGACGGGCCCACTTCATGGTGTCCCAGGCAACGTGCTCTTCGCCGGTGCGGGTCAGCACCTGCACGCCGTTCTTGTCGACCTGGGTCACGATCGCCGGCTCCAGGCTGCTGATGGTCCGCTGCTTGGTCAGTTCCAGGGTCCAGGCCTCTCGGGTTTTACCCGGCAGGCGTGACTCGGGGCCGCGATAACCGTGCCGTTGATCGTAGGTCATCAAGCCTTCGTGAATCGCGGTGTTGGCCATTTCCTGCAAATCGCTCGGCACCGTGGTGGTGACGCGGAAGCCTTCGGTGTACGCATCGCTGCCATAGCGACCGACCATTTCGGCGCGGGCCATTTCGGCGACGTACGGTGCGTTCACTTCCGGGGTCGGCACGTGATAGCTGGCGTTCAGCGGTTCGTTGATCGCCGCGGTGTAGTCGGCTTCGGTGATCTTGCCGAGCTTGTACATGCGCCCCAGGATCCAGTCGCGACGCTCCTTGCTGCGGGCCGGGTTGGCCAGCGGGTTGAAGCGCGACGGGGCTTTTGGCAGACCGGCGATCATCGCCATCTGCGCCAGGCTGACGTCACGAATCGACTTGCCGTAATAGACCTGCGCCGCTGCCTCGATGCCATAGGCGCGGTTGCCCAGGTAAATCTTGTTGACGTACAGCTCGAGGATTTCGTCCTTGGTCAGTTGCCGTTCGATCTGCAGGGCCAGGAGGATTTCGGTGGTTTTGCGCGAGAAGCTGCGTTCGCTGGTCAGGAAGAAGTTCTTCGCCACCTGCATGGTGATGGTGCTGCCGCCGGACTGAATGTGTCCGCTCTTTACCAGCTGGGTGGCGGCACGCATCAGGCTGCTGGGATCGACGCCATAGTGGTTGGCGAAATTGTCGTCTTCAGCACTTAGTAACGCATTAATGAAATTGGGGGGAATGTCGGCGAAACGGATCGGCGTACGGCGCATTTCGCCAAATTCTGCGATCAACTTGTTGTCGCTGCTGTACACCCGCAAAGGAATCTGCAACTGAATACTTCTCAGCGCCTCCACAGATGGCAATCCGGGGCTAAGGTAAAGAAAAGCGCCGCTCAGACCCAGGAGCAGTCCGCAGAAAACGGCGACGATGGACCAACCGAAGAATTTCAGCAGACGAATCAAGGCTTTTGGATATCCAGGGCAAAGAATGAATTAGGCATCAGGGTTCAGGCTATAAAGAGAATGACCCGCGCTTGCAGTGAAAGCGGAAAAACGCTCGGCATTATAAGCATTTTTCCGCAGGGAGCGTCATTTGCGCTTCTGTCAAGACGGGGGGTATTGAACGCAATGGATATTACAGAGTCCGTAACTCACGGATAGTCATAGGGAATTGGTAGTGCTAGGACTCTTCAATAAAAAAACCAATGCGCTTCTGGGGATCGACATCAGCTCTACGTCGGTGAAGCTGTTGGAGTTAAGCCGCCAAGGCGACCGTTATCGGGTCGAGGCCTATGCGGTCGAGCCGCTGCCCGCCAGTGCCGTGGTCGAAAAAAATATTGCCGAGCTCGAAGGCGTGGGGCAGGCCCTTGCGCGCGTGCTGCTCAAGGCCAAAACCAGCCAGAGGAACGTCGCCGTGGCGGTCGCCGGCTCGGCGGTGATCACCAAGACTATCGAGATGGACGCCGGTCTTTCCGACGAGGAGATGGAAAACCAGCTGAAGATCGAAGCTGATCAGTACATCCCGTATCCGCTGGATGAAGTGGCGATCGACTTCGAAGTGCAAGGCGCGTCAGTGCGCAACCCCGAGCGGGTCAATGTGCTGCTGGCCGCCTGTCGCAAGGAAAACGTCGAGGTTCGTGAAGCGGCCCTGGCCCTGGCCGGGCTGACCGCGCGAGTGGTCGATGTCGAGGCCTATGCCCTGGAGCGATCGTTCGGCTTGCTGGCAACCCAGCTGGCCGCCTCTCAGGAGCATCTGACCGTGGCGGTGGTCGATATCGGCGCCACCATGACCACCCTGAGTGTGTTGAACAATGGGCGGATCATCTACACCCGCGAACAATTGTTCGGCGGTCGACAACTGACGGAAGAAATCCAGCGCCGTTATGGCCTGACGGTCGAGCAGGCAGGGTTGGCGAAGAAGCAGGGCGGCTTGCCGGACGATTACGTCAGTGAGGTCTTGCAGCCGTTTCGGGATGCGTTGGTGCAACAAGTATCGCGCTCACTGCAGTTTTTCTTTGCCTCCGGCCAATACAGCTCGGTCGATCACATTCTCCTGGCCGGCGGCACTGCCTCGGTCCCAGGGCTGGATCGATTGATCGAGCAGCGCCTGGGTACGCCGACCCAGGTCGCTAACCCATTCTCCGACATGACCCTGAGCAGCAGGGTCAACGCCAGTGCCCTGGCGAGCGATGCGCCGGCACTGATGATCGCCTGCGGGCTGGCCCTCAGGAGTTTCGACTGATGGCACGGATCAATCTTTTACCCTGGCGTGAAGAGTTGCGCGAAGCGCGGCGCAAACGCTTTTTGCTGGCGTTGGTCGGTGTGCTGGCAGGGTCGGTGGGGGCGCTGCTGATCACGGACCAGGTCATTAACAGCGCCATTGATCGACAAGTCGCGCGTAACGATTACATCGCCAAGCAGATTGCCGTGGTCGACGAGCGGATCAAGCAGATCAGCGATCTGAAGGCTCGTCGCCAGCAGCTCGTCGAGCGCATGCGCATCATCCAGGACCTGCAAGGCAATCGGCCGATCAGCGGGAGGATCTTCGATCAGTTGGCGCGCACCTTGCCGGACGGCGTGTATTTCACCGAAGTGAAAATGGTCGGCAAGACCTTGTCCATCACCGGCGCGGCGGAGTCCAACAATCGTGTTTCGGATTTGATGCGCAATCTAGATGCATCCGACTGGTTCGATGCGCCCAATCTCACGGAAGTCAAAGCGAACACCGCCGGTCAGCTGGATCAGGCCAATGTTTTTCAGTTGACCGTCCGTCAGACTCAGCCGGCAATTGTGGGGGTGGCTAAATGAGGCCGTCCGAATGGCTCGAAGGGTTGCGCCAGATCGACATCAGCGATCTGGACACCAACAACATGGGTTCCTGGCCAAGGGCGATCAAGGTCCTTGCGAGTGTTCTGCTGATGGTGCTGGTGCTGGCCCTGGGCTATAGCTTCCTGATCAGCGACCTGCAAAGCCACCTGGAACTCAAGCGTGAGGAGGAGTCGACGCTCAAGGAGCAGTTCGCGACCAAGGCCCACATGGCGGCCAATCTTGAGTTGTATACCCAGCAGATGAAGGAAATGGAGAACTCCTTCGGCATGCTATTACGGCAATTGCCCAGCGACACCGAAGTGCCCGGCCTGCTGGAGGACATCACCCGCACCGGCCTGGGCAGTGGCCTGGAGTTCGAAGAGATCAAGCTGCTGCCGGAGGTCACCCAGCAGTTCTACATCGAACTCCCTATCCAGATCACCGTCACCGGCGCTTATCACGACCTGGCCACTTTCGTCAGCGGCGTGGCGGGGTTGCCGCGGATCGTCACCCTGCATGATTTCGACCTGGTGCCGGCCAATCCCGAAGGCGGTCCGAAGCTGCGCATGAGCATCCTTGCCAAGACCTACCGCTACAACGACAAGGGGTTGCAGAAATGAACCCGATTCGTTGCCTGTCGATGGTTATGTGTCTGGTCGCCCTGGCCGGTTGTGGCGGTGACAATGGTTTCAGCGACATCGACGCCTACCTGAACGAAGTGCGTCTGCGAGCGCCCGGCAAGATTGAACCAACGCCGACATTCCAGTCTTATCCGACATTCACCTACAGCGCTGCCAACCTGCGCAGCCCGTTCTCCCGGCAGGTCAGAGTCGATCTGGCTGGCCAGAAGCACGGCTCGCGCAACGTCAAACCCGACCCCAACCGGGTCAAGCAGTACCTCGAAGGCTTCAACATCGAACAATTTGAAATGGTCGGCACAATCTCCAATGCCTCCGGCTCCTTTGCGCTGCTGCGCGGGGCGGGCGGTGTGCATCGGCTGAAAGTCGGCGATTACCTGGGACGCAATGATGGGCGGATCGTCGCCATCAGCGCTTCGCAAGTCGATGTGGTCGAAATCGTTCCCGATGGCGAAGGCGCCTGGCTGGAGCGGCCGCGGACCATCCCTTTGAAAGAGCACTCATAGTGGAACTCGAACAATGAACAGGATTTTCTCAACCTTCGGTATTTCGCTATGGATAGCGTTTCTGTCGCCGTTGGTACAGGCGGCCAACCTCAAAGCGCTGGATGTCGCCGCGCTGCCTGGTGACCGTGTCGAGCTGAAGTTGTCGTTCGACGGGCCGCCACCGCAGCCTCATGGCTATACGACTGAGCAGCCTGCGCGGATTGCGCTGGATTTGCCGGGAGTTACCAGCCAGCTGACGAACAAGAGTCGTGACCTGGGCGGCGGCAATGCCCGCAGCGCCACGGTGGTGGAAGCCAAGGACCGCACGCGGCTGATCATCGGTCTGACTCAACTGACTCCGTATAGCGCACGTGTCGAAGGCAACAACCTGTTTGTGGTTGTCGGGCAGGCGGCCGGTAACAAGGCGTCCAAACCGATTGCCAGCGCACCACGCGCGGCCACGGCGGTACCCGCGCCCGCCAGAGCCAGTGCTCCCGTGGGCAAGGCTATTCGTGGCGTGGATTTCCAGCGCGGCACCCAGGGTGAAGGCAACGTGGTTATCGATCTGTCGGATCCGTCCATCGCCCCGGACATTCAGGAACGCGATGGCAAGATCATCGTCGGCTTCACCAAAACCCAATTGCCTGAGCGGTTGCGCGTCCGTCTCGACGTCAAGGATTTCGCTACCCCGGTGCAGTTCGTCAACGCCAGCGCCACGGGCGACCGGGCCATCATCAGCATCGAGCCCAGCGGCGCCTTCGATTATTCGACCTACCAGACCGATAACAAACTGACCGTCAGCATCCGGCCGATGACTGTCGATGACTTGCAAAAACGCAACGCCGAACGTTTTGCCTACAGCGGCGAAAAGCTCTCGTTGAATTTCCAGGACATCGATGTGCGCTCGGTGCTGCAACTGATCGCCGATTTCACCAACCTCAACCTGGTGGCCAGTGACACGGTGCAGGGTGGCATCACGTTGCGCCTGCAGAATGTGCCGTGGGATCAGGCGCTGGACCTGGTGTTGAAAACCAAAGGCCTGGATAAGCGCAAGATTGGCAATGTGTTGCTGGTGGCGCCGGCCGATGAAATCGCCGCCCGGGAGCGTCAAGAGCTGGAGTCGCAGAAGCAAATCGCCGAACTGGCGCCTCTGCGTCGCGAACTGTTGCAGGTCAACTACGCCAAGGCTGCCGATATCGCCAAGCTGTTCCAGTCAGTGACCAGTGCCGAGGCGAAAGTCGACGAGCGCGGTTCAATCACTGTCGATGAGCGGACCAACAACATCATTGCCTACCAGACCCAGGACCGCCTCGACGAATTGCGTCGCATCGTTGCACAGCTGGATATTCCAGTGCGTCAGGTGATGATCGAGGCGCGCATCGTTGAGGCCAACGTCGATTACGACAAAAGCCTCGGCGTGCGCTGGGGCGGTTCAGTGCAGAAGGGTAATTGGAACGGCTCCGGGGTCAACGGCTCTTCGACCACCGTCGGCACGCCGGGCAGCACCAGCACCAACTCGCCGTTCGTCGACCTCGGGACTTCCTCCAACACCTCGGGGATCGGTATCGCCTTCATTACCGACAATGTGCTGCTGGACCTTGAGCTGACGGCCATGGAAAAAACCGGCAACGGGGAAATCGTCTCGCAGCCCAAGGTGGTCACGTCCGACAAGGAAACCGCGAAAATCCTCAAGGGCACCGAAATCCCCTATCAGGAAGCCAGCTCCAGCGGTGCCACTTCGGTGTCGTTCAAGGAGGCCTCGCTGTCCCTGGAAGTGACGCCGCAGATCACCCCGGACAACCGCATCATCATGGAGGTCAAGGTCACCAAGGACGAACCGGACTACCTGAACAAAGTGCAGGATGTACCGCCGATCAAGAAAAACGAGGTCAACGCCAAGGTATTGGTCAACGACGGCGAGACCATCGTGATTGGTGGGGTTTTCTCAAATACTCAGAGCAAGGTTGTAGATAAGGTGCCATTTCTCGGTGATGTGCCGTATCTTGGCCGCCTTTTCCGGCGTGACGTGGTTTCGGAGAAAAAATCCGAGCTGCTGGTATTTCTCACTCCGCGTATCATGAACAATCAGGCGATTGCTGTGAGTCATTGATTCTGTGCGAAATTTGATTCTTGTTGGACCGATGGGGGCTGGAAAAAGCACCATCGGCCGGTTGCTGGCCAAAGAGCTGCGCCTGCCGTTCAAAGATTCCGATAAGGAAATTGAATTGCGCACGGGCGCCAATATCCCGTGGATTTTCGATAAAGAAGGCGAACCGGGCTTTCGTGACCGCGAGCAGGCGATGATTGCCGAGCTGTGCGCGTCCGACGGCGTGGTGTTGGCGACCGGTGGCGGAGCGGTAATGCGCGAAGCCAATCGTCGGGCGCTGCACGCCGGTGGTCGGGTGGTCTATCTGCACGCGTCTGTCGAGCAGCAAGTGGGCCGAACGGCTCGCGATCGCAATCGGCCACTGTTGCGCACCGCCGATCCGGCCAAGACCCTGCGGGACTTGCTTGCGATCCGTGACCCGCTGTATCGGGAAATCGCCGACCTGGTGGTGGAAACCGATGAGCGGCCGCCGCGGATGGTGGTGCTCGATATTCTCGAACGCTTGCAGCAGCTGCCGCCCCGTTAATGCACGGGGCGAAATGCGCTATCCTCGGCGTCCTGTCGCAGCCGCTCAAGGTTGTGGCGGATGGCTACCGGACGGCGTCACACCAGCAGACGCCATGGAATTCGTAAACTCAAGGCAGGACGCCTGATTCCATCTTCACTGTGGGGACACATGCAGACACTCAAGGTCGATCTAGGCGAGCGCAGCTACCCGATTCATATTGGCGAAGGTTTGTTGGATAAGCCAGAGCTGCTGGCCCCGCATATCCGCGGGCGGCAGGTGGCGATCATCTCCAACGAGACCGTCGCGCCGCTCTACCTCGAGCGTCTGACCCGCAGTCTGGCGCAGTTCTCGGTCATTTCCGTGGTGCTGCCTGATGGCGAAGCCTTCAAGACCTGGGAAACCCTGCAACTGATTTTCGATGGCCTGCTGACCGCTCGGCACGACCGTCGCACCACGGTGATTGCCCTCGGTGGCGGCGTGATCGGTGACATGGCCGGTTTTGCCGCGGCCTGCTACCAGCGGGGCGTCGATTTCATCCAGGTGCCGACCACGTTGCTGTCGCAAGTCGATTCCTCGGTGGGCGGCAAGACCGGGATCAATCATCCGCTGGGCAAGAACATGGTCGGCGCCTTCTATCAGCCCAACGTGGTGCTGATCGATACCGCCACCCTCAACACACTGCCGGCCCGCGAACTGTCTGCCGGGCTGGCGGAAGTCATCAAGTACGGGCTGATCTGTGACGAGCCGTTCCTGACCTGGCTCGAAGAAAACGTCGATCGCCTGCGCGCCCTGGACCAGGCCGCCCTGACTTACGCCATCGAACGTTCCTGTGCGGCCAAGGCTGCGGTGGTTGGTGCCGACGAGAAAGAGACCGGCGTGCGTGCCACGTTGAACCTGGGACATACCTTCGGCCACGCGATCGAAACCCATATGGGCTATGGTGTCTGGTTGCATGGTGAAGCAGTCGCTGCTGGCACCGTGATGGCTTTGGAAATGTCCGCGCGGCTGGGCTGGATCAGCGAAGAGGAGCGTAATCGCGGTATTCGCCTGTTCCAGCGCGCCGGCCTGCCGGTCATCCCGCCGGAAGAGATGACCGAAGCCGATTTTCTCGAACACATGGCAATTGACAAGAAAGTGATCGACGGTCGTTTGCGCCTGGTGCTGCTGCGCCACATGGGCGAAGCAGTGGTGACCGACGATTATCCGAAAGAGGTTTTACAGGCCACGCTGGGAGCGGATTACCGCGCCCTGGCTCAGCTTAAAGGTTAATAAGATCCCGATGACTAGTTTGCATGCCGACGAGGCTTTCCTCGGCCATTACCAGTTAAGTCATGACCCTTTCGCTCCACGGGTGCCTGGCTTCAAATTCTTCCCGGCCCAGCGCAAACCGGTGCTGGGGCAACTGCACCACCTGGCTCGCTACAGCCAGTTGCTGCTGGTGGTCACTGGCCCGCAAGGCAGCGGCAAAACCCTGTTGCGTCAGGCCCTGGTGGCCAGCACCAACAAACAGTCAGTGCAGAGCGTGGTGGTTTCCGCCCGTGGCGCCGGCGATGCCGCTGGCGTGCTGAATCAAGTGGCTCAGGCGCTGAACGTTGTCCAGGCCGAAGTCGGTGCGATCCTGGCTCAAGTGGTGCAGCTTGCGCTCACGGGGCAGGAAGTCTATTTGCTGGTGGATGACGCCGAGCAACTCGACGAGTCTGCACTGGAAGCCTTGTTGGCCCTGGCTGCCGGCGCGCCGGAAGGTCGTCCGCACGTATTCCTGTTCGGTGAGTCCTCGCTGATTGCTCAACTTGATGCGCTGAGCCTCGAGGAAGAGCGTTTTCACGTCATCGAATTGCAGCCCTACACCGAAGAAGAAACCCGCGAGTATCTGGATCAGCGTCTCGAAGGTGCTGGCCGGGGAATCGAACTTTTCACCGCGGATCAGATCTCTGATATTCACGAAAGCTCCGACGGTTGGCCTGGCAACATCAACCAGGTCGCCCGCGATGCAATGATCGAAGCCATGATTGCCAGCCGCTCAGCGGTCAAGCGTCCAAGTATGGGGTTCAACATGCCGAAGAAACACGTATTGGCAATTTCCGCCGTCGTCGTGGTCGCGGTTGCTGCCGCCTGGTTGATGCCAGGTCGCAACAAGGCACCGACCACCGGCGCGCCAGCCAACGAACAGGCACAACTGCCGCTGGGCCAGGGCACGCCAAAACCTAACAGCGCAGGCGCTCCAGCCGTGGAGTTCGCCGGTAATACGCAACCGATGCCATTGCCGTTGGTCGGTAACTCGCAGCCAGTGATGCGTGGTCCGTTGGCCGAAGCGGCTGGAGGCATTACCGAAGGCGATGATGGCGTACCGGTCGAAGGCTCCAGCGCCACATCGCCGACCGTGACCACCACTGCGCCACCGGCAGGCGTTCCAGCGGGGCCCGCGCCGACACCGGCTGCCAAGCCGACGCCTGCGCCGACTCAAATCGCGACCGCCAAGCCTGTCGCGCCTGTGGCCAAGCCAGCGCCTGCACCGGCTGCCAAACCGGCTCCAGCGCCCGCCAAGCCGGCCGTCGTGGCCAAACCCGCCGAGAAGCCAGCTGCCGTGGCCAAAGCCGCTGGTGGCAGCTGGTACGCAGGCCAGGCACCGGGCAGCTACGTAGTGCAGATCCTTGGCACCAGCTCCGAATCGACCGCGCAAAACTTCGTCAAGGAGCAGGGCGGCGAGTACCGTTATTTCAAGAAAGTGCTCAACGGCAAGCCGCTTTACGTCATCACCTACGGCAGCTTCGCCAGCCGCGATGCAGCTGTTACTGCCATCAAGGCCTTGCCAGCGAAGGTTCAGGCTGGTAAACCTTGGCCTCGCACTGTCGCCAGCGTCCAACAGGAACTGGCAACAACTCGCTGAAGATTCGGCGGCCTTACCCAGGCCGCCTCTCCAAGCACCTCAAAATTTCTACAAGCGCATGCCGCCTCTACAGGCCGCGTGCCTTGTGGTGTCTGCGTCACAGTAGTCTTTGAGTCGCTGCGGTCAAAATTAAAAAAGTTTTGACTAGCACAGCATATCGCTTTAAACCTTTCACAAATGCGACATAGATTTGCGACATTTCGTCGTCAAATTTGTGAGCCTCTGTGTCGGTGTGTACAATGACCTCCCTTTTGCCCCGCAAAGCTGGCGTACGTTCGGCGTGGATGGTAACTGGTTGAATTGAAAAGAAATTTGCCTCGATAAGAGGCAGCCTGGTGAGAAAGTGTCTATGAAAGCAGGTCTGTACCAACCAGATGAATTCAAGGATAACTGCGGTTTTGGCCTGATAGCCCATATGCAGGGCGAGCCCAGTCATACCCTTTTGCAAACGGCCATTGAGGCCCTGACCTGCATGACCCACCGCGGTGGGATCAACGCCGACGGCAAGACCGGTGACGGTTGCGGTCTGCTGATTCAAAAGCCGGATGTGTTCCTGCGTGCCATCGCCCAGGAAACCTTCGGCGTCGAACTGCCCAAGCAATATGCCGTGGGCATGGTCTTCTTCAACCAGGATCCGGTGAAAGCCGAAGCCGCTCGCGAGAACATGAACCGCGAAATCCTGGCCGAAGGCCTGACCCTGGTCGGCTGGCGCAAAGTGCCGATCGACACCAGCGTCCTCGGCCGCCTGGCCCTCGAGCGTCTGCCGCTGATCGAGCAAGTGTTCATCGGTGGTGAAGGCCTGAGCGATCAGGACATGGCGATCAAGCTGTTCAGCGCCCGTCGTCGTTCGTCCGTGGCCAATGCCGCCGATGTCGATCACTACATCTGCAGCTTTTCCCACAAGACCATTATTTACAAAGGCCTGATGATGCCGGCGGATTTGACCGCCTTCTATCCAGACCTGAGCGACCAGCGCCTGCAAACTTCGATCTGCGTGTTCCACCAGCGCTTTTCGACCAACACGCTGCCGAAATGGCCGCTGGCGCAGCCGTTCCGCTTCCTTGCCCACAACGGCGAAATCAACACCATCACCGGCAACCGCAACTGGGCGCAGGCCCGTCGCACCAAGTTCACCAATGATCTGATGGATCTGGATGAACTCGGCCCGCTGGTGAACCGTGTCGGTTCCGACTCCTCCAGCATGGACAACATGCTCGAGCTGATGGTCACCGGTGGCATCGACCTGTTCCGTGGCGTGCGGATGATCATTCCGCCTGCGTGGCAGAACGTCGAAACCATGGACCCGGACCTGCGTGCGTTCTACGAATACAACTCGATGCACATGGAACCGTGGGACGGCCCGGCTGGCGTAGTAATGACCGACGGTCGTTACGCGGTGTGCCTGCTCGACCGTAACGGTCTGCGTCCGGCGCGTTGGGTGACCACCAAGAACGGCTTCATCACCCTGGCCTCGGAAATCGGTGTCTGGAACTACCAGCCTGAAGACGTGATCGCCAAGGGGCGTGTCGGCCCGGGCCAGATCTTTGCCGTGGACACCGAAACCGGTCAGATCCTCGACACCGACGCCATCGACAACCGCTTGAAGTCCCGTCATCCGTACAAGCAATGGCTGCGCAAGAATGCCCTGCGCATTCAGGCGACCATGGAAGACAACGACCACGGTTCAGCGTTCTACGACGTCGACCAGCTCAAGCAGTACATGAAGATGTACCAGGTCACGTTCGAAGAGCGCGACCAGGTGCTGCGTCCGCTCGGCGAGCAAGGCTACGAAGCCGTCGGCTCGATGGGCGACGATACGCCGATGGCCGTGCTGTCCCAGCGCGTGCGTACGCCGTACGACTATTTCCGTCAGCAGTTCGCGCAGGTCACCAACCCGCCGATCGACCCGCTGCGCGAAGCCATCGTCATGTCGCTGGAAGTCTGCCTCGGTGCTGAGCGCAACATCTTCCAGGAGTCGCCGGAACACGCCTCGCGCGTGATCCTCAGCTCGCCGGTCATTTCTCCGGCCAAATGGCGCTCGCTGATGAACCTCGATCGCCCAGGTTTCGAGCGTCAGATCATCGACCTCAACTACGACGAGAGCGTGGGCCTCGAAGCCGCAGTGCGTAACGTCGCCGATCAGGCTGAAGAAGCCGTTCGCGCCGGTCGCACCCAGGTCGTACTGAGTGACCGTCACATTGCTCCGGGCAAGCTGCCGATCCACGCTTCGCTGGCGACCGGTGCCGTGCACCACCGCCTGACCGAAAAAGGCCTGCGTTGCGACTCCAACATTCTGGTGGAAACCGCGACCGCTCGTGATCCGCACCACTTCGCGGTGCTGATCGGTTTCGGCGCCTCGGCGGTCTACCCGTTCCTGGCCTATGAAGTGCTGGGTGACCTGATCCGCACCGGTGAAGTGCTGGGCGACCTCTATGAGGTGTTCAAGAACTACCGCAAAGGCATCACCAAGGGCCTGCTCAAGATCCTGTCGAAGATGGGCATCTCGACCATCACGTCGTATCGCGGTGCGCAGCTGTTCGAAGCCATCGGCTTGTCCGAAGAAGTCTGCGAACTGAGCTTCCGTGGCGTGCCAAGCCGCATCAAGGGTGCACGTTTCGTCGACATCGAAGCCGAGCAGAAAGCCCTGGCGGCCGAAGCCTGGAGCCCGCGCAAGCCGATCCAGCAGGGCGGTCTGTTGAAGTTCGTCCACGGTGGCGAATATCACGCCTACAACCCGGACGTGGTCAACACCTTGCAAGCCGCAGTGCAGCAGGGCGACTACAGCAAGTTCAAGGAATACACGGCGCTGGTGGACAACCGCCCGGTGTCGATGATCCGCGACCTGCTCAAGGTCAAAACCCTCGACACGCCGCTGGACATCAGCGAAGTCGAGCCTCTGGAGTCGGTGCTCAAGCGCTTCGACTCCGCTGGTATTTCGCTGGGCGCTCTGTCGCCGGAAGCCCACGAAGCCCTGGCCGAAGCCATGAACCGTCTCGGCGCGCGTTCGAACTCCGGCGAAGGCGGCGAAGACCCGGCGCGCTACGGCACCATCAAGAGCTCGAAAATCAAGCAGGTCGCCACTGGCCGCTTTGGTGTGACCCCGGAATACCTGGTCAATGCTGAAGTGCTGCAGATCAAAGTCGCCCAGGGTGCCAAGCCCGGCGAAGGTGGTCAGTTGCCAGGCGGCAAGGTCAACGGTCTGATCGCCAAGCTGCGTTACGCGGTGCCGGGCGTGACCCTGATTTCGCCTCCACCGCACCACGACATCTATTCGATCGAAGACTTGTCCCAGCTGATTTTCGACCTGAAACAAGTCAACCCGAATGCGCTGGTTTCAGTGAAACTGGTGGCAGAAGCGGGCGTCGGCACCATCGCGGCCGGTGTGGCCAAGGCCTACGCGGACTTGATCACCATCTCCGGCTACGACGGCGGCACCGGTGCATCGCCACTGACCTCGATCAAGTACGCGGGCGCACCATGGGAGCTCGGCTTGGCCGAAACGCACCAGACCCTGCGTGGCAACGACCTGCGCGGCAAAGTCCGGGTACAAACCGACGGTGGCCTGAAAACCGGCCTCGACGTGATCAAGGCCGCGATCCTCGGCGCTGAAAGCTTCGGCTTCGGCACCGCGCCAATGATCGCCCTGGGCTGCAAATACCTGCGCATCTGCCACCTGAACAACTGCGCCACCGGCGTCGCGACTCAGAACGAGAAGCTGCGCAAGGATCACTACATCGGGACCGTCGACATGGTGGTGAATTTCTTCACCTACGTCGCCGAAGAAACCCGTGAGTGGCTGGCCAAGCTGGGCGTGCGCTCCCTCGAAGAGCTGATCGGTCGTACCGATCTGCTGGAAGTCCTCGAAGGCCAGACCGCCAAGCAGAACCACCTGGACCTGACCCCGTTGCTCGGCAGCGATCACATCCCGGCAGACAAGCCTCAATTCTGCCAGGTCGACCGCAACCCGCCGTTCGACAAAGGCCTGTTGGCCGAGAAAATGGTCGACATGGCCACCTCAGCGATCAACGACCTGAGCGGTGCCGATTTCGCCCTGGATATCTGCAACTGCGACCGTTCCATCGGCGCGCGGATCTCCGGTGAAATCGCCCGCAAACACGGCAACCAGGGCATGGCCAACGCGCCGATCACCTTCCGCTTCAAAGGCACGGCGGGTCAGAGCTTCGGCGTGTGGAACGCCGGCGGTCTGAACATGTACCTGGAAGGCGATGCCAACGACTACGTCGGCAAAGGCATGACCGGCGGCAAACTGGTCATCGTTCCGCCGAAAGGCAGCGTCTACAAGACGCAGGACAGTGCCATCATCGGCAACACCTGCCTGTATGGCGCCACCGGCGGCAAGCTGTTCGCCGCCGGCACCGCGGGTGAGCGTTTCGCGGTGCGTAACTCCGGTGCTCACACTGTGGTGGAAGGCACAGGCGATCACTGCTGCGAGTACATGACCGGTGGTTTCGTCTGCGTTCTGGGCAAGACCGGTTACAACTTCGGCTCAGGCATGACCGGCGGTTTCGCCTACGTGCTCGACCAGGACAACACCTTCGTTGACCGGGTCAACCACGAACTGGTGGAAATCCAGCGGATCAGCGGTGAGGCGATGGAAGCCTATCGCAGCCACTTGCAACGCGTGCTGAACGAATACGTCGAGGAAACCGACAGCGAGTGGGGTCGTAACCTCGCTGAAAACCTCGATGACTATCTGCGTCGTTTCTGGCTGGTCAAGCCCAAGGCTGCCAACCTGAAATCGTTGCTTTCCAGCACCCGTGCCAACCCGCAGTGATATGCGCCTGAAGAGTTTGATGAGGTTTTAACAATGGCTGAACGTCTGAATAACGACTTCCAGTTCATCGATGTCGGGCGCAAGGATCCGAAGAAGAAACTGTTGCGTCAACGCAAGAAAGAGTTCGTGGAAATCTACGAGCCGTTCAAACCCCAGCAGTCGGCCGACCAGGCCCACCGCTGCCTGGGCTGCGGTAACCCGTATTGCGAATGGAAGTGCCCGGTGCACAACTTCATTCCCAACTGGCTCAAATTGGTGGCCGAGGGCAACATCCTCCAGGCCGCCGAACTGTCGCACCAGACCAACACCCTGCCGGAAGTCTGCGGTCGGGTGTGTCCACAGGATCGTCTGTGCGAGGGTGCCTGCACCCTCAACGACGGTTTCGGTGCGGTGACCATCGGTTCGGTGGAGAAGTACATCACTGACACCGCGTTCGCCATGGGTTGGCGCCCGGACATGTCCAAGGTCAAGCCGACTGGCAAGCGTGTTGCGGTAATCGGTGCGGGCCCTGCGGGCCTGGGCTGTGCCGACGTGCTGGTGCGTGGCGGCGTGACGCCGGTGGTGTTCGACAAGAACCCGGAAATCGGCGGTCTGCTGACCTTTGGCATTCCCGAGTTCAAGCTGGAAAAGACCGTGTTGAGCAATCGCCGCGAAGTCTTCACCGGGATGGGCATCGAGTTCCGTCTGAACACCGAAGTGGGCAAGGACGTGACCATGGAACAACTGCTCGAAGAATTCGATGCGGTCTTCATGGGCATGGGCACCTACACCTACATGAAGGGCGGCTTCGCCGGCGAGGACCTGCCGGGCGTGCACGACGCGCTGGACTTCCTGATCGCCAACGTCAACCGCAACCTGGGCTTTGAAAAGTCGCCGGAAGATTTCGTCGATATGAAAGGCAAGAAGGTGGTGGTTCTGGGCGGCGGTGACACGGCGATGGACTGCAACCGTACCTCGATTCGTCAGGGCGCCAAGGCAGTGACCTGTGCCTATCGTCGTGACGAAGCGAACATGCCGGGCTCGCGCAAAGAGGTGAAGAACGCCAAGGAAGAAGGCGTGAAGTTCCTCTACAACCGCCAGCCGATCGCAATCGTCGGTGAAGACCGTGTCGAAGGCGTGAAGGTGGTCGAGACCCGTCTCGGCGAGCCGGATGCCCGTGGCCGTCGCAGCCCCGAGCCGATCCCGGGTTCCGAAGAGATTATCCCGGCCGACGCCGTGGTCATCGCGTTCGGTTTCCGTCCAAGCCCGGCGTCGTGGTTCGAGCAGTTCAGCATCCAGACCGACAGCCAGGGCCGCGTCGTGGCGCCGGAGCAAGGCCAGTACAAGCACCAGACCAGCAACCCGAAAATCTTCGCCGGTGGCGACATGGTGCGCGGTTCCGACCTGGTGGTGACGGCGATCTTCGAAGGCCGCAATGCCGCCGAAGGAATCCTGGATTACCTGGGCGTTTAACCCTCCACTGATCGTTCCCACGCCCTGTGTGGGAACGATCTTTCGATGCCGAAACCGCGACAAATTGACCCGATAGACAAAAGGATCGGCTCTTGCCGTGCCTTTTGCGTCGCGCTCTGAGAAAATGCCCGCACTTTTTTTCCGGATGCCGACATGACTGCCCTGAAGAACGACCGTTTCCTTCGCGCCCTGCTCAAGCAACCCGTAGACGTCACCCCCGTGTGGATGATGCGTCAGGCCGGTCGCTACCTGCCTGAATACCGCGCCAGCCGTGCCAAGGCCGGTGACTTCATGAGCCTGTGCATGAACCCGGCGTTCGCTTGCGAAGTCACGATGCAGCCGCTCGACCGCTATCCGCAACTGGACGCGGCGATCCTCTTTTCCGACATCCTGACCATCCCCGATGCCATGGGCCAGGGCCTGTACTTCGAGACCGGCGAAGGTCCGCGCTTCAAAAAAGTCGTCAGCACCCTGGCCGACATCGAAGTCTTGCCGATTCCTGATCCACAGAAAGACCTCGGCTACGTCATGGACGCAGTCAGTACCATCCGCCGCGAACTGAACGGCCGCGTGCCGCTGATCGGTTTCTCCGGCAGCCCGTGGACGCTGGCCACCTATATGGTCGAAGGCGGCTCGTCGAAAGACTTCCGCAAGACCAAGGCCATGCTCTACGACAACCCGCAAGCCATGCACCTGCTGCTGGACAAGCTTGCGCAGTCGGTCACCTCGTATCTCAATGGCCAGATCCTGGCCGGCGCGCAAGCGGTGCAGATCTTCGATACCTGGGGCGGCAATCTCTCGGCGGCGGCGTACCAGGAATTCTCCCTGGCCTACATGCGCAAAATCGTCAGCGGCCTGATCCGCGAACATGAAGGCCGCAAAGTGCCGGTCATCCTGTTCACCAAGAATGGCGGCCTGTGGCTGGAAAGCATCGCCGACGCCGGCGCTGATGCGCTGGGCCTGGACTGGACTTGCGACATCGGCGAAGCCCGCCAACGCGTCGGCAACAAAGTCGCTCTGCAAGGCAACATGGACCCGACCGTGCTTTACGCCAAGCCAGAGGCCATCCGCACCGAAGTCGGCCGGATCCTCGCCAGCTACGGCAAGGGCAGCGGTCACGTGTTCAACCTTGGCCATGGCATTACCCCGGAAGTCGACCCGGAGCACGCTGGTGCGTTCCTGCGTGCGGTGCATGAATTGTCGGCGCAGTATCACGAGTGATCGTCGCCCGATAAAAAACGCCCGGCATTTGCCGGGCGTTTTTGCATCAAAATCAAAGGATCGCAGCCTTAAGCTTTCAAATTCTCCAACGGCGGCAACTTCGCCAGTTTCAACGCCACCAACAGCGCAATCACCAGCAATCCGCTGATGAACAGTCCGATCCCGTTCCAGCCACCCAGATGCCAGGCCATACCGCCCGCCGTACCCGCGATACTCGACCCGGCGTAATAGCTGAACAAGTACAACGACGTCGCCTGCCCCTTGGCCTTGGTCGCGCGACGGCCGATCCAGCTGCTGGCCACCGAATGCGCGCCGAAGAAGCCGAAGGTGAAGACCAGCATGCCTAAGATCACTACTGGCAGGGGCGTAAACATCGTCAACGCAAGGCCCGCGAGCATCACCACAATGGTTGCCCAGAGCACTTTGCGCCGGCCGAGCTGGTCGGCCAGGGCGCCGATTTTCGCCGAGCTGTAGATGCCCGACAGGTACACCACCGAGAGTAGCCCGACGAAGGCCTGGTCCATGTGATACGGCTCGGCCAGCAGGCGATAGCCGATGTAGTTGAACAGGGTAACGAACGCGCCCATCAGCACGAACGCTTCGACAAACAGCAGCGGCAGGCCGGCGTCGCGAAAGTGCATGGTGAAGCCGTCGAGCAGGCTACGCGGGTGCAGCGAGCGGGCGTGGAAATTGCGCGACTCGGGAAGGATTTTCCAGAACACCGCGGCGGCAATCAGCGCCAGGCCGCCGATGACCAGCATTGCCGTGTGCCAGCTGACGAAGTCGATCAGCACCCCGACAATCAATCGTCCGCACATGCCGCCGATGGCGTTGCCACCGATGTACAAGCCCATGGCCAGGCCGATGTGCTGCGGGTGAATTTCTTCACTTAGGTAAGTCATTGCCACCGCCGCCAGACCGCTCAGCGACAGCCCAACCAGCGCCCGCATCACCAGCACGCCTTGCCAGCTCGGCATCATCGCACTGGCCATGGTGCACAGTGCGGCGGCGAACAGTGCGGCGACCATCACCGGTTTACGCCCGATGCGATCGGAGATGGGGCCGGTGATCAGCAATCCGATAGCCAGCATGCCGGTGGCGACCGACAGGATCAGGCTGCTCTGGGCCGCATTGATGGAAAACTCGCGGGACAGCAGCGGCATCATCGGCTGTACGCAGTAGAGCAAGGCAAAGGTCGCGAAGCCTCCGGAAAACAGCGCCAGCACCGTGCGCATAAACATCGGTGTGCCTTTCTCGATGTACATCTCGTTGCGTTCAGTGACGACATCATTCAACGCGGCGGGCGGAATTTCATGGGCGAGTGGGGCGACAGCAGTTTTCACTTCGGACCTCGGAGGACGCAGCCGGTCAGGCAATGAAAAAATCATATAGCTGGCTAATGTTTCTATCCAATATATTGTTCGACCTGTTTGATAGGTTTAACGACCTAATGGAGTTTTCATGGAATTGCGTCACCTGCGCTACTTCATTGCCGTCGCCGAAGAACTGCATTTCGGCCGCGCCGCCCAAGTGCTGGGCATCTCGCAGCCGCCGCTGAGCCAGCAGATTCAGGCGCTGGAACAGGAAGTGGGGGCGCGTCTGTTCGAACGGACCAATCGTCGGGTCGAGCTGAGTGAGGCCGGTCGGCTGTTTCTGGAAGAGGCGCGGCTGGCGCTGGCGCAGGTCGACAAAGCGGCGGATGTGGCTCGGCGGGCACAACTTGGTGAATTGGGTGAACTGAAGATCGGCTTCACCTCGTCGGCGCCGTTCAACTCGACCATTCCCCAGGCGATTTTCTCGTTTCGCCAGCGCTTCCCGGCGGTGCACCTGAACCTGCGGGAAATGAGCAGCACCCAAGTGGCCGATGCGCTGGTGGACGAGTCGATCGAAGTCGGCATCATGCGACCGTTGGGCTTGCCGGACTCCCTCAGCGTGGTGGAGCTGATGCGTGAGCCATTGGTGGCGGTGCTCAGCTCCAAGCATCCGCTGGTGGATGGCAGCGAAGAAGGTCTGTTCCTGTCCGCTCTGGCCCTCGAGCCGTTCGTATTTTTTCCGCGCAGCTATGGCAGCGGTCTGTACGCACAACTGCTCACTCTGGCGCGGGACGCCGGCTTCAGCCCGCACTTTGCCCAGGAGGCGGGCGAGGCGATGACCATCATCGGGCTGGTGGCGGCGGGTTTGGGGGTGTCGGTGTTGCCGGCGTCTTATCAGCGGATGCGCATTGATGGCGTGGTGTATCGGCCATTGCTCGATCCAGAGGCTATTTCGGCGGTGTGGCTGGTGCAGCGCAAGGATCAGAAGTCGCCGATGGCCAAGGCGTTTGTGGAGTTGTTGACGCGTAAGGTTGAAGGGAAGTGAAAGCGAGCAAATCACCGCACTCAGGACACTTCAAGTAATGGATCCGTCTTAGTGATTTAGCCAATTCTTGCGCAGAATTGATTTCTTTAAAACGAGTGCCATGGATGCCACTTCGATACCAGCCCAAGGAAGGCAGCGTGCTGATTTGTGATTTCAGGGGTTACGAAGTTCCTGAAATGATCAAGGTCAGGCCCGTTGTTGTCATACGCAAGCACAGAACCAACAGCCTATTAGTGACTGTTGTCCCGTTGAGTACCACTGCGCCGAATTGTGTGCTTCAACATCACCTGGAGCTTCAGAGTCATCTGCAGGGAGCCAGCCCAACCTGCTGGGCAAAATGCGATATGGTTGCGACAGTGAGTCTGTCCAGACTTGACCGGATAAAAAGTCGAGACCGTCATGGAAAGCGTGTGTACCTCATTTCACAACTTGCAACAGATGAGTTTTACGCAATCAAAGCCGCGGTACGTAGCGCTCTTGGTCTGTGATGTCATCAGATATGGCGCAGTTGGGCAAGTCGCCACCCGTTGTCTCCCATTCAGTTTCAAGCAATACTGACCGCGTTCCCGAAAGGGGCTTGTGAGACTCTGAGGATCCTGGGTAACCAGCCATCGCAGAGCCAGGCAGGTACTGGGCGATGACAAGCCGACCTGTTTGTGAAAGGGCGCCGAAAGGCGCCCTTTGTCGTTGTAGCGAGGGAGCTTGCTCCCGCTTGAGTGCGCAGCGCTCACAAAAATCAGCAATGAATTCCAGAGTTTTTGGGGGCTGCTGCGCAGACCGGCGCGAGCAAGCTCGCTCGCCACAGGATTGCGTTCAACTCATCACTGCTTTTACTGAACCTTCGCCAAATCCCCCTTCAACGCAACCCCGGCCATGATCGCCCCAGCGTGGCACTCATAGGTCTTGGCATCCTTGCGCTCATTGCTCTTGTAGAAGCTGACGATGTTGGTCACGGCGTTGGCGCCGGCATGCTGGTCTCCTTGACCCTGGTATTTCGTTTACGACCAGCGGCGGAAGATCAACGAGGTGTTGACCCCACCAAAAGCGAAGTTGTTGTTCATCACATACTGGTTGCTCATCTGCCGGAATTCGCCGCGCAGGTAATCGAGCTTGCCGCACTGTGGATCGACCTCATCGAGGTTGAAGGTGTGCACGTACAGGTCGCGGTTCATCATTTCGATGCTGAACCAGGATTCCAGCGCGCCGCAGGCTCCCAGGGTGTGGCCGAGGAAACTCTTCTGCGAGCTGATCGGCATGTGTTCGCCGAACAAACTGTTGGTCGCCAGTGTTTCGGCAATGTCGCCCTGTTCTGTCGCCGTGCCGTGACCGTTTACATAGCCGATGGCGCTCGGTTCGAGCCCGGCGTCTTCCAGGGCCAGTTCCATCGCACGGCGCATGGTGATCAGCTCGGGGCGGGTGGCATGCTGGCCGTCGGCGTTGCTGCCGAAACCGACGATCTCGGCGTGGATGCGGGCGCCACGCGCCAGGGCGTGTTCGAGTTCTTCGAGTACCAGCATGCCGCCGCCCTCACCGATGACCAGGCCATCGCGGCCGCTGTCGTAAGGGCGCGGGCTGGTTTGCGGGGCATCGTTTTTCAGGCTGGTGGCGTAGAGCGCATCGAACACCATGGCCTCGGTCGGGCACAGCTCTTCGGCACCGCCGGCGAGCATCAGCGGCAGGCGGCCGAACTTGATCGACTCGTAGGCGTAACCGATGCCCTGGCTGCCACTGGTGCAGGCGCTGGAGGTCGGGATCAGTCGGCCGGTGAGGCCGAAGAAGATGCTGATATTCGCTGCCGTGGTGTGCGGCATCATCCGCACGTAGGAGTTGGCGTTCAGGCCTTCGGCCACCGAGTTGAGCAACATTTTGCCGAACGCCTTGATCTCGTCGGTGCTGCCGGTGGACGAGCCGCAGGATACGCCCATGCGCCCGTCCTTGATCGACTCGTCACCCAGCAGCCCGGCGTCCTCCAGGGCTTTTTCCGCCGCGCCGACGGCCAATCGCGATACCCGGCCCATGCTGCGCAGTTGCTTGCGCGTCCAGTGGCCGGGCACCTGGAAGTCGTCGATCGGCCCGGCCAGGCGGGTGTTGAGTTCGGTAAAGCGATCCCACTCGTCCATGCGGCGGATGCCGCTGCGGTTGGCGGCGAAGTTGGCGGCGATGGTGTCCCAGTCGCTGCCCAGTGAGGTGATGCCGGCCATGCCGGTGACGACGACGCGCTTCATCAGCACAGGCCTCCGTTGACGGCCAGAACCTGCCGGGTGATGTACGAAGCTTCCGCCGACATCAGGAAATTCACTGCACTGGCCACCTCTTCCGGGGTGCCCATGCGTTGTGCGGGGATCATTTTCATCAGTTCTTCCACCGGCACGTTTTCATCGAGCATCGCCGTGTCGATCAGGCCGGGTGCGACACAGTTAACCGTGATTTTGCGCTTGCCCAGCTCAATCGCCAACGCCTTGGCCGCGCCAATCAGACCGGCCTTGGAGGCGCTGTAATTGACCTGTCCGCGATTGCCGATCAGCCCGGACACCGAAGTAATGCAGACAATCCGCCCGGCGGCGCGACGACGGATCATCGGCATCATCACCGGGTGCAGCACGTTGTAGAAACCGTCGAGGTTGGTGCGCATCACCACATCCCAATCCTCCTCGCTCAGGGCCGGAAAAGCACCGTCGCGGGTCAGGCCAGCGTTGAGCACCACGCCGTAATAGGCGCCATGGGCTTCGACATCGGCTTCAAGAATGGCTTTGCAGCTGGCGCGGTTGCTGACGTCGAATTGCAGGATGCGCGCGTTGCGGCCCAAGGCTTCCACTTCGGCTTTGACGGCTTCGGCGTCCGCCAAGCCGCTGCGGCAGTGCAGCACGATGTCATGCCCGGCCCGGGCCAGACGCAATGCGATGGCGCGGCCAATACCACGGCTGGAGCCGGTGACCAGTACGGATTCAGTCATCACTCGACTCCTTGGGATTCATGTAGATATTGAGCGGCTTGAGGCGGGCGGAACACGTTCAACCGGGCGGTCGCGTGGATGCCGGGGGCGGTGATGTGGCATTCGAATACGCCCATGCCGTTGTCGTCTTCCAGCGAGCGTATCCCGTGGATGGTCAGTTCGGTGCCGGCGGGGAAGTGTTCCACGTTGCATTCGAATTTGCGGCTGCCAAGCAGGAATCCGAGTTCCACCGCATTGCCTTTCTGGCGCGCATGGCAACCGGCATAAGCGGCGACGCTTTGGGCCATCAACTCGATGCCGACCCAGGCCGGCAGGCTGCCGTCGGGGCGATTGAACAGGCCGCCGGGTTTGACGGTGAGTCGGGTATAGATCTGCTCGTCGTCGAACGACAGGATCTGATCGATGAGGATCATGTCGCCGGCATGGGGCAGCAATTCGGCGAGCGGCCAGGTAATCATGGGGCATCTCCGATAATCAGGCTGACGTTATTGCCACCAAAGGCAAAGGAATTACTCATCAGGTAGCGGGGTGCAATGGACGTCAGGTGGTCGGTCGGGGTCACCCAATGCAACGCCGGCAACTCGGGGTCGGGCTGCTCGTCCCAGACATGGGGCGGCAGGGCATGCTCGTGGTTATCCGCGCTCAGGCTCAACCAGCAGAACGCCGCTTCCAGGGCACCAGCGGCGCCGAGGGTATGGCCGGTCATCGGTTTGGTCGACGAGCAGGGCACGCCTTGTGGAAACAGCGCCGTCACAGCCAGGCTTTCCATGGCGTCATTGTGTTGGGTGGCGGTGCCGTGCAGGTTCAGATAGCTGATCTGTTGGGGTTGCAGGCCTGCGCGGCTCAAGGCTTTGTGCATGGCTTGCCGGGCGCCACGGCCGGTGGGTTCCGGCGCGGAAATATGGTGTGCATCGGAGCTGGCACCACTGCCGAGCAAAGCAATCGGTTGGCCGCCGCCGGCGGTTTTGCTCATCAGGAACAGCACCGCGGCTTCGCCGATATTGATGCCGTTGCGGTTCGCCGAAAACGGGTTGCAGCGCTGCTCGGACACCGCTTCCAGGGCCGAGAAACCGTTGAGGGTCAGCTTGCACAAGCTGTCGACACCACCGCACAACACGGCGTCGCACATGCCCAGGTCGAGCAGTCGTTGGGCACTCATCAGCGCGCGGGCGCTGGAGGTGCAGGCGGTGGAAATCACATAGGCCGGGCCGCTCAATTGCAGCCAGTCGGCGAGAAACGTCGCCGGTGCACCAAGCTCTTGCTGCTGATAGTCATAGTCGGCAGGGAAGTGATGCTCACGGATGTAATGGGCCAGGCCGCGGCTGGCCTCGTCGATGCCTGAGGTGCTGGTGCCCAGAATGACGCCGATACGGTCGCGGCCGTAGGTCTGGATCGCCTGCTCGATGTCTTGGCGAATTTGCAGCGCGGCCTCCAGCAGCAATTGATTGTTGCGACTGCTTTGATGCGCCAGTTCAGCCGGAATCGGCGCCAGCTCGCCGCGCACCGCCGCCACTGGCAACGAGCGCTCCGCTACCCAGCCGGCCTCGCTGCGTATGCCCGAGCAATCGCCGGCAAACAGGTTGCGGGCGACTTCCTGCTTGTCGCGGCCGAGGGCGCAGATTACCCCGAGGGCATTCAGGTAAGCGGTCATGGCGTGTTTTCGCCTAATGGGGTGACGCGATAGTGCGGGCCTTGGGACACGTTCAATTCAAAGCTCGGTGGTTGCGAAAGACTTGGTTGTGAATAGCGGATGTTCCAGCGCGCTGACAATGACCGTTGCCCGTCATGCTGCCGGGCGGCGGGATAGTTGCCGTGCAACTCGCCTTCGGGAGTCAATGCAAACAACAGGGCGGCGAACAGCTCCCGGGCTTCCGGATTGGGTGGCAGCAACCCGTCGGCGTGCCATTGGCCATCGATCAGTTTCTGTCGTGCCACGGGAATCCCCAACGGGTCCATCATCGACCAGCGAATGCCCGGGCCTTCACGCTGGATCACCAGGAGCCAGTCCTGACGCTGCTCGGCCATCTGCCGTTCGATGTGTAGTTGCAGTGGCAACGCCAGGTTCGGGGTTCGCTCGGGCAGCGGCGTCTGGCTGGCACAGGCGCTCAGTAGCAGGACACAACCCAGAAGCAGGAAACGGATCATCAGACACTCTCTTCAAGGGGCTTGCGCGCGACCACATTGACCAGGGTTTCTTCCCGTTGGCCAAAGGGTTTTGGCTGGCGCAAGCCGAAGCGTTCGAGCAGGCCGAAATCCTTGGCGCGACTCCACCACAAGTAAGGGTAAGACACGTTCTGCGGGCCGAATTCAAAACCCTGCCGACGAATCATCTCCAGGTAGCCGGCGGCGCTCTTTTGCACGTGCATCGGGTGGCGGAACAGCCAGCGAATCACCCACGTATCAATGTAAGCCTCGGTGGACTCGGCGAACAGCAAATAGCCGCCCGGCTTGAGCACCCGGTAAAACTCGGCCAGGGCCTGATCCTGTTCGACCAGGTGATGGAAGGTCTGGTGACAGAACAGCAGATCGACGCTAGCGTCCGGCACGTTGATGCTGGCGCAGTCACTGCCGATCAGCTCGACATCCATGCCCTGGCGGGCCGCTTCTTCGCCGCTCAGGTTCAGGCTGTGAGGGTCGGCATCCAGCCCGATCAGGTGCTTGGGCGCGAAGGTCTGGCGCAGGTACTGGAACGACTTGCCCTGGCCGCACCCGGCGTCCAGCAAGACCGGATTGCTGGGCAACGGTGTGCTGAACAGGCTGCGCAAGTCATTGATCGCCACTCGCAATACGTGGTGCTGCCAGGTGTGGCTGCGCAGGAACCAGAAGCCGAAACGGGTTTCTTCGACGTAGTTGTCGCTCAAATAACTCATGTCGCTTCCCTGGCGCACAGGTCTGAGATCATCCGCAGTCGACGTTTGGCTTCGCTGACGAACGGGTTGCGTTCATCCCAGGCGTAACCCGCGAGGATCGAGCTGATCATGCGGCGAATATCCTCTGTACCGCCCTGATAGAAAATCACATCCTGAAAAGTCCCTGCGTACCAGCCTTCGACGTAGCAACGGAAGGTGTCGACGCCGCGCTTGAGCGGTTCGGCGAACTCGGTTTGCCAGTCGACGCTTTCACCTTGCAGTTGGCGATGCAGCACGCCGGCGGCCATGCTCGCCGAGCGCATGGCGATGGTCACGCCGGAGGAGAACACCGGGTCGAGAAATTCCGCGGCATTGCCCAACAAGGCGAAGCCAGGGCCATGCAGGGTTTTGACGTTGGCCGAATAACCGCCGATGGTCCGCGCGGGGGTATCCCACACCGCATTGTTCAGCACCCCGGCCAGGCTTGGAGTTTCAGCGATAAAGCCGCGCAGGCAGTCGTCCAGATTCTCGGTGCGGCCTGCGAAGTGTTCGGCGGCTGCCACGACGCCCACCGAGCAGCGACCGTTGCTGAACGGGATGGTCCAGAACCAGATGTCGCGCTGGGTCGGATGGGTGGTGATGAGGATTTTTTTCCGCTCGAAAGCCGGGCTGTCGATACAGTCTTCGACGTGGGTGAACACCGCTTGGCGCACCGGAAAGTTCGATGGTGCCTCAAGGTCCAGCAAGCGCGGCAGCACGCGACCGTAGCCGCTGGCATCGAGCACGAAATCGGCCTCGACGCGGTATTGGCTGCCATCTTCGCGAAGCACATCGAGCTGCGGTTTCGCCAAGCTGAAATCAACGCTGACGATGGCTTCGCCGTAACGGACGTCGACTCCCTGCAGTTCAGCCTGGTCGGCCAGCAGCTTGTCAAAGTCGGCGCGCTGGACCTGGAAGGTCGTCGGCTTGCCGTTGCTGAACGTCTCGCCGAAATCGAAGGTGCTGTACTGATCGCCCCAGGCGAATGCCGCACCGTTCTTCAACTGGAACCCGGCCGCATTGACCGCGTCGAGCATGCCGGCTTCTTCGACGAAATCCAGGCAGTGGGACAGCAGGCTTTCACCGATGGAAAACCGTGGGAAATGCTGGCGTTCGATCATCAGCACATCATGGCCTTTGCGCTTGAGCAGCGCGGCGGCGATGGCGCCCGAGGGGCCGGCACCGATCACCACCACCTGACGACGTTCCATTTCAACTGTTGGCACGGGTGCTCCTTGCCGGGGCGGCGATGTTCAAAGGGATTCGGTGCATGCCGGCGAGTGCCGGCAGCAGGGTTGCGATCAGGCCCATCAACATCAGCGCGAAATACAGCTCGGGGCTGATGAGTCGTTGTTGCAGCAGCAGGTTGAGAAAGACGATCTCACTCAAGCCGCGGATATTCAGTAAAAGGCTTTCCCGCCAGCGGCTGGCACCTTCAAACGAGACGCCGGCCCAGCCGAGACCCAGCCAGTTGCCCAACAGTTTACTGGCGATCGGCAACAACAGAAGCGCGGCCAGTTGCACCCCACCGAGACTGTCGAGGGCGTTGTGCACGTTGATCTGCACGATGCCGAACGTGAGGATCAACGGGATGGCGATCCAGGTCTGCAAACGACTCATCCACGCCGTGGGCAATGGCAGCACCAACGGCACCTTGAGCGCGGCCATGCACAGCAGGTAACCGATGCCGAAAATCAGCGCATTGAGCTTGAAGTGTTCGGCAACCACCAGCAGTGCAAAGAAGCAGCCGCTGTACAGCAACGGTTGGCGTAAGCTGAGCAGTCGCAGCAACAACGGCAGGCAGGCGCCGGCCAGCGGCAGCAACAGGCTGCTCAGGTGCAGGCTGCCTTGGGCGAACGCGAACAGGGTCCAGCAGGTCAGGTCGATCAGGATCGCGGTCTGCACCAGGCGCCGGGTGGCGGCGGGCGGGTAGTTGATGTGTCGCAGGTACAGGTACAACACCGGAATCGCTGTGATGGCGAACAACAGACCGACCGCCAGCGAGCTGATCCACGGCTGTGGCGGCAGTAGCCAGACCGCTGTCGCCAGCCCGCAGGCAAACGGAATGCAGAAACTCGGCAGGGCGATTTTCAGGCTCTGGCGATCCAGTCGCAGGTCGATCACGTCGCTGAGGATGTGCCCCAGCAGCAAGGCAAAGCTCAGGCTGTAGAGGTTCTTCAGCCAACCCGGCGAGATCAGGTCGGCACCGCTCAGTTGCCAACCCGGTTCGATCCAGAAATACATCAGCAGCGGCAGGCCGAAGGTTGCCAGCAACAACTGGCTGACGATCGGAATCAGACCGAAACGTCTACCGACATGGGTGGCCATGGCGAACAACACCAGGGCCATGACCCAGAACGCCGCGACCATCACGCTGCTGGCTCCGCAACCGGGGCGGTGTGGACTTGGCGTCCAGCCCACGGCGCCAGAATGAAGCTGTATGCCAGGCCGAGGCTCACCGACAGGCCGAAGTTGCTCACCGCCGGTGTGCTGGACACCGCCAGCAGGCCAAAGGACAACCATGTGGTTGCGGCTGCCAGCATGGTGCCCAACAGGCTCGCGGCGGCGCCGCCGATCTGCTCGCGCATGAGGATCGCGTAGTCGACGCTGATGGCTGTCACCAGCAGCAGGCCGAACAGGCTGAACAGCGTCAGCGGCTGCCCGAGCCAGCCGAGGCTTGCCAGGCTGCACAGGGCCGCCAATAGTGGCAGGGAGACAATTCGCAGTGCGCCACCGAGACCGAATGGCAGGATCAGCACCAGCACGATCAACACGCAGGAGGCGAGTTTCAATTCCGCGGCGCTGATTTGAGTCGCGGCGAATACCTTGTTCAGGTCGCCGAGGCGGTCGACCAGTTGCACGCCCGGCAAGTCCAGCGCCTGGATCCGCAACAGCGCGGGATTGTTCAAGCCTTGCAGGCTGACCATCGCGGCCACGCCGTCATCGGTGGGCCCCAGCCACAGGGTGCGATAAGGTTCGGCCAATGGACCGGCCAGCGCTGTGTCGATGTCTTCGACGGGCAGTGCCTGCAACTTCGCCAACTCGGCTTGCAAGGCGTCAGCAGGCACGCCAAGGTCGAGCAACGGTTGCCAGAGCTGCGGCAGCTTGCCCAGTGCATCACGCACTTTGCGCTGTTCGCTCGGCGGGCTGACCAACTGGTTGAGCGACAGGTAGCCCTGGAGTTTTTCCAGATTGACTAACTGATCCAGGCGCTCACTCAGTGCCGTCTGGCGTTCGAGCAACTCCTGCTGATTGGCCGCGCGCACCAGGAAGAATTGGCTGGTGGGTTGATAGCCAGTGATGCGTGCGATGGCCTGGGCTTCGTCGGTCAACTGCTGTGGTGTGCCAACCCATTGGCGAACGTCGTTTTTGGTCTGCAGTTGCAACAGACCGCCGACACAGAAGGCGATCAACAGCGCCAGCAGCACTGGCGTGCGAACGTATTTGAGCAGCGACTCGCGCAGCGCCAGCAAAGACTCGGCAATGCGCATCGGCCATTGCGCCGGACGCAGTTGCGCGCCCTTGAGCAGCGCCGGCAGCAGGCACACCGCCGACAGATAAGCGCCCAGCAGGCCGGCGGCGGAGAACACGGCAATCTGGGTCAGGGCCGGGAACGGCGTCCAGGCCAGGGCCAGGTAGCCGATGCAACTGGTGATCAGGCTCAGCGTCAGCCCCGGCAGGGTCAGGCGCAACGCCGGCCAGCTGTGCCAGGGTTTCAGGCTCCAGCTTTTCGACAGGTAATGCAGTGGGTAATCCACTGCTACGCCGATCAGGCTTGAGCCCAGCACCAGCGTCATCACATGCATCTGACCGAACAGCGCCACGCAGGCCACCGCGCCGAACAGCATGCCCACCAGCACCGGGACGAACGCCAGCACCACCCGCCAACGCCGGAAGGCCAGCAACAGCAGCAACAGAATCCCCATCGTGGCGCCGCCGCCGACCCAGGTGATCTCGCGCGCGGCTTGCCGTTGACCGCTGGCGGCATACAGCAGGCCGCTGGCGGCGAGCAGTTGCACATCCGCCTGGGCGGCTTCTTCGCGACTGTGCTGGAGCAGGTCGGCCACTTGCAGCGGCAGGTTCATGTCGAATGCGTTGCCGACGGTTCGCGCCCGCAGCATCACCCAGCTCTTGCCGTCGGCATCGGCGACCAGCACGCCGCTGCCGATGTCCAACTGCACCGAGCCGCGCTGTGGCTGGCTGTTCTGGATGCGCCCGGTCAGGCCGAGCCAGTCATCCTGGCTCGGCACCAGGCTGAACCCGGTGAAGGGGTCGAACAGGGCTTGCACCCGTTGCTGGATAAAGGCGTCGGGATGCTCGATGAGTTGCTGGCGGTCGGCCGCGGACAGCATCGCCAGCCGGCCTTGCAGCAATTGTGTGCGCAGCGCTGGCAAGTCGGCTTGCAGGTTCCACTGGACCTTTTCGAACACGCCGCTGGCCTGCCACTGCTCACCGAGTTTTTGCGCCATGGCGATGGCTTGCTGACGGTCTTTATGGCCGACCAGCACCAGCATTTCCCGGTTCAGCGGTTCTTGCATGCGTTGTTCGGCGCGCAGCTCCAGCGCGTCCGGCGCGGTGCCTGGCACCAGTTCCATCAGGTTGGCCGATAGCGGAGTGCCGTCGCGCCACTGCCAACCGGCAAGTGCGAGCACCGCCAGCAGCAGGACCAGGAACAGCCGCGGCAGCATCCGTTCACTCGGCAAAGTCATGTTGCTCCGCATCGCTCAAAGGTTGGGCGCTGGTGCTGTCCTGCATGCGCAACAGGGTTCGGTCACCCTGGGTTTCGAGCAGCTCGATGTTGTGCACCAGTTCGCCGCCGTCAATGTTGATCTGATTGAACACCTGCTTGAGCAGCATCGAACGCGGGGTCAGGGTCAGTTTCCAGTTCTGCGCATCGCCGCTCAACGACAGCTCGAAATCCCGTTGCAGGCCACTGCTGTCGCCTTGCAGCACGGCGAGGAACAAACGGTTCTGTTCGGCACCGGCACTCTTGTTCGGCAGCATTTGCCAGCCGCTGGCATCCCGCCGGGCAATGCCCTTGTCGCTGATGCGGTAGTCCTGTTGCAGCGGTGTTTTCAGCAGCCAGAGCAAGCCGTGATTCTTCGCCAGAACGAAGGTGCCCTTGCTGGTCAGCGGCTGGGGCAGGGCGCGCAGGTGTTTTTCCTGGATGAAGTTGCCGTGGATCACATCGGGTTTGGCCAGTTGATCGCTCAGTTGCTGCAGATCGAAGGCCTGGGCCAACGAAGAAAAGCCCAGCATCAATATCAAGCTCACACCAATCCCGTAGCAGCTGCCGAGCCTGCGAGGCTGCGTCCGGCGGCGAAGCCGTCGTAGAGCCTCAACTCGCGGTGCTTCAGACATATCCGGTGGCGACTGCTGCGCAGTCGAACGCAGGCTTCGCCAGCTGCTACAAAGGAATCGCAAATTCATGGCAGCACCCTTTCAACCGCGTCGGTAAACACCTTGGGCGAAGCCAACTGCATTTCGCGGCTGCTCATGTCGACGGCAACCTGCACTGAAACAGCGCGGGTCAGACGTTCGCCGGTTGCGAGATCACTGATCAGGTAATTGATCTTCAGTCGGTTCTCCCATTCCACCAGGCTGGCGCGCACATTCAGCTTCTGGCCGAACACGGCGCCGCGTACATAGCGCAACTGCAAGTCGATCACAGGCCAGGCGTAACCCGACGCAACCATGGCGTCGTAGTTGTGGCCGATCCTGTCCAGCAACGCACAGCGGGCGACTTCCAGGTATTTGACGTAATGGCCGTGCCAGACCACGTTCATGGTGTCGACGTCAAAGAACGGGACGAGGATTTCCGTATCGGTGTGAAGCACTCCCTTGCTACGCATGCAGCCTCCAGTGTTGCTCGGCGATGCGTTGCAGGCACAGGCGCAATTCGCCTTCCAGGGCACGGTCTTCGATGACCGGCGGGAAGTCTTTGGCCAATTCTTCGTGCATCGCGGCCAGGGCCGGTGGCAGTGGGCGCGCGTCTTCAGCCTGGCCGCGCAGCCACACGCCTTGATTGGCGGCCAGCAGCGTGGCGGCGGCAACCTGTTCGGTCAGCTCCAGCACGCGGATGGCGTCGCGGGCGGCGATGGTGCCCATGCTGACTTTGTCCTGGTTGTGGCACTCGGTGGAGCGCGAGAAGACGCTGGCCGGCATGGTGTTTTTCAGGGCTTCGGCGGTCCAGGCGCTGGTGCCGATCTGCACGGCCTTGAAGCCGTGATTGAGCATCGCACGGTCGGCGGTGGCGCCGGACAGGTTGCTTGGCAAGCCATGGTTGTAGCGTTCGTCCACCAGCAGCGCGAGTTGACGGTCGAGCAAGTCGGCGACGTTGGCCACCAGGTTTTTCAGGCTGTCCATGGCGAACGCAATGTGGCCGCCGTAGAAGTGCCCGCCGTGCAGTACGCGTTCGGCTTCGGCGTCGATGATCGGGTTGTCGTTGGCGCTGTTGAGTTCGATCTCGATGAACGAGCGCAGCCAGTTCAGACTGTCGGCCAGTACACCGAGCACGTGTGGCGCGCAACGCAGGGAGTAACGGTCTTGCAGGCGATGCAGCGGCGCGGTCGGCGCGTCGATTGCCAGATCCTTGCGCAACCACGCGGCAACTTGCATCTGCCCGGGATGGGGTTTGGCGGCGAACAGGCGCTCGTCGAAGTGCTCCGGGTTGCCCTGCAAAGCGACCACGTTCAGCGCAGTGATGCGCGTGGCCAGTTGCAGCAGGTAGTCGGCACGGGCGTAAGCCAGGCACGCAAGGCCGGTCATCACGGCGGTGCCGTTCATCAGCGCCAAGGCTTCCTTGGGGCGCAATACCAGCGGTTGCCAACCCAGTTCCTTGTGCACATCAGCCGCTTGCCGGCGTTCGCCGCGGAACATTACTTCGCGCTCGCCGGACAAGGTCGCGGCGACGTAGGACAGCGGCGTCAGATCACCGCTGGCGCCCACGGAACCTTCTTCCGGAATCAGCGGCAGGATGTCGTGTTCAAGGAACGCTTGCAGGCGCTCCAGCAACTCCACGCGCACCCCGGACACGCCCTGGCACAGCGACTGCAAACGCGCCGCCAGCACCGCACGGGTGGCCTGGGCGTCGAGCAGTTTGCCCAGGCCGCAGCCGTGGAATGTGTACAGATGACGAGGCAGGGCTTCGACGTGGTGCAGCGGCACCGCCACCACACAGGAATCGCCATAACCGGTGGTCACGCCATAGATCACGCCTTCCTTGTCCAGCAGGGAGTCAAGGAACTGCGGACCCTTGGCAATGCGCTGGCGAAACTCGGGGTTGCCCTGCAACTGCGTCGGCACCTGACGGTTGGCCAGGGCCAGCACGTCTTCGATGCACAAAGGGAGTTCGCCGAAGGTTACCGGCTCAAGCGTTGGCGTCGTCATCGGTCTTCCAGAAAGGGTAAAAGTTGAACCATTGTTGGGGCGCTTCGAGGCAATAGTGACCCAGCCGTTCGGCGTAGCGCGAAGCCCACTGATGAATGACCTGTTCGCGCTCGCTGCGTTTCCACACCACCGCCTCGGTGAACGGTTCGAGGGTCAGTCGATAGTCGCCCGTGGGTTTCTTCAGGCACAGCAGCAGATTGACCGGGCATTTCAGCAAACCGGCCAGCAGCCACGGGCCTTGCGGGAACGCTGCCTGGTGACCGAGGAAATCCACCGTCACGCTGCGCCCGCCATGCAGCGGCACACGGTCGCCGGCAATTGCCAGCCACTCGCCGCGCTCCAGGCGCTCATGCAGTTGCAACATGATCACCGGGTCGAGCTCGCTGACCTGGATCAGCCGCAGATTGGTTGCCCCGGCTTCGCCCAGCAGGCGGTTGAACTGCTCGGCGTGCTTGGTGTGCACCAGCACGTTCATGGTGACTTTCTCGCCGATCTCGGCCAGTGCCCGGCAAACCTCGAGATTGCCCAGGTGCGTGCCCACCAGCATCTGCCCGCGTGTGCCGCGCAGTTTATTGCGCAGCAGCGCCGGGTCGATGATTTCGATCTGCTCGATGCTCAGCTTGCCGTTCCACACGTCGAGTTTGTCGAGCATGGAATCGGCGAAGGCCATGAACTGGCCGAACACCCGCCAATGAGTCGGACGCAATTCGCTGCGCCCGCTCCAGTCGGCGAGCCGCTGCTGGTATTGCCAGGCGCTTTGGCGGGCGCTGCGTCCGAACAGGAAAAAGTACAGCACGATGCCGTAGAGCAGCGGGCTCAGCAGCCTTCGGCCCAGGACTTTTGCGCAGAATGCGGTGAACTTCATCAGCCAGAAACTGCCGCGTTCCTGGCGATCGGCCCAGTGCTGTTTGTCTACCTTGTCGGTCATGTTCGCCACCGTCGCCAGAGGATCACTGGCGCGCGCAGCAACATGCCGAAGAACAGCCGGGTATGCATACTCGTAATCAGTACGTTGTCGTAGAACAGACGGAAATGTGAAACGCCATCCAGCGGGTAATGGACCCTGGTTTTCAGCCATTGCATCGGCAGATTGCGCCAGGCCAGGCGCACCAGAATGTCGGAGTCGAAGTCCATGCGCTTGCCGATCCTGGCCGAGTCGATCAGTGCCAGGGTTGGCGGTAATGGATAGACACGGAAGCCGCACATCGAGTCGCGAATCTGCAGCGACAGGGTGTTGATCCAGACCATGACGTGAGTCAGGTAGCGCGCGTACAACCGACCTTTCGGCACGCTGGCGTCGTATTGCGGATAGCCACAGATCACCGCCTCGGGATGGTTGCGTGAGTATTCGATGAAGACTTTGACGTCTTGCAGGTCGTGCTGGCCGTCGGCGTCCACCTGCAAGGCATGGCTGAAGCCCAGGCGCGAAGCCTCCCGCAGACCGGTCATCACCGCGCCACCCTTGCCTTGATTGACGGTGAGCCGGATCAGATAAACCCTGTCGCGCTGCGCCAGTTGGTCGAGTACCTTGGCGCAGACGGCGCTGCTGGCATCGTCCACCAGAATGCAGGGCAGGTCACAGGCAAGCAGCGCATCGACCACGGCAGTGATGGCGGTTTCGTGGTTGTAGACCGGGATTACGGCGCAGGGGTTATGCATCTGAAACCTCCACAGAACCCTGGTTGTGCAGAGACTGACTGTAGCGAGGGAGCTTGCTCCCGTTCGAGCGCGAAGCGCTCGCCATTAAGTCTGCGCCAGCTGGTTTTGGGACCGCTTCGCAGCCCAGCGGGAGCAAGCTCCCTCGCCACAGGTTATGCATCGCTGGCAGCCTCCAGCAAAATCCGCCCGCTGGAGCAGGTGGCGGTTTCGTTGCGATAGGCGAAATACAATTTGCCGCGCGCCGGGTCGAAGCGCAGGTGCAACTGGATTTCATCGCCAGGGCGCACCAGTTGCTGGAATTTCAGCACTTCCATGCCGGCGAACTTTGCCGGCAGGTCCATCAATTGCTGGCCCAGGCTCATTGCCCACTCCACTTGCACCACGCCGGGCAATACCGGGGCCCGGGGAAAGTGTCCGCTGAAATACGCCAGGTCCGGCGGGACGGCCAGTTGCAGGCTCCACTCACCATCGGCTTCGACCTGCTCCAGCACTTGCGGCGCCTTTGGGCGGGGCGCCAGCAGCAAGGCTTCAACCTCAGCCTGGGGCAGTTTGCCCTGCGCGTTCAGCGGCAACTGCCGCAACAGGCGCCAGCGTCGTGGCAGGGCCAGCGTTTCACAGTGCTGGCTCAGATGCTGACGCAACGCTTGCGTGAGGCTGCGTCGTCCCTGATTGCGCAACGCGTGCATACCTCGCTCGCTGAGCACCAGCAGCGCCCCCAATGAGGCGCGGTTTTCCTGAACCACTCCCAGGCGGGCTTCGGCGACCCAGGCGTGCGCCATCAGCGCGTGTTCGAGCATTGGTAGCGAGATACGTTTTTCTTCCAGTTTGACGATCCGGTCCAGCCGCCCCAACAGCTCGAAACGGCCGTCGGCGGCGATGCGCGCGGCATCGGCGGTGTGTTCGATATGACCTGCCGGCAGGTATGGCGATGCGATAAGCAGGGCGCCATCGCTGTCCTGGCTCAGCTCCACGCCGGCGAAGGGCTGCCAGAGAGCCTGACCCTGACGCCAGGCGATGCCGCCGGTTTCCGAACTGCCGAGGATCTCGGTCGGCCATTGTTGCAGGCGTTCGTAAAGGCTTTGCGAGGCTTCGGCGGGTAACGCGCCACCGGAGGAGAACACTCGGCGCACTGCGCTCAGCGCTGGCCAGTCGAGGTTGTCGCCCATGCGCTTGAGCAATGCCGGGCTGGCGACCCAGGCGAAGGCCGGGTGTTCACGGCTGGCGCGTTGCAAGTCTTCCGGGAAAGCCAGTTGCTTGCGCACGAACGAACGCCCGGCGCACAACGGCCACAGCACCCGAAACAGCAAGCCGTAGATGTGCTGGGTGGCGACGCTGCCGATGATGCAGGCTTCGCCCAGATCTGCGCCCCACAAGTGTTCCAGTGCTTCGACTTCATTGGCCAGTTGGCGCAGGGTTTTGTCGATGCGCTTGGGTTCGCCACTGGAGCCGGAGGTGCACAGGCTCAGCTGACAACGATCCAGGTCCAGCGGGTGGGCAGGCAGCGGCGGATGCCGATAATCGCTCAGGTGTGTATCGTCGGCCTGATCGGTCAGCCACAGATCGACCTCGGTCGACCAGCGCTGGCGCGTCTGTGCTTGCAGGTCGGCGGGCAGCAGTACGCTGACCCCGGCACGCCAGGCGCCGAGCAGGGCAATGGCCAGGTCGGCGGCGTCTTCAAGGTGCACGGCGATGCGCTGCACACCCTGAGCTTGCAGGCCGGCAGCCAGGCTCAGGGCCTGGTCGCACAATTGCGCGTGATTCAACGCGGGTTCGGCCGTCACGGCACGCTCCGACTGAGCCTTGAGCAACAGTTGCTCAAGTTTTATCCAATTCATGGGTGGCCTCGTACCCGTTGTCGTATCAGCCATTCAATGGCGAACATCAGGCCGATCAATCCATAGGAGATCAGGCCGGTGTACAACATCCACCAGCTCAGCGGCGCCCAAAGGGTCAGGGCGGCGGCGCACAAACCGTTGCAAAGAAAAAACACGCTCCAGGCAATGGTCACCTGGCGGGTGTAGCGAATGGCCCTGGGCGGTAATTCCGGTTCTCGCAGGCGGGCCAGGCGTTCGACCATCGGCGGGCCGTATTTCAGGCTAAGACCGAACAGCACCAGCATGAACGCGCTGATCAGCACTGGGTACCAGCGCAGCAGCACCGGGCTGTCGAACGCTGCCAGCAGCAGGCAGAACGCGATGGCGACCGTGGACATCCACAGGCTGCCGGGGCGCCGTTCGCCGGTCAGCGCTCGCGCCAGCCACAGGCTGCCCAGCAGCAGACCGAACTGCCACGGGGCAAAATGCTCCATGCCGAAATACACCGCAAAGGGGTACAGCAGGCCTGCGAGCAGCAGGCCAAGGCCGATCAGTCGGCTCATGCGGCGGGCTGAACCAGACGGTAGACCGCCTCGACCACGTCGCTGACGGTACGCACCGATTTGAATTCTTCGGCGGCGATTTTCTTGCCGGTCTGGCGTTTGATGTGATCGATCAGGTCGACCGCATCGATGCTGTCGATTTCCAGATCCTGGTACAGGTTGGATTCCAGGCTGATGCGCTCGGGGTCCAGCTCGAAGAGTTCGACCAGAGCATCGCGCAGGGTGTTGAAAATATCGTCACGAGTTTGCATGGTCCGGTCTCAAGCTGCCTGTTTTGCAGTGACGAACGCCGCAAGGCTCGCCACGTTGCTGAAGTGATTACGGGTGTCCTTGGCGTCGGCATCGATTTTGATGCCGTACTTTTTCTGGATCGCCAGGCCGAGTTCCAGCGCGTCTACCGAGTCCAGGCCCAGGCCTTCGCCGAACAGCGTCTGGTTGTCGCCGATGTCGTCGACGCTGATGTCTTCGAGGCCCAGGGCTTCGATGATCAGCTCTTTGATTTCCTGCATCAGGCTAACGGTGTTCTGATCGCTCATCTTCGGCGAGCTCCTTGATAAAGTAAGAGTGCAAATAGTCGTTGAGCTTGCGCGAGGCCTGGGGCGCAGGCCCCTGCGTAGCGAAGGCCTGTGGATCTATATCGGCCCCGACGCGGAAACTGAAGTGCACGCGGCGTTTGGGGATCCGATACCAGGGTTCGGCCTTGGTCAATGTGGTCGGGTTGACCTTGATGATCACCGGGGTGAGGATTCTCGCACCGCGCAGGGCGATTGCCGCCGCCCCCCGATGAAAGGCCGGCGGTTGGCCGGGTCGGGTCCGGGTGCCCTCGGGAAAGATGATCAGGGTCTGACCGCTTTTCAGCGCGTCAGCAGCGGCGTCGAGCATGTCCATGCTGCCATCGTTGCTGATGTATTCGGTACAGCGTAGCGGACCGCGAGTGAACGGGTTTTCCCAGAGGCTTTTCTTGACCACGCAGTTGGCGTGGCGCACCAGGCCGATCAAAAACACCACATCGATCAACGAGGGGTGGTTGGCGACGATCATTTGGCCTGGGCGCCCGAGTTTTTCCGCCCCCTGTATGTCATAGGTCAGCACACCGCTGCGCGCCATGAACCGAATGAAAAACCAGAAACACCGGCTGACCGTATGTCGCGCGCGCTGACGATGGACCTGGGCGCCTCCCGGCAGGCAATTCAACAGCGGGAACACCACCAGTCGCAGGCACAGGCTGCTCAACCCGAACAGGGTGAAGCTTGCGGCAGTGGCCAGCAGGCGCCAGTAGTAGGCGTCGCGGTTTTTATCGGTTACGGGTTGCGTTGCCAGGTCCATACACGATTTTTCCAGGCATGTTGGCAGGTTGTTTGCTGGCCGAGCAGCGTACGCAACAGATTCAGGGCATGGGGCCAGCGGGCTTTGGACAACGTGTGCGGGGCGCTGTTCAGCGACAGTTGCCACTGATTACCGGGGGTGATCAACAGGCCGACCGCATAAGGGAAAGGCACATCATCGATCCAGGCCGAGTAGGCGGCGGGCGGTTGTTCTTCGGTGACGATCAGCAGTACCGCGGGCGCGCCTTCCTCAAGCAGCGCCGCGGCCTCCAGCATGCCGTGTTCAAGGCCATCGCCGGCGGCGGCGAGGGCGGTCATTTCGCTGGTTTCGCCGCGCATGATCGACCACAGACCGATGACCGCGTTGTGCACCGACAGGCTGAACTGGGTGGGCGACAATGGCTGGTCGGTCGCCAGATCGCTGAGAATCTCGAAGGTGCGCGGGGTTTCGCCGTGGCGAGAAATAAAGACCAACGGCAGGTTGGGACGACCATCAGCCAAGGGCCAGCCGACACTGAACGCCATCCGCGCCAGACGGCTGAGTCGCCGGCGCTGCATGGCCGGCAGAAACGACACATCCGGGGCGGCATCGCTGGGCTCGAGCACGACCGGTTGTCGGCTCCAGGCCTGCCAATCATCCACGCTTTCAAGACCAGGGGCCCAAGCGCGCCATTGGGCGATGTTGAAGTTGATCACAGACATTCATCCCGCCCCTGCGGGCTTCCTTTAACGCGGTGAGTCGCAAGAACCGCGGCTGACCTGACGTGGCGCTTAACGCCGAGTGGCGCGCATTATCCCGGTGCTGCGGGCGTGTAGCAAATGCTGGTTACATTTTGCGCAACGAAATGTACCGTCTGGTTCGCGAAAAGCTGTCGTTTGGCCATTATCCACAATGCGGCGGACATGTCTGTCGGCACTGTCGGCTATCAATGGACGAGTTGGCAGCTTTTCCGGCCAGAGATTTGCCTATGACTGTGTAGTCTAGATGCTGGCGAGGTAGCTAAGCAGCGATGTGGACTACTACACTCGGTCATTCTTTGATACACGGAGGTTTAGACATGCGGCGCGTGGTGTTCAATCAGAAAGGTGGCGTGGGCAAATCAAGCATTGCCTGCAATCTGGCGGCGGTCAGCGCCAGCGAAGGCTATCGCACGTTATTGGTGGATCTCGATGCCCAGGCCAACTCCACTCAATACCTGACGGGGCTCACCGGTGAGGATATCCCGATGGGTATCGCCGACTTCTTCAAGCAGACCCTGTCCTCCGGGCCGTTCTCGAAGAAAGGTCAGGTCGACATCTACGAAACTCCGTTCGACAACCTTCACGTCATCACTGCCACCGCCGAGCTGGCAGACTTGCAGCCCAAGCTTGAGGCCAAACACAAGATCAACAAGCTGCGTAAATTGCTCGAGGAGCTGGACGGTGATTACGACCGGATCTACCTCGACACCCCGCCAGCGCTGAATTTCTATGCCGTCTCGGCCTTGATCGCCGCTGATCGTGTGCTGATCCCCTTCGACTGCGACAGCTTCTCGCGCCAGGCGTTGTATGGTCTGTTGGCGGAAATCGAAGAGTTGAAGGACGACCACAATGAAGGGCTGGAAGTCGAAGGCATTGTCGTCAACCAGTTCCAGGCCCGCGCCAGTCTGCCTCAGCAAATTCTCGACGAACTGATCGCCGAAGGGCTGCCGGTACTGCCGGTGTACCTGGCGAGTTCGGTGCGCATGCGCGAATCCCATCAGGCCAACACGCCGCTGATCCACCTCGACCCGCGGCACAAGCTGACCCAGCAATTCGTCGACCTGCACGCTCTGCTGGAAAATACCTGAATCGCTCTTGTTGAAGGGGCTTCAGATCCCCTGACTGCGCAACCAGCTCATCAACTGCGGTAACGGAAAGGCCCCGCTTTGGCGAGCCACTTCCCGGCCGTTCTTGAACAGAATCAGGCTCGGGATCGAGCGAATCCCCAGCTGCGCCGACAACTGTTGATTCGCCTCGCTGTCCAGCTTGGCCAGCCGACACTTGCCCGCCAATTGCCCCGCCGCCTGCTCGAACACCGGCGCAAACGATTTGCACGGCCCGCACCAATCCGCCCACACATCCACCAGCAACGGCAGGTCACCCTTGATCTGACTGGCGTAATCGCCTTGCTTTAATTCGAACGGCTTGTTCAGCAAGATCTCGGCCTTGCAGCGGCCGCACTTTGGATGATCGTTGAGGCGCTCGGCGGGGATGCGGTTCAGGCCGTTGCAGTGGGGGCAGGGGATGAGGAGTGGGGCGGTCATGAGGGAGGTCCTGTTAAGAAGCCGATCACTCCTATGTGGAGACGTTTGCTCATATTTTCAATCGTGCAGCGTATAGCGATGAAACTAGGCTGAATCGTACTGAGCGAGACCGTTGGTCTGCTGAAGATTATCGCAACTTGCGATATTTTGGATCTGTGATTAACTCCCCATAGCAGAATGCGATAAGGATGTTGCATGCATGTGTTCACCGAAAAACCAATTCGTGAGGCCAAGGAAAAGTGGCCGCGGGCAGCCAATGCATTGGAGCAGTGGTATCGACTCGCCAAAGGGAGTAACCCGGGAGACTTCGCTGCAATGAAGTCTATTTTTCCCGCAACCGACAAAGTCGGCGAGTTTCATGTGTTCGATATCGGTGGCAACAAATTGCGGCTAATCGCTTTTGTCAGGTATCGGTCTCAAAAGCTGTATATCAAGCATGTGCTGGATCACAGCGAATATGAGCGAGGTAAATGGAAGGAGGGAAGGGTATGAGTGTTCTAATCAAAAAAGCTGCCGAGCATTGGGAGTTCGTCTCGCCATTGCTTCGAAAACCGAAAAACGAAGACGACTATGACATGTTGGCGCGGGCACTCGATGAATTGCTTGAGATGACCGGCGATGATGAGTCGCACCCGTTGATGAGCTTGGTGGACATCATCGGTGACTGGATTGCGGAGTGGGATCGCAACCATCACCCCATGCGCGAAGCCTCTGGTGCAGAGGTTCTTGGCTATATGATGCGCGAACACGGCCTGAGCCAGAGCGAGCTGCCCGGTGTGGGCACGCAATCGGTAGTCTCGGAGATCTTAAGCGGCAAGCGCCAGCTCAACCTGCGGCAGGTTCGCTGGTTGGCCGAGCGCTTTGGTGTGTCCGTAGAGACCTTTATCTGACAAGCCTCACGACGAACAGCTGATCTCCAGATGCTTGCCCCATTCCGGTGGCCGCTCGGCGTAGCTCTCCATTCCAGGCTGCTCCTCGAACGGATTGCTCAATACCGCGTGCAAACGACGAACTTCTGAATAGTCGCCGCTTTCCGCCGCATCGATGGCTTTTTGCGCCAGATAATTGCGCAGGATGTACAGCGGATTGACCGCATGCATTCGTTTGCGGCGCTGCTCCTGATCAATCACGCCTTCACGGGCAACCCGGGCGGCGTAAAGCTCGCCCCACGCATCGAAGCCCTTGATGTCGACAAAGTCATCGCGCAACCGGGCGACAGCCAGTTCCGGTGAGTCATCGCCCAGGCGGCGGAAGAACAAGCTGTAATCGACGCCGCTGTTCTGCATCAGTTGCAGCAGGTGCTCCAGCAGTTTCTGGTCGTCGTCTTCGGCGGTAGTGAGGCCGAGGCGGCGGCGCATCAGGTCCAGGTAGTGGGCCTGGAACAGTGGCAGGTACAGGCCGAGGGTTTCGCGCAGGGCCTCGACGCTGATGAACGGTGTCAGGGCCTGGGCGAGGGCGCTGAGGTTCCATTGGCCAATCGGTACCTGGTTGCTGAAGGAGTAGCGGCCTTGGTCATCGGAGTGATTGCAGATGAAGTGGGCGTCGAAGTCGTCGAGGAAGGCGAACGGGCCGAAGTCGAAAGTGATGCCCAGGATCGACATGTTGTCGGTGTTCATCACGCCGTGGCAGAACCCATAGGCCTGCCATTTGGCGATCAGTTCGGCATTACGCTCGACGATTTCGCGGAACATCGCCAGGTACGGCTCCGGCTGCTCCAGGCAGTGCGGGAAGTGCATGGACAGCACGTGCTCGCCGAGTTCTTTCTGCTGCTCGGAGCGCTTGGTGTAGTAGAAAAATTCGAAGTGCCCGAAACGCACATGGCTTGGCGACAGGCGCAGGACCATGGCCGCACGTTCCTGTTTCTCGCGCCAGACTGGCGTGTCGGAGCCGATCACGCACAGTGCGCGCGTGGTGGGAATGTTCAGGGCATGCAGGGCTTCGGAGGCAAGGAACTCGCGGATCGAGGAGCGCAGCACTGCCCGTCCATCGCCCATGCGTGAGTAAGGCGTCTGACCGGCACCCTTGAGGTGCAGGTCCCAATGCTCGCCGGCTTCGTTATAGACCTCGCCCAGCAACAGGCCGCGACCGTCGCCCAACTGCGGGTTATAGGAACCGAATTGATGCCCGGAGTAGACCATCGCCCGCGGCTCGGCTTCGGCCCACAGCTTGTGGCCGCCGAACAGCTCGGCGAACACTGGTGTCTCGGCCTCGGCCGGGTCCAGATCCAGCAACGCCATGGCGGCGAGGCTGGCGACCACCAGTCGCGGAGCCGCAATGGGCTCAGGGAGTACGTGGGTTGAGAACGCATCGCCCAGGCGGGCGAAGCGATTGTCGAAGGTCAGTTCGTCGAGGGCTTTCAACGGCCATCTCCAGCAGAATGTCCGAGCATTCTGCTAGGGATAGCGCGCTTAGTCGAGTTCGACAGGTGGTGGTTCTTGCCGCGGTTTGCTGGTGGGGGCCGGAACAATGGTTTTGGTTTCCGGCTCAACCGGGACCATTTTGTATTCCTGGCCCTGAAGGTTCTTGAGATAGACCTCCATCTGCCGGAACGAGATGTTGATGTGCTGCTTCTTGAACTCGCGATTGATGAAGCGGTTGACCTCATCGAGCACCGGGTTACGGTCGCCGAGGTCGCGCACGTGCATGCGCAGCTCGTGGTCGAGGGTGCTTTCGCCGAAGTTCAGGAAGTACACGTGGGGTTCCGGGTCCTTCAGCACACGCGGGTTATCGCGGGCGGCCTTGAGCAACAGTTCTTTCACCAGGTCCAGATCCGAGCCGTAGTCGACGCCGAGCTTGAGGGTCACCCGGGTGATGGTGTCGGTCAGCGACCAGTTGATCAGTTGCCCGGTGATGAACGTCTTGTTCGGGACGATGATGTCCTTGCGGTCGAAGTCGGTGATGGTCGTGGCACGGATGCGGATCTTGCTCACCGTGCCCGACAGGTTGCCGATGGTGATGGTATCGCCGATCCGCACCGGGCGTTCGAACAGGATCATGATGCCGGAGATGAAGTTGGCGAAGATTTCCTGCATCCCGAAACCGAGACCCACCGACAGCGCTGCCACCAGCCATTGCAACTTGTCCCAGCTCACGCCGAGCGTGGACAGGGTCGAGACGAAACCGACACCGGCGATCACATAGGACAGCAACGTGGTCGTGGCGTAGGAACTGCCCTGGGCCAGGTTGAGCTTGGACAGCACAAACACTTCCAGCAGACCCGGCAAGTTGCGCGCCAGCGCGAAGGTGATGCCGATGATGATCAGCGCGCCAAGCATGTCGCCGATGCTGATCGGCACCATGCTCATGTTGGCGCCGGTGCCGCTGGTGTATTCGTAGAGGGTGATGTTGTCCAGGTACGAGAACACCGAGATCAGGTCCGACCAGACCCAGTACAGCGCCGCGATGAAACCGCCGAGCAGGGCCAGGCGGATCAGTCGCAGGGACTGTTCGTTGACCTTTTCGATGTCCAGGGTCGGTTCTTCGATCACCGCTTCACCGTCGCCGGCCTCTTTCGCGGCCTGGCGTTTGGCCAGGGCGCGCTGATAGGCCAGGCGCCGTGCCGCAACGCTGAGGCCGCGCACGAAGGTGGCTTCGATCACCAGCCAGAACATCAGCAGGTACAGGGTGTTGATCAAGCGGTCGCTGAGTTTCAGCGCGGTGTAGTAGTAGCCGAAGCACACGGCGACGAACAGCGCGATCGGCAGAACGGTGAACATGACTCCCACGGCCTTGCGGAACAGCGAAGCGTTTTCATGGGTTGGGCTGCTGACCAGCAGGCGGCTGAGCAGCCAGGCCATCAAGGCGTAGCAGGTCAGCACCACCGGCATGCCAAGCACGTCATCGGCCAGCGCCGCCGGTTGCAGCTCGGCGACCGCCACTACAGTCACCAGGGCCATCACCACCAGCCCGAGCCGACGAATCCAGCCTTGAAGGAATTCGACCTGGGGCTTTTCCCAACGGAAATGCAGTTCGGCCACGCCACCGGGCGCGAGGATGCGGTAGGCGGTGTAGAACACCAGCCAGGCCTGGGCCATCTGCAACAGCGCCGCGCCCATATTGGCGTTCTGCCCGCGGGCGTCGATTTGCAACGCCAGGCCGCACAAGGCCAGGCCCAGGGAAACCGGCATCGCCAGCAGGATGTTGATCAGAATCGCTTGCGGGGTGTGCCACTGACTGTCGCGTTTGAAATGGCCGATGTCCTGGTGAACTTTGTTCAGGCGGGCATAGAGATTTTTGCGGCGCCACAGCAGCGCGCCGATCAGCAGGGCCAGTGGCAGGAACAGCAGCGGCCGTTGCGTCAGGCCATCAGTCAATTCGCTCAGGCTCGAAGCCCACGGCAGGGTAGTGACCTGACGTTGCAGACGTTCCGGCACGCTGTGCATCCACTCAAGATCCAGCGGTTTGTTGCTGGGAATCCAGAACATCTGCTCGTCCAGCGTAGCCCGCAGACTTTGCGCGGTGCTGAGCAGTTGTTTCTGATTGAGTTGCAGCGTGATGGATTCGTTGAGCACCGCGCTCAGTTCGCGATTCAAGCGCTCCAGCAGGTCCGCGCGGGTGTTGGCCAGGTCCAGCAGGCTCTTGCGCAGTTGCGGGGTGACTTGCTCGGGTGGTTGAGTCGCCAGCAGGTTATCGACGTAGGTGATCGGGTTGCTGAGCAGTTCCCGTTGCTGACTGACTTCGAACTGATACAGGCGAATGTCGGCAATCTGGTCGGCCAGATCGCGGTCGAGCCTTAGACGCGGCAGGGCCTGTTTCTGTTTGTAGAGAATCTTGGAGAGCAGCAGGCTGCCCTTGAGCACGTTGATCTGTTCGTCCAGCGCCGAGTCGCTCTGGGTCACGCTGTCCAGTTGCTGCTTGGTCTGAAGGTTCTGTTGAGTGACTTCGTTGAGGCGGTCGGTGCTTTTGAGCAGGTAGTCGGAGAGCTTCAGGTTGGCCGCGCTTTCGGTGGCCAGCAGGCTGCTGCCACCGGCCTTCTGCGCTTCGATCGACTGTTGGGTCACGGTCTCTTGCGACTGGGCCAGGCGTTTCTGGTTGATCAGGGTTTGCAGGTCCTGGATCTCCTGATCCAGGCGATCGGATTTTTCCGACAGCAAGTCGTGCTGGCTGTTGCCCAAGTCCTGCAACAGGCTGTTGCCGGCCAGTTCCTGGCGACGCAACGGGATCAAGGCGTTCAGTGCCGCGAGCTCGGCGTTGAGCTGATCGCGTTGCTCGGCGGTCAGGGTCTTGCCGCTGTCCTTGCCAAGTTTGAGGATGTTGTTGATCTGCTGGATGCGCGTCTGGCTGGCAGAAATCTCGGCCTGGGCGCGCTCGGGGCGGGTCTGGGCGGTAATGATCAGGCTGTTCGCTTCGGCCAGGGCTTTCTGCAGGTCGCTTTGTTGAGTGGAACGTTCGGTCAGCAGTTGCTCAAGCTGCTGAATTGTCTCTTTGGTATAGCGCTGCCCTACCGGCACCACTTTGGTGGCCTTGAGGCGGGCCAGCTCGCGCTGGTTCTCGATGTTCTGCCTTGGAGCGTTGGTCAACTGCTGCTTGAGATCGATCAGTTTCTGGTCGTAATCACGCCGGTTGTTGAGCTGGGTGAGCGTGCTCTGCAGGACCGCTTGCAGGGCTTTTTGATCGGCCTCCGGCAGTTTGCGGTCGGCGATCTTGTCCAGGCTCGCTTGCACGGCTTCGCTGGACGGCGGCTCGGCGGCTTGCAGCGTGTTGATGGAAAGACTCAAGCCCAGCAGGGCCATGATGAAAAAGGTACGCAGAGTTGACATAGAGACCGATCGAAAACGAGACGAAGTGTGGAGTTTAGAGGAACAGGCCGGGGCCGGGGCGACTTCCTTCGGGGAATCTGACGCCCACTTTCCCAATCTTGTTCCCTTCCATGACCGCGACGGTCCAGAGGGTGTTGTTCCACTCCACCTGGTCACCGACGACTGGAGCGCCGCCCACTTTCTGGGCAATGAAGTGGCCCAGGGACATGTTCGGATCGATGCCCTCGACTTTCAATCCGTACAGGGCAGCAACCGCGCCCAGCTGGGCGTCTCCTTCGAGTACGAAGTCGCCGAAGAAGCGCAAATCCAGCCCCCGTTGCGGTGCCTGACTGAAGAGTTTTCCGAGGGCCGGAAGGTTGTGTTCATGGCCGATCACGCAGAGCAAATCATCGACTTCGAGCACCGTACTACCCGACGGATGGAGCAGTTGCTGGCCACGAAACAGGGCTGCGATACGTGTGCCTTCGGGCATTTTCAGCTCGCGAAGGGGTGAACCGATACACCATTTCTCGGCACCGAGGCGATACACGAACAGTTCCCACTCGCTGGTGACATGCACTTCCAGCGCCGATCGGGAGATCGGCAGGGGCTCCGGCGGGACGGTCACTTTCAAAAGCTTGGCGACCCACGGCAGGCTTGTGCCCTGCACCAACAGCGACACCAGCACGATAAAGAACGCCAGATTGAAATACAGCTGAGCGTTGGGCAGGCCCGCCATCAGCGGGAACACCGCCAGAATGATCGGTACGGCACCGCGCAGGCCAACCCAGGAAATGAATGCCTTCTCGCGTCCATGGAACGCCTTGAAAGGCAGCAGGCCAGCCAGCACCGACAGCGGGCGGGCAAACAGAATCATCCACAGCGCCAGGCCCAGCGCCGGCAAAGCGATCGGCAGCAGGTCATGGGGCGTGACCAGCAGCCCCAGCACCAGGAACATGCCGATCTGGGCCAGCCAGGCCATGCCGTCGAGCATATGCAAAATGCCGTGACGGCTGCGTACCGGGCGGTTGCCGATCACCAGGCCGCACAGGTACACCGCCAAAAAGCCGCTGCCGTGCAGGGCGTTGGTCAGGGCGAACACCACCAGGCCGCCGGCAATCACCAGAATTGGATAAAGGCCGGTGGCCAGGTGGATGCGGTTGACCAGTTGCAGCATCAGCCAACCGCCGCCGAGGCCGATGACGCCGCCAATACCGAACTCACGCAGCAAGTGCCCGAGCAGGCTCCAGTGCAGGCCGGTCTGGCCGCTGGCGAGCATGTCGATCAGGGTGACGGTGAGAAACACTGCCATCGGGTCGTTGCTGCCGGATTCGATCTCCAGGCTCGCGGTCACCCGCTCGTTCAAGCCTTTACCACCGAGCAGCGAGAACACGGCCGCGGCATCGGTGGAACCGACGATGGCGCCGATCAGCAGGCCTTGAATCAGGTTCAGGTCGAACAACCACGCCGCCGCCATCCCGGTCAGCCCGGTGGTGATCAACACCCCGACCGTGGCCAGCGACAGCGCCGGCCATAACGCCACGCGAAAACTCGCCACCCGGGTGCGCAAGCCGCCGTCGAGCAGGATCACTGCCAGAGCGAGGTTGCCGACCAGATAAGCCGTGGGGTAGTTATCGAAAATAATGCCGGCGCCGTCGACACCGGCCGACATGCCCACCGCGAGGATGATCACCAGAATCGGGATCCCGAGGCGCGATGAAAGTGAGCTCACCAGAATGCTCGCACCTACCAGCAACGCGCCGATCAAGAACAGGCTGTTGATGGTCGTCGCATTCAAAGGCAGTACTCCGGAAGCGTAAAGGCGGGCGCAAACTGACCATGCAGTCCGCGTGCCAGCGATTCTAACCTGTTGAAATGTGATGCTGTCAAAAAGCTTTTGCAGATCAAAAGTCAGTCACGTCGATGATCGTTCCCACGCTCTGCGTGGGAATGCAACCCGGGACGCTCTGCGTCCCAACTGCGGACGCGGAGCGTCCATTGAGGCATTCCCACGCGAGCGTGGGAACGATCGGTTGCAGGTTACAGGCTAAACCGCCCAACCATGTTGTTCAGGTCCAGCGCCAGGCGCGACAGTTCGTTGCTGGCCGCACTCGTCTGGTTAGCGCCGGTGGCCGATTGCACCGACAGATCACGAATGTTCACCAGATTGCGGTCCACTTCACGGGCCACTTGCGCCTGCTCTTCGGCCGCGCTGGCGATCACCAGGTTGCGCTCGTTGATTTCGACGATGGCGCTGTTGATGGTGTCCAGCGACAGGCCGGCACCGCGCGCAATGTTCAAGGTCGACTCGGCGCGCTCGGTGCTGTTGCGCATCGAATCCACGGCGTGTTCGGTGCCGCTCTGGATGCTGCCGATCATGCGTTCGATTTCGCTGGTCGACTGCTGGGTGCGATGGGCCAGGGCCCGCACTTCATCGGCAACCACCGCAAAACCACGACCGGCTTCACCGGCACGGGCCGCTTCGATGGCTGCGTTCAGCGCCAGCAGGTTGGTCTGGTCGGCCAGGCCGCGAATCACGTCCAGCACTTTGCCGATGTCTCGCGACTCGTTGGCCAGATCGCCGATCAGGGTGGCGGTGCTCTGCACATCGGCGCTCATGCGTTCGATGGCGCTGACGGTCTCCTGTACCAGGTCACGACCGTCGCCCGCCGAAGTGGTGGCGTTTTTCGAGGCTTCGGAAGTGCTCACGGCATTGCGCGCGACTTCTTCCACGGCGCTGGTCATTTCGTTGACGGCGGTGGCGGCCTGTTCGATTTCGTTGTTCTGCTGGGTCAGGCCGCGGGCGCTTTCGTCGGTGACACTGTTCAGTTCTTCCGCGGCGGATGCCAGTTGCGTGGCCGAACCGGAAATCCGTTGCAGGGTGTCGCGCAGTTTGTCCTGCATCTTCTCCATGGCGGCCAATAGGCGACCGGCTTCGTCTGCACCGTCGACCGTGATCGGGCGCGTCAGGTTGCCTTCGGCGATTTCTTCGGCGGCGCTCAGGGCGTTGGCGATCGGCTTGGTGATGCTGTTGGTCAGCAGCCAGGCGAACAGCAGGGTCAGGCCAGTGGCGATGACCAGCAGGGTCACCACCAGGTTGAACGCCGAGGAGTACTGGTCGGCGGCTTGCTGGTTGGTGTCGATGGTCTGCTGGGTGTTGATCTCCAGCAAGCGGTTGAGCACGGTGTTCATGGCTTCAGAGTTGTTCAGCAAATCGGTATTGACCAGTGTGCGCTGTTCGTCGATCTGATTGCTGCGCGACAGACTTTTCATCCGGTCTTCGATCTGGCGGTACTGCCCCAGCAACTGCACATATTGATCATAGGCTGCACGCTCCTGCGGGCTGGCGATCAGTTTTTCGTAGCCGGCCTGAGCCGCTCGGATCTGCTGGTTTCGGGTTTCCAGCAGCTCGATGGTTTTCTGTTGGACGTCCGGCTCACGATTCACGAGCAGACGATAGGCCAGCACACGCAGGCGCAGGGTCAACTGAGTGAATTCGTCGAGGCTTTTAATGCTCGGTACGCTGTTTGAGGTGATCTCCTCGACGGCGCCGCGAATCTTGCTCATCTGGTTCAGGGCGAACACACCCAGGATCAGCATCATGGCGCCAATCAGGGTGAAACCGAGGAACGCCCGCGGTGCGATATTCATATTTCTTAGGGACATGGTGTTCACCGAAAAAAGCGCCTCCGTGCGAGGCTGAGACTGTTGTATGGATGACTTATCGGTCATGCGACTAAAGTCTTGAGTCGCTGCGCGTATTTGTCGCAGAAGGGCCGCGACGACGAAGTGCAGGAACCAGAGCCGTCAATCGCAGTCTTTAAAGTTCGCGAGGAAGGTCGACCGCCAGGAAAATCAAGGCCTTGCGCCTGCATACCCCTGGCTTCCACAGTGACTTTTCTTTATCGTACGCGCCCTTTGAAAATGCCCGGAAATCAAAATGTTAGAAGCAACCCTAAGCCAATTGGAACAACTGGTCAGCGACCTGGTGCAACAGAACCAGGCGCTGCTGGGCACCAATCAATCCCTGAGTGCGGAGCTGGCCCAGGTCAAGGATGAAAACGAAAGCCTGCAATTGAGCCTGATGGAACAGGAAGAGAAACAAGGCGCCACCGTTGCACGCATTCAGGCCTTGGTTGAGCGCGTCAGCGCCGGCCCTGTCAGCGCATGAGTTACGGCGCCGCAGGGGTAAAAGTCGTCTCGATTCTGGGTGAAGACTATTCAATCAAGGCGCCGGCCGGGGAAGAGCAGACCCTGCTGGACGCCGCTCTAATGTTGAAGGCCGCTTTGGCCGAGACCAAAAAGAAATACCCGGCGCTGATCGGTGACCGCTTGCTGGTGCTGGCGGCGATGAATCTGTGTTCGCAGCAGATCGAAATGCAAAAGCGTCACCAGCAGGAACTCGACCGTTACCAAGAGCAAGTCAGCGCCACGGTTGAAGTGATCGCCAAGACGATCAACCAGGCCTGAGCGGCTTTGCGCACAACCAAAGAATAAATTGTCGATTTAGTTGTATACAATCGGCATGGCTGTTGCAGTGTTTCAGCCTCTTATTCTTTGGGGGTGCTCCATGCAGTTCTGGCGACGCAGTATTCAATGGCAGTTGATCCTGAGCATGGGCACCGCCCTGCTGGTCAGTATTCTGATCGTGGTTGGCATTTATACCCTCGTGGTCAACCGCCTCGCCCAGCGCTATCTGGTCGAGCAGGCGTTACCGTCGAGCATCGAAGCGATGCGCAACGACATCGAGCGCATCCTCGTTCAACCCCTCACCGCCGCCAAGGACATCGCCAGTAACAGCATGGTGCGCGACTGGTTGGCCGGAGGCGAAAACACTGCCCAGACCGCTGCTTTCGTCAGTTACCTGGAAGGCATCCGCGCTGAGCACAAAGCCTTTACCGCGCTGATCATCGGTGTCGCTTCAAACCATTACTTCACCGAAAAAGGCCTGGACCGCACACTCGGCCGCTCCAATCCCAATGACGCCTGGTTCTATTCGTTCCTCGACAGTAATCAATCGCGCACCCTCAATATCGACCATGACACTGCCACCGGCGAGTTGGCGCTGTTCATCGACCTCAAAGTCGAGCAGGCCGGCAAAGTCGTGGGCGTGGCCGGGCTGGGCCTGAGCATGAAAGAACTGTCGGAGCTGATCCACAACTTCAACTTTGGGGAGCGCGGCAAGGTCTATCTTGTGCGCTCCGACGGTTTGATCCAGGTTCATCCCGAGGCGCAGTTCAGCGGCAAACGTACGCTGGTCGAACAGATCGGCGCCTCGGCGGCGCAAGCGGTGATGACCTCCACCGCGTCTGGCAGCAGCAGTTTTGCCCGCGATGGCGAAGAGTTTCTGGCCTTGAGCCTGCCGCTGCGTGATCTGGGCTGGACCCTGGTGGCCGAAGTGCCGCAGTCGCAGATCTACGCCGAAGCTCGCCGGGCGATGTGGATGAGCGGCGGCATTGGTCTGGCGGTGGCGTTGGTTTGTCTTTTATTGGTGGTGTTGCTGGCTCGTGGATTGGTGCGACCGATTCGTCAGGTAACAGCAGCGTTGGTTGCCATCGGTAGCGGTGGTGGAGATTTGACCCACCGGTTAGATTCCAGCCGCGCCGATGAGCTGGGTGACCTGGCTCGCGGCTTTAATCGGTTCCTGGAAAGTCAGCGCGAGATGATCGGCGAAGTGCTGGCCACCAGTGAGCGTTTACGCGCGGCGGTCGGCCAGGTGGCGCGGGTGGTGGACAACACCGCCGAGCGTTCCGGACGTCAGCAGGAAATGACCGACATGGTTGCCACTGCCGTTCATGAGATGGGGCTGACCGTGCAGGAAATCGCCCAGAACGCCGGCAATGCGGCGGTCGCTTCGCAAACCGCGCGAGATGAAGCGCTGCAGGCGCGGGAAGTGGTGGGTGGGTCGATTCGGCATATAGAAAGTATGTCTGACGAAATTGGCGTCGCCGCCGGAGCGGTGGGTGAGTTGGCCCAACAGGTGGCGTCCATCGATCAAGTGCTGGCGGTGATTCGCGGGATTTCCGAGCAGACCAATTTGCTCGCGCTCAACGCCGCCATCGAAGCGGCGCGGGCCGGGGACATGGGCCGCGGCTTTGCGGTGGTGGCCGATGAAGTGCGGACCCTGGCGCGACGGACGCAGTCGTCCACCGACGAAATTCAGCAGATGATCGGCAGCCTCAAGCAGGGCGCGGAGCATGCAGTGTCTTCTATGCACGCCGGGCAAGCGGCGACCGGCACGGGGGTTGAGTCAAGCCAGCGCACCGGGGCGTCGTTGACGGCGATTACCGGGCAGGTCGAGCACATCAGCGACATGAACCATCAGGTGGCGACGGCGACGGAAGAGCAATCGGCGGTGACGGAAGAGATCAACCGCAACGTGCAGGGGATTTCCGATTTGGCGCGGGCGACGGCGGGTGAGGTCAGGGCTTGTCGTGAAGACTGTCAGACGTTGCAGCGGTTGGCCGATGATCTGGCGCGGCAGATGGGCAGTTTCAAACTCACCTAACCGATCGTTCCCACGCTCCGCGTGGGAATGCAGCCCGGGACGCTCCGCGTCCCATTGGAACGCGGAGCGTCCCCTGAGGCATGCCCACGCGGAGCGTGGGAACGATCAGTGTGAGGGGGTCAGAACCACTCATCCTGCATGCTCAGACACACATCATCCCGTGCCTCAAGAATCGCCAGTTCATGGTGGCAACCCGGCACTTCCCACGTCAGGAAATACCGCGCCGCCTGTAGCTTGCCTTTATAGAAGCTCACATCCGCCGCATTACCCTTGGCCAACCCTTCCTCGGCACGAATCGCCTGTTCCAGCCAGCGCCAGCCGATCACCGTATGACCGAACACTTTCAGGTACAGCGCCGAGTTCGCCAGGCTGCTGTTGACCTTGCCCTGGGCCAGATCGGTCAGCAGGCCGATGGTCACGGTTTGCAGGCGAGCCACCAGTTTTTCCAGCGGCTCACGCAATGGAGTCAGCGACTCATGCGTCTGCGCCCGCTCAGCGGTGTCGGCGATCAGGCGGATCAGTTGCTTGAGCCCCGCGCCACCGTTCTGCGCCAGTTTGCGCCCCAGCAAGTCCAGCGACTGAATGCCGTGGGTGCCTTCATGGATCGGGTTCAGGCGGTTGTCGCGGTAATACTGCTCCACCGGATACTCGCGGGTGTAGCCGTGACCGCCGAGTATCTGGATCGCCAGTTCGTTGGCCTTCAGGCAAAACTCCGACGGCCAGGATTTGACGATCGGCGTCAGCAGATCCAATAGCTCGTGGGCCTGCTTGCGCTCGGCTTCGCTTTCAAGCGTCGTGGTGTCGTCGAACAGCCGCGCGGCGTACAACCCCAGGTCGAACGCGCCTTCGACGTAGGCTTTCTGGGTCAGCAGCATGCGTTTGACGTCGGCGTGCTGAATGATTGCCACCGGTGCGGTGGTCGGATCCTTGCTGTCCGGCACCCGACCTTGCGGACGCTCGCGGGCGTATTCGAGGGAATACAGATACCCGGCGTAACCCAGCATCACCGCGCCCATGCCGACGCCGATCCGCGCTTCGTTCATCATCTGGAACATGTAGCTCAAGCCATGATGCGGCTTGCCCACCAGATAACCGACACACTCGCCGTTATCGCCGAAGTTCAGCGCAGTGGAGGTGGTGCCGCGCCAGCCCATCTTGTGGAACAGCCCGGCCAGCAGCACATCGTTGCGCTTGCCGAGACTGCCGTCATCGTTGACCAAAAACTTGGGCACGATAAACAGCGAGATCCCCTTCACCCCGGCCGGCGCGTCCGGCAACTTGGCCAACACCATGTGCACGATGTTTTCCGACAGCGGGTGGTCACCGCCGGAGATGAAGATCTTGTTGCCCTTGAGTCGATAGGTACCGTCGGACGCCGGCTCGGCGCGGGTACGAATATCCGACAGTGACGAGCCGGCGTGGGGCTCGGTCAGCGCCATGGTGCCGAAGAAGCGACCGTCGATCATCGGCTGCAGAAAACGCTGCTTCTGCTCATCGGTGCCGAAGCTTTCAATCAGGTTGGCCGCGCCCATGGTCAGGAACGGGTAGGAGGTCGACGCCGCGTTGGCCGATTGAAAGTGCGCGAAGCAAGCCTGGGACAGCAGCGTAGGAAGTTGCATGCCGCCGGCATCGAAACTACGCGCGGCGTTGAGGAAACCGGCTTCGAGGAAGGCATCCACCGCCGGTTTCACTTCCGGAATCAGAATCGCCTGACCGTCCTCATAGCGCGGCTCGTTCTCATCGCCCTTGCGGTTGTGCGGGGCGAAGAACTTCTCGGCGATGTTGCGGGCGGTGCCGATGGCGGCATCAAAGGTCTCGCGATTGTGCTCGGCGAAACGCTCACGTTGGGTCAGGCCCTCGGCATCAAGGACTTCGTACAGCTCGAAAGCCAGATTGCGGGAACTGAGCAACGTCTCGGACATGGCGGCCTACCTTTAATTGGGATGGACCGAGTCTAGGCGTGGGAATAGAGGCTGAACAGGATGATTGATCTTGGTGATGGAGAAGCAAAAGATCCTGCTTCAAAAAAAACCGGGCGCCCGTTGCAGGCGCCCGGCTTTATTACGGTTTAACCGATAGTCATCAAGCTGGCATTACCACCCGCCGCGGCGGTGTTTACGCTCAACGCCCGTTCGATCACCAGGCGCTCCAGCGCAATGTTGGTTTCACCCTGGGACAAACCATGAACCCCGACAATCGCCCCCGCCCGCTTGGCCACTTGCTGGCACACCGCGCGCAGCTGATCGGAATGGCCATGATGCAGAACTGCATCAACCACCACTTCGTCCTTGGTCCAGTCGGCCACCCGCTTGATCCGTGCCTGCACTTCTTTCGGCAGACGTGTGAACAAGGCCTTGCCCGGTTCCGCGTCCGGCCACACCGCCGAGCCGCCGACGGCCAATACCGCCGCCAGTTGAGTCAGCAGATCGCCTTCGACGTCCGCCAGGCACAGTACGTGTTCGCGCGGGAGGATGGCGTAGCTGTTGCGCTCGCCGGTCGGGCCGGCCAGCACGCGGGTGATCCCGCTTTGCGATTGCGCCGCGAACTGCACGCACAGGGCGCTCAGGTCCGTGAGCTTGTTGCTGTCGGCCCAGGCTTGCAGCGCGGTCAGCGGTTTGCTCATGGCGTCACGCAAACGTACGTCCGGTGCGGCGATGGCGTCGCCGCGAGCGAAGGATTGTTCGATCGCATTGGTAGGACGTGTCGACAGCAAGCGGTACAGGTACAGCGGACCACCGGCTTTCGGACCTGTGCCCGACAGGCCTTCGCCGCCGAACGGTTGCACGCCGACCACGGCACCGACGATGTTGCGGTTGACGTAGACGTTACCGGCGTTGACGTTATCGATCACCTTGGCGATGGTCTCGTCGATGCGAGTGTGCACGCCGAGGGTCAGGCCGTAGCCGGATGCGTTGATCTGGCCGATCAGTTGGTCGATGTCTTTGCGCTTGTAGCGCACCACGTGCAGCACCGGGCCGAAGATCTCCCGTTGCAGTTCGTCGAAGCTTTCCAGCTCAATCAGGGTCGGCATGACGAAGGTGCCGCGTTTGACTTCTTCACTGTTGGCGATCGCCACCTGGTACACGTTGCGACCTTTGTCGCGCATGGCCTGGATGTGCTTCTCGATGCCGGCCTTGGCTTCGGCGTCGATCACCGGGCCAATGTCCACGGACAGACGCTCCGGGTTACCGAGACGGCATTCCGCCATGGCGCCCTTGAGCATTTCGATGACACGATCAGCGGAATCTTCCTGCAAGCACAGCACCCGTAGCGCCGAGCAGCGTTGACCGGCGCTGTCGAACGCCGACGACACCACGTCGATGACGACTTGTTCGGTCAGTGCCGAGGAGTCGACGATCATCGCATTCTGGCCGCCGGTTTCGGCGATCAGTGGGATCGGACGGCCCTGGGCATCCAGGCGACCGGCGATGTTGCGTTGCAGCAGGCGCGCGACTTCGGTGGAGCCGGTGAACATCACGCCTTTGACCCGATCGTCGCCGACCAGGCGGGCACCGACGGTTTCTCCACGGCCCGGCAGCAGTTGCAGCACGCCTTCCGGAATCCCGGCTTCGAGCAGCAGGCGCACGGCTTGAGCGGCGACCAGCGGGGTTTGTTCGGCAGGCTTGGCCAGCACCGGGTTACCGGCGGCCAAAGCAGCAGCCACTTGGCCGCTGAAGATTGCCAGCGGGAAGTTCCACGGGCTGATGCACACCACTGGGCCCAACGGGCGGTGGGCGTCGTTGGTGAAATCGTTGCGCGCCTGCACCGCGTAATAACGCAGGAAGTCCACCGCTTCACGCACTTCGGCGATGGCGTTGGCGAACGTCTTGCCGGCTTCGCGAGCCAACAGGCCCATCAGCGGCTGGATCTCGCCTTCCATCAAATCGGCGGCACGTTCCAGAATCGCGGCGCGTTCGGCCGGCGGCGTGGCCTGCCAGATCGGCGCAGCATTCAAGGCGCACTGGATCGCGTTGTCGACGTCTTCGACGGTGGCTTCCTGCACATGGCCCACCACGTCACGCAGATCGGACGGGTTCAGGACTGGCGCAGGGCTTTCAGTGCTGGAGGCGCAACCGAGCATCGGCGCGGCTTTCCAGTTGTTGTGAGCGGTGGCGAGCAGGGCGCACGACAGGGATGCCAAACGATGTTCGTTGGCCATGTCGATGCCGCTGGAGTTGGCGCGCTCGGCACCGTACAGGTCACGTGGCAGCGGGATGCGCGGGTGCGGCAGACCGAAGCCGCCTTCCAGCGTCGCCATCTGCTCGATGCTGGCCACCGGATCGGCCACCAGTTCCTGAATCGAGATCGACTGGTCGGCAATGCGGTTAACGAATGAGGTGTTCGCGCCGTTTTCCAGCAGACGACGCACCAGATACGCCAGCAGGGTTTCGTGGGTGCCGACCGGAGCGTACACGCGGCACGGACGGTTCAGCTTGCCTTCGGACACTTTGCCTACAACCTGTTCGTACAGCGGTTCACCCATGCCATGCAGGCACTGGAACTCGTACTGACCGGGGTAATAGTTCTGGCCAGCGATGTGGTAAATGGCCGACAGGGTGTGGGCGTTGTGCGTGGCGAATTGCGGGTAGATGACTTCCGGCACCGACAGCAGTTTGCGCGCGCAGGCGATGTAGGAAACGTCGGTGTACACCTTGCGGGTGTAGACCGGATAGCCTTCCAGGCCTTCGACTTGGGCGCGTTTGATTTCGCTGTCCCAGTACGCGCCTTTCACCAGGCGAATCATCAGGCGATGACGGCTGCGGCGAGCTAGGTCGATCACGTAGTCGATCACGTAAGGGCAGCGCTTTTGGTAAGCCTGGATCACGAAACCGATACCGTTCCAGCCGGTCAGTTGCGGCTCGAAGCACAGGCGCTCCAGCAGATCCAGCGACAACTCGAGGCGGTCGGCTTCTTCGGCGTCGATGTTCAGGCCGATATCGTATTGCTTGGCCAGCAGGGTCAGCGACAGCAGGCGCGGGTACAGCTCGTCCATCACGCGCTCGTACTGGGCGCGGCTGTAACGCGGGTGCAGGGCGGACAGCTTGATCGAAATGCCCGGGCCTTCATAAATCCCACGACCGTGGGAGGCTTTGCCGATCGCATGGATGGCTTGTTCGTACGAGGCCAGGTACTTCTGGGCGTCATGTTCGGTGAGGGCGGCTTCACCCAGCATGTCGTAGGAATAGCGGAAGCCTTTGGCTTCGAACTTGCTGGCGTTGGCCAGGGCTTCGGCGATGGTTTCGCCGGTGACGAACTGCTCGCCCATCAGGCGCATGGCCATGTCGACGCCCTTGCGGATCATCGGCTCGCCGCTCTTGCCGATGATGCGGCTCAGGGACGAGGTCAGGCCGGCTTCGTTGTGGGTGGCGACCAGTTTGCCGGTCAGCAGCAAGCCCCAGGTGGCGGCGTTGACGAATAGCGACGGGCTGTTGCCCAGGTGCGGCTGCCAGTTGCCGGTGCTGATCTTGTCGCGGATCAGTGCGTCGCGGGTGCCTTTGTCCGGGATGCGCAGCAGCGCTTCGGCCAGGCACATCAGCGCCACGCCTTCCTGGGACGACAGGGAAAATTCCTGCAACAGGCCCTGAACAATCCCGGCACGGCCGCCGGCGCTCTTCTGATTGCGCAGTTTCTCGGCAATCGAGGCGGCGAGCTTGTTGGTGGCCTCGGCCATCGGTGCCGGCAGGCGCGCCTGCTCGATCAGCATCGGCACCACTTCGGGTTCCGGGCGACGGTAGGCGGCGGTGATCGAAGCGCGCAGTACCGATTGCGGCAGGATGCTTTCGGCGAATTCCAGGAAGCACTGGTGTGCGTGATCGACGTGGACCTCGCCGGCCTCGTCAACTTCCTTGCCGTTCAAACCATTCAGCTCGGACAGGGTTGCACCACCCTCGAGTTTTTCCAGGTAATTGAAAATTGCCTGCTTGATCAGCCAGTGCGGCGTGCGATCAATCGAGGTCGCGGCGGCCTTGAGGCGTTCGCGGGTCGGGTCGTCAAGTTTGACCCCAAGGGTGGTGGTAGCCATATTTTTATCCTCATGTTTGCCACGACTGCGTGGCATCAGCTGGCGGCAAGATTAGCCGTGCTCTGGTCGAGGTGCAACCGGGTGCAACCCTTTTTTGTCGGAATAATAAGCAGCTCGTCAGGAAATAAATTCTGGTACATCCATCCCGCGCCTGCTTGGTGCTTTTGCTTCTAGCGCAACCAGAAAAACGCCCTAAAAAGGAGCAAAAACCGACTCATTTCGAGAATATCCGACTAGGTGCAACTTATTCGCACGAAACTGGTTGCACCTTATTTGCTTTGTTGAATAGCATTCGCGGCCAAGGTGCAACCGGGTCAAAAAGATCGGTGCACCGGCTGATGGCTTTCCTGGGGAAACATCAGTCATAAATGCGCGGGCCCCCGAATCGTCTGTCAAACGTCGTCGTTTGCAAGCGGTTCACCAGCCGCCGCTACATAAAAACAATGCCAGGGCGTAACTCAATGAGCGTAAGCAATCCAACCCTGATCACGTTCGTGATCTACATCGCAGCAATGGTGCTGATCGGCTTCATGGCCTATCGCTCCACCAACAACCTTTCTGACTACATTCTGGGCGGCCGTAGCCTGGGCAGCGTCGTGACCGCACTCTCTGCCGGCGCTTCCGACATGAGCGGCTGGTTGTTGATGGGCCTGCCGGGCGCTATCTACATGTCCGGTCTTTCCGAAAGCTGGATCGCCATCGGTCTGATCATCGGTGCTTACCTGAACTGGCTGTTCGTCGCCGGTCGTCTGCGCGTGCAGACCGAGCACAACGGCGATGCGCTGACCCTGCCGGACTACTTCTCCAGCCGTTTCGAAGATAAAAGCGGCCTGCTGCGGATCATCTCCGCGGTCGTGATCCTGGTGTTCTTCACCATCTACTGCGCTTCCGGCATCGTGGCCGGCGCCCGTCTGTTCGAAAGCACCTTCGGCATGTCCTACGAGACAGCGCTGTGGGCCGGTGCCGCAGCGACCATTGCCTACACCTTCGTCGGTGGTTTCCTGGCAGTGAGCTGGACCGACACCGTACAAGCCACGTTGATGATCTTCGCCCTGTTGCTGACGCCGATCATCGTGCTATTGGCCACTGGCGGCATCGACACCACGTTCCTGGCCATCGAAGCGCAAGACCCAAGCAACTTCGACATGCTGAAAAACACCACCTTCATCGGCGTGATTTCGCTGATGGGCTGGGGCCTGGGCTACTTCGGCCAGCCGCACATCCTGGCGCGTTTCATGGCGGCGGATTCGGTCAAGTCGATCGCCAACGCCCGTCGCATCTCCATGACCTGGATGATCCTGTGCCTGGGCGGCACCGTCGCTGTAGGTTTCTTCGGCATTGCTTACTTCTCGGCAAACCCCGCCGTGGCCATGCCGGTGAGCGAAAACCACGAGCGTGTGTTCATCGAACTGGCGAAAATCCTGTTCAACCCGTGGGTTGCCGGTGTGTTGCTGTCGGCCATTCTGGCGGCGGTGATGAGTACCCTGAGCTGCCAACTGCTGGTGTGCTCGAGCGCCCTGACCGAAGACTTCTACAAAACCTTCCTGCGTAAAACCGCTTCCCAGGTTGAATTGGTCTGGGTCGGCCGCGCCATGGTGCTGCTGGTAGCCCTGATCGCTATCGCTCTGGCGGCTAACCCGAATAACCGCGTACTGGGTCTGGTCAGCTACGCCTGGGCAGGTTTCGGTGCTGCGTTCGGTCCAGTTGTCCTGATCTCCGTGATCTGGAAAAACATGACCCGTAACGGCGCACTGGCCGGCATCCTGGTCGGCGCGATCACTGTGATCGTCTGGAAACACTTCGAGCTGCTGGGCCTGTACGAAATCATCCCTGGTTTCATCTTCGCCAGCCTGGCGATCTACATCGTCAGCAAAATGGGCGCACCGACCAGCGGCATGCTTTCGCGCTTCGCCGCGGCCGAAAAGGATTTCCGCCTGAACCAGTGAGGGGGATGAGCTAATGCTCTGACCTTTTGCCGAACATGAAAGCGGCCCGCTTCCTTTTGGAGGCGGGCCGTTTTTTTTGCGCTCCCACATTTGTTCGGTGGTGCTTCTGACAGGAATGTCTGTAGTGCTTTATCCAGTTTTTTGAAGGAAAAATCCCTAAAAAAGCAGGGTAAATCTGATTTCCTTGTCCCTCCATCAACACCCCTTGTCGCTCATGCAGAATCGCCCGCCTTCATTCTGCAGAGACACATCGGATGTTCGCGCCTGCCAATCAACCGCGTTTCACGTTGACCCTCGACGGCGTCCAGAATGAGCTCAAGGTGCTTGAGTTCACGGGCAAGGAAGCCATCAGCCAACCCTACCGTTTTGACCTGGAACTGGTCAGCGAGCGACCCGACATAGAGCTCGAAAGCCTGCTGCATCGTCAGGCGTTTCTGAGTTTCGATGCGCAAGGTTCCGGTATTCATGGTCAGGTTTTTCGCGTCGGCCAAAGCGATTCCGGGCATCGTCTGACGGGGTACCAGATCAGTCTCGTACCGCGTCTGGCGTATCTTGACCGGCGTATCAATCAGCGGATCTTCCAGCGCAAAAGTGTGCCGACGATCGTCACGCAAATCCTCAAGGACCACGGCATCCAGCGCGACGCCTTCGAGTTCCGGCTCGGTAGCGATTACCCCCAGCGCGAGTACTGCGTGCAATACGCTGAAAGCGATCTGGCGTTCATCCAGCGCCTGTGTGCCGAGGTCGGTATTCACTACCACTTCCAGCACAACCCCGACGGGCACCTGTTGGTGTTTGGCGATGATCAGACGGTTTTTCCCCGTCTGCCCGAGCCGACGCTGTACCTGCCGGGCAGCGGGATGGCTGCGGATGCACCGGCGATCAAGCGTTTCAATGTACGGCTGGAAACCCGCACCACCGCAGTCACCCGTCGCGACTACGACTTCCAGAAACCGCGATTGCAACTCGAGAGCCGCCTCGACAGCGAGCAGCGACCGGTGCTGGAGGACTACCACTTCCCCGGCCAGTTCACTGATCGTGAACATGGCAAGCATCTGACTCAGCGAGTGCTGGAGCGGCACGGCGCGGATTACCGTCAGGCCGAAGGTCGCGGCGATGAAACCGCTTTGGTCAGCGGGCATTTCCTACACCTGACCGAACACCCGCGTCAGGCGTGGAATGACCTGTGGTTGATCACCGAAATTGAACACCGTGGCCGTCAACCTCAGGTACTGGAGGAGTCAGCCACCAGCGACAGCCCGGATGATTTCCAGGGCTATCGCAATACCTTTCTGGCGACGCCGTGGGACGTTTCCTTTCGCCCGCCGCTGGGGCCGGAAAAGCCACGGATGCTCGGTTATCAACCGGGTGTGATCACCGGCCCGACGGACAGCGAAATCCATTGCGACGAGTACGGCCGGGTCAAGGTTCAGCTTGCCTGGGACCGTGACGGGCAGCTCAACGAGCACTCCAGTTGCTGGCTGCGCGTCGCTTCCGGCTGGGCCCATGACCGTTATGGCAGCGTGCTGATTCCCCGCGTCGGCATGGAAGTGTTGGTGGGGTTTATCGATGCCGATGCCGACAAACCGCTGGTGATGGGCTGCCTGCCCAACGCCGCGACGCCTGTGCCCCTCGATCTGCCGGCGGACAAGACCCGCAGCATTTTCCGCAGCCAAAGCAGTCCCGGTGGCGGCGGTTACAACGAATTGCGCATCGAGGATCGCAAAGGCGCCGAGGAAATCTACCTGCGCGCCCAGCGCAACTGGACTCAGCACGTCCTCAACGATCAACAGGTGCAGGTTGATAACCAGCGCAGCATCGTCGTCACCGGCACTGCCCGCCATGAGCTGAAGGCTGACGAAAAACGCATCACCCACGGCCAGCGCCAGACCGAAGTACGGTTGGACGATCACCTGGTGGTGGTCGGCGACCGGCACATTCGCGTGAGCAATCAGGCCCTCAATGCCAGTCAGCAATTCCACGTCAGCGCCGGCCAGCAAGTGGTCATCGACGGCGGCGCCAGCGCGACCATTCAGGCGGGCGGGCAGTGGATCAACATCGGCCCCGGCGGGATTTTCAGCAGCGTACCGATTCAGGTCGGTGGTGGTCCGATGGCGGCCATGGCCTCTGCGCCGAGCTTTCCAGATGTGCCGTTGACACTCGCAGCAGCCCCGGCGGCGCTGCTCAGTGCCGCGCAGATTCTCAGCCTGCAAAGCGACGCGCCGTTCTGCGAAGAGTGTGAGCGCTGCAAGGGCGGTGTCTGTGCTGCCTGATGTTTTGTCGCCTCGCGCCTGGCTGGAGCGCCAGCCACTGCAACCGTCGGAGCAACTGTTCGCGATTTTCAGCAGCGCCAGTGCCGCTGAACCGTTCAAAACCTGGCAACGCTCGATCACCGCACAAGCGCCAAGCCCGATCTGGGCCAGCACTGCCTACGCCGAGTGGGAAGCGGTGATGCCCTATGTCGGAATCGTCGCCGCTGACAGTGAGTTTCTGGATTGGGTCGCCGTCACTGAGTCCCGCGATTGGGGTTGGCTGGCGGTGTCTTGCGCCACTCAAGAGGCGTTGGTCGAGCATTTGCGCAGCCTCACACACGTTCTGATGCCCAACGGCAACGCGGTGTTTTTCCGCTATTGGGATGGGCGCTATGTGCTGCCGATTCTGCAATCTGCCGAGGTTAACGCTGCGCAACTGATGCCGGTGATCGGGCGTTGCCTGATCAATGGCCAACCGCTGGATATCGGTGGCAGCGCGCTGAAGAGCGCCAGGGTTTTCCCCTGGTGGGAAGTATCTGAATCGCTGCTCAACCACCTCGCCACCGAGTCCGCGACAACGCATATCAACAACCTGCTGAAGTGGTTGAGCGAGGACCGTCCAGACCTGTTCGCAGCGTTTTCCGAAAGTGTTTTGCGGCACAAGGTCGCGAGTTTTCTTGAGGCGCCGGACCTGCCCCATGCACCGAAACAAGCGTTGGTGGATTACCTGATGGCGGAGCTGAACTGATGGATCAGATTGTGCGCATCGAGCAGGAGCTCGACAGTTTTCCAGACACCCTGTCCCTCTACCGTGAACAACTAAAGCACTGGTTCAACCAGGCCGCCGACAAGGCCAGCCATGTGGTGGATCTGCCGTCGCTGATGGGCATGGAACGGATCATCAGATTCGGCAATACCAGCACCGTAGTGAGCAGTGGCGACGACGACTTTCTCTCCACCGTCGTGCAGTGCCCGAAAGGCGGAAAGCTCGAAATCGAGAGCAAGTTCGAATCGGTTTATGACATTCCCGTGGGGAACATTCAGGTCGATGTGATTGCGGTTGAGGGCGGGGAATCGACGCCGGTCACGCTCGATGAACACGGTAAGGGACAGTTCACCGGTACACCCGGCAAGTTCTACCGTATTCACATTCACAACGAAGTCACACCGCAGCACGTTGAAGATCTTTTCTCTTCCTACGATGGCCTGACGAAGGAGCTCGACAGCTGGCTGCGTGAGGAATGGCAGACGTTCAAGCCGAAGTGGTCGCAATCGTCTTCGGTGGCTGTAGGCAATGGAATGCTAGCGGGCAGTTGGGCAGCGATCGAGGGCGTGTGGGACAGCATCGGCCTGCTGTCGGACATTCTCAAGGATCCGGCGAAGTTTGGAGAGCGGTTGGGCGAAAGCGCCGCAGAGCTGGAAAAGCTCGCCAAAACCGCGCCGGATGTCATGGAAAAAGCGCAGTTGCTAGTCAGTGACGAAGCAGCGCTGTGCCTGCTGGTGCGTTGCGCCAGCCTGTGGCTGGACATGCTGCCACCGAGCGAAATCGCCGGCAAAACCGCCGAAGCGGTGTCGATGGTGGTGGTGCAGTTGCTGATCGACATCCTGATTGGCCTCGTCCTGACATTCGCCGGGGCGGGCGCCGGCATCGCCTATCTGACGATGCGTTTGGCTGATCGAGCCGCGCAGTTGCTCAGTGCCGTTGTGCGTCTCGTGAAGGCGATTTTCACGATCATCAATAACTTCATCAACTACGTCGACCGCTACAAAAAAGTCGCCGCCCGTGGCATTGCAGTGGGTCTGAAAAAAGGCCGGATGCAACTGCGCTGGGATGCCAAACGCAACACCACGCTGAAAAAAGACGAACACCACGACGACTCCCCGGATCAGGCGAAAAACCCCAACGGCGACAGCGCCACGTGCGTGCCGTCTACCTGCAAAAACGGCTGCCCGGTGTCGATGGTCACTGGCGAAGAACTGCTGACCCTCACCGACGGTTCGCTGGACGGCATCCTGCCGTTCGACTTCACCCGACTCTATCGCACCAGCGCCGCCGAGATCGACTGCGGCCTCGGCTTTGGCTGGAGCCATTCGCTCGCCCATCGACTGGAAATCGACGGCGACCAGGTCATCTGGATCGACCATGAAAACCGCCGCACCACGTTCCCGCTGCCGAGCAGCGAACGCCCGGCGATCCACAACAGCCTGTCGCGGGCGGCGATTTATCTCGGTGATGACCCCGAGGAACTGATCCTCGCCCAGGCCGGCGACCACGCCCGTTTCTACCACTTTCACCACGGTCGACTGACGGCGATCAGCGACGCCTACGACAACCGCCTGCGCATCACCCGCGACCGTCAGGAACGCATCCAGCGCCTCGACAACGGTGCCGGTCGTGCCTTGCTGTTGCGTTACGACCGAGCCCACCTGATCGCCGTCGATTATCAGTGTTTCCGCCCGGCCCAGACCCTCGCCGAGGCGTGGCACACCGAGCAGACGCTGGTCAGTTACCACTACGACGAACGCGATCAACTGATCGAAGCGAGTAACGCCGCCGGCGAAAGCGAGCGTTACGACTACGACGACCAGCACGTAATTTTGCAGCGGCAACTGGCCGGTGGCGCAAGTTTCTTCTGGGAGTGGGAAAGGTCCGGCAAGGCGGCGCGCTGCGTGCGGCACTGGGCGTCGTTTGCGCAGATGGACACGCGCTATGTCTGGGATGACCAGGGCAGCGTCACGGTCCGGAACATCGACGGCAGTGAAGAGGTTTACGTCCACGATGATCGAGCGCGGCTGGTGCGTAAGGTCGAGCTGGATGGTGGCGAACACCTCAAGGCCTACGACGAGCAGGGCAGGTTGGTCGCCGAGCAGGATCCGTTGGGGGCCGTCACCGAATACCGTTATGACGACGTCGGACGGTTGGTGGCGCTGATTCCACCGCAAGACGAACCGACGTCCTACGAGTATCGCAACGGTTTCCTGCATGCGCGCTATCGCGGTAAGGCGGTGTGGAAATACCGGCGCAATGCTCAGGGCGACGTCACCGAAGCCACCGATCCCGATGGCCAGGTCACCCATTACCACTACGACGAACAAGGCCGGCTGCTATCGGTCCGCTACCCGGACACCAGTCGCCATGTCTTTGTCTGGAATGCCTTGGGCCAGTTGCTTGAGGAAACACTGCCGGACGGTGGGCAGCGAACGTTTTCCTACGATGCGCTGGGACGGCAGACGACTCGTCAGGACGAACACGGTGCGCTCACTCAGTACCAATGGGACGCCGTTGGCCGACTGACCCAGACGACGTTGCCGACCGGTGCCACTCGCGCCTTCAGCTACAACGCCTACGGCAAGATCACCGCCGAACGCGACGAACTGGGCCGCGTCACCCGCTACGAATACGTCGACGATCTGCACCTGGTCAGCCGCCGGATCAATGCCGACGGCACCCAGCTGAAGTATCGCTACGACAACGCGCAGCTGTTGCTCACGGAAATCGAGAATGAATCCGGCGAAAAGTATCGGCTGGACTACACGCCCGGCGGATTGATCCGACAGGAAACCGGATTCGATGGACGGCGCACGGCGTACGTTTACGACCTCAACGGCCATTTGCTGGAGAAAACCGAATTCGGCGATGGCGGCTCGCAGCTGATCACCGGGTACGAGCGGGATGCGGAAGGGCGGCTGTTAGTCAAAACCTTGCCCGACGGCATCCAGGTCCAATACCGCTACGACAGCCTCGGCCGATTGGTCAGCGTCGACGACGGCCACGACCATCCGCTGGAATTCGAATACGACCAGCAGGACCGGCTGATCACCGAGCATCAGGGCTGGGGCACGCTGCGTTATGCCTACGACGCCTGCGGCCAACTTAACCGCCTGCGCCTGCCGGATGGCAGCAAGCTCGACTACCACCACGCCAAGGGTGGCGCGCTGACGGCCATCGACCTCAACGGCGCACGGCTTACAGATCACACGTACAAGTCGGGTCGAGAAGTACAGCGCCAGCAAGGCCTGCTGCTCAGCGAATATGCCTACGACGACCAGGGCCGGCTAAAGGCCCACGCCGTCAGCCAACAGCAAAAAAGCCTGTACCGCCGCGACTATGCCTACAGCCTCAACGGCAATCTCGACAGCATCGCCGACACCCGCCACGGCCAGCGCAGTTACCAGTACGACCCGCTCAATCGCCTGACCCGCGTCCGCCACACCCGCGACGACCCACCGGAAAGCTTCGCCCACGATCCGGCCGGCAACTTGCTGATGCAGGATCGTCCTGGTCCGGCGACCGTCAAAGGCAATCGCCTGCTGATGCAAGGCGACCGTCATTACGACTACGACGCCTTCGGCAACCTGATCCGCGAACGCCGTGGCACCGGGCAGAAACTGGTCACCGAATACCGTTACGACTGCCAGCATCGGTTGGTCGGTGTCACATTGCCGGATGGAAGCTGTGCGAGTTATCGCTACGACGCCTTCGGCCGCCGCATCGCCAAAACCATCGACGGCAAAACCACCGAGTTCTTCTGGCAGGGCGACCACCTCGTCGCTGAAAGCAGCCAAGAGCACTACCGCAGCTACATCTACGAACCCGGCAGCTTCCGCCCGCTGGCCATGCTCGACGGCAAAGGCCCGCGTAAGGCTTGTCCCTTCTACTACCAGCTCGACCACCTGGGTACACCGCTGGAACTGACCGATTTTGGTGGTGAGATCGTCTGGTCGGCGAAGTACAACGCCTACGGCAAAGTCACGGACCTCGCACTCGGTGGAGGCGAGCAGCTTGACCAGCCACTGCGTTTCCAGGGGCAGTACTTCGACGTCGAGAGCGGTCTGCACTACAACCGGCATCGGTACTATGATCCGGAGGTTGGTCGGTATCTGACACCGGATCCGATCAAGTTGGCGGGTGGGCTGAACCAGTATCAATACACGCCGAACCCGACGGGGTGGGTTGATCCGTTGGGGTTGAGCGGGAATTGTCCGCCACCGAATAAGTCTGGGTGTGGGGCGCCGGATGATACGACTGGCGCTAGGGTTGATGAGGGTGAGCCGGCGCTGCCAAAGCTGACGGGTGATCAGCGGAGGGCGCGGATTGATGAGTTGGCTGAGGCAAATGCGAAGCGGCGTGTTGAAGAAATGGAAGCAAAATATGACATGCACACAGTCAAAAAACACAGCTCAGAAATATCTGACCAAGCGCTCAATCAACGAGCAGTTAATGGGGCCGATCCTCATACCGGTGAGGTTCCGAAAGGCGCCAGAGGGAACTTGAGCTCTCAATTCAGAAACTGGCGTATGCATTTGGGGGCATTGAATAAAGCTATGACAAGGGAAGCGTTAGGTTTGAGCCCGCATACAGGGAAGGACCACAATAAATATCCGATCGTAAGGATGGAGCTTCCTGGGACCGGGCGTGGTTATAAACCGAACAAGAAAGACGCTCGTAACCCAACACTAAATGAAGATCTGAATTGGTTTGAAGTTAAGTTCGATAAGGATAATGTGCTGCGGCCTTTTACTGCTTTTCCTTCGGAGAGAAAATGATGTTGCGAGATCCATTTTTAAATGAAGAATTTCAACCCGATTTGATGTGGTTTATTGGCGTCTTTGATGTTTATGATCGCGAGGAAACTCGGGGTGCGGAACTGGAAGTATTTAATCCTAATGATCGCTTTGACAGAGCGGAGCTGATCAAAAGATACAGCTTGAATCTAGGTTATCTGTCCTATCGACATAAGCTCGTGCTGCTGGATTTTCTAGCGGAAAAGCTAAGCGATGCGTCTTATGATTTTCAGAGTTTGTTTGATATAGATGAAGAAGATGCAGGCAGTTGGCCGCGTGGCGAGTGGTATGCATTGGAAGATCCCCGTGGATTTCTTCAAGATGTCTACTTTTTGGCTCAGGAGACCTGGAAGGAAGATCTTCTTTTAGCGAGTCTTGAAGATCGGGCCAGCTGGTGATGGAAAAGGTGGTGCCTGTCAGTCTGGAGTCCCAAGTGTTGGGATTCTCAAGAGTAATAAATAGATCCGTCCCCTTTATGTTTTCTGCGGTCGCCATATTGAATGATGCAGGTGCTCCAATAACAACTTATGCGGATTTTTGAAGATGAAACGCCTTCCTAAGCTTTCTATTTTGCGCGGTCTGCTTTTTTTGTTTGATATTGATAATATTGATAGCGATGAAAGAGAAGAGATCATAGTTTCTAAAAATGTTAATGATGAGGCTGAGCTCGCTGAGCTGTTCGACATGCTTATGCGTCCGGAATTCATCAGCTATAGCAACAGCGATCGCGAGTGGTATATCGATACATTGATTTACTATTTGGACATCGGTGAAAGCTTTGATTCTGTCTTTGATAAAATAACAACCTATTTTGATGATGAGGTTGAAGATCGGCGGAAGTTTATGCAGGTCCTTTTGGATTGTTTGTTGAGGTATCAGGCTGAAGTAGTCAAATAAATTTGTTGTTTTTCCCTTTTTAGAGGTTGGTTCTTTTGCTGAAGGTTGTTGAAAAAGAAAACACTGCATCATTGCGTAAGCAAATGGATAGCGCCGGATGCGTATTCAAATTTGTGGTTCTTTCACTGGAATCTGGGATTGAAGCTGATGAAAACATGCATAGACATGCGCTGATAGCGCTTCATGAGTTGCTGATGGCAGAGGCGATGGAGTGGCACAAAAATCTCATCAAAGATCCAAAATATGAGGATTATCCGGAGCCGCTGATTAGTTGGGATTTAGAAAATGCCATAGCTACTCCACTCAGTCGGGATGAGGTGAGGCGTCTGACTTCCACTGATAGAACCGATATTTTTGAGCGGTTAGCGCTATACGCCTGCTTTGTAAATCCTCCGTATCGTGCTCGGTTTAAAAATGGGAAGACGGAGGCGCAGTCGGTTTTTCTCAAATGGTGCGAACTCCTTGGGTTAAATGAAATAGATGATGTCTCTGTGGTGAATTGGGTCGAGCGGCTCAACACAGGTCTGCATGGTTATGACGACACCATTGCAAGTGTCGAGTCATGGAGCAATTATTTTGATGCAGGCTTGGAGTGGTGGGGGGTGTGGTGTCTAACGATCTGGAATCCCAAGCGTCGAACTATTAGCGCGTTGATTGCTAGCACCACAGACTAATTCGGCTGTTTAGAAGTCTCGTAACGATCGCGAAATTTCTGGGCAAGGTCTTCGGAAGTTTCCTTCAAGTCGTAGCGGTTTCCATGAACTGGTGTGAAATGTGTTCCATCGATAGTCTCTGGTGGTCACTGAAAAGTTCAGTGGCAGGGTGTAGGAACCCTGATTGCTCACCGCGCATCAGCGCTGTCGTTTGATTGCGGCACTTAATATGTGTCCGTAAGATCGTTCGCGGCGGCTGTGCGCGGGACACGCTTCGGCGTGGCTGAGGTTCGTGAGCACTCGGTTTCCTACTCCCGCGTACGGCTGCCACCCCAGTCTGTAGGAAGACTGCTGGCAGTTCATATTTACTGCTCACGAGTATAAAAAATGAAAAGTCTTCACCCTGATCCACCCTACGAAAAAATAATCCCTCATCCCGAAAACCGCTTCATGGCCCTCACCGGCAATTGCAACGACATGCCCACCCTGTTCGTCGATACCCACGCTCCGCTCGATGTTTTATACGACGCTGCCAACTATCGAATTCGCGCCGTTACTCAGGTGCTGGAAAACATGTCCATGCGCGGCTCGGTTGAGTGCGAATCTTTCATTCTTAGTGATTTTGCCTTGCTCTGTGCCATTTCATTGCGTGACGGGTGTGATGTGCTGGATGTGGTTGGGCGGCGGTTGCGGGCTCGGCCTTCGGAATAACGTCGAGTGGCTTTTGTGGCGAGGGAGCTTGCTCCCGTTCGGCTGCGCAGCAGTCGTAAACCGAATTCTGCGGTGTGTCTGGCTGAACCGTGGCGTAGGTTTTGGGGGCTGCTTTGCAGCCCAACGGGGGCAAGCCCCCTCGCCACAGGGTTTATGCATTGGCGCGGTATTGGGGTTGTACTTGCCCGCTCAGCCGCGAACCCCTGACGTTCTGCGCGGTACAGGGTAAACTTCCCGGCCTTCGCAGGAGCAATCATGAATTATCGTCACGCCTTCCATGCCGGCAATCACGCCGATGTGTTCAAACACCTGACTTTGACCCGCCTCATCGCCTTGATGTCGCGCAAGGAGCAGCCGTTTGCCTATCTCGACACTCACGCCGGCATCGGTCTGTATGACCTGCAGGGCGATCAGGCCAGTCGTACCGGTGAGTACCTGGAAGGCATCGCGCGGTTGTGGGATCAGCCGGATTTGCCAGCGCTGACCGCCGATTACATGAAGGTGTTGCACGAGATGAACCCGGATGGCCAGTTGCGCTATTACCCGGGGTCGCCGGAGTTGGCGCGGCGCCTGACCCGGCCGCAGGATCGCGTGTTGCTCAATGAGAAGCACCCGGAAGACGGTGTGTTGCTCAAGGACAACATGAAGGGTGATCGGCGGGTGAAGGTTCACCTTGGCGAAGGTTGGCACGTGCCGCGTGCGTTGCTGCCGGTGCCGGAGAAGCGGGCGGTGATGTTGATCGATCCGCCATTTGAGCAACTCGATGAGATGCAGCGTTGTGCGGCGTCGCTGAAAGAGGCGATTGGCCGGATGCGCCAGACGGTGGCGGCGATCTGGTATCCGGTGAAGGATCAGCGGGCGTTGCGGCGCTTCTATCAGGACTTGGCCGGCACGGGCGCGCCGAAGTTGTTGCGGGTGGAGTTGCTGGTGCATCCGCTGGATACGCCGAACAGCCTGAACGGTTCGGGGTTGGCGATTGCCAATCCGCCGTGGGGACTGGAAGAGGAATTGCGTGAGTTGCTGCCGTGGCTGTCCAAGAAGTTGGGGCAGACCCAGGGTGGCTGGCAGATGGATTGGTTGATCGCCGAGAGCTGATCAGTTGCATGTTGATCGTTCCCACGCTCCGCGTGGGAACGCAGCCCGGGACGCTCCGCGTCCCTGCCGAAGCGGACGCAGAGCGTCCATTTAGGCATTCCCACGCAGAGCGTGGGAACGATCAGTGGGGTGTTAGATCGGGCAGGTCACGCCAGTACCGCCAATCCCGCAATACCCCTCAGGATTCTTGGCCAGGTACTGCTGGTGATACGCCTCGGCGTAGTAGAACGTCGGGGCTTCGTCGATTTCAGTGGTAATGATGCCTTTGCCAGCCTTGGTCAGTTCCGCCTGGAACACTTTCGCGCTGTTCTTCGCTGCTTCCAGTTGTTCCGGTTTGGTGCAGTAGATCACCGAGCGGTACTGGGTGCCGATGTCGTTGCCCTGGCGCATGCCCTGGGTCGGGTTGTGCAGTTCCCAGAACATTTTCAGCAGCTGTTCATAGCTGACTTTTTCCGGCTCATACACCACGAGCACCACTTCGGTGTGCCCGGTCAGGCCCGAGCAGACTTCTTCGTAGGTCGGGTTCGGCGTGAAGCCGCCGGCATAACCGACCGAGGTGCTGAACACGCCTTCGCGCTGCCAGAATTTGCGTTCCGCGCCCCAGAAGCAACCCAGGCCGAAGATTGCGAATTCTACGTTGCCCGGAAACGGACCTAGCAGCGGGTTGCCGTTGACGAAGTGTTTCTCCGGAACCTTGATCGGGGTTTCGCGGCCAGGCAGAGCTTGTTCTTTAGTCGGGAGCACGTTTTTGTTCACCAGAATTTCCGAGCGCAGAACCATGATCAGTCCTCTCAGTCAGGTTGAGATGTAAATACAGACTGCCAGTTTGCCCGAGTGTTACGTCGCTGTCAGGCGATTGGGCCGCGCGGGTAGCGTTTGAGCTTTTCGATCAGCTCGGAGCCCGGGATCGGTCGGTCGAACAGGTAGCCCTGGCCGACGTCGCAGCGGTGGCGGCGCAGGAAGGCCAGTTGCTCGGCAGTCTCGATGCCTTCAGCCACGACCTTGAGTTTCAGGTTGTGGGCCATGGCAATCACGGCGGAAGTGATTTCCATGTCGTCCTGGTTGTCCGGGATTTCGTGGATGAAGCTTCGATCGATCTTGATGATGTCGATCGGGAATTTTTTCAAGTAACTGAGCGACGAGTAACCGGTGCCGAAGTCGTCCATCGCGAGGGTCAGGCCCAGACGCTTGAGCTGATCGAGCTGCAAGTGGGTGTCTTCGGTGGCTTCCAGCAGCAGGCCTTCGGTCAGTTCCAACTCCAGCAGGTTCGCCGGCAGCGCTTCTTCCTTGAGGATGTTGGCGATGGACGCCACCAGGTCCGGGTCGGAGAACTGCTTGGGCGACAGGTTGATCGCCACTTGCAGGTTGCCCAGGCCAGTGGCGGTCAGGTCTTTGCTCATGCGGCAGGCCTGCCGGGCGATCCATTTGCCGATCGGGATGATCAGCCCGGTTTCTTCGGCCACGCTGATGAATTGGTCCGGGCGGATCATGCCCTTTTCCGGATGGTTCCAGCGCAGCAGCGCTTCCATGCCCAGCAAGCGACCGCTGCGCAGGCACAGCTTGGGCTGGTAGAACACGTCCAGTTCGTTCTGGGTCAGGGCGCGGCGCAGGTTGTTTTCGACGAACAGTTTGTAGCTGGCCTCGGCATTCAGCGCTTCGGTGAACACTTGCACCTGGTGTTTGCCGTTGGCCTTGGCCTTGTGCAGCGCCAGGCCGGCGTTGCGCATCAGCGTTTGCGGGTCGCGACCGTGCAGCGGCGCGCAGGCCAGGCCCACGGAGCCGGTGACGCTGATCAACTGGTTGTCGACGAACATCGGTTTGTCGAGGGTTGCCAGCAATTGGTTGGCAACCTGCTGGCCCGCCGAGAGGTCAGTGTCGTCCAGCAGCACCGCGAATTCGTTACTGGCAAAGCGCGCCAGACTGCCGCTCGAACTCAGGCTGTTGCGCAGGCGCCGGGCCAGGCTGATCAGCAGTTTGTCGCCGGTCTGGTGGCCGAGGCTGTCGTTGATCCGCTTGAAGTTGTCGATGTCCACCAGCAGCAGGCTGATGGGTGTATCGCTGTCTCGGGCGAAGCGTTCATCGAGGTTGCGGATGAACGCAGGACGGTTGCCGAGGTTGGTCAGGTTGTCGGTATAGGCCAGGCGCTCGATGCGTTGCTGGGCGAGTTTGGTCTGGGTGATGTCTTCGTAGATGCCGATGTAGTGCGTCAGCTCACGGTTGTCGCCGTAGACCTTGGAAATCGACAACTGGCCCCAGTAGGGTTCGAGGTTTTTACGCCGGCTCTTGAACTCGCCCTGCCAGCTGTTGCTCTTGGCCAGCGCCGACGGAGCGTCGAACAGCAGTTCGCTGAGGTTTTCCAGCGCCGGCAGTTCCGACAGCCGCTGGCCGTGGACTTCCTCGGTGGTGTACTGGGTAATCGCGGTGAAGCTTGGGTTGACGTACTCCACCACGCCGTCGCAATTGACCAGCAGAAAGGCGTTGGCGCTTTGCTCCACTGCACGCTGGAACAGGTGCAGGGCGCTGGTGGCGGTGCGGCGGTTGTGGTTATTGATGACTTGGGCGAATTGATCCGCCAGTTCGCCGGCAAAGGCGATTTCGTCCGACTGCCAGGCGCGGGTCGCCCCGATCTGTTCCAGGCAGAGCACGCCGACCACCTGGCCATCGACGCGGATGCTGGCGTCGAGCATGGCGTTGACGTCGCGCGGGCGCAGGTGCTCAGCGATTTCCCGGGTGCGAGGGTCACGCATGGCGTTGTGGGCGTCGATGGCGCGGCCGGTGTGCAAGGCCTCGAGGTAATCGGGAAAACCACTGGCGTCGATCGGCTCCGGCAGTTGGCGACCCCGGGTGGTGCGGTGATAGGCCGAGATCGGCGTCAGTAGCGAGCCATCGAGGTTCCACAGGCTGGCGCAGTCGATTTCATAGATGTCGCAGGCGCTGCGGGTGATCAGTTCGGCGGCTTCTTGCAGGGAATTGTTGGTGCTATAGCGCTGGCGGGTCAGCAGCAGGATCAGGTCTTGCTGGGCGCGCACTCGGTCCAGGTGCTGCAGTTGTTCCTGCTGGGCACGTTGATTGAGTTCCAGGGCGATTTGCAGGCGTGAGTTCTGGGTTTCCAGATCCAGCGCCGGCAGTAATGGTTCGCCGTCGAACAGACCGTCCACCACCATCAAGTAGCCGCGCAGCAGGTGCCGATTGTGTTGTTTGTAGGCTTCGCCCAGTTCCAGCAGGCTCAGAACGCCGGCGGCAGTGTGCAAGGTGTAGCGGATCAGGTAATGCGGGCTTTCGGTGAGTTGCTGCTGGATCGTGTCATGCAGTTGATAGCGCGCTTCGGGCTCCATCAGGCTGGCGTAGGGCGAGCCGACCAGAGCACAAAGCTCCACCGCCGGCAGGCCGAACTGTCGTTCGCAATTGGGATCGAGAAACAGCAGCGCCCAGCTTGGTTCATTCAGCCGTTCGAAACGCAGCATGCCGAGCCGCGAGGGCACAGGCAACTGCGTCACTACCTCGGCCACCATACGGCTGGCGGCATCGGGTTGGCTTTTCATTGAAGGAAACTCGCTTCGAATATGCTGATCGCGCCGGGCTCTCGCCCTCTTTACTGTTGCCTGCGGCAAGGTTGCATCATTGCGACACCGACTGACAAGAGACATGAAGGCCAAGTGCTATAAGAATATGTCGGCAGACGTGGAGAATTCTTCAACGAGGCGCCGAAAAGTAATGTTGTGAATCAAGAGATCGCAGCCTTCGGCAGCTCCTGCAAGGCTGCGATCTTTTCCAAGGGTCAACGCAATTTGATGCTGATCGATTGCAATGGCTTGCCATCCCGATCGTGATAATTGACGCGAACCTGTTCGGCCTCGACGACCAGATGGGCAAAATTGTCCTGGCTGATCACCTCGCTGGTCAGTTCATGCCGATAATCTCCCTCGGGCGTTCGGGCCAGGGCTTGATCGAGAATGAAGGTCGACGCCTTGGCGTACGGCAGCAGTTTGCTGTTGCACAGCGGTGAGGACACGATGGTGTGAATTTCAAAATCCGGGTCCTCGCTGTGGGTCAGGCGACTGGTGAGGGAGCCGTGGACATCGCCGGAAATGAACAAGACGTTCTTGATATCGCGTGTACGAATCGTCTCCAGCAGCCGTAGGCGTTGCTCCGGGAAGGCTTTCCAGGTGTCATCGCCGTGAAGTTTGCGGTCGGGATAGAACATGACACTGGTGACCACGAATTTGACCCGGGCCGGGCTATTGATCAGCCATTTGAGCAGCGCCTGTTCCTGTTCTTCGTCAAGGATACGCCGGTCGTTGGCCGACAGATTGCGTCGGGTTCGACTGTCGGTGATAAACCACTCGATATCGCCTTCGGAGAACTGATACCAATACTGTTCCAGTCTTTTGCTTACTTGCCCATTGGTCAGCAGTTCATACGTGGGGCTGTGACTGGCTTGATATAGCTCATATGCTGCAATGGCGTTTTTGTATAAGTAATCATCGGTGTTACTTTTGTTGGCGGGCCAGTTGTCTTCTATTTCATGGTCGTCGAGGATCATGTAAGTCGGCATGCCCGACATTAACTTGGAAATATGAGGCTGGGAAAAGGCTGTGCGGTATTTTTTGAGAATGTCCCTGTATTCCCGGTCGGGGGCCACGAGGTTCAAGTCGTCGACGTAAATCTGATCGCCAGTCATCAGCATGGCGCTGATGGGCGGTTCGGCGCTGTCCGCCAGGCTGTTGATCGAGGCAAAAATCCGGTCGCCCAACTGTGGGGCCGACGCAATGCCGGCGGTCATTCGCAGGTAACGACACGAGCCGACGATATAGGCCCGTGGCTGGCTGGTTTTGCTGGACTGCGTGCGAAAGCGGTAAATCTCCCGTGGCCATTGCAGCGGCAGTTCCTGAACCGTCTCTACGGTATGCACCGGGTTCATGGGGCTGAACCAGCCTGCCTGGTATTCATAGTCGGTGTCGGTGGCCAGATCATTGAGTGCAATGACATCGGACATGTCGCGCAAGACGGACAGTTTTGCGAATACGCCTTTGGACCAGAGTTTCTCGCCTGTGCGTCGATAACGGATGCCCGCAAATACCAAGGCGTCGTTCTGTAATTCACCGCGCAAGAAAATACGCGCATGGTTAGTTGTGGTGTGGCCGATAATTGGGCCGACAGTTGGTTTGAACATGTTCGAATCCATTCGAGGTAATGCTAACTAAGCAGATTAAGTTATCGAGGTTTCTATTAGAAGTCTCCGAACTAAGCCTAGTTATTGGCTGGAGAAAAATATCGGGCAGAAGTGGACTGGGGTTGTAGGTGGCGTAAGCCTTAGATGTAGGAATAAGGCACGAAGAGGGGCAATCCCGTAGCAGCTGTCGAGCCCCAGCGAGGCTGCGTTCGGCTGCGTAGCAGTCGTCAAACCAGAACTTGCAGTGCATCAGGCTCACCGCGTCAGCCGGATTCACGACTGCTACGCAGCCGAACGCAGCCTCGCTGGGGCTCGACAGCTGCTACATAGGATGCTGAAACGCGGAGGGCTTTTTTCAGGCAAAAAAAGCCCCGCCAAATCGACGGGGTTGAGGTACGAGCGTGGCGCTCGGAAAACGTGGAACGCGATTGGCCCTCCGCCAGGGGAGGGCCAGTCGGTGTTACAGCAGGATGGTGCGGATGTCCGCCAGCAGGTCGCTCAAACGCTTGGTGAAGCGTGCAGCAGCGGCGCCGTTGATCACGCGGTGATCGTAGGACAGCGACAGTGGCAGCATCAGTTTCGGCTGGAAGGCTTTGCCATCCCAGACTGGCTGGATGGTTGCCTTGGAAACACCGAGGATCGCCACTTCCGGCGCGTTGACGATCGGCGTGAAGCCGGTGCCGCCAATGTGGCCGAGGCTGGAAATGGTGAAGCAGGCGCCTTGCATTTCGTCCGACGAAAGCTTCTTGGTCCGGGCTTTTTCAGCCAGGGAAGCAGCTTCGGCGGCCAGTTGCAGAAGGCTCTTCTGGTCGACGTTCTTGATGACCGGTACCAGCAGGCCATCTGGGGTGTCGACGGCGAAGCCGATGTTCACGTATTTCTTGCGGATGATCGCTTTGCCGCTTGGAGCCAGCGAGCTGTTGAAGTCCGGCAGTTCCTTGAGCAGGTGTGCGCAGGACTTGAGCAGCAGTGGCAGGATGGTCAGCTTGACGCCGGCCTTCTCTGCAACGGCTTTCTGGGCGTTACGGAACGCTTCCAGCTCGGTGATATCCGCCGAGTCGAATTGCGTCACGTGCGGCACGTTCAGCCAGCTGCGGTGCAGGTTGGCAGCGCCGACCTGCATCAGGCGTGTCATCGGCACTTCTTCGATTTCGCCGAAGCGGCTGAAGTCCACAACCGGAATCGGCGGGATGCCCGCGCCGCCGGTTGCACCAGCCGCAGCGGCCGGAGCTTCCTTGGCCTTCTGCATCATGGCCTTGACGTAAACCTGAACGTCTTCCTTCAGGATGCGACCGTGTGGACCGCTGGCGCCGACAGCGCTCAGCTCGACGCCGAACTCGCGAGCCAGTTGACGCACGGCAGGGCCGGCGTGAACTTTCGCGCCAGGCTTGGCAGGAGCAGCAGCCGGGGCAGCAGCAGGAGCGGCGGCTGCCGGAGCGGCAGCGGCAGGCGCTGGAGCACTCGGCGCGGCAGCGGCAGCCGGAGCCGGAGCCGGGGCTGCAGCAGGTGCCGCGCCTTTGACTTTCAGCTTCAGGATCAGGTCGCCGGTACCGACTTCGTCATCCAGCTTGATGGAAATGCTTTCCACCACGCCAGCGGCAGGCGATGGGATTTCCATGCTGGCCTTGTCGGATTCCAGGGTGATCAGCGACTGATCGGCGGCAACAGTGTCGCCAGCCTTGACCAGTACTTCGATGATCTTGGCCTTGCCCGCCGAACCGATGTCCGGGACGTGAATGTCCTGAACGCTGTCGGCAACCGGTGCAGCCGGAGCCGCGGCGGCTGGCGCCGGAGCCGCGGCAGCAGGCGCAGCAGCCTGGGCAGGAGCGGCAGCAGCAGGGGCCGCAGCACCCGCCACTTCCAGATCCAGAATCAGATCGCCCGTGCCGACTTCGTCGTTGAGCTTGACGCTGATGGCCTTGACCACGCCAGCGGCGGGCGAAGGGATTTCCATGCTGGCCTTGTCGGATTCCAGGGTGATCAGCGACTGATCAGCCTCGACGGTGTCGCCGACCTTGACCTGGATCTCGATGATCTGGGCCTTGCCCGACGAACCGATGTCCGGCACGTGCACTTGCTGGATGCTGGCAGCAGCCGGCGCGGCAGCAGGCGCCGCCGGCGCAGGTGCGGCAGCCGGTTTGGCTTCAGCTTTGGCAGCTGGCGCAGCAGCCGCAGGGGCTGGCGCAGCGGCACCTTCGACTTCCAGTTCCAGCAGTTCGTCGCCTTCTTTCAGGCGATCGCCCAGCTTCACTTTCAGGCTCTTGATAATGCCGGCCTTAGGCGCAGGCACTTCCATGCTCGCCTTGTCCGATTCCAGCGTCAGGATGCTCTGATCGGCTTCGATACGGTCGCCGACCTTCACAAACAGTTCAATTACTTCACCTTCACCGCTGCCGATGTCAGGTACGCGAATGAGTTCGCTCACAGAGTGTCTCCTCAGCAGTCCAGTGGGTTGCGTTTTTCCGGGTTGATGCCGAACTTGGCGATGGCTTCAGCCACCACTTTAGGTTCGATGTCACCACGGTCAGCCAAGGCTTCCAGGGCTGCCAACACCACGAAATGACGGTCTACTTCGAAGAAGTGACGCAGCTTCTTGCGGCTGTCACTGCGGCCGAAACCATCGGTGCCCAGGACTTTGAATTCCTTGGACGGGACCCACTGACGAATTTGTTCAGCGAACAGCTTCATGTAGTCGGTAGAGGCAATGACCGGACCTTTACGACCGTTCAGGCACTCTTCGACGTAGCTCAGCTTAGGCTTCTGGCCAGGGTGCAGACGGTTAGTGCGTTCAACGGCCAGGCCATCGCGACGCAGTTCGTTGAAGCTGGTAACGCTCCATACGTCGGCGCCGACGTTGAACTCTTCACGCAGGATCTTCGCCGCTTCACGGACTTCACGCAGGATGGTGCCGGAGCCCATCAGCTGAACGTGGTGCGCCGCTTCGCGGGTGTCTTCCTCGAGCAGGTACATGCCTTTCTTGATGCCTTCTTCGGCACCGGCCGGCATGGCTGGCTGCTGGTAGGACTCGTTCATTACGGTGATGTAGTAGAAGACGTCCTGTTGCTCTTCGGTCATCTTCTTCATGCCGTCCTGAATGATCACCGCCAGCTCGTAGCCGTAGGTTGGATCGTAGGTGCGGCAGTTCGGGATGGTGGCAGCCAGCAGGTGGCTGTGACCGTCTTCGTGTTGCAGGCCTTCACCGTTCAGGGTGGTACGGCCGGCGGTGCCGCCGATCAGGAAGCCACGGGTACGGCTGTCGCCAGCGGCCCAGGCCAGGTCGCCAATACGCTGGAAGCCGAACATCGAGTAGAAGATGTAGAACGGCAGCATCGGCTGGTTGTGGCTGGAGTACGAAGTACCGGCAGCGATGAAGGAGCTCATGGCGCCCGCTTCGTTGATGCCTTCCTCGAGGATCTGGCCCTTCTGGTCTTCCTTGTAGAACATCACCTGGTCTTTATCGACTGGCTCGTAGAGCTGGCCGACGGAGGAGTAGATGCCCAACTGACGGAACATGCCTTCCATACCAAAGGTACGGGCTTCGTCCGGGATGATCGGTACGATACGCGGGCCGATTTCCTTGTCCTTGACCAGTTGCGCGAGGATCCGCACGAAGGCCATGGTGGTGGAAATTTCACGGTCGCCCGAGCCGTCCAGGATCGCCTTGAGGGTGTCCAGTGGAGGGGTCGGGATGTTGAAGCTCTTGGCGCGACGCTGAGGCACGAAACCGCCCAGTGCGGTGCGGCGCTCGGCCAGGTAACGGGCTTCGGCGCTGCCTTCTTCCGGTTTGAAGAATGGCAGGTTCTCCAACTCTTCGTCCCTGACCGGAATGTCGAAACGATCGCGGAACAACTTCAGGCTGTCGACATCGACTTTCTTGGTGTTGTGCGCAGTGTTTTTCGCTTCGCCAGCACCGGTGCCATAACCTTTGATGGTCTTGGCCAGGATGACAGTCGGTTGTTCCTTGTGGTTGACCGCTTCGTGGTATGCCGCGTAGACCTTGTACGGGTCGTGACCGCCACGGTTGAGCTTCCAGATCTCGTCGTCGGACAGATCGGCAACCATCGCCTTGAGTTCTGGCGAGTTGAAGAAGTGTTCACGCACGAACGCGCCGTCTTTGGCTTTGTAGTTCTGGTACTCGCCGTCGATGACTTCGTCCATGCGGCGTTGCAGGATGCCGTCGACGTCCTTGGCCAGCAGTGGGTCCCAGAAGCGGCCCCAGATGACTTTGGTCACGTTCCACTGAGCACCGCGGAACACGCCTTCGAGTTCCTGGATGATCTTGCCGTTGCCGCGAACCGGGCCGTCGAGGCGCTGCAGGTTGCAGTTGATGACGAAGATCAGGTTGTCCAGCTTTTCGCGGCCGGCCAGGGAGATCGCGCCCAGGGATTCCGGCTCGTCGCACTCGCCGTCGCCCAGGAAGCACCAGACTTTCTGTTTGCCTGGCTGGATGAAGCCACGGTGTTCCAGGTACTTCATGAAGCGTGCCTGGTAGATCGCCTGGATCGGACCCAGACCCATGGATACGGTCGGGAACTGCCAGAAGTCAGGCATCAGCCAAGGGTGCGGGTAGGACGACAAGCCCTGACCGTCGACTTCCTGGCGGAAGTTGTTCATTTGTTCTTCGGTGATGCGGCCTTCCATGAACGCACGGGCGTAAACGCCTGGCGAGGTGTGGCCCTGGAAGTAGATCAGGTCGCCGCCATGTTCGTCGGTCGGGGCCTGGAAGAAATAGTTGAAGCCGATGTCGTACAGGGTTGCGCTGGAGGCGAAGCTGGAGATGTGACCGCCCAGGTCAGAATCTTTCAGGTTCGTGCGCATCACCATGGCCATCGCGTTCCAGCGTACCAGCGAGCGAATGCGGCGTTCCATGAACAGGTCGCCAGGCATGCGTGCTTCGTGGGTAACGGGAATGGTGTTGCGGTATGGCGTGGTGATGGCGTAAGGCAATTGCGAACCGCTACGGGTTGCGAGTTCGCCCATACGGGTCATCAGATAGTGAGCACGGTCTTCGCCTTCTTTGTCGAGAACCGATTCCAGGGCGTCCAGCCATTCCTGGGTTTCGACGGGATCGAGGTCTTGCATGGCTTGCTCCAGGGCGGAAAGGCTTCCAGAATCGGTTGCCTGAGTTTGCGACTGGCCTTGTGGGCAGACGATATAAATTCTTGGATTGCCGATAGGTTGTTCCGGCGGCGTGTAGTTTTACTACAAATCTTCGGGCATTTCAGCCTTTCGAATGTATAGACGAGTAGTAAAACTACAGATGATTGGCTTGTGGCCTCCGGCTGCGTTGTGAGAATAATCGTTAAGGTTGGTCTTTTGCCAATCGAAAAAGGTGGAAGCTTGATGACCGCTGCCAAAAATAAAGAAATTTCAGCTATTTCTAACCTTTGTTCGACAGTCAGTCACGTAGCGTGTTTTCACGAATCACTACATGCAGCCCTTCACACGCCGATCAAGGATAGACCATGAGCCTCCCTTCGCTTGCCGAACTGCCCGATGGGCTCCTGCCGTTAGTCACCCGCGCCGAGCAGTCGTTTCGTACGACGGTCGGGGTTCTTCCCGATGACCATGGCTTGTCTGCCTGGACGCCTGAGCGCTGGGCGCAATTTGCCCGCGTCGCCGCTGCCAGCGACTTTGTGATTGAACAGAGTCTGCGTGACCCTTTGATGTTGCTGGAACTGGTGCAGTCCGGCGAATTGGACCGCGCCTTGGCGCCGGGCGAGTTGTGCGCACAGATCGCCACGGCGGTGAGCGCCGCCGAAACCGACGACCAGCTAGGCCGTGCCCTGCGCCGCCAGCGTAATCGTCACCAGGTGCGGATCATCTGGCGCGACCTGACTCGCCAGGCCGATCTGGTGCAGACCTGTCGCGACCTCTCGGACATGGCAGATGCCAGCATCGATCAGGCCTATCAGTGGTTGTACTCGCGGCATTGCCAGCAGTTCGGTGTGCCCACCGGGCGGCGCAGCGGCGAGCCGCAGCAGATGGTCATCCTCGGCATGGGCAAGCTCGGCGCGGTGGAGCTGAACCTGTCGTCGGACATCGATCTGATCTTTGCCTACCCCGAGGGCGGCGAAACCGTCGGCGTGAAACGTTCGCTGGATAACCAGGAGTTTTTCATTCGCCTCGGCCAGCGTCTGATCAAGGCGCTGGACCCGATGACTGTCGACGGTTTCGTGTTCCGCGTCGACATGCGCCTGCGGCCTTATGGTTCGTCCGGCGCTCTGGTGCTGAGCTTCAATGCGCTGGAACAGTATTACCAGGATCAGGGCCGCGACTGGGAACGCTACGCGATGATCAAGGCGCGGGTGGTGGCTGGCGATCAAGTGGCTGGCGCCCAGTTGCTCGAGATGCTGCGGCCGTTCGTTTACCGGCGTTACCTGGACTTCTCGGCCATCGAAGCGCTGCGCACCATGAAGCAGTTGATTCAGCAGGAAGTCCGGCGCAAGGGCATGGCCGACAACATCAAGCTTGGCTCCGGCGGCATCCGTGAAGTCGAGTTTATCGCCCAGGCCTTCCAGCTGATTCATGGCGGTCGCGACCTGAGCCTGCAGCAGCGTCCTCTATTAAAAGTACTGAGCACCCTGGAAGGGCAGGGCTATCTGCCGCCAGCGGTGGTCAGCGAACTGCGCCAAGGTTATGAATTCCTGCGTTACACCGAACACGCGATCCAGGCGATTGCCGACCGCCAGACCCAGATGTTGCCGGACGGCCCGCAGGATCAGGCGCGCATTGCCTTCATGCTCGGGTTTGCCAACTGGACGGCATTCCACGAACAACTGATGTACTGGCGTGGTCGGGTGGCCTGGCACTTTGGTCAGGTGATTGCCGATCCCGATGAAGAGCAGGGCACCGAGAGCGAAGTGGTGGTCGGCGGGGAATGGCTGCCGCTGTGGGAAGAAGCCCAGGACGAAGAAGCCGCGTGCCGCCAGCTCGAAGAGGGCGGTTTCGCCGATGCCGCCAAGGCGCTGAAAGCATTGGCCAGTCTGCGCAGCAGTCCGCAATTGCGTGCCATGCAGCGCCTGGGGCGGGAACGCCTCGATGCTTTTATACCGCGCTTGCTGGCCCAGGCCGTGGAACACGCCAATCCCGATCTGGTGCTGGAGCGCGTGCTGCCACTGGTTGAAGCGGTGGCGCGGCGTTCCGCCTATCTGGTGCTGCTGACCGAAAACCCCGGTGCGCTGCGCCGTCTGCTGACACTGTGCGCGGCGAGCCCGTGGATTGCTGAACAGATTACGCGTTTCCCGTTGCTGCTCGACGAATTGCTCAACGAAGGCCGGCTATTCAAGCCACCACTGGCGCCGGAACTGGCGGCCGAGTTGCGTGAGCGTCTGACCCGGATTCCCGAAGACGACCTCGAACAACAAATGGAAGCCCTGCGGCATTTCAAACTGGCGCACCGCTTGCGTGTCGCAGCTTCGGAAATTGCCGGTAGCCTGCCGTTGATGAAAGTCAGCGATTACCTGACCTGGCTTGCCGAAGCGATCCTCGAACAAGTGCTGGCCCTGGCCTGGCGCCAGACGGTGGCCAAGTACGGGACACCGCTGCGCACCGATGGCAGCGTGTGCGACCCTGGATTCATCATTGTCGGTTACGGGAAAGTCGGCGGCCTGGAATTGGGGCACAGTTCGGACCTGGATCTGGTGTTCATCCATGACGCGGATCCGCAAGCGGAAACCGACGGCCCGAAACCCATCGACGGCGCACAGTTCTTTACCCGGCTCGGGCAGCGGATCATTCACTTGCTGACGGCTCAGACCAACTCCGGTCAGCTATATGAAGTGGACATGCGCCTGCGGCCATCCGGTGCTTCCGGTTTGCTGGTGAGTTCATTGGGCGCGTTTGCCCGGTATCAGGAAAACGAGGCCTGGACCTGGGAGCACCAGGCACTGGTGCGGGCGCGGGTGCTGGTGGGCAGTCAGGATGTCGGCCAGGCGTTCGAGAAGGTTCGCGCGACGGTATTGGCCAAATCGCGGGACCTGTCGACCTTGCGCCAGGAGGTCAGCGAGATGCGCGCCAAGATGCGCGATAATCTCGGCAGCAAGAGCACGGCGGCAGGCACGGCGGCAAATGCCTTCGAAGCCACGGCGCCGTTCGATCTCAAGCAGGACGCTGGAGGTATCGTCGATATTGAATTTATGGTGCAATACGCGGCTCTGGCGTGGTCTGAAACACATCCGTCATTGCTGCGCTATACCGACAATATCCGCATTCTGGAAGGGCTGGAGGAGGAAGGGTTGATACCCGCCGAAGACGCCAGCCTGTTGCGTGAGGCCTATAAAGCCTACCGCTCCGCCGCTCACCGGGAGGCCTTGCAGAAGGACTCCGGGGTAATACCGGGCGATCAGTTCGTGGATGAGCGACGGCAGGTCATGCGGATCTGGCGTGAGCTGGGGTTAAGCTGAAGCTGACAAGAGTGTGGCGGGCTTTTGTGGCGAGGGAGCTTGCTCCCGCTGGAGTGCGAAGCGCTCCCCATATCAGATTGTGCGGTCTGCCAGATGAAAACGCAGTGGCAGTTTTGGTGCTGCTTCGCAGCCCTGCGGGAGCAAGCGCCCTCGCCACAGAGGGTTATGCTAACTAACATGGATGTGTATTAAATTTATTCGACGAGCCCCAACCGGCTCGTCCAAATGACCTGGCGGCTCACCCCGCAGGTGCTGGATTCTCGAGGCGGGGAGGCGTATGCCTCCCCGGTTCGTTTTTGGAAACCACATGAAAATTCTGATCGTTGGGCCCAGTTGGGTCGGTGACATGGTGATGGCGCAGACACTTTTTCAGTGTCTCAAACAACGCCACCCGCAGTGCGAAATCGACGTGCTGGCCCCCGAGTGGAGCCGGCCGATCCTCGAGCGCATGCCCGAAGTACGCCAGGCCTTGAGTTTCCCGCTCGGCCACGGCGTGCTGGAGCTGGCGACGCGTCGGCGCATCGGTAAATCCCTGGCCGGTCAGTACGACCAGGCCATCCTGCTGCCCAATTCGCTGAAATCGGCCCTGGTGCCCTTTTTTGCCGGCATCCCGAAACGCACCGGCTGGCGTGGCGAATTCCGCTACGGCCTGCTCAATGATGTGCGCACGCTCGACAAAGAGCGTTATCCGTTGATGATCGAGCGCTTCATGGCCCTGGCCCATGAACCCGGCGCTGATTTGCCGAAGCCGTATCCACGGCCGAGCCTGCGGATCGACCCGGTGACTCGCGACGGCGCGCTGGCCAAGTTCGGCCTGGCCCTTGACCGTCCGGTGTTGGCGCTGTGCCCCGGCGCCGAGTTCGGCGAGTCCAAGCGCTGGCCGTCCGAGCACTATGCCAAGGTCGCCGAGGCGAAGATTCGTGAAGGCTGGCAAGTCTGGCTGTTCGGCTCGAAAAACGATCACGCGGTGGGCGAAGACATTCGTGGGCGGTTGATTCCGGGGCTGCGTGAAGAGTCGGTGAACCTCAGTGGCGGCACTTCCCTGGCCGAGGCCATCGATCTGCTGTCCTGCGCCGACGCGGTGGTCTCCAACGACTCCGGCCTGATGCACGTGGCTGCCGCGCTGAACCGCCCGTTGGTGGCGGTGTACGGCTCGACGTCGCCGGGCTTCACGCCACCGCTGGCCGAGCATGTCGAGATCGTGCGCCTGGGCATTGAATGCAGTCCGTGCTTCGATCGCACCTGCCGTTTCGGTCATTACAACTGCTTGCGCCAGCTCATGCCCACAGCGGTGAACGAAGCCTTGCAGCGGTTGCTGGGCACTGTGGTCGAGGTCAAATAGTTTGCGGGTACTGTTGATCAAGACTTCTTCGCTGGGCGACGTGATTCACGCGTTGCCAGCGTTGACCGATGCGGCGAGGGCGATCCCCGGCATCAAGTTCGACTGGGTGGTGGAAGAAGGTTTCGCCGAGATTCCAACCTGGCACCCGGCCGTGGGCAAGGTGATTCCGGTGGCGATCCGTCGCTGGCGCAAGAACATCTGGCAGACCATCAAGAGTGGCGAGTGGAAGCGCTTCAAGCAAAGCGTTCGCGCGACGAAATACGACTTGGTGATCGATGCTCAGGGCCTGCTGAAAAGCGCGTTGCTGACTCGCTATGCCAAAGCGCCGGTGGCCGGGCTGGACAAGAATTCGGCCCGCGAACCGATCGCGGCGCGCTTCTATTCCCGACGTCTGGCCGTGGCCCGTGGGCAGCACGCGGTTGAACGAGTGCGTCAGCTGTTCGCGTTGGCCCTGGGTTACGACTTGCCCAAAGGCCTGGGCGACTATGGTCTGAACGTCGAACGGCTGGTGGAGCTGCCGCGCAAGAATCCGTACGTGGTGTTTCTCCACGGCACCACCTGGGACACCAAGCACTGGCCTGAAGCTTATTGGCGCGAGCTGGCCGAACGGGTGGGCTATCTCGGCGTGGCGGTGAAGCTGCCGTGGGGCAACCCGGTCGAAAAGGCCCGCGCCGAGCGCATCGCCAAAGACATGAAACACGTCGAGGTGCTACCCAAGCTCAACCTGGCGGGTGTTGGCAAAGTCCTGGCCGGGGCGCAAGCCTGCGTGGCGGTGGACACCGGCCTCGGTCACCTGGCTGCGGCGCTGGACGTGCCGACGCTGTCGCTGTTCGGCCCGACCAATCCGGGCCTGACCGGCGCGTACGGCAAATCGCAGATTCACATGGCCAGCGACTTCCCTTGCGCACCGTGCCTGCAAAAGAAATGCACCTATCAACCGACGGCCGACGATCTCCGTCGGTTTGACCTGAAGCGCGAGTGGCCCCTGTGCTTCACGCGTCTGAATCCCGAGCGTGTCGCGAGCCGACTGAGCACGTTGTTACTGGCTGAGGAGCTGCGCTGATGCAATTGGCATTTGTCCTGTACAAGTACTTTCCCTTTGGCGGCTTGCAGCGCGACTTCATGCGCATCGCCCTTGAATGCCAGCAGCGCGGCCATCAAATTCGTGTCTACACGTTGATCTGGGAAGGCGACATCCCGCCGGGCTTCGAAGTGTTGGTGGCGCCGGTCAAGGCGTTCTTCAATCATCGGCGCAACGAGAAACTCACCGAATGGATGGAGGCCGATCTGGCCAAGCGTCCGGTGGACCGTCTGATCGGTTTCAACAAAATGCCGGGCCTGGACGTTTACTACGCCGCCGACGGCTGCTTCGAAGACAAGGCGCAAAACCTGCGCAACTCGCTGTACCGTCGCTGGGGCCGCTACCGGCACTTCGCCGAGTACGAACGCGCGGTGTTCGCCAAAGATGCCAAGACCGAAGTGCTGATGATTTCCGAAGTCCAGCAGCCGCTGTTCATCAAGCATTACGACACACCGCTGGCGCGCTTCCATTTGCTGCCTCCGGGCATTGCCCAAGACCGTCGTCGCCCCGCGAATGCGGATGAAATTCGCGCCGGGTTCCGCGCCGAATTCAACCTGAAGGACGATGAGCTGCTGCTGGTGCAGATCGGTTCCGGGTTCAAGACCAAAGGCGTGGACCGTAGCCTCAAGGCACTGGCCGCGCTGCCTGCCGAGCTGAAAAAACGCACCCGGCTGTTTGTAATTGGCCAGGACGACCCCAAAGTATTCCAGCTGCAGAGCGCCACATTGGGGCTTGGCGATAACGTGCAGTTCCTCAAGGGCCGCAGCGATATCCCGCGTTTCCTGCTCGGTGCCGATCTGCTGATCCACCCGGCGTACAACGAAAACACCGGGACGGTATTGCTTGAGGCCCTGGTGGCCGGGTTGCCGGTGCTGGTGAGCGAAGTGTGCGGTTACGCCCATTACATCGCCGAGGCCGATGCGGGTCTGGTGCTGGACGAACCCTTCGATCAGGCGCAACTGACTCAGTACCTGACCGGCATGTTGAACGACACTGATGCACGGGCGGCCTGGAGCCGCAACGGTCTGGCCTTCGCCGAGACGGCCGACCTCTACAGCATGCCGCAGCACGCGGCCGATGTGATTCTGGCGGAGCACGCTTAATGAAGTTGATGCTGGCTGAACCGTTCAAGAGCCTCTGGGCAGGACGCGACCCGTTCGCCGAAGTCGAGGGCCTCAAGGGCGAGGTGTACCGCGAGCTCGAAGCGCGCCGGACACTGCGAACTGAAGTGGACGGCCACGGGTACTTCGTGAAGATCCACCGGGGCATCGGCTGGGGTGAGATTTTCAAGAACCTGCTGACCGCCAAGCTGCCGGTGCTGGGCGCGGGCCAAGAGTGGAAGGCCATTGAGCGCTTGCAAGAAGTCGGCGTGCCGACCATGACTGCCGTCGCTTATGGCGAAAAGGGCAGCAACCCGGCGGATCAGCATTCGTTCATCGTCACTGAAGAATTGGCGCCCACCGTCAGCCTTGAAGATTTCAGCATCGACTGGGTCAAGCACCCGCCGGAGCCAAAGCTCAAGCGCGCGCTGATCGCCGAAGTCGCGCGCATGACCGGCATGATGCACCGCGCCGGGGTCAACCATCGCGACTGCTACATCTGCCACTTCCTGCTGCACACCGATAAGCCGGTGACCTGCGATGACCTCAAGTTGTCGGTGATCGACCTGCACCGCGCCCAGGCCCGCCCGACGATTACCCGGCGCTGGCGCAACAAGGACCTGGCGGCGCTGTATTTTTCGGCGCTGGAGATCGGCCTGACCCGTCGCGACAAACTGCGTTTCCTCAAGGGGTACTTCCAGCAGCCCCTGCGCCAGATACTGGTTGAAGAAGCCGGGTTACTGGCGTGGCTCGAAGGCAAGGCCAACAAGCTCTACGAGCGTAAACAGCGCTACGGGGATGCGCTCTGATGTCGGGTTGGACACTGGAGCCGGCTTACAGCGATCTGGCAGAAGATTTCGGCAGTCTTGATGCGGTGTTTGCCCTCGAGGGCGAGCAACTGACCCACGATCCGCTGTCTGAAGTTATTCGCGTCCAGCGCAAAGGCGTCAACTATTACGTCAAACGCTACGTCAGTGCCGGTAAAGGCCTGCGGCGCTACCTGGGCAAACCTCGGGTCAAGGCCGAATGGCAGAACCTCAAGCGTTTCGCCAAGTGGGGCATTCCCACCGCAGAGGTTGTGGCCTGGGGGTTGGAGCGGCACGGTGTGACGTACGCCCGTGGGGCAATGATCACCCGCGAACTGCCGCATACCGAAGACTTGTCGGTCCTGGCTAATCGGCATGATCCGAAACTGGCGGACCGCGCCTGGGTCGATACCGTCAGTCGCCAATTGGCCGGTTACACCCGGACCATGCACGACAACCGTTTCACTCATAATGATTTGAAGTGGCGCAACCTGTTGGTCGACGATGAGGCCAGGCTGTTCCTGATCGATTGCCCCAACGGCGATTTCTGGCGCGGCTTCTGGCTCAAATACCGCATCACCAAAGACCTGGCCTGCCTCGACAAGGTCGCCAAGTATCACCTGTCGGCCACCCAGCGCCTGCGCTTTTACCTGCAATACCGCCAATGCGCCCGGCTCGATGCCGCGGACAAGAAACGCATTCGGCACGTGGTGAGATTTTTTGAGGGACGCGAATGACTGATTTTCTGGCTGCTGAAGACCGTGCGCTGTTCGAGCGTCATGGTCTCGGCACCTTCGATGCACTTTGGGCCAAGCAGCTCGACGCGGTGGACGAGCCCAACACCGGTCGGGGTGGCTGGAGCAGTGTATTTCGGCTTGATCTGGACGGTCATGGCTACTACCTCAAGCGCCAGAGCAACTACCTGACGCGCTCCCGGCATTCGCCCTTTGGCGAGCCGAGTTTTGCCCGTGAATTTCGCAACATCAGTCGTTATCGGACACTGGGTATTCCGGCGCTGCAGGCGGCGTTTTTTGGTGAGCGCAAGGTCGACGGCGAAGTTCGGGCGATTCTGCTGACTCACGCGCTGGACGGTTGGGATGATCTGGATTCGCTGTTGCAGCGCTGGTCGGAGCTGAGCGCGATACAGCACTCGGCCATTCTCAAGGCCTGTGGGCAACTGGCGCGACGCCTGCATGGCAGGCGCCAGGTCCACGGTTGCTTTTACCCCAAGCACATTTTTCTTCAGGCCACCGGCGACGGCTATCAGGCGCAATTGATCGACCTGGAAAAAACCCGGCCGCTGTTTTTTGGCCGGCGTGATCGGATCAAGGATCTGGAGCCGTTGCTGCGTCGGGCGCCGGAATGGAGCGACAGCCAGCTGCGCGAATTGTTGGCGGTTTATCTGGATCAGCCGCTGAACGGTTCGCGGGTGGACCGTTGGGTGTCGCGCCTGAGTGCGCGGCGCAGTAACAAGGAGACGCGTTGATGCGTTTGTCCGAACTGAAAAACGCCGGCCGCAGCCCGAGCCTGCCGCTGAGCATTCCACTGGCCGATGCCGCGGGGCCTGCCGATTTGCAGTTGCTGAGTCTGCTGCGGGTGTTGCCGGGGCAGCGTTATGTGGGTGCTGGTGTCTGGCGCGGCCGGCCGGTGCTGGCCAAGTTGTTGGTCGGTGGCAAAGCGGCGCGGCATTTTCAACGTGAACTGGCCGGCGTGCGTTTGCTGGCCGCTCAAGGGCTGACCACGCCGTTGTTATTGGCCGATGGCCTCAAGGATGGCGAGGGCGGTTGGCTGTTGTTCGATTTCCTTGAGGGCGCCGAGAGCCTGGGGGATGCCTGGAAGCAGGTCGAGCACTTGCCCGCATTGGCGGATGAACAATCCGCGGTGCTGGCTGAGGCGTTGGGCGCCATCGGCCAACTGCACAGCAAAGGCCTGTGGCAGGAAGACCTGCACCTGGACAACCTGCTGCGTCATGGCGGCCAGTTATATTTGATCGATGGCGCCGGGATCTGCGTCGAAACGGCGGGCAAGCCGCTGTCGCAACAGAAAGTCCTGGAAAACCTCGGGGTGTTTTTCGCCCAGTTGCCCAAAGCACTGGAGCCCTTCACCGAAGAGTTGCTGGTGTATTACCTGCTGAGTAACGGCGAACACGCGTTGCCGATGGAGGCGTTGCAAAAACAGATCGACAAGGTCCGTCGCTGGCGTTTGAAGGACTTTCTGATCAAGGTCGGCCGCGAATGCACGCTGTTCAGCGTCCAGCGTGGTGCGTTCGGCTTACGGGCGATTCGCCGTGAGGAAGAGGCCGCGATGCTGCCGGTGCTGGCACAGGCCGACGCCTTGCTCGATCAGGGGCATCTGTACAAGACCGGCGGCGCGGCGAGCGTCGGTAAGGTCGAGGTGGCCGGGCGCACATTAGTGGTCAAGCGTTACAACATCAAAGGCTTTACCCACTGGCTCAAGCGTTTCTGGCGCCCGAGCCGCGCCTGGCACTCATGGCGCGAAGGCAATCGCCTGGCGTTCCTCGGTATTGCCACGCCAAAACCATTGGCGTTGCTGGAGAAGCGTTTTCTCTGGCTGCGCAGCCGGGCGTACCTGGTGACCGAGTATTTGCCGGGGCCGGACATCATCGAGCGCTTCGCGCCGTACGTTGAGAGCGGGGACGCGCCAGAGGCTGAGCTGCAGGCTCTGGATTACCTGTTCGCCGAGCTGATTGGCGAGCGGATCAGCCATGGCGATTTCAAGGGCCATAATCTGTTCTGGCAACAGGATCGCTGGGCGCTGATCGACCTGGATTCGATGTGTCAGCATGGTTCGCTCAGCAGCTTTGCCCCCGCGTATGCGCGGGATCGGGCGCGGTTCATGCGCAACTGGCCCGAGAGCAGTGCGCTGTACCAAGTGATTGATCAGCGTCTGCCCAAAGATATTTCTGGCGCTGCTTGAAGCGGGTCTTCGACCCCATCGCGGGCTTGCCCGCGATGGCGCCAGATCAGTCTCCCGAGATCTGGCGGACAAGTTCTTGTGAATTGTCCTACGTGATCTGCAGAGCCCATGAACTGTGCCCTGAATAGCCACGATGCTAGTTTGCCTGACGTTCTCGGAGGGCAGATTTTGACGATAAAAATGGCTGTGATGTTGAGCTCTTTTTCACTGGCGCTGTCTGGCTGCGGGACCGCTGTCACGGTGCTGCAGGATGATGAAGAGGCCGCCCGTGGCCTCAGAAAGCAAAAGACCTACTGTCAGTCCATTCCTCGCATCTACAGCGGTCTGGCTCACGACTTTTGTCTCCTCCATGCGCCACCCGATCCCACGGGTATTCTGGTGCCGTTCGTATTGCTGGATTTGACCCTTTCGGGTGTATTCGACACGGTTTTCTTGCCCTATACGATTTACCGGCAGGCTGCCGACGGAAATATCAGGATTTACTGGCGACGGGGTCGCGGGTAATCCTTTTGTATTCCGACGTGTCAGTGCTCCACCTAACGCACCTGGCTCGAAAAACAAAGGGTAAATAGCTCGTGTCGACCCCGATCTTGCCCTCTCAACAGTTTTTTCTTTTTGAAAACGAAACCTCAACTAATGTTGAAGCGAAAAAGCTTTCACCTCCGTTCGGGAGGTACAGCGATTTCATTATCTATGTGGATGAGAGCGGCGATCATGGGATGCAAACATTAGATCCAAACTATCCAATGTTTGTGCTGGCATTTTGTATGTTTCATAAAAGACATTATTGCGAGAGGGTTATTTCTGCCCTTCAGAAGTTTAAATTCAAGCGTTTTGCGGTCAGGGCAAGAAAATCGTGCCTTTGACGTACTCAAGCGCAAGTTCTATTGCAGTGGTGGGCGTAATAATGTTGGGGAGGGTTTCGAGAACTGGGGTTTAAAGATTTTCCCTCTCTCAGAAAGCGAAAAGCCCCGGTGAAACTCACCGAGGCCACAACGCCGACCGGGATCCCCCAGTCCATTTGCGCAGGAGTCTATGTCGAGGTCCTTCATCTGTCAACGCGCCAGCTTGCCACTTCCCGCTAGAGGCTTGCCGGCGCTTTTAAGCTATAATCCCGCCCTTTAGCTGTCTCTCGCCCCTTGCGAGGGCACATTAATTTTTGAGGCGCGTTGCGCCTGCATGCAGACTAAAGAGGCTAGACCCCTGTGGCATTGACGATTCTTGGCCTGTCCGGCGCCCTTAGCCATGATCCTTCCGCAGCCTTGTACATCGACGGCAAGCTGGTCGCGGCGGCTGAAGAAGAGCGTTTCGTGCGTGATAAACATGCAAAGAACCGCATGCCTTACGAATCGGCGAAGTTCTGCCTCGAACAGGCTGGCATCAAGCCATCCGACGTTGATGTGGTGGCGATTCCGTTCGCGCCGATCAGCCTGTTCGGCAAGGCTCGCTGGCACTACGCCAAGCGTTACTGGTACGCCCCGGACCGCGCCCTCGATGCGATCCTGATGGGCAACCGTCGCTACAAGCGTTATCGCAACAAGATTGTCTGGTGCCTCGAGCAACTGGGCTTCGATCCGAAGAAAATCAAGATCGAGCCGGTCGAGCACCACCTGGCCCACGCCTCCAGTGCTTATCACTGCTCCGGTTTCAAAGAGAAAACCGCGATCCTGGGGATCGACGGCAAGGGCGAGTACGCTACGACCTTCTTCGGTTATGGCGAAAACGGCAAGATCCACAAGATCAAGGAATTCTTCGATCCGGACTCCCTCGGCGGCTTGTACGGCGCGATCACCGAGTTCCTCGGTTTCGAGATGCTCGACGGTGAATTCAAGGTCATGGGCATGGCGCCTTACGGCGATGCCAGCAAATACGATTTCTCCCGTCTGGCCTCGTTCGAGAACGGCGAGCTGGTGATCAACACCGACTACGCCAACGTCATCGGCCTGCGTCGTTATAAAGAGAAGGGCAAGGGTTTCTACTTCTCGCCGAAGCTGATCGAGTGGCTGGGTCCGAAACGTGAAGGCGATATCGCCGACGAGCCCTACATTCACTACGCCGCGAGCATGCAAGCGCTGTTCGAGAAACTGGCGTTGCAGATGATCGACCACTACCTGGGCGATGTGCTCAAGGAAACCGGCAAGCTGGCCTTCGCCGGTGGTTGTGCGTTGAACGTCAAGCTGAACCAGAAAATCATCGCCCGCGACGACATCAAAGAGCTGTTCGTCCAGCCTGCGTCGGGCGATGCCGGTACCGCGGTGGGTGCAGCGGCTTATGTGTCTCATGCCCGTGGTGTACCGGTCGAGAAGATGGAACACGTCTACCTCGGCCCGTCCTACAGCAATGAAGATGTGATCGCGGCCTGCGCCCGTCACGCCGACAAGCCCAAATGGCGCAAGCTCGACAATATGCCGGAGCAGATCGCCAAAATCATGGTCGATGGCAACCCGGTGGCCTGGTTCCAGGGCCGCATGGAGTTCGGTCCGCGTGCCTTGGGCGGTCGTTCGATCATTGGCTGCCCGAGCGTGGCCGGCGTGGCGGACCGTATCAACCATCAGATCAAGTTCCGCGAGCGCTGGAGGCCTTTCTGCCCGTCGATGCTCGACACTGTTGCGCCGCAAATGATCAAGATCGATCACCCGGCACCGTTCATGACCTTCACCTTCGAAGTGGCTGAAGAGTGGAAAACCCGCGTGCCGGAAGTCGTCCATGAAGACGGCACGTCCCGGGCCCAGGTGCTCAAGCGCGAATACAACCCGCGCTACTACGACATGATGAAGGCGTTGGAAGTACTGACCGGCAACGGTGTGTCGCTGAATACTTCGCTCAACCGTCGTGGCGAGCCGATGATCTGCTCGCCGACCGACGCCTTGAACATGTTCTTCGGTTCCGACCTGCAGTACCTGATCATGGAAGACATTCTGGTGGTCAAAGAAGGCGCGGACGCTTATGACTCGCTCGGCTGAACGCCATGTGCTGCAGTTCTGTCACGGCTATGACGGGCCGTTTCTGGACTGCGCCCGGCAGTACGCCAGCCTGTTCGCGGGGACCGGTTATCGCGTGACCACGGTGTTCCTGACCGGGGCTGCCGATAGCCAAGTCGCCGCGAACTGTGCGTCCGACGAGGTGCTGTTCATGGAGTACAGCTCCAAGGCCATTCGTGGCCTGAAGCTGGGCGCCATCGGCGATCTGCGCAAGATCGCCGCATCGCGCAACTTCAGTTTCTGCATCGCTCATCGTTTCAAACCGATCTACATCGCCCTGCTCGGCACTTCGTTGCCGGTGATTGGCGTGCATCACGCGTTTGGTGATTACCAGCGCCGCACCCGCAAGCTGTTCGCGCATATTTTCCGCAAACGCCTGAGCCTGCTCGGCGTCTCCGACGCGGTGCGTGACGACATGCGCCGTTGCTTGCCGAAATGGCCGCAGGAACGGATTCAGACGCTCTATAACCGGATTGATGTGCAGGCGTTGCAGGCCAGCCAGGTGTCGGTTCGCGAGGCCCGGGAAACCCTCGGTCTGTCGATGGATGCCTGGATTGTCGGCAACGTCGGGCGCCTGCATCCGGACAAGGATCAGACTACGTTGTTGCATGGTTTTGCCACGGCATTGCCGGGGTTGCCGGCCAACAGTCAGCTAGTGATTCTGGGCAGCGGTCGGCTGGAGCAGGACCTCAAGGCCCTGGCGCGTGAACTGGGTATCGGCGATCGCGTGCTGTTCCTCGGCCAGGTGCCCGAGGCGCGTCGCTACTTCCGTGCTTTCGATGTGTTTGCCTTGAGTTCCGATCATGAACCGTTCGGCATGGTATTGCTGGAGGCCATGGCCGCCGGTGTGCCGTTGCTCGCCACCGCGTGTGGTGGCGCCAGAGAAGTGGTCGAAGGTGTGGGCATTCTATTTCCGCTGGGCGATGCCGGGCACCTGGCTCAAGGGCTGCAACATCTGGCCGCGATGGACGAGCAGCAACGCCGCCAGTGCGCCGAGCTGATGTTCGACCGCTTGCGTGAGCGCTTCTCCGATCGCGCGGTGCGCGATGCTTTCTGGCATTTGCCGCACGTTACCGAACTGGCACCGAGGGGCTGATGCTCAACCGATTTCAAGGCTGGCGCGAGCGTGGCTGGGTGCAGGTCGACGCCTCGACTTATGCACAAACCTGGCAGCGTTTTGGCGGCAGCGTCGCGACTCATCCTCTGGTAGTCGAACGTCTGGCACAGTTGGCCGACATCCCGGTGCGTTACCTGGCTTGGGAGCAGGACGGCGAAGTGAAAGCCGCCATCCCGACCTGGGGGCGCGACCTGGCGCTGTCCAAGGACGTGCTCAAGCGCACGGGTAAAAAGGGCCTGTTCGACCTCGGCAATGCCGAACTGATTCTGCCGGCCGCTGCCGATGCCCAGGCACCGCTGCGCCATCGGGGGCGTTACCTGTCGGCGCTGAGCGAAGGTCGTTTTACCGGTATCAAGCTGCAGACAGAACAACTGGCGCTGGCCCGCACGCCTGAAGAGCTGTCGAAAAAGTTTCGCTACAACCAGCGCCGCGAGTTGCGTCTGCTGGAAGAGGCGGGCGGCGTGGTGAGGCCGGTTACCGAGTTTTCCAGCAGCGAACTGGCGGCGATCTATTGCGACCTGTTCCAGCGTCGCTGGGGCTTTCCGGCCACCGGTGCCGAGCGCATGGGCGAGGTGATCGAGTTGTTGCGCGAGTTGCTGATTGGCTCGGTGATTTTCCTCAACGACGCACCGATTGCGACTCAACTGGTGTACCGCGTCGAGGCGCCGGAGTGGATCAGTGTCGAATACGTCAACGGTGGTGTCGATCCCGAGACCCGCGAATTCAGCCCGGGCAGCGTGCTGAGCTTCCTCAACACCCAAAGCGCCTGGGAACATGCACGCGCGTTGGATAAACCCCTACGGTTTTCCTTTGGTCGAACCGACCGTGAGTACAAGGACCGTTGGTGCAATTCTGTGCCGGTCTTCACGGTATGAGCCAACCCATGAGCCGCAAACAGCAACTGCTCAAGCGCCATCGGCGCAACAAACGCATCGGCCTGTTGATTGCGTTGATGCTGCTGATCGCGATCGGCGTGCTGGTGGCCTGGTGGCTGCCGCTGGTGCTTGCGGTGCTGGGCTGGATCGCCCACGAGGCGTGGTTTGCCGACCATCTGTTTTATTCTCCCCAAGACGATTACCAATACAGCTTCCCGCCGTATACACCACAGCCCAAGATTCATCTGGACGGTGAACGGCTACGGCTGGATGAGGGCGTCATGCTGGTCGATGACGCCACGCTGATACTGGCGTTGCGGGTCAAAAGTACTTGGCTGGGGCGCTTTATCGATCCGGTGGTCGAGTTGCTGGGGGGGGATAATCCCGACCGGCAAACTTTCGAGCGCGGTGTAAACGGGCTGCGTTATCTCAATCTCAGTGGTCAGTCACGGGTGCTGTCACAGGGTGAATTACGTTTGCGCGGGCGTTTCTGCCGATTGCTTGGTGAGCCAGTGCTTTGGGCGTTTGAGCATCCGGATTACAGTCGTCAACGGGTGATGGTGATCGCCCCGCACGCCGACGACGCGGAGCTGGCGGCATTCGGGCTGTACAGTAGCGCAAGTCAAAGTTGGGTGGTGACCCTGACCGCCGGTGAAATCGAGGCCGGGCACTATCGACAGATGGGGCTCAATGATGTCGAAGCGTCCCGGATGAAAGGTTCACTGCGTGCCTGGGACAGTGTCAGCGTGCCATTGTGGGGAGGTGTACCTCAGGAGCGCTGTATACAACTGGGGTACTTCTGCCTGCAATTGCCCGTCATGCAGAGAGCACCGGCCGAGGCCGTAGCGTCCCGCGAGGCACAGCTTGGCGATACCCGATATTTCCGACGGTTCAATCCGTTTGCCTTGGGCAGTGACGTTGATGGCCTGCCGTCCTGGAACAATCTGCTGGCGGATCTGCGTGAGTTGATCGAGCGCATCGAGCCTCAGATCATTGTCTTGCCGCATCCACGCTTTGACCCTCATCCAGACCATCTGTGCTCGCAGCAGGCAGTGATGCAGGCACTAAGCGGCACGACTTGGCAACCCGACACCTTATTGCATTACGCCAATCATTTGCACGACAACGATCGCTGGCCAATGGGCGATGCCGGTACAGGCGTAGCGCTGCCACCGCAGATGGGTACGCATGAGCCGCTGCGACCCTGGACGCTTTGTTTATCCGCCGAAAAGCAGTGGCATAAGGCCATGTCGTTGGGCATGATGCACGACCTTCAGCCCCGGCCTCCCTTCAAGCGTCTACTGCGCCAGGCAATACAACGTTGCCTGGCGGCCCGACGCCGGCCGGCATTCGGCGAAAACGAGTTCTTCCGTAAAGCAGTGCGACGCCACGAGTTGTTTTGGGTCCAAGAGCAGTCTGGAAAGAGAGAGTCCAATTGAAAGTTCTGTTTCTGGTTCAGAAGGAGCAGCGAGCGATCCTTGACCGACTGTATGACGGGATCGCCGAGCATTGCGAGTGCGACAAGCGTGAATTGACCAGTGCAGAGCAGGACGACTTGCGTGGGTACTTTCGCAGGCATGTCGATGTGACCCGTTATGACCGGATCGTGTTTTTCCTGCGCTTCAAAAAAGAAATCAGACAGGTGAGGTTCATACAAACCCTGCCCAATCTGGTTATTCTTGAACACGATGCGTACCAGAATTACATCCCGTGCAAATACACCGGAAAATTCAGTGCCCATTACCGCAAATTGCCTTGGGTACGGGTGATCAGCTCGGGTTTCATGGTCAGCCAGCGTTTGCGTGATGAAGGTTTTGACGCGCATTTCGTGCCCAAGGGCTACGATCAGGCGCTGTTGCAAAACCGTCAACGTGAGCGTGATATCGAGCTGGGTTTCGTTGGCAGTCTCAATAGCGTGGCGTATGCCGGTCGCAAGGCCATGCTCGAGTCGGTGGCCGACGTCGAAAACTTGCTGATCACTCGCACCGGGTCGGGTGAGGAGTACTGCGAGACGTTGAGCCGGATCCGTTATTTCGTGAGTGCCGATGTCGGCATGGGCGAATACATGATTAAGAATTTCGAGGCCATGGCCTGTGGTTGCGTGCTGTTTGCTTACGATCAAGGGGAAGCAGAGAATCGCGCGCTAGGTTTTGTTGATATGCAGAATATTGTGCTCTATCGAACACGCGACGAACTCAGAGAGAAACTCGCCGTGTTGCGCGCGTCCTCGCAGCTGGCCGAGGCCATTTCGTTGGCCGGCCAGGCTCTGGTAGAGCAGCGCTATACCTTCCGGGCGGTGGGGCATGCGATTGTCGATGCCATGCGTGCGCCGTTGCGCGAGCGGGTGCCGCTGAGCTGGAAAGAGAAACTACGCTTGTCGTTGGGGCTGTGAAGCCGGGCGATTAAACAATCAATGGTGCGGTGTAAATAAATGCTGTTCAGCGATACTAGCGACATTTCGATCGTCATCACCAGTTGCGGCCGCTTCGATCTGTTGAAGCGGACACTGGAGACACTTGACCGGTTCAACACGGCCCCCATCCGTAAAGTGTTCATTACCGAGGACTCCGGCGACAGTGCCGTAGAGGCCTGTATTCCGGAGCACTGGAGGGCGCACACCCAGTTCTTCATCAACAATCCGCGTCTGGGTCAGTTGCGATCCATCGATGCCGCCTATGCTCAGGTGCAGACGTCATGGATCTTCCATTGCGAAGACGACTGGGATTTTTATCGCGAAGGGTTTATCGAAGATTCCCAACGCCTGTTGGAGGAAGATCCACAGGCGCTGCAGGTGTGGTTGCGCAGCTTCAATCATGACCTGATGGTTCACAGTCCTTATGTGTTCCTGGGCGAACGAAAAGTCAGCCATGGCGTTCCTTTCTACATGCTGGGTTCGCACAAGGCCGACTGGCAGGGTTTTTCCTTTAACCCGGGGCTACGCCGTCGCGCGGATTATCTGTTGCATGCACCGTATTCCGGGTTATCCGGAGAGAAGGAATTGTCGCGTCTGTATGCCGGGGAAAACCGCTATGCGTTGATTCTGGAAAACGACGCGGTATTGCACACCGGCTTCGGTGAGCATGTGGTGGTTCCACAGGAGCGTGCGGACAAATTGAAGCGCAAACGTCTCGATCGGCTCAAGCTGATGGCAGCCCTTATTATCGGCATGGCGACAGGTTGGGTGCTCCATGGGATTTAGCGGCGCGAAGCCTGGAAAGATCACCGTCACGTCTTATTTTGGAACGATGCTCTGTCTGTTTCTGCTGAGCTTCATAGTGGGCTGGTCGTCGAAGTGGACCAACAACCTGTTTTACGGACTGATGGTAGTGCCGGGCCTGTTTTTCCTGATCAAGGAACGCGGTAAAGGCTTGCTCAAGCAGCCGTTGATGTGGGGCTGGCTGGCATTTCTTCTGTGGTTCGTGGTGCCTGCGGCGATTGCCGGACAGTTGCAGTTCTACAAGCACATTTTCTATGTGCTGATGTTCGTCATGGTGATCGGCGCATTCACCGAACCTCGGTTTTTCCGCAGCCCTCTGTTTGTTCGTGCGCAGTTCTGGATCCTGGCGATGTACATTTTCGCCTGCGCGCTCTACAGCTGGGTAACCGGTGAGTATGCCGTCGGCAGTCGGGTGGCATTGCTTCCTGCGCGTTTGCAGAACGTCATATATGCCAGTATCTGGCTGTTGTGCGCGTTGGCGCTGGCGTTGCCATTCTGGCTCAGGGAACGCAAGTTCATCGAAGCTGGCCTGGCCGTCGCTTTTTCGTTATTCGCGGTGGTCTACATCCTGCAGGCACGCACGGCGTTGGTAGGGGTGGTGTTCCTGGCGGGTGTCTGGGGGCTTTACGGTATCTACCACAAACCGCGACTGGTCGGCGGCATCATGGCGATTGGTCTGGTGCTCATGGGGCTGTTGTTCCTGACGGTGCATAACGACGCCTGGTACCAGGCACTGTGGGTACGCGGCGATTCGTACCGCATCGAGATTTTCGATGTCATGGTTGGCGAATGGCACCGTTGCGGCTGGGTACTGGGTTGCGGCATCGACTTCCACACCACTCAGTTGCTCGATGGCTGGATGCCGATTCAGCATCCGCACAATATTTTCGTCTCGCTGGGGCTTTACAGCGGCGCAGTCGCACTGGTGTTGTTCATCGCACTGATGGCGGCCTCGCTTTGGCAAGCCTGGCGTGTGCGTGATGAGTGGGGCGTGTACCTGGCGTGTGCGCTGGTGATGCTGAACTTCGACGGCGGCTTGTTGATCGGCAATCCCGACGAGCTATGGCCATTGGTGCTGTTGCCGGCGGGGATGATCCTTTCTCGCGCGTTGCAAGCGCAGCGCCAGGCGCTAGTGTAATACCCGACCTTCGTCCCGGCCCCAGGGACGAAGGTGTCTGGATCATTTTTGCAGAACGATGCTCAGTTCTTCCGGGGAGCAGGTGCTCTGTGTCTGGCCATAATTCTCCATGAAGACTTCGCCGCGACCGTCGAGCAACCATTGGCGGTCTTGCGGGTATCGCACCATGTGCTTGAAGTTGCGCAGCCGCAGGCTCTTGCGCAGCGGACGGCGATAAACCCGCATGTCTGCAATATCGATCAGGCCCAGCTGATGCTCGGGCGTGAGCACTATATTGCCCAGGTGCGCTGAACGGAAGTAGATCCCGCGCTCATGCAAGGTGGCCATGAAGGCCCCCAGCTGACCGCGCAGTGGGTCGGCGTCGTCCTGGGCATCCAGAAGTTGGCGCAGGGTCCGACCCGGTAACGGGTCGTAATGTACGGCATCGCGCTCGATGCTGGGGATGCGGTAGACCTGACGTATCGACGGACAGGGAATCTGCCGCTCATGCAGTGCGTCGCAGTTGTCGGCAAAGCGTTTGGCGTAGGGGTACCAGGCAGCCGATGTCAGCAGGCGCTTGCGACGAAACAGCTTGAGGATCGAGCCGTCCGTCAACCGCAGAACCTTGTCCCCGGAGCCATCGGCTTCAAGGACTTGTGCTCCCTCGCGCAGGGCGAGGTATCGGGGGTGGTCAAGCACTTGCATCAATACTCCAGGTTTCGACGCTGTGAGGCATGGATAGCCGGTAATGTTACCGCAGCTCAGTGACTAAAATGGCCTGTGTTACACTCGCGGGCTCTTTTCTCATACAACGGGTTCTCATGACTAGCCCTGATTCGCCTGCGCCGTCGAGCTTGAAGATTTACCTGCGCCTGCTGTCGTATGTGCGCCCGTACTGGGGCATGTTCGCCATCAGTATCGTCGGCTTCGTGATCTTTGCTTCGACGCAGCCCATGCTGGCCGGGATTCTCAAGTATTTCGTCGATGGCTTGAGCAACCCGGAAGCAGTGCTCTTCCCCAATGTGCCTTATCTGAAGGACTTGCAGCTGCTGATGGCCGTGCCATTGCTGATCATCCTGATCGCCGCGTGGCAAGGCCTGGGTTCGTTTCTTGGCAACTACTATCTGGCGAAGGTTTCGCTGGGGCTGGTGCACGACTTGCGCGTCGAGCTGTTCAACAAGTTGCTGGTACTGCCTAACCGTTATTTCGACACCCATAACTCCGGGCATCTGATTTCACGCATCACCTTCAACGTGACCATGGTTACCGGTGCCGCCACCGATGCTATCAAGGTGGTGATCCGCGAAGGCCTGACCGTGGTGTTTCTGTTTGCCTACCTAATATGGATGAACTGGAAGCTGACCCTGGTCATGCTGGCGATCTTGCCGCTCATCGCGTTCATGGTCGGCAATACCAGTAAAAAATTCCGCAAGCAGAGCAAGAAGATCCAGGTGGCCATGGGCGACGTGACCCACGTCGCGTCCGAGACCATCCAGGGTTATCGCGTTGTGCGCAGTTTCGGTGGCGAGAGCTATGAAGAGCGCCGCTTTGCCGAAGCCAGCCAGGGCAACACGGACAAGCAATTGCGCATGACCAAGACCGGCGCAATCTACACACCGATGCTGCAGTTGGTGATCTACAGCGCCATGGCTGCGCTGATGTTCCTGGTACTGTTCCTGCGCGGCGATGCGACCGCCGGTGACCTGGTGGCATACATTACCGCCGCAGGCCTGTTACCCAAGCCGATTCGGCAGCTATCGGAAGTCAGTTCGACGATCCAGAAAGGCGTCGCCGGGGCCGAAAGCATCTTCGAGCAACTGGATGTCGAGCCGGAGGTGGACAAGGGTACGGTCGAGAAAGATCGGATCAACGGTCATCTGGAGGTGCGCAACCTGAGCTTCACCTATCCGGGAGCCGACCGTGAAGTACTGAAAAACATCAGTTTCACCGCGGCACCGGGGCAAATGATCGCACTGGTGGGGCGTTCCGGCAGCGGCAAGTCGACCCTGGCCAGCCTGATTCCACGCTTCTATCACCACGAAACCGGCGAGATCCTGCTCGATGGCGTGGAAATCGAAGACTACCGCCTGCGCAATCTGCGTCGTCATGTTGCCCAGGTGACGCAACACGTCACGCTGTTCAATGACACGGTTGCCAACAACATCGCCTACGGTGATCTGGCCGGCGCGCCGCGTGCGGATATCGAGAAAGCTGCCGCAGACGCCTATGCCATGGATTTTATCGCCCAGCTACCGCAGGGGCTGGACACCGATGTCGGCGAGAACGGTGTGCTGCTCTCCGGCGGTCAGCGACAGCGTCTGGCGATCGCCCGGGCCTTGCTGAAAAACGCGCCACTGCTGATTCTCGATGAAGCGACGTCGGCACTGGATACGGAGTCTGAACGACACATTCAAGGCGCGCTGGATCGAGTCATGAAGGGTCGCACGACGCTGGTCATCGCTCACCGGTTGTCGACCATCGAGAAGGCTGACCTGATTCTGGTCATGGATCAGGGCCGGATCGTCGAGCGCGGCACCCATGCCGAGCTTCTGGCGCAGAATGGCTACTACGCCCGCCTGAACGCCATGGGGCTCGACGCCCCGGCTGAAGACATCGCTTGATTCGATGCAAGGGTGAGCCCTGCTCACCCTTGCATTCACCGGCGTGCAACGCGTCCGGTGGATTGTATCCAGACCTTTACGCTTCTTGACCAAACCTGAATAAATCTCGGCAACGCGCTTGTTAAGGTTCCTGAACGAACTTTGACTTCAATCGAGGGGGCCAACCCTTTCGCGCGGGTGCTGCCATGCTGCAACGTTATCTCTGGAAGCTCTTGCCCAAGCCGCAGCGGGCTTTTCTGTTGGGACGCCTGTCGGTCGTGGACCGTCAGGTGATCAACAAGTCGATGTCGGCCAGCCTGAGTTTCCCCCAGGCCTTCGAGCAGCGTTCCTGTCTATTCATTCATGTTCCCAAGTGTGCCGGGAGCAGCGTGTGTGCGGCGATGTTCGATGGCTGGAGCCCCGGGCACTTGCCGTTGTACTGGTACGAGCAGCAGTTTCCCGAGCAGTTCGCCGCCAGTTTCAAGTTCGCCTTCGTTCGTGATCCGCTGGAAAGGGCCTACTCGGCTTATGCCTTTTTGCGCGGCAATGAGTTGAGCCGGCGCGATCAGGCGGCGCAGAGGCTGGTCTGCCACTACCGCGACTTCGATGATTTCGTCGCTCGCTGGCTGCATTCGGAGACAATCAGCCGACAAATGCATTTTGCCGCGCAAACGGATTTTCTGACCGATTCCCTTGGGCATCTGGCCCTGGACTTCATCGGCTACCAGGAGCATCTGGAGCGGGATTTTCGCCTGGTCTGCGAACAGATAGGCCACTGGGCGGTGTTACCTCATGTCAACGGCTCGCGACAGCGGCGTCCGATGCTTGCCCGCGATTTCTGCTCGGTGCGTACCCGTCGGCTGGTGCGACGGGTGTACCAGCGTGATTACGAAATGCTCGGTTATGAATGAGACCCTGTCGATACCTGTTCCAGAGATCAGGCCTTACGATTTGTCGCTGTCGAACCGCGACCGCGCCGCAATCAAACTCCAGCACCCGCGTTGCCTCTGGTTGACGGGCCTGTCAGGTGCGGGCAAGTCGACCCTGGCCAATGCACTGGAGTTGCAACTCAATCGGCACGGGCTGCACACGTTCCTGCTCGATGGCGACAATTTGCGCAATGGCCTGTGTCGTGACTTGGGAATGAGTGCTGAGTGTCGCCGGGAAAACATCCGGCGCATGGCCGAGGTGGCACGGCTGATGGTCGACGCCGGTTTGATTGTGATTGTTGCGGCGATCTCGCCGTTTCGCGCAGAGCGTGATGCCGCTCGTCGGTTGTTCGCTGAGGGCGATTTCATCGAGGTATATGTGAGCACGCCCTTCGCGGTGTGCGCGCAACGGGACCCCAAAGGTCTGTATCAAGCGGCCCGCCAAGGGCGGATCAAGAACTTCACCGGCATCGACAGCCCTTATGAGGCACCGCTGACGGCGGAGTGCGAGATCGACACCCAGGCGCTGCAATGTGAGGACGCTTGCCATCGTTTATCGCAATTTCTGCTCAATAAATGAACAGAAATCCCCGCCGATTCATCCGGTTGCAGCCGCCCCGCAAGCCAGCGCCAACCCTGTGGTAATATCGCGCCCCTGTTCATTTTGTATGTGGGTTGCTCCATGAAGTTGTCCATGCCGCGATTCAATCAAGCCCCTGTCTTGGTGGTCGGCGATGTCATGCTCGACCGTTACTGGCATGGTGGTACCTCACGGATCTCCCCTGAGGCGCCGGTACCGGTCGTCAAGGTCGAGCACATCGAGGACCGCCCGGGCGGTGCCGCCAACGTTGCCTTGAACATTGCCGCGCTCGGTGCGCCGGCCTCGCTGGTCGGCGTGACCGGCGACGACGAAGCCGCCGACAGCCTGGTCAATAGCCTCAAGGGCGCCGGCGTGCGGGCGTTGTTCCAGCGCATTGCGCACCAGCCGACCATCGTCAAGCTGCGGGTCATGAGCCGTCACCAGCAATTGCTGCGTATCGACTTCGAAGAGCCTTTCGCAACTGACGCCCTGGCGCTGGGCGAGCAAGTCGACGAATTGCTCGAAGGCATCAAGGTGCTGGTGTTGTCCGACTACGGCAAAGGCGCGCTGAAAAACCATCAGGTGCTGATCCAGGCCGCCCTTGCCCGTGGCATTCCGGTGCTGGCCGATCCCAAGGGCAAGGATTTCTCGATCTACCGTGGCGCGAGCCTGATCACCCCGAACCTCAGCGAGTTCGAAACCATCGTCGGCGGTTGCGCCGATGAGCACGAACTGGTGAGCAAGGGCGCGCAGCTGATGCACGACCTCGACCTCGGTGCATTGCTGGTAACCCGTGGCGAGCACGGCATGACCTTGCTGCGCCCGGATCATCCGGCGCTGCACCTGCCGGCCCGTGCCCGTGAAGTGTTCGACGTGACCGGCGCCGGCGACACGGTGATTTCTACCCTGGCGGCGGCGATCGCCGCTGGCGAAGAGCTGCCCCATGCGGTGGCCCTGGCCAACCTGGCGGCGGGCATCGTGGTCGGCAAGCTCGGTACCGCGGCCATCAGCGCACCGGAACTGCGTCGCGCGATCCAGCGCGAGGAAGGCTCCGAGCGCGGTGTGCTGGGCCTCGAGCAGTTGCTGCTGGCAGTCGATGACGCGCGAGCGCACAAAGAGAAGATCGTGTTCACCAACGGCTGCTTCGACATCCTGCATGCCGGCCACGTGACTTACCTCGAACAGGCGCGCGCCCAGGGTGATCGCCTGATCGTGGCGGTCAATGACGATGCGTCGGTGAGCCGCTTGAAGGGGCCGGGTCGGCCGATCAACAGCGTCGACCGTCGCATGGCGGTACTGGCAGGTTTAGGCGCCGTGGATTGGGTGATCAGTTTCTCTGAAGGCACCCCGGAAAACCTGCTGCGTGCGGTCAAGCCGGATGTACTGGTCAAGGGCGGTGATTACGGGATCGACCAAGTGGTTGGCGCGGACATCGTCAACGCTTACGGCGGGACCGTGAAGGTACTGGGGCTGGTGGAAAACAGCTCGACCACGGCGATTGTCGAGAAGATCCGCCAATCAGAGCCGGAGTAAAGCCATAAAAAAGATCGCAGCCATCGGCGGCCCCTACAGGTATACACATGACCCTGTAGGAGCTGCCGAAGGCTGCGATCTTTTGCTTTTGTGATGCTTCAAGAGCTGACTTTCTTGCGCGGCACGATTCTTTTCAACAGTTGCTTCGCCTTCCCGCGTAACCGGGCCAGGCCGGAATCCTTCCCCGGTGGGGTCAAACCCTGCTGCCGCACCCAATCCTTCCAGCGAATCCGTTCATCCCTCACCAGCCAGCCTTCCTGCCGGGCAAAACTCTCCGCCAGATACAACCCGCGGGTACTTGCCGGGTACAGGTGATCCTTTTTCAGGGTATAGAGCTCGGCCATCGGCTGACCGTCCTGCAGTGGCATCAGGTACAAATCGGGACGTTTGCGATCGAGCCGGGCCACCAGTTGATCGCCCTCCAGCCGCTCGTCGACATGGAACAGGCTCAGGGATTTGGCTTCCTTGGGCACGTCCAGGCGCAAATCGTAGATCAATTGCAGCGAGGCTGTCGGCAAGTGCACGTAGGCCCGGGGACGTTCGATCAGCGGCATGTTCGCGCAGCGCACCGGCCGCGCCGAGCCGGAGAGTGGTGTCAGGCGAAACGGCAGGGCTTCGCGGTAATGCAGGGCTGCCGAGTAGGGCGCTGGCAGCCAGGTTTCGTTGAAGCGCCCGCTGAGCCAGCCCTCCGGGGTTTCCAGCAGGCACTCTTCGGCAATTTCCTGGGTCGCCGTGTGCAACGGCAGGTTCAGCTCATGGGCCGGCACGTAGCCGGAGATCAGCTTGAGCACCACGTCGCCGCGATCCTGCCGACGCTGACGCACCAACACCCAGTAGTCGCGATTCTGCCAATGCAGGGTCAGGCGCACCGAAACCCCGAGGTTCGCCAGCTCCAGGGCAAACCGCTCGCTGTCGGCCACCGTCACCGGACGGCGGCGTTGCAGGGTCTGGGAAAAATTCAACGGCATCCCGACGCTCTGGTAACTCAAACCTTCGGGTGTGGCTTCGACGAACAGCGGCAGGGTCTTGAAGTTGCTCGGGTTCTTTCTTATGAGCGTACGCGGCATGTCGGCTCCTGCTTAAGGCCGCGTGGGCGGCATCAGTTTCTACGAAGGACCTGGGCAACGGTCGCGACGTTATGGGCGAGGTGCAGCGGATTGATGGTCCCGACAATAGCACTGGCTACCCCCGGGTGTTCAAACAACAGTTCGAAGCTGGCGCGCACCGGGTCCACGCCCGGGCTCAGGCACACATGGCCGCTGGCCAGGGCCTTTTTGACCAGGATCGCTTTGCCGTGAGCAGCAGCATAGTCAATGACTGGCTTCTCGTTCTGTTCGTTCAGATTGTAGGTGACCATTGCGCAATCACCTTGTTCCAGAGCCTTCAAACCGCCTTCGATGGTTTTGCCGGAGAAGCCGAAGCCGCGGATCTTGCCTTCGCGCTTGAGCTCGGCAAGGGTCGCATAGACCTCACTGTCGTTGAGAATCTCCAGGTCGTTGCCGTCGGAATGCACCAGCACCAGATCGATAAAGTCCGTTTCCAGACGTTGCAGGCTGCGCTCCACCGAGAACCGGGTATGCGCGGCGCTGAAATCATGGCGGGACTGACCATCGGCGAACTCTTCACCGACCTTGCTGACGATTACCCAGTCCTGACGCTGCCCGCGCAGCAACGGGCCGAGACGCTCTTCGCTGCGGCCATAGGCCGGGGCAGTGTCGATCAGGTTGATGCCCAGGTCGCGCGCGAGTTTGAGCAGCATGCGGGCTTCGTCGTCGCCGGGGATCTGAAAGCCGTTGGGGTATTTCACCCCTTGATCGCGGCCAAGTTTCACTGTGCCCAGGCCCAGGGGCGATACCAGCAGGCCGGTACTGCCCAGCGGGCGATGCAGGTCATGCAGGGTCGGTTGGCTCATGGCAGCAGCTGCTCCCAGGCTGGGGCGCCTATCGGCGGTTTTGGCAGTTCCGGCAGCGGGGCCGGATGGCTCGGCTGAATACCGTCGCGTTGTAGTGTGGCGAAGACGCGGTCGGCGAAGTCCGGTGCCAGGGCCAGTTTGGTCGGCCAGCCCACCAGCAGACGATTCTGCTCGGCGAGGAAGGCGTTGTCCGGGCGGGTCAAGCCCGATTGCAGCGGCTCGGCGCGTTCGACTCGCAAGGTCGCCCACTGTGCGGTGCTCAGGTCGATCCACGGCAGAAGTTGGCCAAGTTCTTTCTGGGCGGCGGCAATTTGCGCGGCTGGCTCGCGGGCCACACCTTCGGCTTCGGCGATGTCGCCGCCCACGTACCAGACCCACTGGCCATCGGCGGCCGGGTGAGTGGTCACGGTGACGCGCGGCTTCGGTCCGCCGCCCAGGCAGTGGGCATACAGCGGTTTGAGGCTCGGGCCTTTGACGATGATCATGTGCAGGGGGCGGCGCTGCATGGCCGGTTGGCTCAGGCCCAGCGCGGTCAGCAGGTCAGCGGTGCCGGCACCGGCACTGAGAACGATGCGCTGGGCGCGGATTTCGCGTTCGTCGACTTTCAAACCGACCAGTTCGCCATTTTCCAGCAGCGGCTCGATATGCTGACCGGCCAGCAGACCGTCGCCAGCCAGGTCGGCCAGGCGCTGAATCAGGCTTGGCACGTCGACCACCAGTTCTGTCAGGCGATAGACCTTGCCCTTGAAGCGCTTGTCTTGCAGCGCCGGCGGCAATTGATCTCCTTTGACCTGATCGACCCGCCCGCGCACGGCTTTGCTGGCGAAAAAGCTGGTGAGGTTGCCAGCGAGGGTGCCGGGGGACCAGAGGTAATGGGCATCGGACAATACGCGCACGCCGGACAGGTCCAGTTCGCCGTCGCCGGCCAGTGCTTCACGCCAGCGACGCGGCATGTCGGCAATGGCTTCCGAGGCGCCGGTCAGGGCGCCGTGCAACGCGTACTTGGCACCGCCGTGGATGATGCCCTGGGACTTCAGGCTTTGCCCGCCACCGAGGCTGGCGCTTTCCACCAGCACGGTCGAGAAACCCTGGCGGCGCAGGCGTGCATTCAGCCAGAGGCCGGCGACACCAGCGCCGACAATCAGAACGTCGGTGGAAATAACGGATGGCATGCAGCGACCTCAGTGTTCAAGACGAGGGCGCAGTATACAGACTCATAGATTGGAGGTTTTGCTGGCGATCAAGAGATTCATTGTGGCGAGGGGGCAAGCCCCCTCGCCACAAGAGCATTGGTTGTGTCAGTTAATGCCCCGCGGTTTTCGAGAACAGCTGAATAACCACGACGCCCAGCACAATCAACGCCATCCCCAGCATTGCCGGCACATCCAGTTTCTGCCCGTAGATAAACAGCGCCGCGACGCTGACCATCACGATGCCCATGCCGGCCCACACCGCGTAGGCCACGCCGACCGGAACGCTGCGCACCACCAGGGTCAGCATCCCGAAAGCAATGCCGTAACCGACGATGACCAGCAGCAGCGGCAGTGGCGTGCTGATACCCTTGACCGCTTTCATCGAAACGGTGGCGATCACTTCGGCGCAGATGGCAATGGCGAGGTAGTAGTAAGCGGTCATGGGTCAATCCTCGTATGAAGTGTTGCTTTCTGAGGTCGGCATTCTAGAGATCCGCCAGATGCGGTAAAGTCATTACCTATCTGTTCTGAAGATGGGTTGAGCCATGAACATGCAATGGAGTCTGGAACAGCTGCACTTGTTTGTCAGTGTCGCGGAACAGCGTTCCTTTTCCGCGGTGGCGCGGGATCAGCGCAAGGCGCAGTCGGCGGTCAGCAGTTCGATTGCGCTGCTGGAAGAAGACCTGGGCGTCAGCCTGTTCGATCGCAGCAGTGGTCGCCAGCCGAGACTCACCGAAGCCGGCACCGCGCTGCTTGAAGAGGCGCGGGAAGTGCTGCGCCAGTGTGAGCGCCTCAACGGCCGGGCACTAGCGATGATGCGCGGTCAGGAAGCGAGTTTGCGGGTGGCGCAGGACGAGGCAATGCCTTATCAGGCAGTGGTTGAAAGCTTCGAAGCCCTGGCCGAACAATTTCCCAGCCTCGAAGTGCAACTGACCAGCGCTGCCCAGGGTGACGTCGCGCGCAAACTGGTGGAACGTCGGGCCGACCTGGGCTTGCTGTTTTATCACGAGCAGATTCCCGAAGCCCTTGAGCGCCGAGTGCTGGGCAGCGTTGAAATGGTCACGGTGTGCGGCGTGGGGCATCCATTGGCGCAGCAGACGCAGGTCAATTGCCAGCAACTGGCGCAGCATCGACAGCTGCTGATGTCCACGCAGTCCAGCGTCTATCCCGGCAGTGAGCCGGCCAGCCCGCAGGTCTGGCGTGCCGACAGTTTCTATGTGATGGCCGAATGGGTGATGCGCGGCCTCGGCTGGGCCTGGTTGCCGCGCCACGTGGTGCAGTACCCGGCGTATCAGAATCTGATGGTCGAACTGACCAGCGAATGGACGCCGCCGGCATTGATTGTGGAGCTGGTCTGGCGCCGCGACGAGCCCCTCGGCCCGGCAGCCCGTTGGCTGGCGGAACGTTTTGCCGTGCACTTGCAGGCGATTGGCTAAAAAACCGATAAACTCCGCCGCCATGAATAGAACCCTCTACACCGCGCTGTTTTACCTGGGGCTGCCATTGGTAGCGATTCGGCTTTGGTTGCGGGCGCGCAAGGCGCCGGCGTACGCCAAGCGCATTGGCGAGCGTTTCTCCCTCGCGCTACCGGCGATGAAGCCGGACGGCCTTTGGGTGCACGCGGTGTCGGTGGGCGAAAGCATCGCCGCGGCGCCAATGATCCGTGCCTTGCTGCAGCGATATCCGACGCTGCCGATCACCGTCACCTGCATGACCCCGACCGGGTCTGAGCGCATCCAGGCGCTGTTTGCCAACGAGCCGCGCATCCAGCACTGCTATTTGCCTTATGACTTGCCTTGCGCTGCGGCGCGATTCCTTGATCGGGCCCGGCCAATACTGGCGGTGATCATGGAAACCGAGCTCTGGCCCAACCATATCCATCAGTGCGCCAAACGCGGGATTCCCGTGGCCCTGGCCAATGCGCGACTGTCCGAACGCTCGGCCAAGGGCTATGGCCGCTTCCATAAACTGACCCGGCCGATGCTCGCCGAGATGAGCCTGTTCGCAGTGCAGACCGAAGCCGAGGCCCAGCGTTTCCGCGATTTGGGCGCGCGCCCGGAAACCGTCGAAGTGACCGGTTCGATCAAGTTCGACCTGACCATCGATCCGCAGCTGTTGCAGCGTGCCGCCGAATTGCGGGGACAATGGCAGGCGCTGGAACGCCCGGTGTGGATCGCCGCGAGTACCCATGAAGGCGAAGACGAAGTGGTGCTCGATGCCCATCGTCGGCTGCTGGTCAATCACCCCGATGCCTTGCTGATTCTGGTGCCGCGTCACCCGGAGCGTTTCAATCCGGTGTTCGAGTTGTGCCGGCAAAAAGGTTTCGCCACGGTACGGCGTTCGACGGGCGAGCCGGTGACCGCGGACACTTCGGTGTTGCTGGGCGACACCATGGGCGAGTTGCTGTTTCTCTATGCCTTGGCCGACAGCGCTTTCGTCGGCGGCAGCCTGGTGCCCAACGGCGGCCATAACCTGCTGGAGCCGGCGGCCCTGGCCAAACCGGTGCTCAGCGGGCCGCACCTGTTCAACTTCCTCGAAATCGCCGCGCAGTTACGCAGCGCCGGAGCGTTGGCCGAGGTCGATGATGCCGAAGGGCTGGCGCTGGCGGTGCAGCGGCTGTTCGAACTGCCGCGTGATGCGCAGCGGATGGCGGAGGCGGGGCTGAAGGTGATGCGCACCAATCAGGGTGCGTTGCAGCGATTGCTGGATGGGTTGGGGCGGTTGATCGAGCGTTAGACCCAGTTGCCTGAAACAAAAAGATCGCAGCCTTCGGCAACTCCTACAGGGTGTATATCAATCCCAATGTAGGAGTTGCCGAAGGCTGCGATCTTTTGCTTTTAAGGTTTGGCTTTGAGCTGTTCCGCCGCAGCCTTCGCCAGATCCGGTGGCAAGAAGTCCTTGTCCGGGTTGTAATCGGCTTTGAGATAACGCGTCAGGTCCTGCAAGTCCCCTGGGTTCAAGGTGCCGGCGGCCTGCTTCAGGCGCAGGTTGTCGAGGATGTAGTCGTAGCGCGTGTTGTTGTAGTTGCGCACCGAGGTGTACAGCTGACGCTGGGCATCGAGCACGTCGACGATGTTGCGCGTCCCCACCTGATAACCGATTTCGGTCGCTTCCACCGCGCTCTGGTTGGAAATGATTGACTGCCGACGTGCCTGCACCTGTTCGACGTCGGTGTTCACGGCGCGGTGCAGATTGCGGGTGTTTTCCACGACCTGGCGACGCAACGCTTCGCGTTGTTGCTCGGTCTGATCCAGCCGTGAGTAAGACTCGCGCACCTGGGAGCTGGTCAGCCCACCGCTGTAGATCGGGATGCTCAGTTGCAGGCCGACGGTGCGTTGTTCGACATCGCCACCGTAACGCACGCCGTTCGGGCTCGGGTTGGTAAAGCCGAGGGCGTCGTTATCACCTTTCTTGTATTGCGCGACCGCATCCAGGGTGGGCGCATGGCCGGCCTTGCGCTGCTTGAGGGTCTCTTCGGCAGCGCTCACCGCGTAGTTGCTGGCCAGCAAATTCAGATTCTGTTTGGCGGCGGTATCGACCCAGGCCTTGGCGTCGTTCGGTGCCGGCGGCAGGATCGGCAGGGTATGGACGATGCCCTGGATCGAGTTGTACTGGCGGTTGGTCAGGGTGATCAGCGCTTCGAACGCGTCATCCACCTGACGCTGGGCGAGAATCCGGTTGGCCCGCGCCGTGTCGTAACTGGCCTGGGATTGCAGCACATCGGTCTTGTCCGACAGGCCGACGTCGAAGCGCTCGTTGGACTGGTCGAGCTGGCGTTTGAAGGCTGCTTCTTCGGCCTTGGTCGAGGCCAGGTTGTCCTGGCTGCGCAGCACGTTGAAGTAGCTTTCGGCGCTTTGCAGGATCAGGTTCTGTTCGGTGGCCGAAAGTTGCAGGGCGGCCTGTTCGTTGACGTCCTTGGCGGCCTGGAACTGGAACCAGCGGTCGGCGCGGAAAATCGGTTGCGACAGGGTCGCCTGATACACCGTGCCACTGCGGTTCGAGGTCACCGATGGTTGATCGAGCGCGGTGCGGGTGTCGTTCAGGTTGGCCCCGGCCGACAGGTTGGGCAGCAGTCCGGCGCGGGCCTGGGGCACGACTTCCTTCTGGGCGCCGTATTGGGCGCGGGCGGCGGCGATATCGGCGTTGTTGTCCACCGCTTCCTGATAGACGCTGACCAGGTCGGTCTTGGTCGATAAGGGCGCTTCTGCTGCCCAGGCCATTCCATTGGACGCACAAGACACGGCAAGGGCCAGTGAGAGTTTGCGCAGCATGAGGCCATCCCTAAAAAATTACGCTGATAATTTGAGCGCCAAGGCTACGGCGCGGCGCACTGCAGCGTCAAGGCAGAGCGTCAAGGCGCGGCACGGCGTAGCGAGTGTAGTTGCACGCAGGCACGGCAACAATCCGCTGATTGCGCCATTCATCATGGTGTTTACCGTGGTGTTGGCGTTCTTTGCCGGTTATGTCTAGACTGGCCGGGTTCTTGTCGGGGTGCCTTGCTATGAGGCTGAGATCGAATAATTTCGGATCCCGTTGAACCTGATCAGGTTAGCGCCTGCGTAGGGAACAAGATTTCTCGTCACCCGGCGAGTCCTCTTGTGCTTCGTCCGGGATGTTGTTCGACAATCGAACACCCCTCGAGCATCGAGCACAGCACTTGCTGGAATTTCCAGCGCACGTGCGTCCATTCGTTTACAGGTTCGCTCCGACAAAAATCCACCGCCTGGATGTGTGTCTGGAGAGCCCGTGATGACTACAAAATCAAAAAGCGCAACCAACCTGAGTGACTCGGCCAAGGTCGATCAGCAATCGGTTCAGCCGTTTACCCGCTCGCAAAAAATCTATGTTCAGGGCACACGCCCCGACATCCTCGTGCCGATGCGCGAAATCAGCCTGGATGTGACCCCGACCGACTTCGGCGGCGAAATCAACGCGCCGGTGGTGGTGTATGACACCTCGGGTCCGTACACCGACCCCAATGTCACCATCGATGTGCGCAAAGGCCTGGGCGATGTGCGGTCGCCGTGGATCGAATCCCGTGGCGACACCGAGCGCCTGTCCGGCCTGAGCTCCAATTTCGGCCAGGAACGCCTCGCCGATCCGGAACTGACCAAGCTGCGTTTCGCCCACGTCAACAACCCGCGCCGCGCCAAGCCGGGTGCCAACGTCAGCCAGATGCACTACGCCCGTAAAGGCATCATCACCGCCGAGATGGAATACGTCGCCATCCGCGAAAACATGAAGCTCGAAGTGGCCCGCGCCGCCGGCCTGCTGGACCAGCAACACGCCGGCCACAGCTTTGGCGCCAGCGTGCCGAAAATCATCACCCCGGAATTCGTCCGTGAAGAGATCGCCCGCGGTCGCGCGATCATTCCGGCCAACATCAACCACACCGAACTGGAACCGATGATCATCGGCCGTAACTTCCTGGTGAAGATCAACGGCAACATCGGCAACAGTGCCTTGGGTTCGTCCATCGAAGAAGAAGTGGCGAAACTGACCTGGGGCATTCGCTGGGGTTCGGACACGGTCATGGACCTGTCCACCGGCAAGCACATTCACGAAACTCGCGAATGGATCATCCGTAACTCGCCGGTGCCGATCGGTACCGTGCCGATCTATCAGGCACTGGAGAAGGTCAATGGTGTCGCCGAAGACCTGACCTGGGAGTTGTTCCGCGACACACTGATCGAACAGGCCGAGCAGGGCGTCGACTACTTCACCATCCACGCCGGCGTGTTGCTGCGCTACGTGCCGCTGACTGCCAAGCGCGTGACCGGCATCGTCTCCCGTGGCGGTTCGATCATGGCCAAGTGGTGCCTGGCGCACCACAAGGAAAACTTCCTCTACACCCATTTCGAAGACATCTGCGAAATCATGAAGGCCTACGACGTCAGCTTCTCGCTGGGCGATGGCCTGCGTCCGGGCTCGATTGCCGACGCCAACGACGAAGCGCAATTCGGTGAACTGGAAACCCTCGGCGAGCTGACCAAAATCGCCTGGAAGCATGACGTGCAGTGCATGATCGAAGGCCCGGGCCACGTGCCGATGCAGTTGATCAAAGAGAACATGGACAAGCAGCTGGAGTGCTGCGACGAGGCGCCGTTCTACACCCTCGGCCCACTGACCACCGACATCGCCCCAGGCTACGACCACATCACTTCCGGTATCGGTGCGGCGATGATCGGCTGGTTCGGTTGCGCCATGCTCTGCTACGTGACGCCGAAGGAGCACTTGGGCCTGCCGAACAAGGATGACGTGAAGACCGGGATCATCACCTACAAGATCGCCGCTCACGCCGCCGACCTGGCCAAAGGGCATCCGGGGGCACAGATTCGCGACAACGCCTTGAGCAAGGCGCGTTTCGAATTCCGTTGGGAAGACCAGTTCAACCTGGGCCTCGATCCAGACACCGCGCGCTCGTACCACGATGAAACCCTGCCGAAGGATTCGGCCAAGGTCGCGCACTTCTGCTCCATGTGCGGGCCGAAATTCTGCTCGATGAAGATCACCCAGGAAGTCCGTGAGTACGCGGCCAACCAGCGGATCGAAACCGTCGATGCCGAAGTCGCCAAGGGACTGGCGGAACAGGCTGAGCGGTTCAAGCAGGAAGGCAGTCAGCTGTACAAGAAGGTTTGATCTGACCGGCGCACTAGGGTGCGCCGCTTACCCTTGTGGCGAGGGAGCTTGCTCCTGCTCGGCTGCGAAGCAGTCGTAAAATCGGTAATCGCAACCTGACTGTCAGACCGCGGTGACTTGTTTTGGGTCTGCTTCGCAGACCAGCGGGAGCAAGCTCCCTCGCCACAAAGGGTGGTCAACACGACAACAAATGTCCCTCTGAGATAACACCCCTTGAGCATCCAACCCAGCACTTACTCCCCGGATACCGCGGTGCCGACCGACAAACGCGTCTTCGGCGGTCGGGATCTGTTTTCCCTGTGGTTCTCCCTCGGCATTGGCCTGATGGTATTGCAGACCGGCGCTTTGCTCGCGCCGGGTCTGGGTCTGTCCGGTTCATTGCTGGCGATTTTTCTCGGCACGCTGGTCGGCGTGCTGTTGCTGGCCGCTGTCGGCGTGATCGGCAGTGACACCGGCCTGTCATCGATGGCCGCGCTCAAACTCAGCCTCGGTGCAAAAGGCGCAAGCCTTCCGGCGGTGCTGAACCTGCTGCAACTGATCGGTTGGGGTTCGTTCGAAATCATCGTGATGCGCGACGCCGCCAGCCTGCTCGGCGCCCGTGCATTCAGCGAAGGCAGCCTGTGGTCGAACCCGCTGCTATGGACGCTGTTCTTCGGTGCACTGGCGACTTTGCTGGCGGTCAGCGGTCCGCTGACCTTCGTGCGCAAGATCCTGCGCAAGTGGGGCATCTGGCTGTTGCTGGCCGCGTGCATCTGGCTGACCTGGAACCTGTTCGCCAAGGCCGACCTGGCGGCGTTGTGGGCGCAGGCCGGTGATGGTTCGATGCCGTTCGCCGTGGGCTTCGACATTGCGATCGCGATGCCGCTGTCCTGGCTACCGCTGATTGCCGACTACTCGCGCTTCGGCAAGCGTGCGAAAAATGTGTTCGGCGGTACGGCGCTGGGTTTCTTTATCGGTAACTTCTGGCTGATGAGCCTGGGCGTGGCGTACACCCTGGCGTTCGCGCCGAGCGGTGAAGTGAATGCCTTGCTGCTGGCGCTGGCCGGTGCGGGCCTGGGGATTCCGTTGCTGTTGATTCTGTTGGATGAATCAGAAAACGCCTTTGCCGATATTCATTCGGCGGCGGTGTCCAGCGGGATTCTGCTGCGCTTGAAAGTCGAGCATCTGGCCTTGGCCATCGGCGTGATCTGCACGCTGATCGCTTGCCTGGCGCCATTGGCCCAGTACCAGAATTTCCTGCTGTTGATCGGTTCGGTGTTTGCGCCGCTGTTCGGCGTGGTGCTGGTGGATCACTTCATCCTGCGCAAACGCAGTGCCCGTGTGGCATCGGCTGCCTTGCGCTGGCCGGCGTTGCTCGCCTGGCTGGGCGGGGTGAGCACTTATCACTTGCTGGCCAATCTCTATCCGGACATCGGCGCAACCCTGCCGTCGCTGGTACTGGCAGGGCTGCTGCAACTGGTGCTTGGTCGAGCCTTCAGCTACGGCCGGGAAACAGCTCAGGCTTGAGAATGCCGTTCAGGCGTGGGTAGGGGATCTTCAGTTCGACGTGGCCCAATGCGTAAGGCGCAAGGGTGCTCACTTCGTACTTGAGGATCACCCCGCCGTACGTCAACGCCACGTTCTGGGTTTTCACGAAGGGCCAGCTCTTGACGAACTCTGGTTCCTGATCGAGTTTGGTGCTGATCAGCCAGCTGTTGTGCGCCACCTGGGCCGCTTTCCAGAACGCTTCTTCCTGCCCCGGGATCACCATGTCCGACAGCGTCAGCACTTTATGCTGCTGACGCGAGTAGTTGATGAAACCGCGGCCCGGCGTGCCATGCGCACCGCCATTGTCCAGGTAGCTGGACAATTCAATGATCACCAAGCCGTCATGCTGCTCACGTACCTTGGCTTGCAAGTAGCTGCTGTAGCGCGGCTCGGCTCTGCTCAAAAATTGCTCACGATACGCCGCCAGTGTCGGCGCTACAGGGGCGTCGGGTGAAGTGCGGGTCATTTGCAGCAAACGTTTTTCGATGATGCCGTCAAGCGCAGGCTCAGCCGGGAAGTGCAGCGTATCGATGTTCACCAGCGGGCAGTCAGGGTTGGCGCAACCCGGTTTCAGCTGTTCGGAAGCGTCGCGGGTGGTTTCCAGCGGCGCCCGGTAATTGGGCTGGAAAAGACTCTGGCACGCACCCAGGGTCAGGGCGATGGCGGCCACGGAGGCGATCTTGAAAAGCGACATGGGCGTCCTTAATGAAACAGGGGAAGGCGAAAAGTTACCCGCTTCGACTCTCAACGAGGCAGTCAGTTCGCCACTAAGCTAATTAGAGTTGGTTTCGCCCTCACCGTCTATCCCGCTGACTGTAAAGGGGCTGCATCAAACATCGCGGGCGCGTTAGGATGGCGCGAAGTCGAGGTTGCAAGTAACAAAAAGGAGCCTCGTAACGAATTTGCAGTAAACGAGGATTGTCATGACTGATTTTGCCAACGCCATTCCGACCGCCGTTGATATCGTTCGGCGCGAAAAGTGCTACGAGGGCTTCTACAAGCTCGACCGCGTGCACTTGCGCCACGAATTGTTTGACGGTGGCATGAGTCGCGAGATCAATCGTGAAGTGTTCTTGCGCCACGATGCAGTGTGTGTGCTGCCTTATGACCCACAGCGCGACGAAGTGGTGCTGATCGAACAGTTTCGCGTCGGCGCCATGGGCAAGACCGACAATCCGTGGCTGATCGAGCTGGTCGCCGGTCTGATCGACAAGGATGAAATACCGGAAGAAGTTGCTCACCGCGAAGCGCAGGAGGAAGCTGGACTTGTGTTCGGGGCGCTCTGGCCGATGACCAAATATTTTCCATCACCGGGCGGCAGTAACGAGTTTGTGCATTTGTACCTGGGGCGTTGTGACAGTGCCGGGGTTGGCGGCCTGCATGGGCTGGAGGAAGAGGCAGAAGATATTCGCGTCACGGTCTGGGCTTTTGAAGATGCCCTGCAAGCCGTGCGTGACGGACGTATTGCCAACGCGGCGAGCATCATTGCCTTGCAGTGGCTGGCTTTGAACCGCGTGGAAGTGAGGGGGTTATGGTCGTAAACAAGCTGCGCGATCGCTATCGGGTCGACCTCGTGGGGCTGCAAGCCTCTTGCGAGGCCAACTACGCGCGCCTGATGCGACTGTTGCCGGACATGCGCAACGATCCGGCGGCCCGGCGCATTGCCGTGACCCAGGGTGACCAGATGCTGGGCGTGCTGGCCCTGGAAGTGCTGCAAGCCTGTCCATACACCACCACCCTGCAAGTGCGTCAGGAACACAGCCTGCCCTGGTTGCCGGTGCCGCAACTGGAAGTGCAGGTGTATCACGACGCGCGCATGGCTGAAGTTATCAGCGCCGAACATGCACGACGCTTTCGCGGCATCTATCCTTACCCGAACGCCGCGATGCATCAGCCGGACGAAAAGGCTCAACTCAATCTGTTCCTGGGGGAATGGCTGAGTCATTGCCTGGCTTGCGGACACGAGTACGCCGTTGTGCGCTAAGAGTGCTGTGTAGTTGTGAACTGCTTCCGGTTCACAGGTTTCCTCTTTTGATCGTCCCCCAGCATAATTGCGGCACTTTCCAATCCCGTGATCACGCCCTGGGAGAACGCCTTGCCGAGCGTATCCACTTTGACCACCGCCGATCCGGCGTTGCTGGTGCAACTCTCCGACAGTCATCTGTTTGCCGAGGCGGACGCGACGTTGCTGGGCATGAATACCCGCGACAGCCTGCAACAGGTGATTGAGCTGGTATTGAAGCAGCAACCGCAGATCGATCTGATGATTGCCACTGGCGATCTGTCCCAGGACGGGACGCTGGAGTCGTACCAGCTGTTTCGCGACCTGACCCGGCAGATCGATGCCCCGGCGCGCTGGATCCCCGGTAATCACGACGAGCCGCGGATCATGGCCGAGGCGGCGGTGCACAGTGCATTGCTGGAGCCGGTGGTGGACATCGGCAACTGGCGGGTGACGTTGCTCGATTCGGCGGTGCCGGGTTCGGTGCCGGGGTATTTACAGGATGAGCAGTTGCAATTGCTCGTGCGCTCGTTGAGCGAGGCGCCGCAGCGGCATCATCTGGTGTGTTTCCATCATCATCCGGTGTCGATCGGGTGTGCGTGGATGGAGCCCATTGGATTGCGCAATCCAGAGGCGTTGTTCGCGGTGCTGGATCGATTTGCGCAGGTGCGTGCGGTGCTTTGGGGGCATGTTCATCAGGAGATTGATCAAGTGCGCAACGGTGTTCGCCTGATCGCATCGCCCTCGACCTGCATCCAGTTCGAGCCGGGCAGCGACGATTTCAAGGTGAGTGAGCAGGCGCCGGGGTATCGGTGGTTACGGCTGTTGCCCGATGGTCAGCTTGAAACTGGCGTTGAGCGCGTGACCGGGTTCGATTTCCAGATTGATTACGGCTCCAACGGCTACTGATTTCTTTGTCATTTTCAAAGACCGAGGCGTGGCCATCGCGAGCTTGCCCGCGATGGCATCCGTTCAGGAGACATGAATCCCACGCATGTCCCCGATTCCCCCCGAGTCCCTGTAAACTCCGCCTTCTTTACCCGACGCACAGGGGGCTCAAATGTCTGGTTCGATCCTTTATATCCACGGTTTCAACAGCGCGCCAGCGTCGAAAAAGGCCTGTCAGTTGATGAATGTGATGGAACGGCTGGGCTTGAGCGATCAGTTGCGTGTGCCGGCCTTGCATCACCATCCCCGCGAGGCCATCGGTCAGCTGGAGCAGGCGATTGCCGAGCTGGGGCGGCCACTGCTGGTCGGCAGCTCACTCGGCGGCTACTATGCGACTCACCTGGCCGAGCGCCATGGCTTGAAAGCCCTGCTGATCAACCCTGCCGTCAGCCCGCACCGGATGTTCGACGGATTTCTGGGGACGCAGAAAAACCTGTATACCAATGAGACCTGGGAAATGACCCACGACCATGTGACGGCCCTGGCCGAGCTGGAAGTGCCGGCGCCCCAGGATCCGCAGCGGTTTCAGGTGTGGTTGCAGACCGGTGATGAAACGCTGGATTATCGCCTCGCCCAGCAATATTACCGGGCCTGTGCCTTGCGCATTCAGGCCGGCGGCGACCATAGTTTCCAGGGTTTTGCCGCGCAACTGCCGGCCATATTGAGTTTTGCCGGCATCGGCGCAGATTTGTATCAGGCGATCGATTTCACAGCACTGTGATCATTGCCCCCTATTTTCACTGAACACTGACGACGAGACCCCATGGCCACTCCCAGCGCTAGCTCTTATAACGCCGACGCCATCGAAGTCCTCTCGGGCCTCGACCCGGTGCGCAAACGCCCCGGCATGTACACCGACACCAGTCGGCCGAACCACCTCGCCCAGGAAGTCATCGACAACAGCGTCGACGAAGCCTTGGCCGGGCACGCGACGTCGGTGCAGGTCATCCTGCACGCCGATCACTCCCTGGAAGTCAGCGATGACGGCCGTGGCATGCCGGTGGACATTCACCCGGAAGAGGGTGTGTCGGGCGTCGAGCTGATCCTCACCAAACTCCATGCGGGCGGCAAGTTTTCCAACAAGAACTACCAGTTCTCCGGCGGTTTGCACGGGGTGGGTATTTCCGTGGTCAATGCCTTGTCGACCGAAGTCCGGGTGCGTGTAAAACGCGACGGCAACGAATACCAGATGACCTTCGCCGACGGTTACAAGAAAACCGAGCTGGAAGTCATCGGTACTGTCGGCAAGCGCAATACCGGCACCAGCGTATTTTTCGCACCGGACCCGAAGTATTTCGATTCACCGAAATTCTCCATCAGCCGCCTCAAGCACGTGCTCAAGGCCAAGGCCGTTCTGTGCCCGGGGTTGCTGGTCAGTTTTGAAGACAAGGCCACCGGCGAGAAAGTCGAATGGCATTACGAAGACGGCTTGCGCTCCTACCTGGTAGACGCGGTCAGCGAATTTGAACGCCTGCCTGACGAGCCGTTCTGCGGCAGCCTGGCCGGTAACAAGGAAGCCGTCGATTGGGCGTTGCTGTGGTTGCCCGAGGGCGGCGACAGCGTTCAGGAAAGCTACGTCAACCTGATCCCGACAGCCCAGGGCGGTACTCACGTCAACGGTCTGCGTCAGGGCTTGCTCGACGCCATGCGCGAGTTCTGCGAGTTCCGCAGCCTGTTGCCGCGTGGTGTGAAGCTGGCGCCGGAAGACGTCTGGGAACGTATCGCCTTCGTCCTGTCGATGAAGATGCAGGAACCGCAATTCTCCGGCCAGACCAAGGAGCGCCTGTCCTCCCGTGAAGCGGCCGCCTTCGTTTCCGGTGTGGTCAAGGATGCTTTCAGCCTGTGGCTCAACGCCAACCCGGAAACCGGCATGTTGCTGGCCGAACTGGCGATCAACAACGCCGGTCGTCGTCTGAAGGCCAGCAAGAAGGTCGAGCGCAAACGCATTACCCAAGGGCCGGCATTGCCGGGCAAGCTCGCCGACTGCGCCGGGCAGGACCCGATGCGTTCCGAGTTGTTCCTGGTGGAAGGTGATTCCGCCGGTGGTTCGGCCAAGCAAGCGCGGGACAAAGAATTTCAGGCGATCCTGCCATTGCGCGGCAAGATCCTGAACACCTGGGAAGTCGACGGCAGCGAAGTGCTGGCCAGCCAGGAAGTGCACAACATCGCCGTGGCGATTGGTGTCGACCCGGGCGCGGCGGACATGAGCCAGTTGCGTTACGGCAAGATCTGCATCCTCGCCGACGCCGACTCCGATGGTCTGCACATCGCCACCTTGCTCTGCGCCTTGTTCGTCCAGCATTTCCGCCCACTGGTGGAGGCCGGTCACGTCTACGTCGCGATGCCGCCGCTGTACCGTATCGACCTGGGCAAAGAAATCTACTACGCCCTCGACGAGGCCGAGCGCGACGGCATCCTCGATCGCCTGGTGGCCGAGAAGAAACGCGGCAAGCCGCAGGTCACCCGATTCAAAGGCCTGGGTGAAATGAACCCGCCACAGTTGCGCGAAACCACCATGGACCCGAACACGCGGCGCCTGGTGCAACTGACGCTGGGTGAAGATTTCGCCGAAACCTCGGAAATGATGGACATGCTGCTGGCGAAAAAACGCGCGGGCGATCGCAAGACCTGGCTGGAATCCAAAGGCAACCTGGCCGAGGTTCTGGGCTGATGCGCTTTGGCTGGGCCCTGGCGTGTGCGTTGCTACTGACTTCGGTGACGATTTGCGCGCAACCCGCGCCAGAGCTGCGGCTGTTGTCCGAACATGCCGTCGACGGCATGCGCGGCGGCAATCTGTCGGGGCTGGCCCAGTGTGGCAAGGAGCTGTGGACCGTTTCGGATCGCGACGATGATCAAATCTATCGCCTCGACACGCGCACCACCACTTGGCAAGCTGAAACCGTGCACATCGATGTACCCTTGGTGCCCGACACCGGTTTGCCTTGGGGCTTGCGTGCGCGGACTTGGGCGGCATCGTTCGTGCGGGGCGGGGATCTGGATTTCGAAGGCATCACCTGTGACAGCGCGGGCAATCGTTACATCGTCAGCGAAGGCCACGCCGCGGTGTTGCAAGTACCGCCAACCGGGCCTGCGTCCTGGCTGAAAATCTCGCCGATGCTGGTGCGCGAAGCGCGGGCCAGCGGCATGTTGTTGCACTTCAATGCGTTGTTCGAAGGCCTGGCGATCAATCCGGCCGGTGACACGCTGTGGCTGGCCGCCGAACGTGAGCGCCGCGGTTTGCTGCTGATCAAGCGCCAGCAAACAGTGTGGGACTGCGACGGTAGCTGTGTGCTGCTAAGTGAAGGCGGGGTGGAAATGCAGCCAGCGCAATTTCCCCACGCCAGAGCGCGCCCTCGGGATTTTGCTGATCTTTCATTGTTCGACGGCAAGCTGTTTACCCTTGAGCGCAACGCCTTTCAGATCTGTCGCCGTGATGCGGTGACAACCAAGGTCGAGCGCTGCTGGTCGTTTGCCGCCGAGGCCTTGCAGGAAAACCGTCGTTATTCACAGCCCTTTGGGCTGGCGGAAGCGCTGATCATCGACGCTGACGGTGCCTGGATCGGTATCGACAACAACAACGGTGCGCGCGCCGACGGTGAAGTACGGCCGATTGTCTGGCGCTTTGCCGCGCCTGAAGGTGGCTGGAGTGCCAAGCCATGAGTCAGCAACCGCCGGGCAAACGCGCCGGTCGGGTGTTGATGGTGCTGGCCTGGGGCGCCGCGTTGTTTCTGGCGACGCGGTTCTTCGGTCAATGGGAGGAGCGTCAACAGAATCCCAATACCGTCGTCAGCTCTGAGCAGGGCCAGGGTTTTATCGAGGTGAAGCTGATCGGCAACAGCCAGGGGCATTTTGTCGCCACCGGCCAGATCAACGGCCAGCCCGTGGAGTTCATGCTCGATACCGGCGCAACCGATGTGTCGATCCCGGCCGAAATGGCTGAACGATTGAAACTGGAAAAAGGCTTCGGGGTGACCCTGAGCACGGCCAATGGCTTGAGCGAGGGCTATCGAACCCGCCTCGACCGGCTGCAACTGGGCGCCATCGTGCTGCGTGACGTTCGCGCGCTGGTGGCGCCCGGTTTGCACGGCAATCAAGTGCTGCTCGGCATGAGCGCACTGAACAAACTTGAATTTACCCAGCGCGGTGGCACCATGCTGCTGCGCCAGACCACGAAATAATGAGGCCCGCATGAGCGACTCCCTTGATCTCAGCCTGGACGGTGTAGAACGCCGGTCACTGGCTGACTTCACCGAAAATGCCTACCTCAACTACTCCATGTACGTGATCATGGACCGTGCCTTGCCGCATATCGGCGACGGCCTGAAACCGGTACAGCGACGCATCGTCTATGCGATGAGCGAGTTGGGGCTGGACGCCGATTCCAAGCACAAGAAGTCGGCGCGTACCGTCGGTGACGTGCTCGGTAAATTCCACCCACACGGCGACTCGGCGTGCTACGAAGCCATGGTCCTGATGGCCCAGCCGTTCAGCTACCGCTACACGCTGGTCGACGGCCAGGGTAACTGGGGTGCGCCGGATGATCCCAAGTCCTTCGCGGCCATGCGTTACACCGAAGCGCGGCTGTCGCGTTATTCCGAAGTGCTGCTCAGCGAACTGGGCCAGGGCACGGCGGACTGGGGCCCGAACTTCGACGGCACCCTGGAAGAACCTCTGGTGTTGCCGGCCCGTTTGCCGAACATCCTGCTCAACGGCACCACCGGTATCGCCGTGGGCATGGCCACCGACGTTCCGCCGCATAACTTGCGCGAAGTCGCGACCGCTTGCGTGCGCTTGCTGGATGAACCGAAAGCCACGGTCGAGCAGCTCTGCGAACACATTCAGGGCCCGGATTATCCGACCGAAGCGGAAATCATCACGCCGCGCGCCGACCTGCTGAAAATCTACGAAACCGGTCGCGGTTCGGTGCGCATGCGCGCTGTTTACCACGTCGAAGACGGCGACATCGTCGTGACGGCGCTGCCGCACCAGGTCTCTGGTGCCAAAGTGCTCGAGCAGATTGCCGCGATGATGCAGGCCAAACCGTCGAAAGCCCCGCAGATCGCGGACTTGCGCGACGAGTCGGACCACGAGAACCCTTGCCGCATCGTGATTATTCCGGTCAACAGCCGGGTCGATCACGAAGCGCTGATGCAGCACCTGTTCGCGACCACCGAGCTGGAATCCAGCTATCGGGTCAACATCAATATCATTGGCCTCGACGGCAAGCCGCAGCTCAAGAACCTGCGTGCATTGCTGGTGGAATGGCTGGAATTCCGCGTGCGGACCGTGCGTCGACGCCTGCAATTCCGTCTGGACAAGGTCGAGCGTCGCCTGCACCTGTTGGACGGCTTGCTGATTGCCTACCTCAACCTGGATGAAGTGATCCACATCATCCGTACCGAGGAGCATCCAAAGGCCAGCCTGATCGAGCGTTTCGCCCTGAGCGAGATCCAGGCCGATTACATTCTCGACACCCGTTTGCGTCAGTTGGCGCGACTGGAAGAAATGAAGCTGCGTGCCGAGCAGGACGAACTGCTCAAGGAGCAGGCCAAGCTGCAAGCCCTGTTGGGCAGCGAAGCCAAACTGAAGAAACTGGTACGCAGCGAGCTGATCAAAGACGCCGAAACCTATGGCGACGACCGTCGTTCGCCAATCGTCGAGCGCGCCGAAGCCAAGGCGATGACCGAGCACGATCTGCTGCCGAACGAGAAAGTGACGGTCGTGTTGTCGGAAAAAGGCTGGGTTCGCTCCGCCAAAGGTCACGACATCGATGCTACCGGACTGTCCTACAAGGCTGGGGATGGCTTCAAGACCTCGGCGGCCGGGCGTTCCAACCAGTTTGCCGTGTTTATCGACTCCACCGGCCGCAGTTATTCGGTTGCATCCCACACACTGCCGTCGGCCCGTGGCCAGGGTGAACCGCTGACCGGCCGTCTGACGCCGCCACCAGGGGCGAGCTTCGAATGCGTGCTGATGCCTGAAGACGATGCGCTGTACGTGATCGCATCCGACGCCGGTTACGGTTTTGTGGTCAAGGGCGAAGACCTGCAAGCCAAGAACAAGGCGGGCAAGGCCCTGTTGAGCCTGCCGAACAACGCCAAGGTCATTCTGCCGCGCCCGGTGGCCGACCGTGAGCACAACTGGCTGGCCTCGGTGACCACCGAGGGTCGCCTGCTGATCTTCAAAATCAGCGATCTGCCACAATTAGGTAAAGGTAAAGGGAATAAGATCATCGGGATTCCCGGTGAGCGTGTTGCCAGTCGCGAAGAATATGTCACGGACATCGCTGTTTTGCCGGAGGGCGCCACTTTGGTGCTGCAGGCCGGCAAACGTACCTTGTCACTGAAGGCGGACGACCTTGAACACTATAAAGGTGAGCGTGGGCGTCGCGGTAACAAACTGCCACGGGGCTTCCAGAGGGTGGATGCGCTGTTCGTCGAAAACCTCAATTAAGCGTCCTAGAGCGCTCGATCTACGATTTAACGCGTAGATCGACGCTTTGGCGCTGGAGTCGGAACGCATATTCACGGATGATATGGCCTTTCAAGCGCCGGCGTAGCCGAGTGTTCTTCATATTTTTTGAGTATTTTCACTGTGGTGAGCCTTGTGGCAGCCACCTGGATGGGACGATGACTGCTCTGCGCCTTCCTTTTATTTTGATGCTCGCTGGCGTTCTTGGCCTAGCGGGTTGCAGCGTGCACCAGCCGGTGTCGCTGTATCAGCTGGACAGCGGAAGTCCGGCTCAGCCTGCGCAAAGCGCGGGCATGGCGGTATTGTTGGGCCCGGTAACGGTTGCTGATTACCTGCAACGCGAAACCTTGTTGCAACGTCAGCCGGATGGCAGCCTTCAAGCGTCGGCCGACGGTCGTTGGGCCGGCAGCCTGTCGTCGGACATCGATCAGCTGTTGCTGCGTCAGGTCGCTGGTCATCTGGACAGCCAGCGCGTTGTCCTGGCACCTGCGACAGTGGGCTTCACGCCGGATGTTCAGGTTCTGCTGACCATCACCCGTCTGGACTCGGGTGTGTCGCAACCGGCGATCCTGGACGCGCAATGGCGCCTGATCGATCGTCGTGGTCAGGTGCGTGATAACCGCATCATTCATCTGCAGGAGCAGCACTCCGGCGGCACGGCGTCCCAGGTTCAGGCCCAGGGTGTGTTGCTGCAGCGTCTGGCCGAGCAACTGTCCACAGCGCTCAAGCCACTGGCCAATCAGCCACCGATCGCTGAAGCACCGCGCAAACCGGCTGCCAAACCGGTAGCACCGGCAGCAGAGCCGGAGAAGCAGCCAAAGATCCCGATGGCCTCGCCGATTCGTACGGATATGGAAGTATTCAGGTTCTGAGCCTGGATTGAGTCCAGAACAAAGCCCGCCTTGTGCGGGCTTTGTTGTTTTTGCGGAGCTGCGGAGCCTGCGTTCGAGGAAGACGCTGATCGTACCCACGCTCTGCGTGGGAATGCAGCCCGTGACGCTCTGCGTCACATCGGTGCCAGGTTCTATGTACTGGAACGCGGAGCGTCCCTGGAGGCATTCCCACGCGGAGCATGGGAACGATCAGCCCGCAGACGATCACTCATCTGCGGGCTTCCTTGAGGTTTATGCCCGGCGTTCGTGCATCCGCGCCAGTTGCCGCTCCAGCATCGACGGATAAGGCTCCATCAGGCGTTCTACGCAGCACGCACCCTCAGGGCTTGCAATCGGGCGGATCCGCGCACGCTGGCGAATCAGCGCGTCGTCGCTGATCTTGCGCTCCACCAGCAGCAGGTTGCGGCTGTGTTGCGACAGGGCCAGCGCATCCTGAGCGGTTTCGGTCAGCAGCAGGTCGATCTGGCTCAAGCCGAACAGTTCGTCGCCCAGTGTCAGGCCCAACTGCAATTGCAGGGTGATGCCGCTGTCGGCGACTTCGATCTGCAATTGATGGCCCAGGGCGCGCAGCAACTCACCGCAGCAGATGGCGTTGGTCAGGTAGTCATCGCCGCTGTCTTCGGTGTGGAACAGCATCAGCGTGCTGCCATCGTTCAGGGTGTGCAGTTCGCTCTGGTAGAGCGACGCCGCCTGATCGAGGCAATCGCGGTAGCGTTTGAGCAGCTCTTCCAGACGTGCGCGGGGCAGGCGACGCAGTTGATCCTGTGCGCCCAGTTGTACCGCCAGTACCGCGCTGTGTTGAGGTACGTTCGATACCTGCGGCTTTGCGACGGATTTCGGCGCACTGTCTGTCGAGTCGTCACGCAGATCGGCAAACGGATCTTCGTCGTCCTCGTCGTCCTCGACCGTGCTGACAATGCGCCGCGGCGCAGGCTTGAGACCTGCCACCGGTCGGGTTTCATCGAAGCTCGGATCACGCAGGTTGCGAACTTCGAAGGCCGGATCGACCTCTTCGTCGTCATCGCTGTCGTCGAACTCGGGCTCCGGAACAGGCTCAGGTTCAGCCGGCTCCGGCGCGAAATTGGCGTGCAGCTGACGAGCGAGATCGCCGACTTCATCCTGACGCTCGGTGGCCGGGGTGTATTCGTCGATATTGCGCAGCCACACGCGCAATTGCAGCAGCGGCGTGGAGATATTGCGGCCCAGGCGCAGGCTCAAGGCCAGGGACAGCGCCAGCAGAATCGCGCTCAGAATGCCCATGCTTTGCAGGCTGATGGTCATCGGCTGCTGGAACTGATCCATGTCCAGACTGATGCGCAGTTGCCCGGCGGTCACGTCCTGGAAGGTGATCTTGCTCTGGTACATGCCTTCGGCTTCGCCCAGCAGGCCGTGCTTGGGACGCTGACCGGCTTCGGCGAGGATGCGGTTATCCACGCTGTAGATGGCAGCGTGGGCCACCAGCTTGTTCTTGGTCAGGTTGTTGAGCAGCACATTCAGGCTGAGGATGTCGTTGGACACCAACAGCTCCGTGGCCGACGTAGCCGTCTGGGTAGTCAGGCTTTCGCCCAGGGCATCCGCCTGCTCGTGCATGGCCTGCTTGAACTGCAAACCCATCACACAGGCATAGATCACCAGGGCCAGAGCGACCAGGATCACGTTATGGCTGGCAATGCGTAATGCGATCGGTACACGGCGATGACGCAGTGCCCGGAAGATCAGCAGAAAGAAGTTATCGGTTTTTACTGGCGTGGGCCGGTTCACTTGAGCTCGGCTCTTTGTCCGTGAAGTTGACGCGCAGTATAGCGACAGGCCCTAGGCCGTCAAAGCGCTCGCGGTGCCCGATGGTCACTGAAAATGGGTAGAATGCGGTTTTTTTCCACCTGCGGGGGTGCGCCTTGCGCGAAATCGTCCTGATAAACATCACGGGAGTCGACCGTCCGGGTCTGACTGCGGCCATAACCGGCGTTCTGGCCCAGGGTGGTGTGAACATTCTCGACATCGGTCAGGCGGTGATCCACGACACCCTGTCGTTCGGCATCCTGGTTGAAATTCCTGACACCGAGCAAGGCAACTCGGTGCTCAAAGACATCCTGTTCAAAGGCTATGAGCTTGAGCAACAAGTGCGTTTCACGCCGGTGTCCGAAGAGGATTACCAGCAGTGGGTCGGCAATCAGGGCAAGAAACGCCACATCGTCACCCTGTTGACCCGCAAAGTGACCGCTGAGCAATTGCAGCGTGTGAGTTCGATCACCGCCAAATACGGTCTGAACATCGACCATATCGACCGTCTGTCCGGGCGCATGCCGCTGGACACCCCGGCCGACAAGGGCAAGGGTTGCATCGAGTTTTCCGTGCGCGGCGAAGCGGCTGACCCGCAAGCGCTACGGGCTGAATTCCTCAGCGTCGCGCAAGAGCTGAACGTCGACATCGCCTTCCAGGAAGATTCGCTGTTCCGCCGTAACCGTCGTCTGGCGGTGTTCGACATGGACTCGACGCTGATTGAAGCCGAGGTCATCGACGAACTGGCCAAGGCCGCCGGTGTTGGCGATCAGGTGTCCGCGATTACTGAGCGGGCGATGGCCGGCGAGCTGGACTTCCGCGCCAGCTTCAAGGAACGCCTGGCCTTGCTGCAAGGGCTGGACGTCAGCGTGCTGGACTCCATCGGTGCTTCCCTGCGCCTGACCGAGGGCGCCGAAACCCTATTCGCGGAACTCAAGCGTCTGGGCTACAAGACTGCGATTCTGTCGGGCGGCTTCACTTACTTCGCCAAGCAACTGCAGGCCAAGCTGGGCATCGACTATGTGTTCGCCAACGAACTGGAAGTGGTCGACGGCAAGGTCACCGGCGTGGCGGTCGAGCCGATTGTCGATGCGCAACGCAAGGCGGATTTGCTGCGTGAACTGGCGCATAAAGAAGGTTTGCGTCTGGAGCAGACGATTGCCGTCGGTGACGGTGCCAACGACCTGCCAATGCTGGCGATTGCCGGGCTGGGCGTAGCGTTCCGCGCCAAACCATTGGTCAAGCAATCGGCAAAGCAGGCGATTTCCACCCTTGGGCTGGATGGCGTGCTGTATCTGCTGGGCTTCCGGGATCGCGACGGGCAGCTCTGAGTTTTCGACCGTCCGGGCGCCCCCATCGCGATCTTGCTCGCGATGGGGGCGCCTCGGTCTCTGGGACTCGCCGTTATAGCGACTTCCACAACGAATCAAACTCTTGCGCGACCCCGACCACGCCGCCTTCCGCGGCGTTTTCGTTTCTGGCTACCTCCAGCGAACGGTAGGCAAACTGATTGAAGCTGTTGGTGCTCGTCACCCGTCGCTCCAACTCGGCCGGGCGTTCCTGGCCATTGGTGTTGATCAACACCTTATTACCTTCCTGGAACGGCAGGCGCGGCGTGAGCAGGGTGGCCGGCAGGTCGATGGCACTGATAGCGGGCAGTAACAGCCCGCGCAAGTACTGGCTGTGTTCGTCGCCGGAACGAATCAGTTGCAGGCCGCAGGGTTCGGCGTAAGGCGCAATTTGCTCGATACCCATCTGCGTGCCGCCGCCCCGTACCTGGCGGATCCAGCGCACCACGGCAACGCTCCAGCCTTGACCGGCCATATCCTCGATACCGAGCATTTCGCCAGCCTGCAGTTCGGCAGGCACTGCGCCGGGCCAGGCCAGGCAATAACCGCCAGGGCTGTGATTGATCACCGGTAGCGCGTAGGTCGGGAAATGCTGTTGGCCGGACGCCTCGTGGTTGTCATGTTTCTGAAGGTGTGGATATTCGATCTCTTCGTAGGGCAGCAGCGTGTCTGCCGTGCCATGGGGGGCGGCGTCGAAGGCCTGTTTCCATTGGTCCTTGGCGCGTCCTGCCGGCTCGGCTGCCGAGAACTGCGCGGGACGGGCGCCGGTTTTTTTCAGGATGTCGTTGAACGGGCGTTTGCCACCGAGATAAAAGTGCAGGGCGCTCATGCCCACGCACAGGGTCAATGTGCCGTGGCCGACGGCGCGCTGGAAACCGCGCTCGGAGGCCTGGCCCCAGGCGGCATGCAGGTGTTGCAGCGTATCCAGATTGAGGCCCATCGGAACCGGCAGCGGCGATGCCTTGTCGGCCGATTGTTGCAGATGGGTTTCGATGGCGGCGACCAGGGGCTGCGGGTCGATCCCCAACAAACGCTCCTGTTGTTCGGCCGGGAACTTGGCGCGATAACGCGGGCCGCTGTCGAGATCCGGGGCGACGGCAAACAGCCCGTTGTCCGGCTTGAAGGGTTGCAGCTTGATCCATTGGCTCCAGGGTTCCAGCACCTCGGCGAGTCGGGCGATCTGGTTCTGGCGCAGTTGATTGCAGCGTGAAGCACCCAGCAGGAGGGCGACAACGTAGGTCTGCTCGATACTCAGGCTTTGCGTCTGGCTGGCCAGTTCATCGCGCACGTTCTGATGTTGCAGCTGATGTTCGCAGCCGATCCGGTACAGCTGATGCAGTTCCAGCCACAGGCCTTCGGGCACCGGGCAATAGAGCTCAGTGGCGCGGATCAACGCGCCGTTCAGGCAATGGGTCGCCCGTTGCAACGCCTGGGTCAGTAGCGGTGCCCGGTCCTTGCTGAAGTGCTGCGTAATTCGGATGACGATCTGCTTGTAGCCAATCGCCAAGTGGCTCTGCAGCGCCTGGCAAAGGTTGGCAATCTTGCGCGAACGCTCGTCGAGCACAATGGCCTGGTGCAGAAAATGCCGCTCCAGGTGCTTGCAGACGTAATACACCTCGGGCCGCAGCAATTCGAGCAATTGCAGGCGATTGTCGCTGGGTGTGAGCAGTTGGTTTAGTTCGTTCAAGCCTTGATACAACTGGCGAGCGGTTTCACCGATGTTGGCTTTGGGCAGGTTGGCGATCCAGCGCTTGAGGTCGCGTGGCGTGGCTTCGCAGAAAGACAGGCGCGACTGCGTCGGGATCGGTGCGCGTAGCAGCAGGGCAGGATTGGTCTCATTCATGCCGTGGACAAACTCCGACCGGGAAATGGGCAACGAATGACTTTGACTGTAGCAGCTATGAACGCTGGAGGAGGGGGCGCAGCGGGAGGAAATGTCCGATCCCACGAAAGGCGTTCGTGGGATCGGATCAAGGGATCAGGCGGTTGGCAGGCCGATGCCCTGGCCCATCTGCACTGGCGAAAGGGCGCCGAGCCCTTCAGCCCATTTCACTTGATTCGGCCCGAACAGCACGACCGCCGTAGAACCGAGCTTGAAACGACCCAGTTCCGCACCTTTTTCCAAGTGAATCGGCGCACGAGCCGCTTCGTCGTAGCGGAAGGTTTTCAGCTCGCGTTTTGGCGGTGTGACCAAGCCAGCCCAAACGGTTTCAATCGACGCCACAATCATCGCGCCCACCAGCACCACGGCCATCGGGCCGCGCTCGGTGTCGAAAATGCACGCTACACGCTCGTTGCGGGCAAACAGTTCCGGCACGTTTTCAGCGGTGGTCTGGTTGACCGAGAAGATGCGGCCGGGAATGTAGACCATCTCGCGCAGGGTGCCGGCCAGCGGCATGTGCACACGGTGGTAGTCTTTCGGCGACAGGTAAATGGTGGCGAAATCACCGCCCATGAAGGGCGCGGCGTTGGCCGCGTCACCGCCCAGCAGTTCCAGCACGCTGAAGCTGTGGCCCTTGGCCTGGAAAACGCGACCGTGTTCGATCGGGCCGAGCTGGCTGACCGCACCGTCAGCCGGGCTGAGGATCGCGCCAGGGGTTGGGTCCAGCGGGCGAGCGCCATCTTTCAAGGCGCGGGTGAAGAATGCATTGAAGTGCTCGTAAGCCGTCAGGTCCTCGACCAGCGCCTGGGACATGTCCACTTGATAGCGCTTGGCGAACCAGGCGGTAAAGGCGTTCTTGAACCAGCGCACGCGGCATTCGGCAATGCAGCCGGCCAGTCGCGAAAGCAAGTGATGGGGCAGCAGGTATTGGCTGAGGATAAACAAACGCTTATTCATTAACTGTCCTTGAAAAACTTAAATCTCAACGGGCGTGTCGGGGTGGTTGCCCCATTCGCCCCAGGAGCCGGCGTAGCCTTTGACTCGCGGATAACCGAGCGATTTGGCTACCAGATAGGTGAAGCCAGAACGATGGTGTGTCTGGCAGTGGGTAATGACTTCTTTGTCTTTGGTAATACCGAGTTGTTCCAGGATTTTCGGCATGTCGGTGCGGATACGCAGGTTGCGTGCCTGATCCATGCCGGCGGTCCATTCGAAATTGACCGCGCCGGGGATGTGCCCGCCCTTGGCCGCCAACACTTTCTCGCCGGAGTATTCCAGCGGCCCGCGCGCGTCCCAGATCGCCAGGTCGGCGGCGCCGAGACGGCTTTGCAGGTACTCGCGGGTGGCGGTGGGTTCGTCGTGCAAGGTCAACGCAACCGGGCCGCCGACTGGAGGCGGGATCTGGATCGACATGGGCGAGCCTTCTGCCAGCCAGGCCGGCAGGCCGCCGTCCAGGTAGTGGTATTTGCGGTGGCCGATGACATCCAGCAACCAGATAAAACGTCCTGCCCAACCGCCGCCTTCATCGTCATAGACGACATAGACGGCATCGGGGTTGTGCCCCAGTTCGCCGAACAGTGCTTCAAGCGCGGCTTGGGTCGGCAGCAGGCCGGGCGCAGGCGCCTGGCCCAGCTGAGTGCGTTTTGGATCGACAAAGCGTGCACCGGGGATATGCCCTTCGGCATAGCGGGCGCTGCTGGTCAGATCTACCAGAATCAGTTCGCGGGAGTCGAGACGCGGGAGCAGGTCGCTCGGTTCGATCACCAGCGCCAAGCCAGAGAAGTCAGACATGTGAGGTCTCCAGAGCACAAAGGGGAGGATTGTAGCGCAGCGTCATGAGGGCCTGTTATCAGTTATTTTGGGGCAGGAAATAACTGATAACAGGCCCTAGCGGTGGCTAAAGCTGTGCAGGGCCTTTTCGATACATTGAGCGGTTTTGCCGAACGCTTGCACGGTGATTTCCGAGAACGGTCCGCCGCCCTGATCCGCTACCACGATCATGATCACCCGGCCATTGTTGACCAGTGAGCGCAGCAGCAGGTGTTCACCACTGAATTGGTTACGCAGGCTAGCCGGCAGCAGGGCCGAGAATTGTGCGTTGTTGGCCGGCGTCAGGCGCACCTGGGCCTGTTGCGCGAGCAGGCGTTGCAGCACGGTGCTCTGGCTGACCACCAGGTTCAGGCCGGCCACTTCCTTGGGTAGCCCGGCGGTCTGGTGCACACGCAAATTGGCGTGCGTGCGATCGGCCATCAGAATCATCACCCGGCGCATGCCACACGCCACCAGAGCGTCCCGGGCCGATGTGGTCAAGTGCATGGCATTGGTAAAGCGGCTCGGCTCCACCAGCAATTCGGCGCATTGCTTGCGCCACTTCGCCAGGTCTTCGGCGGTCGGCGCCGGGGCGGGCAACAAACCGGCATGCACGCGGTGCGCACCCGGTGGCCAGATCAGCGATTCGGCCGGGTGCCAGAGGTCTGGCATGGCGTGTTGGCGAGCGCTGTTGGCGGCCTGCTGGTGCAATTGTTGTTGCACCTCATCCATCGGCATTTGCAGATAAAGGCTGGTCAGGTACTGCCAGCGTTCGCAGTGTGGACTGTCCCAGGCCTGTTGTGCCGCCAGCGCCAGACCGTTGGCCAGCAGCACGGTATTGGCGGGCTGATTGAGCCAGCGGCGCAACGTCGGGTCGTCATCCAGGCGGTTCTGTTGGCGCAACGGGTGATCGCTGTCACGTGCAATGCGCAGGACTTTCACCAGCTCACGTTGTTCGCTACGCAGCAGCCGATAACCTTGCTGCACCCAGATCGGCAGGCGCCAGACGTCCACCAGCGCCAGACAGATTTCCAGCAGGCGCACGCCGAACAATTGCTTTTCGACTTTGCGTGCCGACTCGCCTTTATGGATGACCCGCAACTCCCACTCTTCAAGCAACTGCGGATGGGTCAGCGCCATGGGCCAGAGTGGCGAGAGAAACAGCAGGCTGCCCCAGTGGATGTCCTGCCACAGTCGCGCCAGGCGACTGGCAAAAAAACCATTGGCCTGTTGAGTGGCGTGCTGGCTGATCAGTTGAAGCTGGCGCAGAGCGACGGGGATTTGCAATTGGGGTTCGGCGGGCAGGCGGTCGAGCAGTTCTTCGGTGCGTTTCAAACCGAGGCGATTGATCGCCACCTCAAGGTTTTCAGCAGGCTCGGTCATGCTGCCATGGGTGTGACGGTTGGCTTCGCGAATCACGCTCAAGGCCAGGGCCGGGCTTTCCTGCATCAGGTCGGCGATGTCGCGCAGCGAGCTGCGGTTATCACGGATCGCTTTGCAGACCCGGTCGTGGCTGGCTTGCGGAACCGGCAGGCGTACGCCATCGAGAAGCTTGACCCAGCTTTCAAGCGTGGTTGGTTTTGGCGTTGGGACGTTCGTTTCGTTAGCCATGTCTGGACGCGATCATCGTCTGCTTTACCTATGCCCTGAACGGGTCAAATTAGCTTTTCGCCTTAACTGGCTATAGTCTGGCGCAGTTTTGCCGATAAGTAGAAGAAGAGATTTTTTAACTTCCGAATATGACCTTGAACCCGACTCAGTAAGTGCTCTCCTACCTATGGCTAAAATTATCGGCATCATCGTCGTATTCGCGAGCGTGCTCGGCGGATACGTGCTTTCCCACGGCAAGATTGCCGCTCTCATCCAGCCTTTCGAGGTGATGATTATCGGTGGCGCGGCCCTTGGCGCCTTCCTGCAGGCCAACCCCGGCCACATGACAATGCACGTGCTCAAGAAGTCCTTGGGCATGTTCAGTTCGCGTTTCAACCACACCTTCTACCTGGAAGTGCTGGGGCTGATTTACGAGATCCTCAACAAGAGCCGTCGCGAAGGCATGATGGCGATCGAAGGCGACATCGAAGATGCCGCCGCGAGCCCGATCTTCGCCAAGTACCCGGCGGTGCTCAAAGACGAACGCATGACCGCGTTCATCTGCGATTACCTGCGCATCATGTCCTCCGGCAACATGGCTCCCCATGAGCTGGAAGGCCTGTTCGACATGGAACTCTACAGCCTCAAGGAAGACCTCGAGCACCCGTCCCACGCGGTGAACGGCATCGCCGACGCCATGCCCGGTTTCGGTATCGTCGCGGCGGTATTGGGGATCGTGGTGACCATGGCATCCCTGGGCGAAGGCGACCAGAAGTCCATCGGTCTGCACGTGGGTGCGGCACTGGTCGGTACCTTCTTCGGTATTCTCGCGGCCTACGGTTTCTTTGGCCCGCTGGCCCACTCCCTGGCTCACGATGCCAAGGAAGAACTGAACACCTACGAAGCCATCAAGGCTTCGCTGGTGGCTTCGGCTTCCGGGATGCCGCCGTCGCTGGCGGTGGAGTTCGGTCGCAAGGTTCTGTACCCGGCGCACCGTCCTAGCTTCGCTGAGCTGGAACAAGCGGTTCGCGGTCGTTAAGTCATGGAAAATAACCAGCCGATAATCATCAAGCGCGTCAAGCGCATCGCCGGAGGGCATCACGGGGGCGCCTGGAAAATCGCCTTCGCGGACTTCGCGACGGCGATGATGGCGTTCTTCCTGGTGTTGTGGCTGCTGTCCACCGCGACGCCTGAACAGAAGATCGCCATCGCCGGTTACTTCAAGGACCCGGTCGGGTTTTCCGAAAGCGGTACGCCGTACATCATCGACCTGGGCGGCACGCCGACCCTGGCGCCGGAGAACACCCTCAACCCGGAGGTGAAATCTCAGCCGCAGCCAGACAAGGTGACCATCGACGCCGAGCAGGTTGAAGGCATGGCCGAGCAGGTCGAGAAGGAACGCCTGGAGTTGTTACTGCAAGAGTTGCAGAACAAGGTCAATGAAAACCCGCAATTGCAGAAATTCAAGGACCAGATCCTCTTCGAGATCACCCAGGACGGTTTGCGCATCCAGATCATGGACGCCGAAAACCGCCCGATGTTCGACTCCGGCAGTGCGCGCCTGAAGCCGTACTTCGAAGACATTCTGCTGGCCATGGCCGACACCATCAAAGCGGTGCCGAACAAAATCAGCATCAGCGGCCACACCGATGCCAAGCCGTACTCGGGCACTGGCGATTTCGGCAACTGGGAACTCTCGGCCAACCGCGCCAACGCGGCTCGTCGTGCATTGGTCGCCGGCAGTTATCCGGACGCCCAGGTCGCGCGAGTCGTCGGTTATGCCTCGTCGGCGCTGTTCGACAGGGAGAACCCGTTCAATCCGGTCAACCGCCGAATCGACATCGTGGTGCTGACCAAGAAAGCCCAGCGAGCCATCGAAGGCGAACAAGGTGCCGAGCCGGCGCCAGTGCCGACGCAAGGGCAAGGCGGCCCGGGCGAAGTGCATGCGCCGCCAGCCGATCCGAGCGCATTGCCGGCGGACAAAGAACCGCTGCCAGCACACGAACTTCGTGAGCGTTTGAATCTGTTTGATAACCCGGTGCCGAAGCCGGGCGAACCGCCCAAACCCGCTCTACCGCCCAAGCAATAACCTGCAGAAAAGCCACCATGAGTGGCTTTTCTGTTTCTGGCTGCGTCACTGCAGCGTCGCAATGACTCGACTCACTGCAAGTTTGTTTTCGGAATCATGGAAGATCAGTAATGGAAAGACTCAAGTCCTATTTTCAGCAGCATGGCAATGCACCCTTCAAGTTTGGTGAAGGGCGGGTCAGTGGCTACATCTCAGCCACGCTCGGGCTATTGAGCCTGCTGGCGGTATTGTGCTTTCTCTTTCCCGAATGGCTGACCACCGCCGAACTGCGCAAGGTGTACGACGAGCAGTTTGCGCGCACCACGCTATTGCTTGGGCTGGTACTGTCTTTCAGCCTGGGCACCCTGAATATCCTGCTCAACAAGCGAAAGCGCTTGGGGATCACCGGACTTGTCGCCTCGGGGCTGGCGGTGTTTCTCGGCGGCACCAATGTGCAGATCAGCTCGATTGGGCAGACACCGTACTCGCTGGGGCTGGACTGGTTCGTCCTGGCTCTGCTGGTGTCGGCCATCGTCTTTATCCCCCTGGAAAAACTCTATTCCAAGGACCCTGAGCAAAACATTCTGCGTCCGCACTGGCGAACTGACCTGACCTACTTTTTTGTCAGTCATATGCTGGTGCAGTTCATCCTGATTTTCATCACTGCCTCGTCGAGCTTTATGGCTGGTTGGGCCGTGTCGACGGATTTGCAGGCCAGCGTACAAAGCCTGCCGATCGTTGTGCAGTTCTTACTGGCGGTACTGGTAGCCGACCTCGGTCAGTACTGGCTGCATCGGCTGTATCACGTCGTGCCATGGTTATGGCGCATGCATGCCGTACATCACTCAAGCACGCACATGGATTGGCTCGCCGGCTCGCGTGTCCACTTCATCGAGATTCTGCTCACCCGCACCGGCGTGCTGGTGCCTTTGATGCTGCTGGGTTTTGCGCCCCAGGCGTTGAACGCCTACGTGATTCTGGTCGGGGTGCAGGCCGTGCTGGCCCACGCCAATGTACGGATCAACGGCGGCTGGCTGAATTATGTGCTGGTCCTGCCGCGCTATCACCATTGGCATCATGCCCGGCACAAGGATTACATCTACAAGAACTATGCGATCCATACGCCGCTGGTGGATATGCTGTTTGGCACCTTCAAGTTGCCACCCAAGGAGTGGCCGACGCGCTACGGGGTTTTTGGCAAGGACTTGCCGGGCGGTATCCTGCGCCAGCACTTGTACCCGTTTCAGAAGCCTGGGCTGAAGAGCGTCGAACCGAAACCGCCGGCCGCGGTTTCCTGAGGTAAAAAAAGCCGCGATGGTCGCGGTTTTTTTTCTGCTGTTTCAATGAGCCAGGTGTGAACTATCAAACCGACCGCGCAAACTTCTGGAGTTTGTCTTGATGAAATATTTGACTGCGGTCTTGGCCCTGGCTTGGGCAGTCGCACCTTCCAGCGGTTGGTCCAAGGATGATCCGACCCACTCCCCACAGGCTGGCGGTCGCACCTACGCGCAGAATTACAAGGATATGGTGCTGGCAGACTGCATCGCTACAGCCTACAAGAGCGAACCTGAAGCCGCCCAGGATGCCGGAAGCAGTGCCAGTGCGCTTATGACTGGACCTATTTCGATCTGGAGCAAGCACCTCAAGCCGGTAGATCTCTGGTTGACCAGTTCCTGGCTCGTGATTATCACAATCCATTGGTCGAGTCAGAGCGTCAAGGCGTTCGCTTTGAGCTGCTCAAATGCCTGGACCTGTATCACAGCAAAGAATTGGACAGCCAGGTCAGGCAATTGGTCATAAAACCCCAGCACACCTATCGTCAGGACAACCCGCCACGATCCAAAAAGGATTGACCCTGCACCGCGATTGACGACTAACCGTTCGGCTATTCGACGTTACCGAAGTCCCGGTGAATGACGGCGTCACCCATCCTGCCGACCAGCCGTCCCATTAATGTCGGGGCGGCTGGTACACCTGTTTAATAGCTGTTTTCAGGCAAACTGGCGATGATCGACCGGTAGCTGTTCATCCGTTGCTGCTGCACGCGGCCATCTTCCAGGGCCTTGAGCAGGGCGCAGCCCGGTTCGCGGTCGTGTTTGCAGTCGCGGAAGCGGCAGGTGCCGAGCAGGTCGTTGAACTCGATGAAGCCGGCTTCGACGTCGGCACGGCTGACGTGACCCAGGCCGAACTCGCGGATACCCGGGGAGTCAATCAGCTCACCGCCACCGGGGAAGTGGAACAGCCGCGCGGTGGTGGTGGTGTGGGTGCCCTGGCCCGACAACTCGGACAGCGGGCCGACGCGGGTTTCGACTTCCGGCAACAGGCTGTTGACCAAAGATGATTTGCCGACACCGGACTGGCCGACGAACACACTGATGTGCCCGTCCAACAGTTTTTGAAGTTGTTCCATGCCGTTGCCGTGGTGCGCCGACACTTCCAGCACCGGGTAACCCAGCGTGCGGTAAACCGCCAGCAAGGCATTCAGCGCCGGGGCGTTCTGCTCGTCGATCAGGTCGAATTTGTTCAGCAGCAACAACGGGCGGATACCCGCGTGTTCCGCGGCAACCAGGTAGCGGTCGATCAGGTTGGCATGAGGCTCGGGTAGCGGGGCGAAGACGATGACGATCATGTCGACGTTGGCCGCCACCGGCTTGAGCTGGCCACGACTGTCCGGGCGGCAGAGCTCGGTTTTGCGCGGCAGTTGCGCCACGATCACGCCGATGCCCTGGTTGCCGGCACGCCATACGACCTGATCGCCGGTCACCAGCGCCGGCAGGTTGGCGCGCAAGTGGCAGCGGAATACCTGGCCGGCCAGCTCGCCATCGAGGGCTTCGACTTCAACCTGTACACCGAAGTGCGCGATCACCAGGCCCGTCTGTTCCGGACCCAGGTCGCCACCCTCAAGTGCCTCGACAGCCGAGGACTCGCGTTTGGCGGCGCGGGCAGCGCGCTCGCCCTGAATCTTTTCGATGCGCCAGTTTTGACGACGATTGAGTTGGCGTTTGGCCATGGGTGTTCCGTATCGAGAATGCAGCGATTAGGTAAAACGGCCGCGAGTTTAGCACGCCCGGCCGCCTCCCTAGGCTAAACTGCGAACCTACGCCGAGGAGCCGACATATGCAGAACCCGCAGAACCTGATCTGGATCGACCTGGAAATGACCGGGCTGAACCCTGATACCGACGTCATCATCGAGATGGCCACCATCGTCACCGACAGTAATTTGAACACCTTGGCTGAAGGTCCGGTGATCGCCATCCATCACAGCGACGAGATCCTCGCCGGCATGGACGAGTGGAATACCCGTCAACACGGCGGCTCCGGGCTGACCCAACGGGTTCGCGACAGCCGCATCAGCATGGCCGAAGCGGAAGCCCAGACCATCGCCTTCCTGGAGAAATGGGTGCCGAAGGGCAAGTCGCCGATCTGTGGCAACAGCATCTGCCAGGACCGTCGCTTCCTTTATACCCACATGAAGTCGCTGGAAAGCTATTTCCACTACCGCAACCTCGACGTGTCGACCCTCAAGGAGTTGGCCGCGCGTTGGGCCCCGGACGTGCGCGACAGCTTCAAAAAGGGCAGCACTCACCTGGCCCTGGACGACATCCGCGAATCGATCGCCGAGCTGCAGCACTACCGCAAGAATTTCATCAAGTTCTGATTGGGCATAGGGAGGTTTTTGTGGCGAGGGAGCTTGCTCCCGTTCGGCTGCGTAGCAGTCGTAAAGTCAGCCGGCGCGGTCTGTTTGAAGAGTTGCTTTCTCAGCAAATGGGGCCGCTCTGCGGCGCAGCGGGAACAAGCTCCCTCGACACAGGTCCCCTTGCCCCCTTTTGGTGCCCTGACGATCTGAGTAGACTGCGCGCCTTCTCGTAAGGACCGCCACCATGTTGCTGATGCTCTACCTGATCGCCATTACTGCCGAAGCCATGACTGGCGCCCTGTCTGCGGGCCGTCGCGGCATGGACTGGTTTGGCGTGGTATTGATTGCATGCGTCACGGCGTTGGGCGGCGGTTCGGTGCGCGACGTGTTGCTTGGCCATTACCCGCTGACCTGGGTCAAACACCCGGAATACCTGGTGCTGACGTCGATCGCAGCGATGTTCACCGTCTTCGCGGCGCGCTGGATGCGCCATCTGCGCTCGCTGTTTCTGGTGCTCGACGCCGTGGGCCTGGTGGCGTTTACCCTGATCGGCTGCATGATCGCCCTGGAAATGGGCCACGGCATGCTGGTGGCCTCGGTCAGCGGCGTGATCACCGGGGTATTCGGTGGCATTCTGCGGGACATCTTCTGCAACGACATCCCGCTGATCTTCCGCCGCGAACTCTACGCCAGCGTCTCGTTTGCCGCGGCGTGGTGCTATTTATTCTGTGTCTATCTGCAATTGCCGGGTGAACAGGCGATCCTGATCACACTATTCGGCGGCTTCCTGCTGCGCTTGCTGGCGATCCGTTTCCACTGGGAAATGCCCAAGTTCGTTTATAACGACGAAGCCTGATTTACACGCAGTCCCTGTAGCAGCTGCCGAAGGCTGCGTTCGAGGCCGAAGGGCTCGCTTCGCAGTCGCGCCGAACGCAGTCTTCGGCAGCTACTACATAAGCCCGTGTTGTTTTAGCGCCCATTCGACATGCTCGCGCACCAGTTCCGATGGATAGTCCCGCCGTGCCTTCAACGCTTCCAGCACTGGAATGCTCGACGGCGCATTGCCCAGGCCGACCGCCAGATTGCGCAACCAACGCTCGTAACCGGCCCGACGCAACGGTGAACCTTCGGTGCTGCTGAGGAATTTTTCTTCGTCCCACATGAACAGTTCTGCCAGTTCGGCGTTGTCCAGGTTGTGCCGGGGTTTGAAATCGCTTTCCCCGGAAGGCCGGGCGAAGCGGTTCCACGGGCAGACGATCTGGCAGTCATCGCAACCGAACACCCGATTGCCGATCAGCGGTCGTAAATCTTCAGGAATCGCGCTTTTCAGTTCGATGGTCAGGTACGAAATGCAGCGACGGGCGTCCAGCACATAGGGGCCGACGAAGGCATTGGTCGGGCAAATGTCCAGGCAGGCCGTGCAGCGACCGCAGTGCTCGGTGGCGTGGGGCGGGTCCACCGGCAGCGGCAGGTCGACGAACAGTTCGCTGAGGAAGAAGTAACTGCCGGCCTTGCGATTCAAGACCAGCGTGTTTTTGCCGATCCAGCCCAGGCCAGCCTGTTCGGCGATGGCCTTTTCCAGCACCGGGGCGCTGTCGACGAAGGCGCGGTAGCCGAACGGGCCAACCACTGCCTGGATTTTTTCCGCCAGTTGTTGCACGCGTTTACGAATCAATTTGTGGTAATCGCGGCCCAAGGCGTAACGCGAAACGTAGGCTTTTTCCGGTTGGGCCAGCCGTTGCGCCATGTGCGTGTCGCCCGGCAGGTAGTCCATGCGCAGGGAAACCACGCGCAGGGTGCCCGGCACCAGTTCTTCCGGGTGCGAGCGTTTGCTGCCATGGGCGCCCATGTAATCCATTTCGCCGTGGTAGCCAGCGGCGAGCCAGCGCTCCAGGTGCTGCTCATGCTCGGCCAGGTCGAGGCCGCTGATGCCGACTTGCTGAAAGCCCAGCTCGCGGCCCCAGTCCTTGATGGATTGGGCGAGGGCGGGCAGGTCTGTGGTAATAGCGGGCATGAGGCGAGAGAAACCGGAGCTGAGATGCGTATAATTCTGCCAGACATCGGAGCCTGAAGACGCATGCCGCACACTAAAGATGAATTACCCGACGCGCTGTATAGCGCCGCGCAAGTCCGAGGGCTCGATGCGAGCGTGATCGCGGCCGGTACACCGGGCTTCGAATTGATGCAGTGTGCGGCACGGGCGACCTGGCGTGCGCTGGTCCGCCATTGGCCGAGCGGGCACGAATTGAGTGTGGTGGCCGGCCACGGCAATAACGCGGGCGACGGTTATCTGGTGGCCGTGCTGGCCCGACGTGCCGGCTGGCATGTGCGGGTGCTGGCCGCCGGCGACCCCGGGCGTTTGCAGGGCGATGCCGCGTCGGCCCATGCCGAGGCGGTGGCCGAAGGCGTGGCCATTCAAGGCTGGACCCCGCACTCCGAGTTGCGCGGCATTGTGCTGGATGCCTTGCTCGGCACCGGCCTGACCGGTGAAGTACGCGAGCCGTTCGCCAGCGTCATCGCCGCGATCAATGCCAGTGGGCTCCCGGTTGCGGCGGTGGATATCCCCTCGGGGTTGTGCGCCGATACGGGTCGCCAGCTCGGCATTGCGGTTCGAGCAGACCTGACGGTGACGTTCATCGGTTTGAAGGTGGGGTTGTTCACCGGTGACGCGGCGGATGTGGTGGGCGATTTGGTATTCAACGATCTGCACGTCGCCCCCGAGACATTTATTGGGGCCGAGATCAGTGCGCGTCGCCTGACGGCCGGTAATGTACCGCGTCTGGCCGGCCGCGCTCCAACTGCCCACAAAGGCAAATTTGGTCACGTATTGCTCGTTGGCGGTGATCGCGGTTTTGGCGGCGCCATCCTGCTTAGCGCACAAAGTGCCCTGCGCAGCGGTGCCGGCATGGTGTCCGTGGCCACGCGCAGTGAGCACGTTCCGGCCGCCCTGGCGCGTTTGCCGGAAGCCATGGTGCTCGGTACGTCGTCGGCCAATCAATTGATGGGCCTGCTGGAAAAGGCCACGGTGCTGGTCGTCGGCCCGGGGCTGGGGCAGGCCGCCTGGGGGCGCAGCCTGTTGTCGGCCGCGGCCAACGCGTCGCAGCCACAAGTCTGGGACGCCGATGCGTTGAACCTGTTGGCCGAAGGTGGCGTGAGCTTGCCCGCAGGTAGTGTCATCACGCCGCATCCGGGCGAAGCGGCACGATTGCTGGGGATATCGACAGCCGCCGTACAGGCTGACCGCCCGGCCGTGGCCCATGCCTTGAGCAAAAAATATACAGCGGTGGTAGTGCTCAAGGGCGCTGGCAGCCTGATTGCCAGCCCCGATGGGCGTCTGGCGCTGTGTCATCAGGGCCATCCGGCCATGGCGTCGGCCGGGTTGGGTGATGTGCTGGCCGGTCTGGTGGGCGCCTTGCTCGCTCAGGGCCTGGACGCGTATGACGCAGCCTGCCTGGCGGTCTGGCTGCACGCCAATGCCGGTGAGCAACAAGGTAAATTCGGCCGCGGGCTGGCGGCCAGTGATCTGATTCCAGCCATTCGTCAGTTGTTGGAGGAGCAAGCACCGTGTCTGAAGTAACCCTGTACCTGGCTGATGAGCAGGCCATGAGCGATTTTGGCGCACGTATCGCCAAAACCACCGGAGGGCACGGTCTGATCTTTCTTGAAGGGGATCTGGGCGCGGGGAAAACCACACTGTCCCGGGGCATCATCCGTGGCCTGGGGCATACCGGCGCGGTAAAAAGTCCGACCTTTACCCTGGTCGAGCCTTACGAGATCGGCGCCGTCCGCGCCTTCCATTTCGACTTATATCGATTGGTCGACCCCGAGGAGCTGGAGTACCTCGGCATCCGCGACTATTTCGATGACGACGCATTATGTCTTATTGAATGGCCCCAGAAGGGTGCAGGCTTTTTGCCAAAGCCCGACCTGACCATTACCATTAGCCCGCAAGACAGCGGGCGTTCGCTGAGAATTTTGCCCCAAGGCTCGCGTGGCGAGTCGTGGTGTGCCGTTTTGGCATTGGAATCCAAATAAATGATGGGGTTAGGTATGCGCTTTCGCGCGTTGGTTGCTGCCGTAGGGGTGTTGTTTTTGGCGGTGACCGTCGACGCTGTGGCCGAGACGAAGGTCAACAGTGTTCGCCTTTGGCGGGCGCCGGATAACACTCGACTGGTGTTCGACCTGACGGGGCCTGTCCAGCACAGCGTCTTTACCCTGACCGCACCGGATCGGCTGGTAATCGACATCAATGGCGCGACGCTCGGCTCGCCGCTGAACGTCTCCACGGCCAACACGCCGATCACGGCAATGCGTTCGGCTCAGCGTACGCCGACCGATTTGCGGGTGGTCATCGACCTGAAAAAAGCCGTCACGCCGAAGAGCTTCACCTTGGCGCCGAATGCCCAGTACGGCAATCGCCTGGTAGTCGACCTGTTCGACAACGCGGCCGACGCCGCGCCACCGCCTGCGCCAACACCGTCTGTGGCCACGGTACCCGCCGTACCCGTCACGCCGTCCGAGCCTTCGATCAAGCTGCCACCTGCACCGGCTGGCAAGCGCGACATTATCGTGGTGATCGATGCCGGTCACGGCGGTGAAGACCCGGGCGCCTCGGGCTCTCGCGGTCAGCGTGAAAAAGACGTGGTGCTGGCCATCGCCCGTGAGTTGCAGCGTCAGGTCAATGGCATGAAAGGTTTCCGCGCCGAACTGACCCGTACCGGCGACTACTTCATTCCGTTGCGCGGCCGTACCGAAATCGCCCGCAAGAAGGGCGCCGACCTGTTCGTTTCGATCCACGCCGACGCCGCGCCGTCAGCCGCTGCGTTCGGTGCGTCGGTGTTTGCCCTGTCTGACCGCGGCGCTACGTCGGAGACCGCCCGTTGGCTGGCCGACAGCGAAAACCGTTCCGACTTGATCGGCGGTGCCGGCAACGTCAGCCTCGACGACAAGGACCGGATGCTCGCCGGCGTGCTGCTCGACCTGTCGATGACCGCTTCCCTGACTTCCAGTCTGAACGTTGGCCAGAAAGTCTTGAGCAACATCGGTCGCGTCACGCCGCTGCACAAACAACGTGTCGAGCAAGCCGGGTTCATGGTGTTGAAGTCGCCGGACATCCCGTCGATCCTGGTGGAAACCGGGTTCATCTCCAACGCCAACGAAGCCTCGAAACTCGCGGCATCGAGCCACCAGCAGGCGCTGGCGCGCTCTATCAGCAGCGGCGTGCGGCAATTCTTCCAGCAGAACCCGCCGCCGGGCACTTACATTGCCTGGCTGCGCGATTCCGGCAAGATCGCCCAAGGCCCGCGTGACCATCGCGTGAGCCCCGGCGAAACCCTGGCGATGATCGCTGTGCGTTATCAGGTGTCTGCGGCCACCTTGCGCAGTGCCAACAACTTGCAAAGTGACGAACTGAAGATTGGTCAGACGTTGACCATTCCAGGCACTGAACTGGCGGCCAAAGAATGAACCAGGTGCTGACCAACACGGCGCGTATCGAGCTACTCAGCCCACGGCTGGCGAACCAGATTGCCGCTGGTGAAGTGGTTGAGCGCCCGGCCTCGGTGATCAAGGAGTTGCTGGAAAACAGCCTCGACTCCGGCGCCAAACGCATCGATGTCGATGTGGAGCAGGGCGGTGTCAAGCTGCTGCGGGTACGCGACGATGGCAGCGGCATTTCCGCCGATGACCTGCCTTTGGCCCTGGCCCGTCACGCCACCAGCAAGATTCGCAACCTGGAAGACCTCGAACAGGTCATGAGCCTGGGGTTTCGTGGTGAGGCGCTGGCCTCCATCAGTTCCGTGGCGCGTCTGACCCTGACTTCCCGCACTCGCGACGCCGATCAGGCCTGGCAGGTGGAAACCGAAGGCCGGGACATGGCGGCTCGCGTGCAACCAGCGGCCCATCCGGTGGGCACTTCGGTGGAAGTGCGCGATTTGTTCTTCAATACCCCGGCGCGCCGCAAGTTTCTCAAGACCGAAAAAACCGAATTCGATCACCTGCAAGAAGTGATCAAGCGTCTGGCGTTGGCGCGGTTCGATGTGGCATTCCATCTGCGCCATAACGGCAAAACCATCCTCAGCCTGCATGAGGCCCATGATGACGCGGCCCGCGCCCGGCGTGTGGCGGCGATCTGCGGGGCGGGCTTTCTGGAGCAGGCGCTGCCGATCGAAATCGAACGCAATGGCCTGCATTTGTGGGGTTGGGTCGGGTTGCCGACCTTCAACCGCAGCCAGGCGGATTTGCAGTATTTCTTTGTGAATGGCCGTGCCGTGCGCGACAAACTGGTGGCGCACGCGGTGCGTCAGGCTTATCGCGACGTGCTGTTCAACGGTCGGCACCCGACATTCGTGCTGTTTTTCGAAGTCGATCCGGCGGGCGTCGACGTCAACGTGCACCCGACCAAACACGAAGTGCGTTTCCGTGACGGGCGCATGGTTCACGACTTCCTTTACGGCACTTTGCACCGCGCCTTGGGCGATGTGCGTCCGGAAGACCAGTTGGCCGCGCCTGTCGCGACAGCCATGGTCCGGCCGACCGGTATCGAAGCCGGCGAGTTCGGCCCGCAGGGCGAGATGCGTCTGGCGGCCAATGCGCTGCTGGAGCAGCCTCAGGCCCAGCCGTCCTTCAATACTTCGGCGGGCTCTGGCGCCGGTGCCGGTTATCAGTATCAATACACGCCACGGCCTCAGTCCGGCGTGCCCGTCGCCGAAGCCCAGGCGGCCTATCGCGAGTTCTTCGCGCCGTTACCCGAAGCCAACGCAGTCGCGCTGCCGGCCGGGCAGGACGACATTCCGCCGCTGGGTTATGCACTGGCGCAGCTCAAGGGCATCTACATTCTTTCGGAAAACGCCCAGGGCCTGGTGCTGGTAGACATGCATGCCGCCCATGAGCGGATCATGTACGAACGCCTGAAAGTCGCCATGGCCAGCGAAGGCCTGAGCGGTCAGCCGTTGCTGGTGCCGGAGTCCCTGGCGGTCAGCCAGCGCGAAGCCGATTGCGCAGAAGAAAACGTCGCCTGGTTCCAGCGTCTTGGTTTTGAATTGCAGCGCCTTGGCCCGGAAACCCTGGCCATCAGGCAAATCCCCGCGTTGCTGAAACAGGCCGAGGCCAACCGACTGGTTAGCGATGTGCTGGCGGATTTGATGGAATACGGCACCAGCGACCGGATTCAGGCGCACCTGAACGAACTGCTCGGCACCATGGCCTGCCACGGTGCGATTCGCGCGAATCGGCGCCTGGCCTTGCCGGAAATGAACGGTCTGCTGCGGGACATGGAAAACACCGAGCGCAGCGGTCAATGCAACCATGGCCGACCGACCTGGACCCAACTGGGCCTGGACGATCTGGACAAACTGTTCTTGCGCGGTCGTTGATGAGCCAGTTCCCTCCCGCGATTTTCCTGATGGGGCCGACGGCCGCCGGCAAGACCGACCTTGCCATCGAACTCACCAAGGTCCTGCCCTGCGAGCTGATCAGTGTCGATTCGGCGCTGGTTTATCGCGGCATGGACATCGGCACCGCCAAGCCCTCCAAAGAGATCCTGGCCGAATTCCCGCATCGTCTGATCGACATTCTCGACCCGGCCGAGAGTTATTCCGCCGCGGATTTCCGTCGCGATGCGTTGCAAGCCATGGGCGAGATCACCGCGCGGGGCAATATTCCGCTGCTGGTGGGCGGCACAATGCTCTATTACAAGGCTTTGCTCGAAGGTCTGGCCGACATGCCGGCGGCCGATGCGGACGTTCGTGCGCAAATCGAAGAAGAGGCTGCACGCCTTGGCTGGCAAGCCCTGCACGATCAATTGGCGGTGATTGATCCGCAATCCGCGGCGAGAATTCACCCGAACGATCCGCAGCGCCTTAGTCGTGCACTGGAAGTTTATCGCGTCAGCGGCCAGAGCATGACTGAGCTACGCTTGCGACAATCTGCGCAAAGTACTGAAGCAGCCGCTTCGGGACTGCAACAATTGCCCTATACTGTCGCGAACTTGGCCATCGCTCCGGCAAATCGCCAGGTACTGCACGAGCGCATTAAACAAAGATTCACAAATATGTTGGAACAGGGATTCGTCGATGAGGTCGTAGCCCTGCGAGATAGAGGTGACTTGCATTCCGGGTTGCCGTCTATACGTGCTGTAGGTTATCGACAAGTCTGGGATTACCTGGATGGCAAGCTGACGCAAGCCGAGATGCAGGAGCGTGGAATCATTGCCACGCGCCAATTGGCGAAGCGCCAGTTCACCTGGCTGCGCAGTTGGGCTGATTTACACTGGTTGGACAGCCTCGATTGCGACAATCTGCCGCGCGCCTTGAAATACCTCGGGACCATCTCCATATTGAGCTGAGTCCTTGCAATTGCCGTCTATCCTTGGGGGTGTGACGGCCCCAAGCCATCTGTTTACCAATTTTTTATATTGAATCCTTAAAGGAGTGCGGCACATGTCAAAAGGGCATTCGCTACAAGACCCTTACTTGAATACTTTACGTAAAGAGAAAGTGGGGGTTTCCATCTACCTGGTCAACGGGATCAAACTGCAAGGCACGATCGAGTCTTTCGACCAGTTCGTTATCCTGCTGAAAAACACCGTCAGCCAAATGGTTTACAAACACGCTATCTCTACAGTGGTGCCAGTTCGTCCAATTCGTCTGCCTAGCGCAACCGAATCCGAAGCAGGTGACGCTGAGCCAGGTAACGCCTGATAGGAGTCTCCTTTGTTCTTTGAGCGCCACGGTGGTGGTGAGCGGGCAATTCTCGTTCACTTGGATGGTCAGGACCCTGAGGCGCGCGAAGATCCGCAGGAGTTTCAGGAGTTGGCAATTTCGGCTGGTGCCGAGACCGTCGCGTTTTTTAACGTGCCGCGTCATCGGCCAACCGCCAAAACCCTGATCAGCAGCGGCAAGGTCGAAGAGTTACGCGACCTGGTCAAAGCCGAACAGGTCGATCTGGTGATTTTCAATCACATCCTCACGCCCAGTCAGGAACGTAACCTCGAACGTATTTTCGAGTGTCGCGTGATCGATCGCACGGGTCTGATTCTCGATATCTTCGCCCAGCGCGCCCGCACCCATGAAGGCAAGCTCCAGGTCGAACTGGCCCAGCTTGAGTACATGAGTACGCGTCTGGTTCGCGGCTGGACTCACCTTGAGCGGCAGAAGGGCGGTATCGGCCTGCGCGGGCCGGGTGAAACCCAACTGGAAACCGACCGGCGCCTGCTGCGGATTCGTCTGCGTCAGATCAAGGGGCGCCTGGAAAAGGTCCGCAGCCAGCGCGAGCAGTCTCGTCGCGGGCGCAAGCGTGCTGACATTCCGACGGTTTCACTGGTGGGTTATACCAACGCCGGCAAATCGACGCTGTTCAACTCGGTCACCGATTCCGACGTCTTTGCCGCCAACCAGCTATTCGCGACCCTCGACCCGACCTTGCGCCGACTCGAGCTCGAGGATCTCGGGCCGATCGTGTTGGCCGACACCGTGGGCTTCATTCGTCACCTGCCGCACAAACTGGTCGAAGCATTTCGAGCTACGCTCGAAGAGTCGAGCAACTCCGACCTGCTGTTGCACGTGATCGATGCGCACGAGCCTGATCGTATGGCCCAGATCGAACAGGTCATGGTGGTGCTCGGGGAGATCGGGGCACAAGACTTGCCGATCCTTGAGGTATACAACAAACTCGATTTGCTAGAGGGGGTTGAGCCGCAGATCCAGCGCGATGCCGATGGCAAGCCGCAGCGGGTCTGGTTGTCGGCCAAGGACGGTACCGGCCTGGACTTGCTCAAGCAGGCAGTGGCGGAACTGTTGGGCAGCGATTTGTTTGTTGGCACCTTGCGCTTGCCGCAACGTTTTGCTCGACTGCGTGCGCAGTTTTTCGAACTCGGTGCGGTGCAAAAAGAAGAACACGACGAAGAAGGCATCAGCCTGCTGGCCGTTCGCTTGCCACGGATCGAATTGAATCGACTCGTGAGCCGCGAAGGTCTGCAACCGATGGAATTCATCGAGCAACACACTTTGCAATAAAAGCCTGAGAAAGCGGTTGTGCCGCGGTGACAGGCATTCTGTAGCATTGGTCGGCGCGCCGTGGGTGCGTCTTTGCTTTATCAGATGGAGAGCGCTATGGCTTGGAATGAGCCGGGTGGCAACTCGAATAATCAGGATCCTTGGGGTGGCAAGCGCCGCAATAACGGCGACCGCAAGGGACCACCGGATCTCGACGAGGCCTTCCGAAAGCTGCAGGAAAGCCTGAACGGGTTGTTCGGTGGTGGCAAGAAACGCGGTGACGAGGGTGGTGGTCCGGGCAAGAGTGGCGGCTTTGGCGGCCTGCTCGGCATCGGTCTGACCGTGCTGGCGGCCGTGTGGCTGTACAGCGCTGTCTACGTGGTCGACGAGCAGGAGCAGGCCGTGGTGCTGCGCTTCGGCAAATACTATGAAACCGTCGGCCCGGGCCTGAACATCTATTTCCCGCCGATCGATCGCAAGTACCTGGAAAACGTCACGCGTGAGCGTGCCTACACCAAGCAGGGTCAAATGCTGACTGAAGACGAAAACATCGTCGAAGTGCCGCTGACCGTGCAGTACAAGATCAGCAACCTGCAGGACTTCGTGCTGAACGTCGATCAGCCGGAAATCAGTCTGCAGCATGCGACCGACAGTGCCTTGCGCCACGTGGTGGGTTCTACCGCCATGGACCAGGTGCTGACCGAAGGTCGTGAATTGATGGCCAGCGAAATCAAGGAGCGTCTGCAACGTTTCCTCGATACCTACCGCACCGGTATCACCGTCACTCAGGTCAACGTACAGAGCGCTGCTGCACCGCGTGAAGTCCAGGAAGCCTTCGATGACGTGATCCGCGCCCGTGAAGACGAGCAGCGTTCGCGTAACCAGGCTGAAACCTACGCCAACGGCGTTGTACCGGAAGCCCGTGGTCAGGCCCAGCGCATCCTCGAGGATGCCAACGGTTACCGCGACGAGACCGTCTCCCGCGCCAAGGGTGAGGCTGACCGCTTCACCAAGCTGGTGGCCGAGTACCGCAAGGCGCCTGAAGTTACTCGTCAGCGTCTGTACCTGGACACCATGCAGGAAATCTTCAGCAACACCAGCAAGGTTCTCGTGACCGGCAACAAGAATGGCCAGAGCAATCTGCTGTATCTGCCGCTGGATAAGATGGTCGAGGATGGTCGCCGCACCAGCGCTCCGGTGACCGGCGCGGCAGCCAGCAGCAACGAAGTGAATGTGCGTGCGGCAGCAGATCTGCAGCAACAGCAGGCACGTACCAGGGAGAGTCGCTGATGAGCAATAAATCGCTGATCGCCCTTATTATCGGCGTCGTCGTGGCGATCGTTGCCTGGAACTGCTTCTACATCGTGGCTCAGACCGAGCGTGCGGTGTTGCTGCAGTTCGGTCGCGTGGTCCAGGCCGATGTTCAGCCGGGCCTGCATGTGAAAGTGCCTTACGTCAACAAGGTGCGCATATTCGATGCGCGCCTGATGACGCTGGATGCACCGACACAGCGCTTCCTGACGCTGGAAAAGAAAGCCGTAATGGTCGATGCCTACGCCAAGTGGCGCGTGAAAGATGCCGAGCGCTTCTACACCGCGACTTCCGGCCTCAAGCAGATTGCCGACGAGCGTCTGTCCCGTCGTCTGGAGTCGGGTCTGCGTGACCAGTTCGGTAAACGCACCCTGCACGAAGTGGTATCCGGTGAGCGTGATGCGCTGATGGCAGACATCACCGCTTCGCTGAACAAGATGGCAGAAAAAGAGCTGGGCATTGAAGTTGTCGATGTCCGGGTCAAAGCCATCGACCTGCCGAAGGAAGTGAACCGCAGCGTGTTCGAACGTATGAGCACCGAGCGTGAGCGTGAAGCTCGCGAGCACCGCGCCAAGGGTAACGAGCTGGCCGAAGGCATCCGTGCCGACGCCGACCGTCAACGCCGCGTGCTGCTGGCTGAAGCCTATCGTGAATCCGAAGAGGTTCGCGGTGACGGTGATGCCCAGGCTGCTGCGATCTACTCCAAGGCATACGGCCAGGATCAGGAGTTCTACGCGTTCTACCGTAGCCTGCGTGCCTACCGTGAAAGCTTCGCGAACAAATCCGACGTCATGGTCCTGGACCCGAGCAGTGACTTCTTCCGTTACCTGGAAAAAGCCAAGCCTTGATACGACGTTGACCTGAATCGTCCCCCGCCTGGCGGCTAAAGCCTCGGGCGGGGTGATCCTTTGGGAAAACGTGTGTATGATGCGGCAGCCGGGAAATTCCCGGCTTTTTTGCGTCTGCACGTTTGATTGCTGTTTTTATGCAGACGCCCGAGTTGAATGACTCGACAGGTTTTTCGAGGAAAGTGGTTGGCGAAGCCGGTTCCAGGCTTTTCGCCACGTTGTTCATGCGCGGGGTTTATGCACATGAGCCGATCATTTTCTGCTTCACTCAAGGCTCGCCCAAAGGCTTGCTGCCCGGATCATAGGGGAATGGCGTAATGGCAACGGTAGACCGCTGGCTGCTGCCAGATGGCATCGAAGAAGTACTGCCACCGGAGGCTGCGCGCATCGAAGTTGCGCGTCGCCAGGTGTTGGATCTGTTCCAGAGCTGGGGTTACGAGTTTGTCGTGACTCCCCATATCGAGTACCTGGAATCCCTGCTGACCGGAGCAGGCCAGGACCTCGATCTGCGCACCTTCAAGGTCATCGACCCTCAGTCGGGCCGGCAGATGGGTTTCCGTGCCGACATCACGCCGCAAGTGGCGCGCATCGATGCGCACACCCTGCGTCGCGAAGGCCCGAGCCGTCTGTGCTATGCCGGTAGTGTGCTGCATGCTCAGCCACGTGCGTTGTCGTCCTCGCGCAGCCCGATTCAACTGGGCGCCGAGTTGTACGGCGATGCCAGCCCGAGCAGCGACGTGGAAGTCATCAGCCTGATGTTGGCCATGCTGCAACTGGCCGATGTGCCGGATGTGCACATGGACCTCGGGCATGTCGGCATCTACCGCGGCCTGGCCCGCGCCGCCGGTTTGTCCGGCGAAGTCGAGCAACAGTTGTTCGATGCATTGCAACGTAAAGCCATCGACGAGGTCATTACCTTGACCGAAGGCCTGCCTGCCGATCTGTCGGGCATGTTGCGAGCGCTGGTCGACCTGTGTGGCGGTCGTGAAGTGTTGAGCGCTGCCCGCGAGCGTCTGGCCAATGCGCCGGCGCCTGTTCTGGCGGCCCTGGACGATTTGCTGGCGATTGCCGAGCGTCTGTCCACGCGTTTTCCGGAGTTACCGCTGTACTTCGACCTGGGCGAATTGCGCGGCTACCACTACCACACTGGTGTGGTGTTCGCCGTGTTCGTGCCAGGTGTTGGCCAGTCCATCGCTCAGGGCGGTCGTTACGACGATATCGGTGCCGACTTCGGTCGCGCCCGTCCGGCGACAGGCTTCTCCACCGATTTGAAAACCCTGGTGACCCTGGGGCGTGCTGAGATCGAGCTACCGTCTGGCGGTATCTGGATGCCTGACAGTACGGATGCAGCACTCTGGCAGCAGGTTTGCCAGTTGCGCAGTGAGGGTCAGCGTGTCGTTCAGGCATTGCCTGGGCAACCTTTGGCCGCCGCCCGTGAAGCGGACTGCGACCGGCAATTGATTCAGCAGAACGGGCTTTGGCAAGTATCGCCACTGGCTTCTTGAGTTTTCCTGCCGGCCGCCGCCGGCACCAAGTTTGCGCGAATGAGGACAAGTGTTATGGGTAAGAATGTCGTAGTCCTGGGCACCCAATGGGGTGATGAGGGCAAAGGCAAGATCGTTGATCTGCTGACCGAACATGCTGCCGCCGTAGTGCGCTACCAAGGTGGCCACAACGCTGGTCACACTCTGGTGATCGACGGCGAAAAAACCGTCTTGCACCTGATCCCGTCTGGCGTCCTGCGCGAAGGCGTGCAGTGCCTGATCGGTAACGGCGTGGTGGTTGCACCCGACGCCCTGCTGCGGGAAATCAACAAGCTGGAAGAGAAAGGCGTACCGGTGCGCGAGCGCCTGCGTATCAGCCCGTCCTGCCCGCTGATCCTGTCCTATCACGTAGCGCTGGACCAGGCCCGTGAAAAGGCCCGTGGCGAGCTGAAGATCGGCACCACTGGTCGCGGCATCGGCCCGGCTTACGAAGACAAGGTAGCCCGTCGCGGTCTGCGCATCGGTGATCTGTTCCACCGTGAGCGTTTCGCCGCCAAGCTGGGCGAGTTGCTGGACTACCACAACTTCGTACTGGTCAATTACTACAAAGAGCCAGCGATCGACTTCCAGAAGACACTCGACGAGTGCATGGAATACGCCGAGCTGCTCAAGCCGATGATGCTTGACGTCACCGCAGAGCTGCACAACCTGCGTCGTGCCGGCAAGGACATCATGTTCGAAGGCGCCCAGGGCTCCCTGCTGGACATCGACCACGGCACCTACCCGTACGTCACCAGCTCCAACACCACCGCTGGCGGCATCGCCACCGGTTCGGGTGTTGGTCCGATGTTCCTGGATTACATCCTCGGCATCACCAAGGCTTACACCACGCGCGTCGGTTCCGGTCCGTTCCCGACTGAGCTGTTCGACGACGTTGGTGCGTTCCTGGCCAAGCGTGGCCACGAGTTCGGCGCCACCACTGGCCGTGCCCGTCGTTGCGGCTGGTTCGATGCCGTGATTCTGCGTCGCGCTATCGATGTGAACAGCATCTCGGGCCTGTGCCTGACCAAGCTGGACGTGCTGGACGGCCTGGAAACCATCAACATCTGCGTAGGCTACAAGAACGAAGACGGTGCAGTGATCGACGCACCGACCGACGCCGACAGCTACATCGGCCTGGAGCCGGTGTACGAGCAGATGCCGGGCTGGAGCGAGTCGACCCTGGGTGCCAAGACCCTGGAAGAGCTGCCTCAGGCCGCGCGTAACTACATCAAGCGCATCGAAGAGTTGGTCGGCGCGCCGATCGACATTATTTCGACGGGCCCGGACCGCAACGAAACCATCGTTCTGCGTCACCCGTTCGCTTAATAAGTCGTTGATGTAAAACACAAAGGCCCCTTAATCGGGGCCTTTGTCGTTTATGCCTGTTGGACGGCATGACCTTTGCTGTGAATATCGCCTTCAGAATGCCATCAATTTAATGGCGTTAGAGTAGAGGGATTTCCTGTGTCGGCCGTTCTCTCACTGTTACAAAGCCGTTTGTTGCGGCCCGTGTTCGTTACCCTTGGTATCGCCCTTTTGGTGCAGGTGCTGGTGGCTGTCGCTCTGACCCGGAGCACGGTGACTGCGCTGGAAACCGATCTGGGCGTGCGCCTGGGCGCCGATAGCCAAAAGCTCTCCGGTGAGCTGGAGCAGGCGGGGCGTGAAGTCACGTCGAGCCTGGATAACCTGTCCAGCAGTACCCGTCAGCGCCTGACCGCTGGGCTGTCTTCACGTTTGAAAGACGAGCAGGCTCAACTGCGTACGACGCTGGAGAAGGACTTGAAGGAGTCGGCCAACGACATGGCGCAACTTCTGGCCTCGGTCGCACCCCGCGCCATGTGGGATAGCGACATTCCTACCCTGTCCGAATTCGCTCGCCGCGCCCAGCGCAATCCCAACGTGTTGTTCGTGGTCTATGACGACGCCACGGGCCAGCACCTGACGCGCTACCTCAACCGGGAGAACCCGATCAACAAGGGCCTGCTGGAGAAAGGTCAGGGCGAGCGGGCGCTGGACAAGGTGCTGGATGCAGCGAAGAGCGATCCTTCGGTCTACTACCTTGAAGCTTCGATCAGTCCCAATGGGGTGGAAATCGGCAAGGTCTTGATGGGGGTCTCAACTGCCTCCGTGGAAACCGATCTGGCGGCGCTGGACAAGCGTTTCTCGGCGCTGATCGCCAGCAGCGATCAATTGGTGGGTGACAGCCTCAAAGGTGCAGCGGCCGACAGCGCAACGGCAATGCGCGGGCGTCTGCAATCGGCGCAGTCCACTGCTTCTGAAATGAAAGCCAACACCACGGGCGCCGTGCAGGAAGCCGCGGGGGCTTTGCGCTGGCGCATCGGCATGGGCCTGGCGGTGGTGGGTTTCGGTGTGCTGCTGTTACTGGCGGTGGTGCTGGGGCGTCGAGTGGTCAATCGCCTGAAAATGCTTATTGTCGCAATGGATGACCTGGCAGCGGGTGAGGGCGACCTGACCAAGCGCGTGCAGATCAACAGCCAGGACGAGATCGGCGACATGGCCTCGGCGGTTAATCGCTTTGTGGATAAGTTGCAGCCGATCGTGCGCGAGGCGGGCGATGTGGCCCAGCGTACCGGCGTGGAAATCGGCGCCATGACCCTGCGCAATGCCGGTGCCGATGCAGCGGCTGGTATGCAGCGTGATGAAGTGGCCGAAAGCCTGCGCGCGTTGTCGCAAATGGCTGACGAGGCTCAGTCTGAAAGTCATGCCATGCAGGCCGCTTTGCAGCAGGTGGTGGACATTCGTCAGGCCACGGATGAGAACACCCGGACTTCGGCGAAAGTCGGCAGTCTCATCGAGGCATTGGCCGGACAAGTCGACACCGGTGCGAAAGTCATCGAGCGTCTGGCACAGCAGAGTGAGCAGATTGAAGTGGTGCTGACGGTGATTCACGGGATCGCCGAACAAACCAACTTGCTGGCGCTGAACGCGGCCATTGAAGCGGCGCGTGCCGGCGAGACCGGTCGCGGGTTTGCCGTGGTGGCGGACGAGGTGCGGGCGCTGGCGAGCAAGACGCAGAGCTCCACCGGTGACATTCAGGCGCACATTGTTGCGCTGCAGCAGGGCGCGCGTGAGGCTGTGGCGGCAATCGGGCAGGCTGGGCGTCAGGCCAGTGAAGGTTTGCTGGTGTTACGCGACAGTGCGCGGTTGCAGCAGTCGGTGCAGGCGTCGGTCGAGCAGGTACATGCAGCGATCGGCCTGGCGACCCAGGCCGCGGCGCATCAGGCGCAAGGTGCGCAGGCTGTGCGTGGGCGGGTTGAGACCATCCATGCTCAAGCTGAGAAAGCAGCTCAGGCGGTGGTGGAGACCACGGCCAGTGGCAAGGTGCTGGATGGGTTGGCGGCGCAGTTGAAGGCGAGCCTGGGGCAGTTCAGGGCTTGATCTTCAGGCAGGACAATCGCCATCGCGAGCTGGCTCGCGATGGCGCTCTCAACGGCTCAAATACATTCGTGTCGTCAGCAGGTACACCGGCAATCCCGACACTAGTATCAACAACGCCGCATAAGGCGCCGCCGCCGCAAACTCCACATTCGCGGTATGCGCCCAAACTTCTGTCGCCAGCGTATTGAGCCCGGTTGGGCTGAGCAGCAGTGTCGCCGTCAGCTCCTTCATCGCATCCAGAAACACCAGCGCAAACGCTGCGCCCAGGGCGGGAAAGATGATGGGCAGGGTCACCCGACAAAACGCGCTGAAAGACGACGCCCCCAGCGTGCGTGCGGCCTCTTCCAGTTGCGGCGCGGCCTTGTTCAGCGCAGTGCGAATCGGCGCTTGCGCCAGTGGCAGAAACAACAGCGCATAGGCAATCAGCAGCAACGCCGAGGTCTGGTACAGCACTGGCACATAATGCAGGGCGAAATACACCAGGGTCAGCGCAATCACCAACCCCGGCAGTGCATGCAGCAAATACGGCAAGCGCTCGGCCCAGATTGCCAGTCGGCCTTTATGGCGCACCACCAGCAACCCCACCGGCACCGCCAACACCAGGCACAGCGCTGCGCCACCGAGCGACAGCGCCAGTGACGAGAGCAATGCCTCGCTGATCGCGGCCACCGGGAACGCTGCCGACGAGCCCACCATCAGCCAGTACGCCAGCATTCCCAGTGGAATGCCGCTGCCGATAATCGCCAGCAGCAGGCAGTAAAGTTGTCCCACAGCCGCCCACGGCCCGAGGCGAACCTGCTCCGCATGCCGAGCAGCGCCTTGGCCGGTGCGTACGTGACGGCCTTTACCTCGCACGCGTAACTCAAGCCATAGCAGCACCAGGCACAGCGCCAGTAACACCGCAGAAAGCATCGCTGCATTGGCGTTGCTGAATTCCAGTTCGAACTGCTGATAGATCGCCGTGGTAAAGGTTTGCAGGCCGATGATCGACAGCGCGCCGAACTCCACCAGCATGTGCAGCGCAATCAACAATGAACCGGCCAGCAGTGACGGCCAGAGCAGGGGCAGGGTGATTTTGAAGAATACACCCCAACGATTCTGCCCCAGGGTGCGGGCAGACTCTTCAAGAGAGGGGTCGAGATTGCGCAGCGTTGCCGCGACCGGCAGAAAGATCAGCGGATACTTGGACAGCGTCATCACCAGAATCGCTCCGCCCAGCCCTTCGAAGTGAGCACTCAGGGACACCCAGGTGAAGCTGCTGACAAATGCCGGCACCGCGAACGGCAGGCACAGGATCACGCCCCATAACCGCCGTCCCGGCAGATTGCTGCGCTCCAGCAGCCAGGCGAGTGACAAGCCAATCACACCGCAGGCCAATGTGACGCCCAGCATCAGCGCCAGGGTATTGCGCAGCAGGCCAAACACGTAGGGCCGCCACAGCAGATGCAGTGCCTCGGCCCAGCCGGCTTGCCAGGTTTTGAGGCCGACATAGGCCAGCGGCAACAGGCTGAGTACCACCAACAGCAGAACCGGTAGCAGCAGCCAGATCGACGGCCGCTTGCGCCTTGGCATGTAACCCCCGTGCGAAGCGGGGGCGGATAACGAGGCGCTCATCAGTTCAAGCCAACGTCACGTTCCAGGTCCAGTGCTTCTTCGGCGTTGCCGAGATCGGCTGGCGTGACGTTCGGCGCTTGCAGTTCGCTGAACGGCTTGAGACCGCGATCCGATGCCATGCCCTTGTGCAGCGGGTATTCGGCGGTGGTCTGGGTGATCACGCGCTGACCTTCTTCGCTGGCCATGTAGGCGAGCAATTGCTGGGCTTCTTTCGGGTGTTTGCTGGATTTCAGTACGCCAGCACTGGAAACGGTGATCAGTCCGCCGACGTCGCCACCGGTGAAGTAATGCAGTTTCGAATCGAGTTGGCCTTTTTCACGTTGCAAGGCGAACCAGTAATAGTTGTTCACCAGCACGGTGGCGACTTCGCCATTTTCCACGGCTTTCAGTGCAACCATGTTGTTGCTGTAGGTTTTGCCGAACGCACGCAGGCCGGTCAGCCATTCTTCGGCGGCGTCCATCCCGTGGACCTTGATAATCGCCACCGCCTGTTCCTGGAAGGCGCCGCTGCTGGGCACGAAGCCGACCTTGCCTTGCCATTTTGGATCGGAGAATTCCATCACGGACTTGGGCAGGTCTTTTTCGTCGATCAGTTTAGGGTTGAAGGCGACGACCCGGACCCGCGCGGTGATGCCGATCCAGGTGCCGTTGCCGGCAACGTAGTCCTTGGGCAGGACTTCAAGTGTGGCGGCATCGGCTTTTGCCAGCAGGCCTTGTTCGCCGAGCTTGTTCAGCGGTGGTGATTCTTCGGTATAGATCACATCGGCGGGGGAGCGATCGCCTTCTTCGACGATCTGGCTGGCGAGTTGGTTGCTGCTGCCCTTGCGCACATTGACGTGAATCCCGGTCTTGGCTTCGAAGGCTTTGGCGACGGCGTCGCCGACTTCCTTGTGTTGACCGTTATAGAGTGTCAGGGAAACCGGATCGGCGGCTTGGGTGAGGGGCGTGGCGAGTGTCAGGCCGAGGAGGGTGATGGTCAGGCCGCGGCGCAGGGTATTTCGAAGCATCATTCGCAGGGTTCCTCACTGTCGCATTGCAAAAACTTGAAACAATGATAAACGATATTGTTTCTCAAGTGCGCCTTGCAGGGCGGGTGAGGGTTTGCTAGAGGGGGCTGGTGCAGATCTTTGTGGCGAGGGAGCAAGCTCCCTCGCCACAAAGGGCGGCTATGGCTTCAAAGGCCAGAAACGCAAAAACCCGCTTTCGCGGGTTTTTGTGAAATTCAAGATCGTGACCTTGAATTTGAATTGGTGCCCAGAAGAAGACTCGAACTTCCACGACCTTGCGGTCACCAGCACCTGAAGCTGGCGTGTCTACCAATTTCACCATCTGGGCATGATCTTCAGCGTTGCCGCTGTTGATGTGGCGCACTATACGGAGAGCATTTTGATCTGTAAACCCCTGATTTAATTTTAATAATTCAGAAGCCTAGAATGCAAAAACCCGCTTTCGCGGGTTTTTGTGTGAGCCTTGAAATTGATCTAATCTCAAGCTCGAAATTGGTGCCCAGAAGAAGACTCGAACTTCCACGACCTTGCGGTCACCAGCACCTGAAGCTGGCGTGTCTACCAATTTCACCATCTGGGCAGTATCGGCAGCGCTAGTGCGTCGTCGATGGCGCGCACTATACGGAGCGTCTTTTTAACTGTAAACCCCTGTCATCAAAAAAACCTGGAAAATTTTACCGGCGGCATTCAAATCAGCTTCGCGGTGTCGATAAAGGGCTTTAGATGGGCTGTCATAGCCTGAAATTTCCCGTTTCATTACGCCTATGCCAAACTAACCCGCATATAGACAAGGTGAAAACTCTCTAATGGCCGATTGGCAGTCCCTCGATCCCGAGGCCGCTCGTGAAGCGGAAAAATATGAAAACCCTATTCCTAGCCGCGAACTGATCCTTCAGCACCTTGCTGATCGAGGTTCGCCTGCTAACCGCGAGCAGCTGGTCGAAGAGTTTGGTCTGACCACAGAAGACCAGATCGAAGCCCTGCGCCGCCGCCTGCGCGCCATGGAGCGCGACGCTCAACTCATCTACACCCGTCGCGGCACTTATGCGCCGGTGGACAAGCTCGACCTGATCCTGGGCCGCATCAGCGGTCACCGTGACGGTTTCGGCTTCCTGGTCCCGGACGACGGCAGTGACGACCTGTTCATGAGCCCGGCGCAAATGCGCCTGGTGTTCGATGGCGACCGTGCCCTGGCCCGTGTTTCCGGCCTCGACCGTCGCGGTCGCCGCGAAGGCATGATTGTCGAAGTGGTGTCCCGTGCTCACGAGAGCATCGTCGGTCGTTACTTCGAGGAGGGCGGTATCGGTTTCGTCGTCGCAGACAATCCGAAGATCCAGCAAGAAGTGCTGGTGACGCCAGGTCGCAATGCCAACGCGCAGATCGGTCAGTTCGTTGAAGTGAAGATCACTCACTGGCCGACGCCACGCTTCCAGCCGCAAGGCGACGTGGTCGAGGTCGTGGGCAACTACATGGCCCCGGGCATGGAAATCGATGTTGCCCTGCGCACCTACGATATTCCGCACGTCTGGCCTGAAGCGGTCTTGAAAGAAGCCGCCAAGCTCAAGCCTGAAGTCGAAGAGAAAGACAAAGAGAAGCGCATCGACCTGCGTCATCTGCCGTTCGTGACCATCGACGGCGAAGATGCGCGCGACTTCGATGACGCGGTCTACTGTGAAGCCAAACCGGGCAAACTGCGCCTGTTCTCCGGCGGCTGGAAGTTGTACGTGGCGATTGCCGACGTTTCCAGCTACGTGAAAATCGGTTCGGCGCTGGATAACGAATCCCAGGTTCGCGGCAACTCGGTGTACTTCCCCGAGCGCGTGGTGCCGATGCTGCCTGAGCAGTTGTCCAACGGCCTGTGCTCGCTGAACCCGCACGTCGATCGCCTGGCCATGGTTTGCGAGATGACCATCTCCAAATCCGGCGAAATGACCGACTACTGCTTCTACGAAGCGGTGATTCACTCCCATGCCCGCCTGACCTACAACAAGGTCAGCGCCATGCTGGAAACGCCGAAAGCCACCGAAGCGCGTCAGCTTCGTGGTGAATACACTGACGTCCTGCCGCACCTCAAGCAGCTGTATGCGCTGTACAAGGTTCTGCTGGCGGCTCGTCACGTGCGCGGCGCGATCGATTTCGAAACCCAGGAAACCCGGATCATCTTCGGTTCCGAGCGCAAGATTGCCGAAATCCGTCCGACCGTTCGCAACGATGCTCACAAGCTGATTGAGGAATGCATGCTGGCGGCCAACGTGGCCACCGCCGAATTCCTGAAGAAGCACGAAATTCCTGCGCTGTATCGCGTCCACGACGGCCCGCCGCCGGAGCGTCTGGAAAAACTGCGTGCCTTCCTCGGCGAGCTCGGCCTGTCCCTGCACAAAGGCAAGGATGGCCCGTCGCCGAAGGATTATCAGGCTTTGCTCGCGAGCATCAAGGATCGTCCGGATTTCCACCTGATCCAGACCGTCATGCTGCGCTCATTGAGCCAAGCGGTGTACAGCGCCGATAACCAGGGCCACTTCGGCCTGAATTACGAAGCCTATACCCACTTCACTTCGCCTATTCGCCGCTACCCGGACTTGCTCACGCACCGGGCGATTCGCAGCGTCATCCATTCGAAAATGGACACCCCGCACGTTCGCCGTGCTGGTGCGATGACCATTCCGAAAGCGCGGATCTATCCGTACGACGAAGCGACCCTGGAGCAGCTCGGCGAGCAGTGCTCGATGAGCGAGCGCCGTGCCGACGAAGCCACCCGCGACGTAGTGAACTGGCTCAAGTGCGAGTTCATGAAAGACCGTGTGGGCGAATCGTTCCCGGGGGTGATCACCGCCGTGACCGGTTTCGGCCTGTTCGTCGAACTGACCGATATTTACGTCGAAGGCCTGGTGCACGTCACCGCGCTGCCGGGTGACTACTACCACTTCGATCCTGTGCACCATCGCCTCGCCGGTGAGCGTACCGGTCGTAGTTTCCGCCTGGGTGACACCGTTGAAGTGCGCGTCATGCGCGTCGACCTCGACGAGCGCAAGATCGACTTCGAGATGGCCGAAAAAACCATCAGCGCACCGATCGGTCGCAAAAAGCGCGGCACTGAAACCGCAGCGCCTGCTACCAAAACAGCTGCCGAGCCGGCACTGGCCAAGGCCGGGCGTCGTCCGGCCAAGGAAAAGGCCGTCGAGGCCTATCGTCCGAGCGATGCGGCGGCAAAAAATGCCGAGTTGCGCAAAAGTCGTGAAATGAAACAGGCATTGCTGTCTGAAGCGAAAAGCGGCGGTAAAGCGGCGTCTGGGGGAAAGACCGGGCGGTCGGCGCCTGACAAGGCCTCCGGCGGCAAGCCAGCCAAACCGAGCAAACACCGTAAAGGCCCGCCAAAAGCGGGTTCCGCTCCAGCCGCCAGAAGCGGCGGGGCGCGTAAACCTAAGGCCAAGTCATGAGTCAGTTGGAAAAGATCTACGGCGTGCACGCGGTAGAAGCGTTGCTGCGTCACCACCCAAAACGCGTCAAGCAGATCTGGCTGGCTGAAGGCCGCAGCGATCCGCGCGTTCAGACGCTGATCGAACTCGCTGCCGAAAATCGCGTGGCTGTCGGTCAGGCTGAGCGTCGTGAGCTGGACGCCTGGGTTGAAGGCGTGCATCAGGGCGTGGTGGCGGACGTCAGTCCTAGCCAGGTCTGGGGCGAGGCCATGCTCGACGAGCTGCTCGATCGCACCGAAGGCGCGCCGTTGCTGCTGGTGCTCGACGGCGTGACCGATCCGCACAACCTCGGCGCTTGCCTGCGTTCGGCCGATGCGGCCGGCGCGCTGGCGGTGATCGTGCCGAAGGACAAATCAGCCACGCTGACCCCGACGGTTCGAAAAGTTGCTTGTGGCGCGGCGGAAGTGATTCCGTTGGTCGCCGTGACCAACCTGGCGCGCACCCTGGAAAAGCTCAAGCAGCGCGGCTTGTGGGTCGTCGGTACGGCGGGCGAGGCTGAGCAGGATCTGTATCAGCAGGACCTGACGGGCCCGACCATCCTGATCATGGGTGCCGAAGGTAGCGGCATGCGCCGCCTGACTCGCGACCTTTGCGACTATTTGGTGCGCCTGCCGATGGCTGGCAGCGTCAGCAGCCTCAACGTGTCCGTCGCCACCGGCGTCTGCCTGTTCGAAGCGCTGCGCCAGCGTGGCGTCAAAGCCGCCGGGACCGCCAAAAAGTCCTGACACTCCTCTGCAGGAGTCGCCGCAGGCGGCTCCTGCAAGTGTTCGGCTTTCCAGTCGAAGTGATTGTTCAAATAATCACCAATTGCCTTGCACCTCCCTCGACCCTTCTCTACAATTGCGCCCCTTGCTGTGACGGCAGGCACGCATGTGTCTATCGCAAGCAAGTCCATAAGTGTCATTCACTCCTTGTCTGACCGCTTTTGAGCGGCAGGCTACAACCCGTAAGGAGCATTCATGCGTCATTACGAAATCATCTTTTTGGTCCACCCGGATCAAAGCGAGCAAGTCGGCGGCATGGTTGAGCGTTACACCAAGCTGATCGAAGAAGACGGCGGCAAAATCCACCGTCTGGAAGATTGGGGCCGTCGTCAACTGGCCTACGCAATCAACAATGTTCACAAGGCTCACTACGTGATGCTGAACGTTGAGTGCACTGGTAAGGCCCTGGCCGAGCTGGAAGACAACTTCCGCTACAACGATGCAGTGATCCGTAACCTGGTCATCCGTCGCGAAGAAGCCGTTACCGGCCAATCCGAGATGCTCAAGGCTGAAGAAAACCGCAGTGAGCGCCGTGAGCGTCGCGACCGTCCTGAGCACTCCGACGCTGAAGGCGTTGACAGTGATGACAGCGACAACAGCGATAACGCTGACGAGTAATCCACGGACCTTTTGAGGAGCCTATTACATGGCACGTTTCTTCCGTCGTCGTAAATTCTGCCGCTTCACCGCTGAAGACGTGAAAGAGATCGATTACAAAGATCTCAACACTCTGAAAGCTTACGTATCCGAGACCGGCAAAATCGTTCCAAGCCGCATCACCGGTACCAAAGCACGTTATCAGCGTCAGCTGGCCACCGCTATCAAGCGCGCCCGCTTCCTGGCCCTGCTGGCCTACACCGACAGCCACGGCCGCTGAGACCGGGCAGTCGACACGTAGCAAAGGATTGAATGCATGCGCGCCTTAGCTGAGTTCATCATGCGCGGCCGTATGCAGGCCACTCTGGTAGTGGCCGGATGCGCAACATTGCCGTTGTTGTATTGGTTGGGTGCTGCCGCTGGATGCCTTGTGCTCCTGCGGCGCGGATTGAAGGACGCCGTTGGCGTACTTGCTCTGGGACTGCTGCCGGCGTTGATCTGGTGGCTTTTCTTCGATGACCCACGGGCACTTCTGGTGCTGCTGGGGTCTTCGAGCCTTGCGTTGGTTTTGCGCGCAAGCGAGTCCTGGAACCGCGTGCTGCTGGTCAGCATAGCGATGGGATTGGTGTTTTCAGTGGTGCTGGGGGCGGCTTTTGCGCCCCAGATCGAGATGCTGGCGCAGGCTTTGATAAAAGTCATGCCGTCGCTACTCGGTGAGGTCTACCAGCAATTGTCGGTAGACGAGCAAGCGCGCTTTGCGTCCCTGATTGCACCGGTCCTGACCGGCCTGATTGCGGCCTTGTTGCAAATCGTCAGTGTGCTGAGCCTGATTGTCGGGCGCTACTGGCAGGCGTTGTTGTACAACCCGGGTGGTTTTGGTCGCGAGTTTCGCGCCATCCGAATCCCGCTGGGACCGGCGATGTTGCTGCTGGCGTTAATGCTTCTGGGGCCAAATCTTGGCCCGCAGATGGCCATGTTGACGCCGTTGTGCAGTGTACCGCTGGTGTTCGCCGGGCTGGCCCTGATTCACGGGCTGGTGGCGCAAAAGCGACTGGCCAAGTTCTGGCTGGTGGGGTTGTACGTCACGCTGTTGCTGTTCATGCAGCTGATCTATCCGTTGCTGGTGGTCCTGGCCATCGTCGACAGCCTGATTGATTTTCGCGGTCGTTCGGCACCGAAAGATGCCGATAGCGCGAACGGTGAAGGTTAAAAGTTAAGAGGATTTTCACATGCAACTGATCCTTCTGGAAAAAGTCACCAACCTGGGCAACCTGGGTGACAAAGTGAACGTTAAGGCTGGTTACGGTCGTAACTACCTGCTGCCATACGGCAAAGCTACCGCTGCGACCCCAGCCAACCTGGCTGCGTTCGAAGAGCGTCGCGCTGAGCTGGAAAAAGCCGCAGCAGACCGTAAAGCATCGGCTGAAAGCCGCGCCGCCCAACTGGCTGAGCTGGAAGTGACTATCACTGCCACCGCCGGTGACGAAGGCAAGCTGTTCGGTTCGATCGGCACCCACGACATCGCTGATGCACTGACCGCCTCTGGCGTTGAAGTTGCAAAAAGCGAAGTTCGTCTGCCGAACGGCACTATCCGCAACGTAGGCGAATTCGACGTAGCCGTGCACCTGCACGCCGAAGTTGAAGCCACCGTACGCGTTGTCGTGGTAGCAGCTTAAGCAGCACTTGTCGGCTGGCACCCTCGGGTGCTTGCCGGTAACATCGGGCACGATCCTGTTTACAGGTCGTGCCCTTTGTCTTTCTGCAGTTCCTGATTTTCACAACCTCTGCTTCTCCTGAATAAACCAAGTGGCCATGAACGATATCTCCGCTCCCGAGCAATACGATCTGCAAACCGCTGCCCTGAAGGTGCCGCCGCATTCCATCGAGGCCGAACAGGCCGTGCTCGGTGGGTTGATGCTGGACAACAACGCCTGGGAACGCGTGCTCGATCAAGTCTCCGACGGCGATTTCTATCGGCATGACCACCGCCTGATCTTCCGGGCCATCGCCAAACTGGCGGACCAGAACCAGCCAATCGACGTCGTGACCCTGGCCGAGCAATTGGACAAGGAAGGTCAGACGTCCCAGGTCGGCGGTCTCGGTTACCTTGGCGAACTGGCAAAAAACACACCGTCCGTCGCCAACATCAAGGCCTATGCCCAGATCGTTCGCGAGCGGGCAACCCTGCGCCAGTTGATCGGCATCAGTACCGAAATCGCTGACAGCGCTTTCAACCCTGAAGGCCGCACCGCCGCCGAGATTCTCGACGAGGCCGAACGGCAGATCTTCCAGATTGCCGAGGCTCGTCCGAAAACCGGCGGCCCGGTCAGCGTCAACGACCTGCTGACCAAGGCCATCGACCGCATCGACACCTTGTTCAACACCGACAACTCGATCACCGGCCTGTCCACCGGTTACACCGACCTCGACGAGAAGACCAGTGGCCTGCAACCGGCTGACCTGATCATCGTTGCTGGCCGTCCGTCCATGGGTAAAACCACCTTTGCGATGAACCTGGTGGAAAACGCCGTGCTGCGCAGCGAGAAGGCTGTCCTGGTTTACTCCCTCGAGATGCCAGGCGAATCGCTGATCATGCGTATGCTGTCGTCCCTCGGTCGTATCGACCAGACGAAGGTCCGGGCCGGTCGCTTGGAAGACGACGACTGGCCACGCCTGACGTCGGCGGTCAACCTGCTCAATGATCGCAAGTTGTTCATCGACGACACGGCGGGTATCAGTCCCTCGGAAATGCGCGCCCGGACCCGTCGTCTGGTGCGTGAGCACGGTGAGATCGGTCTGATCATGATCGACTACCTGCAACTGATGCAGATCCCGGGGTCCAGTGGTGACAACCGGACCAACGAGATTTCCGAGATCTCCCGGTCCCTGAAAGCCCTGGCCAAGGAATTCAACTGCCCGGTGGTGGCACTGTCCCAGCTCAACCGTTCCCTGGAACAACGCCCGAACAAGCGCCCGGTGAACTCCGACTTGCGGGAATCGGGAGCGATCGAGCAGGACGCCGACGTGATCATGTTCGTTTACCGGGACGAGGTGTATCACCCGGAAACCGAACACAAAGGCATTGCCGAAATCATCATCGGCAAGCAGCGGAACGGCCCGATCGGCTTTATCCGCCTGGCCTTCATCGGCAAATACACCCGATTTGAAAACCTGGCGCCGGGTAGCTACAACTTCGACGACGATGAATAACTGTGACGAGGGGGCTTGTCGGAACGCCGCACCGCCCCGTTCGGCTGCGAAGCAGTCGTAAATCCTGAATTTGCGGTATCACAGATAACCTATGGGGGGCCGCTTCGCTGCCCAACGGGGGTAAGCCCCCTCGCCACAAGGGTTATGTGTGGTCCCAGGACTTTTGCGAAAAGGCTCCACCGATTTCCGACCATAGCCGTCGGAATTGGTCAAAATTTGTGCTATATTCCGCGCCCGCGAAATTCAATGAAAGCCAACACCGGTTATCGACATGCAAGCAGCCAAGCCGTTATTTGACTATCCCAAGTACTGGGCCGAATGTTTCGGGCCAGCGCCATTCCTGCCCATGAGCAGGGAGGAGATGGATCAGCTCGGCTGGGATTCCTGCGACATCATCATCGTCACCGGTGATGCCTACGTCGACCATCCGTCGTTCGGCATGGCGATCATCGGCCGGCTGCTGGAGGCCCAGGGCTTCCGCGTCGGGATCATCGCGCAGCCGAACTGGCAGTCCAAAGACGACTTCATGAAGCTCGGCGAGCCGAACCTGTTTTTCGGTGTCGCGGCCGGCAACATGGACTCGATGATCAACCGCTACACCGCCGACAAGAAAATCCGTTCCGACGACGCCTACACCCCCGGTGGCCTGGCAGGCAAACGTCCGGACCGCGCGAGCCTGGTTTACAGCCAGCGCTGCAAGGAAGCCTACAAGCACGTGCCGATTGTGCTCGGCGGCATCGAAGCCTCCCTGCGCCGCATCGCCCACTACGATTACTGGCAGGATCGGGTGCGTAACTCGATCCTGATCGACGCCTGCGCCGACATCCTGCTCTACGGCAACGCCGAGCGTGCGATCGTCGAAGTCGCCCAGCGCCTGTCCTACGGTCACAAGATCGAAGACATCACCGATGTGCGCGGTACCGCGTTCATTCGCCGTGATACGCCGCAAGGCTGGTACGAAGTCGATTCCACGCGCATCGACCGTCCGGGCAAGATCGACAAGATCATCAACCCTTACGTCAACACCCAGGACACCGCCGCCTGCGCCATCGAGCAGGAAAAGGGGCCGGTTGAAGACCCTGGCGAGGCTAAGGTCGTACAGATCCTGGCCAGCCCGAAAATGACTCGCGACAAGACCGTCATTCGTCTGCCGTCGGTTGAAAAAGTCCGTGGCGATGCGGTGCTTTACGCTCACGCCAACCGCGTGCTGCACCTGGAAACCAATCCGGGCAACGCCCGCGCTCTGGTGCAAAAGCACGGCGAGGTAGACGTCTGGTTCAACCCGCCGCCGATTCCGATGACCACCGAAGAAATGGACTACGTGTTCGGCATGCCTTACGCGCGCGTTCCGCACCCGGCGTACGGCAAGGAAAAGATCCCGGCCTACGAGATGATCCGTTTCTCGGTGAACATCATGCGTGGCTGCTTCGGCGGCTGCACCTTCTGCTCGATCACCGAGCACGAAGGCCGGATCATCCAGAACCGTTCCGAAGAGTCGATCATTCGCGAAATCGAAGAGATCCGCGACAAGGTCCCGGGTTTCACCGGCGTTATTTCTGACCTCGGCGGCCCGACCGCGAACATGTACCGCATCGCCTGCAAGACCCCGGAAATCGAATCCGCGTGCCGCAAGCCTTCATGCGTGTTCCCAGGCATTTGCCCGAACCTCAACACCGATCACTCGTCGCTGATCCAGCTCTATCGCAGCGCCCGGGCCTTGCCGGGCGTGAAGAAGATCCTGATCGCCTCCGGCCTGCGCTACGACCTTGCGGTCGAGTCGCCGGAGTACGTCAAGGAGCTGGTGACCCACCACGTCGGTGGTTACCTGAAGATCGCCCCGGAACACACCGAGGAAGGTCCGCTCAACCAGATGATGAAACCGGGCATCGGCAGCTATGACAAGTTCAAGCGCATGTTCGAGAAGTACACCAAGGAAGCCGGGAAAGAGCAGTACCTGATTCCGTACTTCATCGCCGCTCACCCGGGCACCACCGACGAAGACATGATGAATCTGGCCCTGTGGCTCAAGGGCAACGGTTTCCGTGCCGACCAGGTGCAGGCGTTCTACCCGTCGCCGATGGCCACCGCTACCGCGATGTACCACTCGGGCAAGAACCCGCTGCGCAAGGTCACTTACAAGAGCGACGGCGTGACCATCGTCAAGAGCGAAGAGCAGCGTCGCCTGCACAAAGCGTTCTTGCGTTATCACGACCCGAAAGGCTGGCCGATGCTACGTGAAGCGCTGACCCGCATGGGCCGCGCCGATCTGATCGGGCCGGGCAAGAACCAGTTGATCCCGTTGCATCAGCCGGCGACCGACAGCTACCAGAGCGCCCGTCGCAAGAACTCGACGCCGGCCGGCAGCCACAAAGTGGCCAAGGAAACGACCACCAAGATCCTGACCCAGCACACCGGCCTGCCACCGCGTGCCAGCGATGGCGGTAACCCGTGGGACAAGCGTGAACAGGCCAAGGCGGCGGCATTCGCCCGCAACCAGCAGGCAGCCAAGGAGCGCAAGGACGCGGCTAAAGGCAAGGGGCCGAAGCCAGCGCGCAAGCCGGTCGTGCCGCGCTAAACGTCGCTTGAGCTGAACAGAACGGCCAACCTCCGGGTTGGCGTGATCGTTCCCACGCTCCGCGTGGGAATGCCTCAAGGGACGCTCCGCGTCCAGTGACGCGGAGCGTCACGGGCTGCATTCCCACGCAGAGCGTGGGAACGATCAAGCGCCAACATCCCCTCCGCAACATTTCTGTGCAATCCCCACAAAGCAATTTCCCGCATCGCCCGATTTTGGTGCTGTACTGCCTCAAGCAATTGGAGAAAGCGTCAATGCCGCTGGCTGGCATAAGTCTTGCGCGCTTTCCTATAAGTTTAAGGCTCGCAGGAGGCACGCCGTGTCGATTCATGTCGCATTGCATCACGTCACGCATTACCGCTACGACCGCGCCGTCGAGCTCGGTCCGCAGATCGTTCGCCTGCGCCCGGCTGCCCACAGCCGCACGCGGATACTGTCCTATGCGCTGAAAGTCTCGCCCGAGCAGCATTTCATCAACTGGCAGCAAGACCCTCAGGGCAATTACCTGGCGCGGTTGGTGTTCCCGGAGAAAACCGATGAACTGAGGATCGAGGTCGACCTGCTGGCCGAGATGGCGGTCTTCAATCCCTTCGACTTCTTCCTCGAGCCCTACGCCGAGAAGATCCCTTTCGCTTATGCAGCGGATGAGCGCAAAGAGCTGGCGCCGTACCTGGAAACCTTGCCGCTGACGCCGACATTCAAGGCCTATCTGGACGGCATCGACCGCACGCCGCTGCCCAGCGTGGATTTCCTCGTCGCGATCAACCAGCGCCTGAGTGAAGACATCGGTTACCTGATTCGTATGGAGCCGGGCGTACAGACTCCGGAATACACCCTCGAACAGGCCTCCGGCTCCTGCCGCGACTCGGCGTGGTTGCTGGTGCAATTGCTGCGCAACCTCGGCCTGGCGGCGCGATTCGTCTCCGGTTACCTGATCCAGCTGACCGCAGACGTCAAAAGCCTCGACGGTCCCTCGGGTACCGAAGTGGATTTCACTGACCTGCATGCCTGGTGCGAAGTCTATTTGCCCGGTGCCGGCTGGATCGGCCTGGACGCGACCTCAGGGTTGTTTGCCGGTGAAGGACACATTCCGTTGGCGTGCAGCCCCGACCCATCCTCTGCGGCACCGATCAGTGGTTTGGTGGAGCCGTGCGAGTGCGAATTCACCCACGAAATGTCGGTCGAGCGGATTTGGGAAGCGCCAAGGGTTACCAAACCCTACACCGAAGACCAATGGCTGGCGATTCAGGCATTGGGCCGGCAGATCGATGCTGATTTGCTTGAAGGTGACGTGCGCCTGACCATGGGCGGCGAGCCGACGTTCGTTTCCATCGATGACCCGGACGGCGCCGAGTGGAACACCGCCGCGCTCGGGCCAGACAAGCGTCGGCTGTCAGCCGAGCTGTTCCAGCGCATGCGCAAGCATTACGCGCCCAAGGGCCTGGTACATTTCGGTCAAGGCAAGTGGTACCCCGGCGAGCAACTGCCGCGCTGGTCGCTGAACTGCTATTGGCGCCGCGATGGCGTGCCGATCTGGCATAACAGCGCGCTGATTGCCGACGAGCGGGAGGATTACGGTGCCGATGGCGAACTGGCCGGGCGTTTCCTGGCGAGTGTCGCCGAACGCTTGAAAATTCCGACACGCTTCGTGTTCCCGGCCTACGAAGACAATTTCTATTACCTCTGGCGCGAAGGCGCTTTACCGCAGAACGTCAGCGCCGAAGACTCACGCCTGGAAGAACCTCTGGAGCGTGCGCGCCTGCGCAAAGTCTTCAGCCAAGGCCTGGATAAGGTGATCGGTCAGGTCCTGCCGCTGGCGCGTACCGCCAAGGGCGATCAATGGCAAAGCGGTCGCTGGTACCTGCGCGAAGAACATTGCCGGCTGGTGCCGGGGGATTCGCCACTGGGTTATCGTTTGCCGCTCGGTTCGCAGCCCTGGGTGAAAGCTGCGGAGTACCCGTTCATTCACCCCACGGACCCGAATCAGGATTTCCCGGCGCTACCGGACACCGACCAGCTACGGAATCACGCTCAACCGAAAACGGCCGACGAACGTGTGCCCGAGATCGACCAGTCCGCCGACTGGCTGACCCGCACCGCGTTCTGCGCCGAAGCACGTGAAGGTCGGTTGTACCTGTTCATGCCGCCACTGGAGCGGGTCGAGGACTACCTGGAACTGGTCGCCGCCATCGAAGCCACCGCGGAGGAACTACATTGCCCGGTATTGCTGGAAGGCTATGAGCCGCCGAGCGATCCGCGCCTGAGCAACTTTCGCATTACCCCGGATCCGGGCGTGATTGAGGTCAACGTCCAGCCGTCCGCTACCTGGGACGAGTTGGTGGAACGTACCGAGTTTCTTTACGAAGAGGCGCGCCAGACCCGGCTGACCACCGAGAAATTCATGATCGATGGCCGACACACCGGCACCGGCGGCGGTAACCATTTCGTCCTGGGTGGCGCGACCCCGGCTGACTCACCGTTTCTGCGCCGTCCCGACCTGCTGCGCAGCCTGATCAGCTACTGGCATAACCACCCGTCCTTGTCCTACCTGTTTTCCGGGCTGTTCATCGGCCCGACATCCCAGGCACCGCGGGTGGACGAAGCGCGCAACGATTCGCTGTATGAACTGGAAATCGCCTTCGCCCAGATGCCGAAGCCGGGCGAAGAATGCCCGCCATGGCTGGTGGATCGCTTGTTGCGCAATTTGCTGATCGACGTGACCGGCAACACCCACCGCGCCGAGTTCTGCATCGACAAACTCTATTCACCGGACGGCGCCACCGGACGCCTTGGCTTGCTGGAACTGCGAGCCTTTGAAATGCCGCCCCATGCGCGCATGAGCCTGGCTCAGCAGTTGTTGTTGCGGGCGCTGGTGGCGCGGTTCTGGCGCGAGCCTTATGCACCGCCGAAACTGGCGCGCTGGGGCACCGAACTGCACGACCGGTTCTTGCTGCCGCACTTTATCGAGCAGGATTTCGCCGATGTGATCGTCGACCTGAATGCCGCCGGTTATCCGGTGCAGGCAGAGTGGTTCGCGGCGCATCTGGAGTTCCGTTTTCCCAAGGTCGGCGACTACGCCGTCAGCGGCATCGAACTGGAATTGCGTCAGGCGCTGGAGCCCTGGCATGTGTTGGGCGAAGAGGGCAGCGCGGGCGGTACGGTGCGTTATGTGGATTCGTCCCTGGAACGTTTGCAGGTCAAGCTGACGGGGTTGCCGCCGCAACGGTATCTGCTGACCTGCAACGGCATCCCGGTGCCGTTGCAACCTACCGGTCGGGTCGGTGAGTTCGTCGCCGGGGTACGTTTCCGTGCCTGGCAACCGTACAACTGTCTGCAACCGACTATCCCGGTCCACGCTCCGCTGGTGTTCGACTTGCTCGACACCTGGATGGGGCGTTCGCTGGGTGGTTGCCAGTACCACGTCGCCCATCCGGGCGGGCGCAACTACGACAGCCTGCCGGTGAACGCCAATGAAGCCGAGAGCCGGCGGATGGCGCGTTTCTTCCGCATCGGACACACGCCGGGGAAACTTCCTGTACCGAAACTGGAAATCAACGACGAGCTGCCGATGACGCTCGATTTGCGACGCTTTTAAACCGTACGCGACGCTCGGATTTTTCGTCTATCCGGGCGTCATGAGCCTGCGTTAGTCTGACCGTTCTTTGCTGTCTGCCGAGCTTTCCATGCCTGACCTGCTTGACCGCTACCCGTTGACTGCGGGCACCTATCACGAACTGCTCGACAACAGCGGCGCCGTGCGCCCGCACTGGCGGCGGCTGTTCGATCAATTGCAACGCAGCACGCCAGCGCAACTGGTGCAGCGTCAGGCGCTGCTGACCCGACAGATTCAGGAAAACGGCGTGACCTACAACGTCTACGCCGACCCCAAGGGCGCTGATCGGCCATGGGAGCTGGATTTGTTGCCTCATGTGATTGCAGCCGATGAGTGGCAGCAGCTTTCGGCCGGGATCGCTCAACGGGCGCGTTTGCTCAATGCTGTGCTGGCGGACCTGTACGGTCCTCAACGCTTGATCGCCGAAGGCCTGCTGCCGGCTGAACTGGTGTTCGGTCATAACAACTTCCTCTGGCCTTGCCAGGGCATTGCACCGCCCGACGGGGCTTTTCTGCATCTGTATGCCGTGGATTTGGCGCGCACGCCTGACGGTCGCTGGTGGGTGACCGCAGACCGGACTCAAGCACCCTCCGGTGCCGGTTACGCCCTGGAAAACCGCACCATCGTGTCCCGAGCCTTCCCCGAGTTGTATCGCGACTTGAAGGTGCGGCACCTGGCCGGGTTCTTCCGCACACTTCAGGAAACACTCGCCCGGCAGGCGCCGAGCGACGATGAAGCGCCGCTGGTGGTCCTGCTGACACCGGGGCGTTTCAACGAAAGCTATTTCGAGCACTTGTACCTGGCTCGTCAGCTCGGTTATCCACTGGTGGAGGGCGGTGATCTGACCGTGCGCGATGCCACGGTCTATCTGAAAACCTTGAGCGGGTTGCGCCGGGTTCACGCGATCATGCGTCGGCTCGACGATGATTTCTGCGACCCGCTGGAGCTGCGCACCGACTCGGCCCTTGGCGTGCCAGGGCTGCTCGAAGCGGTGCGTCAGGGCCGGGTGCTGGTGGCCAACGCCCTCGGCAGCGGTGTGCTGGAGTCGCCGGGTTTGCTGGGCTTCCTGCCGAAGATCAATCAATTTCTGTTTGGTGAAGAACTGATCCTGCCGTCCATCGCGACCTGGTGGTGCGGTGAAGCGCCGGTGCTGGCCCAGGCCCTGGAAAAACTGCCGGAACTGTTGATCAAACCGGCGTTTCCGTCGCAGAGCTTTGCACCGGTGTTTGGGCGTGATTTGAGTGAAAAACAGCGCCAGGCTCTGGCCGAGCGCATGCAGGCACGGCCTTATGCCTATGTTGCGCAAGAATTGGCGCAACTGTCCCAGGCGCCGATCTGGCAGGCCGAAGGCGGACAGTTGCAACCGCGAGCCATCGGCATGCGAGTGTATGCGGTAGCCAGTCGGGAGGGTTATCGAGTGCTGCCCGGTGGCTTGACCCGGGTTGCCGCCGAGGCCGATGCCGAAGCGGTGTCGATGCAACGCGGTGGCGCTAGCAAAGACACCTGGGTGTTGGGCGATCGGCCACCCAGCGGCGAACAATGGAAAGCCCAGCGCAACATTGGCGTTCACGATCTGGTACGTCGTGATCCGTATCTGCCATCGCGGGTGGTCGAGAACCTGTTCTGGTTCGGCCGTTATTGCGAGCGCTGCGATGACAGCGCGCGGCTGCTGCGGGTCATGCTCGCGCGCTATGTCGATGGCGATGACCCGCAAGCCCTGGAGGCGGCGGTCGATCTCGGTGAACGCCTGAATCTGTTGCCGGAGGAGGGTGAGTTGCCGGAACGATTGCTGGCGGCGCTGCTCGGCGATGATTGGCCGTTCAGCCTGCGCTCCAATCTGCAGCGTTTGCAGTGGGCGGCTTCGCAAGTACGCGGCAAGCTCTCGCGAGAGAACTGGCAAGCGCTGGTGGAGTTGCAGCGCGAGGCTATGGAGCTGGAAACCGAAGAGCCGGATTTCGGCGAGTTGCTGGACTTCCTCAACCGATTGGTGATGTCGCTGGCGGCGCTGTCCGGCTTTGCCCTCGACGACATGACCCGGGACGAAGGCTGGCGTTTCCTGATGATCGGTCGGCGGATCGAACGGCTGCAATTTCTCAGCGGCAGTCTGGCGGCGTTTTTGCGCGGCGCCGGGGCTTTCGATCAGGCCGGGCTGGAATGGCTGCTGGAACTGGGTAACAGCAGCATCACCTACCGCTCGCGGTACCTGGCGGTGGCGCAATTGATCCCGGTGCTCGACCTGTTGCTGCTCGATGAACAAAACCCGCACGCGGTGCTGTTCCAGTTGAAACTGGTGACCCGTACGTTGAAGCGCTTGAACGACGACTTCGGCGCGCCGCGCGAAACGGGTCTGCTGCAGTTGGTGGAGCGGCTGGCGCACTTCGATCTGGGCTGCCTGGAGAACTCGCTGTTCGGCGAGGCCAGTGTTCACGCCGCGGTAGAGGGGCTGGCAGATCTGCTGCAAGAGATCGCCGATGCCAGCGGACAGGTGTCGGATCGCCTGGCCTTGCGCCATTTCGCCCATGTCGATGATGTCAGCCAGCGCACGGTGTCCGTCTGATGAGTGCCCAGTACCAGATTTTCCACGACACCCATTATCACTACGACAGCCCGGTGTCCCTGGCCCAGCAACTGGCGCATCTGTGGCCGCGCGCCTGTGCCTGGCAGCGCTGCACCGAGCAGCAGTTGCAGATCAGTCCCCAGCCGACTTCACGCCGGGATGAGCTGGATGTGTTCGGCAATCCGCTGACCCGGTTGGCGTTCGAGCGCCCCCACGATGAATTGCTGGTCAACGCTCGGCTCACCGTCGAAGTGCTGGAACGGCCGTCGCTGGACTTCAATCAATCGCCGGCCTGGGAAGCGACCTGCAACGCGCTGACCTACAGCGGTCAGCCACTCTCGCCTGCGTTGCTGGAAGCCTGTCGTTACCGCTTCGAATCGCCCTACGTGCATTTGAAACGCAGTTTCGTCGAGTTCTCCGAAAGTTGCTTTCCTGCTGGCCGGCCATTGCTGCTGGGTGTTCAGGCGTTGATGGAGAAGATCTTCAGCGAGTTCACCTTCGACGCCGAGGCGACCCAAGTGGCGACGCCGTTGGTGGAAGTGCTGGAGAGGCGTCGTGGGGTTTGCCAGGACTTCGCGCATTTGATGCTCGCGTGCCTGCGCTCCCGTGGGTTGGCGGCGCGGTACATCAGTGGCTATCTGCTGACACAGCCTCCACCGGGCCAGCCACGGCTGATCGGCGCCGATGCGTCGCATGCGTGGGTGTCGGTGTTTTGCCCGGTGCTGGGGTGGGTGGATTTTGACCCGACTAACAATGTACAACCGGCGCTGGAGCACATCACCCTGGCCTGGGGTCGGGATTTTTCCGATGTGTCGCCCTTGCGCGGGGTGATTCTGGGCGGTGGCAGCCATGATCCCGAAGTTCGGGTGACAGTGATGCCATTGGAGTAGCGCAGACCCCACGTGGGTATGTGTTTTTTGGAGGAAGGTTTCAATTTGGCCTGTGAGGGTCAGCAACATCGTTGCTGACCCTGGACACAGATCCGGTGGGCCTGATCAGATCATCGGGCCCGGAGGGTCTCAGGCGTCGGGCGCCTGATCTTTCGGTGCTTCAACATCACTTTCTGCCGCCACTTCACCTTCTGTATCCGGGTTCAGTGCTGCTTCTTCTTCAGCTGTAGCTTTCTTGCGCTGAAGCTTTTCCTCTTTCTTCTGCTCCTTGGCCAAGTCTCTCTGACGTTTGGCGAAGGAATAATTAGGTTTAGCCATGGGCGATCCTCTGGGGTCGAAGGTGAGGTTGAGCGGCGCATATTCTGCCCTGTATCGGCACCGAGCCGTTAGCTGGGTTTTTGCTCGGTCCATTTTGGCGGTACCGAGGGTTGCCAGGCGTCCAGTGCATCGAGCAGGGTTTGCGGTGATTCGCTCATTTGCAGCATGTCACGGTGCTGCCCGCGAACGAAGCCTTCGCCGACGATATGATCGAGAAAAGACGTCAACTTGCTGTAGAAACCGTTCACTTCCAGCAAACCCAGCGGTTTGCCGTGATAACCGAGCTGGCCCCAGGTCCAGACTTCGAACAGCTCTTCCAGCGTGCCCAGACCGCCAGGCAGGGCAATGAAGGCATCGCTGAGCTCGGCCATTCGCGCCTTGCGCGCATGCATGCCGTCGACCACTTCCAGGCGGGTCAGGCCGCTGTGGCCGATTTCCTTGTCCTTGAGGCTCTGCGGAATGATCCCGATCACTTCGCCACCGGCCGCGAGTGCGGCATCAGCCACAATCCCCATCAGCCCGACAGCGCCGCCGCCATAGACCAGGGTCAGCTTGCGCTCGGCCAATGCTCGCCCCAGGGCGACAGCCGCTTCACGATAAGCCGGATTGGTGCCGGTGCTGGCACCGCAAAATACACAAACGGACGTTAAAGACATGCCTTGCTCCATGGTCAATCAGGACCACAGAGTAAAGGCAGGCATGCATCGTTCCAAGGGTTAAACCGCGCGTTCAGGTGTTTCGTAAGTGCCACTGGCGCCACAGGCGTAGGCGGCCAACAAACTGCTCAACAAGCTGCTGAAAGACATAACAGGCGCTCCAGGTGAGTAATGATGGCCCTGATGATAGGGCCGTCCCAGACGTCTGGCTGGTAGATTGTTTCGATGGGTGTCATAGCCCGAAAGTTGTATACAATTTTTGATTCAGGTCATAGGAACTTGCGAAGATTTCAGGCAGTCTTCTGTCCATTCGCACTTTTGTTAACCCTGCCTTGGAGATTCACCATGTTTGCCAAACTTGTTGCGGTATCCCTGCTGACGCTGGCCAGCAGCCAATTGATGGCTGCCGAGTGCAAAACGACCATCGACTCCACCGATCAGATGTCCTTCAACACCAAGGCCATTGAAATCGACAAAAGCTGCAAGACCTTCACCGTTGAACTGACCCACTCCGGCAGCCTGCCGAAAAACGTCATGGGCCATAACCTGGTGATCAGCAAAGAGGCTGACATGCAGCCGATCGCCACCGACGGCCTGTCGGCTGGCATCGACAAGAATTACCTGAAAGAAGGTGATGCCCGCGTCATCGCTCACACCAAAGTCATCGGCGCTGGTGAAAAGGATTCTGTGACGTTCGATGTGTCGAAGCTCAATGCAGCCGAAAAATACGGCTTCTTCTGCTCGTTCCCGGGCCACATCTCGATGATGAAAGGCACTGTTACGCTGAAGTAATCGATTCAAACGCATAAAAAAAGCGTCCACCTGGGACGCTTTTTTTGTGCTCTCTACAGGGGCAGAATCAAGGCGCGAACGGCATCACACGCTTGTGATGTGTTTTCTTGTACGTATCACAAATGATCTTGAACGCTTCCTCGCGCACCGGTTCGCCGTGCAGGAAGGCGTCGATCTCGGCGTAGGTCACGCCGTGCGATGCTTCGTCTGGTTTGCCCGGCGACAGGTCTTCGAGGTCGGCGGTCGGGATTTTCTCCACCAGCGACTCTGGCGCGCCGAAGCTGCGGGCAATCGCCCGGACCTGGTTTTTCACCAGGCCGCTCAGCGGTGCGAGATCGCAGGCGCCGTCACCGAACTTGGTGAAGAAACCCATCACGGCTTCTGCCGCGTGGTCGGTGCCGATCACCAGGCCATGAGCCGCACCGGCGATGGTGTATTGCGCGACCATGCGCATCCGCGCCTTGGTATTGCCCAATACGAAATCCACCCAGACGGCCTCTTTGCCTTCGAAGGCTGCCACTTCGCCGGCCAGGGATTTGACTGCGGGGCCGATGTTCACCGTGTGGCGTTCGTCCGGGGCGATGAAGTCCACCGAGGCCTGGGCGTCGTGTTCATCGAACTGCGTCTGGTACGGCAGGCGCACGGCGATGAACTTGTAGCTGTTATCACCGGTACGCTCACGCAGTTCACGGATGGCGCGTTGGGCCAGTAGGCCGGCGGTCAGGGAGTCGACGCCGCCGCTGATACCGAGCACCAGGGTCTTGAGCCCGGAATTGACCAGGCAATCCTGAATGAAGGTGATTCGCCGGGCGACTTCAGCCTCAAGGGCGAGTTGATCCACGAACGGCGGTTGGACCTTGAGCTGTTCAGCAATCTCACGCTGTACGGCTTGCATGAATTCACTCCTTGCTTGATGTACTGGAAAGGGTGGCAGGTACTTGGAAAACGTGTCGCAAATAGGCGACGAAATTCGGGTCTTTGCAGTGAGTCTTGCCAGGCTCATCAGAAATCTTGGCCACCGGTTGGCCGTTGCATGCAGTCATTTTAAGCACGATGCTCATCGGTTCGACACCCGGAATATCGCAGGTCAGGTTAGTGCCGATGCCGAAACTGACATTGATCCGACCACGTAACGCCCGAAAAATCTCCAGAGATTTGGGCAACGTCAGGCTGTCGGAAAACACCAGGGTCTTGCTCATCGGGTCGATGCCCAGCTTGTGGTAGTGGGCGATGGCCTTTTCCGCCCAGAGCACCGGGTCACCGGAGTCGTGACGCAAGCCGTCGAAGAGCTTGGCAAAGAACAGGTCGAAATCGCCGAGAAACGCATCGGAAGTGATGCAGTCGGTCAGGGCGATCCCCAGCAGGCCACGGTACTCGCGGACCCAGCAGTCGAGGGCGGCGATCTGGCTGTCGATCAGCCGCGGACCGAGTTGCTGGTGGGCCATGATCCATTCGTGGGCCATGGTGCCCAGCGGCTTCATATCCAGCTCGCGGGACAGGTGCACGTTGCTGGTGCCGACGAAACGACCGGGGAAGTCGTGCTTGAGCACGTTCACTACTTCTTCCTGCACGCGATACGAGAAGCGCCGGCGAGTGCCGAAATCGGCTACCTGCAACTCGGACAATTCGTCGGTGCTGGCGTTGGCGGTCAACCAGTCGAACTTGCGATAGAGCTGCTCGCGGGCCTGTTCCAGGACGATTTCCCGGTAGCGATAGCGGTTGCGCACTTCGCTGACCATGGCCAGCAACGGCACTTCGAACAGAATCACGTGCAGCCACGGCCCGCGCAGGCGAATGAACAGCTCGCCGTTTTCAATGCCGGTGTGGATATAGCGCAGATTGAAACGGAACAGTCCGAGAAAACGCAGGAAGTCCGGTTTCAGGAAGCTGATGCGCTCCAGGAAGCTCAACTGATCGGCGCTCAGGCTCAACTCGGCCAGGCGCTCGATCTGGAAACGGATCTCCGCCAGGTACGGGCGCAGATCCTCGCTGTTACGGCAACGAAACTCCCATTCGACTTCCACGTTAGGGTAGTTGTGCAGCACCGCCTGCATCATCGTCAGTTTGTAGAAGTCGGTGTCGAGCAGGTTCTGCACGATGCGATCGGCAAACACACTCTCGCTCATAACGGGTCTCCAGGCGGGTCGCAGCCCGTGGCAGCGACGTTGCAGCTGTTTCAATGAATGGGGCTAGTGGCGCATATCAGCGGTGAGGATTGCCAGCAATTTTTTAGACGCTAGAGATTTCCGTGGCGAGGGGGCTTGTCCCCGTTCGGCTGCGCAGCAGTCGTAAATTCCGCATGCATGATCTGTCTGAGGGACCGCGATTGCAGGTTTTGGGGTCGCTACGCGACCCAACGGGGGCAAGCCCCCTCGCCACAGAGTTTTGCGTGATATTTCAACTTTGCGGTGCATTCGGATTGTCCATCTGCTCCAGCATCCACTTCACAAAATCCCGCACCTTGGGCACTTCCGCCGAATGCTCCGGATACGCCAGGTAATAGGCGTCGGTGCTGGGCATTGCATGCTGCCAGGGAATGACCAACTTGCCGTCGGCCAATTCCTCTTCCACCAGAAACTTCGGCAACAGCGCCACGCCGCAGCCGACCTGGGCGGCGCGGATGCACATATAGAACGTTTCGAAACGCGGGCCGTGGTAGCTGTGTTCGGTGTGGTAGCCCTGGCTGTCGAACCAATCGTGCCAGGCCTGGGGCCGGGAAGCGTTTTGCAGCAGGACCAGGTCGGTAAGCTGCGTAGGATCGGTGAACGGCGTGTCCGGCAGACTGCCCGGTGCGCACACGGGAACAAGCTCTTCGCCAAACAGCTTCAGGCATTCGGTGCCGGGCCGTGAGCCCTGGCCGAAGTAGAACGCCAGGTCGCTGCGACCTTGCAGCAGGTCGTCGGCTTCCTGTTCGCTGCACAGGTCCAGATGGATAGACGGATGACGCAGGCGCCAGCCTTTCAAGCGTGGCACCAGCCAGCGCGCGCCGAAGGTCGGAGGCGTGGAGACGCGCAAGACTTCGGTGTCTCCGCCGTAGGAACGCAGGTAATGGGTCGACATTTCGACTTGGGTGAGGATTTTTCGCACCTCCACCAAATACAAATCGCCAGCGGGGGTCATTTGCAGGCGTCGGCGCACCCGGCGGAACAACAGGTGCTGCAACAGCTCTTCGAGTTGCGCGACCTGTTTGCTCACGGCGCTCTGGGTCAGGTTCAGCTCTTCGGCGGCGCGGGTGAAGCTCAAATGCCGGGTCACGGCCTCGAAACACTGCAGCGCAGTGATCGACGGCAAGTAGCGTTTATTCAGCATCGGTTCTCCTTGTTCTTGTCTCTCTACGTGGCACGCGTGTTACCGGCAGATTCGCAGCATGAATAAACGGAATGATATCTCGCTTAATCGTCGTTTGTTGGAGAACCTCGGGAGCGCTAAAACTACAGGTCAGATCAGTCGAATAAATACGGCTGCACGTTTTCTGTTTCTGCTCGAGGAGTGACCCATGGTTGCCGCATTGCTTGATCGTCTTGGTGTGAACCCGGCCCTGTACCAGAACGGCAAAGTGCCGGTGCATTCGCCCATCGACGGTAGTCGGATTGCCGCCGTGAACTGGGAAGGCGCCGCTGAAGTCGAGCAGCACATCAGTCGCGCAGATCATGCGTTCGAATTGTGGCGCAAGGTGCCGGCGCCGCGCCGTGGCGAACTGGTTCGTCAATTGGGCGACATCCTGCGCGAGTACAAAGCCGATCTCGGTGAGCTGGTTTCCTGGGAAGCCGGCAAGATCACTCAGGAAGGCCTGGGTGAAGTTCAGGAAATGATCGACATCTGCGACTTCGCGGTCGGTCTGTCCCGTCAGTTGTACGGTTTGACCATCGCCTCCGAGCGCCCTGGCCACCACATGCGCGAAACCTGGCATCCGCTGGGCATCGTTGGCGTGATCAGCGCGTTCAACTTCCCGGTCGCCGTCTGGGCCTGGAACGCGGCGCTGGCGCTGGTGTGCGGTAACCCGGTGATCTGGAAACCGTCGGAGAAAACCCCGCTGACCGCGCTGGCCTGTCAGGCGCTGTTCGACCGTGTCCTGAAGAACTTCAGCGACGCCCCGCCGCACCTGAGCCAAGTGATCATCGGTGGTCGCGATGCAGGCGAAGCCCTGGTCGATGACCCGCGTGTCGCGCTGATCAGCGCTACCGGCAGCACCCGCATGGGCCGCGAAGTGGCGCCGAAAATCGCCGCACGTTTCGCCCGTAGCATTCTGGAACTGGGCGGTAATAACGCGATGATCCTCGGCCCAAGCGCCGATCTGGACATGGCCGTGCGGGCGATTCTGTTCAGCGCCGTCGGCACTGCCGGTCAGCGTTGCACCACCTTGCGTCGCCTGATTGCCCACGAATCGGTGAAAGAAGAAATCGTCACCCGCCTGAAAGCCGCTTACTCCAAGGTGCGCATCGGCCATCCGCTGGAAGGCAACCTGGTCGGGCCGCTGATCGACAAACACAGCTTCGACAACATGCAGGACGCGCTGGAGCAAGCCTTGAGCGAAGGCGGCCGGGTGTTTGGCGGCCAGCGTCAGCTGGAAGACAAATTCCCCAACGCTTACTACGTTTCGCCAGCCATCGTCGAAATGCCGGAACAAAGCGATGTGGTGCGCGACGAAACCTTCGCGCCGATTCTGTACGTGATCGGTTACACCGATTTCGAAGAGGCATTGCGCCTGAACAACGCCGTACCACAAGGCCTGTCGTCGTGCATCTTCACCACCGACGTGCGTGAAGCCGAGCGGTTCATGTCGGCGGTGGGCAGCGATTGCGGCATCGCCAACGTCAACATCGGCCCGAGCGGCGCGGAAATCGGCGGCGCGTTCGGCGGCGAGAAAGAAACGGGCGGCGGTCGTGAGTCGGGGTCCGATGCATGGCGTGGGTACATGCGCCGTCAGACCAACACCGTGAACTATTCGCTGGAGTTGCCGTTGGCTCAGGGGATTACGTTCGATTAAGCAGCAAGCTACAAGCTGTTGATCGATCATTCCCACGCTCTGCGTGGGAACGATCGATGGTGTGTTGGTTAGGTTTCATTTTCGGAGTCTGGCAATGCCGTTACGCGAAGAGTGTCTGTGGGAAAAACTGACGCCGCAAAGGCCCGACAATGCGGCGCTCAAGGGTGAGGTGACGGTGGATGTCTGCGTCATCGGTGCCGGTTTCACCGGGCTGTCGGCGGCGGTGCATCTGCTGGAGCAAGGCAAGAGTGTTTGTGTGCTGGAAGCGCATCGCGCCGGCCATGGCGGTTCGGGGCGTAACGTCGGGCTGGTCAACGCCGGAATGTGGATTCCTCCGGACGAAATCGAAGCCGGTTTTGGCAAGGCGGTCGGCAGTCAGCTCAACCGTATGCTCGGAGCGGCGCCGTCGCTGGTGTTCAGCCTGGTCGACAAATACAACATCGATTGCCAGTTGCGCCGCGAAGGCACGCTGCACATGGCGCACAACGCGCGTGGCGAGGCGGACCTGCGCAGTCGCGAAGAACAATGGAAGCGTCGCGGGGCACCGGTGGAGCTGTTGACCGGAACTGCCTGCGAACAAGCCACGGGTACCAGGAAAATCGCCGCCGCGCTGCTCGACCGGCGTGCCGGCACGATCAACCCGATGGCCTACACCACAGGGCTGGCCAACGCGGCCATCGGCCTTGGGGGGCAGTTGTTCGATCATTCCCCGGTGACCCGACTCGAACGTCAGGGCCTGCGCTGGTCAGTGCAGACCGCCCAGGGTTCGGTGCTGGCCGAACAGGTGGTGATCGCCTCCAATGCTTATACCGAAGGCGACTGGACGGAACTGCGCCGCAACTTCTTCCCCGGTTATTACTATCAAGTGGCTTCGGTGCCGCTGACCGAAGACGCCGCGCAGCAAATTCTGCCCGGTGGTCAGGGCTCCTGGGACACCCGGCAAGTGCTCAGCAGCATCCGTCGTGATGCCGAGGGGCGGTTGTTGCTAGGCAGTCTCGGCAATGGCAACCAGAAACCGACCTGGTTCCTCAAAGCCTGGGCCGATCGGGTTCAGCAGCATTACTTCCCCTACCTGAAACCGGTGGAATGGGAATGCACCTGGACCGGTTGCATCGCCTTCACCCCCGATCATTTGATGCGCCTGTTCGAGCCGGCACCGGGTCTGGTGGCCGTTACTGGTTACAACGGTCGAGGCGTGACCACCGGCACAGTGGTCGGCAAAGCCTTCGCCGACTACTTGTGTAACGGAAATCCTCAAGCCCTGCCGATTCCCTTCGCGCCCATGCAGCCATTGGCGGGCGTGGGGCTGCGAAGCTGCCTGTATGAGGCCGGTTTTTCGCTGTATCACGCGGGCCAGTGCCTGCGGATCGTGATCTGATTGTTGAAATATGTTGCTGGAAGCAGCGCTTTTCAGCGAAGCGGCTAGCCTGTAATGGTGCGGGTTGTAGCAGTTGCGCACCAGCAGTGTGCAGTTCGGTGACGCGGGCTGTTACAGGCAGGTTGCACATCGTTTGGCGCTGCGGTTGCAATGATGGCGCATGCGGGTTGCGCCTTTTGAAATAAATGGTTTCACCTCCCGCGGTTTAGACGGTTGCACGCCCAATGAAAATGGGATCGAAACAGTCGAAATAACAAGAAAGCAGCGACTTTTTTCAGAATAAAAAACCGATGGCACGGCCCTTGCTCTGAGCATTCAGTGAAGTCGCAGTGCCAACTAAAAAAAACCTTGGAGCACCACCTCATGTCCCAGACGTTTTACAAGAAAGGCTTTCTGGCCCTCGCAGTGGCAGCTGCGTTGGGTGTTTCTGCGTTTGCACAGGCTGATGTGAAAATCGGTGTGGCGGGCCCTATGACAGGCGCCAACGCGGCATTTGGCGAGCAGTACATGAAGGGTGCGCAGGCAGCCGCTGATGCGGTCAACGCCGCTGGCGGTATCAATGGGGAAAAAATCGTACTGGTCAAAGGCGATGACGCCTGCGAGCCGAAGCAGGCTGTGACGGTCGCCAAAGACCTGACTGAAAAGAAAGTCGTTGGTGTGGTAGGTCACTTCTGCTCCTCGTCGACCATCCCTGCCTCCGAGATCTACGACGAAGCCGGCATCATCACGATCACCCCAGGTTCCACCAACCCCAAGGTGACCGAGCGCGGCCTGAGTGCCATGTTCCGCATGTGCGGGCGTGACGACCAGCAAGGTATCGTGGCTGGCGACTATATCGTCGACGTGCTCAAGGGCAAGAAAGTCGCCGTGCTGCACGACAAGGACACTTATGGCCAAGGCTTGGCAGATGCCACCAAGGCTCAACTGATCAAGCGCGGCGTAACGCCAGTGCTGTATGAAGGCCTGACTCGCGGCGAGAAAGACTTCAGCGCCGTCGTCACCAAGATCCGTGCGGCCGGTGCCGACGTGGTCTACTTCGGCGGCTTGCACCCGGAAGCCGGTCCACTGGTTCGGCAACTGCGTGAACAGGGCCTCAAAGACGTCAAATTCATGTCCGATGACGGCATCGTGACTGACGAACTGGTGACCACCGCCGGTGGCCCACAGAACGTTGATGGCGTACTGATGACCTTCGGCGCCGACCCACGTCTGCTGCCAGACAGCAAGACCGTGGTAGACGCCTTCCGCAAGGCCGGCACCGAACCTGAAGGCTACACCCTGTACGCTTACGCTTCGGTCCAGACCCTGGCCGCAGCGTTCAATGGCGCCAAATCCAACAAGGGCGAAGACGCTGCCAAATGGCTGAAAGCCAACCCGGTCAAGACCGTCATGGGCGAGAAGACCTGGGACAGCAAGGGCGACCTGAAAGTCTCCGACTACGTGGTTTACAAGTGGGACAAGGACGGCAAATACCACCAGCTGGAAAAACAGAAGTGATATGAGCGGTTGATCTGCCCGGCGCCTTGCGCGCCGGGCATTCCTGAAACATGTCCGTGCAGTACCTGTCTTTTCTCGTAGAGCTGCACACAACCGAGTTGCGCCGGCGGCTGAACCCCGGTCCGTCGCACCCGGCTTCTGTGCAGTCTCTCAAGTGCGTGAGATTGCGTTATGGATGGTATTTTCCTGCAGCAACTGGTCAACGGCCTGACCCTCGGGTCGGTCTATGGCCTGATCGCCATCGGCTACACAATGGTCTATGGCATCATCGGCATGATCAACTTCGCCCATGGCGAGGTTTACATGATCTCTGCGTACCTCGCGGCGATCAGTCTGGCTCTGCTGGCTTACTTCGGTATTGAATCCTTCCCGCTGCTGATGCTCGGCACCCTGGTTTTCACCATCATCGTCACCGCGGTGTATGGCTGGGTCATTGAGCGTGTCGCTTACAAACCGCTGCGCAACTCCACCCGACTGGCACCGCTGATCAGCGCCATCGGTATTTCCCTGATCCTGCAAAATTATGCACAGATCAGTCAGGGCGCCCGTCAACAGGGTGTACCAACACTGCTGACCGGTGCATGGCGAGTTGAAGTCGGGAGCGGCTTCGTACAACTCACCTACACCAAAATCTTCATTCTGGTTGCCGCATTCGTCGGGATGGGCCTGCTGACCTACGTCATCAAGTACACCAAGCTCGGCCGCATGTGCCGCGCCACCCAGCAAGACCGCAAGATGGCTTCGATCCTGGGGATCAACACCGATCGGGTGATTTCCTACGTGTTCATCATCGGTGCGGCGATGGCGGCCCTGGCCGGCGTGCTGATCACCATGAACTACGGCACGTTCGACTTCTACGCAGGCTTCGTCATCGGGATCAAGGCGTTCACCGCGGCGGTACTCGGCGGCATTGGCTCACTGCCCGGCGCCATGCTGGGAGGGATCATTCTCGGGATCTCCGAGTCGCTGTTCTCGGGGCTGGTCAACTCGGATTACAAAGACGTTTTCAGCTTCTCGCTGCTCGTTCTTGTTCTGGTCTTTCGGCCTCAAGGCCTGCTTGGCCGTCCTCTTGTGTCGAAGGTGTAAGCGATGTCTTCAACCACTAAAACCATTGATGTCAAAAAAAGCCTGGTTGACGCGATTCTTGCCGGCCTCATCGCCCTGATTGTGTTCGGCCCGATTGTTGGCGTGGTCCTCGACGGCTACGGCTTCAACCTGCAACCGACGCGCGTGGCGTGGATAGTCGCCATCGTCATGGCAGGCCGCTTTGCCCTGAGCCTGTTCTTGCAAACCCCCAAAGGCCTGAGAATTCTCGAAGGCTTCGAGAGCACCGGTTCCGGGGTTCATGTTCTGGCGCCTGATTACAAATCCCGGTTGCGCTGGGTCGTCCCGCTGGTGATCGTTGTTGCCGTGGTATTCCCGTTCTTCTCCAACTCTTACCTGCTGGGCGTGGTCATTCTTGGGTTGATCTACGTGCTGCTGGGTCTGGGGTTGAACATCGTGGTGGGTTTGGCCGGTCTGCTCGATCTGGGTTATGTGGCGTTCTATGCCATCGGTGCCTACGGCCTGGCGCTCGGTTACCAATACCTGGGGCTGGGCTTCTGGACTGTGCTGCCTTTGGCGGCGATCACTGCCGGGCTGGCGGGGTGCATCCTGGGTTTCCCGGTGCTGCGTCTGCACGGCGACTATCTGGCAATCGTGACCCTGGGCTTTGGTGAAATCATCCGGTTGATCCTCAACAACTGGTTGTCCCTGACCGGTGGCCCGAATGGCATGGCGGCGCCGTTGCCAACTTTCTTCGGTCTCGAATTCGGAAAGCGGGCGAAGGACGGCGGGGTACCTTTTCATGAGTTCTTCGGCATCGCCTACAACCCGGACGTGAAGTACTACTTCATTTATGCGGTGTTGTTCCTGGTGGTGCTGGCCGTGCTGTACATCAAGCATCGCTTGACCCGCATGCCGGTCGGTCGCGCATGGGAAGCCTTGCGTGAAGACGAAATCGCCTGTCGCTCCATGGGCCTGAATCACGTACTGGTCAAACTGTCGGCGTTCACCATCGGCGCATCGACGGCGGGCCTGGCCGGCGTGTTTTTCGCGACCTATCAGGGCTTTGTGAACCCGACCTCGTTCACCTTCTTCGAATCGGCATTGATCCTCGCCATCGTGGTACTTGGCGGCATGGGTTCGACCATCGGCGTGGTGATGGCAGCATTCGTGTTGACCGTCGCCCCGGAACTGCTGCGCGGCTTCGCTGAATATCGCGTGCTGCTGTTCGGCATCCTGATGGTGTTGATGATGATTTGGCGACCGCGCGGCCTGATCCGGATCAGCCGTACCGGTGTGGCCCCGCGTAAAGGAGTAGCGCCATGAGTGAAGTCGTACTCTCGGTCGAGAACCTGATGATGCACTTCGGTGGCATCAAGGCGTTGAGTGACGTCAGCCTGAAGGTCAAGCGCAACTCGATCTTCGCGTTGATCGGCCCCAACGGCGCGGGCAAGACCACTGTGTTCAACTGCTTGACCGGGTTCTACAAAGCGTCCGGCGGGCATATCGAGCTCAACACCCGTGGGGTGAAGACCAACGTCATCAAAATGCTCGGGGAGCCGTTCAAGGCAACCGATTTCGTTTCGCCGAAAAGCTTCATCAGCCGGCTCCACTACAAGATGTTCGGTGGCACGCACCTGATCAACCGTGCCGGTCTGGCGCGGACTTTCCAGAACATTCGCCTGTTCAAGGAGATGTCGGTACTGGAAAACCTGCTGGTGGCCCAGCACATGTGGGTCAACCGCGGCATGCTGGCCGGCATCCTCAACACCAAGGGTTATCGCAAGGCCGAAAGCGATGCACTGGACCACGCCTTCTACTGGCTGGAAGTGGTGGACCTGGTGGACTGCGCCAACCGCCTGGCTGGTGAACTGTCCTATGGTCAGCAACGCCGTCTGGAGATCGCCCGGGCCATGTGTACCCGGCCGCAGATCATCTGCCTCGACGAACCGGCCGCCGGCCTCAACCCTCAGGAAACCGAAGCGCTGAGCGCGATGATCCGGCTGCTGCGTGACGAGCATGATCTGACCGTGGTGCTGATCGAACACGACATGGGCATGGTCATGAGCATTTCCGACCACATCGTGGTGCTGGACCACGGCGTTGTCATCGCCGAGGGCGGGCCTGATGCGATCCGACACGATCCGAAAGTGATTGCCGCCTACCTTGGCGCCGACGAAGAGGAACTGGTATGAGTCAACCGATCCTCGAACTGAAAGAGATCGACGTGTTCTACGGACCGATCCAGGCCCTGAAGAAAGTCTCGTTGCACATCAATGAAGGGGAGACCGTCAGCCTGATCGGCTCCAACGGTGCCGGCAAGTCGACCCTGCTGATGTCGATTTTCGGTCAGCCACGGGCGACTGACGGGCAAATCGTCTATCAGGGTGTGGATATCACTCACAAGTCGTCCCACTACATCGCCTCCAACGGTATCGCTCAGTCGCCGGAAGGCCGCCGGGTGTTCCCCGACATGACCGTCGAGGAAAACCTGCTGATGGGCACCATCCCGATCGGTGACAAGTACGCCGCCGAGGACATGGAGCGCATGTTCGAGCTGTTTCCGCGGCTCAAGGAACGGCGTAATCAGCGGGCCATGACCATGTCTGGTGGCGAGCAGCAAATGCTCGCCATTGCCCGGGCGTTGATGAGCCGCCCCAAGCTGTTGCTGCTCGATGAGCCGAGTCTGGGGCTGGCGCCGATTGTGGTGAAACAGATCTTCGCGACCCTGCGGGAACTGGCCAAGACAGGGATGACCATTTTCCTGGTGGAGCAGAACGCCAACCACGCCCTCAAGCTCTCGGACCGGGCGTACGTGATGGTCAACGGGCAGATCCGCCTCAGCGGTACCGGCAAGGAGCTGCTGGTGAACGAGGAGGTGCGTAACGCCTATCTCGGCGGGCACTAAACCGAAGAGCCTGGAAAACGCCCTGACGAACTCAGGGCGTTTTTTTATGCCCGCATAATCCCTACACGAGGCTGCGGTTTGAGGTAAAGGGAAATTGTGGAAAACAATATTCATGACCTCTCAAAGCGCGACATAAAGCCGCTGCAAATTGCTGTTTTGTCACGGTTTTGACTTGTCCCCGTTTGCTGTGGAGCTGGCTGTGAATAACGTGGGAGTAGCTGGCTGTAAGCCTTTGAATACGTGGCTTGCAGAGAGATGGCTGTTTTTTGATCAGGTGCTTTTGGCGAGCCTGAAGTGGGCATTGTCAACCTTTTTGTTATGAGCGAATACGGTGTGAGTCGAGGTGGGCAAGCCTGTGGATAAGTCTGTGGTTAAACTCTGGAAAGACTCGGCTGAGGGCCGTGGTTGCTGGCTTGGCGCCATCGTCGCTCTGACCGCTCGGTCGTGCAAATTGCCCTGGACTACACAGCGGATGCCTCAGGGTCAAGAAAAAAACTTTCAAACCTGCCCGCAAAGCCTTGTGGATAGCGGCTTGCAGCTTTTCCACTTGCCCCCGGAAACTGTGGACCGGCCTGTGGATAAGGTGCGCGTACATGGCTGCAAGCCACGGGACATGGGCTGTTGCCAGCATTGATCGTTTTTTGTACGGTTTTTGCCGTGGTTGCCGCTGTGGGCAAGGCCGGGCATGCTGCCGGTTGATTTTCTATTCCAAGGGCTGACTGTCAGCCGTAGCAAGGAGAACACGATGTCCAACACCCTGTTTATTACCGGCGCGACCTCCGGTTTTGGTGAAGCCTGTGCCCGTCGTTTTGCCGAGGCCGGCTGGAAACTGGTGCTGACAGGTCGTCGTGAAGAGCGCCTCAATGCCCTGTGCGCCGAGTTGTCGAAGCAGACCGAGGTCCATGGCCTGGTGCTCGACGTACGGGACCGCAAGGCCATGGAGGAGGCGATTGCCAACCTGCCGCCGTCCTTCGCCAAGCTTCGCGGGCTGATCAACAACGCCGGCCTGGCCCTGGGTGTGGACCCGGCGCCCAAGTGCAATCTCGATGATTGGGACACCATGGTCGACACCAACATCAAAGGCCTGATGTACAGCACCCGCCTGTTGCTGCCACGTTTGATCGCTCATGGTCGTGGCGCCAGCATCGTCAACCTCGGCTCCATCGCCGGCAACTACCCGTACCCGGGCAGCCACGTGTATGGCGCGAGCAAGGCGTTCGTCAAACAGTTCTCCCTGAACCTGCGCTGCGACCTGCAAGGTACGGGCGTGCGGGTCAGCAACATCGAGCCGGGCCTGTGTGAGAGCGAGTTCTCGCTGGTGCGTTTCGCCGGTGACCAGGAGCGTTACAACGCCACTTACGCCGGTGCCGATCCGATCCAGCCGCAAGACATCGCCGAGACCATTTTCTGGGTGCTCAACGCACCGGCCCACATCAACATCAACAGCCTCGAGCTGATGCCGGTGAGCCAGACCTGGAGCGGGTTTGCCATTGAGCGTAATGGCGGCAAGGCGTAATTGTGGCGAGGGGCTTGCCTGTGGCGAGGGGGCTTGCCCCCTTGCCACAAAAAACTCAGCCGAGATACTCGACCAACCCGCGATAGCAGGTTGCCAAGTGATAAGGCGTGGTCGAAGGCATGTCCTTGCGGCTTACTTCGCCCTGCTCATCGCGACACTCATACCAACCGCCCGCATGCAGAAAGCGCTGCTGCAACGCCTGCAATTGGCGTTGCACCGATGCTTCGCTGCCCGGGCGCAAGGTCAGGGCGCGCAGGTATTCGGCTTGAGCCCAGATGCGTTGGGTTGCGTCACGAGGGTGATCATCCAGTTCCAGCATCGCTCGCACGGCACCGGTCTGCTGATCGACACCTCGTTGCTCGGTGAACGCAAACGCGCGCTCCAGCGAGGCATGCAGTGTCGAGCCGCGCAGCAATGGCGAGGATTGCAGCAGGAAATACCATTCGAACTGATGGCCCGGCTCGAACCAGTTATCCACAGCTCCCAGCGGCTTCTCCATCAACACCGCATGTCGCGGGTCGATGAAACGCTTTTGCATGGCTGTGCATAACTCGATGAGCGCGTTCTGCACAGCCGCGTCTTCGCGCACCGACAGGGTGGCGAGGAAGGCTTCGGCCAAATGCATCAGAGGGTTCTGCAATGGCCCGGAGTCGAGCGAGGACCAATCACGGTCCAGGCTGGCTTCGTACAGGCCGTCGCCCATGGCGAAACGCTGCGCCACCACTTCCAGCGCGGCGTTGAGTACCGACTCCACCAGCGGTTCGCGAACCTTGTCCCAATAATGGGCGCAGGCGAACAGGATGAAGGCGTGGGTGTAGAGGTCTTTGCGCTGGTCCAGCGGCGTACCTTGCGGGTCGATGCTGTAGAACCAGCCGCCATGCTCGGCATCGTGGAAATGCCGTTGCAAGGAACGAAACAGCGCCGCCGCGCGCTCTTCAGCCTTGGGCACCTGGCCGATCAGGCTGGAGAACAGGTACAGCTGCCGCGCGCAGGCCATGGCTCGGTAGCGCTGAGGGGGCAGCGGTTTATGCTCGGCATCCAGCGCCTCATAAGGCAACGCCATGTCGGCGTTCCAGCCGGGGCCCTGCCAGAGCGGCACGATCACGTCCTGGAAGTGCTGATGCACTGAGGTGAACAGGGCGGTCAATTCAGGCTGGGAGGCAGAGCGGGAAGCATGCGGCATTGGCTGGCGTCGTCACGGCAGGGTTAATTGCGCGACATGTTAGCAGGCCTTAGAGATGCGGTGTCTGTCGGGCCGCCTTCGCGGGCAAACCGGATCGCGAAGGGGCCAGTTCAGACGTTAGAGAATCAACCCGCCAGCAACCAGGCTCCGGTTGCCGCCGACGCCGCACCCGCCAGCCGAACCAATGGTGCCGCGGCCTGAGGCAAGATGCGAACCACTGCATAACCCGCGGCATGCAACGCCGCCGTCGCCGCCACAAACCCTGCGGCATACGTCCAAGGACTGGACATGTCCGGTAATTCCAGACCATGCGCCACGCCATGAAACAGCGCGAACAACGCGGTCGCCGCCACCGCCAGGCTCAGCGGTGGACGCACTGCCAACGCCACCGCCAGGCCCAGCGCCAATACCGATGCCGCAATCCCGCTCTCCAGCGCCGGCAGGTTCAGCCCTTCAAAACCCAGCAAGCCGCCGATCAACATGGTGCCCACGAATGTGCACGGCAGGGCCCAGCGCGCAGCGCCTTTCTGCTGCGCCGCCCACAACCCCACGGCAACCATCGCCAGCAAGTGATCGAGGCCGCCGATCGGGTGGCTGATACCGGCGATCAAGCCGTTGTCGCCATGGCCCGGGTGGGCGAAGGCAATGGCTGGGGTCAGCAGCAGGGCCATGGCGCCCAGAATGCGTTTCAGTGTCATGGATAAGCTTCCTTGTTGATAAGTGTGATCAGGCCGCAGTCAGCAGGCCCTGGCGTTCGATAAAGGCGATGATTTCTTCAAGGCCCTGGCCGGTTTTCTGGTTGCTGAAGACAAACGGCTTGCCGTTGCGCATGCGTTGGGTGTCGCTGTCCATCATCTCCAGCGACGCTCCTACCAGCGGCGCCAGGTCGATCTTGTTGATCACCAGCAGGTCGGATTTGCAGATGCCGGGGCCACCCTTGCGCGGCAGCTTGTCGCCGGCGGAGACATCGATCACGTAAATGGTCAGGTCGGACAGTTCCGGGCTGAAGGTCGCCGAGAGGTTGTCGCCGCCGGACTCCACCAGAATCAGATCCAGCCCCGGAAAGCGCCGGTTCAGTTGGTCCACGGCTTCGAGGTTGATCGAGGCGTCTTCGCGGATCGCCGTGTGCGGGCAGCCGCCGGTTTCCACACCGATGATCCGCTCCGGCGCCAAGGCTTCGTTGCGCACCAGAAAGTCAGCGTCTTCGCGGGTATAGATGTCATTGGTCACGACGGCCAGGTTGTAGCGCTCGCGCAGGGCCAGGCACAGGGCCAGGGTCAAGGCGGTTTTGCCGGAGCCGACCGGGCCGCCGATGCCGACGCGCAGGGGTTGTGTGTTCATGTGATTCTCCAAACTAAAAGGCCCTAGGAACGGAACAGACGGCTGTACTGGCGCTCATGGGCCATGCACGCCAGGGACAGACCGAAAGCGGCGCTGCCAACGTGTTCGAGATTGATTCGGGTGGCGTCTTGCTGCGCCTGTTGCAGCAACGGCAGCAGTTCGCTGGTCAGGCGTTGTGCGGCTTGCTGGCCCAACGGCAGGGTTTTCATCAACACCGCCAGTTGGTTTTCCAGCCAGCTCCAGAGCCAGGCGGCCAGCGCATCTTGGGGGCTGATGTTCCAGGCGCGAGCCGCCAGCGCCCAGCCGAGAGCCAAATGCGGTTCAGGGCGTTGCTCGAGAAAGGCGCGAGCAGGCTCGTCCAGCTCCGGCAAGCCGTTGAGCAGTTGCTGCAGCGAATAGCCCATCTGCCGGCTCTCCTGATGCAGCTCGCGGGTTTCGCGGCTGGCGCGATGCTCTTCACAGCGTTGCAGCAATTGGGTCCAGTTTTCTTCGGCGGCGGCGGTGCAATGCGCGAGCAGCAGTGGCGCTTCGAAGCGCGCCAGGTTCAGCAGCAATTGATCGCTGATCCAGCGTCGCGCGCTGTCGGGATCATTGACCCGGCCGTTATCCACCGCCATTTCCAGGCCCTGGGAATAGCTGTAGCCGCCAATCGGCAGCTGCGGGCTGGCCAGGCGCAGCAGCGCCCAGGCCGGGTTCATAAACGCACGCCGAACTGGTGCAGTTTCGGCGGGTAGTTGAAGTCCTCGTCACCGTGGCGCGAGTGGTGATGGCCACCACCGTAGGCACCGTGTTCCGGCTGGAACGGCGCTTCGATGTTCTCGGCCTTGGCGCCAAGTTGTTCGAGCATGGCCTTGAGCACGTAATCATCGAGCAGGCGCAACCAGCCGTCGCCGACTTGCAGGGCCACGTGGCGATTGCCCAGGTGATAGGCGGCGCGGGTCAGTTCGAACGCATTGGCGCAGGTGACGTGCAGCAGTTGTTCGGGACGAGCGCAGACGCGAACGACGCGCCCGTCTTCGGCTTGCAGGCATTCGCCGTCATGCAGCGGCGGCTGGCCGCGCTCCAGAAACAAGCCGACGTCTTCACCCTCGGCACTGAAACAGCGCAAGCGACTTTTGCTCCTGGCTTCGAAGGTCAGGTGCAACTCGGCGGCCCAGACGGGTTGAGGGTCGATTCTGCGATGAATCACCAGCATCGGAAGGCTTCCAGCAATGAACAATGTTCAGGCTAGAGCAAGGGGCTTGCCAATCGGGTGAGAGGTAGGAAATGCCTGTCAGAGCGACGGGGGATACTCACAGTGTTGCAGGACTTTGATTGAAGTTGGTGCGTGGCGGGTGTTTACGCACCAATTTGCAGCGCACAAAAAGATCGCAGCCTTCTGCCGAAGGCTGCGATTTTTTTCTAACGGGTTACTCGGTACTGCCGAGTCCCTGCCAATGCTTCAGCCCGATAAAGATAAACCGCAACTGCTGGGTGATTTTCGCCTGGGGTGTCAGGTGCTCGGGCAATGCTTCGGCCGGCGGATCGATGATGTCCGGCAGGGTCGCGAACACGCTTTTGACGATCAGATCGGCCATGACGCTCAGGCCGGCGATATCCAGATGCTGCAGTTTGGGCATCAGCGACAAATCGGCCGCCAGGTCCGAGCTGATGTCCTCGCGCAGGCGGCCGATGGCCTGGCGCACCGGCAGCGAGCCGCCGTACTGCTCTCGGGCAAGAAACAGGAACTGCGAGCGATTGGCCGTGACCACGTCGAGAAAGATCCGCACCGAGGCATCGATGATACCGCCCATGACGAACTCGTTATGGCGCACCAGGCGGATGGTTTCGCGGAAGGTCTGGCCGACTTCGCACACCAGCGCCAGGCCCAATTCGTCCATGTCGGCGAAGTGCCGGTAGAAACCAGTGGGCACGATCCCGGCGGTTCGCGTCACTTCGCGCAGGCTCAAGCTGCCGAATCCTCGGCCGCTTTCCATCAGGTGGCGGGCAGCGTCCATCAGGGCGTTGCGGGTCTGTTGTTTCTGTTCGGCGCGGGGCAGCATCGCAAGGGTGTTTTCTGGACAGGGACAGCGGCGCACTCTAGCAAATCGGCTTCGCTGGCGTCGAACGGACTGTCGGGGGATCACGCGGGGGAAATGCAGCTTCTATAAAGTCAAAAGCCCAATCCGGGGATTGGGCTTTTTTTCCAGGCCGCCATGGGCTTAGCTCACAGCGCTGTTGCGTTCGATCACACGGTCACCACCACCTTCAGCAAGGGTTTGGCCTTGTGGAGTGCGATCGGTACCGTCAGCGGCCAGGGTTTGGCCTTGTGGAGTGCGATCGGTACCGTCAGCGGCCAGGGTTTGACCTTGTGGGGTACGGTCGGCACCGTCAGCCGCCAGGGTTTGGCCTTGTGGGGTACGGTCGGCACCGTCAGCCGCCAGGGTTTGGCCTTGTGGGGTACGGTCGGTACCGTCAGCCGCCAGGGTTTGGCCTTGTGGGGTACGGTCGGTGCCGTCAGCGGCCAGGGTTTGGCCCTGTGGAGTGCGATCCGAACCATCCTGGGTGATCAGGCCTTTTTCTTTCAGGCGCTCGTTACCGTTGGCACCATCGGCAACGGTCTGGCTGAACACCGAGTGGCTGTCTTTGACTTGTGGCGTGGCCTGATCAGTAGCCGGCAGAGCAAAAGCGGTGCTGGCTAACATTGAGAGGGTCAGGCTAAGCAGTAATTCGCGTTTCATGATGGGTTGCTCCTTGGGAGGGCGATAAAGTGGGTACGAGGGCAATGCTACTCTCGATAAGTCGATATAAAAGTTCATAAACGCAATGGTAATAATCAACGGAATTGATTGTTTGGCCGAGCGGCTCTAGAACGGGCGTTTCCGGCGAACGTTTTTGCACTGAGGTGGGTATTTTCGACTCATTTTCGCCACGCAAAAGTGCGGGGTCGGTAACGCTGAAAAGGGAGGGGCGAGCCGGCTATTTGCGTTCGAATCGGCCTTCGGGTTAAACCTGCGGGCCGTTTTCCAGTCGTACATTTCATGGCAGGCCGGTTCTGGCCTAACGTTTCATCAGTGCGTCGCTGTCAGGGCGCTCAGTCGTATTCAGGAGCTCTGTGCAATGACGCGCACTCGTAAAATGCTTGCCTGGACCTCCGCCAGCCTCGTTGGGCTGCTGGCCGTCCTGGTGCTGATCATCGCGTTCTTCGATTGGAACCGGATCAAACCGCCTCTTAACGCCAAAGTCTCTGAAGAACTGCATCGTCCGTTCGCCATCAATGGCAACCTCGCGGTGGTCTGGCAGCGCGAGCCCGACGAAGGCGGCTGGCGGGCCTGGGTACCGTGGCCGCATGTGGTGGCCGAGGACCTGAGCCTGGGCAACCCGGACTGGTCGAAGCAACCGCAGATGGCCACCCTCAAACGCGTCGAGCTGCGTATTTCACCGCTGGCCTTGCTGACACAGCGCTTGACGATCCCGCGCATCGACCTGACCGAGCCCAATGCCGACCTACAGCGTCTGGCCGACGGCCGCGCCAACTGGACATTCAAGTTTGTCCCCAAGGACCCGAACGCCGAGCCTTCTAACTGGGTGCTGGACATCGGTGCCATCGGCTTCGACAAGGGCCATGTCACGCTCGACGACCAGAGCCTGAAAACCCGCCTCGACTTGCTTATCGATCCGCTGGGCAAACCGATTCCCTTCAGTGACATCGTCGGCGACAAAGCGGCGAAAACCGTGCTTGAGAAGGGCGGTTCACCGCAGGATTACGCGTTCGCGTTGAAGGTCAAAGGCCAATACCACGGCCAGAATCTGGCCGGCCAAGGCAAAATCGGTGGTTTGCTGGCCCTACAGGATGCCGCCAAGCCGTTCCCGCTTCATGCGCAAATGAAGATTGCCGACACCAGCGTCGAACTGGCCGGTACGCTCACCGATCCACTGAATCTCGGCGCCCTGGATCTGCGCCTGAAACTGGCCGGTGCCAACCTGGGCAATCTCTATCCGCTGATCGGCGTGACCCTGCCGGATACCCCGCCGTACGCCACGGATGGGCATTTGACCGCCAAGTTGCATGAGTCGGGCGGGGCGGTGTACCGCTATGAGGACTTCAACGGCAAGATTGGCGAGAGCGACATCCATGGCGACCTGGCTTATGTCGCGAGCCAGCCGCGGCCCAAGCTCAGCGGGGCGGTGGAGTCCAATCAACTGTTGTTTGCCGACCTGGCCCCACTGATCGGCGCCGACTCCAATGCCAGGCAAAAGGTCCGCGGCGGTGAAAGCAAGCAGCCGGCGGACAAGATACTGCCGGTCGAGGAATTCAAGACCGAGCGCTGGCGCGATATGGACGCTGACGTCGAGTTCACTGGCAAGCGCATCGTCCACAGCGAAAAACTGCCGTTCAACGACCTCTACACCCATTTGGTGCTGACGGATGGTGTGCTCAGTCTCGAGCCCCTGCGTTTCGGCGTGGCCGGCGGCAATCTGGATGCGCAGATTCGCCTGAACGGGCGCACCGAGCCATTGGAAGGCCGGGCCAAACTGACCGCGCGCAAGTTCAAGCTCAAGCAGTTGTTCCCCTCCATCGAGCGAATGAAAACCAGTTTTGGTGAGCTCAATGGCGATGCTGACCTTGTCGGTCGTGGCAACTCGGTGGCCAAGCTGCTGGGCACTGCCGACGGCAATTTGAAGATGCTGATCAATGATGGCGCGATCAGTCGCGAGTTGATGGAGCTGGCCGGGCTCAATGTCGGCAACTACGTGGTCGGGAAAATCTTTGGCGACAAGGAAGTGAAGATCAACTGCGCGGCGGCCAATTTCGACATCAAGAGCGGTCTGGCGACCACGCAGTTGTTCGTCTTCGATACCGAGAACGCGATTGTCTACATCGATGGCACGGCGAACATGGCGACCGAGCAACTGGACCTGACCATCAGCCCGGAATCCAAGGGCTGGCGCTTGATTTCGTTGCGTTCGCCACTGTATGTGCGGGGCAAGTTCATCAAGCCGGACGCAGGGGTCAAACCGGTGCCGCTGATGTTGCGTGGGGCCGGGATGGTGGCGCTGGGTGTGATTGCCGCGCCGGCGGCGGGTTTGCTGGCGCTGATCGCGCCGAGCGCCGGCGAGCCGAATCAGTGTGCGCCGTTGCTGGAGCAGATGAAGGCGGGCAAGGCGCCGGTGACGGTCAAGCCCACCCGGTAGATCAAAAGATCGCAGCCTGCGGCAGCTACATTGGAACGCGTTCCCCTGCAGGAGCTGCCGCAGGCTTCGATCTTGGCAATAGACCAGACAATCGAGCTTCCTCCTGCAACCACGCAAAAAACGCCCGCACCGGCGGATGCCGTTCGCGCCCTGGTACACACAGTGCGCTGTATCCGGCCCCATCGACCTGAATCTCACCCCGATAAGGCAGCAATAAGCCGCTGGCCACACTCTCCGACACCAGAATATTGCTCGCCAGCACCAAACCTTGCCCGGCAATGGCGGCTTGCAGGGCGTAATGCTCTTCGTCGTATTCACGCACCGCTGGCTGCCCGGTCAGCCAGGTTTCGCCGGATTGCGCGCACCAGGCTTCCCAACCGTGGGCATACAGTTTGGAGTTATGCCACTGCACGCTGATCAGGGTGGGTACCCGACGGGTCGCCAGGGCCACTTGTTCAGGCGAGCCATAAACCCCGAAGGATTCGTCGAACAGGCACAACCCATACAGGTTCGGGTAATCGTCGAGGCTGTAGCGCAGCACCAGATCGACGCTGGCGTCCTGATGCAAATCGATGACTTCGCAGTGAGTGTCCAGCCGCACGTTGATGTTCGGATGCCGGGCATAAAACCGTCCCAGCCGAGGCACCAGCCAGAGGGCGGCGAAAGCGGCGGTGGTGGAGATCGTCAGGCTCGTGCCGCTGCGTTGCGGGCGCAAGGTATCGACGCTTTGCGCCACTTCCAGCAGGGCGCCATGCAGGCTGCGGAACAGCCGTTCGCCGCACTCGGTCAGGCGCACCTGGCGTGGCAGTCGTTCGAACAGCGGCACGCCGAGCCAGTTTTCCAGGGAGCGGATCTGGTGGGAAACCGCCGTCGGCGTCACGGACAGCTCTTCGGCGGCCGCCTTGAAACTCAGCAGGCGCGAGGCGGATTCGAAGGCCCGCAGGGCGGTCAATGGCAACGAGGCAAACATTTAAACTCCATGGGTGAAATAGATTCATCCAGACTGATTTTTGCTCATTTGAAGGCAGGTGGCTGTGCGCTTCAAGCTGCAACCACAAGCCGTTTCAGTTTAGCCCTTAAGGAGATTCAGATGAGCACAATTCTTGCCATTCACGCCAGCCCCCGTGGCGACCGCTCTCACTCGCGGCGGTTGGCCGAGGTGTTTCTTTCAGCCTGGCAGGTCCGTAACCCGCAGTCGCAATTGACCCGCCGTGAAGTCGGCCGGGCGTTGATCCCGGCCGTCAACGAAGCCTTTGTAGCGGCTGCTTTTCATCCGGAGCCTCAAGCGCGACCGCTGTCGATGCAGGCCGACCTGGCACTCAGCGATGAGTTGGTGGGGGAGTTACTCGGTCATGATCTGCTGGTGATTTCCACGCCGATGTACAACTTCAGCGTGCCCAGTGGCCTCAAGGCCTGGATCGACCAGATTGTGCGGCTCGGGCTGACGTTCAATCACACCCTGGACAACGGCATCGCGCAGTACGAACCGCTGGTGCGGGGCAAGAAGGCGTTAATCGTCACCAGTCGCGGCGGGTTTGGTTTCGGCCCCGGTGGCGAGCTTGAGGCGATGAATCATGCAGACCCGTTGCTGCGCACGGCGCTGGGATTCATCGGCATCACTGACGTCACAGTCGTCGCCGCCGAGGGCGAGGAGTCCGCCGAGCGCACCTTCCAGGTTTCCGTGGCCGAGGCCGAACAGCGCTTGCTGGGGCTGGCCAGGGAGTTCTAGATGGCCTGGCTGTTCCTGTTGATTGCTGCCGGGTTCGAGGTCACCTTCGCCATGGGCATGAAGTACGCCGAAGGCTTCACCCGGCTCTGGCCTTCGGTGATCACCGTGGTGGCGGCAATCGGAGGGATTTATTTCCTGACCCTGGCCATGCGGGAGTTACCGGTGAGCATCGCCTACCCGATCTGGACCGCTATCGGTTCGCTGGGCACGGTGTTCCTCGGCTTTGCGCTACTGGGCGAAAGCCTCACGGCGCTCAAGCTGGTGTCGGTCGGGCTGATTGTGGCGGGCGTGGTGGGGTTGAAGTAGGGGATGTCATAGACTGGTCGTCGAGTTGTCATCTTGGATGGCGATGCTTGGCTGAGGCCTTGCATCCGGCCTTGCTTCATCTCACCGACCACAAGGATGTTCATCCATGTCGCAAGGCTCTGCCACGCGTTACCCGTTGGTGCTGGTCCCGGGGATGCTCGGGTTTATTCGTCTGCTGCTCTATCCGTATTGGTTCGGGATCATTTCGGCGTTGCGCCGGGATGGGGCGACCGTGATCGCGGTGCAGGTCTCGCCGCTCAACTCAACCGAGGTGCGCGGTGAGCAATTGCTGGCACGAATCGAGGAAATCCTGCACGACACCGGGGCCGAGAAGGTCAACCTGATCGGCCATAGTCAGGGCTCGCTCACCGCTCGGTATGCTGCCGCAAAACGCCCGGACCAGGTGGCTTCAGTGACTTCGGTGGCCGGGCCCAATCACGGTTCGGAGCTGGCGGATTACCTGCACGATCACTACCCGGCAGACAGCGCCAGGGGCCGATTGCTCACCTTTTTACTGTGGTTGATCAGCGCGTTGATGTGCCTGCTGGAAACCGGTTATCGCGGGCCGCGACTGCCGGTGGATATCCCGGCTTCGCACCAGTCGCTGACCACGGCCGGCGTGGCGCTGTTCAATCAGCGTTATCCACAGGGGCTGCCTGACACCTGGGGTGGGCATGGCCCGGAAGTGGTCAATGGCGTGCGCTATTACTCCTGGTCCGGGACTTTGCAGCCGGGCAAGACCGATCGCGGGTGCAACCTGTTCGACGGCACCAACCGCAGTTGCCGGTTGTTTGCCAGAACCTTCGTGCGTGAAGCGGGGCAGTGCGACGGGATGGTCGGGCGCTACAGCTCGCATCTCGGGACGGTGATTGGCGATCAATACCCGATGGATCACTTCGATATCGTCAACCAATCCCTGGGGCTGGTGGGCAAAGGGGCAGAGCCGGTGCGGTTGTTTGTCGAGCATGCCGCGCGGTTGAAGGCGGCGGGGGTTTAGACCGCGTTATCGTTCTTCGCGGGCAAGCCACGCTCCCACAGGTTTGGCGTCGTGCCCATTGCCAGCGTCCGACACAAAACCTGTGGGAGCGTGGCTTGCCCGCGAAGGTATCCGGTCAGGCAACGCTGTTCTTGCGGCCCAGCACGGTAGTCCAGCGCTCCGACAAAATCACCCCACCCAACGTCAACACCCCACCCACCAGGTGATACAGCGCCAACTGCTCATGCAGCACCACCGCCGCAATCAGCGCCGTAATCAACGGCAGCAGATTGAAAAACAGCGTGGTCCGGCTCGGGCCCAGGCGCACCACGGCCTGCATCCACGCCAGCGGCGCAAGCATCGAGGCCAGCAGACAGGCGTAAAGCACCAGCGGAATGTTATGCAGGGTCGGGCCGATTTTCGGTGAGGCGAGGAACAGCGGAAACAGCACCACCACCGCCACCAGCACCTGTAAATACAGCAACACCAGCGGCGGCAAGCGCAGCTGCCATTTTTTCAATAAGGTGCTGTAAATCGCATACGCCAGCGTGGCGATCAGCATCATCGCGTCGCCCAGGTTCACCCCGTGTTCGAGCAATGCGCCGAGGCTGCCGGACGACACCACCACCAAAACCCCCGCAAACGACAGCACCGCACCGGCCAGCGCACCGGCGGTCAGGCGTTGGCCGAGGCTGACCATCGCCATGGCCAGCGACATCAATGGCATCAGCGACAAAATGATGCCCATGTTGGTGGCCGACGTCAGTGTTGCAGCGAAATAGGCCAGGCTCTGATAAACCGCCATGCCGAGTACGCCGAGGATGAAGATCCTCCCCAGGTTTGGGCGTATTACCGGCCAATGGGCGATCACCGGCTTAAGCATGAAAGGCGTGAACAGAATCCCGGCCAGCAGCCAGCGGTAGAAGCCGATTTCGGCGGGGAAGATTGCGCCCACCGCGAGTTTGTTGATCACGGTGTTGCCGGCCCAAATGAAAATGGCCAGCAGGGGATAAGCGTATTGCATCGGGAAAAAGCCAGAACGTTAATGAGGGGCAATTATCCGTCTGTCTGGATGCAAGCCTATACTGCGATCCAGACAATCTAACTCTGATTCCGGACAGCATGAACAGTAAACACATCGACCTGCTGGATTTCAGCGAACTGCCGTCGGCGGTGTATTTCCGCTATGCCGACTTCAACGCCCACGAATACGCTGCGCCTCACCGGCATCCGTGGGGCACGCTGGAGTACGCCGCCCATGGTGTGTTGCACATGGATGTCGACGGCAGCCGCTTCATGTCACCGCCGCAATACGCGGTATGGGTGCCGCCCGGGACCGAACACAGTTTCTATAGCCATCAGCCGATCAACTATCGCGCGGTCTGCCTCGCGCCGACGCTGTGCCGCCATCTGCCGCAACAGCCCTGCACCCTGGCGATCAGCGACATCCTCAAGGCGATCCTGAAAGACTTCGCCGCCCGCGATGTGAAAATTCCCGAGCACGACGCGGACCAGCGTCTGGCTCAAGTGCTGGTGGACCAACTGCAACAGGCGCCCATGCATGAGTGCTATTTGCCCTACGCCAGCAGCCCCGGGTTATTTGGCATTCTGGAAGCCTTGCAGGCCGAGCCTGGGGATAACCGGCCGTTGGCGTATTGGGCCGGGCAGATTCACGTCAGCGAACGCACGTTGGCCCGGCAGTTTGTTCGCGAGTTGGGCATGAGTTTCGGTGAATGGCGGCAACGGTTGCGGTTTCTGGCGGCGATCGAAGCGCTGGACAGCCACCGCAGCATTCAGGAAATCGCCTTCGACATGGGTTACAGCACCGGCTCGGCGTTTATCGCGATGTTTCAGCGTCAGGCCGGGTGCACGCCGGAACAGTATCGACGCAGCCACCTTGATAGCAGGTGAACGTGTAACAGGCTTTGTCTACACTCCAGAGCGAGGCCGTACCCATCGGTGCGGTAACAAGGAGAAAACTCCATGAAGATGTTGCGTGCCCCGTTGTTGATGATCGGTCTGCTGCTCTGCTCTCAGGGTTTCGCCGCCACTGCCCAACAGAACAAGATGACTACCTGCAATGCCGACGCTACCGCCAAGAGCCTTAAAGGCGACGAGCGCAAAGCCTTCATGAGCACCTGCCTCAAAGCCGCGCCGGCCGCCGATGCCGCCAAGCCCATGACACCTCAACAAGAAAAGATGAAAACCTGTAATGCCGATGCCACTACCAAGGGCCTCAAGGGCGATGCGCGCAAAGCGTTCATGAGTGAGTGCCTGAAGAAAAAATAAGCAGTGTGGGGGCGAGCCTGCTCCGGACGGCGATCCGATGATGCAGGCGACTCGGTATCACGCAGAAGCGCGTTGATGCTATCGCGAGCAGGCTTGCTCCCAAGGTTCGTGTTTGCTCGCTTCGGCGCCGGAACGCTGGCAGACTGCCAATCCTTTCACGTCGTTCGTTTTGAGGCTGTATGTCAGCGTTTTCTCAGCGTCAGGTCTTGTTGCTCATCAGTTGGGTCATCATTTTTGGCGGTTTGCTACTGGTGATCCCTCTGCGATTGCTGCCCAGCCTGCTGGCCGGGTTGTTGGTATTCGAACTGGTCAACATGCTCACGCCGCAATTGCAACGGCTGATCGAAGGCCGCCGTGCGCGCTGGTTGGCGGTGGCATTGCTGGGAACATTGGTGGTCAGTGTGCTGGCGCTGATCTTTGCCGGTGCGATCAGTTTCCTGCTGCACGAGGCGGAAAACCCCGGTGCTTCCCTCGACAAATTCATGGGTGTGGTCGACCGGGCACGCGGGCAGCTGCCGCCGTTCATCGACGCTTATTTGCCGGCCAGTGCCGCCGAGTTCCGAGTGGCCATCGGCGAGTGGATGAGCAAGCACTTGAGCGACTTGCAACTGGTGGGCAAGGACGCGGCGCACATGTTCGTGACGCTGCTGATCGGTATGGTGTTGGGGGCGATCATCGCCTTGCAGCGCGTGCCGGACCTGACCAAGCGCAAGCCCTTGGCCGCGGCGCTGTTCGACCGCTTGCACCTGTTGGTCCAGGCGTTTCGCAATATCGTGTTCGCGCAGATCAAGATTTCCCTGCTCAACACCTTCTTCACCGGGATTTTCCTCGCGGTGATCCTGCCGATGTTCGGGATCAAGCTGCCGCTGACCAAAACCCTGATCGTGCTGACCTTCCTGCTCGGCTTGTTGCCGGTGATCGGCAACCTGATGTCGAACACCTTGATCACCATCGTCGGCCTGTCGCTGTCGATCTGGGTGGCGGTGGCGGCGCTGGGTTATCTGATCTTTATCCACAAGCTCGAATACTTCCTCAACGCGCGCATCGTCGGCGGGCAGATCAGTGCCAAGTCGTGGGAGTTGCTGCTGGCGATGCTGGTGTTCGAAGCCGCGTTCGGCCTGCCGGGGGTGGTGGCGGGGCCGATTTACTACGCGTACCTGAAGAGTGAGTTGAAGCAGGTGGGGATGGTTTGATCCAGTGTTGATCTAACCGATCGTTCCCACGCTCTGCGTGGGAATGCATCCCGTGACGCTTCGCGTCACAGCTTCAACAGCGGACGCTGAGCGTCCATGGCGGCATTCCCACGCAGAGCGTGGGAACGATCATTAAACGGGGGCAAGCCCCCTCGCCACAGGGTTTCAGGTCAATCCATCGGGCCGTAACGCTTGGCCGCCTCGATCGCCAACCCGCTACCGATGCTGCCGAAGATATTCCCCTCAACATGCTGCGCCTTCGGCAACATCGCCGAGACGCTGTTGCGCAGTGCCGGAATCCCGCTCGAGCCGCCGGTGAAGAACACCGTGTCGACTTGATCGACCCGCACATTGGCGTCGTTCAGCAACTGGGTCACGCTGTTGCGCACCCGCTCCAGCAGGTTGTCGATGGCGGATTCGAACAGCGCACGAGTCAGTTCCACACTCAAACCGGGCTCGATGCGGTCCAGCGGCACATGGCGGCTGTCGGCATGAGTCAGCTGAATCTTGGTTTCTTCCACTTCCATCGCCAGCCAGTGCCCGGCGCGCTGGTCGATCAGCTTGAACAGGCGATCGATGCCGCCGGTGTCTTCGATGTCGTAGCGCATGCTGCCCAGGGCCAGGGTCGATTTCTGCGAGTACACCGAGTTGATGGTGTGCCAGGTCGCCAGGTTCATGTGGTGGCTGGTGGGCATGTAGGCGCCGCTCTTCATCCGGCTGCCGTAGCCGAACAGCGGCATCAGGCCTTGCAGGCTCAGCTGTTTGTCGAAATCGGTCCCGCCGATGTGCACGCCGCCGGTGGCGAGGATGTCGTCATGGCGGTTGTCATGTCCGCGTCGCTCAGGGGACAGGCGCACCAGCGAGAAGTCGGACGTACCGCCGCCGATGTCGACGATCAGTACCAGCTCTTCCTTTTCGATGGTGGATTCATAGTCGAACGCCGCTGCAATCGGTTCGTACTGGAACGAGACTTCCTTGAAACCGATGGCACGGGCCACGTCCACCAGGGTGTTTTCGGCTTCCTGGTCGGCCAGTTCATCGTCGTCGACGAAAAACACCGGACGGCCCAGCACCACTTCCTCGAACTCCCGACCGGCAGCGGCTTCGGCGCGCTTCTTCAGCTGGCCGATGAACAGCCCGAGCAGGTCCTTGAACGGCATCGCCGTGCCGAGGACGCTGGTGTCGTGCTTGATCAGTTTGGAGCCCAGCAGGCTCTTGAGCGAGCGCATCAAGCGGCCCTCGTAACCTTCCAGGTACTCGTGCAGCGCCAGCCGACCGTACACCGGGCGGCGTTCTTCCATATTGAAGAAGACCACCGAGGGCAGGGTAATCTTGTCGTCCTCCAGCGCGATCAGCGTTTCCATGCCGGGGCGCAGCCAGCCGACGGTGGAGTTGGACGTGCCGAAGTCGATACCACAGGCACGGGCTGGAGATGCGTTTTTCATGTCTTTCAAGTTCCGGTTAAAAAACGGCCGCGCAGTGTATGTCAGTGCGGCGCAGATTCGAAGGCCGACTATCTGTTAAATCGCATTGATCTGCGCTTGAAAGATGGGTCATCGCCCCCAAACTTCCCTGCATAGGTTTGGCAATCCTTGGGCGACAGCAAGAACTGCGCCCGGCTGCCGATAAACTACTGATGCGCTGCCCGGTCACAAAGTTGAGATTGATCAATTCAAACGCTGTAAACCAGAGCATGCTGTACCGAGCGGCGCGATTTCGATAATGGATGGTGATTCCCTCGATGGACTTCAAAGACTATTACAAGATTCTCGGCGTGGAGCCGACCGCGGACGATAAGGCGATCAAGGCCGCCTATCGGAAGCTGGCGCGCAAATACCATCCCGATGTCAGCAAGGAAAAGGACGCCGAGGCCAAGTTCAAGGACGCGTCGGAAGCCTATGAAGCGCTGAAAAGCGCCGACAAGCGCGCCGAATACGACGACTTGCGCAAGTACGGTCACCACGGCCAGCCGTTCCAGGGCCCGCCGGGTTGGCAGAGTCGTGGTGGTTTCGGTGGCGGTGGTCAGGACACGGGCGATTTCTCGGACTTCTTCAGTTCGATCTTCGGCAACCGTGGTTCGGGTTTCGGTGGTGGTGGACGGTCGGGCCATAGCGCCGGTCGTCGAGGGCAAGACGTGGAAATGGAATTACCGGTTTTTCTGGAAGAAACCCTCTCGACCGAATCGAAGAAGGTCAGCTTCCAGGTGCCGCAGTACAACGCTGCCGGCCAGCATGTCAGCAACACCAGTAAAAGCCTGAACGTGAAAATTCCCGCCGGCGTGACCGACGGCGAGCGCATCCGCCTCAAGGGCCAGGGCGCTCCGGGCATCGGTGGCGGGGCCAATGGCGACCTGTACCTGACCATTCGTTTTGCGCCGCACCCCAAATTCGATGTCGAAGGCGAGAACCTGATCATCACCTTGCCGCTGGCACCGTGGGAGCTGGCGCTGGGGACCGAAGTCGCGGTGCCGACCCTGACCGGCAAGATCAACCTCAAGGTGCCGGCCGGCAGCCAGAATGGCCAGCGCATGCGCGCCAAGGGCCACGGCCTGATGCACAAGGCCGGGCACCGTGGTTACCTGTTCGTGCAGCTCAAGGCGGTGATGCCGAAAAAACTCGACCATGACGTCAAGGCGTTGTGGGAGGAGTTGGCGAAAAAAGCCGCTTTCGATCCGCGAGAGAATTTTTGATTCCGAGATAAGGAGGAGCCCAATCATGAGCGACCCCGTGATCGTTCTATTGGACCTGGCAGAATTCTGTGAGGCGACCGAGTTGTCGGACGTGCATGTGATCGAGATCGTCGAACACGGCATCCTCGAACCACAGGGGACAGAGCCCAAGAATTGGCGTTTCACCGACTATGAGCTGGTACTGGCCAAGCGCGCCGCCAAGCTGCGGCGCGACCTGGAGCTGGAATGGGAAGGCGTCGCCCTGGCGCTGGACCTGCTTGACGAGGTCCAGCAGCTGCGGGCCGAGAACCGCATGCTCAAGCAGCGGTTGGGGCGGCTGGTGATCGAATAGCTGTAAACACTAAACCTGTGGCGAGGGGGCTTGCCCCCGTTGGGTTGCGTAGCGACCCCAAATCCGGTCATCGCGGTTTTTCAGACTGACCGCATGCGTCGATTTTACGACTGCTGCGCAGCCGAACGGGGGCAAGCCCCCTCGCCACAGCGGTCCCAAGGCGTCACACCTTCCTGGGCAACACCACGGTAAACAGTGTGCCCTCGGCCTCACTGGAACTGACCTCGATCGTCCCTTCATGGGCATCAACCACTTCCTTGACGATGAACAGCCCCAGACCAAGGCTGGTGCTCGGCCCGCCGAGTTCTTCGTCGGCACTGCGTACCAGTGGATCGAAGATTGTGCCGATGACCTCGGGCGGAATCGGCGCACCGTCGTTGTGCACGGTGAGCCGAACGCTGTCCGCTTCGCCCCTGAGGGTCAGTTTGATCACGCTGTGGTTCGAACCGTGCTGCAAGGCATTGCCGATCAGATTCTGCAGCATTTGAGCGAGCCTTCGGCCATCCCAGACACCCCGGGTATCGCCTTCGACGCTCAGTGCCGAATCGCATTGCGGATGAGCAGCGCAAGCCTGGGTAATCGCTTCGCGCGCCGTCTCGGCCAGGTCCATGGGCGCCGGTTCGATTGGCAGGCGCTTGCCCAGGCGACTGCGCACCAGTTCCAGCAAATCGCTGACCAGCACCGCCATGTGCCGCGCGCCATCCTTGATGTTGTTGGCACAGGCCAAAGCATCGCCTTCAAGCGTTGCTTTACGCAGCAGTAACTCGGCGGACATGCTCACTGCCTGCAATGGCGCTCGCAAGTCATGCCCGAGTATCGCCAGAAACAGATCCCGTGAATGGTTGACCTGTTCGGCATAGGCGGCGGTGGATTCGGCGAGGGCCTCATCGATGGCTTCGTTGAAACGGATCATGTCCTGGAAATAGGTCAGGTCCGGTGACTCCAGGCTGTCGACCCACAACCGAATCACACAGGCCCGCAAATGGCGGAACTCGCTGGTCATCTGCACCAGGTCGAAGCCCACGGTATGCCGCAGTTCGCCATGGCTGGCACCCGCTTCATCCAGGCTTGGGGTTTTCTCCGGGCCTTCGCCCTTGGCCTTGGCGAGCTGTTCGCTGGCGGTTTGCGCGGTGGTCATGTCCCGCGCTGCCGCCAGCAGAATCGCCTTGGCGTGATCGCGCAAGGCTGCTCGATCCATGTACTCGGCCGCCGGGGTGATCGTTCTGGCGAACTGTTCCCATTCATCGACGATACGGTCCACGTGTTGCCTGATGAATTCGGATAAGCGCATGGCCATTACCTGCCTGGAGAGTCTGGGCATCTTAGCCTCTTTGTAGATCGGTAAAAACTACCGCTGACACGCCGGATCATGCTTGCAGGTCTTGCAGGTGGTATTTATTTGTTTTTTAGATTCTTAAGTTGGAAGGTGTTGTTTGTTTTGTCGCTGTTTCCCAACAGTTATTTAATCTTTTGTTTTTGCAGGTATTGAATAAGCTTGGCATTCTTCTCAAACGCATAGGGATACATGCGCAATGAATGAATTGTCAGAAGGGGGCGTTTCCGATATCTCTCAAGAGATGCCGGCAGGCGCCAATGTTTATTTGAATTATCTTGCAACTAAAGTTCCCGCATTCATAAAGAAGCCGTCTGTATCAAGGTTTGTATCAACGACTGATATCAAACCCGACGTTCCCGAGTGGTACATCAAGGCAAGTGCTATCAACTGTCAATATCTCAACGAACTCATCAGTGAGCGCTGGCGGTGGCAAGACAGTCTGGATGACACACTGGGCGATTTACAAAAGGACATCAATAAGTTCGCCGAACCCTTGCTTGTTCAGGCCCTGAAAGAAAAGCTGAACCTGGATCTGGATGTTCATGCGACATGGGTACGGCTTTATATTCCGGCCCTTTTGGGTTTTGGCGTCGACACCAATGCCAGTCGGCTCAGGCAGTCAACTCTGCTGGAGGCCGCCCTCCATAACTTCGAAGACTCTGAAACCCGTGCTGGCGCCTTTCGTGATGGCTCCGGCATTTTCACTGCCGACGCCGAAGGAGCCCTGAGGCGCCATTCATTGACCATCGAAAGTTTTGCGAGCCTTTGCAGGGATCTGGATCTCGGTGCGCAATATCAGCTGCACATCAAAGGGTTGCTGGCACCTTCGGCGGTTGATGCCAAGGCCTCGCTTGAGCAGCACTTCATCGGGGCTGAAAAGGCCGCGTTCAATGAGTCAGCGCTGATTGCCTATTTAAAAAGTGATATCACTTCTTATGCGTATGGCAAGTTGCAGCAACTGCGGGACAATCAGGCAAACATCACGATGGGCAATCGCCCGTTACAGTCTCATCGGCTGACTCTTTTGGGCGTAAAGCTGTCGGGTATCGTGTTGTTCAGTGCAGTGGCTGATCCCACACGAGTAAAGCGAATCTACAACAGCCTGGTTCCGACACATCAACGAACAATGATGGAGTGGTCGCGCAAACTGGCCATTTTACCCGGGCAGGAGTTTGATCAATTCAAACTGCTCAAGGCCTTTTTTGCCAATGGGCCAAGCGGTGTGGTCGACGAGACGCTGGGCAGGAACGATATTTTCACGCAGAGCCGGCTCGATGGCACCTTGATCGCCTACGTCCCTGACGACCCTGAACATCCCTTGAAGGAATATCCGTCCTTCACCGACTTCATGAAGGAGCTGACGAGCCAGTTGCGCTCGTCGGACTATCAGCAATTCTTCAGTCGGTTCGTACCGCAAAAAGACCAGGGCAGGTTTTTCGCTCGCGTCAGGGAGCGCTTCAGCACCTTCACCTGGCAGCAGCGGGAACCGTTGGACATGGGGCCATGGTGGCGGGAAACCGCAGTGGAAAACCCCGACGCAGAGCCGATCACCCATGTGATCGAAGGCGCGCTCTGGCCTCAGCTCAGTCGATGGCGGCGCGACAAGGCCATCGCCGATGCGCGACATATCGCCGTGCCCACTGGCGATGAAGATGCCAATGCCCGCTGGGCGCGGCTGAGGAGTTACGCGAACATCGGCTGGAATGTGTTCAACTTCGGCGCAATGCTGGTGCCGGGCCTGGGAGAGGCCATGTTGGGCGTGATGGTCGGGCAAATGCTGCTCGAAACCATGGAGGGCATTGAGGACTGGAGCAAGGGAGACAAGGAAGAAGCGTCGGCGCTTCTGTGCGGTGTCCTGATCAATGCTGCCCAGTTGGCAATCATGGCGGCAGGGCATGTTTTACCCACGGGCGCAGCGGCAGCGGTCCGGCCTTCATCTTTTGTCGAACAGCTGAAGCCGGTGGTGCTCGCTGACGGCAAGACCCGTCTCTGGAATCCGGACCTGAGTCCGTATGAACATCAAGTCAGTCTGAGTCCGGATGCGAAGCCAAACGAGCGAGGCCTGTATCTGCACAACGATCAGGAATTTCTGTCGATCGGCGGTAAATACTTTGCGGTGCAAGACGATCCACTCACGGGGCAACCGCGGATTCTCCATCCGGATCGAGCGATGGCCTACCAACCGAAGCTTGAACACAATGGCGCCGGCACCTGGCATACCGAGCTCGACCGCCCTGTCGAATGGACCTCGACCGAGCTCATGCGACGGTTGGGGGCGAGGGTAGAAACGTTCGACGATGCAACGCTTGAGCAGATCCGGATCGCCAGTGGCGTCGAAGCAGATGTGTTGCGTCGGCTGCATGTTGAAAACGAAGCACCGCCGGCGTTGCTGGTCGACACGATCGAACGATTCAAGACGTGGGTGGACACGGGGACGCTGCCACAGAGCGGTCTATCGCCATCAGACAATGCCAATGTGCGGGTGCTTCAGGATGCTTTTGCACAATTGCCCGACGGCGTGGCCGAGGAACTGCTGGCCGCCGCTGACCCGGCGGATTTGCGAGTACTGGCCGAACAAAAGCGCATTGCCCTGCACCTGCGGCAACAGGTGCGGGCGGCCTTGCTGGAGGTACGTTTGGCGCGCGCCTATGAAGGGCTGTTCCTTGACTCGATGCACGCTCCTGATACGCAAAGGCTGGCGCTGCACACCCTGGAGACCTTGCCGAACTGGCCGGGAGACGTGCGCATTGAAGTTCGCGAACATTCGTTCACCGGGCACCTGCGCGACAGCATTGGCCCGGAGAACGCACGTACACGCAAAGTGCTGGTCAGTACGGACGAGGGCTATGAAGCGCGGGATGCCGAGGATAACCATCTGCGGGGTGCCGACGATCTTTTTTCATCCGTCTTGCATGCTCTGCCCGACGCCGAACGTAAAGCGCTGGGTTATGAGATCTATCAAGGCGCGACCCTCAAACGCAGTGTTCAAAATGCCCCATTGGCGCGTGACAAGCTGCGCCCGATGCTGGCGGACAATCCTCTGCGCAAGCCCGCCTACGATCCCGAAACGATGAAGTTGCGCGGTGGCATGTTCGCCCCACAGGGCATTCGACAACTGACCGGCCGAGTGACGCCGCAGGAGCGGGTCAGGGGTGTGCGCCCCGGCTGGACGGAAACCGAGGCCCAGGCTTACCTGGACGGCGGGGGCGACGACGTTACCCCGGAGCAGCGGGCAAGCGCACTGGAGGCGGAGTTCGATCGCCTCAATGCCAATTTCCGGCACTGGCTCAATTTACCCACCGAAGCGTTCAGGTACAGCCCTGCCGGCATTACCGAATGGCAGACCCGAAACTCGATCTACACAACCATTCGCCAGTGCTGGCAGCACACCGGGCCCAGGGATGTGGACCCTTTGGGAAATCGGTACGGGACAGCGCTTGATTTCAGTAACGTTCCCCTGGGGCGACACTTGGGAAGCATGCCTCTGCTGGAAGCCGATTTTCAGCACGTCACCAGTCTGAACTTGCTGGGCGCTGGAATGAACGATGCCCACGTCACTTTTCTGGTTCATTTCCCGAAACTCCGTTCGCTGAATCTCACCGGTAACCAGCTCACGCAATTTCCTCGTGCGGTGGGGCGAATGCGTGGGCTGACCGAACTGAACCTCGGCGATAACCGGATAGTGCTGGATGCCCAGGGAGCTACCTACTTGAGATGGCTCTCCCGGCTGAAAAGTCTGGATCTGCAAGGAAACCCGTTGGGGAGAGTGCCCGATATCGGTGGGATGCGCATGCTGCATACCCTGATGCTGGGTGACACCGGGATTAATACCTGGCCGGAGGGACTGTTTGCTCAACCCAGGTTCCGGCATTTCTACCTGAACCTGCAGCGCAACGAACTGACCGTTATCCCGCAGGTGACGCCCGGCTCAGCCTCCGCGGAGCTGTTGGCGCGCACGGTATTGAATCGCGACCCGCCGTGGTTGTCGGCCGAGAACCTGGAAACGCTCAGAGGTTATATCCGGTCCGTCGGCCTGGACCCCGATCGTCCGTATCCGCCTCGCGGCGTACGTGACAGTCTCGAGTGGGAGGAAGGCTTGACGCGACCTGAGTGGGTGGCCAAACAGGATGTTTGGAACAGCGTTGAGGATGAGTTCGGCTCAGTGCCTTTTTTCAACAAGATCAGGCAACTGACCCAGTCCAGCCATTTCAAGCATGACCTCGCGTTCAGGAAGGACATGACGAGCAAGGTCTGGAGAATGCTGGAAGCGATGTCCAGGGACAGCGAGCTGCGGCGCAATCTTTTTGTCATGGGCAGGGATGAGGTCACCCTTTGTGTCGATGCCGGGGCACAGCTGTTCAACGCGATGGGGGTGGAGGTGCTGATCCACGAGGCCTATGCACTGGGCAATCCGGCTCTGGTGGAGGCGGAACTGGTGCAGTTGGCCAGAGGCAAATCCCGACTGGATGAGTTGAGCCGGATTGCCCACAAGGAGGTCGCCGAGCGACTGCAGAACGGTGAGCAATTCAGGGTTGTCGATGCCGAAGGCCGAGTCTCGGGGAGCATCGATGAAGTCGAGGTGCACCTGGCCTACATGACGGACCTGGCCGAACGACTGGATCTGCCCTGGCAATCCCGTGACTTGCAATTTCGCACGCACACCGGTGTCACCCCCGAGATGATCGAAAGTGCCTATCAGCGGGTACTGGCTCTGGAAGCCGGCGACTTGTTGCGTGATTCGATCATCGAACAGCCGTTCTGGGAGACTTTCATCCAGCGCTTGAATCGAAGCGCCTTCAAAGTCTTCAGGCGTCGAATCGATGCGACGACAGAGTTTTACATGGCGCTTGATAAGCGCGCGACCGAACCGAATCTATCGGTCGAGGCCAAGGCAGCTCTCAAAGAAGAACTGCGGGTCCTCGCCGCAGAGTTGGGTAAACCGGAAAGCGCGATTGCTCCGGGAGATGTCATGACTGACGAGGCTTATGCCGCCGAGCTGGAGGCGATCAACACCGAGATGAAAGCGCTGATGAAGACCCTGACCCAGCAGGCGATGGATCGGGCGAAGCTGCAAAGGGTAGAGATTCCCTTCACGGTCGAACCGAGTCACTGATTGACCTGACAAACAACCCTACCGGCACGAAGACTGACGCCCTTCGTGCCGGTTTTTTTATACCTGACAGAATCTCAAAACAGGAAGTAACGCTGAGCCATCGGCAACACATCCGCCGGCTCGCACCACAGCAGCACACCGTCGGCCTTGACCTGATAGGTCTGCGGATCGACGTCGATGTCCGGCAGGTAGTCGTTGTGAATCAGGTCGGTTTTCTGCACCTCGCGACAGCCTTTGACCACGGCGATTTTCTTCTTCAGGCCCAGGGCCTCGGGCAAACCCGCCTCCTGCGCCGCCTGGCTGATAAAGGTCAGGCTGGTGGCATGCAACGAACCGCCGTAACTGGCGAACATCGGGCGGTAGTGCACCGGTTGCGGCGTTGGAATAGACGCGTTGGCGTCGCCCATCAGGCTGGCCGCAATGGCGCCGCCCTTGAGGATCAGCGTTGGCTTTACCCCGAAAAACGCTGGACGCCAGAGCACCAGATCCGCCCACTTGCCCACTTCGATCGAACCCACTTCATGGCTGATGCCGTGGGTGATCGCCGGGTTGATCGTGTACTTGGCGATGTAGCGTTTGGCGCGGAAGTTGTCGTTGCCTTCACCATCTTGTGGCAGCGGGCCGCGTTGCTTTTTCATCTTGTCGGCGGTCTGCCAGGTGCGGGTGATGACTTCACCGACGCGGCCCATGGCCTGGCTGTCGGAGCTGATCATCGAGAACGCGCCGAGGTCGTGCAGGATGTCTTCGGCGGCGATGGTTTCGCGGCGGATGCGGCTTTCGGCGAAGGCCACGTCTTCGGCAATGCTCGGGTCCAGGTGGTGGCAGACCATCAGCATGTCGAGGTGTTCGTCGATGGTGTTGCGGGTGAACGGCCGGGTCGGGTTGGTCGAGCTCGGCAGCACGTTGGCGAAACCGCAGGCCTTGATGATGTCCGGGGCATGACCGCCACCGGCACCTTCGGTGTGGTAGGTGTGGATGGTGCGGCCCTTGAAGGCGGCGAGGGTGGTTTCGACGAAACCGGACTCGTTGAGGGTGTCGGTGTGGATCGCCACTTGCACGTCGTACTGGTCGGCCACGGTCAGGCAATTGTCGATGCTCGCCGGGGTGGTGCCCCAGTCTTCGTGCAGCTTCAGACCGATGGCGCCGGCCTTGACCTGTTCGATCAACGGCTCCGGCAGGCTGGCGTTACCCTTGCCGGTGAGGCCGATGTTCATCGGGAACGCATCGGCGGCCTGGAGCATGCGCGCCAGGTGCCACGGCCCGGAAGTACACGTGGTGGCGTTGGTGCCGGTGGCCGGTCCCGTGCCGCCGCCGATCATGGTGGTGACGCCGCTCATCAGCGCTTCTTCGATCTGCTGCGGGCAGATGAAGTGGATGTGGGTGTCGATGCCGCCGGCGGTGAGGATCATGCCCTCACCGGCGATCACTTCGGTGCTGGCGCCGACCGCGATGGTGACATTAGGCTGGATGTCCGGGTTGCCGGCCTTGCCGATGGCGGCGATGCGCCCGTCCTTGAGGCCGACGTCGGCCTTGACGATGCCCCAGTGGTCGATGATCAGCGCGTTGGTGATCAGGGTATCGACAACCTCGGCGGCCAGCAGTTGGCTTTGGCCCTGGCCGTCGCGGATGACTTTGCCGCCGCCGAATTTCACTTCTTCGCCGTAGGTGGTGAAGTCCTGTTCCACTTCGATCCACAGCTCGGTGTCGGCCAGACGGACCTTGTCACCGACGGTGGGGCCGAACATGTCGGCGTAGGCCTGACGGGAAATCTTCATTGCAGTTCCTTCATTGATCGTTCCCACGCTCTGCGTGGGAATGCCGCCATGGACGCTCTGCGTCCGTCGTTATGTGACGCGGAGCGTCACGGGATGCATTCCCACGCAGAGCGTGGGAACGATCAGTCAGTCGAGGTCGCCCATGATCCGCCCGGCAAACCCGAACACCCGGCGATGGCCCGCGAGGTCGACCAACTCGACCTCACGGCTCTGCCCCGGCTCGAAGCGCACCGCGGTGCCGGCGGGGATGTTCAGGCGCATGCCGCGGCTGGCGGCGCGGTCGAAGGTCAGGGCGTCGTTGGTTTCGAAAAAGTGATAATGCGAGCCGACCTGGATCGGCCGATCACCGCTGTTGGCCACCTTCAGGCTGACAGTGCGTCGGCCCACGTTAAGCTCGATGTCGCCGGGCTGGATCTGGTACTCACCGGGAATCATCACTGGGCTCCTTGGAGAATCTTGTAGTAGAGGGCGGTCGGTTTGTAGCGCCCGTTCGGGTCGCAGGCGTAGTCAGGGATTTCGCCGGCGCGGGTGTAACCCAGGGCCTTGTAGAAGTCTTCGGCGGGGGAGCCGGCCTCGGTGTCGAGGTAGAGCATGCCGCGCTTGTGCTGACGGGCGGCGAGCTCCAGGGCATTCATCAACTGCTGGCCCAGGCCGCGACGACGGGCGTGTTCACGCACCAGCAGTTTCTGCACTTCGGCGCGGTTCAGCCCATTGGCTTTCTGGCACAGGTTCAGTTGCACGCTGGCCTGCACCTGTTCGTCCTTGACCACCACCCACAGCAGCACGTTGCCTTTGTTCAGGTTGTCCTGGACTTCATCGAAATGGGCTCGGGCCTGGGTGGTATCCAGATCCGCCATGAACCCGACGCTGGCGCCATAGCCGACGGCGTCGAGCAGCAGATCAATCAATCCCTGACGATAGTGCGCAAAGCTTTCAACGTTGACGCGTCGCAGTTGGGCGGCGTTCATGGGGCATCACTCCTTGTGGGGACCGGGTGGCATTGCGCCGGGGTCGAGGATCAGTTGCATGAAGGTCAGGTCCAGCCAGCGGCCGAACTTGGTACCCACCTGCGGCATTTGGCCGGTGACGACAAAGCCGGCCCGATCATGCAGCCGGATCGACGCGCCGTTTCCGCTTTCGATGGCGGCGACCATCACGTGTTTGTTGCAGCCTTTGGCGCGCTCGATCAGCGCTGCCATCAGTTGCGGGCCGAGGCCATTGCCACGCTGGTCGTTGCGCACGTACACCGAGTGCTCGACCGTGTGGCGGAACCCGTCGAAGGGCCGCCAGTCACCGAATGAAGCGTAGCCGAGTACGTTGTCGTCGCCGTCGACGATCACCAGAATCGGATAGCCCTGGGCCTGCCGGGCGCTGAACCAGGCCTGGCGGTTGCCCAGGTCCACGGCCTGTTCGTTCCAGATCGCCGTGGTGTTGAGCACGGCGTCGTTGTAGATGTCGCGGATCGCCGGCAGATCGGCGTGCAGCGCATCGCGGATGTGGTAAGTCATGACGCAGCCTCAGGCGATCGGTTGGTGAACGGTGACCAGTTTGGTGCCGTCGGGAAACGTCGCTTCGACCTGGATCTCCGGGATCATTTCCGGGATGCCTTCCATCACTTGTTCGCGGCTGAGCAGGGTGGTGCCGTAATGCATCAGCTCGGCCACGGTCTGGCCGTCACGCGCGCCTTCGAGCAGCGCCGCGGAAATGTAGGCCATGGCCTCCGGGTAATTGAGTTTCACGCCGCGAGCCAAACGCCGCTCGGCCACGAGGCCGGCGGTGAAGATCAGCAGCTTGTCTTTTTCGCGTGGGGTCAGGTCCATCGTAGAAATCCATAATCGGCAGTTAAAAAATCTTGCATCGTGCAGGGTGGGTCGTATTCAGGTGGCCCATATTCTGGGCGGAACGGCTTCGCGGCCGAGCAACGCCGGCCGAAGCAATCGCCATAAATCAATCAGCCAGCCCCGTGCCAACAGCGCCTCGCTGGCCAGGCACCGGGCGACCAACAGCCCCGGCAGCTGCGTCAGATCCCCGCGCACCTCATTGGGCAGCGAGCGGCACTTCTCCAGCAATTCACTATCAATCTCTCCGGTCACCAGCAACGTCGCAAACACCGGTTGCCCATCCAGCCCGATCGGCGAGTCCAGCAAACCGTCATCCCCGGCAATGCGCTGGCGTTCGTGCCAGAGCAACTGGCCGTCGCGGCGGATATCCAGGTGCGCCTGAAAGTGCCCGAGCTCGAAGCGCTCGCCACTGGCCGGGCGCCCCAGCGCGACCACGTCCCAGTAGAACAACCGGGCATCGCCTTCCAGATCAATGCGGGTACTGAGCTCGGCCTGAGCGGCGCTGAAGATAATCGTCTCTTGCGGCAGCCACTCCAACGTAGCACCGGCGGCCACGCGCAAGTCGAGTTTCTGATAAGCCGGCCCGGCCGCGCGATACCACTTGGCGGCGCCAGGGCTGGTGATTTGTGCCCAGGCGTGGGTGCCGACGCTGGCCGAGATGTCCAGCCGATCACCGCCGGCAATCCCCCCCGGCGGGTGGACGATGATGTGCTGACACACCTCGGGGCCTTCGGCATACAAGTGCTTCTGCACCCGCAGCGGGCCTTGATGACGGCGCTGTACCGGGCGGGTGCTGGCGCCGAAACGGGCGTAGCCCAGCTCCAGCTCGGCATGCCAGCTCGGGGTAAACAGCGCGGTGGGGAGAGGTAAATTCATATCGTCTAATTTATCGTCAGAAGGCTGCAGGTTAGATCGTAACCAGCCCGCGCACACCTTCGGCTTCCATATTTTCACCGCGACCCTGCTGCACGATCTCGCCCCGGGACATCACCAGGTACTGATCGGCCAGCTCGGCGGCGAAATCGTAGAACTGCTCCACCAGCAAAATCGCCATATCGCCACGGGCTGCGAGCTTTTTGATCACCGCGCCGATTTCCTTGATCACCGACGGCTGGATGCCTTCGGTGGGCTCATCGAGAATCAGCAGCCGTGGTCGGCTGGCCAGCGCTCTTCCGATTGCCAGCTGCTGTTGCTGACCACCGGACAAGTCACCGCCACGCCGTTGCTTCATTTGCAGCAGCACCGGGAACAGCTCGTAGATGAACGCCGGGACTTCCTTGGCCTCGGAGCCAGGAAACCGCGACAGGCCCATCAGCAGGTTTTCTTCCACGGTCAATCGGCCGAAGATTTCCCGGCCCTGAGGCACGTAGGCGATCCCGGCGTGAACCCGTTGGTGCGGCTTGAACGTGGTGATCGGTTTACCTTCCCAGTTCACCGCGCCCTCCTTGGCCGGCAGCAAACCCATCAGGCATTTGAGCAAGGTGGTCTTGCCCACGCCGTTGCGCCCCAGCAGGCAGGTGACTTCGCCGACCTTCACCTCAAACGTCAGGCCCCGCAGGATGTGGCTACCGCCGTAGTACTGGTGCAGCTTGTCGACTTGCAGCATCTTCAAATTCCCCCTGTGATCGTTCCCACGCAGAGCGCGGAATCGATCAATTGCTCATCAGCGGCCGAGGTAGACCTCGATCACCCGCTCATTGTCCTGCACCTGCTCCAGCGACCCTTCGGCCAGCACGCTGCCCTGGTGCAACACGGTGACGTGGTCGGCGATCGAGCCGACGAAGCCCATGTCGTGTTCCACCACCATCAGCGAATGCTTGCCGGCCAGGCGCTTGAACAGTTCGGCGGTGAATTCGGTTTCGGCGTCGGTCATGCCCGCCACCGGCTCGTCGAGTAGCAGCAGTTGCGGGTCTTGCATCAGCAGCATGCCGATTTCCAGAAACTGCTTCTGACCGTGGGACAACAAACCCGCCGGGCGATTGACCGAGGCAGTCAGGCGAATGGTCTCCAGCACTTCGCTGATGCGATCCCTTTGTTCGCCGCTCAGGCGAGCCCGCAAGCTGGCCCACACCGACTTGTCGGTTTTCTGCGCCAGCTCCAGGTTTTCAAACACGCTCAAGGCTTCGAACACGGTTGGCTTCTGGAACTTGCGACCGATACCGGCCTGGGCGATTTGCACTTCGCTCATCTGCGTCAGGTCCAGGGTTTCACCGAACCAGGCCTTGCCGTGACTGGGGCGGGTCTTGCCGGTGATCACGTCCATCAGCGTGGTTTTGCCCGCGCCGTTGGGGCCGATGATGCAGCGCAATTCGCCGACACCGATGTACAGGTTCAGATTGTTGAGCGCCTTGAAACCATCGAAGCTGACGCTGATGTCTTCCAGGGTCAGGATGGTGCCGTGGCGCGTATTAAGGCCGGGGCCGACGCGTTGGCCGAGGCCGATGGCATCGCGGCTGCTACCGGCATCCTTGTTGGGCTGCGGTGGGAAAAAGGCCGGTTCGAGCATGAATTCAGCCGTTGCAGTGATCCTCATTGTTCACCCCTTTTCTTCAGCAGACCGATCACACCCTTAGGCAGATACAACGTCACGACGATGAACAGCGCGCCGAGGAAGAACAGCCAGTATTCCGGAAACGCCACGGTGAACCAGCTCTTCATCCCGTTGACCACGCCGGCACCCAGCAGCGGGCCGATCAGCGTGCCGCGCCCCCCCAAGGCAACCCAGACCGCCGCTTCGATCGAGTTGGTCGGCGACATTTCGCTCGGGTTGATGATCCCGACTTGCGGCACATACAGCGCCCCCGCCAGGCCACACAACACCGCACTCAACACCCAGACAAACAGCTTGAAGCCGCGCGGGTCGTAGCCGCAAAACATCAGGCGGTTCTCGGCATCGCGCAACGCGGTCAACACCCGGCCGAACTTGCTTTGCGCCAGCCGCCAGCCGATGAACAGGCTCGCCACCAGCAGCAGTACCGTGGCGAAAAACAACACCGCGCGAGTCCCCGGTTCCGTGATGCCAAACCCGAGAATGCTGCGGAAATTGGTGAAGCCGTTATTGCCACCAAACCCGGTTTCGTTGCGGAAAAACAGCAGCATCCCGGCGAAGGTCAGGGCTTGGGTCATGATCGAGAAATACACGCCCTTGATCCGCGAGCGGAAGGCGAAGAAACCGAACACCAGCGCCAGCAATCCCGGCGCCAATACCACCAGGCACATGGCCCAGAGGAAGCTGCTGGTGCCGGTCCAGTACCATGGCAATTCGGTCCACGACAGGAACGTCATGAACGCTGGCAAGCCGTCACCCGAAGCCTGGCGCATCAGGTACATGCCCATCGCATAACCGCCGAGGGCGAAGAACAGACCGTGACCGAGGGACAGGAGGCCGGCGTAACCCCAGACCAGATCGAGGGCGAGGGCGACGATGGCGTAGCAAAGAATCTTGCCCACCAGTGTCAGCGTGTAGGCCGAGACATGAAACGCACTGTCCGGCGACAACAGCGACAGCAATGGCAGCGCCAGCAGTAAAACAAGAATCACCGCGCCAACAGTGATGGTGACTTTGGGGCCGGCTTTTTTTGTCGCGGTAACGAGCAGAGGCTGGTTCATCAGTCGATCACCCGTCCTTTCAGTGCGAAGAGGCCTTGCGGACGTTTCTGGATGAACAGAATGATCAGCGCGAGGATCAGGATCTTGCCCAGCACCGCACCGATCTGCGGTTCGAGAATCTTGTTGGCGATGCCCAGGCCGAACGCGGCCAGCACGCTGCCGGCCAATTGACCGACACCGCCGAGCACCACCACCAGGAATGAGTCGATGATGTAGCTCTGGCCGAGGTCCGGGCCGACGTTGCCGATCTGGCTGAGCGCCACGCCACCGAGCCCGGCGATGCCCGAGCCTAAACCGAAGGCGAGCATGTCCACGCGCCCGGTGGGCACGCCGCAGCAGGCGGCCATGTTGCGGTTCTGGGTGACGGCACGCACGTTCAAGCCGAGGCGCGTCTTGTTCAGCAACAGCCAGGTCAGCACCACCACAAACAAGGCGAAGGCGATGATCACGATGCGGTTGTATGGCAGCACCAGGTTGGGCAGCACCTGAATCCCGCCCGACAACCACGCCGGGTTGGCCACTTCAACGTTCTGCGCGCCGAACACCAGACGCACCAACTGGATCAGCATCAGGCTGATGCCCCACGTCGCGAGCAGGGTTTCCAGCGGGCGGCCGTAGAGGTGGCGAATCACCGTGCGCTCCAGCGCCATGCCGATGGCGGCGGTAACGAAAAACGCCACCGGCAGCGCAATCAGCGGATAGAACTCGATGGCTTGTGGGGCGAAGCGCTGGAACATCAACTGCACCACGTACGTCGAGTACGCGCCGAGCATCAGCATCTCGCCGTGGGCCATGTTGATCACCCCGAGCAGGCCGAAGGTGATCGCCAAGCCCAATGCCGCGAGCAGCAGAATCGAACCCAGGGACATGCCGCTGAACGCCTGGCCGAGCATTTCGCCGATCAGCAATTTGCGTTTGACCTGGGCCAGGCTGGTTTCGGCGGCGGTGTGCACACTGGCGTCGGCTTCGACGCCGGGTTCGAGCAAGCCTTCGAGGCGGGTGCGGGCCAGCGGGTCGCCGGTTTCGCCGAGCAAACGCACGGCGGCGAGGCGCACGGCGGGGTCACTGTCGACCAGTTGCAGATTGGCCAAGGCCAGGCTCAGGGCGGCGTGAACGGTTTCGTCTTGTTCGCGGGTCAACTGTTGGTCGAGGAATTTCAGCTGCGCCGGTTTGGCGCTTTTCTGCAATTGCTGCGCGGCGGCCAGACGGGTTTTGGCGTCGGCGGCGAGCAATTGGTGGCTGGCCAAAGCGGTGTCGATCAGACCCCGCAGGCGATTGTTCAGGCGCAGGGTTTTCGGTTGGCCATCGATGGTCAGCTCGCCTTGTTGCAGGGCGTTGATCAGTTCGATACGGGCCGGATCGGGCTGCGCAGCCCAGGTTTCCAGAAGCTTGGCTTGCTGCACGGGATTGGCCGCGACGAAGTCTTCGGCGTCGCCGGCATAGGTAGCCATCGGTAATAACAGCGCGAGGGCGAGAATAAAGCGGCAAAGGGCGGTGGGCATAGCAGGTGTCCTGTGTTGATCGTTCCCACGCTCTGCGTGGGAATGCAGCCCGGGACGCTCCGCGTCCCAAAGCGGACGCAGAGCGTCCGTTGAGGCATTCCCACGCGGAGCGTGGGAACGATCAGGCTAAGCGGGGTGAATCAGTTGCTCTTCACCGCATACTCCGGCTTCTTGTCGTTGCCCGGAATGAACGGACTCCACGGTTGGGCGCGGATCGGCCCTTCGGTCTGCCACACCACGTTGAACTGACCGTCGGCCTGGATCTCGCCGATCATCACTGGCTTGTGCAGGTGATGGTTGGTCTTATCCATGGTCAAGGTGTAGCCGGACGGTGCAGCAAAGGTCTGGCCGGCCAGGGCTTCGCGGACTTTGTCGACGTCGGTGGATTTGGCCTTCTCGGCGGCTTGCGCCCACATGTGGATGCCGACGTAAGTGGCTTCCATCGGGTCGTTGGTCACCGCTTTGTCGGCGCCCGGCAGGTTGTGTTTCTTGGCGTAGGCTTTCCAGTCATCGACGAACTTCTTGTTCACCGGGTTTTCCACCGACTCAAAGTAGTTCCACGCCGCGAGGTTGCCCACCAGCGGTTTGGTGTCGATGCCGCGCAGTTCTTCTTCACCCACGGAGAACGCCACGACCGGCACGTCGGTGGCTTTCAGGCCCTGGTTGGCCAGCTCTTTATAGAACGGCACGTTGGAGTCGCCGTTGACGGTGGAAATGACCGCCGTCTTGCCACCGGCAGAGAATTTTTTGATGCTGGCCACGATGGTCTGGTAATCGCTGTGGCCGAACGGGGTGTAGACCTCTTCGATGTCCTTGTCCGCCACACCTTTGGAGTGCAGGAACGAGCGCAGGATCTTGTTGGTGGTGCGCGGGTAGACGTAGTCAGTGCCGAGCAGGAAGTAGCGCTTGGCGCTGCCGCCTTCTTCGCTCATCAGGTATTCCACCGCCGGAATCGCCTGCTGGTTGGGCGCCGCGCCGGTGTAGAACACGTTCGGCGACATCTCTTCGCCTTCGTATTGCACCGGGTAGAACAGCAAGCCGTTGAGCTCTTCGAACACCGGCAGCACCGATTTACGCGACACCGAGGTCCAGCAACCGAACACCACCGCCACTTTGTCCTGGGTCAGCAACTGCCGGCCCTTTTCGGCGAACAGCGGCCAGTTCGATGCCGGGTCCACGACCACAGGCTCCAGCATCTTGCCGTTCACACCGCCCTTGGCGTTGATTTCGTCGATGGTCATCAACGCCATGTCTTTGAGCGAAGTTTCAGAGATCGCCATGGTCCCGGACAACGAATGCAGAATACCGACCTTGATGGTCTCGGCGGCCTGGACAGTCCAGGTCATGCCCATCGCGGCAATGCTTGCCGTGAGTGTGAAAGCCTTGATCAAACTGCGACGCTTCATTGTGCGATCTCCATGAACGTTAAAGTTTTTTATGGTTGGCAGATGCGGACGACTGAAGGCTGTTTTGCAAGGGCTGTGCCCGGTCGGGGACGGGCAAGGAAATGTCGTGTTAGAGCGGTTTCGCGGGGATTGAACGCACCAGGAGAGGACGAGCGGCGGTGCATGGTGCGCGGACGTGCTTCATTGTGGTGCTGCCGCGTGACGGCAGCGGTGATGCAAAGTTTGTCAGTTCACGCCTGGGTAGGAGTCCACATACTTGATGGTGAAGTCAGGGTAGGAGTCAACGATTTGAATCTTGTAATCGGGGTAGCTATCGACAATTTTCCATTTGCCGACAGAGTCGGGGTAGCTATCGACTTTTTTTACTTTCAGATCGGGCCAGCCGTTGTCAATCTTGACCTTGTAGTCTGGGTAAGAGTCGACGAACTGGATGTTGCCGTAAATCTTTGAGACATCGACCTTGGTATCGGCCAGCACCGAGCTGGAGCCGAACACAAGCAGCGACAGGAAAACAGTTTTCAACATGAGGCTCATCCTGAGAATAGTCAGGCGTGCATTCTAAGGGTCGATGAACCAACAATGAAATGGCTACCCCCGCCACCCCCTGCGATCGCTCACTAAGCTTTCGCAGGGGGCTCACCGGGAGCGAGCCTGCTCGCGAATGCGATGTGTCAGTCACCAATGATGCTGAAGGTGCTGCCTCCATCGCGAGCAGGGGGACTACGCCGGGTCGACGTTATCCAGCGCCCGGTTCACCGCCAGCTCGGCCAGCATGATGCTCTGTTGAATCGCCAGCGCTGTGTAGCGCTGCGGGCCGGTCAGGTCGTTGGCGAAGTCGCTGGTCAGGACACTCGCCGTGGCCAACGATTCACAGGCGTGGGCCAGGAGGCTTTCGGTATCCATATTCGGGGCGACGATGAACATGGTGCTGGGGCGGCGGGGTTTTTCGGTGTAGGGCGCCGGGGGATCGAGGTAATAGTCGAGGGCGCGTTTGATGGCTTCGCGATCCTTGAGTAATTCTTCGTTGCGCGAGGCTTCGGCGTTGGGGGTGGTGGTGTTGAAGGGTGGGTCAGGAATTAATTTGTCCATTGAAAAATTTCTCCAGCGTTGGAGCCTCCACTTGCCGCTTCTCACACGGGAAGAGGTGGCAGCTATGTGCGAGGTGAGAAGACCGGTTATGGACACCCGGCCGGACCGAAGTCCGCCCGCACACAGCCGCCATAACACATTTGCAGGCAGCTAATAGCTGGCGGCGATTATGCGTGTACAGACACTGGATGACCATAAGTTGCCGGGCTTCTCACACCCGATCACTGAGTTTTCAGCGACAGCCAAAGACTAGAGAGCCCGCTTCCGACGGACAACCTGAAAGATGCGTGGGAAAGGTCTGCGTTCTGATACATCCGTTAAACATTCAAAAGCGGAACGCGGAGCGTCCCTGGCGGCATTCCCACGCGGAGCGTGGGAATGATCACCCTGTGGGAGCGGCGAGTCAGCGCCGGCGCATCAGACCGATGAAGAACAGCCCGCCGATCGCGGCGGTGGCGACGCCGATGGGCAGGTCTTCCGGGGCGATCAGGGTGCGTGCGGCTACGTCGACCCAGACGAGGAACAGGCTGCCCAACAACACGCACACCGGCAGCAACCGCCGATGCTCGGCCCCCACCAACCGTCGTGCAATGTGCGGCACCATCAGCCCGACAAAACCAATCGAGCCGCTGATCGACACCAGCACTCCCGTCATCAGCGAGGCAATCAAAAACACCCGCAGTCGCACGGTGCGGGCATTGAGGCCCAGGGTCACGGCGGTCTGCTCGCCGGCCATCAACGCATTCAACGGCCGGGCCATGCCCAGCAGTAAAACCAGCCCGAGCAATACACTCGCGGCGGGTACGGCGAGCAATTCCCAACGCGCCAGCCCGAGGCCGCCGAGCATCCAGAACATCACCGCCGAACTGGCGCGATGGTCGCCGAGAAACAGCAGCAGGTTGGCGATCGCCATCATCACGAACGACACCGCGACACCGCACAGCAGCAGCCGATCACTGTCCAGACGCCCATGACGGTTGGCGATCATCAGCACGATCAGCATGCTCAACAGCGCGCCGATAAACGCCGCGATGGGCAAGGTCAGCAGGCCGACGATTTCACCGACATGCAACACCACGATCACCGCGCCGAGGGTCGCGCCGGAGGTCACGCCCAACAAGTGCGGATCGGCCAATGGATTGCGCGTCACCGCTTGCAGCACCGCACCGATCAGCGCCAGGCCGGCGCCCACCAGCGCGCCGAGCAACATGCGCGGCACGCGGATCAGCCAGACGATGTGTTCCTGTCCGGCCGTCCAGTTCTGCTCGCCAACACCGAACGCCTTGTGCAGCAGAATCCGCCACACCACGTCCACCGGCACCCGCGCCGGGCCGAAGCCCAGCGACACCACACACGACATCAGCAACAGCATGCCGAGGCCGATCAGCAACAAGGCATAGCGACGGTCGATCATTCGCCGTGGAAACCCTTGGCCAGGGTTTCGACCGCCAGCACGTTGTCGATCCCCGGGGTGGCCTGTACGTAAGGAATGACGATGAAGCGCTGGTTCTTGATCGCGTCCACCGATTGCAGGGCCTGGTTGTTCAGCAAAAACTGCTCCTTCTGTTCAGCGGTGACTTCGCCGTAATCGACGATCACGATCACCTGCGGATTGCGCTCGACCACGTTCTCCCAGTTGACCCGGGTCCAGCTCGCCTCGACGTCATCGAGAATGTTGCGCCCGCCGGCGGCGTCGATCAGCGCCTGCGGCATGCCCAGGCGCCCGGAGGTCATGGCCCGGTCTTCACCGCTGTCGTACAGAAATACCCGAGGCTTGTCCGCTGGCAGATCCTGGCGCACTTCGGCGACTTGCGCCTGCATCCGGGCGATCACGGCGTTGGCGCGGTCTTGCACGTCGAAGATTTTGCCGAGGTTGCGCAGGTCGTTGTAGGTGTCTTCCAGGCTCGCGGGTGGGCGCTTCATCACGAACGCGCAGGACTCGGTGAGCTCGTAGACGTTGATCCCCAGCGGTTGCAGGGTTTGCGGCGTGAGGTCACCACCGACGCGCATGCCGTAGTCCCAACCGGCGAAGAAGAAATCGACGTTGGCGTTGAGCAGGGTTTCCACCGACGGGTACTTGGCTGCCAGTTCCGGCAAGCCATCGAGGATGGACTGCATCTGGGGCGTCACCGATTTCCAGCCGGTCACGCCGCTGTAGCCGGCCATCCTGGGTTTGAGACCGAGGGCGAGCATCATCTGAGTCATGTTGATGTCGTGGCTGACCGCGTGTTTCGGCGCTTGCTTGAAGGTCACTGCGCGGTTGCAGCTCTGGACGGTCAGCGGATATTTCGTGGCCTCGGCGAAGGCATGGGCACTGCCCAGCAACAACGCGACGCAAAGCAGGGAACGCAATGTCATGGTTGGGTTATCCAGGTGATTCGTGGGTAGCCGTGCAAGGGATGGTCATCGATCAGGGCGTCGACGCCGAACACGTTGTGTAAAAGGTGTGTGGTCAGGACTTCTTTGGGGGTGCCACTGGCCACGATGCGACCGTGGTGGATCACGTACAGCCGATCGCAGAAGGCCGCCGCCAGATTGAGGTCGTGGATGCTCGCCAGCGTGCCGATCTGCAGGCGTTTGACCAGTTGCAGCAGTTCCAGTTGATAGCGCGGGTCGAGGTGGTTGGTCGGCTCATCGAGGATCAGCAATTGCGGTTGCTGGGCCAGGGCGCGGGCGAGGATCACGCGCTGCTTTTCACCGCCGGACAGGGTGGCGAAAGCGTGGTCTTCGAAGCCCTTGAGGCCGACCGATTCGAGGGCTAGGGTCGCCAGCTTTCGGTCTTCGAGGGTGTCGCCATCGAACAGCCCTTTGTGCGGCGTGCGACCCATGGCGACCACTTCATCGACGGTCAGGCCGAAGGCGTCGGGAAATTCCTGCAACACCACTGCGATACGTTGCGCGCACCAGCGGGAGGATTGCTTCCAGACGTTGTGATGGTCGAGCTTGACCTCGCCACTCTCCGGTTTGCTGAAACGATAGGCACAACGCAGCAGGCTGGTCTTGCCGCTGCCGTTGGGGCCGATCAACCCGACGAACTCACCGGCGGCCACGTGCAAGGAGGCGTCACGCAGCTGGAACTGGTGATGGCAGTGGCCGTGGCCCAGGGGTGTCCAGGCGAGGTTCGAGAGGTTCAGCGAGGTCATGCATTTCTCTTGGCGTTAACGATCGTTCCTACGCTCTGCGTGGGAATGCCTCAACGGACGCTCCGCGTTCGGCTCTGGAGGGAACGCGGAGCGTCCCGGGCTGCATTCCTTTGCTGCGCGTGGGAACGATCAATCGGCGGTGACGAAGAAAGATCGCGGCCCGCATTGTATTGGCTTTGCGCGTACACGTATCTCGCCTGTTTTCATAATGAAGGTGAAGTGGATTCAGTTTGCCGGCCCAAGCGCGACAGCAGCCCCCAATCCAATACCCATACGACCACCAGCGAAGCCCCCACCAACGGAAACATCACCGCCAGGGCGAACATGATGACCATTGCGGTTTTCCATTTCGGCAGGTCGTGACGCAACGGCGGCACACCGAACTTGCCCTGTGGCCGGCGCTTCCACCAGATCACTACACCGCTGACGGCGCTGAGCAAAATCATCAGGCAGATCAGCAGCACGATGATCTGATTGAACGGGCCGAACATCTTGCCTTCGTGCAGCATCACGCCGACTTCGGTGGCGCGGGCGACGTTGCTGTAATGCTGCCAGCGCACGTCGGCGAGGACGTCGCCGGTGTACTGGTCGACGTGCAGGGTAGCGTCGTTGCGCGGATCGTCGGCGAACACCGCGATGGTGAACACGCCGGTGGCGGTGGTGGGGAAGGTGATGCTGTAGCCGGGCTTGACCTTGCGCTGCACGGCGATGTTTTGCACGTCTTGCAGGCTGATGGTCGGTGCCGCCGGACCGGCTTGCGCGCCGGTGTGAGCCATGTGTTCGGCATGGTCGCCAGACATTGGCATCGGCGTGTTTTCCATGGCCCACGGCACGGTCTGGCGTGTGGCGCTGTTGAGGCTGCGGGCCTCGACGTCGGACTTGGGCACGTCATTCCACATGGCGACCGGAAAGCGGTTCCAGAGGTCGGCGTATTGCTTGCCCCAGAAGCCGGTCCAGGTCATGCCGCTGAGCAGCATCACCAGCAGCAATGCCGCGCCCCAGAACCCGGTCACCGCGTGCAGGTCACGCCACAGCACACGTCCGCGACGGCTGAGGCGCGGCCACAGCACGCCGGCGTACTGACCGCGTGGCCACCACAAAAACACCCCGGAGACCACCAACACCACACCCCAACCGGCGGCCAGCTCCACCAGCCGATCTCCGACGGTGCCGATCATCAACTCGCCGTGAATCGAGCGTGCGAGCGCCTGCAGATTGTTCTTCGCGTCTTGCTCGCCGAGGATGTCGCCGTGGTACGGATCGATGAACACGTTCAGTTCATGACCTTCATTGATCACCACAAATTGCGCGCTGCGTTCGGCGTTGACCGGCGGCAGGTATTGTTTGATCCGGGCTTGTGGATACGCCTCTTTCACCCGTTTGAGCAGGTCGTCGGCGGCCACGGTGTGATGACCGGCCGGGACGTTCAGCAGGCTGCCGTACATCAACGGATCGAGTTGCGGTTTGAACAGGTAGACGATGCCGGTCAGGGCCAGCATCACCATGAACGGCGCGACGAACAGGCCGGCGTAGAAATGCCAACGCCAGGCCTGGTTGTAGAAATTCGGTTTGGGTTGTTTCATTGGGTGTGCTCCGCTAGGCGTGGTTCTTTATTGTTTAGTGCGGTTGCTGTGCAACCGATCGCGGGCAAGCCCGCCCCCACAGGTTCAACGTCGCCCATGTGGGAACGGGCTTGCCCGCGATGCTTTTAGAAGCTCATATCCACCTTGGTCCAGAGCGTGCGCCCCGGTTCGTTGATGGCTTGCGGATCGTTGGCCGGGAAGCCGAAACCGGCATTGCCGGCCAGGTTCAGGTGTTCGGCGTAGGCCTTGCCAAACAAGTTGTCGACGCCGCTGCTGACCTTCCAATTCTTGTTGATCCGGTACGCGCCGTTGAGCGAGAACACACCGAACCCCGAACTTTTGTCGAAGTCTTTGCCGACCACGTTGCCCTTGTTCCGGTCGATGCGGTTTTGCGCCGCGACCACCCGCCACAAGGCGCCGGCGCTCCAGTTGTCTTCGCTGTAGGTCAGGCCGAAGCGCGCATCCAGCGGTGGCATCTGCGGCAGGGCGCTGCCGTCGCTGCTGTTCTTGCCCCAGGCGTAGGCCAGGGTTGCATCGGCTTTCCAGTTGGTCGTCAGTTTGTAGGCTGCACCGAGTTCGCCGCCCATGATTCGCGCGTCGATGTTCTCGGCTTGGGAGGTCATGCCCATCATCCCCGGTGTGTAGTTGAACAGGATGTAGTCACGCACCTGCCCGACGTAACCCGAGGCCCAGGCTTCGAGGTCTGCGGTCTTGTACTGCAGGCCGAAGTCGAGCTGGGTGGTTTTCTCTGGTTTGATCGAGTCGAACGCATTCACCGAGCCGGCAGGGCCTGAGTTGGGCGAAAACAGCTCCCAGTAATCCGGGAACCGCTGGGCATGACCGAGGCCCGCATACAGCGTGGTCGGGCTGTCGGCCAGGTCATGCTCGTAACGCACGAAACCGCTGGGCAGGGTGTCGGCGCGGGTGTCGTCGGCGGTCGGGTTGGGGCGGGCCATCATCCCGGAGCCGATGGTCTGTCGATAATCCTTGGCCGAAGCACGGTCCAGTCGTGCGCCGGTGATCAGTCGATCACGGTCGGCGGCGTACCAGGTCAGTTCGCTGAACACGCCGTAGTTGTGGAAGTCGGCGTCCTTGTTGCGGGGCACATCCTTGTAGGTGTCGATACCCATGGCGCTGCGTTGGCGGTGCTCGTTGGTCTGCGCATCCAGGCCACTGATCAATTGCACATCGGCCCAGCGCCAGGTGGCTTTGATCCGCGCGCCGAGAGTTCGGCGGTCGACGTTGGAGGCCATGGGGCCGGCCATCATCCCGGTGCCGGACGGCGTGCGCAGGGTGTAGTTGTCCATCACGTGGTCGGCGTAGTTGTAGTAGACCTGCGCCTCGATTTTATCCAGCACCTCACCGATGTTTGACTGTTCGAAGCGCAGGCCCAGGCTTTCGCGCAAGAACTGCGAACCGTCCATGCCGCGCCCGGCGTAACGGGCTTCGCCGTCACCCTTGCCGGCAGTCAATTCCAGCAGGGTGTCGGCGTTCGGCGTCCAGCCCAGCGCTATATCACCATTCCATTTGTCGTAGCGCGAGGGCACGGTGTCGTTGTTGCCGTCCTTGTAGTCATCGGAGTGCGCGGTGTTGCCGATCACGCGCACGTAACCCAGCGGCCCGCCAGCGGCGGCGTCCAGCACTTTGTCGAAGCGGCCGTTGGAGCCGGCCAATACGCTGGCATTCACCCTTGTGCCGAGTTCGCCGAAGCTTTCCGGCTCCCGGTCGAACAGGATGGTGCCGGCCGATGCGCCGGGGCCCCAGAGCACGGTTTGCGGGCCTTTGATCACGGTGAGTTTGTCGTAGGTTTCCGGTGAGATGTACGAGGTCGGCGCGTCCATCCGGCCGGGGCAGGCGCCGAGCATCATGCTGCCGTTGGTGAGGATATTCAGGCGCGAGCCGAACATGCCGCGCAGCACCGGATCGCCGTTGGTGCCGCCGTTGCGCACCAGGGCGAAGCCGGGGATGGTCTTCAGATAATCACCACCGTCGCTGGCCGGCACCGGTTGGCGCGGGTCCTTGGGGTTGGTGATGACGGTCAGCGGCGAGCTCGGCGCGATGGCGGTGATCACCGTCGGGCTCAGTTCTTCGGTGTGGCCGGCGTGTTCATCGGCCAGCACCAGCGGTGTCAGCAACAAGCCGCAAAGGGCGGCGGTGGCGCGCATGAAATGAACGCGTGATGGGTTCAGGGCAAAAAAAGCCTGGGCAGCGCCCAAACGTGTGTCAGCAGAAAACCTGGACATGACAATTTCCATCGAACAGTCGTAAACGACACGGCCGGCAGCCTGGGGCTGTCTTCTAAACCGTGTGAGATCGGAGGTGGGTGTTTACGTGACGATGGGCGGGGCGCGGGTGCGGGCGCCAGGGAAGAAGGTTTGCCGGGCGTGGCCCAGGCGGGTGGCGGGTGTGGTGAAGGTGGGGGCGGGCGGGGTGTCGAACGCGGTGAATGAAGCGCCACCGGTGAGCGCCGGGCAATTGAACAGCAGGCTGCAATAGCCGCATTTTTCCCACAGCGCGTGATGCTCGGCTGTCGGCCGGCAGTGTTCGGCAGCCGGTTGTGCGTCGTGGTCGGCGTGCTCCATCGCCGACATGTCCGAGCCCATGTCCATCGACATGTCCATCGACATGTTCATGGACATGCCCATCGCCATGCTCGAAGCCGCCGCGCGCGAATCTATCGGCATCGACTGAGAAATCAGCGGGCCGATAAAGATCATCAGCATGGCGAACAGGCTGATCCAGCTGCCGCGGGTCAGGCTCATTGACTGACGGCGGCGCACGGATGGCCTGGCGCTATGCAGGCGCATAGGCGTTTTCAACGGGGGCGATTACTGGGCGTGCATGTGCGCTTGCATGCTGTCCGGCGCCTTTTTCTGCACCGAGACCTCGACCGTTACATCACCGGACTTCTCGAAGTGCAGGGTCAGCGGAAAGTGCTTGCCGTCGCTCAACAGGTTGCGGTCTCTGAGCTCCAGCAGCATCACGTGGTACGCCATCGGCGCGAAGGTGACTTCGCCGCCAGCCGGGATTTCGACGTCGGGCACTTGCTGCATTTTCATCAGATCGTTTTGCATCACATGTTCGTGCAATTCGGCCTTACCGGATATCGGCGAGCCGACGCTGAGCAGCCGATCAGCGGTTTTGCCGCTGTTGTGAATCACGAAATACGCCGCGACGGTGGGCGCGTTGGGCGGCAACTCCTGCGACCACGGATGGGCGATCTCAAGTTCGCCAACCTTGTATTCGTGGGCATTGGCAAAACAGGCAGGCAGCAGCAACACAGCCAGGACGATGAGTTTGTTCAACATGGCAGTTCTCCAGAACGATTCAAAACGCAGGTCAATTGCGAGAAGGAATCACACCAGAGGGGACGCGCGGGGGTTGAGGCTGGGCCATTGCTGGCGCGGTGTCGGTGTGTCGAGCGTGGCAGGCGGCACGCTTCGATTGGCCTCGAATCGCGCGTAATACAACTGCGGCGCATGCCCCGGCAACGCCACCAACGGCGCGGAGCCCGAGCAACACCAGCAATGCTGCATGTTGGAATGATCGTCGCTTTGTGGGGCTTTCTGCTCGATGTCGCCCAGGGAAATCGCCACCAGCTTCGTGCCGCTGGAAGAGCAGAAACTGCCCCACAGCAACTGTTCGGCCGGCGATTTCGCCGTTTGGGCCATCGCTCCGGACATCGGCATGGCGAGCATGTTGAACAGCACTGCAAAGCAGGCGATCCAGGCAAATGCAAGCCGTTGTCGGGACATGAGGGCAGATCCGGTTGAGTGAGCAATCAGGCGCGGCTATTTAGCCTGATCAGGGGCGATAAGTAAAAAGGCCGCGTGCGGTTTGGTGTCGCAGTGCGTCAGTCAACATGTCGAGCAGCCGACGTGCAAGCTCAGCCTCGCCGTTTTGAAAGAGTGTAGCGACTTCGATTCTTAATGCCTGAGCGAATTGAGGGTCGATTTGGATTCTTGCCCGGATTGTGTGTTTGACATCTCTGAGCGCTACACGATTGAAGCTCCCATCACCCAGGTCTTCCTCTTCGCAGGCCTTGATGTAGTTCCGCAAGTCGGCAGGTGCCAGGAGAAACTCAGTGATATCGAAGCGTGTGAATTTCTCGGGCATTCGGCACTTCTCGCTACATTCGTGGAGCTCTGAAATATAGGGATGGGGTATGAGCCCACAAGTCAGCCGATTTGGATAATGTTGTGCGTGAGGTCCGACGGATATGTAGGGCGTTGCACATTCTCTGTAGCAGCCTTCGGCAGCTGCTACAGGTTTTGTGTGAGGGCCGCTAAAACCTCAGTCACAGACCCAAATTCCCTATCAACCCCCGGCAACACCGGCCGCTTCAACACCAGCACCGGCACTCCACGCTCCCGCGCCACTTCGAGTTTCGGCTCGGTGGCAGTGCTGCCGCTGTTTTTGCTGATCAGCACATCGATCTGCCGACGTTCGAACAGCTCACGTTCATCCTCGATCAGAAACGGCCCTCGCGCGCCGATCACTTCGCAGCGCGCGTTGCCCGGATAAACGTCCAGTGCACGCAACGTCCAGAATTGCTCCGGCGGGATTTCGTGCAGGTGCTGCAATGGCTCGCGACCGAGGGTGAACAGCGGTCGGCGAAAGGGTTTCAGCGCTTCGATCAGCTCGGCCCAGTCGCTGACTTCGCGCCAGTCATCTGCGGCTTGTGGCTGCCAGGCCGGACGCCGCAAAGCCCAGCACGCAATGCCGCTCAACTTCGCGGCGGTGGCGGCGTTGTGGCTGATGCGGGCCGCGTAGGGGTGGGTCGCATCCAGCAGCAGGTCAATACCTTCATCGCGGATGAACTGCGCCAGACCTTCGGCGCCGCCATAGCCGCCAACGCGGACCTGACAGTTCAGATCCGTCGGCACACGACCGACGCCAGCCAGGCTGTAGATGTGCTCCGGCCCCAGGGTTCGGGCGATGGCCAATGCCTCAGTGACACCGCCGAGCAACAACACGCGCTTCATTGAAAAACTCCCGCATGGCCGACAATCCCGCCCTGGCGATCGATGGCGAACACTTCGACCTGAACCTGCGCCGGCACCACGCTGCGGGCAAAGTCGAGGGCGTGCTGGCACACCGCGTCGCCGAGGGCGATCCCGGCGGCGCTGGCCATGGCCAAGGCTTGCTGACTGGTATTGGCGTCGCGGATCGCCTGTTGCAACGCTTCATCCGCGCCGACCGCCGCGGCCCATTCGGCCAGTTGCGGCAGGTCGATGCTTGAATGCCGACTGTGCAAATCCATGTGCCCGGCCGCCAGCTTGCTGATCTTGCCGAAGCCGCCGCACAGGCTGAGTTTTTCCACAGGTACTTTACGCAAGTGCTTGAGCACCGCGCCGACGAAGTCGCCCATTTCGATCAGGGCGATTTCCGGCAAGTCGTAGACCCGGCGCATGGTGTCTTCGCTGGCGTTGCCAGTGCACGCGGCGATGTGCAGGTAACCGTTGGTTTTGGCGACGTCGATGCCCTGGTGGATCGAGGCGATGTAGGCCGCGCAGGAGAATGGCCGGACGATGCCGCTGGTGCCGAGGATCGACAAGCCGCCGAGAATGCCCAGCCGCGGGTTCATGGTTTTCAGCGCCAGGGCTTCGCCGTCCTCGACGTTCACCGTGACCTCGAAGCCGCCCTGGTAATTCAGTTCCTCGGCCAGCAACGTCAGGTGATCAGTGATCATCTTGCGCGGCACCGGGTTGATCGCCGGTTCGCCGACGTTCAGCACCAGCCCGGGCCGGGTGACGGTGCCGACGCCACGGCCGGCGCTGAAGCGGATACCCGGTTCGCTGTGCAAGCGCACCTGGGAAAACAGCAGGGCGCCGTGGGTCACGTCGGGGTCGTCGCCGGCGTCCTTGATCGTTCCTGCTTCGGCGCCGTCGTCCGTCAGCCGACAGAATTCCAGGCGCATTTGCACCCGTTTGCCTTTGGGCAGAATGATCTCGACGGCGTCCGCTGCCACGCCGCCGAGCAGCAGGCGGGCGGCTGCGAGGCTGGTGGCGGTGGCGCAGCTGCCGGTGGTCAAGCCGCTGCGCAGCGGGGCGGGTTGTTCGGCGGTTTCGTCACGCATCGAGGGGTTTCGTCACGTCCAGCAAGGTAATCGGCAGCGCCTGACGCCAGGTATCGAACTCGCCCAGCGGTTGCGCCTGGGCGACGTGAATGCGGGTCAGTTCACCGCCATGCCGTTCACGCCAGGCCATCAAGGTCACTTCGCTTTGCAGTGTCACAGCGTTGGCGATCAACCGGCCGCCGGGTTTGAGTTGCGCCCAGCAAGTATCGAGCACGCCTTCACGAGTGACGCTACCGCCGATGAAAATCGCGTCCGGGCGTTCGAGTCCGCTCAGGGCTTGCGGCGCACTGCCGCGAATCAATTGCAGGCCGGGAACGCCCAGGGCATCGCGGTTGTGTTCAATCAACGCCTGCCGTCCCTCATCCGCTTCGATGGCCAGCGCCCGGCAACTCGGGTGAGCGCGCATCCATTCGATGCCGATCGAACCGCTGCCGGCGCCGACGTCCCACAGCAGTTCGCCGGGTGTCGGGGCAAGGCGGGCGAGGGTGATGGCGCGCACGTCGCGCTTGGTCAGTTGGCCGTCGTGCTGGAAGGCTGAGTCTGGCAGGCCGGCCAGGCGTGACAGGCGCGGTGTGTTGGGTTCAGCGATGCATTCGATGGCGATCAGGTTCAGATCGGCGATCGCCGGGTCGCTCCAGTCGTTGGCAGCGCCCTCGATGCGCCGTTCGGCTTCGCCGCCCAGATGTTCCAGCACGGTCAGGCGACTCGGCCCGAAACCGCGCTCACGCAGCAGCGCCGCAATGGCCGCTGGACTCTGGCCGTCGTTGCTCAGCACCAGCAAACGCACACCACTGAACAAATGAGCGTTGAGCGCGGCGACGGGACGGGCGACCACCGACAGCGTCACCACATCCTGCAACGGCCAGCCCAGGCGAGCGGCAGCCAGTGACACGGAGGATGGGGCGGGCAGGATCAGCATTTCTGCGCCGGGCAGTTGCCGCGCCAGGCTGGCACCGACGCCAAAGAACATCGGGTCGCCGCTGGCCAGCACGCAAACCGGCTCGCCCCGCAGCGCCAATAGGGGTTCAAGGGAGAATGGACTGGGCCAGAGCTGGCGCTCACCGCGAATGCACACGGGCAACAAATCCAGTTGCCGTTGGCCGCCGAATATCCGCGAAGCACCCAGCAGGGCGCGACGGGCGTTCTTGCCCAGCCCCTTGAAGCCGTCTTCACCGATACCTACTACTGTCAGCCAGGGCGACATCTGCAGTCCTCAAAAAATGCCTCAAACGGGGTGTTCCGACGGGCAGGCTTTTCATGCCGTCGGACAAAGCAGGCATAATACCGCGCCTTCGCCCGCGAAGCGCCTTTCCCACACAGCCGGTCGCCCCTTTGAACGAACGCCCGATGTCTACCGCCTTACGCCCCTCGGCCTGCCCGGGGTTGCTGCGTATCGTCCCGGCGCTGGATGGCGGCATCTGCCGGATCAAATTGAACGGCGGCTCGATCAGCGCGGCCCAGGCTGAAGCGGTGGCCAGCGCGGCCGAACGGTTTGCCGGGGGCGTGATCGAGGCGACCAACCGGGCCAACCTGCAGATTCGCGGGATTGGCAGTCAGCAGATGGCTTTGATCGACAGCCTGCTCGCCGCAGGGTTGGGGCCGCGTACCGCGGCGGGCGACGATGTGCGCAATCTGATGCTCAGCCCGTCTGCCGGGGTTGACCGGCGCATGCTCTTCGACACGCATGCGCTGGCGGAGCAGATCCTCACGACGCTGCAAAGCCACGAACGTTTCCACGAACTCAGCGCCAAGTTTGCCGTGCAACTCGATGGCGGCGAGGCGTTGGCGATGCTCGAACACCCGCATGATCTGTGGTTGTCTGCTGCTGAGCGAAACGGCGAGCTGTTGCTGGCGTTCGGTCTGGCGGGTTGCCCTACGGACAGGCCCGCAGGCGCGGTGTCACTCGAGCTGGGGCACGCACTGGTGGTAGCGGTGCTGGAGTTGTTTCTCGATCTGGCGCGTCCGGATCAAACACGAATGCGTCATTTGTTGGCCGACTATCCAATCGCAGAGTTTCTCGCTCGCCTGGCCGAGCGCGTGCCCTTGAAGTCGATTGCCGATTGGCAGCGCTTGTTGACCCCAGGTGCCCTGCACATCGGCGATCATCCACAGGCTGGAACCGAATACGTCTATGTCGGCGCCGTACCGCCTTTGGGGCGGCTCGATCCCGTCATGCTCAGGGGCGTGGCGCAACTGGCGTGGGAATTCGGCGACGCGAGTCTGCGTTTCACTCCATGGCAAAATCTGTTGCTGCCCAACGTTCGCAAAGAGCGGGCGCCTGAAGTGATTAGGCGTCTGGAGCAACTGGGCCTGCTATGTGGCGCTGATCAGCCTGTGTCACGGTTGATCGCCTGCACCGGTTCCGCTGGCTGCGGCAAGGGCCTGGCCGATACCAAGAGCGACGCCATGCAATTGGCTGCGCTGTTGCAACGTCACGATCAAGCAGTGCATTTGTCCGGCTGCCAGCGTTCCTGCGCCGCGGCCCATGTGGCACCGGTCACGCTGCTGGCTGTCGCCCCCGGTCACTACGACCTCTATCTTCGCGATGCAGGGCAGCCGGGTTTCGGCGCCCTGCACGCACACAACCTTACTATTGAAGCGGTCGCAGCCTTACTCGACGCCCGCTCACGGAGTTCCCTTGATGCTTGATTACATCCGCGACGGTCAGGAGATCTATCGCAACTCCTTCGCGATCATTCGCGCCGAGGCCAACCTTGCGCGTATTCCGGCCGATCTGGAGAAACTCGCGGTGCGGGTGATCCACGCCTGCGGCATGGTCGAGGCCATCGACGGTCTGCAGTTTTCCGAAGGCGCCGGCAAGGCCGGGCGCGACGCGCTGGCGGCCGGTGCGCCGATTCTGTGCGACGCGCGGATGGTCAGCGAGGGCGTGACCCGCGCGCGTTTGCCGGCCAACAACCCGGTGATTTGCACCCTGCGCGACGACAGCGTGCCGGAGCTTGCCCGCGAGTTGGGCAATACCCGTTCCGCCGCCGCGCTGGAGCTGTGGCGCCCGCATCTGGAAGGCAGCGTGGTGGTGATCGGCAACGCGCCGACCGCACTGTTTTATCTGTTGGAAATGCTCGATGCCGGCGCGCCGAAGCCGGCGCTGATCCTCGGCTTCCCGGTGGGCTTCGTCGGCGCCGCCGAATCCAAGGCGATGCTCGCGGCGGACAGCCGTGGCGTGCCTTTCGTCATCATGCAAGGCCGGCTGGGCGGTAGCGCCATGGCCGCCGCCGCCGTCAATGCCCTCGCCACGGAGATCGAATGATGCAGCAACCTGGACGTTTGATTGGCCTGGGCGTCGGCCCCGGTGATCCGGAACTGATTACCGTCAAAGCCTTGCGCCTGCTGCGCGAATCGCCGGTGGTGGCGTACTTCGTTGCCAAGGGCAAGAAGGGCAATGCGTTCGGCATCATCGAAGCGCATCTGCAAGATCCGCAAACCCTGCTGCCGCTGGTTTATCCGGTGACCACCGAAGCGCTGCCGGCGCCGTTGTCGTACGAACAAGTGATCAGCGATTTCTACGATACGGCCGCTGAACAACTCGCCGCGCATCTGGACGCCGGCCGTGATGTGGCGGTGATCTGCGAAGGCGATCCGTTCTTCTACGGCTCCTACATGTACCTGCACGATCGACTGGCCGAGCGTTACGAAGCCGAAGTCGTGCCGGGTGTCTGCTCGATGCTCGGCGGTGCCTCGGTACTGGGCGCGCCGCTGGTGTATCGCAATCAGAGCCTGTCGGTGTTGTCCGGCGTGCTGCCCCACGAAGACCTCAAGCGTCGCCTGGCCGATGCCGATGCGGCAGTGATCATGAAACTGGGGCGCAACTTTCCCAAGGTCCGTCAGGTGCTGGAAGAACTCGGTCTGGCAGAGCGTGCGCTGTACGTCGAGCGCGCGACCATGGCCAACCAGAAAATCGTGCCGCTGGATCAGGTCGAGCCGATGTCCTCGCCGTATTTCTCGCTGATCATCGTTCCCGGCGAGCGGTGGCAAGGCTGATGACTCATTCCACGCCCGCAATCGTCATTCTCGGTCAAGGCAGTCTGGCCACTGCCCGCCGCATTCAACAGGTGTATCCGGCTGCGTTGATCCACGGCCTGGCCGGACGGGTCGAGGGCGCCGACCGCACTTATCCCGAATTCGGCGCGACCCTGCGCGAGCTGTATCAGCAGGACACGCCGATCATTGCCCTGTGCGCGGCGGGGATCGTCATTCGCACCCTGGCCGCGCTGTTGCTGGAAAAGGGCGCCGAGCCGCCGGTGCTGGCCGTGGCCGAAGACGGCAGCGCGGTGGTGCCCTTGCTCGGTGGCCTCGCTGGCGTGAACGTCATGGCGCGCAAGATCGCTGCCGGTTTGCAGGTCGCCGCGGCGATCACCACCAGCGGCGAACTGCGCTTTGGCACCTGCCTGCTCAATCCGCCAAGCGGTTACGCCCTTGGCGATCTGGAACTGGGCAAGCGTTTTGTCTCTGATTTGCTCGCCGGGCACAGCGTGCGCATCGAAGGCGCGGCGCCGTGGCTGGAGCAGGCGCAGTTGGTGGAAGATCCGCTGGCGCAGCGTTCGATCCATGTCGGCAGCGACGCCCGTGAGGCGAGTGCCAATGAGCTGGTGATTTATCCGCGCAGTGTTGCGGTGGCGATTGGTGCCGCCGCGGCGGATTTACCGAGCACTGTTCGCGCGGCGTTACAGCAGGCGAACGTCGCGGTGCAGGCGCTGGCCTGTCTGGTGGCGGCTGACACTGAAATGGCCAACCCGGTGTTGCATGAAGCGGCCGTTGCGCTGGGTGTGCCGCTGCGTTTTGTCGCGCCGGCGAGCGACATCGGTGCGTTGGCCCGTAGCGCGGTGCCCGAGGCGACGATCATCGCAACGACAAACAATGCGGCTGTGGCCGTGACCGAACAGCCGCTGGACCTCACGCAAGTCGGCCGCCCACGCGGGCGTCTGGCCGTGATCGGCCTCGGCCCGGGCGCCGCCGAACTGATGGTGCCCGCCGTCAAGGCCGAATTGGCCCGGGCCACCGATGTGCTCGGCTACGAAACCTACGTGCGCATGGCCGGTCCCTTCCGCGCGGATCAGGTGCTGCATTGCACCGACAACCGCGAAGAAATGCAGCGTGCCCGTCACGCCTTCGAACTGGCGGCCCGGGGCCGTTCGGTGATCGTGGTGTCCTCAGGCGACCCGGGCGTGTTCGCGATGGCGGCGGCGGTGCTTGAAGCCTTGCACGAGTCGAGTGACCCGGCCTGGCACACTGTCGAGCTGGAGATCCTGCCGGGCGTCTCCGCGTCGCTCGCCACCGCTGCCCAGGCCGGTGCGCCGCTGGGGCATGACTTCTGCGTGATGTCCCTGTCGGACAATCTCAAGCCGTGGTCGATCATCGAAAAGCGTCTGGACCTGGCCGCCGAAGCGGACCTGGCCCTGGCGTTCTATAACCCGATCTCACGTTCACGGCCATGGCAGCTGGGGCGTGCGCTGGAGATCGTCGCGCAGCATCGCAAACCTGAAACGCCGGTGGTGCTGGGGCGGGATATCGGCCGACCGGGACAGACGTTGCGCACGACCACCCTGGGGGCGTTGACCCCGGATCAAGTGGACATGCGCACCATGGTGCTCGTCGGCTCGTCCACTACCTGCGCGTTCCCTCGCGCCGAGGGCGGCGATTGGGTGTATACGCCACGCTGGTACGGTGAAAAACCGGCGTCCTGATATCCAGCGGCCCTTCGGGGCCGCAGTCTTTTCCGTCACTTCCCAGCACTGGAATCCCAGTGGTCGGGTTGGTTTTTTCCACATTCGAACGTGTCGTCCTTTTCAGCGGCTGTCATGGGATTTGGCGCGGTTGCCTGTGGTCTTTTTTCTGTCGCTAATGTCTTGTTTTATTTATTCGGAAATATTAAATATTTTGCATTGTTGAGTGTGTGACAGGTTTGTTTGAAGTGGCAGTAGTTTAATGTTTACTCGTGGTGTGTTAAGTGACTTTTGGTGTCGTTAGAGTGTGTTGTTGAGTTTTTTTGTTTCTATTTTATTGAAACTAATTGAATTTCTTCCTGTTTGAGCTTGCCTGTTTCAAAGCGTAGTTTTCAACTTCCAGATCAAGGCTTTAGATGCCCTGTTGTTTGAGTGTCTGTGCTTATTGGCTGGCCTATTCGTTGATAATTAAACCGAAACAGTAAACGGGATACGCATGCACGATATTGAGCGCCGAAACAAGGATGGTTATGTTGATTTTGTCAGTCTTTTCAAACTGGCGGATCTTGAGCGCGGATTGTCGTCGCATAAAGACAGTCCACACTACGAGGAACTATTGCGTTATTACTTTGCCTGTGTGGGGCTGCTGGAGTCGCCAAGACTGCTGGAACCGTTAGGGTTATTCAAACACACGCTGACACTGTTGCTGGGCAACAAGCGAGTCAAACGCAATCTTGATTCGCAGACGCCGGGCAATGCTGACGACACCGCGATGCCACTATCGCAGATACATGACGAAGTCGAACGGTATGAGTCGCGTCTTCGGTTCAGTGTCGAGCAGATGAACACAGTGGCGACGGAAGTTCCCAAGGTGTTGCATTTTGTCTGGCTCGGTGGCGGTCTCGGCGCCATTCAGCGCGATTACCTCAACCTATGGAAACAGGTGTTGGCCGAGCATGGCTACACCCTCAATCTCTGGTATGACAGCGATGCGCTGCTGGCTTATCAAACCAACAAACTGATTGTTGACGCCGCCAAGGCGCATGCCCTGACGCAGGTCGCAGACAAAAGTATCTCCGAAGATGAGCTGGCAACCCTGTACGAGGAGCGCGCCATTGTTCTGAAGCAACAGATGTACGCACACATTAATGCGGCAGTGGCTAACGGTGAATCAGCCGATGAGGCACGGATGGATCTGCTGACGCGGGCCTACGGCCAGGATGCGGCGCAACTGCAAGCGTTGAAGGAAAGCAATCACCGCAGTGTGCAGGACATGAACGGTTTCCAATTGCGCGATCTTGATGCGGCCGAGGTGCCGTTGCAATTACAGGGCATCTACGAACAGGAAATGCGATTGCGCGGCAATCTGGCGGCGGCGTCCGATGTGGTGCGTGTTGAAGTTCTGTTTGGCGAAGGTGGCCTCTATGCCGATGTGGATAACCTGCCGCCGTTATCGAGAACGCTGGGCGGAGTCGATATCCACAGTTTGGGTTCCGATGCGCATTTGGGGATTTTGCAGTTATTGCTCAATGACAATCCCGAATGGATGCCTGGGCGTCGGGCATCCTCCAGTTACATCGAGACGATTCCCCCTGAGCATTTGCCGGCACTGGAGGCTTTTGTACAAGGCCGGCCGGGCCTGAGTCAGGTATTTCAGCCACCGGCAGATCGGTTGGCCCGACCCTTTATGCTGCGTGCGGCGTCGGAAGGCAGTTCGATAACGAATGCATTTCTGATGGCGCATCCCCGCTCGACAATTCTGCAAACCGTGCTCGAGCGTTTCCGGTTCAACTATGAGGTGATTGAGGCTTCGAACCGGTTGGCCGCCCGACGAGGCGTTGCTTTGAGCGATGTTGATGCCATGGCGCCGCTGGTGCAGGAAGTGGTGGAAGGAACGTATGGGCCGCTGATTGAGCTGTCGATGGAAGAGGAAATATTTGCAGGGTTTCTGATCGATGCCATTGCGACCTACTTTCGCGACGGCATTCGGCTTCAGAGCGAAGGGACTATCTACCTGACCGGCCCCGGAGCCGTGCGTGATGGCATGGCCGATTACGCAAGAGCCCACTTTACCCCCTCGGTGGCTGAGACCGTGCGCAAGGAGGCCGCCATCGCGCGCTACGCGTCGGTCAACCGCGCCACCGAAGAAGAACTGGACCATTCCTGGAAGGACAATGAAACCGACCCTGATAAATGGGTCAGTAATGAGCAGAAACGCTGGCAGGAAGGCCAATACAAGACCCGTTACAGCGGCGATATCGGGCAATTGCTCAAAGGCCCGACGATTGAGTTCGAGCAGGGCTGGCCGGTGATCGAAGAGCGACCGGTGCTGCTGACCCACGTGTTGGAGCGTTTGGTCGAAGGGCTGGGCGAGCCGTTCATGGCGGCGATGAGTCGGGGGCACACTGGCGCTATCCGCTTCGAGGTTCCACTGCCGCTGAGTTTTGATGATCGGCAGGCCATCTGTAATCAGCCCCTTGAATCGCAAGCCCCTGCTTTCCTGAGCCAAGGGCAAAACCGTAACCTGGGTGTCGATGAGGTGCTGAGCGACATCGCCAATGGCTCCCGCCACTTCGTCGAGACGACCCCCTTGCAGAGGCTGTCGCTGGGGGTGTTGTTGGGGATGGACTCGCTGCATAACCAACGCTTTGTAGAGTTCACCGGTGAGCTGGACAATCTGGCCAACAGCATGGTCGGGCAAGGCGCTTCAGGTCGTTACGCCGTCATTGAGCGGCAACTGTACAAGCGCGAGGCACCGGGGTTCATGGTCGGTCTGATCAGCGATTCTGAACCGGCGCCGAGGACGGCCGGCAGCGCGCTTGAACTGAAAAAGGCTGCATTGACACAGGCGCAGACGGCGGGCCAGTGGGGTTGCCATGTGGCGCAAATCCAGCAAGTGGCCACCTTTGAACATCGCATGCAGATCGTCGAGAAGGTGGGGCAGATACTCGACGAGATCGAAGCCAGCAGCATCAAACTGGTTCCCCAGGATCTGCTGCTGCGCAGCGGTGGCGAGGCGGTTGGCGGCCGGTGCTACCCGTTAGCCCTGGTGATGAGCGCTGCACTGCTGCAGGACGACGTGGCCTCTCGGCAGTTGCGTGAGCGTTTCTATCTGTCCGCCATCGATCCCGACCAAGCTGATTCGGCAACCTTCCTTCAATCGCTGGAAGAGCTGCGGGATGTGCAATTGAACGATGTAGGGGCACCGCTTGACCGCGCGGACCTGGATCAGGTCACTGCCGCTCTCGAGCAACATCAAGGCAGCCGCACGCTGATGCTTAACTCCGACAATCATTCGATGCTGGTGGCCAAGACCGTAGAGGGCGATCACACCACTTATCATTTTTACGACCCCAACTTCGCGTTGTTCGAATTCGAGCATCCGGCCATGTTCAAGCGGGCGCTGGAATACTTTTTTCTGAAGCAAGGCATGGCGCGGCATTACGCAGCCTATGGCTCGCAAGCCCGGCCGGAGTTTGACCTGATTGACCTGCATGGAGAAAAGGTGTCTGTCTTGAAGCTGTCTGCCGGATTTGCCGTGGAGCAGCTACTGAAGTCCGAACCGTTGCCGGGAGCACCGCTGCGTCCGGTTCGCCAGCGCCTGAACAGTGCCCGTGGGCAATCGCTGGTCAACAATTGGCATCTGGGCAGCAGTTTGCTGGAGCTCGATAGCCACTGGTGGGGACAGCAGATCGCACACGCCAGCGTCGGTTTGCAGGACTTGCATGCGTCGGTAACGCCACTGGTGCCGTTGTTCGAAACGCTGGAAATTACCCCCGAGGGCAAATATCGGGTGAGTCTGATCAATCCGTCAGACCCGGAACACGAGGTTCAGGTGATCAGCGGCGATCACCGTTTGTTGCGGATCAAGAATTGGCTGTCGGAACAGTTTTCGACCCTGGCGCGCAAACCGGTCGAGACGGGCGGCGTCGTGGATCCGACCGAAGCCGGCAGTGTCCACACCCTCAACGCAGGGTTCGCCATTCAGGCGTTGATGAACGCGTTGCGTGGACGGGAAGGGGAGGGCCGGACGTTGACTACCGCCGTGCGCCTGCACGCTTACGTCAACTATGCCCAGTTGGCGCATGGCACCGTCGTGGATGTGGTTGGCCTGGTGCAGTTGGTTCGCACCGCGTTGAGAGAAGAGAAAATCATCGCTCGTACTTGCGCTCCGGTCGTCGGCGAAGCTTTGGGACATGCAGCCGGTGAAGGTATCGGCGCCGTATTGGGGCTGGCCAATGTCGGCTTTGATATTTATCAGTTGTCGACGGCGCAAAACGAAGTCGAGAAGGCCCAGTTCGGTACTCAATTGACATTCGATACCGCCAGCCTGGCGCTCACGGCAGGCGGTATCGGTGCAGGATTGGCCGGCGCATCGACCGCCGCTGCGGTGCTCGGTGGCGCCGGAGTGATTCTTGGTGGCCTGGCCATTGGTGTTGCTGCGCTGGCCCAAGGGTTTGCCAGCATCTTGCGAGACGCCGAGGAGGTCGGCAAGTTCTTCGACGACATGAATCGGGGGTATCGCTCGCACGGCTACCGGTTCGATCACACCGTTGGCGCCTGGGTCGTGCGGCCTTCGCTGATCGTCCAGCGCATAGATCTGGGAGCCGGCAAGTTGCTGCTCGACAGCCCGAAGCTGTTTCCACTGCACGACCACTTCGGAGTGCCGGGTTTCGATGTTGATTACGCGCGGGCGATCAATATCCGCCAGGAATTGAACCTGCCCGGTCAAAAAGAATTTGCGCCGCCCACAGGGCAAACCATTGTGCTGCCATGCACGCCGCAAACCTTTTACGGCTATGAGTACAAGGCGCTGCCTTTCGCCTTCGCATTTCACGACCCCGGTTTTGACACGGCCCGGCGCCTTGAAAAAAAGCAAGCGGATGGTCGGCGGCTATTTCTGTTTACGTTCTATTCCTTTCCGTCGCATTACATCCTTCATCGCCTGAATCCGGTGTATCGCGAAACAGTCATCGAGGTGCAACTGGATGCGGTGGATCGTTCACTGGTGGTGCCCGTTTTGCCGGATGCCTGGCACGGCAAGCTGTCGTATGAGCTGACAGGCGCGGGGGGGAGCTGTTCATTGATGCTCAATCCCGGCGCAAGTATCCGTCTTGTCTCTCCAAGCCTGAAGCAATGCCGCTGGGTGTTGCAGGCAAGCTGGGCGAGTGAAAGTGATATCCGCGTCGAGCCTTACGGCGAACTGTACATCGGTACTGTCCATGTGAAAATTTCCGGTAAAGGTCGTCATGAGGTGCTGATCCGGGTGGCGGATCAACAGTTGTTCAGCGTTGATCCTGGCAAACGCCAATTGGACATTCTCCAGCAGACAGCGCCTGAAGGACTCGATGAACAGGCATTGCTGGCGCACTACAAAGGCCTCGCGCAGGAGCATCGACTGGTATTGCCGTACACGCGGATCCATCGTTACCTGATTCCATTCGAGGCGCCGGACGAGCCCCGTTACACCAATGCCTGGTATGACTGCGCTGAAGATCGTTTCCTGTATATCCGCAACGAGACCGTCCTTGAGGCCGACGAGGCGCAGCTGTCGATGGTGGTCGAGGGTTCTGCTTATTTCTACCAACCGGAGGGCCACCAGATCTGGCAAGTCGATGCCGCCACAGGCTTGCTCAAGAATCGTTATCGCTTACTGCTAGAGGACAGCAAAGGCTCCATTCGCAGTATCGAAGCGGATGCTCATGGTGTGATTCATATCGTGCAGGAGTACGTCACGGGCAATCAGGCTGCCAGGCAGTACCGTTACCTGATTCATGAAGGTCGATTGCTGTTGAGTTCCGTGACTCACGATATGGCGCGGGAACTGCAGGCGTTGGTGTTTGCCAGCGAAACGCTGGCCGACTGGTCATCGGTGTTTGGCAAGTATGTGTCTTTCAATCCTGTTCCTGAGCGGGACGGCTTTACAACGGTCGACTGGCAGCCGGCGCCTTACGTTTCGATCTGCTGGAAGTTTGACCCGGATCGGCGAGACATGGCGTGGGTTCGCAGTCGCGATCAGTTGCTCATTCATCCCCTGCCCCGGCCTCAACACACGCGTGGCTGGGCCGATTCGATCAAGCACCTGAACGATCTGGTGCTGTTGCCGATGGCCGACGACAGCGACATATTCTTCATCTACGACCGGCTCGCCCAGACCCTTTGCCGACTGCAACGGACCGTGACAGAGGGCAAGGGACAATGGGCCCACCAATGGGTGCAACCCGCCGGGCTCAAGCAAGTCGTGGCCGTCGAGAGCGGCTATGTGGCACTCGATGAGGACGGGATGTTTTTCAACCTGAGCGCGCAAGGCGAGGTGCAGCTGGGCGGACTGAGCGAGCAGTGGCTCAAGGGTCGCGCCCAGTGGTGGCAGGCGCTGGAGCCGATTGCCGAGCGTTACCCGGGCAACAATATTGCCATTGTCGGCCTGCGCAATTTCGCCGATAACGGCAACGTGTGTGCCTGGTATGTGAATAACCGCTTGGTGCTGTGCGATCCGGGACTCGACAAGGAAATTCGCCTGCTTGGCGTTACCCCGGACAATCAGGCGGTCTGGCTGTTCGATCTGTCCAGCGGTGAAATCTGGAGTCAGATGTTCATCGATCCGCAGCAACTTGATCAGGCATTCGGCACGGGCTCGCGACTGTTGCTGAACGACAGGTTGCCGGCTCATCAACAAAGGTGGGCGGATTGGCGTTTTGCCGACGTGACCATCGAGGGCGCCGGCTTGCGTGGGACAACCGTTGACGGTGTATTGCTGGAGCTGCGCCATCAAGAGGTTGAGATCATCACCGGCGTCAGCCACGACTGGGTGAGCGCCCATGGCGACCACTTGATCGAAGATCTCCAGGCGTTACTGGAAACGGAAGAGCATGGCGAATTTGTATCTGTGGAGTCCGAACCCGACAGCTTGCAGTGGTATGCCGTCCAAAGCGCCCGGCTGATCCGGATTACCGGTAAGGATCTACCCGCGGACTATGCGCTGCTGGGCACTCAAGGCCAGGTCAATGTGTTGCTGCATGAGGCCCGGGAAGGACGGGTGCGTGTGTATCCGGACAGGCGAAGCATCGGGCCCTTCGATTATGTCCAGCGCAACGCCGAAGTGCTGGTTGTCGAAGGAGAAAAGACCTTGGGTGATCTCCTGCCGCTGATTCCCGATGACGTCAATACGTTGATTCTGCGATTGGGGCAGGGCGCCGTGACTTGTCACCTGACGAAGGCTGTCTGGCTGAGGCTCGACTCAGTCATCGTCGACTGCCGGCACGCACTGGGTGAAGTGCCAGCCATTCCAGGCAAATTGATCTGGGCCTTCGATGATCCGCAAAGATTGCTGTTCGAGATTGTTCAGGAACATCTGGTTATCGTTGACCCGGACAGTGAGCACAGTCTGATCTTTCGCGATGTATGTTCCGCCGACCCGGCATTGCGCGGTGATGTGTTCCTTGCGTTTGAAAAGCTGCAATCACATCCGGTATCGATGTTCGTGGCGCGGTTGCGCGACAGGAAAGGAAAAGCCGGCAGTGCAACGTTGCAGGAGCTGTTGGCGGAGCCGGCAGTCGCAGGTTAAGCGGCGACTGCAGCGGGTCTCATGAAAAAAAGGCCGCGAACGATTCCGTTCGCGGCCTTTGGCATGATTGGGTCGGTGCGTTCATGGGATGACGGAGTTGTGCGCCTCTCAGGGCACCAGATAGCCTTTCACACCGGTGAAGATGATCTGTGCCGCCAGTGCACAGACAAAAAGTCCCATCAAACGACTGACGATCTGCAGGCCCTGGTCGCCGAGAATCCGCTCGATGCGGTTCGACAAGTAAAGCACCACCCCCACCGTGAAACTGGCCAGGGCAATGCTGAGGATCGCGGTGAGTTTGTCGTCCCAGTGCGGTTGGCTGACACCCATCACCAACAGCGCACCGATGGTGCCCGGGCCGACGGTCAGGGGGATGGTCAGCGGGACGATGGTCACGTCCTGCTGCACGTTATCGGTCTGCACCACCGACTTGCCCTGGGCCATGCCCAGCGCCGAGATGAATAGCACGCTGCCGGCGCCGATACGAAATGCATCCACGGTAATGCCGAACACGTCAAATATCACCCTCCCGAACAGGTACAGCAAGACGCTGGAAACCAGTGTGGCAATTGCCACTTTCCAGGCCAGGCGACGTTGTTCCTTGCGCGAATAACCGCGGCTCAGACTGATGAAACAGGACAACACGAAGAACGGGCTGTAGAGCACCAGCATCTTCAGATAAACGCTGAATAACACGTGGAGCATAATGTCGGCTCGCGGCAGGAGATTGTTGGAGCGGAGTCTATCAGCCGGTTTAGAAAGTTGTCGGCGCGCGACGGGAGATTGCTCAGAACGTCGAAGCCGTACGATTTTGATGATCGCGCTGGGCAACCCAATGCTCGATCAAGTCGCGCAACTGCGACAGCTCGACTGGTTTGGCCATGTGCCCGTCCATGCCGGCCTGACGCGCGCGCTCTTTGTGCTCGGCGAGGATGTGCGCGGTCAACGCCACCACGGGGGTGCGAATCCGCTGGTTGCCGACTTCCCAGGCACGCAATTGCTGGGTGGCGGAGAAGCCGTCAAGGATTGGCATTTCGCAGTCCATCAGCACCAGGTCGTAACGCTGGGCCTTCATTGCCACCAAGGCTTCTTCGCCATTGCTGGCGGTATCCGGTTGCAGGTTGAGCTTGCCCAGCATGCCGCGGATGACCTTGGTCGAGATGCTGTTGTCTTCGGCCACCAGGATGCGGAAGTCGCTGGGTACCTTGACCGGAAGGGTAGGGCCGGTGGGCAGGTGCTGCGAGGTCGCCGGGCCGTTGTTGCGCTGGTTCAGTTCGTCCGCCAGGGTGGTCTTGAGGGTGTAGCCGGCCACTGGCTTGGCGAGGATGCGCTTGATCCCGGAGTTGCGCGCGATGATCTTGCTCGGCGCGTTGCTGATGCCGGTGAGCATGATCAGCAGAATATCGTGGTTCAGGCTCGGGTCTTCCTTGATCTTGGCGGCCAGTTGCATGCCGGTCATACCAGGCATGTTCTGGTCCAGCAGGACCACGTCGAAATAATCGCGCAGGTGGGCCTTGGTGCGCAGCAGCGCCAGGGCCTCCTTGCCGGACGGTACGGCGCTGACGTTCAGGCCCCAGGCGCTGCACTGCTGCACCAGCACCTTGCGACAGGTGTCGTTGTCGTCCACGACCAGTACGCGTGCGCCTTGCAACGGACTGTCCAGGTCCGAGGTCGGATGCTCGAGACGGTCCGGGTCCAGTGGCAGGGTCAGCCACAATGTGCTGCCCTGGTTGGCGCCGCTCTTGATGCCGAATTCGCCCTGCATCAAACGGATCAGCTGACGAGCAATCACCAGCCCCAGATTGCCCCCCAGGCTGGTGGCCGAGAGGAAATGCTTGCTGTGCAGCTCGGCGTGCATCAGTGCGTCGCGTTCTTCAGCCTCCATCGGCTGGCCGCTGTCCTGCACGGCGATGCGCAGCCGCGGTTTGGCGCTGCGTTCATCCAGGGCGACGACGATCAGAATCTCGCCTTCGTCGGTTTTCTTCAGGGCGTTTTCCAGAAGGCTCAGCAGGGTCTGGCGCAGGCGCGTCGGATCACCGCTGATGACGCGCGGTACCTGTGGCTGGATAAAACTGATCAACTCGATGTTTTGTTGTTCGGCCTTGGCGCGGAAGATGCTCAGGCAGTCTTCGATCAGGGCATTGAGGTCGAACTGCACATCGTCCAGCTCGATCTGTCCGGACTCGAGCTTGGAGATGTCGAGAATTTCGTTGATCAGCGTCAGCAGTTCGTTGCCGGCGCTATGGATGGTTTGCACATAGTCGCGCTGCTTGACCGACAGCGGTGTGCCCAGCAGCAGTTCGGTCATGCCCAGCACACCATTCATCGGGGTGCGGATTTCGTGGCTGATTTTCGCCAGGAATTCGGCCTTGGCGTTTATTTCGGCATTGCTGGCAGCCAGGTCGCGACTGACGCTGAAACGGTCTTCAGTGATGCTACGCTGTCGCTCGCCCAGGGCCACACTCATCAACAGGCCACTGATACAGATAAACACCAGCAGGGTGATGATCAGGCCTTGCGGGGCGACAAGGGTCAGCCCCTGCAGCGCCGGCAGGATAATCAACGTGCCAAGGTTGAACACCACCATGGCCGCCACGAACAGGCGAGCCGGGCGATAACCTTTTTGCCAGTGATGGGCGCTGACGAACAACATGCTCAGGCCGGCCAGGGCAACCAGTGCGTACGTGATCAGGTTCAGCGGCAGGGTGTTGACGAACAACAGCAGCAGGCCGCAGGCCACGATGAACAGGATGTCCCCCAGCAGCAGCTTGTTCAGCGGATGTGGGCCGAGCGGGGCGAAGAAGCGGTAGGCGAACATCAGGCCGCAAGGTGCGGTCAGCAGCAAGGCAAGATAGGCCCCGGGTGTTTGTACGACGGACCAGTTCGGCAGCCATGGTCGGGCCAGGTTCAGCAGCAGCACCAGGCTGAGCAGCAGCAACCCTTCGCACGCTGCCAGCCAGAGGCTGCTGCGCGAGCGGGTGTAGGTGTAGCGGGTCAGGTTATGCAGGATCAGCATCCCGAGACAGCCAAAGAGCAGACCGTAGATCAACGTCTGGTTCTGAGTGGCTGCACTCATGACCGCCGATTGCAGGGTGATGTAAGGCCGAAACTGGTGTTCGGAGACCAGTCTCATATAGACGTCGAGGGTTTTGTCGCTTTGTGGCAGCGGCAACATGAAGTCGTTGCCGGGCAGGGGGCGCTCAGCCTGAGGCTGCCCGGTGCCGGTATTCAATTGATCGATCAGCTGGTCGCCGTCGAGCACATACAGATTGAGGTGCGACAGGTCGGGGGCGAACACCCTCAGCAACTGTTCGTGTTTGCCGGGGGCCAGCCTGAAACGCAGCCACAGCGCACCGTCAGGCCCGGCCGCGGTGAGGCGGTCGAGTTCGACGGGGCTGAATTGATTGGTGTAGCGGCCGGAGCGGATGTCGCTCAGCTGTAGATCGCCCTGTTCGTCGAGCAATACCGCCCAGCCACTGCCTTGCGAGGCCTGGGCCGGGAGCATGCAGAGCAAGGTCAGCAGAGTGACGGTGAAGCCTATGGCAATCCTGAGCCAGCGCACGGCGAAATCCCTTCGTAGGTTGATGCCAGAATATAACTATGCGCGGCGCCGGAATAGTCCGGCAAGGGCTGCAAGCCCTTGCCTGGCCGAATGGATGGCTTATTCCTGATTTTCGCCACGCTCGCGGGCAATGGCACGGTAGCCAATGTCCTTACGATAGAAGCAGCCTTCCCAGTCGATTTTAGCCGCCAGTTTGTAAGCCTGCTGCTGGGCTGCGTCGACGCTGGTGCCCATGGCGGTTGCGCACAGTACCCGACCACCGGCCGTCACCACCTGGCCGTCCTTGAGTGCAGTGCCGGCGTGGAAGACTTTGCCTTCCAGTGCCGCGGCTGCATCCAGACCGTTGATGGCAACGCCTTTGGCGTAGTCACCCGGGTAACCGCCAGCGGCCAATACGACGCCGACGCTCGGACGTGGATCCCACTGTGCTTCGACCTTGTCCAGCGCTTGCGCCAGGGCCGCTTCGACCAGCAACACCAGGCTCGACTGCAAGCGCAGCATCACCGGTTGGGTCTCAGGATCGCCGAAACGGCAGTTGAACTCGATAACTTTTGGGTTACCAGCCTTGTCGATCATCAAGCCGGCATAGAGGAAACCGGTGTAGACGTTGCCTTCCTCGGCCATGCCGCGCACGGTTGGCCAGATCACCAGGTCCATGACCCGCTGATGGACTTCGGCGGTGACGACCGGTGCCGGGGAGTAGGCGCCCATACCGCCGGTGTTCGGACCGGTGTCGCCGTCGCCGACGCGTTTGTGGTCCTGGCTGGTGGCCATCGGCAGCACGTTCTTGCCGTCGACCATGACGATGAAGCTGGCTTCTTCGCCGTCCAGGAACTCCTCGATGACCACGCGGGAACCGGCATCGCCAAACGCGTTGCCAGCGAGCATGTCGCGCACCGCGTCTTCAGCTTCGGCCAGGGTCATGGCCACGATCACGCCTTTGCCGGCGGCCAGGCCGTCGGCCTTGATCACGATCGGTGCGCCTTTTTCACGCAGATAAGCCAGGGCCGGCTCTATCTCGGTGAAGTTCTGGTAGTCGGCGGTCGGGATCTTGTGACGCGCCAGGAAATCCTTGGTGAAGGCTTTCGAACCTTCCAGTTGCGCGGCACCCGCGGTCGGGCCGAAGCAATCCAGGCCACGGGAGCGGAACAGATCGACAACGCCTGCAACCAGCGGCACTTCCGGGCCGACGATGGTGAGGGAAACGTTTTTCTCCGCGAAATCTGCAAGCTGCTCGAGGGCGAGCACGTCGATGGCGACGTTCTCGCACTTGGCTTCAATGGCGGTGCCTGCGTTGCCCGGGGCAACGAACACTTTCTGCACGCGCGGATCCTGAGCCACTTTCCAGGCCAGGGCGTGTTCACGGCCACCGCTGCCAATGATCAAAACATTCATTTCAAAAACCTCGGATGACGCTAATTCTGTTTTGGAACCTAAAGCGCTTCACGCCGTAGGAGGTCGCAATGAAGCCGGTAGATGCAAGGCGGAGTCGACCTCGATGAGCGGAGTTGCCTTTTGGCAATGAGCATCATCGAGGTCGGCTCCAACGCAGCAGATACCGGGTTCAGTGCGGCCGTTGTCTTATTAGTGACGGAAGTGGCGCATGCCGGTGAACACCATCGCGATGCCTGCTTCGTCGGCGGCTGCAATCACTTCGCTGTCACGCATCGAGCCACCTGGCTGGATCACCGCAGTGATACCGACCTTGGCCGCGTTGTCGATGCCATCACGGAACGGGAAGAATGCATCCGACGCCATGACCGCGCCCTGCACTTGCAAGCCGGCATGTTCAGCCTTGATCGCGGCGATGCGCGCGGAGTTCACGCGGCTCATCTGGCCGGCGCCGACACCGATGGTCTGACGGTTCTTGGCGTAGACGATGGCGTTGGACTTGACGTACTTGGCGACTTTCCAGGCGAAGATCAGGTCGTTGATTTCCTGCTCGGTTGGCGCGCGCTTGGTCACCACTTTCAGGTCTTCGCTGCCGATCATGCCGATGTCGCGGCTCTGTACCAGCAAACCGCCGTTGACGCGTTTGTAGTCCCAGGCCGGAACGCGGTCAGCCGACCACTCGCCGCAGGCCAGCAGGCGTACGTTGGCTTTGGCTGCCACGATGGCGCGGGCTTCTTCGCTGACGCTTGGGGCGATGATCACTTCGACGAACTGCCGCTCGACGATAGCCTTGGCGGTTTCAGCATCCAGCTCGCGGTTGAAGGCGATGATGCCGCCGAACGCCGACTCGGTGTCGGTGGCATAGGCCAGTTCGTAGGCCTGACGGATGCCGCCTTCGGCGTCCGGGCTCACGGCCACGCCGCACGGGTTGGCGTGCTTGACGATCACGCAGGCCGGCTTGACGAAGCTCTTCACGCATTCCAGCGCGGCGTCGGTGTCGGCCACGTTGTTGTACGACAGCTCCTTGCCTTGCAGTTGGGTCGCGGTGGCGATGCCGACTTCGGCAGGCTTGGCTTCAACGTAGAACGCCGCGCTCTGGTGCGGGTTCTCGCCGTAGCGCATTTCCTGAGCCTTGATGAACTGGCTGTTGAAGGTGCGCGGGAATTCGCTGCGGCCGGAGGTCGAGAGGGTTTCAGCCGCCTGGTTCACGGTGCCCATGTAGTTGGCGATCATGCCGTCGTAGGCGGCGGTGTGTTCGAAGGCCTTGAGCATCAGGTCGAAACGCTGAGCGTAGGTCAGGCCGCCGGCCTTGAGGCTTTCCAGAACGTTGGCGTAATCGCTGGCATTCACCACGATGGCCACGTCTTTGTGGTTTTTTGCTGCCGAACGGACCATGGTCGGGCCGCCGATGTCGATGTTCTCGATAGCAGTCGGCAGGTCGCAGCCTGGCTTGTTGATGGTGGCTTCGAACGGGTACAGGTTGACCGCTACCAGATCGATCGGCTTGATGCCGTGCTCGCTCATGATGGCGTCGTCGATACCGCGACGACCGAGGATCCCGCCGTGGATTTTCGGGTGCAGGGTTTTCACCCGGCCGTCCATCATTTCTGCGAAACCGGTGTAATCCGCGACTTCCACTGCGGCAACACCGTTATCGCGCAGCAGCTTGAACGTCCCGCCGGTGGAGAGGATCTCTACGCCCTGGGCTTCGAGCTCTTTGGCGAATTCAAGGATCCCGGTCTTGTCGGAAACGCTGATCAAGGCGCGGCGGATCGGCAGGCGGGTAGTCTGGTCGGTCATCTCAATTTCCATCAAAAGCAAAGGAGTCAGCAAAAAAGGCGACCGGTTTTACGCGGGCGCCTTTCTGGTTTGATTGAATGCTTACAGCAAATCGTACTGCTTGAGTTTCTTGCGCAGGGTGCCCCGGTTCAGTCCGAGCAGCTCACTGGCCTTGGTCTGGTTACCCTTGACGTAGTTCATCACGCATTCGAGCAGGGGAGCCTCGACTTCGGAGAGCACCAGGTTGTACACATCCGTGACGGCAGCGCCCTCAAGGTGGGCGAAATAATTGTGCAGCGCCTTCTCGACACTCCCGCGAAGGGTCTGACCTTCTTCGCTCGGTGTATTGAGGTGCTGTTTCAAATTCACGTTGTCGCTCACGGGTGTTGTTCCACTCACTAAAGTCTCGGTCATCATCGTCATGCGGCCACCCCTTCTCCGTCCCCTGTCAGGCTCTTGTAACGTTCGGCGAAGAAGCCTCGAACGTAGGCGCATTGTGCTTCCGTATCTTCCAAACGATTGAAGTGGGCGCGAAACTCCCTGGCGCCCGGCAAGGTTGCGAGATACCAGCCCACATGCTTGCGAGCTATGCGCACGCCCATGACGGCGCCATAGAAGGCATGCAGCGCGGCCAGATGCTCAAGCAGAATACATTCCACCTCGATCAGTTCCGGTGCCGGGAGTTTTTCGCCGGTACGCAGATAATGGTCGATCTCACGAAAAATCCATGGCTGCCCCTGGGCAGCCCGACCCACCAACAGGCCGTCGGCACCGGTCGCGTCGAGCACATACCGGGCTTTCTCGGGCGAATCGATATCGCCATTGGCGAAGACCGGAATCGACACCGCCTGCTTGATCGCGGCAATGGTGTCGTACTCAGCTTCCCCGGTGTACAGGTCGGCACGCGTGCGGCCATGTACGGCCAACGCCGTGATGCCTGCCTGTTCGGCGATCTTCGCCACCGTCAGACCGTTCTTGTTCGCCCGGTCCCAGCCGGTGCGGATCTTCAGGGTGACCGGCACATCGACCGCAGCCACCACGGCCTGCAGGATCTCGGTCACCAATGCTTCATCTTTCAACAGTGCGGAGCCGGCGGCCTTGTTGCAGACCTTCTTTGCCGGACAGCCCATGTTGATGTCAATAATCTGTGCGCCCAGCTCGACGTTGGCTCGGGCCGCATCCGCCAGCATCTGCGCATCTCCGCCGGCGATCTGTACCGAGCGGGGCTCGGGATCGCCTTCGTGGATCATGCGCATCCGCGATTTGCGGGTGTTCCACAAGCTCATGTCGCTGGTGACCATTTCCGAGACTACAAGTCCTGCGCCCAATCGTTTGCACAGCTGACGAAAGGGCTGGTCGGTGACGCCCGCCATGGGGGCGAGGATCAAGCCGTTGTGCAATGTATATGGACCGATGCGTACCGCCGACATAGGACTTCCCTGTTGTGGGGCCGGATCATGAGAGTTCGAAAAAGGGTTGGCATGATACCCGCTCTCGATGACTGGATAAAGGCTGAATTGAACAAAATCTGAACAACTAATTCGTTATCGCCAGCGGTTTGGTTTGAACGGTCAAAGTCAGGAAACCGCCGTCAAGCCTGCAACGCTTGAGTGTTTCACTCGGGCGAATGGAAGCTCAGGCTGTAGTTCACCGCTTTGGGGCCTGGGTCGAGAATGTCCAGTGCGATGTGGATCGGCGTTTGCGGCGGCATTTCGGCCAGGCCTTCGAGATCGCCGTTGAGGTACTCGCCGGGCTTGAAGCGACGGCTGGCGATCAGGTGGCCGTTAAGGTCGGCAAAACGCAGCTCCAGCAGCGGGAACGGCTGGGAGAAGGGCGCACGGTTATAAATGATGGCATCGACCACCAGTGCCCCATTGAAGTCCGGGTGGCTGCGGACCACCAGATTGCTGCTTTTGACTTTCGCGATGTCGACCTTGGACGGCACTGTGCAGCCGATGTGCGGGCACAGTTGCTGGAACCACGGACGATATTGGTCCTGGCGCGCCAGTTCGTCGAAGTGGTAGGCGACGTACTGGCCAACGAGGCCGGCGGCGCCGAGCAGGATCAGCAGCAGCCAGAAAAAGCGCCGACCCCAGGGGGAGCGGCGTTTTTGCCAGTCCAGTTGCAACGGGTCGTCGGTCAGGTCCTGCAGCACTTCAGTGCGCATGGCCGGTTCGCTGCGTTCGCGTCGCTTGCGCAGGGGCTCGACGGAGGGCAGGTCATCGTCGATCTCGTCGTCATCGGTTTTCGCCGACAGGCTGCCAAAAGGGATCGGGGCGTCGAGCGGGTCGTGCAGGCGCAGCTGCTGTATCTCGGGCTCATCGTCCAGCGGCACGGGCTCCATGGACAGCGAAGGCTCGGTGCGCGAGTGTTTGCTTGGCTCGATCGTCGGTTCGACCATCGGTGCTGGTGTCTGCGCGTCGGCGGTTTGCGCACGATCGGCGGCCGACTCACTGAAGAGGCTGTCGGGCCAAGGGGCTTCGTCGTGTTCGGTGCTGTCGCGACGAGCGCTGAGGCTGTCTTCGCGGGAGCGACCGAACTCCGTCGTCGGCTGGATCTCCCGCTGTTCGAGTCGGGCGAGTTCTTCGTCCAGGTCCAGGCTGTCCAGGTCCATTTCGGCCGCGGTCCATTGCTTTTGGCTGATGGCCCGCTGCACTGGCGGCTCTATGGGCGCCGATGCAACCGGTTTTACCGCTTCCTTGCCGGCACGCTGCTCAAGCAGCTGCCTGGCGGCGTTGAACACCTGCAAGCAGGAGCCGCAACGAACCACCCCACGGGCCACGCTCAACTGTGCATGGCTGACGCGGAAGCTGGTTTGGCAATGCGGGCACTGGGTGACGAAGCTATCGGTCATGCGGCAATCCGGTTTATGCAGGCGCTCATTCTAGCGCCGACGGCCAGTGATGCGTACCCAGCCGTCGCGATTGGCGATTGGGTCCAGATCGAAGTCGCGAGCGTAGGCGGCGGCGACTTCTTCGCCCTGTTCGGCGAGGATGCCCGACAGCGCCAGGCGACCGCCGGGCTTGACCAGGCTGGACAGTTGCGGAGCGAGGGAAACCAGCGGGCCGGCGAGGATATTGGCGACCAGTACGTCGGCTTGAACCTGCGGCAAATCTTCCGGTAGATAGAGCGGGAACAGCTCGTCGGCAATGTTGTTGCGTCCGGCGTTGTCGCGGGAGGCCTCCAGGGCCTGCACGTCGATATCGGTACCGACGGCTTGCTTGGCGCCCAGTAGTAGGGCGGCAATCGCCAGAATCCCCGAGCCGCAGCCGAAATCCAGCACGTTGCAGTCTTTCAGGTCCTGGCCGTCGAGCCATTCCAGGCACAGCGCGGTGGTCGGGTGAGTGCCGGTGCCGAACGCCAGGCCCGGGTCCAGCAGCAGGTTCACCGCGTCAGGCTCTGGGGCGGCGTGCCAGCTCGGGACAATCCACAGGCGCTGACCGAAACGCATCGGCTGGAAGCCATCCATCCAGCTGCGTTCCCAGTCCTGGTCTTCGATCACTTCGCTGTGATGCTCGGGCAGCGGGCTGCCGGTCAGCAACTCGAGGTGGGCCAGCACGCTGGCGGCGTCAGTGCCGCCTTCGAACAAGGCCAGCAGGTGTGTGTGCGACCACAGCGGGGTGGTGTTGAGTTCCGGCTCGAAGATCGGCTGATCTTCGGCGTCCATGAAGGTCACCGACACGGCGCCCACTTCAAGGAAAGCGTCTTCGTAGGTTTCGGCTTGTTCTGGGCTGATGGCGAGACGGACTTGCAGCCAAGGCATGGCGGGCACCTTTGAAAAATATAGATTGCAGCCTAGCGGGCTGCGAGAAGCGCGCAAGTTTACGCGAGCGCGCGGCAGAAGACGACCGGGTTGCCATCCAATAGCGGAGACGTCGGTCTCTGTGGCGAGGGAGCTTGCTCCCGCTGGAGCGCGAAGCGGTCCCAGAATGGCAGATATGGCTCTGTCTGACACAACTCGGATGAATGGTCTTGTGGCTGCTGCGCAACCGAGCGGGAGCAAGCTTCCTCGCCACAAGGTTTCTGGGCGGGATCTCCAGAAACAACAAAGCCGCCCGAAGGCGGCCTTGTCATGTTCCGGCTGAAGCTTAGTGCTTGTCGCCGGCCAGCTTGTGCTCGAGGTAGTGAATGTTCACTCCCCCTTTGCAGAAGCCTTCGTCACGGGTCAGATCACGGTGCAGCGGGATGTTGGTCTTGATCCCGTCGACAACGATTTCGTCCAGCGCATTGCGCATGCGCGCCATGGCTTCGTCACGGGTTGCGCCGTAGGTGATCAGCTTGCCGATCAACGAGTCGTAGTTCGGCGGAACGGCATAGCCACTGTACAGGTGCGAATCGACGCGAACGCCGTTGCCGCCTGGTGCGTGGAAATGCTTGACCGTGCCTGGGCTCGGCATGAACGTTTTCGGGTCTTCGGCGTTGATCCGGCATTCCAGCGCGTGACCGCGGATGACCACGTCATCCTGGGTGAACGACAGCTTGTTGCCGGCGGCGATGCTGAGCATCTCCTTGACGATGTCGATGCCGGTGACCATTTCCGATACCGGGTGCTCTACCTGGACACGAGTGTTCATCTCGATGAAGTAGAAGCGGCCATTCTCGTACAGGAACTCGAAAGTACCGGCGCCACGGTAGCCGATGTCGATGCAAGCCTTGACGCAGCGGGCGAGGACTTCCTCGCGCGCGTTCTCGTCGATGCCCGGTGCCGGCGCTTCTTCAAGAACCTTCTGGTGACGACGTTGCAGCGAGCAGTCGCGGTCGCCCAGATGGATGGCGTGGCCCTGACCGTCGGAAAGTACCTGAACTTCCACGTGGCGTGGGTTGGTCAGGAATTTTTCCAGATAGACCATCGGGTTGCCGAACGCTGCGCCCGCTTCGGAGCGGGTCAGTTTCGCCGAGGAGATCAGGTCTTCTTCTTTGTGCACCACGCGCATGCCACGACCACCACCGCCACCAGCGGCTTTGATGATCACCGGGTAACCGACTTCGCGACCAATGCGCAGAGCGGTTTCTTCGTCTTCAGGCAGTGGGCCGTCGGAGCCCGGGACGGTTGGAACGCCAGCGGCGATCATGGCGTGCTTGGCCGATACCTTGTCGCCCATCAGGCGGATGGTATCGGCTTTCGGGCCAATGAACGCGAAACCGGAGTTCTCGACCTGTTCGGCAAAGTCGGCGTTTTCCGCGAGGAAACCGTAGCCTGGGTGAATGGCGGTTGCGCCGGTCACTTCAGCGGCGGCGATGATGGCCGGAATGTGCAGGTAGGAGTGAGCGGCGGAGGCCGGACCGATGCAGACGGATTCGTCTGCCAGGCCCAGGTGCATCAGCTCTTTGTCGGCCTTGGAGTAAACGGCGACGGTCTTGATGCCCATTTCCTTGCAGGCACGCAGAATCCGCAGGGCGATCTCACCGCGGTTGGCGATCAGAACTTTTTCCAACTTCGCAGTCATCAAAGGCTCTCCGCGATTCAAACGATGGTGAACAGCGGTTGGTCGTACTCAACCGGCTGGCCGTCTTCGACGAGGATGGATTCGATCACACCGCTGGCTTCAGCTTCGATGTGGTTCATCATCTTCATGGCTTCGACGATGCACAGGGTGTCGCCTTTCTTCACGGTCTGGCCAACTTCAACGAAGGACGGCGAGGACGGCGAAGATTTGCGATAGAAAGTACCGACCATCGGCGAACGGGCAACGGAGCCGTTCAGCGTAGGTGCAGCTGGAGCCGCAGGCGCAGCGGCAGCAACCGGAGCGGCGGCAGCAACTGGTGCCGGTGCCGGTGCATGCATCGGAGCCGGTGCATAGTACTGCTGAGCCGGCGTCTTGCTGTGACGGCTGATGCGTACGGACTCTTCGCCTTCCTTGATCTCAAGCTCGTCGATGCCGGACTCTTCCAGCAATTCGATCAGTTTCTTAACTTTACGGATATCCATGAATCATCAACTCCCAAGGGTCGGTCAGGGGCGTTTAACGCTTGTTGTTCAAGCCGTTGCCTGTCTTTCAAGCTGCTCTAGTGCGGCCTCCAGGGCCAGTCGATAACCGCTGGCGCCAAGGCCGCAGATCACTCCCACCGCTACATCGGAGAAGTAAGAGTGATGGCGGAAAGGTTCGCGTTTGTGCACGTTAGACAAATGCACTTCGATGAATGGGATGCTCACCGCCAGCAGCGCGTCACGTAATGCGACACTTGTATGCGTAAAAGCTGCTGGATTGATCAGAATGAAGTCCACACCTTCGCCGCGTGCTGCGTGGATGCGGTCAATCAATTCGTACTCGGCGTTGCTTTGCAGGTAAAGCAAATGGTGGCCGGCATTGCGCGCCCGCTGTTCCAGGTCCTGGTTGATTTGTGCCAGGGTGGTTGCACCATAGACGCCCGGTTCCCGGGTGCCGAGCAGGTTCAGGTTAGGGCCGTGCAAAACCAATAGGGTCGCCATCTGCTGCTCCTTTGTTATCTGTGTGCAATTGTCAGAACCCGGCGACTATGCCGCAAAGCCTTTGTGACTGTCCAGTTCTATGCAATAGGCAGCACGATGGCCGATGTTTGCGCGAAATATGTGACCGGGTGATTAAATCCGGTCATTTGCTTTCGCAACACGTTCGGCGAAGTCCGTGGCGTTTATCTCGCCGATCACTCGCACATCGGTGCGTTCGACGCCGTCCCTGCCGAAAAACATCAGCGCGGGAGGGCCGAACAGCTTGTAGCGGTCGAGCAGGGCGCGCTGTTCGGTGTTGCTGGCGGTGATGTCGAAGCGGATCAGTCGATAACCTTTGAGACGTTCGACGACATTGGCATCGTTGAGCACTTGGTGTTCGATGACTTTGCAACTGATACACCAGTCGGCGTACCAGTCGAGCAGCAGCGGCGTGCCGGAGGATTTGGCTTCGGCGAGGACGCGATCCAGTTCTGCTGGAGTGGTGATGGTTTGCCAGGTGTTGGCGATTGGCGCTTGCTGCTCGTTGCTGGCGACGAGACGCGGCTGGCCAATGGGGTTGAATGGATCGGACTGACCGCTGAACGCGCCGTACCAACAGGCCAGTGCATAAAACAGCAGAAACATCCCCAGCAATTGCCCCAGGCGTTTTCTCGGCGGCTTATAGACGAACTCCAGCGCGCCCATGAACAAACCGACGCCACCGGCGAGCAAGCCGATCAACAGTAAGGTGATCTGGCCCGGCAATACTCGGCTGAGCAAACCGATCGCCAGCCCCAGCAAGAGCACACCAATCGCGTTTTTCACGTAGATCAGCCACGGCCCGCTTTTCGGCAACCAGGCCGCGCCGCCAGTCGCCACCAGCAACAGCGGCGCGCCCATGCCCAGGCCAAGCATGAACAGTTTCAATCCGCCGCCCAAGGCATCGCCGCTGGCGCTGATGTACAGCAGCGCACCGGCCAGGGGAGCCGAGACGCAGGGCGAAACCAGCAGGCTCGACACCACGCCCAGCACCGCCGCGCCCCACAGTGAGCCACCTTCGGTGCGCCCGGCGATCCGGTCCAGGCGGCTGCTGATGGCGTAGGGCAGTTTCAGTTCGAACACCCCGAACATCGCCAAGGCAAACACTGCGAAAAACAGCGCGAACGGCACCAGCACCCAGGCCGATTGCAAGCGCGCCTGAAGATTAAGCTGTGCGCCGAACATACCCATCAAGGCACCCAGCAGGGCGAAACAGATGGCCATCGGCAGCACATAAGCCAGCGACAGGTTGAAGCCACGTAAACCGCCGATCTGCCCGCGCAGGACTACCCCGGAGAGGATCGGCAGCATCGGCAGCACACAGGGGGTGAAGGTCAGCCCGAGGCCTGCGAGGAAGAACAGCGCCAGTTCGCGCCAGCCCCAGGCTGTGGTCGTGGCACCGCTGCCATCAATACTCAGGCGTTCGGTTTCGGGCGGGTAGCACAGGCCTTTGTCGGCGCAGCCCTGATAGGTCACGGCCAGCGTAAAGGCGCGGGAATCGGTGCGTGGCAGTTCTACGTCGAGAATGCCGTGGTAAACCTCGACATCGCCGAAGTATTCATCGTGCTTCTGTTCGCCCTTGGGCAGTTGCGCCGCGCCGAGGCCGACGTCAGCCGGCTCGGCGCGGAACTGGAAACGATGGCGGTAGAGGTAATAGCCCTCGGTGGCGACGAAGCGCAGCTTGATCGATTGCGGCGTGCTTTCTACCAGGCCCAACTGAAAGGCTTCGCGCACCGGCAGGAAATCGGCGCTGTTGTTGATCGAACCCAGGGTGGAACTGGGGCGACTGTCCAGCAACCCGGCGGCGGAGGCCGGGAGGGCGAGCACTAAAAACAGCAGGCAGAGCAAACGGCGCATGACAATCTCGCGTATTGGAGGTGCGGGCATGATAGCTGAGTGTGCAATGTATGCGACTACGCCGATCTCCCGTAGGCGCTGCCAAAAGGCTGCGATATTTTGCTTTGATCTTCAACGCTCGATCCGCCGCCAGGATCAACATCAAATGATCGCAGCCTTCGGCAGCTCCTGCAGGGAGGTGTTTCAGTCAGGCTTCGGGCTTACTTTGTTGGTTGATCGCTGGAGTGTTTACACAAGTTGATTGTTACAGGGGTGTAGTGGTTACTGTTGGTATGTCGAAACAGCGTGCTGCTGTGATACTCATAGACTTCCTGGTTGGTCGATACATTGATAGTTGAACCTTGGATATCGACCTTTATGGCTGGATCTCGGGTGACTAAAAACGGACCAGCGGTCTTGAGTTCAGACGCTATTTGCTCGTTGGATGTCAGTTCGCGATAGACATAGTATCGATAGCTGAACGGTACTGTTGCTCCGCCTCGATCATCTTTGACGCCGTAGATGAAGCCGTTTTCGCCAAGGGGTAGTTTAAGTACTACATCGGTCAGCACTGGGTTGCCGGAAGACATGAGCCATGTCCAGCCGATGTAAGCCAAGCATACAACTAGCAGGGAGGAGGCGACGATTGTGTATGCAGTTTTTTGAGTAGTTCCTGTATCGGGCGTTGATACGCCAGGGGGCGACGTTGGAACTATCACGGGGCACTCCTGTGCACGCTCGATTGATTGAAGCGCTAAACTCTAGCATCAAAACGATGACTAAAAGCACCGTATAGATAAACAGGAGTTTTCATACAAAAACTCAGGTGTCGATAATCTTGCTCGTTGGTAGCGTTCAGGCCCGAGCCCTTAAACCCGAAATGCCTGCACCGCTGTATGCAACTGCCCACCCAATGTCAGTAAATGTTCGCCTTGGCTGCGCCCTTCACCAATCCTCAGCAAGTTATCCCCACCCAATTGATGAATCCGCTCACTGTGATCGCGGATTTCGCTGACAGCGCCGCTCTGCTGGGCAGTGACATCGGCGATGCGCACGGCGGTGTCGGAAATGGTCTGGATCGCTCCGACGATTTTATCCAGCGCACCGTCGGCGGCCTGGGCCTGGTTGGCCGTGGCTTCGGCGTGTTCGACCTGGGCGCGCATGCCTTCGACCGATTGCCGCGCGGCGGTTTGCAGGCCGGCGATCAGTGTCTGAATCTCGGCGGTGGCACCGGCGGTGCGCTGCGCCAGTGAACGAACCTCTTCGGCCACCACCGCAAATCCCCGGCCCATCTCCCCGGCGCGGGCCGCTTCGATGGCGGCGTTCAGGGCCAGCAGGTTGGTCTGGTCGGCAATCGAACGAATTACCGTCAGCACGCCGCCGATGGTCGCCGACTCTTCGGCCAGATGTTCGATCATCTGCGCGTTGCCTTGCACTTCACCCACCAGCGCATGCAGCCCGGTGAGGCTCAGGCCGATGACCTTCTGACCATGTTCCACCGCCAGCCCTGCATGACGACTGGCGTCCGCGGCCTGGCTGGCATCACCGGCGACTTGTTGAATCGTCGCCTCGAGTTCACCGAGGGAGTCGCGGATCAGCGCGGTGTCGCCGGCCTGATGCTCGGCGCCGCTGTGCAGGTCATTGCTCAATTCGGCCAGCGTCCGGCTGCTGCCGGCGACTTGCTCGGCATTGAGGCGAATGGTCCCCACCAGGTCGACCAGATAGGCACGCAAGCGATTGAGCGAAGCTTGAATGTCATGCAGTTCGCGGTTGGTCGCACCCAGTTGAATGTCGCGACTGAAGTCGCCCTCGGCCCAGGTCGAAAGCGCGGGTGCCAGATTGGTCAGGGTTCGGGCCAGGCGGCGCTGCAAGGTGTCGATAAGCAAGGCGATCAGTAGGATCAGCCCGATCATTACTCCCTGCATCAGCCGCACTTCACCCTGGATCTGCCCGTGCTGGGCGCGCACCACCGGTTCCAGCCCGGCGATGGCCTGCTGCACGGCGGTGATTTTCAAGTGAGTCGCGGTGCTGAGGTCGGCGCGTTTCTGGATCTGTTCGCGCGTGCGTGCCAGTTCAGTCGGGTAGCGGGTGAGCAGGCTGTTGAGTTCACGCTTGAGGCTGACGCCGGCGTCTTCGGCGACGGCTTTCTCGGGGTTCTCCAGGCCCATCATGGCGGAGAAGTCATCGGTGTTCGATTCACTGCTGGCAGTCACCCCCAGCAGCGGCAAAGTGTTCAATTGTTCAGCCTGAACGCGGATGCTGGTGACTTCGCGCTCGACATCGGCGGCCAGTTCACTGCGCCCGCTGCTGACCAGTTTGTCCCGGGCCAAAGACAACTTGCTCAGATGCAGGGACGCTGCGAGCAAAGGCGTCAGGTACGCCGCGTTGCCGTTGGCGTACTGGCTGAGCTGATCGAGGCTGGCACCGAGCTCGCGTTCAGCTTGCAACAGCAGGGCTTGTGGATCGCCGGCGAGTTTGCCGGCAGCCAGCAGGTCCGTCTTGCTGAACTCCTCCAGGTTCGACAGGCTGGGGCGCAAGGTATCGGCCAGGCTCGGAGGTAATTCGCCGAGCTCCTTTTGCAGGCTGTCGATGGCCTGGCTGGCGCTGCTCAGACGCAGGGCATCGCCGCTGGCCAGGTAATCCTCGACGTTGCGCGCCACTTCATTTTGAAACTGCTGGGACAGGCCCAGGTAATGCTCCATCAACAGATAGGGGCGTTCCAGGGCTTTTTGCGACCACCAGAGGGTAGCGCCGAGGGCCACGCACACGGCGACCAGAAGGAGGGTATTGAGATTGGTCAACAGCTTCAGGCGCATTGCGGACTACCAACGGCAGAATGGTAAGTGCCTGAAGTTATTGCGTTTCTGTTACAGCGTTATGACCGAATCGGTCGATTCCGATGAAAAAGTGGCACTTTGCTTTGACTCCCGCGCGGCTTGCACGCGGTTGCGTCCGGCGTCCTTGGCGCGGTACAGCGCCTCGTCTGCCTGTGTGGCCATCATCAGGCTGTCGGAGCCTTCGTGCAGTTCGACGATGCCGGCACTGAAGGTGCACCAGAGGTCCTGGGGCTGCGCGGGGTAGTGAATTTCGGCAAAGCGCTGACGGATTTCATCGAGCACCTTGTAGGCCGATTCAATATCGGTGTCCGGCATGACGATGGCGAACTCTTCACCGCCGTAACGGCCGATGAAGTCGGTCTTGCGCAACCGTTGTTTGAGGAACAGCGCCAGGCTCTTGATCACCCGGTCGCCCATGGGATGGCCGTGGCTGTCGTTGACCCGTTTGAAGTGGTCGATGTCGAGCATCGCAAAGCTCAGCGGCTTGTTTTCGCGACGGGCACGGAATGAACAGTCTTCGAGCAGCTGCAGGATATGGGTGTGGTTGTACAAGCCAGTCAGGCTGTCGCGCACCATCCGCGCTTTCAGATTGCGCGCCCGCGCCGCGCGGTTGCGTACGGTGGTGATCAGGTGGCGCGGCTTGATCGGCTTGGTCAGGAAGTCGTCGCCGCCCTCACTCATGGCGTCGAGCTGCTTGTCCAGATCGTCTTCGGCCGACAGATAAATGATCGGCACGCTGACATAGCGGTCGTTATGGCGGATCACCTTGGCCAGTTCCGTACCGGTGCAGGCCGGCATGTACATGTCGAGGATGATCAGGTCCGGCTGGAAATCCGCCAGCTCGGCCATGGCCTGGATCGGTTCGATCAAGGTCCGCGTGACGATCCCGGCGCTGTTGAGCAGGCGCTCGGTGTGCAGGGCCTGGGCGCGGGAGTCGTCGATGATCAGCACTTTATAGGGTTCGTACTGGGCGACGCAGGTCAGCACTTCGATCTTTTCCAGCAGGCTCGAGGCTTCGAGGGTGCCGGTGAGAAACTCCTGGCCCCCGGCGCGCACGGCGGCGAGGCGGGTCGGGGTGTCGGTTTCGTGCAGGCTGAAAAACAACAGCGGCAAGGGCTGCTCCAAGCCTTGCTGGGCTTCGGCCGCCAGTTTCAGGCCGATGCCGGCGCCGCTGAAGTCGACATCCATCACGATCGCCGCCGGCAAACGCTCGACCATCGAGGCGCGGAACGCGGCGACGCTGTCGAGGGCTTGGGCGCTGAGCCCGAAGAATTCAAGTTGCTTGGCCAGCCGTTCGGCCCGGTCGTGATCCTGCAGCATCACGTAGATCGGCTTGCGCAGCGGTGGCAGAAAGGTGTGTTCGAGCTGATCGCCATGGCGCAGGCCGGTGCGGGACAAACGCTGCATCAGGCGGTTGAGGTCAGTGATCAATCCGCTGCTCAGGCGTCCGCGATTGGCGTCGACGGCCTCCAGCGACTGGCCGATATGACGGGCCAGCAGGGTGTGTTCCGGTTGTTCGAAACGTTCGGCAAAGCGCAGCAGGCGCAGATTGGCCTCGCTCAGCTCCGACAGGTCGGTGATGGACCATTCATTGCGTTGCAGACGTTGCCATATCTCAAGAATCTGACGTGCCTGATGAATTACCCGCTGGGCAAAGTGGTGCTTGAGGCGCTCACGGCTGGGGTCTTCTGGCTCGGTCATATCCTGACTACTAGTTAGGGTGCATGCTGAGATCGACTGGTGGCTCTATGCTAGCACCTCTTTTCGATGGCATGAGTGTCCTATGTCAATAATCTGCAAAGCGACATCATTCAGTTCCCGACCGACTGGTCGCATAGGCTCAACGCTGTGCTTCATTTATAGTGATGGCTTCGATTGCAGTCATTGTATGGCTCGCTGTGTCCCGCAGGATTTAATGCGCGGCAAATAAGGCACGATGGCGTAGGGTTGTAGTCGAACCGATGAACTCAAGTGATTGAAAGGATATCGCCATGCTGGACTGGAAGAACCGCACGGGCAGCGCGCCTGAGCGTGCCGCTGAACCGAAATCAGCCACCCGCAGTTATTTTGGTGGCCTGTTGTTCAGCCGGGCGCTGGCCACTCTGATTTGCCTTTACCTGTTGGTGGCTATCGCGCTGGGCTGGTACTGGAGCCAGGAACCCGCGCTGTTCCCGGTTCAGCAGAATGCCCAGATGGCAGCTGAGAAAGAAGGCAAGCAGATGGTGGTCGGGTACACCACGGTGGAAACCCTCAAGACCGTCGCCGGTACCTTGCTGACCAAACCGGGTGGCTATATTTCCAACGACCGTTTCCCGCCGGGCCTGTGGATGGACAACATGCCGAGCTGGGAATATGGCGTGCTGGTCCAGGTCCGCGACCTGAGCCGTGCGCTGCGTAAAGACTTCGCCCGCTCCCAGTCGCAGTCCGCCGAAGACGCCGACCTGGCCAAGGCCGAGCCGCGCTTCAACTTCGACAACAAGAGCTGGGTACTGCCATCCAGTGAGTCCGAGTATCAGGAAGGCATCAACTCCCTGAGCCGCTATCAGGCACGCCTGTCGGGGCCGGACCAGAAGAGCGCGCTGTTCTACGCCCGCGCCGACAACCTGAACAACTGGCTGGGTGATGTAGGGACTCGTCTGGGTTCGCTGTCGCAACGGCTGTCGGCCAGCGTTGGCCGGGTCAAGCTCAACACCGCGCTGAAAACCGAAGTCCCGGCGCTCGGCCAGGTGCCGCAGGTTGACGAAGAAGTCGTTGAAACCCCGTGGATGCAGATCGATAACGTGTTCTACGAAGCCCGTGGTCAGGCCTGGGCCTTGTCCCATCTGCTGCGCGCCATCGAAGTCGACTTCGCCGATGTGCTGGCGAAGAAAAACGCTACGGTCAGCGTGCGCCAGATCATCCGTGAGCTGGAGGCTTCGCAAGAGCCGGTCTGGAGTCCGATGATCCTCAACGGCAGCGGCTTCGGTGTGCTGGCCAACCACTCGCTGGTCATGGCCAATTACATCTCCCGGGCTAACGCCGCGGTGATCGACTTGCGTCAACTGCTCAATCAGGGCTGAGTCATGGTAGATAGCGCTAAAGAGGCCGCCCACCGCGCGGCCTCCGATGCCGAACAGATCGCCTGGGTCGACGAGCAGGACAACCTGCTCGGCGCCTTGGTGCGCTCCGACCTGCGTGAACGTGGGCTGATCGGGCGCGGCACCTACATCATGCTGTTCAATTCTGCCGGCGAGCTGTGCGTTCACCGGCGCACCCTGAGCAAAGCGATTTATCCCGGTTACTGGGACGTGGCGGCCGGCGGCATGGTGCTGGCCACCGAGACCTACGCCGAATCGGCGGCCCGTGAGCTGGAAGAAGAGCTGGGGGTGAGCGGTGTGGAACTGACCGCCCACGATCACTTTTTCTTCGAGGACACCGGCAATCGGCTTTGGTGTTCGGCGTTTTCGGCGGTGTGGGACGGCCCATTGATCCTGCAGCCGGAAGAGGTGCTGGAAGCGCGCTTTATCCCGATCGATCAGGTCCTGCTGGAAATCCAGCAAAAGCCGTACTGCCCGGACTCTTTGGCAGCCCTGAAGCGCTATCTTCGCGCCCAAGGGGATGACGTCGCAAAAGAGCTGTAAATTGGCGCCGATTGGCTCTTAGCAAGTCGGCTTTTTGCCGTTACACTGCGCGACCTTTTCAAACTGAACCGGCAGTGCCCGGCTCAGTAGCGCTGCCCCTGCCTGAGTGGGGCTTCGCGGTCGATAACCTTGCCCAAGGTTGCGATCAGTCTTTGTCCTCCCAAGAGGATTGCCGGTGGCCAAAAAAGCCGCATCCTTCGCCGCCCTTGGTGGCCTGGTATTTTCCACCGACGCAGGTCGTCATTGCCCGGAATGCAGTAAACCGGTGGATGCCTGCATCTGCAAACAAACCGTTATCCCGGCCGGCGACGGCATCGCTCGCGTGCGTCGCGAAAGCAAGGGCCGTGGCGGCAAGACGGTGACGACCATCACCGGCGTGCCGCTGGCCGAAGACGCGCTCAAGGAACTGGCCACCACGTTGAAGAAACGTTGCGGGACCGGTGGGGCGTTGAAAGACGGGATCATCGAAATCCAGGGCGATCATGTCGAGCTACTCTTGGCTGAGCTGATCAAACACGGTTTCAAAGCGAAGAAGTCCGGCGGCTAGCAGCCTCTGTGAAAACCACCCGCGGCTTGATCCAGTCCTGATTTCATTCTGGTCTGGCGTCGTCTCCATGGTTTTCACAGAGCCTGTTCATGACCGGTTTCTAAACTCACTGCGGTCAGCGAGGTCTACCCCCTCGTTGACGAAACGTCATTTTCATTCTTTAGACTGCGCCGGCCTGAACTCAAGGCGACGCTCTATGACTTCTTTATAGGGGACTTCGATGTCCGTAAGACGCACACGCAAAGACGATGGCAGCCAATGGACAGTTGCGGACAGCCGCAGTGTTTACGGGATTCGCCATTGGGGGGCCGGGTATTTCGCGATCAATGACGCCGGTCGCGTCGAAGTTCGTCCGAACGGCCCGACCAGTTCGCCTATCGACCTGTTCGAGCAAGTCGACCAACTGCGCAAAAGCGGTTTGTCCTTGCCGTTGCTGGTGCGTTTCCCAGACATCCTGCAAGACCGCGTGCGTCAGCTGACCGGTGCGTTTGACGCCAACATCGAGCGCCTGGAATACCAGAGCAAGTACACCGCGCTGTACCCGATCAAGGTCAACCAGCAGGAAGCGGTGATCGAGAACATCATCGCTACCCAGAACGTATCGATCGGTCTGGAAGCCGGCTCCAAGCCTGAGCTGCTGGCGGTATTGGCGTTGGCGCCGAAGGGCGGCACCATTGTCTGCAACGGTTACAAGGACCGTGAGTTCATCCGTCTGGCGCTGATGGGCCAGAAGCTGGGCCACAACGTGTTCATCGTGATCGAGAAAGAATCCGAAGTCGGTCTGGTGATCGAAGAAGCGGCGTCGCTCAAGGTCAAGCCACAGGTCGGCCTGCGTGTGCGTCTGTCGTCCCTGGCGTCGAGCAAGTGGGCAGACACCGGCGGCGAAAAATCCAAGTTCGGCCTGTCGGCGGCGCAACTGCTGTCGGTGGTCGAGCGTTTCCGTGCCGCTGGCCTGGACCAGGGCATTCGCCTGCTGCACTTCCACATGGGGTCGCAGATCGCCAACCTGGCGGACTACCAGCACGGCTTCAAGGAAGCGATTCGTTACTACGGCGAACTGCGCAACCTTGGCCTGCCGGTTGATCACATCGACGTCGGCGGCGGTTTGGGCGTGGACTACGACGGTACTCACTCGCGTAACGCCAGTTCGATCAACTACGACATGGACGATTACGCCGGTGTCGTGGTCGGGATGCTCAAGGAGTTCTGCGACGCGCAGAGTCTGCCGCACCCGAACATCTTCTCTGAAAGCGGCCGCTCCCTGACCGCCCACCACGCGATGCTGGTGGTGCAGGTGACCGACGTCGAGAAACACAACGACGACGTGCCGAAGATCGACAACAAGGAAGAACTGCCGGAAACCGTGCAGTGGCTGGTTGACCTGCTCGGCCCGACCGACATCGAAATGGTCACCGAGACCTACTGGCGCGCCACGCACTACATGAGCGACGTGGCCACCCAGTACGCCGATGGCAAGCTGACCCTGGCGCAAAAAGCCCTGGCCGAGCAATGCTACTTCGCCGTTTGCCGCCGCCTGCACAACTCGCTGAAGGCCCGTCAGCGTTCCCACCGTCAGGTGCTCGACGAACTCAATGACAAACTGGCCGACAAGTACATCTGCAACTTCTCGGTCTTCCAGAGCCTGCCGGACACCTGGGCCATCGGCCAGGTCCTGCCGATCCTGCCGCTGCACCGTCTCGACGAAGAGCCGCTGCGCCGTGCCGTGCTGCAAGATCTGACCTGCGACTCCGACGGCAAGATCAAGCAGTACGTCGACGAGCAGAGCATCGAGACCAGCCTGCCGGTGCACGGTCTGAACGAGGGTGAAGACTACCTGCTGGGGATCTTCCTGGTCGGTGCCTACCAGGAAATTCTTGGCGACATGCACAACCTGTTCGGTGACACCGACTCGGTGAACATCTATCAGAATGCTGACGGCAGCGTTTACCACGCCGGTATCGAAACCCACGACACCATCGAAGACATGCTGCGTTACGTGCACTTGTCGCCGGAAGAGCTGATGACCCACTACCGCGACAAGTGCGCCAGTGCCCGCATCAGCGCCAGCGAGCGCACCCAGTTCCTCGATGCCTTGCGTCTGGGCCTGACCCGTTCGTCTTACCTGTCTTCTTGAAGTAAGGCACCGCGCCCATCAGGTTGTCTGAAATTTCTCCGTAGGTTGCGGAAATTTCAGATGACCTGGTGCGGGGCTTCTCTTTTGTCACGCGAAATAGCCCACATACCGAGCAATCCAAGCGATGTGGTCTTCTTTTCACGTAGGTCATTTCCTAAGTTGTACTTCGGCACTCTACTCGGCCATGTCTCTCAGCGAGAATCCCCGGCCGCCCCTCCTGTAGAGAATCGCCGATGTTCGATTCAGTCAACGAGCCGTCATTTCGTCTGGATATAGCGGGTCTTGCCGACCCCTTTGAGGTCTTGGCCTTTACCGGTAGTGAAGCGATCAGCGAGCCTTTTGCGTTCGACGTGGATCTGCTGAACGATGACCCGACGCTGGACCTTGCAAGCCTGCTGTACCGCTCGGCCTTTTTGCACTTCGGGCCGCAGGGGGAGGGTATTCACGGACAGTTGCTTGGCCTCGTTCAACCCGGCCATGGCAATGAGCCCAGGCTTTGTCGTGTGCGTCTGGGCCCCAGGCTTGCTTGCCTGGCCCAGCGCTTCAATCAGCGAATTTTCAGCGATCGCTCGGTGCCGGACATTCTCGCCCAGGTTCTCAAGGAGCACGGCATTGCCGGCAAGGATCGTCGTTTCGACTTGAGCGGTGATTACCCGTCCCGTGATTTCTGCACGCAGTACCGGGAGTCGGACCTGCAGTTTTTCCAGCGTCTATGCGCCCAGGAGCGGCTTCATTACTACTTCGAGCACCGTACGTGCGGGCATTGTCTGGTCTTGGGCGACGGTCCGGGGCAGTTTCGCCGTGGCGAAGAGAGGGGCTTCGAGGATGAGAGCGAACGACCGGGAGTGCATCAGTTCAAGCTTCATGGTTGCGGGCAGATTGCCGAGGGGCAGACGAACCTGCCGACGCTGCGCAGCGGTCAACTGATGCCGTTGTCCGGTCATCCATATGCGGACTGGAATCGTCTCTGGCTAGTGACCCATGTCGAGCATCAGGGAGGACAACAACCGGATTTTTTGTATCGCAACCAGCTGCGCGTCGTTACGCAGGAGGTGCCTTTCATTGCGGCTCATCCCGTTGTGAAACCCAGGATGCACAGCCTGCAAAGGGGATGGGTAGTCGACGTCGGTGAATCTCGCCCCGATCCTGGCAGATCGGTTGCCGTGCAGTTTGACTGGCTTTATCAGGGCGAAGGCTCAGCTCCCAGCCACTGTTGGTTGCCGTTGTCTGGCGAGCTGGAAAGCGCGGGTGTCCTGCCCTTGAGTGAGGGCACGCAAGTGCTGGTGAGCTTTATCGAAGGTGATCCTGATCAACCCTTGATCAGCGGATTTCTTCCCGGAGCACCGTCCCGCGCAGAGTCAGCCATGGCCGACCGGCTATCCGCCTCGACCACTGAAGCCAGCCGCGCGGTTGATGGTTTATTGGGCTTGCTGCAATCCAGCGAACCCTTGGTACTCCTGTGTCTGCTGCCAGGTGGGGGCAGTTTCAGTCATTGCGCGCAATCCTTATGCACTTGCCGGGCAGCGACGCAGCTTGGCCAGAGCGGTGCGGCATGATTGCCGTTCAGGCGCCCGACTCGCCCCCGCAATGGCTGTTGCTAGATGTACCGGGCGTGCCTCAGGCCGGTGCGATGTTGCGGCAACAGTTTGCTCATGTCCGATGGTTCTGGCTGTTCGAAGGCGCCGAGTTTCATCCGTTGCGTGAGCACGGGCCAGTGTTGGTCGACCTTCGCGAATGCCCGGCACTCGCCGAGCTGTACTCAAGTGAGCCACACACATGGAGCGGGTTGCTGCTGGTCAGCGACGCCTCTTCATCACAGCTGCTGGAGCATTTGCGCCGCATGCTCACCGTCACCTTCAGCCTGCATCACCGGGCCTTGTTGAGTTACTACAACCCTCAAACGGCGAGTTACTTTTTCGATGCCTGCGATGCGCAGGAGCTGAGTCGCTGGCTCGGTCCGATCGATCAGTTACGCTGGTTCGGCGGCACTTGGGCCGATCGGGCCATTGGCTGTCTGGGCTGGCAACAGTTGTTCAATCCACGGCTTGCCGTCAGGCGGCTGGCCATCGAAGAAAACCTCAGCTCGCGTCAACGAGACAGCTTGCAGACCTGCCTGCTGGAGCAGCATGCCTGGCGCTGGAGCCGATCCACCGGCACCGACTACAACAGCTTGTGGGCTCACCTGCAGGAAGGGCTGGCGCTGGGTTTCAGTGAGCGCCCGGTGCTCGATGGCTGGTTATGGCTGCGCTTGCAGCACCCTGACGCCGTGCCGGGGCAGCCGTTATCGGGAACCACCCAGCAGGAGCGTCTCGATAGCCTGCGCAACCTGTGGCAGAACGATCAACCCTGAACGGGTTGAAGGTGTGTCGCTCGTTATCCTTTTAACCAGCCGTCGTTCTTGCGCAAGTACCAGGCGAATGTGCCAAGGGTCAGGCTGCGCAGCATCATGAACAGCAGGAAGGTTATCCACAGTCCATGGTTGCCCAAGCCTTGCAGCATCCAGGCGAAGGGCAGTAGCAGGATCACCGTCAACAGCATGCCGTTGCGCATTTCCCGGGCGCGGGTGGCGCCGATGAACAGGCCGTCGAGCAGGTAACTCCAGACCGCAATCAGCGGCAGCGCGGCGAGGTAAGGCAGATAGATGAAGGCGGTGTCGCGCACGCTCTGGATGTTGGTCTGCATCTGGATGAACAGGTGCCCGGCGAACAGAAACAGCAAGGCAAACCCCAGGCTTGCCACCAGCGACCAGCCGCACGCCACCACCAGTGAGCGGCGCAGGGCATCACGGTCGCGAGCACCGATGGCGTGTCCGCACAGGGCTTCCACGGCGTGGGCCAGACCATCCAGCGCATGGGCGGTCAGCAACAGGCCGTTGAGCAGCAGTGCATTGGCGGCGACCGTGGCGTCGCCCAGTCGTGCACCCTGCACGGTGATCAGGAAGAACACCGACTGCAACGCCAGGCTGCGGATGAAAATGTCGCGGTTGACCGCCAACAATGGGCGCCAGCTCTGCCACAACGCCAGCGCGGCCCAGGCAATATGGCCGGGATAGGCGCGCAGGGCTTTGCGGGTCATGAACAGGCCGATCAGCGCGCCGGTCCACTCGGCGATCACCGAGGCCCGTGCCGCGCCGACCACGCCCCACTCCAGGCCGAGCACAAACCACAGGTTGAGTGCGATGTTGACCAGGTTGGTACTCAGCAGAATCGCCAGCGGAGCCCGGGCATTCTGGGTGCCGAGAAACCAGCCGACCAGCGCATAACTGGCCAGCGCCGCCGGCAGGCCGAACAGCCGTGTGTGGAAAAACTCGCGGGTCAGTTGATCCAGCTCCGCCGACGGTTGCATGAAGTGCAACGCGACCCCGCTCAACGGCACGCCCAACGCCCCCAACAGAATGGCCAGGCCCATGGCCAACAACAGACCTTGCAGCAAAATCTGCCGCAACGCAGCGCCATCCCCACGCCCTGCAGCCTGGGCGGCGAACCCGGTGGAGCCCATGCGCAGAAAGCCCATGGCCCAGGCGAGAAAGGTATACAGACTGGCGCCCACCGCGACGGCGCCGAGCTGATGAGCATAGGGCAGGTGACCGATGACGGTACTGTCGACCAGCGCCACCAGCGGTACGGAAATGTTCGAGAGAATCATCGGGGCGGCGAGCGCCCAGACACGACGATGGGTCGGACGGTCGCGCCAGTCGGCAATCAGGTTGGACATGCAGGCTCCTTGGGGGCGCCTGCATTGTAGCGACGTACTCGGAATCTGCATCGATCCATTGTGGAAGCGAGCCTGTGTGGCAGCCTTAGTGAATGATCCAGCTCAGCAACCACAACCCCAGCAGCAACCAGATAATCCCCATGATGATCGACACGTTCATGAAGGCGCGGATCGCCGCCCACAGCAGCATCAGCCCGAGGATCAACGTGATGATGCTGATGATCGAAGTGTCCATGCCCAATGCCTGGGCCAGCCCATCGACAAAATTTTTGCTGGCGTTGCTCAACAGATTGAACAGGCCACTGAGGGCATCGATGATAAAGCGAATGACTGAACCGATTGCCTGGCCGAGCCATTCGAAAAAGCTTTCTACCTGCATGTGTTCGTCCTGATGGAGTGGTGGCGTGGTTGCCAGATCCGAGCCTTGGGCTATCGATCGTGCTCCCGGGTTCCCGTAGAAGCTGCCGAAGGCTGCGATTTTTTTGAGTATGGCGCAAGTACGCAGGCACAACGCTGCCACTTGCCTTCACCCGCCATCCCCCTGAAGCTATACGCCTTCAGGAGAGCCCGATGAACCTTGTTGAACTGACCGAACGCCTGCACGCCATTCGTGACCGCAATGACTGGCGGCAATTTCACAGCCCGAAAAACCTGGCCATGGCCGCGAGCGTGGAAATGTCCGAGCTGGTGGAAATCTTCCAGTGGCTGACCGAAGACCAGTCGCGCCAGTTGCCGGCGGACAAACTGGCCCATGCCGGGCAGGAAATCGGCGACATCGTGCTGTATTTACTGCTGCTGTGCAGCGAGTTGGGGCTGGACATGAATGAAGTGGTGCGCAGCAAGCTCGCGGACAGCGAACGGCGGTTCAGCTGATGAGCGACCGTCATTTCGATCAGTTGGCAACCCGCTTCGCTGAAAAAATCTACGGTGGCGCCAAAGGGGCGATCCGCCTCGCAGTGCTGCAGGCCGACCTGGCCGAAACCCTGCCGGACCGCCCGTTGCGCGTACTGGACATCGGTGCCGGCCTGGGCCACATGTCGTTGTGGCTGGCCCAGCGCGGTCACCAGGTGACCCTGGCCGAACCCGCCGAGCCGATGCTTGAAGGTGCTCGCCAGCGTTTCGCCGAAGCCGGGCAGACCGCGACATTCATTCAGGCGCCGTGGCAGGAGTTGCTTGGTCAGCTCACCGAACCCTACGACCTGGTGCTGTGTCATGCCGTGCTGGAATGGCTGGCCGAACCCCATGCGATTTTGCCGGTACTGCATCAATTGACGAAGCCGGACGGCTGGTTGTCCCTGGCGTTCTACAACCGCGATGCGCTGATCTACCGTAACCTGCTCAAGGGCCACTTCCGCAAGATGCGCAAGAACGACATGGCCGGCGAGAAGCAGAGCCTGACCCCACAGCAGCCGCTTGATCCACGGGAACTGGCGGCGCAACTTGAGGGGCTGTGGCGGGTCGAAACCCAGAGTGGAGTGCGGGTTTTTCATGACTACATGCCGGTGGAATTCCAGGCCCGCGCCGAACTGCTCGACTTGCTGGAAATGGAACTGGCTCATCGCCGTCACCCAAGCTTCGCCGGGCTTGGGCGCTACTTGCACTGGATCTGTCGGCCGATCTGACCGGAGTGCGCAATGAATAGTCGTTCAGGTTTACTGGCGATCTGTCTCGGGTTGGGGGCCTGTCAGGGCAGCAACCCTTACATCGCGACGTCCAATCCCTTGCCACCGGCACCGCCCCAGGCCGCCGGCACTTTCGACCGCAGCGCCTACCCGGCGGCGCCGCGGGATTTCGGTCGCTACCGCAGCTGGGCCTGGCTCAACGGGCGCCTGCCTGCGGGCACGGCCTGGGCCGATTCGGAGCAGGTGGCCGAAGTCGTCAGCAATGCCCTAGACCAGCGCGGCTTGCGCCCACTGCACGACAACCGCCCGGCGGACCTGTTGGTCAGCGCCGACCTGCATCTGGAAACCCGCTTGCGCCAGGTTCAGGATGATTATGGCTATGGCGGCGGGTATTACGGCGGTGGTTACAACCGCTACGGCACGGGTTACGGCATGTACAACAGCGTGCCGGTCGTCCGTACTTATCAGGTACAGGTTGTGGTGGTGCGGGTCGATCTGTTCGACGCGAGCACCGGTCAACCCGTGTGGAGCGCCAGTGCCGAAACCGGCAGTCAAGGCAACGAGAGCGAACGTGCCGATGCGTTGCGCGCAGCTGTCGAAAAGGCCCTGTCGGCGTATCCTCCCAGTTAGCTTCCTGATCAGGAAGCCCCCGCAGGCGCATGTCTTCTATCGGAGAAAAATCATGTTCCGCCGTCTCGCTTTACTGGCCATGGCCGCGCTGCTCACTGCCTGCGCCGCCAACCAGGTCAATCATGACTTCGATGCCAGCCGCGACTTTGCCGCCTACCGCAGCTGGAGCTGGAAAGAGCCCGCAGTGCAATACCGCCCCGACGACCCACGGATCAAGAGTGACCTGACCGAGCAACGCATCCGCCAGGCCGTTGCCGATCAACTGGATCAGCGTGGCTTGCGTCCGACCGCCGCTGGCGCCAACGCAGACCTGAAGGTGCAGACCTACCTGATCGTTGAAGATCGCCAGCAACAAGTGACCACCTCCTATGGCGGTGGTTATGGTGGTCCATGGAACGGCTATTGGGGCGGGCCGATGTACAACGAAACCCGCAACGTCAGCTACAAGGTGGCGACCATCCAGATCGACCTGCTCGATGGCAAGGACGGCAAACTGGTGTGGCGTGGTAGCGACGAGCAAACCCTCAGCCGCACACCGAAGCCAGAGGACCGCAGCAATACGATACGCGAGACGGTCGGGCGCATATTGGCTAACTATCCACCGCGCTGAACCCTGAACTAACCAACACCACAGCCCCCTGTAGGGCGAGCCTGTGGCGAGGGGGCTTGCCCCCGTTCGGCTGCGAAGCAGTCGTAAAAACAGTCACCACTTTCTAAGTTCAAGATTGTGGTTGCTGGTTTTAGGGGGGGCTTCGCGCCCCAACGGGGGCAAGCCCCCTCGCCACACACGCCCCACAATAAGCCCATTCCCACAGGGAGTTTTTGTTGGTGGGGTGGCTAGTTGCCAGCAATCTGCCAAACCCTTGTCTACACTGCTGTTCATCAATGGAGGTAGCCCTCGGCGGTGCGCCGGCAAAGGAGTGCGCCATGTCTCCCTGCTTGCAGTTTCGTAGCCCGGCCCGGCAACGGGGAGCGATCGGTTTGATGGCGGTGCTGACCCTCGGCATGGCCCTGGTGTTCCTGCTGATCGTGGTCGACAGTGGCCGCTTGTACCTGGAAAAACGCAGCTTGCAGCGGATAGCCGACATGGCCGCACTGGAGGCTGCCACGCGCAACGGTGATTGCGCCGTGGGTGCCAGCGCTACCGCCTATGCCACCGCCAGCGTAAACCGCAACGGCTTCACCCTTCCTGACCCCACGCGCAGCCTGGCGGTAGCCTGTGGCACCTTGAGCCTGGACGCCAACAGTCTTCGGGTTTTTGTGGCTAACCCAAGCAGCAGCGAAGCCATTCGGGTGATCGTCAGTCATTCAGTGCCGCAGAGTTTCGCCGGTGGCGTTGGCGCTCTGTTCGGCGGTGCGCCGGCCGGGGCCACCCTCAACCTGACGGCGACCGCCGTTGCGGGGCTGCCGCCACCGCTGGCATCGCTGACCCTGCGCACCACAGCGCTGAGCATCGATAGCAGCAAGTCGGCCACCCTCAATGCGCTGTTCGGCGGTTTACTCGGCGGCAGTCTGAACGTGTCCGTGGCAGGGTGGGATGGGTTGGTGAACACCAACATCAGCCTGCTGGGTTACCTTGATCGACTGAAGGTCGACCTCGGCCTCAACGCCGCCGGGTATAACCAGGTATTGGGCGCTTCGGTGGCCGTCAGCCAATTGATCCAGACCGCCGTCAATGTGCTGGACCCCGGTGGCACCCTCGGCGCGACGGCGACCATTGTCGGTCTGCAAGCACTCAAGGTGGCCGCGGGCACCACGACGGTGACGCTGGGCAATCTGCTGCACGTCGAGAACGGCAGCAACATGTCAGCGGTAGCGACCAACGTCAGCGTATTCAACCTGATCGAAGGCATCGTGCAACTGGCCAACAAGCAAAACGGTCTGGTGGCAACGGTACCGATCAATCTGGCGGGGCTGGCACAAATCACCGCCCGGGTGCAGGTGCTGGAGCCGCCGCAACTCTCCGCGATCGGCAATCCGAAAAACGCCGCGCTGGATCCGCTGGGGCCCAATCGGATCTACGTGAGAACCGCACAGCTTCGCACGTTGTTGTCGATCGACTTGCCGGCGCTGGACGCCATCGCGGCGCTGGTCAATGCGGCGGCGGACCTGGCAGGGCCGCTGACCAACACCCTCAACGCCTTGCTCAATCTCGACCTGGTGGCGGTGCTCAATTCACTGACCTGTGCCATCGGCGTGCCCTGCCAGACCCCCGACATCATCGTGTTACCAGGGCCGATTCGGCTCGACGTGGCGCTGGACGTCGCCAGTGCCAACAGTTACGTCACGGCCTACAGCTGCGTCAGCAACACCAGCAAAACCCTGACCACCAACACCAGTACATCGCTGGTGAACCTGAAAATCGGTCGGATCGATGCCGCCAGCATGTTCGGCAGCAACACCACACCGCCGGCGGTCACGGTGCAGCCGCTGAAGGTGATCGATATCGGCATCAAAACCTGTCGCAGGTTTTTGTTCGTGCCCATCACCTGCGATCCGCGTGTACCTGGCGTCGGTGGTGGCATCGATGTCGTTGCCGACACCAGTGTGGCGGCGAACACCAACATGCCCCATGTCTACTCCGCACCACCGGCCAACAGCCTGCCGGACATCAACCAGCCGCCGTTTTACTACTCATTTTCCACCAGCAGCATTGTCAGCAACTTGCTCAACACCCCGGTCAACCTTCACGTCGATATGTATGGCCCGTCGGGCAGTCTCGTCGGCGGTCTGGGGGTGATCCTGAGCAGCGTGACCAGTTTGCTGGTCAGCGCAATCAACGGCGTTCTCAACCCGTTGCTCGACAGTCTGATCAACACTGTGCTGATAAGCCTTGGGGTCGACTTGAACAAGGTCGACGTTGGCGCCAACCTCAGTTGTCACTCAGGGCGCGCGTCGCTGGTGATCTGATCGCCCGTGACAATCGGCAGCTCGATACAAAACCGCGCGCCCTCGGCCGCGTTTCTTACGCTCAACCGTCCGCCCATGTTCTCGACGATACCGTAACTCACCGACAACCCGAGCCCGGTGCCGACGCCCACCGGTTTGGTGGTGAAGAATGGCTCGAAAATCCGTTCCAGCAACCGTGGGTCGATGCCGCCGCCGTTGTCCTCGACCCACAGCCGCACCAAATGCTCATCACGTTCGGCATACAGCGAAATCCACGGTTTGAACGCCGGGTCGGCCTCGCGTTTGCTCAGCAGCGCATCCCGTGCATTGACCATCAGGTTGATCAGCACCTGTTCCAGCTGGTCGATGTAACCGCGCACCTGCACATCAAAACCGCTCTCGCTGACCCGCAGCTCGATACCTTTGCCGCGCAGGCCTTCGGACAGCAGCGCCAGTGTGCCCTCGATGGCTTGAGCCGGGTTGAACGGCTGTTGCTCGATCTCCGAACGCCGGCCGAATACCCGCATGTGATCCACCACCTTCGCGGCGCGCTGGACTTGCGCGTCGATGCGGTTGAGCTTGTCGGTCAGGTAATCGATTTGCGCATCGCCATTGCTCAGGCGCTTGAGCACATTGACGATGGCCATGCGCATCACATTCAGCGGTTGATTGATTTCATGGGCCAGCCCGGTGGCCATTTCGCCGAGGGTGGCCATTTTCGCGCTCTGGGTAAGCTGCTGCTGGGCGCGCCTGACCTCGGTGTTGTCGCGGCCCACGGCCTGAATTTCCAGCAAACGGCCCTGGTCGTCGAACACCCCGCGATCCGACCAGACCCACCAGGCATGTTCCCGTCCCGGCAGTTGCAGGTTGATCTCCGCAGTGCTGACCGGGAACTCCGGGCTCAGCCGACTGAGCCGCTGAAGGAACGCTTCGCGCTGTTCCGGCGACATCCAGTTGCCCAGGTTCACCCCCGGCAACTGCTCGGGCTGGCATTCCAGGTAGGTGGCCAGCGGTCGATTGCCAAAGGTCAGCGTCAGGTCGGGGCGGTAGCGGCAGATCATTGCCGGAGAGTCTTCCACCAGGATCCGGTAGCGCTCTTCACTCTGTTTGACTTTCTCGCTGGCCAGGGTCGCCTCGGTGACATCCAGCCACAGGCCTACGGCTTCCACCGGCAGCCCGAGGTCATCGCGCAGCAGTTTGGCTTCGTCGAGCAGCCAGTGGTAATCGCCGCGACTGTCGCGCAGTCGATATCGGGCGCGCACCGAACCCTCGCGCAGCAGTTGCCGGGTACGCTCGAAATAGCTGTCGCGGTCTTCGGGATGGACCCGCTCCACCAGCGCACCGGCGGCGCAATCGTCGAGCGACCAGCCGAGCAATGGCAACAGGCTGTCGCTGAAAAACGTCGGTTGCAGCGCCCCTTCGACATAGCGCTGCACGTAGATCACCGCCGGTGAACTGGCGATCAGGTTGTCCAGCCGGGCATGGGCGGCAGCGGCGTTCTGCTGCTGGTTCTTGATGTCGCTGATATCGAGCATGAAGCCCACCAGCCGGCGGTTTTTACCGATGCCCAATGCCTGGCCTTGCAGTCGATACCAGATTGGCGTTTGCGTCGTGTCGGGGCGATGCAGCCGTACGCACAACAGCAATGGTGCGCCTTCGTCTTGCAAGGATTGCAGGCGAATCGTCAGCTCTTCACGGTCGGCGGGATGAATCTGTTCGAGCCAGTCGTGCAGCGGAAAACGAGTGCTCGCAAGGTTCAGCGTACTGGCGAGCGACGGCGCCAATTGCACCTCGGCGTGGTCGCTGAAGACCTCCCACCAACCGGTACCGAGCAAGGCTTGCAGAGACTCCAGTCGCTCCAGTTGCAGATGGTGTTGATGTTCACGCAAGCGCTCCAGCAGCGGCCCGGCCAGGGCGGCGGTGAGTTGCAACCAGTCGCGCTCGCTCAAGTCGGGGGCACGTTCTTGCACCGGGTAGAAACCACACAGCAACCACGCAACCACGCCCTGGGCATTGCGATACGGCACCGCGAAGCCTTCGGCATTGCCGAAGATGCTTTGCAGGCGTGGATGCTCGCTGGGTGTCAGTTGTTGGGGAACGGAGCCATTCAAACTGTCGAGGCCGGTGCCCAGGCGTTGATGGGTTTCCCACAACCTTGGTGCATCGAAGGCCGCGTACTGCTGGTGAATCAACCAACCCTCGGCCTGTTCATCGAGCAAGGCCATGGCCATGCACGGGATCTGGAAACGCTGGGCCAGACCTTGCAGTTGTTCGGCCAGTACCTCGGGCAGGCGCGTCAGGCTGCACAGGCGCAACTGTTCGCTGACCTGCGCCGCGAGCAACTGGCACTGTTCACGACTGCGCGCTTGTCGACGTTCGAGCAACAGGTCGCCGATGTCGATCAACTGCAACAACCATTCTTCGCCCAACGGCTGCACCCAACCGCGCAGGTGCAGCGGTTGTCCGGCGAGGCTGAAAAAATCCAGGTCCAGGTTTTGTCCCTGCCACTCGGCTGGCGTGCCTTCGACCGACAGGGCGCTATGGGGCATGAGGTAATCGAGCAGGTGCGGTGACTGCGCGTCGGGTATTTGTTGCGCCAGCAGATGCCGCAACGGACCGCTCAGTTGAATCACTCGACCTTCATCATTCAGATGCAGCTGCAAGCCGACACGTTGCACGCTCGCAGGGTCTGGCGTGTTCGGGGTCTGTGGCGGGTGACGATTGAGCAGACGCCCGAAGAGTTTGTCCCCGGAGCTCAAAACTGCAGACTCGATTGGGCCGTGAGGGTCGCCGGCAGATTGGGCACCGAGCCGATTCCCGGCAGCACCAGGAACGGCAGCACTTGATTCAGTTTACTGGTGGGGTAGTTGATGCTGACCGTCAGCACGCCGCCGATGTAGGTGGCGCTGGCGTCGGTGGCCACGTTGAAATTCAGCGCGGCGGGAATCCAGGCCAGCTGCCGGGTCAGTTCGGTGGTCGCGATGTTTCTGACCACCGTGTCGTAATTGGCGGTGCTCGGGTCCAGCGCCACACTGCGACGCACCGCTTCGGCCGTGGACTTATTGAACGATTGCATCAGCAACAGCGGCAGGCTGTAACTGACCAACCCATAAAACACGGCGAAAAAAATCACGAACACCAGAGCGAACTCAATCGCCACGGCACCTTTTTGTTGGCGGGGGAGGCCTGTTTTCATGAGTACGTCTACCCTGACAATTACTGCGTAGTGTCAGCATAGAATCATTCAGCCAAAACGGACGTTTTTTACCGGATGCAGAGCCTTGTCCTACTCATCTGGCTGACGCTTTGCGCAGCACAGGATGCCCGAGAGCGCCACATCGCCAATGGCCTGACCGTTGGCGCAGGTGTGCTGGCGCTTATCTATCTGTTGTGGACAGGGACTACTTGGCTGGGGGCCGAGGCGGTGCAGGGCGGCTGGGCTTTGTTGTTGGCATTGGCCTTCACCTTGCCCGGTTATGCAGTGCGACGCATGGGGGCAGGCGACGTGAAGCTGATGGCGACGCTGGGTCTTGCGACGGACGGTACGCACCTGCTCGGCGGTTTCATCGGCGCCGGGGTGGCCAGTGTGCTCTGGTTGCTGCTGGCGCCAAGACTCTGGCTGCATATGGGGCAGAGGCTTAGAGCGCGTCTTCGTTACCTGGAGCCTGGCGCGTCAAAAAAGCAGCCCTTTGCGCCGTTCGTGCTGGTGGGTGTGCTGCTCACACTGGCCTGGATGCATTAATCGCAGGCGTCCCCTGTTCTATGTACATAGTTGGAAAGTGCGTCTACTTTCAAAACAGTTGTTGTACAGCCTGTGGTGTCGGTGCAGGAGCAGCCAAGCCAGACTTGGCATGGAGTGGCACGTGAACAAGCTTACCTCGGCAGTAAAAGTTCTTGTGGTTGATGATGAGCCGTTGATTGTCGAAGAGCTTTGCGAGTTCATTGAACGCAATGGTTATCGCTGTGTTCCTTGTCGGTCCGGAAATCAGGCGATCGAGCGTTTCAGCGAAGACGAGAATATCGGCCTGGTGCTGTGTGATTTGCAGATGCCTGACATGGATGGCATTCAGCTCGTCCAGGCGCTGCAGCGGTTGTCCGGCAAGCACCGGGCGTTCGAGGCGATCATGCTCACCGGGCATGCGAACAAGCAGGATGTGATCAAGGCCTTGCGTACCGGGTTCGCCGATTACTATCAGAAGCCGATTGATCTGGCTGAGTTGCTCGAAGGTTTACAGCGTCAGGAAGTGGCCTTGCAGGAGCGGCAGAGAAATCTGCAGTTGGGGCATTTGAGTCAGAAGCTGCAGTACCTTTGTGAATCGATCGATGAGCTTTATCAGGATCTGGACAAGGTTCGTCGGGGAGCGTCCCCGGAATCTGTGTCAGGTTCGGTTGAGGGTGTGCTCGGTGAACCGGAGCGGGTGGTGGGGATGCCGGCGGTGTTCAATCAGTTGTCGCCGCGTCAGTTGGAGGTGGCGCAGTTGGTGGGCAAGGGGCAGACCAATTATCAGATTGCCTGTGAGTTGGGGATTACCGAGAACACGGTGAAGCTTTATGTGTCGCAGGTGTTGCGGTTGACGCATATGCATAATCGTACGCAGGTGGCGTTGGCGTTGTCGCCCGGGAATGCCGGGGGGCGGCGGGTTTCTGCGCACTGAGTTTCTGGATCTTTTGATCTTGGCGGCCTTTGGGCCGACCATGTTCTTGTTGACCGGGTACATATCCATTTCTGCGGTAACGGCCACTTAGGGTTCCGCTCTTACAGCGGGTCACTTTTGGCAAACGCCCCAAAAGTAACCAAAAGGTCTCGCCCCGAACGTACGGCCCCTCGCTAAGGCTCGGGGTTCCTTCGCTCCGGTATTCATCTGGGGGCATCGCCCTACGGTTGGCTTCGCTTCAACCTACATGCGATGTGTTCGACTGCGTCGAACGGCGCTGCGCGCCAATCCCCAGATGAACACCGGAACGAGGCCTCCCGAAGGGGCGGGTGGATCAAGATCAAAAGCGGCAGGCGAGCTAACGCTCGGCCTGTTGAGTGGTGAGGGGCGGGTGTACGCCGCTCCATTGTGGGAGCGGGCTTGCTCGCGATGGTGGCCTTACAGGCAACGATGTTTATTGGTCGGTAAAAACGTCAGAACCTTCCCACATGTTTTTCAGGTTGTCCGTCGGAAGTGGAATCTCTAGCCTTTGTCCGTCGCTGACAATTCAGCGTCTGGGCGTCGCGGCCCTTTGATCTGATGCATAATCGCTCCACCTAGCAACAGCACTTTTGTGTCTGTCGTTTCGTGTTATGGCGACTGTGCGCGGGATACCTTCGGGTATGTCGAGTTACTCAGATCTCGGTCCGCGAACCCGCGTACAGTTGCCACCTAAAATTGCGTCGCGGCAATTGGATGTGGCTCCATTTCAAATCTGAGAGGTGTCACCATGTTCAAAGCAACCCCGAATCCCCCTGAAACTGACGACGTTTCGCCCTACGAATCCCTCGATTCGAAAAAACTCAACGAAGCCGCCGAACGCGCGCTTGACCACTACCTAAAACCACCACCCAAACAACCCGAAGGCCGCAAGCCAAGCAGGATGTTTCAGGTCGCCCCGGACATGGACAACGAAAGCCTGCTGGCCCATGTCTGCGAATCCCTGGCCTCGGCCAGCGTCATGACCAGCGACATTGCAGCCTATGTCGACGCCCCGCAGCGGCATACGCTCCTGGCGATTCAGCAGGTGATCATGCTGGCCGAGCTGGCGGTGAACCGGGTGCTGGATAACGTCGACGTACCAAAAGCCGCGCCACACAGCTGACCCCTGGCAGGAGCGGGCCCCTCACCACAGGCTCGCTCCTGCAGGATCACCGGTCTTTCAAGAACCAAAGGCCCGCGCCAGCGCGGTGAAGCTCGGTCCGGCCAGCACGATCAGCAATGCCGGGAAGAGAAACAACATCATCACCACGGACATTTTCGCGGACATTTTGGAGATGTATTCCTGCAAGCGTGTCAGGCGTCGGTCATCGAGCAGCAGCTTGAGCGCCAGCAGTGATTTCATCGCGCCGCCGCCTTGGTGAATCAGTTGTTGAAGGATCACGCAGGTGTCGGTGAATTCGTCCACCGCGAGCAATTGGGTGGCCTTGTTCAGTTCTTCGCCCAGTTCCAGACCGGAATCGACCCGCGCCAGTATCAGGCGCAATTCGTGGGTCAGGGTCGGTAGCAGTTGTTTGCCTTCAACGCTCAACACTCGCAGTGACTGTTCCACCGCCATGCCGGATTCGAACAGGATGCGCAGCAGTGGAATGAAGGTTGATACCTCGATCGCCAGTTGTTTTTGCCGCTGCTGCGCGGCGGCGGCCAGTAAGCGTTTGGGCAGCAGGTAGCCGAGGGCGGTGGCGAGGGTTGGAGTGATCCAGTGGTTGTTCACCTGCGGGAAGAACAGGCCCTGAATCAACAGGCACAGGGCCAACGCCAGCACCGGTGTGCCGATCTGGCAGGCGGCGAACAGCGAGCGTTGTCGGGCGCTGCGCCAGCCGAGGCGGTTGAGCAGGGTTTGGGTTTCGTTGTCCAGTTGGATCGAACGCTGACCGATGCGGCTGTCGCCCAGCAGTTGTAGCCAGTGACTGACGCGATGGTCGCTCAGCGGTTTGCCGTCCAATCGTTGGGCTACCTGGCGCGCACGCCGGTGCTGGTCCAGCAGGCCACTGAGCAGCAACAGCGTGGCCGCCAGAAACAACAGTGCGCTCATCAGCAGGGCGATTTTCATACGCTTCGCAACATGCGCCACAGCGCCAGGCAGCCCACGACCTGCAAGCCGAACGCGGTCGCCAGCATCATTTGTCCCGAGCCGCTGTTCCACATGGCCAACAGGTATTTCGGATTGGACACCAAAAAGTAACCGGCAAGCCCCACTGGCATCAGCCCCAGCACCACGGCCGTGACGCGGGTTTCGCCGGTCATGGCGCGCAGTTGGCGCGCCGCCTGGTCTCGTTCGCGGATCATTTTGATCAGGTTTTCAAACAGCTCGCTGGCATTGCCGCCGTAGCGGTGATTGACCTTCAGGCCCAGGGCGAACAGGCGAAACTCGTCTTTCTCATACAGCTCGGCGAGGTCTGAAACGGCGTCTGGCAGGCTGACGCCCAAGTGCACGTTGCGTTGAACCCGACCCATGGCGTCTTTCAGTGGCGCTTCGGCGGCGTTGATGGCGCCCAGCACAGCATCGGCCAGGGTGCGTCCGGACTTCAGGCTGCGCACGGTGTGGTCGAGCAGCGTCGGCAGTTGTTCGATCATGCGCTTGAGTCGCCGCTGATATCGCCAGCTGATGTACAGCCGCAGAGCCAGGGGCGGCACCAGTAGCAACATCAACAAACCGATCCAGCCCGCGAGGGCAAACCCCAGCAGGGCGCCCAAGGCCCAGAGCAGCAGCCACGACCCGATGCGCTCGGTGGGGCGCCCGAGGCCGGCGCGTAGAAAGGTCCGTTCCAGGCCAGACCAGGATGATTTCGCCACGGTCAGTTGCGGTTGCCCTTGGGTCAGGCGGCCGAGGGTTCGGTCGATGCCGGCCTGGCGCAGACTGTTGTAGAACAAACGGATCGACACCCCCAACAGCGTCAGGCAAAGCAGGATGAGCAGCGCCGGTTTGAGCATGCCGTGACCCTCAATACGCCAAGGGTGAGAGCGCCGACTCGCGACGCAGTTTGTCGCCGGCGGGGTTGGCCGCCTCGCGCAGAAAACCGCGGCCGGTGTGTCGGTCGAAGCGGAACAGGGTGTTGGTCACGTAGACGTCGTCACGAATACCGACGACCTCCACCACTTCGCTGACGCAGCGGCGGCCATCGGGCAGGCGCGTGAGTTGGATCACTACGTCCAGCGCCGCACAGATCATTTGCCGCAGGGTGCGTTCGGCGATGAGCCGCCCGGTCAGGCCCACCAGCGTCTCCAGGCGCAACAGCGCATCCTGGGCGTTGTTGGCGTGCACGGTGCTCATGGAGCCGTCGTGCCCGGTGTTCATGGCGGTGAGCACGTCGACCACTTCGACGCCGCGAATCTCGCCGAGGATGATCCGGTCCGGGCGCATCCGCAGCGCGTTGCGAATCAGGTCGCTGGCCTTCACTTCGCCGTGGCCTTCGGCATTCGGCGGTCGGGTTTCCAGGCGTACCACGTGAGGATGGCCGAGTTGCAGTTCGGCGACGTCTTCGATGGTGACCAGCCGTTCGTGAGGGGCGATCAATTGGCTGAGAATGTTCAGCAGTGTGGTCTTGCCGGTGCCGGTACCGCCGCTGACCAGGATGTTGCAACGCTTGCCCACGGCCTCCTGAATGAACTCGAAGATCGCCTGGTCAATGGTTTGCATCGCCATCAGGTCGGAGCTTTTGAGCATGTCCTTGCGAAATTTTCGAATCGACAGGCACGGGCCGTCGAGGGCAATCGGCGGGATGATCGCGTTGACCCGGCTGCCATCGGGCAAGCGCGCATCGACCATCGGCGAAGACTCATCGAGCCGTCGGCCCAGGGGCGCGAGAATCCGTTGCATGACCCGTTCGACGTGGTGGTCGTCGATGAACCGCAGGTCACTGAGGTGCAACACTCCCTCACGTTCGACGAACACCCGGTGCGGGCCGTTGACCAATATCTCGGTCACCGCCGAGTCGCGCAGCAGCACTTCCAGCGGACCGAAACCGGTGAGTTCGTCGACGATTTCTTCCGCCAGCCGTTCCATCTCGTAGCGGGAAATCGCCAGGTGCAGACGGGCGATGTATTCGGCGACTTTGTCGGTGACGAACTGCGACAGCATGGGCCGCGACCCTTCCAGCAGGTTTTTCCCGGACTCTTCGATGGCGTCGATGATGTAGCGGTGCAGCACCAGCTTCAGGCCTTCGTGGTCGGTATTGCCGGTCGGCCCGTGCGAGGGCGCGCCGAAGAGTTTTTCCCCGCTCATTGCACGCCCCTCAACCGGTTGAACCAGCCGGCCTTGGGTTTATCCAGGCTTTCGGAGCGTTTGGCCAGCCATTCGCCGAGGGCACGCAGGCTTTGCGTCAGGCCCTCGCGCGGGGCCAGCTCGAACAGGCTCAGCCCCTGATTCTTGGCGTTGAGCCGCACTTCCGGGCTGTAGGCAAACACCGCGATCACCTCCATGCCGAAGGTTTTGCCCAAGGTGTCGGAGTCCGGCGCGACGCTGCGCAGGTAGCGGTCCACCAGTAATCTGGCGTGGTCGAGCTTCAGGCCTTTTTCGCGCCAGCGGCTGAGCACCTCAAGGTTGCGTCGGCAGTCGAGCACGTTTTGATCGGTGTACCACAGCAACTTGTCGCAATGGCTGACGAAGGTGCGCAATGCTTCGCTGTCCGACTGGCCGGTGAGGTTCACCACGATGTGCTGGAAATGTTGGCGCAAGGCACTGAGCAGCATGTACAGCTCGGCGGCGCTGGTCTGTTCGAGCGGTTCATCGTTGCTGGCGTAGGCGAGGATCCGCAGCCCGGCGTCGCAGGTGGTGAAGGCGCTGTCGATCAGCGTTGCATCGAGGCGCCTGAGGTGACGCAAGGCATCGCCGAAATGAAACGAACTCTCCAGCCCCAGCAGCGCCAGGCTGTCGCCGCGGGGCAGTCCCAGATCCAGCAGCAGCGTTTGCTGGCCGCTCTTTTGCACCACGTGCGCCAGGTGGTTGGCGAGCAACGCGCCGTCGGCATTGTTCTGTGCGCCGTAAAGTACGGTCAGGCTACCTTGTTGAGCCTGTTGTGGGTTCGGCGCCACGGTCGGCAGGCGTTTACTCAGGCGTCGCACCAGGCCGGCGACTTCGCTGGACCGCGAGCCGTAAGAAACAAAATCCCGCGCTCCGGCGCGCATGGCATTGAGCACCAGTTGGTTGTCCATGCCATCGCCCAGGGCCACGATCGCCAGCATCGGTTTGGCTTCCAGGGCACCTTCGATCAACGCGCTCTGGGCCACCACATGCTCATGGTCCAGGCCCACGAACACCAGGCTGGCGAAGGTCACGTCCACCAGCGTCAGGAGCTCGTCGAGGTTGCCGCCACCGGCGCTGATCACTCGGCCCAAAGGGGCGAGCGCCCCTTGCAGCCACTCCAAGTCGGTGTTGTTGCGTGTGATCGCGAGGAAGGTCTGGCTCAGGTTCTGGCTTTGGCTCATTGCGATAATCCGCCGTGTTTATCGACGTGGCCGTTTTCGAGGAAGTGCGGCGTGAAACATCTGCGCATGGAGAGTCCTCGCTCGATTCAGGGAGTTTGTTGGGTGACGGCATTGCCGCGAATGACTTCCACGCTCGGCTTGCGCGGTGCTGCGGCTCTGGGGGCGGGGGATTGTGGAGTGCCGGCCAGGGCCAGTTGACTGAACTGCACCAGCTCGCGGTTGGCGTTGGCCAGGCTCGCCGATGAGTCACCACGGCCGGCCCAGTATTGGCTCAGGCGTTGTTCCTCGGCGCTGCGCACAGCCAGACGCAAAACCCCGACCTGTGCCGCGAGCATCAGGCGGCTCAAGAGGGATTCAGGGACGGCGAGCAATACGGTGCGGGCGCTGGAGCGCAGTTGTTCCTGCTTGAGTTTCTCTTCATGGCTGAGTGCCGGGTTGGCAGGCTTGCCATCGTTCATCAGCCCCAACTGCTCGCCGACCCCGAGTACGCGCAACGCCGGGACCACGACCTGGGCCGACTGCTGGAGGTTGTTGGTGTCCATGCGCAGAAACAGCAGCACATCGACATAGTCGCCGGGGCTCAGTTGGCCGCCGACATTGATCACATCATCCGCCGCCACGGCGAGGGCGCGTTCATCGGCGCGGATCATCCGCGCCAGCGTACCGCCGGCTTCGAAACTCTGATCATTGAGCCAACTGCCGGCGGTGAGCGCGCGCCAGGGTGTACGGCCAATGGCTTGTTCGAGACGGGTCAGGCTGCCGACGGGGGCAGTACGCAGTTTTTCCAGGGTCACGTCGGCGGCGGTGATCTGCTCGAACGGTGCGATATCACGCAGCAGCACCACCACCGGTTGGCGGGTCGGGTCATCCACCGAGGCCAGTATCGAGGGCGTTGATGTGCCGATTTGCGCGACAGGCTCGGGGGCCGGTTGGCGACTCAGCGCCAGCCCCCAGTAACCGGCAATGATGGCGCCTGCCAGGAACAGCCCGGCCAGGCCCAGGGTGACGCGGCTGTTCATGAAGGCTTTCCCCCTTTCCTGCGCGTAACGCCCCCAAGAGCTCTAACGAGATGACTTCGCAATCAGGCAGTTATGAGCGTGGGACTATTTCGCTATTTGACGGTAGCGCAGGTAAAGCAAAATGCCATTACGGGGCTGGAAATATCTGACAAAAAATAACGGCCAATGCTCAAGATGATGTTTTGTGACGTCGATGCACTGGTTACTGCTTAAGTATTAATGCGTTCTTACAGTTGTTGGTCATGGGTTTGCCGACAATGCTGATGCTGGCATATGGGAATCATGTTGCGGTCGTGCAACATCCGCTGTCATTCAGGAGACGCGTCATGTCCTTCTCTAAAACGGTTCAGAAGATCAAATCCCAAATCGCTTTTTACAAAGACCTTGCCAAAGACACCGAAGGCGCTTCGGGCATCGAGTACGCAATCATTGCAGGCATGGTGGCCGTGGTGCTGGCAACGTTTGTGGCACCCATCTCCACGGCGGTCACCGCAATGTTCAACACGATTTCAGCCGCGCTTTGATTTGAAGACTGGCAATGGGCAGTCATTTGCCAATCCTGCAAAGGGCTTCTAACGTCAAGGCTTAGTCCATTGCAGGTGTTGCCCCATGAACGCTCCAGCCCTCCCTCGGCAACAGCTTCTTCTGGTCGATGATGAGGAGGATGCGTTACTGGAACTGGCGGAGTTGCTGGAGGGCGAGGGTTTTACTTGTTTTACGGCAACGTCGGTCAAGCTCGCCCTGCATCATTTGACTCGTCATCCTGATATTGCGCTGGTGATTACTGATTTGCGGATGCCGGAGGAAAGCGGCATATCGTTGATCAAGCGTCTGCGTGAGCACACGGCTCGTCAGCATTTGCCGGTGATTGTGACGTCGGGGCATGCGGATATGGAGGATGTGAGTGACATGTTGCGCTTGCAGGTGCTGGATCTGTTTCGCAAGCCGATCTATCACGTGCGTTTGTTGGATACGTTGAATAATTTGTTTCCGCAGCCTCGGGGTTTGGTGAGTTCCTGAGCGTACTGTGGCGAGGGGGAAAGCCCCCTCACCACAATCCATCAGGCAACCGGCCGCCACTGCCCCACCATATGCTCGATCTCCCCGGCCCCCATCAACTGGAAATCCCCACTGGACCCCGCCGCGCTGGACATCAGCGTCACCTCGCTGGGCAAACGCACCGGTTTTCTGAACTGCACCGCAATTTCGACGTTGGCCGTCGGCAAATGATCGCTCAGGGCTGCCAGGGTGCGCGCCTTGTTCCACAGGCCATGGGCGATGGCGCTGGGAAAGCCGAAGAGTCGGGCGCTGATCGCGCTCAGGTGAATCGGGTTGTAGTCTCCAGACACTTTGGCGTACCGGCGACCAATGTCCGCCGGTGCTTTCCAGTGGGCCACTTCGGTCAGCGCCAACGTCGATGCAAACGCTTGCTCGACAGGCTCGCCTGCCAGTTTGACCCCGCGACAGAGCATCTGGCTTTCGGCTTCCCACAGCAGCCCCAATTGGTCGTCGAGCGTCGTCACTAACTCGAAGGTCGCGCCCTTGGCATGGGGTTGCAGGTTCTGCACCTTCACGCTGACCCGCACGCGGCTCACGCCACCCATGGGGCGCATGACTCGGATGCGATTGCTCAAGTGAATCAGCCCCAGCAGCGGGAAGGGAAACGCCTTGGCGGTGAGCAGCTGCATCTGCAAGGCAAACGCCAGGATGTGTGGATACGTCGGTGGCAGCAGCCCGTTGTCGGCAAAACCACACACCTTGCGATAAGCCGCCAGGCGGTTCGGATCGACGTTGACCCAGCAGTGATAACCCAGCTCAGGCAGTGTGGTGCCGGTGATTTTGCGTCGCGTCGCCGCTCTCAAATACAGCGTCTGCAGGCCCGGTTCGCTATTGAGTGTGTGCCAGTCGGTGGTCATGGTCAGGCTCCCAACACGCTTTGCCCGCACACGCGCAGTGCTTGCCCGGTAAACGCTCCGGTGCCCGGTTGTGCCATCCAGGCCACGGCTTCGGCGACGTCTTGCGGCAGGCCGCCCTGGCCCAACGAACTCAAGCGCCGCCCGGCTTCACGCACGCCGAAGGGCAGGTGCGCGGTCATCTGGGTTTCGATGAATCCTGGCGCCACCGCGTTGATGCTGATGCCGCGCTCAGCCAGCAGCGGTGCCCAGGCCTGGGCCAGGCCAATCAGCCCGGCCTTGCTCGCGGCGTAATTGGTTTGCCCGCGATTGCCGGCGATGCCGCTAATGGACGCCAGCAGGATCACTCGACCGTGGTCGCGCAAGGTGCCGCTGTCGAGCAGCGCCTTGGTCAGCACTTGCGGCGCGTTGAGGTTGACCGCCAGCACCGCGTCCCAGAACTCCGGCGTCATGTTGGCCAGGGTTTTGTCGCGGGTGATGCCCGCGTTGTGCACCACGATGTCGACGCCGTCGGGCAAGTGTTCGATCAGTTGCGTGGCGGCGTCTTCGGCACAGATGTCCAGGGTGATGCTGCGCCCGCCGAGGCGCGCGGCCAGGGCGTCGAGATCGGTTTTGGCCGGAGCCACGTCGAGCAGGATTACCTCGGCGCCGTCCCGGGCCAGGGTTTCGGCGATCGAGGCACCAATGCCCCGGGCTGCCCCGGTTACCAGTGCCTTGCGCCCCGACAAGGGGCGCGTCCAGTCCATCACCTGTGTCTCGCACGCCTTCAAGCGTATGACTTGTCCGGAAATGAACGCGCTTTTGGGCGAAAGGAAAAAGCGCAATGGGCCTTCCAGTTGATCTTCGGCCCCTTCGCCGACATAGATCAGCTGCAAGGTGCCGCCGCTGCGCAGTTCCTTGGCCAGCGAACGGCTGAAGCCTTCCAGGGCGCGCTGGGTGCTGGCGGCGAACGGGTCGCGCAAGGTCTCCGGTGCCCGGCCAAGAATCACCAGATGCGCATGGTGATCGAGGTTTTTCATCAGTGGCTGGAAGAATTCGCGCAGCTGTTTCAGCTGATCGACCTGCACCAGGTCACTGGCGTCGAACACCACGGCTTTGAGTTTCTGGCCGTGGCCGGGAATCCACGCGGTGGCCAGGGTCGGGTCGGTGCCGTAGCTGTAAATCGTGTCGGTCAAGCGGTTGGCGAGGGTGCTGACTTTTTCCGTCAGCGGGCCACCGCCAATCAACAGCGCCCCCTCGACAGGCCGCAATCGGCCTGCTTGCCAGCGTTCCAGCCGTACCGGCGACGGCAGACCCAGGGCACCGACCACACGATGGCCGATGGACGAATTGGCGAAGTCGATATAGCGGTCAGACATGAATCACGCTCCAGAAGCCGGGGTTAAAAGTGTGGACCAGGAATGGTAATTAGTCGTTCGATCCACGAGATAAGGCCTACGCTTGAACATTGCAGGTTGGTTTGAGCTTGGGTTTAGCAGGTCTTTCAGGAATTGCAGCCCGCTCCCACAGGGATGTGTGTTCACCATTGACTATCAGAAGGAGCTTTTTTCATGACTCAGCTGCGTCGCGTCGCGATTATCGGTGGTAACCGTATTCCTTTTGCCCGGTCCAACGGGCCGTACGCCACTGCCAGTAACCAGGCGATGTTCACCGCAGCGCTGGAAGGCCTGATCGAGCGCTATAACCTGCACGGTGTGCGCATGGGCGAAGTGGCCGCCGGGGCCTTGCTCAAGTATTTGCGCGACTACGGCCTGACCCGCGAATGTGTATTGGGCTCGCGTTTGTCGCCGACGACGCCGGCCTACGACATCCAGCAGGCCTGCGGTACGGGGCTGGAGGCAACATTGCTGGTGGCGAACAAAATCGCCCTGGGGCAAATCGAGTGCGGCATTGCCGGCGGCGTCGACACGGCCTCGGACGTGCCGATCGGCGTCAACGAAGACTTGCGCAAGATTCTCTTGCAAGCCAACCGTGCCAAAAGTACCGCTGACAAACTGAAAACCTTCCTGCAATTGCGTCCCCGACACCTGATCCCGGACTTTCCAAGTATCGGCGAGCCGCGCACCGGCCGGTCGATGGGCGAACACTGTGAATTGATGGCCCAGACCTGGGGCATCCCGCGTGACGAGCAGGATCGGCTGACCCTCGAAAGCCATCAGAAACTGGCGGCGTCCTACGCCGAAGGCTGGCACAACGATCTGATGACGCCGTTCCTCGGCCTGACCCGGGACAACAACCTGCGCCCGGAGCTGACCCTGGAAAAACTCGCCTCACTGAAACCGGCCTTCGAGAAAAGTGCCAAGGGCACCCTGACCGCGGGCAACTCCACGCCACTCACCGATGGTGCGTCGGTGGTGCTGTTGGGCAGTGAGGAATGGGCGAAGGAGCGTGGCTTGCCGGTGCTTGCCTATTGGCGCGATGGCGAGGCGGCGGCGGTGGATTTCGTCAAAGGGGCCGAAGGTTTGCTGATGGCGCCGGTGTATGCGGTGCCGCGTTTACTGGCGCGCAACGGTCTGACCTTGCAGGACTTCGATTACTACGAAATCCACGAAGCGTTTGCCGCGCAGGTGCTGTGCACATTGAAGGCCTGGGAAGATCCGGAGTATTGCAAAACCCGCCTGGGCCTCGACGCGCCGCTGGGTTCCATCGACCGCAGCCGCCTCAACGTCAAGGGCAGCTCGCTGGCCGTCGGGCATCCGTTTGCCGCCACCGGTGCACGCATTGTCGCCAACCTGGCGAAGCTGCTGGACGCGGCGGGCAAGGGCCGCGGGTTGATCTCGATCTGCGCCGCCGGCGGTCAGGGCGTGACGGCGATTATCGAGCGCTGATTATTGAGGGCTAAGCACTGCGGCGTTTTGCTGCGCGGCCAGTTCCCGGTTGCGGTTGGCGTAACCCTCGGCCATCACCGAGCACACGATCAGCTGCAACGGGTGGTAGATCATGATCGGCAACAGGATCAACCCAAGGCCAGGGTTGGCGCCGAAGATCAACGCCGCCATCGGCGCCCCGGCCGCCAGGGATTTCTTGCTGGCACAGAACACTGCGGCGATCTCATCGGCGGGGCTGAACTTCAGCGTGCGAGCGGTGCGGGTGGTCATCCACAGGATGATCGCCAGCAGAATCGCACTGCCGATCAGCGCCGTGAGAATCACGCTGTTGCCCTGTTGCTGCCACATCCCCGAGACCATTGAGTTGCAGAACGCCGAGTACACCAGCAGCAGGATCACCAGTTTGTCGGCGATGTTGGTGTAGCGCTTGTGCCGAGTGAAAAACTTGCCCAGCCACGGCCGCAGCAATTGCCCAAGCACCAGCGGCAACAACAGCATGGCGCACAGGTCGAGCAGGGTTGAGCCCAGGTCGATACCGCCGGCGCCGCTGCCGACCACGAAACTCACCAGCAACGGTGTCAGGAAAATCCCCAACACACTGGACAGGCTCGCATTGAGAATCGCCGCCGGTACGTTGCCGCCCGCGCTGCCGGTCAGGGCCACGGACGAAGAGATGGTCGAGGGCAGGGCGCAGAGGTAGAGGAAACCGAGCATCAGCAACGATGGAATGTGTGAGCCCAGCAGTGTGTCGCTCAGCAGCCAGATCAACGGAAACACCGCAAAGGTGAAGACTTGAACCATCACGTGCAGCTTCCAGTTTTTCAGCCCGTGGCGGATCTGCTCGCTGGAGAGGTTGACCCCGTGCAGGAAGAACACCAGGAACACGCCGATGTTGATTACATACTCAGCGTGCATCCCGCCGCCGGTAGCGCCGAAGGTCGGGAAGAAATACGCCAGCAGCGTGGCGATCAGCATGCCGCACAAGAACCAGTCGGTGACCACGCGTTTAAGGTGTTTGAAGGCATGCATAACCGGCACCGAATCCATTTGTAAGAATTGATGACTTAGCCTAACGTCGGCCCTGTCAGCCGTCTTGCGACATAAGGCCAATCAATGCCGACTAATGGACAACTTACCCTCGAGCGGACCATCCCGGCGCTGACGGTGTTGCCGCGTCCGTTGTATGCGCGGGCGGAAAGCCTGAACGCCGGTTCGTGGACGCCGCCTCATCGTCATGATTGGGTGCAGTTTTCCTACGCCATCAGCGGCGTTCTCGGCGTGCACACCGCCGAGGGCAGTTTCTTTGCGCCGCCGCAGTGGGGCATCTGGATTCCGGCGGATCTCGAACATCAGGTCGTGACCTCGATGCGTGCCGAAATGCGCAGCCTGTATGTGCGCCGCGAGGACTGCCAATGGGCGGACGGGCGTTGCCGGGTACTGGAAGTCACGCCCTTGGCCCGGGAGCTGATCAAGCGCTTTTGCCAGTTGCCGGTGGAGTATCCACAGGGCGACAGTCAGGAGGCGCGATTGGTGGGCGTGCTGCTGGATCAGTTGGCGAGTCTGCCGGAGGTTGGGTTTTCCTTGCCGTTGCCCCGGCATGAGCGACTGCTGGGTTTGTGCAACGAACTGATCGAAAGTCCCGAGTGCACGGTGACCTTGCAGGAATGGGCCGAGCGTTTGGGCATGTCGGAGAAAACCCTGATGCGGCTGTTTCAGCGCGAGACCGGGTTGAGCTTCCGCAGTTGGCGGCAGCGCATGCGGCTGCTGTCGTCGTTGAGTTTGCTGGAGGAGGGGGACAGCGTGACCAATGCCGCGCTGTCTTGCGGGTATGACTCGACGTCGGCGTTTATTGCGGCGTTCAAGGGGTTGTTCGGGTTTACCCCCGGGGAGTTGTTCAAGCAGTAGTTGAATGATCGTTCCCACGCAGAGCGTGGGAACGATCATGCCTACTCAAGTCCTGAAGCGGCGAACCAACCCGTCCAGCTCATTCGACAACCCTGCCAGGCTCTGAGAATCCAGCCGCGCCGAGTTTGCCAATTCCGCCACCAACTGCGCATCGCCATGAATCTGGCTGATATGCCGATTGATGTCCTCGGCCACCTGATGCTGTTCCTCAGCCGCCGTGGCGATTTGAGTATTCATGTCGCGAATCACATCCACCGACTCACGGATCTGCCCGAAGCTGCTGCGCGCTTCACCGATGCGGGTCACCGATTGCTGAGACACCTCCAGGCTCGCATGCATCTGCTGCGTCACCTGGCTGGTGCGCTTGGCCAGATTGCCCAGCAGACCGTCGATTTCCGCCGTGGAATCGGCAGTTCGTTTGGCCAGGGCGCGAACTTCATCCGCCACCACCGCAAAGCCACGACCCTGTTCACCGGCCCGGGCCGCTTCGATGGCGGCGTTCAGCGCCAGCAGGTTGGTCTGCTCGGCGATGGAACGGATGGTCCCGAGGATCGACTGAATGTCGTTGCTGTCGCGCTCAAGCTGTTGCATCGATTGCGCTGACTGTTCGATTTCCTGGCTCAAGCGATCGACACTGCTCACCGCCGCATCGATCTGCTGCTGGCCTTCACGGGCCTGGCGCTGACCACTGTCGGCCGACTCGGCGGCCTGGCTGCAAGAGCGCGCGACTTCGTTGGCGGTGGCGACCATTTCGTGGAACGCCGTGGACACCATGTCCACCGCTTCACGCTGACGCCCGGCGGCTTCGGCCATGTCGCTGGACACTTGGGTCGAACTCTTGGAGGTGGCGAGGATCTTGGTCGCGGCGCCGCCGATGCTTTGAATCAGGTTGCGGATCGCCGCCAGAAACTGGTTGAACCAGTTGGCCAGTTGCGCGGTTTCATCGCTGCCACGGATGTGCAGGTTCTTGGTCAGGTCGCCTTCGCCCTGGGCGATGCCTTCCAGACCGCTGGCCACGCTACGGATCGGCCGCACGATCAGGCTGGCGAAACTGGCGCCGACGATGGCGAAGAACACCGCCAGTACTGCTGCGATGATCGCGATCAGCCAGGTCAGTTGAGTGGCCGAGCTCATCACGTCGGTCTGCTTGATCAGGCCGATAAAGGTCCAGCCCAGTTGCTCCGACGGCCAGACGTTGGCCATGTAGCGCTCGCCATTGAGCTCAACCTCAACCAGCCCTTTGCCAGCCTTGCCGAGTTGCGCGTAGCCGTCGCCGAGGCTGCTCAGGGCTTTGAAGTTGTGTTCCGGCTGCTTGGGATCGACCAGTATGGTGCCGGTGTTTTCCACCAGCATCAGGTAGCCGGTTTCGCCGAGTTTGATCTGTTTGACGATTTCAGTGAGCTGCTTGAGCGTCACGTCGATGCTGACCACGCCGCCATTGCTGCCCAGTTTGTTATCGATGGTGCGCACGGTGCTGACGTAGGTCGCGTCATCCTGAGCCCAGTAATAGGCCTCGGTGCGAAGCGGCTTGCCCGGCTTGGCCTGGGCCGCCTTGTACCAAGGGCGCTGGCGCGGGTCGTAATTGCTCAGCTTCGCATCGTCCGGCCAGGACACGTAACCGCCCGCCGCCGTCCCGAGAATCGCATAGGCGTAGGCCGGATGGCTGTTGCCCAGATCCTGGAGGAGGGCGAAGACCTTCTTGTCCATTTCGCCTTGGGGAATGCTCTCGGCGTTGGCGCTCATGTAGGTTTTGAGGCTGTCGTCGGAGTTCTTGATCAGCGGTTGGGTGGCCAGGTAGTCAACGTTCTGGCTGATGCCATCAAAGAACAGTTGCATGGCATTGCTGACCTGACGAATCTCGCGGCCACTGCCGTCGACAAAATTGTCCTTGGCATCACTGCGCAAGTTCAGCACGACGAGGGTGGCGACCAGCACCACGGGCAAGCAGGCGATGATTGCAAACGCCCAGGTCAACTTCTGTTTGATGTTCATCCGCGCTCCAGTTTTTCTTGTAGGCCCACGCAGTACTGATGACTCGCGGATTATTGGCAGCCGAAAACGTTTGATACGCCCCGTTCCTTGAGCGCGCCTTCTTGATTGTTGTTGAGGCGATTGTCAGACAATTCCTTTTCTCTCTAATGACTTCGGCCGAGGCGTGGGGAAATTGAGGCCTGTTGAGAAAAATCCTGCGAAAGTCAGGGATCGAGGTTAGATTCTGTCGCAAATAGCTTGGCACTCCGTCGTCAACAAGTGGTTCTCGCTCAGCTATCATCCGGGGCGGTCGATGAGTTTTGCCTGATTAATCCGGCACATTGTGTGCATCTTGATGTTCATGGGAACGTTCATAGGTCGGCAACCCCTCCCCCGAATGAGAGGATTGCCGTATAACGAATGACTTTCGCGTGTTTGGTAATAAAGGACCCACAATAAAAGCTGATGAAGACTCCAAAACGCATTGAACCCCTGATCGAGGACGGTCTGGTCGACGAGGTGCTGCGCCCACTCATGAGTGGTAAAGAAGCAGCTGTTTATGTGGTGCGCTGCGGCAACGAGCTGCGTTGTGCCAAGGTCTACAAGGAGGCGAACAAACGCAGTTTTCGTCAGGCGGCCGAGTATCAGGAAGGCCGCAAGGTGCGCAACAGCCGGCAGGCTCGCGCAATGGCCAAGGGCTCCAAGTTTGGCCGCAAGGAAACCGAAGACGCCTGGCAGAACGCCGAAGTGGCGGCGCTGTTCCGTCTGGCCAGTGCCGGGGTACGGGTGCCCAAGCCGTATGACTTCCTCGAAGGCGTGCTGCTGATGGAGCTGGTGGCTGACGAGTACGGCGATGCTGCGCCGCGTCTGAACGATGTGGTGCTGGAGCCGGATCAGGCGCGCGAATATCACGCGTTTCTGATTTCGCAAATCGTGCTGATGCTGTGTACCGGCCTGGTGCACGGTGACCTGTCCGAGTTCAATGTGCTGCTGACGCCGACCGGCCCGGTCATCATCGACCTGCCGCAAGCAGTGGATGCGGCGGGCAACAACCACGCATTCAGCATGCTGGAGCGGGACGTGGGCAACATGGCGTCGTACTTCGGTCGTTTTGCACCGGAGTTGAAACGCACCAAGTACGCCAAGGAAATGTGGGCGTTGTACGAAGCCGGCACCTTGCACCCGGCCAGCGTGTTGACCGGTGAGTTCGACGAGCCGGAAGAACTGGCGGACGTCGGCGGGATCATGCGCGAGATCGAGGCGGCCCGTCTCGACGAAGAGCGCCGCCAAGCGATTCGGGCGGCGGACGATGCGCCATCAAGCAAAGCCGAAGAACCGCCTCCGCCGTGGATGCAGTGATCGGTTGACCCAAAACCCGGCTTTGGCCGGGTTTTTTACACCAGCAATACCCCGCACACTCAAGGATTGAATGTGAACTCCATCCGCAATGCTCAGTTGATTGTCGCCGCCCGGCTGATTTCGGACTTCGGCGCTTTCCTCAACATGGTCGCCCTGGCTACCTACGTCTACCTGCTCAGCAATAGCGCCATGAGCGTCGGCATCTTCCTCGCCAGCCGTGTCGCCGGGGGGATCCTGGCCAGCCTGATCGGTACCCGGTTCTATCGCCGCTGGGCCGGGCGCCTGCCGCTGATTGCCTTCGATCTGCTGCGTGCCGGTTTGCTGGGGCTGCTGCTGGTGCTGCCGGTCAGCCAACAAGCGTTGCTATTACCGCTGATCGCGTTTGGCCTGGGGTTTGGTAATTCGATGTTCGCCATCGGCCTCAACAGCCAATTGCCGCACCTGATCGAAGAGGCGCAATTACTCAAGACCAACGCCTGGATAACCTCAGCGTCGTCTGCGGCGATGGTCAGCGGGAGTCTGGTGGCCGGGTTGTTGGTGGCGGGGTTTGGCTTTGAAACGGTATTTGCGTTGAACGTGGTCACGTACCTGCTGGCGGCGCTGCTGATTGTGCCACTGCGGTTTTGCGGACCGGCCCCCAGCTGTGATGAACCTCTTCACAAACAGGGCGAATGGCAGGCCTTGCGCCAGGGTTTGCGCGCGGCGCCGGTACTGGCGGCGATGTTGGCCGTCGCAATGGCCGACACCTTGGGCAGCGCCGCGCACAACGTCGGTCTTCCGATCATTTCAAAACTGCTCACACCCGAGTCGGCCAGCACCACCCTGGGCCTGATGCTGGCGGTGTGGGCCTGCGGCAAGTTCATCGGTGCGCGAATCGCCAGTCGCCTGAAAGGCACGGACAACGCGCACCTTGAGCGGCGATTTTTCTTTGGCGTGTTGCTGATGTCCTGCGGTTTCATCCTGACGTTTCAGCAGCAGACCCTGTACGGTTTGCTGCTGTTTTCGTTGCCCGCCGGGATAGGCGACGGGTTCTCGGAGGTTGGCCTGATGTCGCGCCTGCAACGTGAACCGGACAGCCTGCGCCTGCCGATTTTCAGTTTTCTGACGCTGCTGCAAATGACCGGGTTCGGCGTCGGCATGTTGATCGCCGCGCCGTTCTATTCCTGGTGGACACCCGGCGCGGTGGTGCTGTTGTTCCACGGCATTCCCCTCACCCTGTTGCTGGTGGTGAAGGGGTTGGCGCTCAGGAATGAGCGGGTTCGACGCAGCAACCCGAGGCCAGCTCCTTGAGAATCGGGCAGTCCGGGCGGTGGTCGCCGTGGCAGTGTTCTACAAGGTCTTGCAGGGTGTCGCGCAACTGACCAAGTTCACGAATCTTCTGGTTCAGCTCGTCGATGTGCTGACGGGCCAAGGCCTTCACATCGGCACTGGCGCGCTGGCGGTCCTGCCAGAGGGTCAGCAGTTTGCCGACCTCTTCCAGTGAAAATCCCAGATCCCGAGAGCGCTTGATGAACGCCAGGGTGTGCAGGTCGTCATCGCCATAGACCCGGTAGCCACTGTCGGTGCGATGGGCCGCCTTGAGCAGGCCGATGGATTCGTAATAGCGGATCATCTTCGCGCTCAGACCGCTCTGGCGGGCCGCTTGGCCAATGTTCATCGGTTGTCCTCCAGGTCTTTGGGCTTCCAGGTTTTCAACAGTAACGCATTGCTGACCACGCTGACGCTCGACAGCGCCATGGCCGCGCCGGCCAGCACCGGGTTGAGGAAGCCGAATGCCGCCAGTGGCAGGCCGATCAGGTTATAGACGAAGGCCCAGAACAGGTTCTGGCGAATTTTCGCGTAGGTCTTGCGGCTGATCTCCAGCGCCGCCGGAACCAGCCGTGGGTCACCGCGCATCAGAGTGATGCCGGCAGCGTGCATGGCGACATCCGTGCCGCCGCCCATGGCGATGCCGATGTCAGCAGCAGCCAGGGCCGGGGCGTCGTTGATGCCGTCGCCAACCATCGCCACCACGCCGGTTTTTTTCAGGGCGGCGACGGTGGCGGCTTTGTCCGCCGGCAGTACTTCGGCGTGAACATCCTTGATGCCCAGCGCTTGGGCGACGACTTTGGCGCTGCCGCGGTTATCGCCGGTCAGCAGGTGGCTGCTGATATTGCGGGCGCTTAGGCGTTGCACCGCTTGCAGGGCGCCGGGCTTGAGCGTGTCACCAAAGGCGAACAGGCCCAGCACCCGAGGTTCGGGACTTTGTTCTATCAACCAGGACAGCGTCCGGCCTTCGGTTTCCCAGGCGCTTGCGGAGTCGGCCAATGGTCCGGCATTCAAGCCACTTTCTTCCAGCAAGCGCCGATTGCCCAGGGCCAATCGCCGACCATCGAGGCTGCCGGCAATGCCGCGCCCGGTCAGCGATTGACTGTCGCTGACATCGGCCACGGTCAAGCCGCGCTCGGCGCAGGCATCCAGCACCGCCTTGGCCAGCGGGTGCTCACTGCCCCGTTGCAGCGCTCCGGCCATTTGCAGCAAGGCGGCTTCGTCACCCTCGATGGCACTCAAATGCGCGATGCGCGGCGTGCCCGAGGTCAGTGTGCCGGTCTTGTCGAACACCACGGCGCTGACTTCGTGGGCGCGCTCCAGGGCTTCGGCGTCCTTGATCAGAATTCCGTGGTGCGCCGCCACACCGGTGCCTGCCATGATTGCGGTCGGTGTGGCCAACCCGAGCGCACAAGGACAGGCGATCACCAACACCGCGACGGCGTTGATCAATGCAGTTTCCAGCGGCGCGCCATACAGCCACCAACCAACCAGGGTCGCCAGTGCAATCAGCAGCACCACGGGCACGAACACCTGGCTGACTTTATCCACCAGTTTCTGGATCGGCGCTTTCGCCGCCTGCGCGTCTTCGACCAGGCGGATGATCCGCGCCAGCACGGTTTCTGCGCCGAGCGCCATGGTCCGCACCAGCAGCCGACCTTCACCGTTGATCGCACCGCCGGTGACCTTGTCGCCCGGAGCTTTGGGCACCGGCAGGCTTTCGCCGCTGATCAATGCTTCATCGGCGTGGCTCTGGCCTTCCACCACTTCGCCATCCACCGGGAAGCGCTCGCCGGGTTTTACCAGAACCAGATCGTTGAGGCGCAAAGCGCTGATCGCAACCTCCTGCTCCCGGCCGTCGATCACTTGAATGGCTCGCTCCGGACGCAAGGCTTCGAGGGCGCGGATGGCGCTGGCGGTCTGGCGCTTGGCGCGGCTTTCCAGGTATTTGCCCAGCAACACCAAGGCAATCACCACCGCCGAGGCTTCGAAATACAGGTGCGGCATGCGACCGGCAGCGGTGGCCCACTCGTAAACGCTCAAGCCGTAGCCGGCGCTGGTGCCCAGAGCCACCAGCAAATCCATGTTGCCGGCACCGGCGCGCACGGCTTTCCACGCAGCGACATAGAAACGGGCGCCGAAGACGAATTGCACCGGCGTTGCCAGCGCGAACTGCACCCACGCCGGGAGCATCCAGAGCACGCCGAAAGGTTGCAGCAGCATTGGCAGCACCAGCGGCAAGGCGAGGGCGATGGCCGCCAGCAAGGCCCAGCGTTCGCGCTGCAGGCGTTGTTGCTGATTATCGGTTTGCGGGTGTTCGACTTCCCAGACTCGGGCGGAATAACCGGCCTTGGTCACGGCACCGATCAAGGTTTGCGGATCGACCTGGCCGAGCAGCTCAAGGTGCGCCCGTTCGTTGGCCAGGTTGACGCTGACACTTTTCACCCCCGGCACCTTGGTCAGTGCCCGTTCGACGCGGCCGACGCAGGACGCACAGGTCATGCCCTCGATGCTCAATTCCAGGGTCTGCTGCGGCACGCTGTAACCGGCCTGCTGCACGGCGTCCATCAAGGCCGGCAGGCTGTCACTGGGCGCTTGCACCCGGGCCTGTTCGGTGGCCAGGTTGACGCTGACGGCCGTGGCGCCGATGACTTTGCTCAGGGCACGCTCGACACGCCCGGCGCAACTGGCGCAGGTCATGCCGGCAATCGGCAGATCGAAAGTGGTGGATTCGGACATCGGTCACGCTCCCTGTAGAAATTGCCTACAGGATCAACCTTGCCATGCTGGCAAGGTCAAGTGCCATGTCTCAGATCAAAAGATCGCAGCCGACTCAGTATTCCAAAGCCGCAGGCTTGAGGTACATCCCTTCCTGCGTCATCGCAATCCGGAACTTCAACACATCCCCAGCCTTGAGTTTGATGTCCTGCGACCCCGGCGCGAGCATGCCCGGGTTGCAGCCCGGCGCCTGACCCGGCAGCAGTTTGAGGCGCAGGGACACATTGCCCGGCGGCAGGTTGAACGAGGTGCTCTGTTCCTGGAACAGCCGCCCGGCCAACTGATCCTGGATGTACACGCCGATCTCGCAGGAAGTCGACACTTCCAGACGCTCGCGGGAAATGATCAGCACGCCGTAGTCCTCCCCGGCGGCTTGAACCGAAGGTGTCGCGGCAAAGAGGCTGAGGAAGCCAAACAGGCTGAGAGCTGACCAGCGCATGGCTGAATCTCCTGATGTCGAGTCATAGATGGACGCAGCTTGGCCGAGCGCGACGCCGATTGCCAGCCCGGCAGCTTGCTTCAGAACTTGACCTTGCCATGGTGGCAAGCTCGAGACTGCACGCAACCCTCATGTAAGGGCTTCATTAAAGGAGACGTCCCATGCAAGTGTTCAATGTTGAAGGTATGTCCTGCGGTCACTGCGTCAAGGCTATTACTGAGGCGCTGCAAGCCAAGGATCCGGCAGCCAGTGTGCGCATCGATCTGGCGGCAAAAGAAGTCGGCGTAGAAAGTGCGCTGACAGCCGATCAGGTAATCGCCGCCATCACTGAAGAGGGTTACGGGGTAAAACAGGCCTGAGCTATTTTTAATAGTTAGCGACCTATCGGAATGTTCAAGGCGTCCACGCCCGGCTAGACTGTCAGCCTGCCGATCCATGGCTAACCTGTCTGCCCAACCTGGACGCCTGATGAACCTGCGCACAATCCTGATTCTCGGCGCCTTGAGCGCTTTCGGTCCCCTGGCGATCGATTTCTACCTGCCGGCCTTCCCGGCGATGGCGCTCGCTTTCGGCACCGACGAAAAACACGTTCAACTGACCCTGGCAGCCTATTTCCTAGGGCTGTCCATCGGCCAACTGGCGTACGGCCCGGTGGCGGATCGCTTTGGGCGACGGCTTCCCTTGCTGACCGGTGTCGGTTTATTCACCGTGGCCTCATTGGCCTGTGCTTACGCGCCGAGTCTTGAGTGGCTGATCGGTGCCCGTTTTGTCCAGGCGCTGGGTGGTTGCGCGGGCATGGTGATCGCCCGGGCAGTGGTCAGCGATAAATGCGATGCGGTGGGGTCGGCGAAGGTCTTTTCGCAGTTGATGCTGGTGATGGGCCTGGCGCCGATTCTTGCGCCGATGCTGGGCGGGTTGTTGGTCAACACGACGGGTTGGCAGTCGATCTTTCTCGTGCTGACCGGTTTCAGTGCGCTGGCCGGGTTGGCGGTGGCTCTCGGGCTACCGGAAAGTCTACCGGCCCATGTGCCGCGCCAACCGTTGTCGGGCGCACTACGCCAGTACGGTCGGTTGCTGGCGGACCCGATATTCCTCGGTCATGCCCTGACCGGTGGTGTCGCCATCGCCGGGATGTTTGCCTACATCGCGGGCTCGCCGTTCGTCTTCATCAAACTCTATGGTGTGCCGGCCGAGCATTTCGGCTGGCTGTTCGGGATCAACGCGGCTGGGTTCATCCTGGTGGCCCAGGTCAATGCCCGGTTGCTGGCGAGACGCGGTCCGGCCTTCTTGCTGGCGCGCACTGTCTGGCTCTACCTGGCGGGCGGCCTGGCCCTGTTGGCGGTCAGCTCGCTGCACCCTGCGCACTTGTGGCCGTTGCTGATTCCGCTTTTTGTCTGCATCGCCAGCCTGGGTTGTATCGTGCCCAACGCCTCGGCCTGCGCGATGAGCGGCCAGGGCGCACGGGCGGGCAGTGCCTCGGCGATGCTCGGTTGCCTGCAATTCAGCGTCGCCGCCGGGGCCGCGGCGCTGGTGGGTGTTTTGCACGATGGCAGTGCCATGCCGATGGCCATGGTCATCAGCCTGTGCGCAATTGTGGTGGTGAGCGTGGCGATGCTCACCCGGCGTTTGCAGAATGCCCGGGCGTTGGAACAAGCCCAGGCCTGAGGACGGACTCAGCCAGCAGTGCGCTGCTGACGGCCGGGAATCTGATGGGGCGCGAGCAAGCGCGCTTCAAGGGTTTTAGTGAAGGCCAGGGCTTCGGCTTCACTGCGGAACGTCACAGCGTGTTGATCCAGGCGAACCTGCCAGCGGGATGTTGCCAATTCTTTTATCAGGATCTTCATTGCTGAGTTCCTCTTGTGAAAGACGTCTTGCAAAGACATCACGTAAAAGATTGTTCGCAGAGTTTTCGATTGTAGACCTGAATACGATCGCAATTGTGACAACGATCAACTCTCTGACTGACGGCAAAAGATCGCTGGCGCAGCGATCTTTTGATCTTCGGGTCAGAACCCTTCAAGCACAATCTTGCCCTTGGACTTGCCGCTTTCCAGCCGTTCATGGGCGCGACGCAGGTTGGCGGCGTTGATGGTTCCGAAGTGCTCACCGACCGTGGTTTTCAGTGTGCCGGCATCGATCAGCCCGGCGACGCGGTTGAGCAGTTTGTGCTGCTCGATCATGTCGGCGGTTTCGAACAGCGAGCGGGTGTACATGAACTCCCAGTGCAGCGACAGGCTCTTGCGTTTGAGCTTGGTCACGTCCAGCGCCTTCGGATCATCGATCAGTGCCAGTTTGCCTTGCGGCGCCAATGCCTCCACCAATTGATCCAGGTGTTGGTCAGTCTGGGTCAGGCTGGCAACGTGGGTCACATGCTCGAACCCGGCACGTTTGAGTGCTTCACTCAGCGGCTGACTGTGATCGATCACCTGATCGGCACCCAGGTCACGCACCCAACTCTGGGTTTGGGCACGGGACGCGGTGCCGATGACTTTCAACCCGGTGAGCTGGCTGGCCAATTGCGTGAGGATTGAACCAACGCCCCCGGCGGCACCGACGATCAGCAGGCTCTGACCCTCATCGGTTTTGCCTTCGCGTATTTGCAGGCGTTCGAACAACAGTTCCCACGCGGTGATGGCGGTCAGCGGCAGGGCGGCGGCTTCGGCGAAACCAAGGGTCTTCGGCATATGGCCGACGATGCGCTCATCCACCACATGAAGCTCGCTGTTGCCGCCGGCACGGACGATGGAGCCGGCGTAGAACACCTTGTCGCCGGCCTTGAACAAGGTCACTTCGCTGCCAACAGCCTTGACCACACCCGCCACGTCCCAGCCCAGCACTTTGGCCGCGCCAGCTTCAGGCTGCACGTTCTGGCGAATCTTGGTGTCCACCGGGTTGACCGAAATGGCTTTGACCTCCACCAACAGGTCGCGCGGGCCGGCGACCGGTTCTGGCAGTTCGATATCTTGCAGGGATTTTTCGTCGCTGATCGGCAGGGAGGCGTAGTAGGCAATGGCTTTCATAGTGGGGTCCTGGGAGAGAGAGGATTTCGATGGCACAGATGATTGGTTATTTCTCTGCAAGATAAAACCCGCTAAAAGAGCAGTCTCTTTCAATATTTTTTTGATAATCGGGGCTGAAGATGTTGCGTTTCGATGACTTGCAGTTGTTCGTTCGGGCGGCGGACCTGGGCAGTCTGTCGGCGGCGGCACGGGGGATGGATATGTCGGCGGCGGTGGCCAGCGCGGCGTTGAAGCGCATCGAACAACAACTTGGCGCACGCTTGCTCACCCGTTCTACCCGTAGCCTGCGCCTGACGGCCGAAGGCGAGGGCTTTCTGGAATACGCCCGGGCTGCCTTGAGCAATCTCGATGAGGGTCGCCGTTTGCTGGCCAGTGGACAGGATCGGGTCAGTGGGATTTTGCAGCTGTCGGCGCCTTCGGATTTCGGGCGCAACCTGCTGCTGCCATGGCTCGACGAGTTTCAGCGCGAGCATCCAAAACTCACTGTACGGTTGCTGCTGGGCGACCGCATCGCCGACCTGTTCCGCCAACCGGTGGACATCGCCTTGCGTTACGGCGAGCCGGAAGACTCGAGCCTGGTGGCGTTGCCCATCGCGCCGCAGAACCGTCGCGTGCTGTGTGCTGCGCCGAGTTATCTGGCCCGACATGGCGAACCACGGCAGCTGGAGCAATTGGCGCAGCACAATTGCCTGCTGTTTATGCTCGGTAGCCGGGTCCACGATCACTGGAGTTTTCACGACGGCAAACGCGAGGTGAGCCTGACCGTCAGCGGCGATCGCTTCAGTGACGATGCCGATGTGGTGCGGCTGTGGGCCGTGGCGGGAACGGGGGTTGCGTATAAGTCCTGGCTCGATGTCGCCGCCGATGTGCTCGCCGGCCGCTTGAAAGTGCTGATGCCTGAATTGCTCTGTGAGCGCGCACCGCTGAATTTACTGTGCGCCCATCGCGCGCAATTGAGTAAGCCGGTGAACCTTTTACGGGAAATGCTTGCCAGCCGATGCGCTCGGATAAGCAGTCAATTTCCGACGATATCGAGTGTCGATCATTAGTCGCAGGCAAATAGCGAAATTTCTGTCAGGAACTATCACCACCAATGGATTCCCGAGGGCAGGAACCGGCGGTTAACCCGCTTATACTAGCGCCCGCCTCATGTACGCGCCGTCGATCTCGCAATGGCGAGTCCACGTTCGAGTCGGTCAGACCCTACGGTCATCACCGGACCTTCGCTGCACCCGCGAAGCAATGGCCTGGGTGAGTGGGTGGCTTTGCCCGGCTTATGGCGGTTTTCGCGTCTTGGCCGAAGACACATTACTGGTCAAGATGTCTCTGAGCAGTAGACGAAACGATTCAACAGGGAGTGAATACATGGAACATGCACCTTGCATCAGCCAGATTGCCACGTTGCTGGCTGACCCAAAGCGCAGCGCAATGATGTGGGCCTTGATGGACGGCACGGCACGGCACACTGAGGAGCTGGCGTTGCTGGCGGGCCTGTCGCCGTCTTCGGCCAGTGCGCATCTGGGGCGCTTGTCCACCGGCGGTCTGTTGAAAGTCGAAACCCGTGGGCGCAAACGGTTTTTCCGGCTTGCCGCGCCCGAAGTCGGCGCCGCGATAGAAGCCCTGGCCAGTGCTACCCTGGCCAGCGCGCCTCGGGAGATTCCAGAGGTGTTCAAACGCACGAGCCCTATCGCCAAACCTCAGGCGGCGCCTTCGTCACTGCTGCGGGCCCGACTCTGCGACGACCATCTGGGAGGCACCCTGGCCGCCGATCTTTACCAGCGACTGCTGGATGCCGGCTGGATCGAGCAGCTTGATCAGCGGGTCATGATCACTCACAAGGGTTCCACGCAATTGGCAGCACGCGGTGTGTTCATCCAGGCGCTGGCCCATCGCAACGGCAGAGTCGCCTGCGCGTGCCCGGACTGGAGCGAAAGACGCCCGCACATGGGTGGTTCCTTGGGGGCGGCCTTGTTGCAACTGTTCATGCAGTCCGGCTGGTTGAGCCTGCCCAGCGATTCGCGCGCCTTGCAAATCACGGCCACGGGGCAACGTGAAATCCATCATTTCGCCAAGGAAACCGAGCTGGAAATGGCGCTTTAGAGCCATTGGGGGACGATGTCCGGGATTCTGGGCTTCAGGCGTCGTTCAGAGCTGTGGGCAGGTCGTATCCAGCAATAACCCCCAGTCACTATCGCGCACACTCGATCCGGGGACTTTCGGATTGGGGGAAGGTGGCATGGAAACACGAAGCTTCAGCGCGGCAGAACGACTGGAACGGCTGCCCATCAGTGGTTATCACCGCATCATTTTCATCATCATTGCCTTGGCGTTTTTCTTCGACTCCATGGACCTGGCGATGATGACCTTCCTGCTAGGCTCGATCAAAACCGAGTTCGGCCTGAGCACGGCGCAGGCCGGGTTGCTGGCCAGTTCGAGTTTCTTCGGCATGGTGGTGGGTGCCTCGCTGTCCGGCATGCTGGCCGACCGCTTCGGGCGCAAACCGGTGTTCCAGTGGAGCATTGTGTTGTGGGGCATTGCCAGCTACCTGTGTTCGACGGCGCAGAACGTCGAAATGCTGACGTTGTTCCGAATCCTCTTGGGGATCGGCATGGGCATGGAGTTTCCAATTGCGCAGTCGATGCTGTCGGAGCTGATTCCGGCAAAGCGTCGTGGGCGTTACATCGCATTGATGGACGGCTTTTGGCCGCTCGGTTTCGTCGCGGCCGGGGTGCTGTCGTACTTCCTGTTGCCGGTGATTGGCTGGCGCGACATCTTTCTGGTGTTGGCGGTGCCGGCGGTGTTCGTCCTGGCGATTCGTTTTTTCATACCCGAGTCACCGCGATGGCTGGAACAGGCCGGGCATCATGATGCAGCGGACACGGTTTTGCGCCGCATCGAAGAACGGGTTCGGGCTTCATTGGGCCGTTCGGATCTGCCTGAGCCGATTCGCCTGCCACGGGTGACGAGTCAACCGGGCAACTTTTTCTCCGCGTTGCGGGAAATCTGGTCGGTGCAGTATCGCCGGCGCACGATGATGATCTGGAGCGTGTGGTTCTTCGCCTTGCTGGGTTTCTATGGCCTGACGTCCTGGCTCAGTGCGCTGCTGCAACAGTCGGGTTTCGCCGTGACCCAGTCGGTGTATTACACGGTGCTGATTTCCCTCGGCGGGATTCCCGGGTTCCTCATGGCCGCCTGGCTGGTGGAGCGTTGGGGGCGCAAACCGGTGTGCGTCGTGACCTTGCTCGGCGGCGGGGTGATGGCGTTTCTTTATGGTCAGAGCGCGGTGTTCGGCGGCAACGTCAGCCTGTTGATCACCTCGGGACTGCTGATGCAGTTCTTCCTGTTCGGCATGTGGGCGGTGCTCTACACCTACACCCCGGAGTTGTACCCGACGTCGGCACGGGCCACGGGCTCGGGGTTCGCTTCGGCCATCGGCCGCGTGGGTTCGCTGCTCGGGCCAATGGTGACCGGGCTGGTGTTCCCGATGACGGGGCAGGGCGGGGTGTTTGCGCTGGGGGCGATGTGCTTTGCGATTGCAGCGGCAGTGGTGTGGATCTTCGGGATGGAAACCCGGGGCAAGACATTGGAAGAATTGAGCGAGCCGGTGATCATCAATTAATCACCGAACCTGTGGGAGCGGGCTGGCCCGCTCCCACAGGTTTATCGGCTGACCTTTAAGGTTTCACCAACCGCGCATCCAGGCTGTTCTGCGCCAGACGCTTGGCCTGATCCTGGGTCATGCCCAGATCGGTGTACAGCGCGTGGAAGTTCTCGGTGACATAGCCACCGAAGTACGCCGGGTCATCGGAGTTCACCGTGACCTTCACGCCGCGTTCGAGCATGTCGAGGATGTTGTGCTGGGACATGTGATCGAACACGCAAAGCTTGGTGTTCGACAACGGGCACACCGTCAGCGGGATCTGCTCATCGATGATCCGCTGCATCAAGCGTTCGTCTTCGATGGCGCGCACGCCGTGGTCGATGCGCTGGATTTTCAGCAGGTCGAGGGCTTCCCAGATGTACTCGGGCGGGCCTTCTTCACCGGCGTGGGCCACGGTCAGGAAGCCTTCGTGGCGGGCACGGTCAAACACGCGCTGGAACTTGCTCGGCGGGTGGCCCATTTCGGAACTGTCCAGGCCCACGGCCACGAATGCATCACGGAACGGCAGCGCCTGGTCGAGGGTTTTCTGCGCTTCGTCTTCGCTCAAGTGGCGCAGGAAGCTGAGGATCAAACCGCTGGTGATCCCCAGTTGCTGCTCGCCATCTTTCAATGCGGCGGCGATGCCGTTGAGCACCACTTCGAACGGGATACCACGGTCGGTGTGGGTTTGCGGGTCGAAGAACGGTTCGGTGTGAATCACGTTCTGTTCCTTGCAGCGCAACAGGTAGGCCCAGGTCAGGTCGTAGAAATCCTGGGAGGTGCGCAGCACATCGGCACCCTGGTAATACAGGTCGAGAAACTCTTGTAGGTTGTTGAAGGCGTAGGCCTTGCGCAGGGTGTCGACGTCGTTCCACGGCAGGGCGATCTTGTTGCGTTCGGCCAGGGCGAACAGCAGCTCAGGCTCCAGCGAACCTTCCAGATGCAAGTGCAATTCTGCCTTGGGCAGAGCGTTCAGCCAGTCGTACATTTTTGAAATCTCATCAAGTGCAATGGGGGCATTCTACAGATGCCCGCCGAAACAATGAGTAAAACCTGACCAGCCGGTTCATTACACGGCTTCCTGTTCCCGTCGATAAGCGTAGGTGTCGGCAAAGCGCGAGAGCAGGAATTCGGCGCAAGTGGTGGCCGGATACTTCGCTGGATGCTGTTCGTCCTGGCAACCGGGCAGGCATTCGATGGGGGTGTCGGGGTGTGGCTCGGCAAAGAACGGCATCGAGTACCGATCCACTCCCAGCGGGCTGATCACCCGATGTGGCGTCGACAGGTAACGGTCGTTGCTCCAGCGCGCCATCATGTCGCCGAGGTTGACCACGAACGTGCCTTCGATCGGCGGTGCATCGATCCATTCGCCTTTTACGTTGCGCACTTGCAAACCGCCAGCGGCGTCCTGGTAGAGCAGGGTGATGCAGCCGTAATCGGTGTGGGCGCCGGCGCCTTGCTGATCGCAGGAGCTGGCCGTGTGACGTGGCGGGTAATGAATCATCCGCAGCACGCTGACCGGCTCTTTGAAACGGCTATCGAAGAAGTCACGCTCGATGCCCAATGCCAGGGTCATGGCCCGCAGCAGGGTTTGCGCGAGTGCTTGCATGTCGACGTAGTGTTGCTCCATCAGCGCTTCCCAACCGGGCATCGACGGATGACGGTTGGGTCCGCGCAGGGGTTTGTCCACCAGCACCTCGGGATGATCGGCGGGCAGGTGCAGGCCCATGTCGAAGGTTTCTTTCAGGTCGCTGGGTTTGCTCGGGTCGAGTTGTTCGGTGGCGATGGCGCCATAGCCGCGGTGGTGGCGGGTCCGGGTGATGTCGATCTTGAGTTTTTCGGCGGCGGGCAGGGCGAAGAAGCGTTGGGCATGGTCGAGCACGGCCTCGATGCGCGACGGGGAGATCGGGTGGCCCTTGATATAGAAAAAGCCCCATTCGCGGCAGGCGCGGTCCATGTCTGTGGCGACCGATTGCCAGGCTTGAGCGTCATCGCTGTAGAGCGGGGCGATGTCGATGATCGGGAGTCGGTTCATGCGAAGTCCTGCATCCAGCAGATGAGCTGTTATGTGGGAGCGAGCCCGCTCCCACAGGGTTTTGTGTTCCTGACCGGAATTACTTCGGCATCTCGGCCTTCATGCCTTCCACGTAGTAGTTCATCGACGCCAGTTGCGCATTGGTCGCGCTCACGCCCGCCGGGATTTTCTCCACGCCGGCCTGGTCCTTGATCGGGCCGGTGAACGGATGCAGTGCACCGCTCTTGATGTCGGCAATGATCTGCTCGGCTTCGGTTTTCACTGCGGCCGGCACCAGGTTGCTGATGGGCAGCTCAACCGTCCCCTCCTTCAAGCCACCCCAGTAATCCTGGGATTTCCATGTATGGTCGAGCACGCTTTGGGTCGCCTGAATGTAGTGCGGCCCCCAGTCGTTGACGATAGACGTCAACACCGCTTTCGGCCCGAAGTGCGCCATGTCCGACGCATAACCGACGGCATACACACCACGACGTTCGGCCGCCTGGATCGGTGCCGGGCTGTCGGTGTGCTGGAACACCACGTCCACGCCCTGGTCGATCAGCGCGTTGGCGGCGTCAGCTTCCTTGCCCGGGTCGAACCAGGAATTGACCCACACCACTTTGATCTCGGTGCCCGGGTTGTACTTGTTCAGGGCCAGCTGGATGGCGTTGATGTCGCGGATCACTTCTGGAATCGGGAAGGAAGCGACGTAGCCGATTTTCTTGGTCTTGGTCATCTTCGCCGCAAGGAAACCGCCGACGTAGCGGCCCTCGTAAGTGCGCGCCAGGTACGTGCCGAGGTTCTTGTCCTGCTTGTAGCCGGTGGCGTGTTCGAAGGTCACTTTGGGAAACTGTTTGGCGACTTTCAGGGTCGGGTTCATGTAGCCGAAAGACGTGGTGAAAATCAGGTCGTACTGGTCCTTGGCCATGTTGCGGATCACCCGCTCGGCGTCGGCGCCTTCGGCGACGTTCTCCACGTAGTTGGTGGTGATCTGGTCGCCGAATTTCTCTGCCAGTGCCTTGCGTCCCTGTTCATGCTGATACGTCCAGCCGTGGTCACCGATCGGGCCGATATAGACGAAGCCGACTTTCAGCGGGGCGGCAGCACTGGCGGTCAGGCTGGCGCTCAGACCGATGGCTGCGGCGACAGCGCAAAGCAGCTGCTTCAACGGACGTTTGTGCATGAACTGGAACTCCATTTTGTTGTGAGGTGTACCGGGTCAATGCAAATTGCTGACCAACAGGACAACAAAATAAAAATATCGCAGCCTTCGGCACCTCACGCCTCTGTAGGCGCTGCCGAAGACTGCGATCTTTTGATGTTCAATACATCACCGGAGCCAACCCGGTGCAGAGGCTCCAACTCATGCCATCCGCTGGTGCGGACAGCTCACACAAAGCTGTGGGAGCGGGGGAGTGTGTCAGGTGCCGGCGATCAACTGCCGAGCCGCCTGGCTGTGATCGGCGATCAACCCTTTCAGATCCAGCCCCTCAACCTGCCCATCGATCACCCGCCACTTGCCGCCGACCATCACCCGGTCCGCTCGGTCCGCGCCGCACAGCAGCAGCGCCGACACCGGATCATGGCTGCCGGAGAAGCGCAGTTCATCCAGTTTGAACAGCGCCAGATCCGCTTGCTTGCCCACCGCCAGTTCGCCGATGTCGCTGCGCCCGAGCAACTGCGCCGAACCCTTGGTGGCCCAGCCCAATACGCGTTCCGGGGTGATCTTCTGCGCGCCATAACGCAGGCGCTGGATGTACAGCGCCTGTCGGGTTTCGAGCATCATGTTCGAGGCATCGTTGGACGCCGAACCGTCCACGCCCAGGCCCAGCAACGCGCCAGCGTCGGTCAACTCGATGGTTGGGCAAATCCCTGAAGCCAGGCGCATGTTCGAACTCGGGCAATGGCAAATACCGGTGCCGGCCGCGCCGAGGCGGGCGATTTCGTCGGGGTTGAAATGAATGCCGTGGGCCAGCCAGGTGCGTGGGCCGAGCCAGCCGACGCTGTCCAGATAATCCACGGTACGCAGGCCGAAGCGTTGCAGGCAGAAGTCTTCTTCGTCGAGGGTTTCGGCCAGGTGAGTGTGCAGGCGCACGTCGAGGGTGTTTGCCAGTTCGGCGCTGGCGGACATGATTTGCGGGGTTACTGAAAATGGCGAGCAGGGCGCCAAAGCGATCTGGATTTGCGCGCCGTCACCACGCTCGTGGTACTCGGCAATCAAGCGTTGGCTGTCGGCGAGAATCACTTCGCCCTGCTGCACGGTCTGCTGCGGCGGCAGCCCCCCGTCTTTTTCACCAAGGCTCATTGAACCGCGAGTGAGCATGGCGCGCATGCCCAGTTCGCGGACACTCTCGACCTGCACATCGATCGCATTTTCCAGGCCTTCCGGAAACAGGTAATGGTGATCGGCCGCAGTGGTGCAGCCGGACAGCAGCAACTCGGCCAAGGCGACTTTGGTGGCGAGGGCGAGTTTTTCCGGCGTGAGCCGGGCCCAGACCGGATAGAGGGTTTTCAACCATGGGAATAACGGCTGATTGACCACCGGCGCCCAGGCGCGGGTCAGGGTTTGATAGAAGTGGTGATGGGTGTTGATCAGCCCCGGCAAGATCACATGTTCGCGGGCATCAAAGACTTGTCCACAGGGTGCTGACGGTTGCTGGCCGACGCCGAGCACTTCGACGATCAAACCGTCTTGCAGCACCAGGCCGCCACGGGCATCGAGCGCGTTGGCCGTGAAAATGGCGAGGGGATTTTTTAACCAGGTACGGGTCGCAGGCATAGTGGCCGGCTCCTCTGAAAGTGGGGTTCAGGGTTGCCAGCTCAGTGTTGCCCTGTCTGCTGATCCAGGGTCGCCGCGGGGGGCGAGGTGCGGAGTTTCGAACAAAACCGTGTTCCGGGCAAGCCTCACGCGACCAGACGATGCAAAACCTTGTGGGAGCCAGGCAAGCCAGCTCCCACAGGGGGGGAGTGTTACCAGGGAATGGTTTCACCCCGGTAGTTCACAAAATGATGCCCGCCCTTGCCGGCATACGCATTCACCTGATCGATCAGCCCGCGGGTGCTGGTTTCCACATCAATGTCGGCACCTTCGCCACCCATGTCGGTCTTTACCCAGCCCGGGTGCAGCGACAGCACGGTGAGTTTCTGTTCGCCCAGTTGCGTGACGAAGCTGTTGGTCATCGAGTTCAGCGCCGCTTTGCTGGCCTTGTACAGCGCCAGCTCCGGCGCGTCGGGCATGGTCACGCTGCCCAGCACCGAACTCATGAACGCCAGCACGCCACTGCCTTCACGAATCTGCGCGACGAAGCGCTGGGCCAGGTTGATCGGCGCCACGGCGTTGGTGAAGAACAATTGACCGACCTCGGCCAGGGTCGCGCCACCCGGCGTCTGGACTTCCGGCCCCTTGACCCCGGCATTCACGAACAACAGGTCGAACACCTCGCCCTTGAGCTGTTGGCTGAGGGCGATGACCGCTTGCTGGTCGTCCATGTCGAGTTTTTCGATCCGTACCTTGCCTAACGCCTGCAAGACTTCGGCGCTCTGCGGGTTGCGCACGGTGGCGGTGACTTGCCAGCCGTCGGCCAGCAGGGTTTTCACCAGACCGAGGCCCAGACCCCGGGAGGCGCCGATGATGAGTGCGGTTTTTGCCGTGGACATGAATGGCTTCCTTGATGTCTCGAGAGGGCTTGACCTTGGAGCATACTCCAGGCTTTAGCCTTGTTGCTCCCTGAATGTATGGAGCAATGCCAATGTGGACTTCAACGCAATATCGTCAACTGGTGCGTGGCAGCGCGTGGTACGACCTGATCGTCACGGCGGCATTTGCCACGCCGTGGAGTTTTGCGGCGTTGCATGGCGTGCTGTTAAACCTGAGTCAGACTTTCAATCTGCCCGGCGAGCTACCGCCGTTCGAGCCGGTGCACATGTTGATGGCCAATCTGTTGGGCTCGATTGTGTGCGTATGGGCCGTGCTGCGGATTCGCGATCCGCAGCAGATGTTTGGGCGATATGACGCGGTGGGGAGGTTTCTGTTCTCGGCCTGGCAGGCTTATGCGCTGGCCCATGGGGCGAGTTCGCTATTGGTGATTTTCCTGTTCTTTGAACTGATGTGGGGTGTGGCCCAAGCGTTGCCTGTTCGGACGCCTTCGCGGGCCACCACTTAATGCCCCGCCCGCCACGGCTGCCCCAACGACACCGGCGCATACAATCGTGTGCGCACGGCATCCCGGGACAGCAGCACCAACACCACAATGGTCGCGACATACGGCAGCATCGCCAGCAGACTCGACGCAATTGCCAGCCCCAACCCCTGCGCCACCAAATGCAGGATGCTGGCGAGACCGAACAGATACGCTCCAAGCAGCAACCGCCACACTCGCCAACTGGCAAACACCACCAGCGCCAGGGCAATCCAGCCGCGACCGGCGCTCATGTTCTCTGCCCACATCGGCGTATAGGCCAAGGACAAATATGCCCCAGCCAACCCCGCCATCGCCCCGCCAAACAGCACCGCCAGCGTACGCACGCGCAACACCGGCAAGCCCATTGCACTGGCGGCGTCCGGGCTTTCGCCGACCGCCTGAATAATCAACCCGACGCGACTTTTCACAATCACCCAGGCCACCAGCGCAAACAGGGCAAACGACAGATACACCAGCAGGTCCTGGGCAAACAGCATCCGCCCGATCAGCGGAATTTCACTCAGATAAGGAATCGCCAGCGGCTCGAAACCCGCCAGCGGTTTGCCGACCCACGCAGCGCCAACGAAGGTCGACAGGCCCACGCCGAAGATCGTCAACGCCAACCCTGTTGCCACCTGGTTGGCGTTGAACACCAGCGCCACCAGGGCGAACAGCGACGACAACAGCATCCCGGCGAACATCGCCAGCAACACCCCGAGCCAGAGGTTGCCACTGTTCAGCGCGACGATAAAACCGATCACCGCCCCAAACAGCATCATGCCTTCCTGCCCAAGATTGAGGACGCCGCTCTTCTCGCAGATCAACTCGCCCAACGCCACCAACAACAGCGGTGTGCCACAGCGAACCATGGCATAGAAAATATTGCTCAGCAGATCGATATCCATCACAAGGCTCCTGCTTGTACGGCGGTAGTCGAGGTGCGCCGTACCCAGCGCAGGTTCAAACGTGGTCGGTAGAGAATCAGCACGTCACTGGCCAGCAGGAAAAACAGCATCATTCCCTGGAACAATTGAGTGATGGCTTGCGGCAGGTTCATGCTCATCTGCGCGCTCTCGCCACCGATGTACAGCAGCGCCATCAACAGGCTGGAAAACAGAATGCCGATGGGATTCAGCCGCCCGAGAAACGCCACGGTGATCGCCGCATAGCCATAACCCGGTGAGACCTGCGGCACCAGTTGGCCGATGGGCCCGGTCACTTCGCAAACCCCGGCCAGCCCCGCCAGGCCACCGCTGATCAACAGCGCCAGCCAGATCAGCCGCTTCTCGCGAAAGCCGACAAAACCCGCTGCGCGCTTGTCCAGCCCGAGCACTTTGATCTGGAAACCGACAAAGCTCTTCTGCAACAACACCCACACCGCAACCAGCGCGAGCAAGGCGAAATACACGCCCGCATGGACCCGACCATCCTCCATCAGCAGCGGCAAACGACTGGCATCGCCAAACATCGCCGACTCCGGAAAGTTGAACCCGGCCGGATCCTTCAGCGGCCCGTGAACGCAGAACAGCAGCAGGTTCAAAGCGATGTAATTGAGCATGATGCTGGTGAGGATTTCATTGGCGTTGAAGCGTGTACGCAGCCATGCCGTCAGCCCGGCCCACGCGGCACCGGCCAGGGTGCCGGTGAGCAGGATCAACACCAGCGCCCAACGGCTTTGCAGGTCGATGATGTTCACCGCCAATGCACTGCCGGCCAAGGCGCCGAGCAGCAACTGACCTTCGGCGCCGATGTTCCAGATCCGTGCCTGATACGCCACTGCCAGGCCCAATGCACAGAGCAGAATCGGCAATGCTTTGACCAACAATTCAGAGACCCCGTACAGGTCGCTGATCGGTGCAATCAGCAAGGTGTGCAAGGTCAGCAACGGATCGTGGCCCAGCGCGATAAACAGCAATGAGCCACAGCCCAGGGTCAACACAGCCGCCAGCAACGGCGAGCACCACAACATCAGGCGCGATTGCTGGCCACGGGGTTCGAGAGAAAGCAGCATGTGAAACTCCGTTAAAGCGTTACGGGTGCAGGTGATTGAGGGGTGTCGAACTGGCCGGCCATCCAGCCACCGACATCGATCAGGCGGGTGTCGACGGTGGGCTGCAGTGCCGACAGTCGACCGCCACACAGGGCGCCGAGGCGGTCGCTGATCTGGAACAGTTCGTCGAGGTCTTCGGAGATCACCAGGATCGCCGCGCCAGCGTCGCGCAAGGCGATCAGCGCTCGGTGAATGGTCGCGGCGGCGCCGACGTCCACGCCCCAGGTCGGGTGCGCGGCCACCAACAATCTGGGTTGCTGAAGGATTTCCCGGCCGAGGATGAATTTCTGCAAGTTGCCACCAGACAGGCTGCGAGCCGCTGCCTGGGTATCGGGTGTCTTGACCCCGAAGCGACGGATGATGTCTTCGGCCAGTGCCTCGACTTTGTTGCACTGGATCAGCCCATTGCTGACCAGCCCTTGTTGAAATGCGGTGAGCAGGGCGTTATCCGCCAGGCTCAACTCCGGCACCGCGCCATGGCCCAGACGCTCGGCAGGGACGAAGGCCAGGCCGAGTTTGCGTCGTGCATCCGGCCGCAGGTGCGCCACCGGTTGCCCGCCGAAACTGATTTTCGCCCCGTCATTTCCCGGCAGCCGTTCTTCACCGCTAAGCAAGGCCAGCAACTCATCCTGGCCATTGCCGGCCACTCCGGCGACACCGACGATTTCGCCGCTGCGCACCTCGAGATCAATGTCCTTGAGCGAGCAGCCGAACGGGTCCGGGTTGTGCCAGGACAATCCGGTCACGTTCAAAAACGCATCAGCCCCCCTGACCTTCGGATAGTCAGTAATCAGCTCGGCGGCTTCACCGACCATCAACTGCGCCAGTTGCTGGTCCGAACACTCGGCCGGCACGCAATGCCCGGCCACTCGTCCGCCGCGCAACACCGTGGCGCTGTGGCACAACGCACGCACTTCGCCGAGCTTGTGGCTGATGAACAGAATGCTGCAGCCCTCGGCGGCCAGTCGGCGCAACGTGATGAACAATTCGTCGGCCTCTTGCGGGGTCAGTACCGACGTCGGCTCATCGAGAATCAGCAGGCGGATGTCCTGCATCAGGCAGCGAATGATTTCCACCCGCTGACGCTCGCCGATGGACAGGCTATGGACCAGTCGCTCCGGTTCCAGCGCCATGCCATAGCGTTGGGACACCTCGCGGATTTTCGGTTCAAGCTGCTTCGGCGTACCCGCCGCAGCGCCCATCGCCAAGGCGATGTTCTGCGCCACGCTCAGGGTTTCGAACAGCGAGAAATGCTGGAACACCATGCCGATCCCGAGGTTGCGGGCCTGGGCCGGATTGCGCATGGTCACGCGCTGGCCCTGCCAGATCATCTCCCCTGAGTCGGCGTGTGTGACGCCGTAGATGATCTTCATCAGGGTACTTTTGCCCGCACCGTTTTCGCCGAGCAGGGCGTGGATTTCACCGGGCGCAATGCTCAAGTCGATGGAGTCGTTGGCCAGGCAACCGGGGTAACGTTTGCTGATTCTGCGCAATTGCAGGCGGGGTGTTTGATCGGGGGGAGGCGCAGGGTTGGACATGACAGGCTCGGGTCGCAAAAGGATATGCCTGTGGATAAAGCAATTTCCTGGCCATTGAGTCAGGAAATCGACAAAAGCCTGTTGGCACAGGCGTTGCGGACGCTGCCTCGACCTATTCCAACTCCTGGAGAGGCACCACTTGAGGGCAAGGTTTTTGATCAGGCTCCGGTTTTGCGCGCGATTAATTGGTCAAAAAACGAGCAATAGGCTGCAGGCATTGTCAGGCATGGGGCTGCGCCAGCCATGAACGGGTTATCCACAGCTTGTTCCACAGTATCTGTGCGCAAGCCGACCGTGTGGGCATAAGCACTGGGGGGCTTTCTTCTAATGGCGATAAACCACACTAACTGATTGTTTTTACATGGAATAAACGTCGCGGATGGCGAGTTGGACGAAAAATGAGCAAAGCCCGCAAAGCCGCATGACAGAAGGGTTACAGCAGAATGTGCTCAGGTTATCCACAGCCGGGTGCACAGCAGATGTGGGCAAGTGGCGAGAGCAAAGAAAATCGGGGTGCCCCAAAAGATCGCAGCGCCCACAGGCGCTTAGAACCGCCGAAGGCTGCGATCTTTTGATCTTCAACGCTGCAACAAAATACGCCCGCGACTTAAGTCCGCCAGCTGCGTTTGCAGCGTACTTATCTGCCCGTCGCCAATCGCCAATTGCAGTTCCACACCATTGGCCGTGAAGGTTTCCTCCACCACCAAACCACCCAGCTCCGCCACCCGAAGCTTCACCAACGCCAACTCGCCAAATGCACAGGCACAACTGACCGGCACCCGACTGATCAACTCGACTTTCGGTGCCCCTTGCAGGCATTTGTTGGCACTGCCGCCGTACGCTCGGGCGAGGCCGCCGGTGCCCAACTGGATGCCGCCATACCAGCGGATCACCACGACCGCGACCTGATCGCAATCCTGCGCTTCAATCGCCGCAAGGATCGGCCGGCCAGCGGTGCCACCGGGTTCGCCATCGTCAGTGCTGCGGTATTGATCGCCGAGCTTCCAGGCCCAGCAATTGTGCGAGGCGTTCAAATCACTGTGTTGCTCGATGAACGCCTGGGCATCGGCTGCGCTGGCGATCGGCGCGGCGAGGGCGATGAAGCGGCTTTTGCGAATCTCTTCGCGGTATTCGCAAAAACCGCTGAGGGTAAAAGGCATGGGTGTCTTAAATAGCCGGCGTCAGGCCGCAGCCTTTGAGAATGATGCGAATCAGGTTGCTGCCGGCGTCTTCCATGTCTTGCTTGGTCAACTTGGTGCGCCCGGTGACACGGCAGATCTGCGTGGCAAAGTCCGCGTAATGCTGGGTGCTGCCCCACAGCAGGAAAATCAGGTGCACCGGGTCGATAGGGTCCATTTTGCCGGCGTCGATCCACGCCTGGAACACCGCGGCCCGACCTTGAAACCAGGTGCGGTAGTCCTGGTTGAAATGCTCAGTCAGGCAATCACCGCCGCTGATGACCTCCATGGCGAAGACCCGCGAAGCTTGTGGCTGGCGCCGGGAGAACTCCATTTTTGCGCGAATGTATCGGGTCAATGCTTCTGCCGGATCGTCCTCGACGGTCAGGGTATTGAAAGTGCTGTCCCACAACTCAAGAATGTTACTCAGCACCGCCACGTACAAACCGAGTTTGTTGGTGAAGTAGTAATGCAGATTCGCTTTGGGCAACCCGGCTTTTTGCGCGATGGTGTTCATGCTGGTGCCTTTGAACCCGTGACGGGCGAACTCGTCTTCGGCGGCTTTGATGATGGTCTCTTCGTTCTTCTGACGAATGCGGCCGGCGGGTTTGCCGCCGTGGGCTGGGACTTCAAAGGTCATAGGCACTTCCGAACAGGTAGATGGGTGCAACCAGATGCGTTGATAGCGCACCCACGGGCCTCAGACAAGTCCTATGGCGATAAAACCTTGGGCACTGCTCCCACAAGCTTTCAGCGAGTAGCCGCCAGACTCTCCAAAAAACTCTCCAGAACCAGATGCGGGCGACGGCCCTTGCGTGTAACCGATGCCAGGCTCAGGTCATAAAAACGTGCCTTGGGTTTCAGTGCACGCAAACGGCCTTGCTGCACCCAGAGGCTGGCGTAGTGATCCGGCAGGTAACCAATGTAGCGCCCGGTCAGGATCAGAAAGGCCATGCCCTCGCGATCCGACGCACTGGCGGTGCAATTGAGCGCCTGGTAATGAGCCTGAATTTCGGCGGGCAGACGGAAGGTCGGGGCTATGGCGTCCTGGCTGTTGAGGCGCTCATCGTCCAGTTGTTTGTCGTCGACATAGAACAGCGGATGGCCGACCGCGCAATACAGCAGCGAGCGTTCGCTGTAGAGCGGTTGATATTCCAGCCCCGACAGCGCGCTGGCTTGTGGCACCACGCCAACATGCAAACGACCGTCGAGCACGCCTTGCTCGACTTCGTTGGGCGCGATCATGCGGATCTGGATCTGTACGTCGGGGCCACGTTCCTTCAGTTGCGCCAAAGCGTGGGTGATGCGCATGTGTGGCAGGGTGACCAGGTTGTCGGTCAGGCCGATGGTTAATTCGCCGCGCAAGTGTTGGTGCAGGCCGTTGACCTCGGTGCGGAAGCTTTCCAGCGCACTTAATAGCTGCAACGCAGATTGGTAGACCTCACGGCCTTCTTCGGTCAGGGAAAACCCCGCGCGACCCCGCTGGCACAGGCGCAGCCCCAGGCGTTGCTCCAGATCGCTCATTTGCTGGCTGATGGCCGAGCGACCGATACCCAGCACCGATTCCGCCGCGGAGAAGCCGCCGCACTCCACCACGCTGCGAAAAATCCGCAGCAGGCGGATATCAAAGTCACTGACTTGCGCCAGCGGATCGGGGCGACGGGTACTCATAGTTTAGTCCGGGCCTGACTGAAGGTTAGAAAAGTTGGATTTCACCGACTTTATCCCCGTGGCAATTTAGCTGCAAGAACGCTTTTGATCTCCACGCCGCTTATTTTGCCCTGCGAGGTTTTGCCCATGAACGTGCCTGAAAACGCCCCGACTTCCCTGGCCAGCCAGCTCAAGCTTGACGCTCACTGGATGCCCTACACCGCGAACCGCAATTTCCAGCGTGACCCGCGCCTGATCGTGGCGGCCGAGGGCAGTTGGCTGACAGACGACAAGGGTCGCAAGGTCTACGATTCGCTCTCGGGTCTGTGGACCTGCGGCGCCGGGCACACCCGCAAGGAAATCCAGGAGGCGGTGGCCAAGCAATTGGGCACTCTCGATTACTCGCCGGGCTTCCAGTACGGTCACCCGCTGTCGTTCCAGTTGGCCGAGAAAATCACCGACCTGACCCCGGGCAATCTGAATCACGTGTTCTTCACCGATTCGGGTTCCGAGTGTGCAGATACCGCGGTGAAAATGGTGCGTGCCTACTGGCGCCTGAAAGGCCAGGCCACCAAGACCAAAATGATCGGCCGCGCCCGTGGTTATCACGGCGTGAACATCGCCGGCACCAGCCTCGGCGGCGTGAACGGCAACCGCAAACTGTTCGGTCAGGCAATGATGGATGTCGATCATCTGCCGCACACCTTGTTGGCGAGCAATGCTTTCACTCGTGGCATGCCGGAGCAGGGTGGTATCGCGCTGGCGGATGAATTGCTCAAGTTGATCGAACTGCACGATGCCTCGAACATCGCAGCGGTATTCGTCGAGCCATTGGCCGGCTCCGCTGGCGTGCTGGTTCCGCCGCAGGGTTACCTCAAACGTCTGCGCGAGATTTGCGATCAGCACAACATCCTGCTGGTGTTCGACGAAGTGATCACCGGTTTCGGTCGTACCGGTTCGATGTTCGGTGCCGACAGCTTTGGTGTCACTCCGGACCTGATGTGCATTGCCAAGCAAGTCACCAACGGCGCGATCCCGATGGGAGCGGTGATTGCCAGCTCCGAGATCTACCAGACCTTCATGAACCAGGCGACGCCTGAGTACGCGGTGGAATTCCCGCACGGCTACACCTATTCCGCGCACCCGGTGGCTTGCGCCGCGGGCTTGGCGGCACTCGACCTGCTGCAAAAAGAAAACCTGGTGCAGAGCGTGGCCGAAGTCGCGCCGCATTTCGAAAACGCGCTGCACGGTGTGAAGGGCAGCAAGAACGTCATCGACATTCGCAACTACGGGTTGGCCGGTGCGATCCAGATTGCACCTCGCGACGGCGATGCCATCGTGCGTCCGTTCGAAGCTGGCATGGCGCTGTGGAAAGCCGGGTTCTACGTGCGCTTCGGCGGCGACACCCTGCAGTTTGGCCCAACCTTCAACAGCAAGCCGCAGGACCTTGATCGTCTGTTCGATGCGGTCGGCGAAGTGCTGAACAAGATCGACTGATTCCCTCTTCTATATAAAGGCGTCCTTTCAAAGGACGCCTGTGGACAATTTCAGGAGCCCCGCATGAGCCTCATCCCGCATTTGATCAATGGCGAACTGGTGACCGAAGACGGTCGCACGGCCGATGTGTTCAACCCGTCCACCGGCCAGGTTATCCACAAGCTGCCGTTGGCCAGCCGCGAAACCATTCAGAAAGCCATCGACTCTGCCAAGGCTGCGTTCCCGGCCTGGCGCAATACGCCAGCGGCCAAGCGCGCTCAGGTGATGTTCCGTTTCAAGCAACTGCTGGAACAGAACGAATCCCGCATCGCACAACTGATCAGCGAAGAACACGGCAAGACCCTGGAAGATGCAGCCGGTGAATTGAAGCGCGGGATCGAGAACGTCGAGTTCGCGTGCGCGGCACCGGAAATCCTCAAGGGTGAGTACAGCCGTAATGTCGGGCCGAACATCGATGCCTGGTCGGATTTCCAGCCATTGGGCGTGGTGGCCGGCATTACCCCGTTCAACTTCCCGGCCATGGTGCCGCTGTGGATGTATCCGTTGGCGATCGTCTGTGGCAACTGCTTTATCCTCAAGCCGTCCGAGCGCGATCCAAGCTCCACGCTGCTGATCGCTCAATTGTTACTGGAAGCCGGCCTGCCGAAAGGCGTGCTGAGTGTGGTGCATGGCGACAAGGCCGCAGTGGATGCGCTGATTGAAGCACCGGAAGTCAAAGCATTGAGCTTCGTCGGTTCGACGCCGATTGCCGAATACATCTACGCCGAAGGCACCAAGCGCGGCAAACGCGTCCAGGCGCTGGGCGGGGCGAAGAACCATGCGGTATTGATGCCGGATGCGGATCTGGATAACGCGGTCAGCGCGTTGATGGGCGCCGCTTACGGTTCGTGCGGTGAGCGCTGCATGGCGATTTCGGTGGCCGTGTGTGTCGGTGACCAGGTGGCGGATGCGTTGGTGGCCAAACTGACACCGCAGATCAAGGCACTGAAAATCGGCGCCGGTACAACTTGTGGCCTGGACATGGGGCCTCTGGTCACCGGTCAGGCGCGGGACAAGGTCAGCGGTTATGTTGAAGACGGCGTAGCCGCTGGTGCGAAGCTGGTGGTGGACGGTCGTGGTCTGAGCGTGGCCGGTCATGAGGACGGCTTCTTCCTGGGTGGCTGCCTGTTCGATAACGTCACGCCAGAGATGCGCATCTATAAAGAAGAGATCTTCGGGCCGGTGCTGTGCGTCGTCCGGGTCAACAGCCTGGAAGAGGCGATGCAACTGATCAATGATCACGAGTATGGCAATGGCACCTGCATCTTTACCCGTGATGGGGAAGCGGCGCGGTTGTTCTGCGATGAGATTGAAGTGGGTATGGTCGGCGTCAACGTACCGTTGCCGGTGCCAGTGGCGTATCACAGCTTTGGCGGCTGGAAGCGTTCGCTGTTCGGCGATCTGCATGCGTATGGTCCGGATGGCGTGCGGTTTTATACCCGTCGCAAGGCAATCACCCAGCGCTGGCCGCAACGGGCGAGCCATGAAGCTTCGCAATTCGCATTCCCTAGCTTGTAAGTAGAAGGGCAGAAGGCCGACCTCTAGAGGTCGGCCTTTGTGTTTTCGGGCTGTTTTGACCGGTATGACAGAAATGTGAAATTAGAGGTTGACGGCAGATCCTGGACGTCTATAATTCGCCCCACTTCCGGCGCAGTCGAAACGGAAAACTCCTTGGCAAACAACGAGTTACGCAGTTTTCGGCAGCGGTTACGCTTCAGTTCATCGAAGCCAGAAGGAGTTGATAAGGCAGGATGTTATCGCCTTATTGACGGTTCGATCTTCTCGGTCGAAAGCGGAGAAAAAAGAGGTGTTGACAGCAGCGGCTAACGCTGTAGAATTCGCCTCCCGCTAACGAGAGATCGGAAGCGCAAGTGGTTGAAGTTGCTGATGTTTCTTGCGAGAAACTTTGAAAGCTTCTGAAAATAATCACTTGACAGTAAGTGAGGCTGCTGTAGAATGCGCGCCTCGGTTGAGACGAAAGCTCTTAACCAACCGCTCTTTAACAACTGAATCAAGCAATTCGTGTGGGTGCTTGTGGAGTCAGACTGATAGTCAACAAGATTATCAGCATCACAAGTTACTCCGCGAGAAATCAAAGATGTAACCAACGATTGCTGAGCCAAGTTTAGGGTTTCTTAAAAACCCAAAGATGTTTGAACTGAAGAGTTTGATCATGGCTCAGATTGAACGCTGGCGGCAGGCCTAACACATGCAAGTCGAGCGGCAGCACGGGTACTTGTACCTGGTGGCGAGCGGCGGACGGGTGAGTAATGCCTAGGAATCTGCCTGGTAGTGGGGGATAACGTTCGGAAACGAACGCTAATACCGCATACGTCCTACGGGAGAAAGCAGGGGACCTTCGGGCCTTGCGCTATCAGATGAGCCTAGGTCGGATTAGCTAGTTGGTGAGGTAATGGCTCACCAAGGCGACGATCCGTAACTGGTCTGAGAGGATGATCAGTCACACTGGAACTGAGACACGGTCCAGACTCCTACGGGAGGCAGCAGTGGGGAATATTGGACAATGGGCGAAAGCCTGATCCAGCCATGCCGCGTGTGTGAAGAAGGTCTTCGGATTGTAAAGCACTTTAAGTTGGGAGGAAGGGCAGTTACCTAATACGTAATTGTTTTGACGTTACCGACAGAATAAGCACCGGCTAACTCTGTGCCAGCAGCCGCGGTAATACAGAGGGTGCAAGCGTTAATCGGAATTACTGGGCGTAAAGCGCGCGTAGGTGGTTCGTTAAGTTGGATGTGAAATCCCCGGGCTCAACCTGGGAACTGCTTCAAAACTGTCGAGCTAGAGTATGGTAGAGGTGGTGGAATTTCCTGTGTAGCGGTGAAATGCGTAGATATAGGAAGGAACACCAGTGGCGAAGGCGACCACCTGGACTGATACTGACACTGAGGTGCGAAAGCGTGGGGAGCAAACAGGATTAGATACCCTGGTAGTCCACGCCGTAAACGATGTCAACTAGCCGTTGGGAGCCTTGAGCTCTTAGTGGCGCAGCTAACGCATTAAGTTGACCGCCTGGGGAGTACGGCCGCAAGGTTAAAACTCAAATGAATTGACGGGGGCCCGCACAAGCGGTGGAGCATGTGGTTTAATTCGAAGCAACGCGAAGAACCTTACCAGGCCTTGACATCCAATGAACTTTCCAGAGATGGATTGGTGCCTTCGGGAACATTGAGACAGGTGCTGCATGGCTGTCGTCAGCTCGTGTCGTGAGATGTTGGGTTAAGTCCCGTAACGAGCGCAACCCTTGTCCTTAGTTACCAGCACGTAATGGTGGGCACTCTAAGGAGACTGCCGGTGACAAACCGGAGGAAGGTGGGGATGACGTCAAGTCATCATGGCCCTTACGGCCTGGGCTACACACGTGCTACAATGGTCGGTACAGAGGGTTGCCAAGCCGCGAGGTGGAGCTAATCCCACAAAACCGATCGTAGTCCGGATCGCAGTCTGCAACTCGACTGCGTGAAGTCGGAATCGCTAGTAATCGCGAATCAGAATGTCGCGGTGAATACGTTCCCGGGCCTTGTACACACCGCCCGTCACACCATGGGAGTGGGTTGCACCAGAAGTAGCTAGTCTAACCTTCGGGGGGACGGTTACCACGGTGTGATTCATGACTGGGGTGAAGTCGTAACAAGGTAGCCGTAGGGGAACCTGCGGCTGGATCACCTCCTTAATCGACGACATCAGCTGCTCCATAAGTTCCCACACGAATTGCTTGATTCATTGAAGAAGACGATATGAAGCAGCCTGTATCAGGTTGTAGCTGTGTTGGTTAGAGCGCACCCCATGCTGTGTGGTAAAGAGCAGGGTGAGGTCGGCCTTAGTAGCTCGAAATTGGGTCTGTAGCTCAGTTGGTTAGAGCGCACCCCTGATAAGGGTGAGGTCGGCAGTTCGAATCTGCCCAGACCCACCAATTTTGTGTGGGAATACCTGTAGAAATACGGGGCCATAGCTCAGCTGGGAGAGCGCCTGCCTTGCACGCAGGAGGTCAACGGTTCGATCCCGTTTGGCTCCACCACTACTGCTTCTGTTGTTGAAAGCTTAGAAATGAGCATTCCATCGTGATGATGGTGAATGTTGATTTCTAGTCTTTGGCTAGATCGTTCTTTAAAAATTTGGGTATGTGATAGAAAGATAGACTGAACGTTACTTTCACTGGTAACGGATCAGGCTAAGGTAAAATTTGTGAGTTGCTCTTTGAGCAAATGCGAATTTTCGGCGAATGTCGTCTTCACAGTATAACCAGATTGCTTGGGGTTATATGGTCAAGTGAAGAAGCGCATACGGTGGATGCCTTGGCAGTCAGAGGCGATGAAAGACGTGGTAGCCTGCGAAAAGCTTCGGGGAGTCGGCAAACAGACTTTGATCCGGAGATGTCTGAATGGGGGAACCCAGCCATCATAAGATGGTTATCTTGTACTGAATACATAGGTGCAAGAGGCGAACCAGGGGAACTGAAACATCTAAGTACCCTGAGGAAAAGAAATCAACCGAGATTCCCTTAGTAGTGGCGAGCGAACGGGGACTAGCCCTTAAGTGGCTTTGAGATTAGCGGAACGCTCTGGAAAGTGCGGCCATAGTGGGTGATAGCCCTGTACGCGAAAATCTCTTGGCCATGAAATCGAGTAGGACGGAGCACGAGAAACTTTGTCTGAATATGGGGGGACCATCCTCCAAGGCTAAATACTACTGACTGACCGATAGTGAACTAGTACCGTGAGGGAAAGGCGAAAAGAACCCCGGAGAGGGGAGTGAAATAGATCCTGAAACCGTATGCGTACAAGCAGTGGGAGCCCACTTTGTTGGGTGACTGCGTACCTTTTGTATAATGGGTCAGCGACTTATTTTCAGTGGCGAGCTTAACCGAATAGGGGAGGCGTAGCGAAAGCGAGTCTTAATAGGGCGTCTAGTCGCTGGGAATAGACCCGAAACCGGGCGATCTATCCATGGGCAGGTTGAAGGTTAGGTAACACTGACTGGAGGACCGAACCGACTACCGTTGAAAAGTTAGCGGATGACCTGTGGATCGGAGTGAAAGGCTAATCAAGCTCGGAGATAGCTGGTTCTCCTCGAAAGCTATTTAGGTAGCGCCTCATGTATCACTGTAGGGGGTAGAGCACTGTTTCGGCTAGGGGGTCATCCCGACTTACCAAACCGATGCAAACTCCGAATACCTACAAGTGCCGAGCATGGGAGACACACGGCGGGTGCTAACGTCCGTCGTGAAAAGGGAAACAACCCAGACCGTCAGCTAAGGTCCCAAAGTTATGGTTAAGTGGGAAACGATGTGGGAAGGCTTAGACAGCTAGGAGGTTGGCTTAGAAGCAGCCACCCTTTAAAGAAAGCGTAATAGCTCACTAGTCGAGTCGGCCTGCGCGGAAGATGTAACGGGGCTCAAACCATACACCGAAGCTACGGGTATCACTTAGGTGATGCGGTAGAGGAGCGTTCTGTAAGCCTGTGAAGGTGAGTTGAGAAGCTTGCTGGAGGTATCAGAAGTGCGAATGCTGACATGAGTAACGACAATGGGTGTGAAAAACACCCACGCCGAAAGACCAAGGTTTCCTGCGCAACGTTAATCGACGCAGGGTTAGTCGGTCCCTAAGGCGAGGCTGAAAAGCGTAGTCGATGGAAAACAGGTTAATATTCCTGTACTTCTGGTTATTGCGATGGAGGGACGGAGAAGGCTAGGCCAGCTTGGCGTTGGTTGTCCAAGTTTAAGGTGGTAGGCTGGAATCTTAGGTAAATCCGGGATTCTAAGGCCGAGAGCTGATGACGAGTGTTCTTTTAGAACACGAAGTGGTTGATGCCATGCTTCCAAGAAAAGCTTCTAAGCTTCAGGTAACCAGGAACCGTACCCCAAACCGACACAGGTGGTTGGGTAGAGAATACCAAGGCGCTTGAGAGAACTCGGGTGAAGGAACTAGGCAAAATGGCACCGTAACTTCGGGAGAAGGTGCGCCGGTGAGGGTGAAGCACTTGCTGCGTAAGCCCACGCCGGTCGAAGATACCAGGCCGCTGCGACTGTTTATTAAAAACACAGCACTCTGCAAACACGAAAGTGGACGTATAGGGTGTGACGCCTGCCCGGTGCCGGAAGGTTAATTGATGGGGTTAGCTAACGCGAAGCTCTTGATCGAAGCCCCGGTAAACGGCGGCCGTAACTATAACGGTCCTAAGGTAGCGAAATTCCTTGTCGGGTAAGTTCCGACCTGCACGAATGGCGTAACGATGGCGGCGCTGTCTCCACCCGAGACTCAGTGAAATTGAAATCGCTGTGAAGATGCAGTGTATCCGCGGCTAGACGGAAAGACCCCGTGAACCTTTACTATAGCTTTGCACTGGACTTTGAATTTGCTTGTGTAGGATAGGTGGGAGGCTTTGAAGCGTGGACGCCAGTTCGCGTGGAGCCATCCTTGAAATACCACCCTGGCAACTTTGAGGTTCTAACTCAGGTCCGTTATCCGGATCGAGGACAGTGTATGGTGGGTAGTTTGACTGGGCGGTCTCCTCCTAAAGAGTAACGGAGGAGTACGAAGGTGCGCTCAGACCGGTCGGAAATCGGTCGTAGAGTATAAAGGCAAAAGCGCGCTTGACTGCGAGACAGACACGTCGAGCAGGTACGAAAGTAGGTCTTAGTGATCCGGTGGTTCTGTATGGAAGGGCCATCGCTCAACGGATAAAAGGTACTCCGGGGATAACAGGCTGATACCGCCCAAGAGTTCATATCGACGGCGGTGTTTGGCACCTCGATGTCGGCTCATCACATCCTGGGGCTGAAGCCGGTCCCAAGGGTATGGCTGTTCGCCATTTAAAGTGGTACGCGAGCTGGGTTTAGAACGTCGTGAGACAGTTCGGTCCCTATCTGCCGTGGACGTTTGAGATTTGAGAGGGGCTGCTCCTAGTACGAGAGGACCGGAGTGGACGAACCTCTGGTGTTCCGGTTGTCACGCCAGTGGCATTGCCGGGTAGCTATGTTCGGAATAGATAACCGCTGAAAGCATCTAAGCGGGAAACTAGCCTCAAGATGAGATCTCACTGGGACCTTGAGTCCCCTGAAGGGCCGTCGAAGACTACGACGTTGATAGGTTGGGTGTGTAAGCGCTGTGAGGCGTTGAGCTAACCAATACTAATTGCCCGTGAGGCTTGACCATATAACACCCAAGCAATTTGCTGATCCGAAAGGACACCAGATTGCGGTGTGTGAAGACGCAATGAACCGAAAGTTCGCAACCATTCACAAAAGCCGCACAAACTATCGCATACCCAATTTGCTGAAGCGTCGAAAGACGGTTCGGTACCCGAATTTCTTGACGACCATAGAGCATTGGAACCACCTGATCCCATCCCGAACTCAGAAGTGAAACGATGCATCGCCGATGGTAGTGTGGGGTTTCCCCATGTGAGAGTAGGTCATCGTCAAGATTAAATTCCGAAACCCCTATCTGCGTACGCAGGTAGGGGTTTTGTTTTGCCCGCAGAAAAGTTCGTACAGCAACATCGGAACGGTCCCGGCTGTCACGGTCTGCCGACAGTGCTAAGGTTCGGCCCTAGCTTTTGTATTTTCCCAAGGAAGCCTTTATGCCGGACGCTACGTCCCTCAGTGCTGGTTTTATGGTGGTTCACGGCAACCGCCTGGACGAGCTGCGCAGCCTGGTGGTCAGTTGGATGCGGCGCTACCCGCTGGCTCCCTTGGAAAATGAAATCGCCTTGGTGCAGAGCAACGGCATCGCCCAATGGCTGAAGCTGGCACTGGCCGAGGACCCTGAAGATGACGACATGGGCGGCTGCGGAATCGCCGCAGCCATCGATGTGCAGTTACCAGGCAGCTTCATGTGGCAGCTCTATCGCATGGTGCTGGGGCGTGACGAAATCCCGGCCAAGTCCTTGCTCGATAAAGCCCCGCTGACCTGGCGCCTGATGCGTCTGCTGCCACAGTTGATCAACCAACCGCACTTCGAACCCCTGCAGCGCTTCCTTACGAATGACACCGACTTACGCAAACGCTATCAATTGGCGGAGCGGCTGGCGGATCTGTTCGACCAATATCAGGTGTACAGGGCAGACTGGCTCGAAGACTGGGCCGAAGGCCGTCACCAATTACGAAATGGCAGAGGGGAAGCCAAAGCCCTGACCCCGGCTAACTGCTGGCAAGCGGAACTGTGGCGTGCGTTGTTGCTGGATGTCGGCGAGCAAGGCATGGCGCAAAGCCGCGCGGGTGTCCACCAACGCTTTATCGAGCGTATCAATGGTCTCGATGTAGCACCCAATGGATTGCCTTCACGGGTGATCGTTTTCGGGATTTCTTCACTGCCAGCTCAAGCCTTGGAAGCACTTGCCGGGCTGGCTCGATTCAGTCAGGTCTTGCTGTGCGTACACAACCCATGTCGCCACCATTGGGCGGATATCGTCGCCGATAAAGACCTGTTGCGGCATCAATACAAACGCCAGGCTCGCAAGCGCGGCATGCCGGTTGTGCTTGATCCGCAAACGCTCCATCAGCATGCCCACCCGCTATTGGCGGCGTGGGGCAAGCAGGGGCGGGACTACATCAATCTGCTCGACAGTTACGACGATCCCAACAGCTATCGCTCGGCATTTCGCGATGGGCGCATTGACCTTTTCAGCGATAACCAGCCTCAGAGCATGCTCAATCAGTTGCAGGACGACATCCTGGAGTTGCGCCCCCTGAACGAAACTCGCGAGCGTTGGCCTGCAGTCGATCTGACAAAGGACGAATCGATCCGTTTTCACATCGCCCATAGCGCTCAACGCGAAGTGGAGATTCTCCATGATCAGCTGCTCGCACGATTCAGTGCTGATCCAGACTTAAGGCCTCGCGACGTGATCGTGATGGTTCCAGACATCGACAGTTACGCCCCCCACATCCGCGCTGTCTTTGGTCAGCTTGATCGCCACGACCCACGCTTCATTCCCTTCACACTCGCGGATCAAGGCCAGCGCGGCAGGGACCCGCTACTGATCGCTGTCGAGCATCTGCTCAAGCTGCCCGACAGTCGTTTCCCCGTCAGCGAAATTCTCGATCTGCTGGACGTTCCGGCATTACGCGCTCGCTTTGGCGTAGAGGAACGTGACCTGCCGACCTTGCACCGCTGGATCGAAGGCGCAGGTATCCGTTGGGGGATGAATGCCGAGCAGCGTGCGGGTCTGGGCCTGCCGGAAGAACTGGAGCAAAACAGTTGGCGTTTCGGCTTGCGACGGATGTTGCTTGGTTATGCCGTGGGCAGCGCCAGTGCCTGCGAGGGTATTGAACCCTACGACGAGATCGGTGGCCTGGATGCTGCGCTCATAGGTCCTTTGGTCGCACTGCTGGATGCACTGGAGATTGCCCACCAGGAGCTCACCCAACCTGCGTCGCCCAAACTCTGGGGCATCCGCTTGCAAGCACTGGTGCAGTTGTTCTTCCAGGCCAGTAACGAACATGACGACTATTTGTTGGCCCAACTCGAAGAGTTGCGTGAGACCTGGCTTGAGACCTGCGAGTCAGTAGGCTTGCAGGACGAGTTACCGCTGACCGTAGTCCGTGAAGCCTGGCTGGCTGGCCTCGACCAAGGTCGCTTGTCTCAGCGCTTTCTCGCCGGTGCCGTCAACTTCTGTACCCTGATGCCCATGCGAGCGATCCCGTTCAAACTGGTCTGCCTGCTGGGCATGAATGACGGCGATTACCCTCGCGCGCAGCCGCCACTGGACTTCGACCTGATGGGCAGCGACTACCGGCCCGGCGATCGTTCCCGGCGTGAAGATGACCGCTATCTGTTACTGGAAGCTTTGTTGTCGGCGCGGGACCAACTCTATATCAGCTGGGTCGGCCGCAGTATTCGGGACAATAGTGAGCGCCCGGCTTCGGTATTGATAGGACAGCTACGTGATCATCTCGCCAGCGGTTGGCGATTGCACGATGACAAGGCTGATCTGCTTGAGTCCATGACTCAGGAACATCCGCTGCAACCCTTCAGTGCACGCTACTTCCATGAAGGCGATGATTTGTTCAGCTACGCCAGCGAGTGGCAGGTACTTCATCAGTCCAGCGGTTTGACGCCTGCCATCGAGGTTCTTGAGCCCTACATTCAGGACGAGCCGCTGAGCCTGGGTCAGTTGCAGGATTTTCTGCGCAATCCGGTACGGCATTTCTTCAGTCAGCGGCTCAAAGTGTTCTTCGAGGCTGCCGAAGCGCCTTTGGCGGATGAAGAGCCATTTGTACTCGACGCGCTGCAACGCTATAGCCTCAGCGACAGCTTGCTCGAAGCGGCGCTCGGGCAATTGGACCAAATCGATCAGGTACTGGAAGCGCAGGCGAAACGCCTGCAGAACAGCGGGCTCTTGCCCATGGCCGGTTTCGGCGAATGTCTGCAGCGAGAGTTGATCGAGCCGTTGCCGGATCTGTTGCAGCGCTATCAGCAGCTCCTGGCGTTATGGCCGACCCCGCTCACCAGCGCGTTGCCGGTGAGTCTGGAACTGCATGGGCTACGCCTGGAGGGTTGGCTCAGTGGCCTGCATCAACGCGCGGACGGTGGTTTACTGTCGGTCACCACGATTCCCAACAGCATCGGCTCGCTCAAGACCCGCAAATGGCATCGTCTGACACGACCATGGATCAATCACCTGGTTGCCTGTGCCAGCGGGATGTCGATGACCACCGCGTTGGTGGCCAGCGACGACAGTCTGTTACTGGCTCCGTTGGCGAAGGATGCAGCACTTGATGTCCTGGGTAATCTGTTGCTGGCCTGGCAAACGGGTATGCGCCAGCCGTTGCCGATTGCCGTAAAAACAGCCTTCGCCTGGCTGGCTCAACCCGATCCGGTCAAGGCTGACGCCGCCGCCCGCAAGGCCTATGAAGGCGATGGCCAGACCACTGATGGTGAGCGCCGCGAAAGCCCGGCACTGGCTCGGCAATACGCCGACTACGATGTTTTGATTGCCGACGAGACCTTCCCCGATTGGTGCGACGCTTTGTATCGGCCGCTGCTTGAGGCTCCCTGGCGTTCATTGAGCAGCGAGGAGGCGCGCTCATGACCACGAAAACACCACTGGCCCTGGCATTCCCCCTGCGTGGAAGCCAACTGATCGAAGCCAGCGCCGGGACGGGCAAGACCTTCACCATTTCTGCGCTGTACTTGCGTCTGGTCCTTGGCCATGGCGACGAGTCGAGTGGTTTTGGCCGTGAATTGCTGCCGCCGCAAATCCTCGTGGTGACCTTCACCGATGCCGCGACCAAAGAACTACGCGAACGTATTCGTACGCGACTGGCTGAAGCTGCGCGTTTTTTCCGCGATGAGACACCGGCACCGGATGGCCTGATTGCCGAGTTGCGCGAGCAATACCTCCCTGAGCAGTGGCCAGGTTGTGCAAACCGCCTGGACATCGCCGCCCAGTGGATGGATGAAGCGGCGGTATCGACCATCCACAGTTGGTGCCAGCGCATGCTGCGCGAACATGCATTCGACAGTGGCAGCCTGTTCACCCAGACCCTGGAAACCGATCACAGTGATCTGCTTGGCGAAGTCCTGCGCGACTACTGGCGACTGTTCTGCTATCCGATGCAAGGCGATGCGCTGAATTGGGTTCGCGGCAACTGGGGTGGCCCGGCAGCGTTGTTGCCGCGAGTGCGTGGATTGTTCGCCAGCGAGCGTGACAGTATTGAAGGTAAAGAACCTGCCGAGTTGATCGCCGAGTGCCTGGAGGAACGACGGGCCGCGTTGCTCGAGCTCAAGATGCCCTGGCGCCAATGGGCCGATGAGCTGCTTGCCATCTGTCATCAGGGCGTCGCGAGCAAAAGCGTCGATGGTCGCAAGATGCAGGCGCGCTACTTCGAACCCTGGTTCGAAAAGCTCCGGGCCTGGGCCGAAGACGAATCTCTCGAACAGTTGGACATTGGTACCGGCTTCACTCGCCTGACGCCCGATGGCATGGCTGAAGCATGGAAGGGGGAAGCCCCTCGGCACCCTGGTCTCGATGCGATGCCCGCTCTCAAGGCCAGCCTTGATGGCTTGCCAACCCCCGATGCCGCCGTGCTGCAACATGCCGCCCACTGGGTCGGTGCTCGGTTCGAGGAAGAGAAGCGTCGCCGCGCGGAAATGGGTTTCGACGACATGCTGCTGCGCCTTGATGCGGCGTTGCAGTCCGATGGCGGTGAACGCCTGGCAACCTTGATCCGCGAGCAGTTCCCGGTTGCGCTGATCGACGAGTTTCAGGACACAGACCCGGTGCAGTACCGAATCTTCGAGAGCATTTATCGCATCGAAGACAACAACCCTGAATCCGGCCTGTTCCTGATCGGCGACCCGAAGCAGGCGATCTATGCCTTTCGCGGTGCCGATATCTATACCTATCTGCGCGCCCGGCAAGCCACCGCTGGCCGCCTGCATACCCTGGGTACAAATTTCCGTTCCAGTCATGGCATGGTTAACGCGGTGAACCATGTGTTCCAGCGCGCCGAATCTCGTGAGCAGGGACGCGGCGCGTTCCTGTTCCGTGAGAAGAGTGGCGAGAACCCGGTACCGTTTCTGCCCGTGGAGTCCCAAGGGCGCAAAGAAGTCCTGCACATTGAAGGTCAGGTTGTGCCTGCCCTGAACATCTGGCATTTGTCCTCGGACCAGCCACTGTCCGGTGTGGTGTATCGACAGCAATTGGCCGCCGCCTGCGCCAGCGAGATCACTGCGTTGCTCAATGGCGGTCAGCAGGGGCGTGCGGGCTTCATACAGGATGGTAAGGATCTCAGAGGCCTTCTGCCGGCGGATATCGCGATTCTGGTGCGCGACGGCAAAGAGGCCCAGGCCGTGCGCGGCGAACTTTCCGCTCGTGGAGTACGCAGTGTTTACCTGTCAGACAAGGACTCGGTATTCGCCGCGCAGGAGGCCCATGATCTGCTGACGTGGCTCAAGGCCTGTGCCGAGCCGGATGTCGAACGTCCCCTGCGTGCCGCGCTGGCCTGCATCACGCTGAACCTTCCGCTGGCTGAACTGGAGCGGCTGAATCAGGACGAACTGGCCTGGGAAGCACGGGTCATGCAGTTCCGCGGTTATCGCGAACTCTGGCGCAAACAGGGCGTGCTGCCCATGTTGCGGCGATTGCTACATGATTTTCAGCTGCCCCAGGCGTTGATCGCGCGCAGCGATGGTGAGCGGATATTGACCAACCTGCTGCACTTGTCCGAGTTGCTGCAGCAGGCCGCCGCCGAACTCGATGGCGAGCAAGCACTGATCCGTCATTTGTCCGAGCATCTGGCGTTGTCTGGTCAGGCTGGCGAAGAACAGATCCTGCGCCTGGAAAGCGACGAGCAACTGGTCAAGGTCGTGACCATCCACAAATCCAAAGGGCTTGAATATCCGTTGGTGTTTCTGCCGTTCATCTGCTCGGCAAAACCGGTGGATGGCAGTCGTCTGCCGTTGTATTACCACGATGCCGCGGGCAAGGCACAGGTGAGCTTGAAGCCGACGGCCGAGTTGATAGCCCAAGCCGATGATGAACGTTTGGCTGAAGACCTTCGTTTGCTCTATGTGGCCCTGACCCGGGCACAACATGCGTGCTGGCTGGGTGTGACTGATCTCAAACGCGGCAATAACAACGGCTCGGTCCTGCACCTTTCGGCGTTGGGTTATCTGCTGGGCGGTGGCGCGCCATTGGCTGAGTCGGCAGGGCTGCGTCGTTGGCTGGAAGACCTGCAGCAAGACTGTGCGGCGCTGAACTACGGTGAAATGCCTGACGCGACCGCCGAGCATTACCATCCGCCACGCAATGAAGCGACGTTGTTGGCCCCGCTGATACCCCGGCGCAAGGCCAGTGAAAACTGGTGGATCGCTTCTTACAGCGCCCTACGCATTGGTGACAGTCTGAGCGTGGGCAGTGACGAAGCACCGGAGAGCGCGCAAGCACAAAAGCTCTTTGATGACGAACGCCTTGATCCTGAAGCGCCACGAGAAGTCGCCGCTGGCGGTGCTGATATTCATCGATTCCCTCGTGGTCCGAACCCCGGCACTTTTCTCCATGGATTGCTCGAATGGGCCGGTGACGAAGGTTTTGCCGCTGCACCACAAACCGTGGAAGACGCCATCGCCCGTCGCTGCAACCGCCGAGGCTGGGAAGGCTGGATCACCACGCTGAGCGGCTGGCTGCAGCACTTGCTCAAATCCCCATTGCACATCGGTGGCGGGCAGGCGCCGGTGGTGTTCGAGCAACTGACTCAATACCGGGTCGAGATGGAGTTCTGGTTCGCCAGTCATAAAGTCGATGTACTCAAACTTGATGAACTGGTGCGTCAATACACCCATCACGGCGTGGCCCGGGTGGCCGCCGAACCGGTGCTGCTCAATGGCATGTTCAAAGGCTTCATCGACCTGACGTTCGAGCATGAAGGCCGTTACTACGTCGCTGACTACAAATCCAACTGGCTGGGCGTCGATGACGCGGCCTATACCGAGCAGGCCATGGAGCAGTCGATTCTCGATAACCGTTACGACCTGCAATACGTACTGTACCTGCTCGCCCTGCATCGCCAGCTTAAGGCTCGGCTGGTCGATTACGATTACGATCGGCATGTCGGTGGAGCGTTGTATCTGTTTCTTCGCGGTACTCGAGCGGCCAGCCAGGGTGTGTATTTTGCCCGTCCGCCACGGGAGCTGATCGAGCGCCTGGACCGGTTGTTCCAGGGCAAGCCAGAGCCCAAGGCCGAACCCGCCTGGGAACAGGGAGTATTGCTATGAGTCGCACTTTCGCCGATTTGCTGCCTACGCCGTTGGCGGCCGAAAGTCTGGCGGACCTGGCCCCGTTGAGCCGCGCAGATGACTTGTTGCTGCTGCTCACGCGCTGGGTCGAACGCGGCTGGCTGCGGGCGCTGGACAAGGCCTTCGTCGCGTTTCTCCACGAGCTCGCTCCCGACGATGATCCGCTGGTGCTGCTGGCCGCCGCGTTGATCAGTCACCAACTGGGCCACGGTCATGTCTGCCTGGATCTGTTCGAGACACTGAAAGAGCCGGATTTTGCCTTGTCGCTGCCGCCGGAAGGTGATGTGCAAAGCGGGGCGATGTTGCTGCCGTCGCAATTGCTTGAGGCGCTGGACGGTGCCCATTGGTGCAAGGTCCTGGCGTCCAGTCGTCTGGTGGCTCTGGCCGTCGATGGGCGTGAGGCTGCGCAACACCGGCCGTTGGTGCTGTCGGGCAAGCGCCTGTACCTGCGCCGCTACTGGGCTTACGAACGGCGCATCGACCACGCGCTGCGCCAGCGTCTGGCGGCACACGAAGCAACGCCGGATGATTTGCCTCAACGCCTGACCGGGCTGTTCGGTCCAGCCAGGCTTGATGACGTGATCGACTGGCAGAAGCTCGCGTGTGCCCTGGCTACTCGAAGTGCATTCAGCATCGTCACCGGCGGCCCGGGAACCGGCAAGACCACCACGGTTGTGCGCTTGCTTGCGTTGCTCCAGGCACCCGCAGTGGAGGCCGGTAAACCGCTGCGTATTCGTCTCGCGGCACCCACCGGCAAAGCTGCCGCACGATTGACCGAGTCCATCAGCCAGCAGGTTCAAACCCTGAAAGTGCCTGAAACGGTGCGCGAGAAGATCCCGTCGGATGTGACCACCGTGCACCGTTTGCTCGGCAGTCGTCCCGGTACCCGGCATTTCCGTCACCACGCCGGTAATCGCTTGCCGCTGGATGTATTGGTGGTGGACGAAGCCTCGATGATCGACCTGGAAATGATGGCCAACCTGCTCGATGCGTTGCCGCCCCATGCCCGTCTGGTGCTGCTCGGTGACAAGGACCAACTGGCGTCGGTAGAGGCCGGTGCCGTACTGGGCGATCTGTGTCGTGATGCCGAAGCCGGTTGGTACAGCCCGCAGACCCGCCAGTGGCTGGAGGCGGTCAGTGGTGAGCGCCTCGATGCCAGCGGTTTGCGGGAAGACACCCAGGGCGCGCATCCACTGGCCCAGCAAGTCGTGATGCTGCGCCACTCACGGCGCTTCGGCGAGGGTAGCGGCATTGGTCAGTTGGCCCGTTGGGTCAACCAACAGCATCCCGAGGACGCGCGCAAGTTATTGGCCGCTGCAGGTCATGACGACGTATTTTCCCTGCCCCTCAAGGGTGAGCAGGACCGGGCGCTGGAGCGCTTGTTGCTCGAGGGCCATGGCGGGGGGCCGCAAGGTTATCGGCATTACCTGAGTCTTTTGCGCAGCCAGCGACCATCGCTCGACCGCCCGCTCGACGATCCATGTTGGGCCGATTGGGCTCGCGTGGTGCTGCAGGCCTTCGACGCTTTCCAGCTGTTGTGTGCCGTACGCAAAGGGCCTTGGGGCGTGGAAGGTTTGAATCAGCGCGTGACCGATGCGCTGCTCAAGGCTCGGCTGATCGACAGCGACCATCAGTGGTACGAAGGTCGGCCCGTGCTGATGACCCGCAACGACTATGGCCTGGGTTTGATGAACGGCGACATTGGCATTGCCCTCAAGCTGCCGGAGCGTGAAGGCCCGGAGGCCGGGCGGCATGTGCTGCGTGTGGCCTTCCCGCGCAATGACGGGCAGGGCGGTGTGCGCTTTGTCCTGCCAAGCCGACTCAACGATGTCGACACGGTGTATGCCATGACCGTGCACAAATCCCAGGGCTCGGAATTTGCCCATACGGCGTTGATTCTGCCGGATGCTTTGAATCCTGTGCTTACCAAGGAACTGATCTATACCGGGATAACCCGGGCCAAAGACTGGTTCACCCTGATTGAGCCTCGAGCCGGCGTATTCGAAGAGGCCGTGCGGCGCAAGGTCAAGCGCTTGAGCGGGTTAATGCTGGAGCTGGAAGAGGGTGCCTGGCCGAGCCATTGAGGGGCGGTGGCAGACGCCGGAATCTGTCCGATGTGCCGTGGCGCGTCGCCTCGCTGGTGTTTCGGTGCTGTGCTATCGTTGCGGCATCATTTTATTGCGATCGTAGAGAATTCCTGCATGAAGTTGGCTGTCTGGGCGACAGGGCGCGTCGTTGGCTGCAAACAAGTGCTGCTTGCCGGCCTCCTCTGTTTGTTGACGGGCGTTGCCTGTGCTGAGTCGGAAACTATCGTGAGCAAAGCCGACCAACGTGCCAGGTCGGTCACTCAGGTAGTACTCGGGATCCTCAGTTATGCCCGATGGCCTGTTGAGCCCCAACAACTGCGCCTGTGCGTGGTCGGCCCCACTGAATACACCGACGACCTGGTCCAAGGCACCACACAAGCCACGGGTCGACCGGTTACTGTACGACGGTTGCTGGCCGATAACCCGGCCATCGCCAGTGAATGCGATGCGGTGTACATCGGCAAGCTGACCGGCGATGAACGCAGTCGGCTATTCGCCTCGTTGACGGGACGCCCGGTGGTGAGCATCAGCGAAGGCGGCGATCAATGCACTGTCGGCAGTCTGTTCTGTCTGCGGGTTGGTGATGAGCAAGTGTCCTTCGAGGTCAACCTCGACTCGGTCGCCCGCAGCGGTGTGCGCATTCATCCCAGTGTGCTGCAACTGTCGCGCCGCAAGCCGGCGGCGCCATGAATCTATTCAAACCCCGCATACGTCCGACCCTGGGATCGGTTATCGGCCGTGGGCATTTGATCGTCGCCCTGGTGGGCGTGGCCATGGCCAGTGTTTCACTGACCCTGCTGGGTGTTCTGGCTTTGCGGGTCTATGCCGATCACAACCTGCATCTGATTGCCCGTTCGATCAACTACACCGTGGAAGCCGCGGTGGTGTTCAACGACAAGGCTGCCGCCACCGAAGCGCTGGCATTGATCGCGTCCACTGAAGAAGTGGCTGATGCACAAGTGATGGACGAGCAAGGCGAGTTGCTCGCACGTTGGCAACGACCGGAAACGGGGTGGCTTTCCGATCTTGAAATGCAGATCGCCCGAACGATTCTGGAAAAACCCATCAGCATGCCGATCACTCATCAAGGTCGGGAAATCGGCAGCATCTTGCTCATCGGTCACGGCGGCAGCCTGATGCGCTTTTTGCTCAGCGGTCTGGTGGGAATCGTCTTGTGTACCGCTGTCAGTGCCTGGGTAGCGCTTTATCTGGCGCGTCGGCAATTGCGAGGAATCACCGGCCCGTTGCGCAGCCTGGCTGCCGTGGCTCACGCCGCCCGTAGCGAACGAGCCTTCGACCGGCGCGTACCGCCCGCCGACATTGCCGAACTCGACAACCTGGGCAACGACTTCAATGCTTTGCTCGACGAGCTCGAGTCCTGGCAGACCCATCTGCAAAGTGAAAACGAAACCCTGGCCCACCAGGCCAGCCATGACAGCCTTACCGGGTTGCCGAATCGGGCGTTTTTCGAAGGCCGCCTGATGCGCGCCTTGCGCAATGCGGGCAAGCTGGATGAGGGAGTGGCCGTACTGTTTCTCGACAGCGACCGGTTCAAGGAGATCAACGACAACTTCGGTCACGCTGCCGGTGATGCGGTGCTGATCGCCGTGGCGACCCGGGTTCGTGCGCAGTTGCGTGAAGAGGATCTGGTTGCGCGTCTGGGCGGCGATGAGTTTGCCGTGCTGTTGACGCCGCTGCATAAGATAGAAGATGCCGAACGGATTGCTGACAAAATCATTGCCAGTATGGACGCGCCAATCCCGTTGCCGGGCGGTACCCAGGTGTTGACTTCACTCAGCATCGGCATTGCCGTGTACCCGGATCATGGGCTTACGCCCGGTGCGCTGCTCGATGCTGCAGACGCCGCGATGTATCAGGCCAAACGCCTTTCCCGAGGCGCTCACCACACGGCAGGGTCGGAGCACTCTGTCGCTCATGTTCAAACCAGGAGCTAATTTCTGTGTTCACATTCACTCAGCGTTCTCTGCGATTTTTTACGATGACCTTATTCATGACCTTGCTGGCATTGACCGGTTGCCAGACGACACCGCAGAAAGGACTGACCCCGGCGCAGATCGCTGTGCTCAAGCAGCAAGGTTTCGAGATGACTGACGATGGCTGGTCGTTCGGCCTGTCCGACAAAGTGCTGTTCGGCAGTGATGTCGAACACCTCAACCCCAGCAGTACCGAGATCGTCGAGCGTATTGGCAAGGCATTGTTGAGTGTGGGAATCGAGCGCGTGCGAGTCGACGGTCACACCGATGCCTCGGGCAAAGAGTCCTATAACGAACAGCTTTCCCTGCGTCGCGCGAAAAGCGTCGGCGATGTCTTGGCCGCTGTCGGCATAAAAGAACAAAACATCCAGCTACGCGGCCTGGGCAGCAGCAAGCCCGTCGCCTCCAACGCCACCGCGGCCGGGCGCACCGAGAACCGCCGGGTGTCGATCGTGGTGAGTGCCGATTAATCGGCGAACACCATCTCCCGATTTTCCCCCATCAACAGTGCATGATTCTGCTCGGTGACGGTACGGATGTAGTCCCACAACAAGGTAATCCGCTTGAGCTTGCGCAGGTCCTCCCGGCAGTACATCCAGAACTGCCGGGTGATGGTGATCTCTTGCGGTAACACCGGCAGCAACCGCGGGTCCTGTGCCGCCAAAAAGCACGGCAGAATCGCCAGTGACCGTCCTTGCTGCGCCGCCACGAACTGCGCGATCACACTGGTGCTGCGCAGATTGGCACTGGCACCGGGCAGCACATTCGCCAGGTACAGCAGCTCCGAGCTGAACGCCAGATCGTCCACATAACTGATGAATTGATGCTTGCTCAAATCTGCCGGGCGGCGGATCGGTGGGTGCTTGTCCAGATAATCCTGGGTCGCGTACAGCTGCAATCGATAGTCACAGAGTTTGCAGCAGACATAAGGGCCGTGTTCCGGCCGCTCCAGCGCAATGACGATGTCTGCCTCGCGCTTGGACAGGCTGATGAAGTGCGGCAGCGGCAGGATGTCCACCGAGATCGCCGGGTAGGCGTCGACGAAATGGCTCAGCTGCGGGGTGATGAAAAAGCTGCCGAACCCTTCGGTACAGCCCATGCGCACGTGCCCGGACAACGCGACGCCTGAGCCCGAGACCTGCTCGCAAGCCATGTGCAGAGTGCTTTCGATCGATTCGGCGTAACCCAGCAGGCGCTGGCCTTCAGCGGTCAGGACGAAGCCGCTGGTGCGGGACTTCTCGAACAACAGCGTACCCAACGAGGCCTCCAGCGAACTGATGCGTCGCGACACGGTGGTGTAGTCCACCGCCAGGCGCTTGGCCGCGGTGCTGGCCTTGCGAGTACGGGCAACTTCAAGGAAAAACTTGAGGTCATCCCAGTTCAACGAGCCTAAAGACGTGATGTTTTTTTGCATGATGGACCGGCTTTTATGTGCGTTCTTATTAGAAGTTTGCACATCTATACTCCAAAAACAGTCCGATAACCAATTCGCGACACACGCCTCATCTCAAGGCGACTTTCTCGCCTTGGCTCCAAAGATAGCTCTCTTAATAAGAACAACGTCCCGGAGACCAACATGAACGCATCGCTAGAAACCACCGTGCAAAAGGTCAAGTTGTTGATCGATGGCGAGTGGGTCGAATCCCAGACCACCGAATGGCACGACATCGTCAATCCGGCGACCCAGCAAGTGCTGGCCAAAGTCCCCTTCGCGACCGCTGCTGAAGTCGATGCCGCCATCAGCGCCGCTCATCGCGCCTTTCAGACCTGGAAGCTGACGCCAGTCGGCGCGCGGATGCGCATCATGCTCAAGCTTCAGGCGCTGATTCGCGAGCACTCCAAGCGTATTGCCGTGGTGCTCAGCAATGAGCAGGGTAAAACCATCGCCGACGCTGAGGGCGATATCTTCCGTGGCCTGGAAGTGGTCGAGCACGCCTGTTCCATTGGCAGCCTGCAAATGGGCGAGTTCGCCGAGAACGTCGCTGGCGGTGTCGATACCTACACCCTGCGTCAGCCGATCGGCGTCTGCGCCGGCATTACCCCTTTCAACTTTCCGGCAATGATTCCGCTGTGGATGTTCCCGATGGCCATCGCCTGCGGCAACACCTTCGTACTCAAGCCTTCCGAGCAGGATCCGATGTCGACCATGCTGTTGGTGGAACTGGCGATTGAAGCCGGCATTCCGCCGGGTGTGCTCAACGTCGTTCATGGTGGCAAGGATGTGGTCGATGCGCTTTGCACCCACAAGGACATCAAGGCTGTTTCGTTCGTCGGTTCGACCGCGGTCGGCACGCATGTCTACGAGCTGGCCGGTAAACACGGCAAGCGCGTGCAATCGATGATGGGGGCCAAGAACCACGCCGTTGTGCTGCCCGATGCCAACCGCGAGCAAGCGCTCAATGCACTGGTCGGCGCCGGTTTCGGTGCGGCCGGGCAACGCTGCATGGCCACCTCGGTGGTGGTGCTGGTGGGCGCGGCCAAGCAATGGCTGCCGGATCTCAAGGCGCTGGCGCAGAAACTCAAGGTCAATGCCGGCAGCGAGCCAGGCACTGATGTTGGTCCGGTGATTTCCAAGCGAGCCAAGGCACGGATTCTCGAGCTGATTGAAAGCGGGATCAAGGAAGGCGCCAAGCTGGAGCTGGACGGTCGCGACATCACTGTTCCGGGCTACGAACAGGGCAACTTTGTCGGCCCGACCCTGTTCTCTGGCGTAACCCCTGAGATGCAGATCTACACCCAGGAAATTTTCGGCCCGGTGCTGGTAGTGCTGGAAGTCGACACCCTCGATGAGGCCATCGCCCTGGTCAACGCCAACCCGTTCGGCAACGGCACGGGTCTGTTCACCCAGAGCGGTGCGGCGGCGCGTAAATTCCAGTCGGAAATCGACGTTGGCCAGGTCGGCATCAACATCCCGATCCCGGTGCCGGTACCGTTCTTCAGCTTCACCGGTTCCCGTGGTTCGAAGCTCGGCGACCTCGGTCCGTATGGCAAGCAAGTGGTGCAGTTCTACACTCAAACCAAGACCGTCACTGCACGTTGGTTCGACGACGACAGCATCAACCACGGTGTGAACACCACTATCCACTTGCGCTAAGGAGCCGGACATGAAAATCGCTTTTATCGGTCTCGGCAACATGGGCGCGCCGATGGCGCGCAACCTGATCAAGGCTGGCCATTCGCTGAACCTGTTTGACCTCAATCAAACCGTGCTGGCCGAACTGGCTCAACTCGGCGGCACCATCAGCACTTCACCGAAGGAAGCGTCGAAAGACGCGCAACTGGTGATCACCATGTTGCCGGCAGCGGCCCATGTGCGCAGTGTCTGGCTGGGTGAAGACGGTGTGCTGGCGGGAATCGCCAAAGGCGTGCCAGCGGTGGATTGCAGCACCATCGATCCGCAGACGGCGCGAGATGTTGCCGCGGCGGCCGCAAAGCAGGACGTGGCCATGGCCGATGCCCCGGTTTCCGGTGGCACTGGCGGTGCAGCGGCCGGGACGCTGACCTTCATGGTCGGCGCCACGCCTGAACTGTTCGCCACTCTGCAACCGGTGCTGGCGCAGATGGGCCGCAACATCGTCCATTGCGGCGAAGTCGGCACCGGGCAAATCGCCAAGATCTGCAACAACCTGCTGCTGGGGATTTCCATGGTTGGTGTCAGCGAAGCCATGGCGCTGGGCAGCGCCCTGGGTATCGACACAACCGTGCTGGCGGGCGTCATCAACAGTTCAACCGGGCGTTGCTGGAGTTCGGAGATGTACAACCCGTGGCCGGGCATCGTCGAAACGGCGCCGGCCTCGCGCGGTTATACCGGCGGTTTCGGTGCTGAACTGATGCTCAAGGATCTGGGGCTGGCCACTGAGGCGGCGCGTCAGGCGCACCAACCGGTCGTGCTCGGCGCGGTGGCCCAGCAGTTGTATCAGGCGATGAGCCTGCGTGGGGAAGGGGGCAAGGACTTCTCGGCGATCATCAACAGCTATCGCAAACCCCAATAAGCGTTTGTGGCGAGGGAGCAAGCTCCCTCGCCACAGGATTCATGCATGCCTTTTTACCGAGAGACCACGTCGGGTGGTCTCTCGGTTTTTTGCATCAGGCAAACACGAAATACTTACGCACGGTTTCAACCACTTCCCACGTGCCTTTCATCCCCGGCTCGATGACGAAGATGTCACCGGCGCGCAGGTGGATCGGCGCCATGCCTTCCGGGGTGATGATGCAGTAGCCTTCCTGGAAGTGGCAGTACTCCCACTTCACATATTCCACATACCACTTGCCCGGCGTGCAGATCCAGGTGCCCATGATCTTGCTGCCATCTTCGCTGGTGTACGCGTTGAGGTTGACGGTGTGCGGATCGCCTTCGAGCTTTTCCCATTTGCAGGCGTCGAGTACGGGCAACGGGTGAGTGTCGCGAAGAACGGTAATCGGTGCGGTCATGTGGACTCCGGGCCTTGGAATATAGAAAGTGGTACTGAAGAACTGAAGTCGCACCCTATAGCGCCCATGCTCCGCTCAGTTGTCTGTATTCGACATCGAGCTGTCCAGAAACGCGCGCTCCCCTGAAAGACTTTCCAGCGGACAATCGATTCGGGCTTGCAGGAAGGTGCTCTCGAACTCGACCAATTGCTCGTGTTGGTGCCTGAGTGCAGCAATCTTCTCGCTGATTTCACGCTTCTTGGCATCGATGGCCTGCTGCGCCAATGACCAGGGCATCGCCCGGCCTTGATGCCCGGTAAAGATCGCCTGTAATTCCTTGAGCCTGAAACCCAATTGTTGAGCGCACTTGATGAGAATCAGCAGGTCGACGCTTTGTTGGTCATAGACACGGTATCTGCCTTGGCGTTGAGCGGCAGGCAGCAAGCCGATCGACTCGTAATGGCGAATGCTCTTGATCGTCGTCCCGGAGCGTTGTGCGGCTTGGCCGATGTACATGAAAAGTCCCTTTTTGCGGTGGTAACACCCGGCGCATTATCGACACACTCAGTGGCTGGCGATAGCCTGGGCTTGCCGTAACCAGGCCTCACGCTGACCCTCGCTTGCGCCGAGAATCGGGCCGAACGTGAGTGTGCGCCGGGGTTCGATGCCGCAGAAGGCGAGGGTGGTTTTACGTATCTGGTGCAGCCCGGGCATGCGGTAGATCCAGCGGTAATACCAGGGTGGCGTGTCCATGGTCACCAGCAGATGCGCGCTGCGACCGCGCAGGAGTTTGTCGGGGAAGGCTTTGCCTTCGCGGTACTTGAAGGCGAAACCCGGCAGGAACACCCGATCGAAAAAGCCCTTGAGCAACGCCGGTACGCCTCCCCACCAGATCGGGTAGACCAGAGTCAGGTGTTCGGCCCACAGAATGTCCGCCTGAGCGCGGCGCAGGTCGGCTTCCAGTGGCTGAACCTGTTGATACCCTTCACGCAGTACCGGATCAAAATCCAGTTTGCCCAGAAACAACTGACGCACCTCATGCCCGGCACGCAATGCCGATTGTGCGTAGCGCTCGGCCAGTGCGCCGCAGAAACTGTTGCTTGAAGGATGACCGAGAATCACCAGAATTCGTTTGCTCACCGTAACGGTCCCTGAAGATGAAACCTCAAGGGTAAAGTCTGCCCCTCAGGGGAGAGTCAAGGCGCTCAGCAAGGCCTGGGCATAACGGGGCAGTACAGTGAAATCCCGGGCGCACAGCAACAGTTTGCGGCGAGCCCACGGCTCTTCCAGTGCGACGCTTTTGAACGGCGTTTCAGCCGGCCAGCGTTCGACCGCCGCCAAGGGCACGATCGCCAGCCCGGCTCCCCGGGCGACCATGCGCATCACGCCCTCGAAACCATCGGCGCGGATGCGCACCTGCATCCGCAAGCCGCTGTGCAGGGCCTGTTCTTCCAGGTAAATGGCCAAGGCGCTGTTGGCGTTCAGGCCGACGTAGTCGTGGTGCAAAGTGGCGCTGAAATTTAGCGGTCCGGTGTCGGTCAAGGGGTGATCACGCGGCAGGATCAGCACCAGCGGATCGTCGCGGAAATAGCGGGTTTGCAGGCCGTCGGTATCCACGGCGTCGGACACGATCCCCAGGTCTGCTGCGCCCTGGCGCAAGGCGTGGGTGATGCGTGTGCTGGGCAGCTCCTGCAGGTCGATGTCGAGGTTCGGATGGTCGCGCAGAAAGTCCGCCAGTAATTCCGGCAGGTACTCGGTGATTGCAGTGGTATTGCACAGAAACCGCACCTGGCCTTTGACGCCTTTGGCGTATTCGACCAGGTCCTGCTGCATGCGCTCGGCCTGTTGCAACAGGACTCGGGCGTGCTGCGCCAGCGCCTTGCCGGCCGGAGTGGGGCTGACACCGCGGCGACCTCGCTCCAGAAACTCGATGCCCAGTGACGCTTCCATCGCGCGGATTCGTGCACTCGCCGCCGCCAGTGATAAATGGCTGCGGACGGCACCGGCGGTGATGTTGCCGGTGTCGAGGATGTTCAGGTAGAGGCGCAGGTCGGTGAGGTCGAAGTGCATACAGAATCCCGGATCGTTTTTAGCCTCTACCGATTCAAGAGGCAGCCTCAGTATATGGCAGATTTTCAAGGCACCCTTCAGGGCCCACGATAGCCCCATGAATACACTTGCCGCGTTCTATCAACATCTGGGCTTGGCCCTGTCCTTATTGATTGTCGCCACTTTCCTGCTGGCCGGGATGATCAAAGGTGTGATCGGCCTTGGTCTGCCAACCATTGCCATGGGCCTGCTCGGCCTGGCTATGGCACCGTCGCAGGCTGCGGCGTTGTTGATCATTCCCGCGACGCTGACCAATGTCTGGCAACTGGCCTTCGGCGGTCATTTGCGCGGGTTGCTCAACCGGTTATGGCCGATGCTGCTGGCGATATTCATCGGCACTGGCGCTGGGACAGTGTGGATCGGCATGGCCGGTGGACATTGGGTGGTACGGGGGCTGGGGGCGGCGCTGTTGATGTACGCCTTGAGCGGGTTGTTCCTGCCGACCTTGCGCGTCGGCGGTCGCACCGAGCGTTGGCTCGGTCCGCTCTGCGGTGTGCTGACGGGTGTCATCACCTCGGCCACCGGTGTCTTCGTGATTCCGGCGGTGCCTTATCTGCAAGCGCTGGGCTTGAACAAGGATGAACTGGTGCAGGCGCTGGGCCTGTCGTTCACTGTCTCGACTCTCGCGTTGGCCGCCGGCCTGTTATGGCGCGGCGCCCTCGGCGGTGGCGAGTTGAGCGCGTCGCTGCTGGCGCTGATCCCGGCGGCGCTCGGCATGTTGCTGGGGCAATGGCTGCGCCAGCGGATCAGCGCCGTGTTGTTCAAGCGCGTGTTCTTCATCGGCCTCGGCGTGCTCGGCGGCCACTTGCTGATCAGCGGCTAGCGGACGATGTGCTGAGCATCTCGATCGGGCGGATATCGAAATCCTGCTCCAGATACTCCATGCGCATGTCGAGGAACTGCTTCATATGGGGCAGGTTCGAGTGCACGTCCAGATGGGCCTGGGATTGCCAGATCTCGTAGAAGATAAACAGCGTCGGGTCCTGTTTGTCTCGCAGCATGTGGTACTCGATGCAACCGGGTTCGGCGCGACTCGGTTCGACATAGGCACGGAAGAACGCTTCGAAGGCCTCGGCTTTATCCGGGCGGGTCTTGGCGTGCAGGATGAAGCCTTGCAGTTCGCTCATCAGAATCTCCTAAACAGTCAGAATCGGCGCAAGTTTATGGCAACAATCGCTTGTGGATTCGTGCGTATAGGTCAAATGAATTTTGCGGATGGAGCGCTTATTCCGCGCGAGGCTGATCGTTAGGCTGCCGCCATCGATTCCAACCTTGCGAGATTTCTCATGAAAAAAGTCCTGTTGCTCAATGGCGGCAAAAAATTTGCCCACTCCGATGGTCGCTACAACACGACGCTGCACGAAGCAGCGTTGAGCGTGCTGGATCACGGTGGTGTGGATGTGAAAACCACGTTCATCGACGAGGGCTACGACGTCGCCGAGGAAGTCGCCAAATTCCTCTGGGCCGATGTGATCATTTATCAGATGCCCGGCTGGTGGATGGGTGCGCCCTGGACGGTCAAGAAGTACGTCGATGAAGTCTTCACAGCGGGCCACGGCAGCCTCTACGCCAGCGACGGTCGCACACGCTCCGACGCGTCGCAGAAGTACGGCAGCGGCGGCTTGTTGCACGGTAAAAAGTACATGCTGTCGGTGACCTGGAACGCCCCGCAGCAAGCCTTCGACGATTCGACCGACTTCTTCGAAGCCAAGGGCGTGGACGCGGTGTACCTGCCGTTCCACAAGGCCAATACCTTCCTCGGCATGACCGGTCTGCCGACCTTTTTGTGCGTCGATGTGATGAAGCGCCCGAATATCGAAGCGGATGTGGCGCGTTATGAGCAGCACTTGACCGAGGTGTTTGGCCTTAAGGCATGACGCTCGGCTACTATCGATATCTGAAGCAGTGCAGGACTATCGATAAGGAACACACGTGAAAGCCAGATCCGATGAGTTGCAGATTTTCGTCTGCGTGATTGAGTGCGGGTCGATTTCGGCTGCGGCTGAGCAAGTCGGGCAAACGCCGTCGGCGGTCAGCCGCACGCTGTCGCGGCTGGAGGCCAAGCTCGATACCACGTTGATCAATCGCACCACGCGGCGCATGGACCTGACCGAAGAGGGCAAATATTTCTTCGAGCACGCCAAGCTGATTCTCGATCAGATGGACGAGCTCGAAGAGCGCCTGTCCTCACGCCAGCAAACCCCGTCCGGGCGACTGCGGATCAACGCCGCGTCGCCGTTCATGCTGCACGCCATCGTGCCGTACATCGATGAGTTCCGCCGTCTCTACCCGGACATCCAGCTCGAACTCAACAGCAACGACTTGATCATCGACCTGCTCGAACAAAGCACCGACATCGCCATTCGCATCGGCACGCTGGCCGACTCGACCCTGCACGCCCGCTCCCTGGGTTGCAGCCCGCTGCACATCGTCGCAAGCACAGCGTATCTGGAACAACACGGCGTACCGAGCGCTGTCGAGGATTTGAGCGAGCACACGCTACTGGGTTTTACCCATAACGAAGGTCTCAACCAATGGCCACTGCGCTATGTCCATGGTGACCGCTGGCCGATTCAGGCGTCGATCAGTGCGTCGAGTGGCGAGACGATCAGGCACCTGGCGCTGGCCGGCCAAGGCATTGCCTGCCTGTCGCACTTCATGACCATCGACGACATCCACGCCGGTCGCTTGCAGGTGCTGCTGGCGGAGTTCAACAGCGGATATCGCCAACCCATCAACGCGGTGTACTACCGCAACTCGCAACTGGCCCTACGGATCCAGTGCTTTCTGGACTTCATCCAGGGCAAATTGGCGGCTTATGCGATTGCTGATTTCAGGGGCTGATTCGCAGGCCGCGTGATCGTTCATTGCGAGCAGGCCACCCATTCACTGGCCCGCCCGCCGTCAATTCCGTAACATCCGCGTCCCTCTTTTCCCGCCTGTATTTTTAGGTAAGCCATGAAACCCAAACGTCTGCGCGCCGATGTCCTGGCCGGACTCACCACCTCTTTCGCCCTGCTCCCCGAATGTATCGCTTTCGCGCTGGTGGCACACCTCAATCCATTGATGGGGCTTTACGGCGCTTTCATCATCTGCACCCTGACTGCGCTCTTCGGCGGACGGCCGGGGATGGTGTCTGGTGCCGCCGGCTCGATGGCGGTGGTGATCGTCGCGCTGGTGGTGCAGCACGGTGTCCAGTACTTGCTGGCGACGGTGCTGCTGGGCGGGCTGATCATGCTGGCGTTTGGTCTGTTGAGGCTGGGCAAGCTGGTGCGCATGGTGCCGCATCCGGTGATGCTCGGCTTCGTCAACGGTCTGGCGATTGTCATTGCGCTGGCCCAGTTGGAGCACTTCAAGAGCGGTGAGGCCTGGTTGAGTGGGGCGCCGCTGTACATGATGATCGGGCTGGTGGTGCTGACGATGGCCATCGTTTACCTGATGCCGCGCCTGACGCGGGCCGTGCCACCGGCGCTGGTGGCGATCCTGGGCGTTGGGCTGGCGGTTTACCTGCTCGGCCTGCCGACCCGTACCCTGGGCGACATGGCGCACATTGCCGGTGGCTTGCCGGGTTTTGCGCTGCCAGACATCCCCTGGAGCCTGGACACCCTGCGCATCATCGTCCCTTACGCGATATTGATGGCGGTGGTCGGCTTGTTGGAAACCCTGCTGACCCTGAACCTCACCGATGAGATCACCGAGAGCCGTGGCTATCCGGATCGCGAATGCGTGGCGTTGGGCGCTGCCAACATGGTTTCTGGTGTGTTCGGCGGCATGGGTGGCTGCGCGATGATCGGGCAAACCGTGATCAACCTCAGCTCCGGCGGTCGCGGTCGGCTGTCTGGTGCGGTGGCCGGGGGGATGATCCTGCTGTTTGTGCTGTTCCTTTCGCCGCTGATCGAGCGCATTCCGCTGGCCGCATTGGTCGGGGTGATGTTCGTGGTGTCGCAACAGACGTTCGCCTGGGCTTCATTGCGGGTACTGAACAAGGTGCCGCTGAACGATGTCTTGGTAATCATCGCGGTCACGGTGATTACCGTGTTCACCGATCTGGCCATCGCCGTGTTGTGCGGGATCATCATTGCGGCGCTCAACTTTGCCTGGCAACAGGCTCGCGAGCTGTATGCCGACAGTCACGTTGAAGCCGACGGCAGCAAGCTTTACCTCCTGCACGGCACGTTGTTTTTCGCCTCGACGACGCCTTTTCTCAACCAGTTCGATCCCGCCAATGATCCGTCTGTGGTCACAGTCGACTGTCGCCACCTGAGCTTTGTCGACTATTCGGCCATCGCCGCGCTGATGACATTGCGCGAGCGCTACACCAAGGCTGGCAAGCAGCTACGCGTACTGCACCTGTCCGAGCGCTGCAAGAAACTGCTTAAACGCGCCAACGAGCATCACGACTGAAATCGATGAGTGATGATCGTTCCCACGCTCTGCGTGGGAATGCCTCACCGGACGCTCTGCGTCTGCTTCGGCATGTGACGCGGAGCGTCACGGGCTGCGTTCCCACGCAGAGCGTGGGAACGATCCGTGTCTGTGATGAAAATCCCTCTATCTGATTTTCATAATCCGCGACCTTCCATACCTCTGCACGACATCCCTTACCCCTCCACGAAAATTACTTTCACTTCGTTTGAAAGTAGCCCGTCGAAATGATTTATGAGTTTCACAACCCATTCGACGTGACCCTTTCGAGGAGTACCGCATGACGCTTTCCTTCGGCTATTGGCTGTTGGTTTACGCCGCCATCGCCATCATTGCGCTGATCGTTCTGATCGCCCGTTACCGGATCAATCCCTTCATTGTGATCACCCTGGTGTCTATCGGCCTGGCGCTGTTGGCGGGGATGCCGCCGTCGGGTGTGGTGGGGGCGTATGAGGCCGGGGTTGGCAAGACGCTGGGGCACATTGCGCTGGTGGTGGCGCTGGGCACGATGCTCGGCAAGATGATGGCCGAGTCCGGCGGTGCGGAGCAGGTGGCGCGCACCTTGATCGACCGTTTCGGCGAGAAAAATGCTCACTGGGCGATGGTGTGTATCGCCTTTCTGGTAGGGCTGCCGCTGTTCTTCGAGGTCGGGTTTGTCTTGCTGGTGCCCATCGCGTTCACCGTGGCGAGGCGAGTCGGCGTGTCGATTCTGATGGTCGGTTTGCCGATGGTTGCGGGGCTTTCGGTGGTCCACGCGCTGGTACCGCCACACCCGGCGGCGATGCTGGCGGTGCAGGTCTATCAGGCGTCGGTGGGGCAGACCTTGCTCTATGCGATTTTGATCGGTATTCCGACCGCGATTATCGCCGGTCCCCTGTACGCCAAATTCATCGTGCCACGCATTCAACTGCCGGCCGATAACCCCCTGGAACGCCAGTTCCTGGAGCGTGAGCCGCGCGATAGCCTGCCGGGCTTTGGTATCACCATGGCCACCATTCTGCTGCCGGTGGTGCTGATGTTGATCGGCGGCTGGGCCAACCTGATCTCCACGCCGGGTAGCGGTTTCAATCAGTTCCTGCTGTTCATCGGCAACTCGGTGATCGCCTTGCTGCTGGCGACCTTGCTGAGTTTCTGGACCCTCGGCCTGGCCCAGGGCTTCAATCGCGAATCGATCCTCAAGTTCACCAATGAATGCCTGGCGCCGACCGCCAGCATCACCTTGCTGGTCGGTGCCGGTGGTGGCTTGAACCGGATTCTGGTGGACGCTGGCGTCACCAATCAGATCGTCAGCCTGGCCGATGAATTCCAGTTGTCGCCGCTGTTGATGGGGTGGCTGTTCGCCGCGTTGATGCGCATCGCCACTGGTTCTGCCACCGTGGCCATGACCACCGCGTCAGGGATTGTCGCGCCGGTGGCCGTTGGTCTGGGTTATCCCCACCCGGAGCTGTTGGTGCTGGCGACGGGGGCGGGGTCGGTTATCTTTTCCCACGTCAACGACGGCGGCTTCTGGTTGATCAAGGAATACTTCAACATGACCGTCACCCAGACCTTCAAGACCTGGACAGTGCTCGAGACGCTGATCTCGGTGGTCGCCTTCGGCCTGACCGTTGGCCTTTCTCACCTGCTTTAGTCGGAGCCATCCGCCATGGACATCCTCTATCAGATCCGCGCCCGTCAGGAATCCTTCAGCGCCGGCGAAGGACGTATCGCTCGGCTGATGCTCGACGACGTAGGATTTGCCGCATCCGCCAGCCTCGATGAGCTGGCGCAGCGGGCGGAAGTCAGCACTGCCACGCTGTCGCGATTCGCCCGTACAGTCGGTTGCCGCGACCTGCGGGATTTGCGCCTGCAACTGGCCCAGGCCAGCGGCGTCGGTAGCCGCTTCCTTGACCCGGCGGGCACGCCCGAACAGTCGGCGTTCTACGGGCAGATTGTCGGCGATATCGAGTCGACCTTGCGCCAGCACCTGGCGGCGTTCGATGAGTCGCGCTTCGCCGATGCGGTGAAACTGCTGGGCAAGGCACGGATGATTCACGCCTTCGGCATGGGCGGCTGCTCGACCCTGTGCAGCGATGAACTGCAAGTGCGCCTGGTGCGCCTCGGCTACCCGATTGCGGTGTGCCACGACCCGGTGATGATGCGCGTCACCGCCGCCAGCGTTGGCGCCGAACACGCGGTCATCGCCTGCTCGCTGACCGGCATCACGCCCGAACTGCTCGAAGCGGTGGAGCTGGCGCGCAGCTACGGCGCACGAATTCTCGCCATCACCCGCGCCGACTCGCCGCTGGCGCAATTGGCCGATGTGCTGTTGCCGCTGCAAAGCGCCGAGACTTCCTTCATCTACAAACCCACGGCGGCGCGCTACGGCATGTTGTTGGCCATCGATGTGCTCGCCACCGAGCTGGCGCTGGCCAGTCCTGAAGACAATCAAGAACGTCTGCGGCGGATCAAACTGGCCCTGGACGACTACCGCGGCGGCGACGATCACTTGCCGCTGGGAGACTGACATGATGTACGACACGCTGATCCGCAATGCGCTGATTATCGACGGCAGCAACACCCCCGGTTACCCCGCTGATGTGGCGATTCTGAATGGCCGAATCGCGCGCATCGGCGACTTGCACGAGGCCGCCGCCGGCGAAGAAATCGACGCCGCCGGCCGCGTGCTGGCACCTGGTTTTATCGACGTGCACACCCACGACGACACGGTGGTGATTCGTCAGCCGCAGATGCTGCCCAAGCTCAGCCAGGGCGTGACCACCGTGATCGTCGGCAATTGCGGAATCAGCGCATCGCCGGTGAGTTTGCGCGGTGATCCGCCGGACCCGATGAACCTGCTCGGCAGCGCCACGGCGTTTGTGTATCCGCGCTTCAGCGACTATCGCGCTGCCGTCGAAGCGGCCAATACCACACTGAACGTGGCCGCGCTGGTGGGGCATACCGCGTTGCGCAGCAATCATCTGGATGACCTGTTTCGCACCGCCACCGATGCTGAAATCAGCGCGATGCGCGAGCAACTGCGCGACAGCCTTGAGGCCGGTGCCTTAGGTTTATCCACAGGCCTGGCCTACGCCAGTGCCTTCTCGGCATCCACTGATGAGGTGATGCAGTTGACTGAAGAGTTGACGGCATTCGGCGCGGTTTACACCACCCATTTACGCAGTGAGTTCGAGCCGGTGCTGGAGGCCATGGACGAGGCGTTCCGCATCGGACGCCACGCACAGTCGCCGGTGATCATTTCCCACCTCAAATGCGCCGGCGCCGGTAACTGGGGCCGTAGTCCGCAATTGCTGGCGTCCCTCGAACACGCCGCGAAAACCCACCCGGTGGCTTGCGATTGTTATCCCTACGCGGCGAGTTCTTCGACGCTGGACCTCAAGCAAGTCACCGACGCCCATCGCATCACCATCACCTGGTCCACGCCGCACCCGGAAATGGGGGGGCGGGATCTGATGGACATCGCCGCTGAGTGGGGCACTGCGCTGCTCGAAGCCGCCCGCCGACTGCAACCGGCGGGGGCGGTGTATTACGGCATGGACGAGGCCGATGTACAAAGCATCCTCGCGCATCCGCTGTCGATGATCGGCTCCGACGGTTTGCCGGAAGACCCGTTTCCGCATCCACGCTTGTGGGGCGCGTTCCCACGAGTGCTCGGACATTTCAGTCGCGACGTCGGCCTGTTTCCGCTGCATACCGCCGTGCACAAGATGACCGGGTTGTCGGCGGCACGCTTTGGCTTGAAGGAACGTGGCGAGATTCGTGAAGGGTATTGGGCGGATCTGGTGTTGTTCGATCCGGCGACGATTCGCGATGTGGCCGACTTCAACGATCCGCAACGGGCGGCGCAAGGGATTGATGGCGTATGGATCAATGGCGCCTTGAGTTATCGCGACGGGCAGGCGAACGGCAGAAGGGAAGGGCGATTTCTGGCGCGGGAGGGGGATTTGCGTAAAGGGTTTCATTGATCGCGCCTTCGTAGAAGCTGCCGAAGGTTCGTGCCGCGTTCGGACGATCTTTTGACCCAGGTCTCATGGTGGCATATTGCAGTTAAAGAAAGCCGTCGCCAAGCCGAAGCGCTGACATCCAGCCCAGCCACACTGGGCTCTTTCAGTCAGGGAGTTACCCTATGAGTTTCGGCAAAACCACCCCGATCCTGCGGATTTTCGATGAAACCAAGGCTTTGGAGTTCTACGTCGAGTTTCTGGGGTTCAAGATTGATTGGCAGCACCGCTTCGAGGCGAACCTCCCGCTGTACCTGCAAATCTCCCGTGGCGAATGCGTGCTACACCTCTCCGAACACCATGGCGACGCGACACCGGGCTCAGCCCTGCGCATCGAGACTGATGAGCTGGAGGCGTTCCGGCAGCAATTGCTGGCCAAGGAATATTCTTTCGCTCGGCCACAGATCCAGGCCATGCCATGGGGTAGCCAGGACATGACCGTGGCCGACCCGTTTGGCAATCGGTTGGTGTTTACCAATGCGATTAGTGTCTAAGCGTTAGATAGCATTCGCGGGCAAGCCTCGCTCCACAGATTGGTCTAAAAAACTGGACCGCTACAGGCTTGCCCGCGAAGGCGATTGATCATTCACCACAAAGTGTATGTCACACCCGGAAGTGACTCACCATCATCTGCAACTGATTGCCCAACCGCGCCAGTTCAACACTGGACGCAGCGGTTTCGTCGCTGGCGGTGGCGGTCTGTTCGGACACGTCGCGTACGTTGATGATGCTGCGGCTGATCTCCTCGGCCACGGCGCTTTGTTGCTCGGCGGCGGCAGCGATCTGCTGGTTCATTGACTGAATGTTGGACACCGTGCGGGTGATGTTTTCCAGTGATACGCCGGCCTTGCGAGTCAGCGCCACGCTGCTGTCGGTCAGGGTACGGCTGTTGTTCATCACCGCCGCCACTTGTTGAGTGCCGTTCTGCAAGCCGGCCACCAGGCCTTCGATTTCTTCGGTGGATTTCTGTGTGCGCTGGGCCAGGCCACGGACTTCGTCAGCCACCACCGCAAAACCACGACCAGCCTCACCGGCACGGGCCGCTTCGATGGCAGCGTTGAGGGCCAGCAGGTTGGTCTGCTCGGCCACGGCTTTGATCACATCCATGACGCTGCCGATCTTGTCGCTTTCCTGCTGCAGTACGCTCATCGCTTCAGTGGAACGCACCACTTCGCTGGCCAGGCGCTCGATCTGGGCGATGGCTTCGTTGACCACTTTGTCACCTTCGCGAGCTTCACCGTCAGCGGCGGCTGCGGCCTGAGAGGCTTCTTCGGCGTTGCGCGCGACTTCCTGCACGGTGGCCGTCATTTCGTGCATGGCGGTGGCGACCTGATCGGTTTCCACTTTCTGGCTGTTCACACCCGCGCTGGTCTGTTCGGTCACTGCCGACAGTTCTTCGGCGGCGCTGGCGATCTGGGTGACGCCATCGCGGATGCCGCTGATCAAATCCCGCAGGGTCACGCCCATGCGCGCAATGCCTTGCTGCAACACGCCGAGTTCGTCGCGGCGGGTGACTTTGATGTCCTGAGACAAGTCACCACCGGCGATACGCTCGACCACTTTAAGGGTATCGCGCAACGGACCGGTGATCTGACGGGTGATGACCACGGCGGCGATGATGCCCACCAGCAACGCCAGCAAGGTGCTGATCAATTGCAGTGTGCGGGCCTGGGCGCTTTCGGCATCACGGCGGTCGAGCTGGAATTGATACAGCTTATCGCTCAGGGTCACGATGGCGGCGCCCTGATCGGTCATTTCCTTACGCGCCTGCACCGCATCGGTGTTTGCGGCTTTATAGGCTTGCAAGGCACTGCGGTAGTTGCTCAGGGCGGTTTCCAACTGACGCAGCGCATCTTGTTGGGTCTCGGCGAAATGCGCGTTCAGCGACTTCAGGCTGGCGATGGCCGCATCCAGTTGGGAAACGGCCTTTTGCTCGGTCTCGGCATTGGTGTTAGCGGTGTAGCCGCGCACTTCATAGCGGGCAAGAATGAACGCTTCCTTGGCGGCGGTGATGGCCAGGAACTGTTCGAAGCGCTGATCGCTCAAGGGCATTTGCTGCACACGGATATTGATCGCATCGATCAGCTTACTAGCGGTTTCGGCGTTGGCTGCCATGGCTTCGCGGGCGCTGTTGCCGGTGCGGTAGGCGCTGCGCATTTTGTTCAGCGACGTCTGATAAGCGGCGATGGTCGCGGCCTGCTCTTTGAGCATTTTGACGTTTTCAGGGTTTTTGAAGCTGCCTAGCAGAGCGGTTTGCTGAGCAACAAAACTGTCCAGGGTGGTTTGCACATTCTGTGCGGCGGTTTCGTCGCCGTTGGTCAGCATGTATTGCAAGCGAACCACGCGCAGCTTGGTCAGGCCGGCATTGAGCTGAGTGATGTCGCTCATCCAGTTGCTGCGGTCAATCAACCCGCCCAGGCTGGTCCAGCCGGTCAGGGCGAGGATGCAGGTCAGTGCCAGGACCAGGCCAAATCCCAGGCCCAGTTTCAGGTTCACGCTGATGTTGCCGAACCAGCTATTCATCAAATTCCTCCAGGAACGTTGCGCTTTCGATCGTCGGTTGGCTGGAAGATTTTTGTTTTTGGGAGCCAGCAAGGTGTGTAGCAGGTATGTATCGGCCGCAATCCCGGGAGCTGAAAGGATTTTGTCGGATGGATTCTGTAACAAGGTTTTAGGCAGGTCTTAAGCTTTTTTTCACATGGGTTTCACCAGCAGCCGACGCGAGGATCTCTACTCTTGCCGTTTTGAATGATGCTGACGCTTGCCGGCGAGGCGGTTTGATGTGGAATTGAGACTGAGTCTGTTCGGGATAAAACGCTCGATCGATCTGAGCCGTTTGGCCCGTTATCGAAACACCGCGGTCATCGTGGCCTCGCTGCTGCTGGTGATTCCGCTGACCGTGTGGCTGTTGCGGCCTGCGGCTGTGCCCGATCTGTCCCATGGCAATGTGGCGGGTGCCCGTGCGCTGGCTGCGGGTTGGGCCAAGGGCGACATGATCGTGCTGGTGCGTCACGTTGAGCGTTGCGATCACTCCACCGCCGCCTGTCTGATTGGCAATGATGGCATTACAGATCGCTCGCGCAGTGTGGCAGTGGGGGTCGGTGCGCAGTTTGAACATCTGGGCCTGAACAAGGCCGATATCTATAACAGTCCGATCATCCGTGCGGCACAGACCTCCAGTTATATGTTCAACAAGGTTGGCGTCGGCGAAGACTGGTTGATCAACTGCCGGGGCAGCATGTTACGTGATGCTCTGGCGCACAAAGTGGCCGGGCGCAACCTGATTCTGGTGACTCATAGTGAGTGCATGTCGGAACTCGAAAAAGAGCTCAAGCTGCCGACTGCTACTCTAGGCTACGGCGCTTCTCTGTTTATCTCCGCTGAAAAACCTCAGGAACCTCGCATGCTGGGTTCCATCGAAGCCTCTGACTGGCATTCGGTGACCACCGAATGAGCTTCTTCTTCATCCCTCTGGATCTGGACGTACGATGCTGACTTCTTCCCGTTACCGCTTTTACTGGGTGAACTTTGGTATTCCGCTGGCCTGCGCGGTAGTGGTGTTCCTGATGTTTGACATGACCAAAATCGACATCGCTTTCAGCGATCTTTTTTATGACCCGGCTACCCGGCTGTTTCCGTTGGACCATGTCCGTCTGTTCGAGCAGATCACCCATAAATGGGCGCGAATCATCCCGAACTGGACTGGTGAGGTCGCGATCATCGGTGCCTTGCTGTCATTTCTCTGGCCGCGACTGAAGGCTGAAAAACATTCGAAGATCATCGCTTTCCTGGAAAAGGTCAAAGTCGCGCCCGTGCTTCGGTTCGCCAGTAAACACCGCCGGGACTTCCTGTATGTGGTGTTCGCGTTTTCCATCAGCACCGGCGTTATCCACTACCTCAAGAGCCACACCAGTGTGTATTGCCCGGTTGAAACCACTCAGTACGCCGGGAAAATCGAGCACAAGGAGTGGTACCAGAATTTTGACCTGCTGAAAGAAGCCGGTGACGGTCGCTGCTGGCCGGGTGGGCATGCGTCGGGTGGCTTCACCATGCTCGCGCTGTACTTCGTGGCTCGCCGCTACCGCTGGCGGTACGCTAAAGCGATGATGTACGGCTCGCTGCTGCTCGGTTTCGTCTACGGCACGACACGGGTCCTGCAAGGCTGGCACTACATGTCCCACACCTTTTGGGCCGGGATCTTCGTGTGGCTGACGTGTTTACTGACGGCATTGGCGTTCTATGGGCGGGCGCGACTGGAGCTGCCGGTGCTGCAAAAGGCTGAGCTGCCCATCGCTGAGCCGTTTACAGGGTTACAAAGTAGTAAGCCTGACGCCCCACCGTCATTGTCTTGATCACCTTTAAGGGCGCGGCGGGTTCATTTACACCAGACATGAGTGCCACATTAGCCGGTGAGGCACTCAGAAACTCATGCAATTGCGCCTCGGTATCCAGGCCTTTGAGTACGCGCCGGGTGTAGAACACGCTGGCGCCGCCCTCCCGCTCGTTGGCCTGAAACAACGCGACCTGCTGTCCGCTAGCCTGAAATGCCTGAATCTGTTCGGTCAGCGGCAGGAAGGACAGTGTGCGATCGGCGTGAGGCAGTGCCCATTGAGCCGCAGCAACGTAGCTGCCGATCACCACGGCCAGTATGCCAACGCCTACACCACGACGATGCCGGACAATCAGCCCCGGCAAGGTCGACGCACCGGAGTAGGCTTGAAGCCGCTCGAACAGCACGCTCGCATACTCCGCGGCAATCACCGCCGCCGCCGGCGTCATGGACATCAGGTACACCGTGCGTTTGCTCGACGCCAGAGTCAGCATGATGAACTGCGCCAGCAGCCACACCGTGAAGAACAACAGGTAACGATTGGCCATCAGGCTTTTGCGAAAGTGCCACAGCCCCAGGTACACCAGAATGTTCCAGGGCGCGAAGGCCTCCGGCAGCTTGGCCAGGTAGTAGTAGAACGGTTCGTAATGCCCGGCCTCGACGAAGGAGCCGCTGAAGCGCCCGACACTGTTGGTCAGCAACACTTCCCCCACGGCATGCACACCATCGCGCTGATACAGCACCGCGAGCCAGATCATCAGCGGCACCAATCCCAACAGTGTCAACACGCCGGGGCGCAGCCAGTCCGAGGGCTTCAGGCGCTTGTCCATCAGGGTTCCGGCCAGCAGATACACGAAGATCACCACCCCCGGCATCGCCAGCCCCAGTACGCCTTTGCTCAAGGTCGCGATGGCGATCCCTGATGCAAACAGCAGGGCATTGCCGGCAGTCGAGTGCTGTGTCCCCTGAAAAAACGCCAGCAGCGCCATGCTCACGCCGAAGGCCAGCAACGCGTCTTCGCCGACGCTGCGCGTGTTGCTCCAGTAACTGGCCATGGTCGCCAGCAAAATCCCAGCCGTCCAGGCAATAACCTTGGGCCGGTCGAACCGCCGCAGCATCGCGTACAGCAACATCACGCTGAACAACCCGGCAAACGCCGACGCCAGCCGCACCGCCCACGGCGTACCGCCGAATGCGCGAATCGCCCCGGCGTCGAGCCACAAGCTCAAGGGCGGTTTTTCAAGAAATGGCTCGCCGAACAAATGCGGGGTCACCCAGTCGTGATCCAGGTGCATCTCCATGGCAATTCCGGCCACCCGGGCCTCCGTGGAACCTTGTAATTGGTGATTGCTTAGGGCGAAGAAAAACAGCAGGGCGGCGAGCAGGAACAATGAAGAGGCGGGACGTGACATGAGCTTCTGGCTAACCGAGCAGGGGACCGGGAAGTTCAAGCATATGAGCTGAATGCTTAACGAAACATGAACGGCCTGCGCGAGGTGACGGGCGATGTTGGGGCCGCACCAACGGGGGCGATCTGAGTAGCAGCGTCCTTCCACGCGCTGTTATTGTCTGACGTCGCGGAGTTTGTAGTTAAGGATGATGCATTGGAGCTTGCGCTGACAGTTGGCACTCACACATTGAGATTGAGCGCCCCCGACCCCGAATGGTGTAAAGCGTTGCAGCATGCGCTGAACGCCAGTTTTACAGTCCACTCCAAATTTCTGTCCTGGGCCAAACCCTACACCACCGAGGACGAGGCTCGATCGTTCCTCGCGCGGGCAGTCGAGGAATTCAAAAGCGAAACCGGTGAGCGGCGGCTGTTTATTGTCGACGATGCCGCGCACGCGATCATCGGCTGCATTGGCTTGAAGCCCCGTCGTCGCAACCGGTATCTGGTCGGCTATTGGGTCAATACCGAGTATTCGGGCAAGGGCTATATGCGCACGGCGCTTGAAGCGTTGATCAAAAGCACGCCCGGTTTCACGTTTTACCTGACCATCGCCTCGGCCAATGTGGCGAGCCAGCGGCTGGCCGAAGCGGCCGGGTTTGGTTTGATCAGACGGTGTTATCAGAGGCCTCGTTTGCAGCCGCATGAGGCGCAGGATACGTATTTGTATCGGTTGAAATGATGATGGAGCAGTCACTGGAACCGACCGCTAACCAAATCGCAGGCAAAAAAAAGCCCGCGGGAGGGCGGGCAAACCGTAGTTTCTTGAATGAGCGAGGGGAATGTACAGGTTGGAGGGAGGCGGTGGGGTGAAGAAAAATTCATGTGGATGGATGGCTTCAGTCGCTCGTTCGTAGCTTTACCAAAGGTATGAAATGAAACTGCATTGTCTCGTATAAGTAACATTCAGCTTCAATTGTCACGTATACAGAACATCTCTACCCATTCAAAGCCCAAAAAGGCACCTGCGATATTCTCGTCAGGTGCCTTTTTGTGTTGGGGGAGCGGTAAAGACTCCATTCGATCAACGAGCGCGATCACTCAGTGAAGAACGGGAGGCTCTCCCACGGCCACCGACGCGTTCGGATCAAGGTTATCCTTCGCCCGGTTGACCAAAAGCTCGGTCAGCATCGTCAACTGCTGAAGCGCCAGTGCCACATTGCGCTGTGGGCCTTCGAGTCGGTCGGCAAAGTCCAGCGTCATGACGTTGAGGGACGCCAGGGTTTCGCTGGCGTGAGCGAGCAGGGTGGGCATGTCGACGTCGGGGCGGACGCTGAAGATGTTCCTGTTCAGGTTGCGCCGGCGGGCGCTGACGGCGCGTTCGGTGGTTTTGGGTTGTTGGGTCGGGTCGAGGGTTTCAGGTTGTGAAATGGCCGTATTTTTCAGTGGGATTCGGGTGATCTTTTTCATAAGGGCGTTCCATTGGTTTGGGGATCCTTACGTGATTTCGGCTTGTTAAAACCATCCGCAGGGTCGCAGCGAAGGGTGAAGACTATCTTTCAGAAATGTTGTTCACCAGTTCATGGCAGTCGCTACGGGTTGCAGGAAAATTCCCAGGATGACGTGGTTCTAATCTGTCAGAGAAATCCTTTTTTACTACTGTTGGCCCTGAGCAACTGCCACATCGTGTCAGTCGCTCAGTGTTGGTGCCTGTGATGGATATCGGGAAAGTGCGGATGACTGTGTTTGATGGGCGCGTGGTCGTGTAAATGGCTATGAGGTTCAGTGCCGTCCCACTCAAAGGCATGTTCATGTTGATGGTGTTCATCGTGAATATGCGGATGGTCATGTGTTTGCGGATCGTGTTGGTGCTCGTGAGAATGGCTTTCGGTCAGGTGTATCCAGACGCCAACCCCCATCAGGCCGGCAGCCACCCAAAACACCCACGTCACCGCTTCGCCTAACAACAGGATCGAAATAGCGGCCCCCAGGAACGGTGCAGTAGAGAAGTACGCACCTGTGCGCGCGGTGCCAAGCCCCCGCAAAGCCAAAACGAATAGCACCAGGCTAACGCCGTAGCCCAAAAAGCCTACCAGTAGCGTTGGCCCCAATAGAGACAATTCAGGGAGATGCATGCCAAGAGCTATCCCCAAAGCGCAGTTGACGACCCCGGCGACCAATCCTTTGATGCCAGCGATAAACAATGCATCCGATGCGGAAACCTTCCGGGTAAGGTTGTTATCGATGGCCCAACAGAAACAGGCAATCGCCACGGCGACCGGGCCAACCCAACCATGGATCCCTGCGGAAGTTTGAGGCCAACCCAAGAGCACGCCACCGGCAACGATTGCGATCATTCCAGCGACGATCCGCCGGTCGGCGTTCTCCTTGAACACCATCCAGGCAAGCAGGGCGGTCAACACCGCCTCAAGGTTTAGCAACAGCGAAGCAGTGGTAGCTGATGTGAGGGTAAGGCCAAACATTAAAGACACCGGCCCCAACACGCCGCCGAACGCGATAGCGCCAATGAGCCATGGCCATTCGGAAATGGTTAAACCGACAGGCTGCCAGCCGCGATCACGGATCAGCCGGGTGACCGTGAGACCCAAGCCACTTCCCAGGTAAAGCAAACCGGCGAGCAAGACGGGTGAAACGTTCAGCCCCAGGACCTTGGCAAGCGGTGTACTGGCACCAAACAGCGCTGCAGCACCCAAGGCGTATAAAACGCTTTTGTTCATCATCTGTTCCGTAGCAAAAGGCATGGTTGAGAAACACGATACTCGTCATGCATCGACAGCGCATTGAATCGAATCCACAAAAAAGGCACCGCTTCGGTGTCGATCAGCAGCGACGCAATAGTGCAGTCGATGCCGGTGATCGGCATGTATCGATCCATGACAAAACCTCCATTCGATCAACGAGTGCGATCACTCAGTGGCAGACGGGCTCGATCGCCGGCATGGGCGAATCGAGGTTGTCCAGCGCTCGATTGATCAACATCTCAAGCGGGCGCTGACGGCGCGTTGGGTGGCTTGGGAGAGTCGGGTCAGGTCGAGGGTTTCGGGTTCTGAAGTAGCTGGGTTTTCAAGCGGCTTTCGGGTGGTCTTTTTCATAAGGGCGTTCCATTGTTTTAGGGGGCCCTACGCTATTTCGGCCTGTCAAAACCGTCCGCTGGGTTGCAGCGAAGAGGGAAGACCATCTTCCAGAAATGTTGTTCGCCAGTTCATGGAAGCCGCTACGGGTTGCGGGAAGTTCCCTGAACGTATTTCCTTGAATCTCGACCTCCCGACTTATATGAAAGAACTTCTCTCTATTACCTGCCCGTCAACTCACAACAATAATCTTCGAAACCAGCTCCGCGCTGTTCTTGGCCTGTAGCTTTCTCATTAGGCGTGCGCGATGGACTTCCACGGTTCTGTGGGAAATCGCCAGTTTTTTTGCCACTTCCTTGCAGGTCAGTCCATTGACGATGTGCATCGAGATTTCTCGTTCGCGGGGCGTGAGGTTTACCGTCGCGTAGTGCGGTCGGTCCATGCGTTCGAAGTGCCAGACCATCAGTTTGAACGGATCGTCCAGAGTCAGGGTATAGCCGTGGGACCTGGCCCAGAACACCTCGCCGCTTTTATGTTGCATGAAGCGTTCATCGGAGTAGGAGCCGCTCTGGCTGTTGAGCAACCAGTTCTGGCTGCGGTTGCCAATGGCCTTGTAGTCCGCCTGGGAGGGGTAGATCAGCAGGGTCAGATGACCCAGAAGCTCCTCGCGAGCGTAACCGAACAGCTCCAGAAATGCCTCGTTGCAGTCGAGCATCACGCGGTTGCCGGTGATGAGCTGCGGGGCGGGTGACACCTGGAACGCCAGACGTTCAAGGTCTTTGAGTTGCTTTGCGAAGACGGTCATTGGGCATCCTGCCTTGACTAACAATCCCTTACTAACGATACCGTGGGTCAGTGCGGTTACTTATGCGAGTACGTAGTTGTACGAACTAGCGAGTGATCCGGGCGGTAGGTCATTGTAATGAATACCTGATCCAAGCACAGAAGAAAATCACCATGCCCCATTCCGTTTCCATCGTCGCTGCCGCTCACTCCCGTTTTGGTCGTCTGGACGGTTCTACGCTGGAAGACCTTATCGTGCAGGTTACCCGCGAAGCCCTGGCGGATGCCGCCATCGACGCCTCAGAAATCGACGCCCTGTTCCTCGGGCATTTCAATTCGGGGATGGTTGCGGATGGTTTTCCCGCTTCATTGATGCTGCAAGCCGACGAAGGCTTGCGCTTCAAGCCTGCCACCCGCTGTGAAAACGCCTGCGCCTCGGGCTCGGCGGCGATTCACGCGGGGATCAACGCGATCCTCTCAGGCTCTGCTGAGCTGGTGTTGATCGTGGGCGCCGAGAAGATGACTTCCAACTCTACAGCCGAGGTCACCAAGGCACTGGCCGGTGCCGGTTATCAGAACGACGCCCAAGAGGCCGGGCTCAGTTTTCCGCAGTTGTTCGGCCTGGCTGCGCAACAGTACCGTGACCGCTACCAGTGCCCGATGGCATCGATGGCCGCCATCGCCACCAAAAACCACTCCAACGCCATGGCCAATCCCTTGGCGCAGATGCACCGGGTCATGGATTTCGAACATTGCAACAATGTGTCCAAAACCAATCCGTATGTGGCGCAGGCGCTGCGTCTGACCGACTGTTCGCTGATCAGCGATGGGGCTGCCGCCATTGTGCTGGCCTCGTCCAGGCGAGCCAGCCAGTTTCGTCGTGAGGTGCTGATTCGCTCGGTGGCTCAAGTCAACGATTTCCTGCCGATTGCCCAGCGTGACATCATCGCGTTTGAAGGCCCACGGCGTGCGATCCATTCGGCTTTGCGCGGGGCTAATGTCACCTTGGGCGATCTGAGTTTTGCCGAGGTCCATGACTGTTTCACCATTGCCGAACTGCTGATCTACGAAGCCATGGGCCTGGCCCCCAAAGGCGAGGGGCACCGAGCGCTGGATGACGGTACTGTGCGGGCGGGCGGGCGTTTGCCGGTGAACCTGTCTGGCGGGCTCAAGGCCAAGGGGCATCCTGTGGGCGCCACGGGGGTATCGATGCACGCTATGGCCTTTTGGCAGTTGACGGGCGAGCCTGTCGGCCTGGCCGTGCCGAACCCCGAGTTCGGTCTGTTGTTCAACATGGGTGGCATGGCGGTCGCCAATTATGCCTCGGTGCTTCAGGCTCACAGGGCTTGAGCATGAACATTGCCAACTGGCTGAACGACGCCGGCCGACGCTGGCCAGAACGTCCAGCGTTATTTGAGGGGCAGCGGCAAGTCGCCGACTACGCCACGTTTACCGCTCATGTCCGGAGTCGTGCCGCGCAGCTCATAGGCGAGCACGGCATTGCGCCCGGCGACCGTGTGGCGCTGTTCATGAAGAACAGTTGCGAATACCTCGAATTACTCTATTGCATCTGGTGGATTGGCGCGGTCGCGGTGCCGATCAACTGCAAGCTGCACGCTGTTGAAGCTGGCTGGATCGCCAACGATGCGCAAGCCCGTCTGATCTTCACCGAGGGCGGTAAGGTGTTCTCGCCCGAGATGTTGCCGCAGGGCTGTTGTGAACTGAATGAAGCGGTCAGTGTGGAGTGTGCTTCGTTCGATGCGACGACGTTGGAAGATCCTTGCTCTCGTGATGCCGATGACCTTGCCTGGCTGTTCTACACCTCCGGCACCACCGGGCGATCCAAGGGGGTGATGCTGTCCCACGGCAACCTGACGGCCATGTCGCTGTGTTATCCGCTCGATGTTGATCCGGTCAGTCCGGATGATGCAGTGGTGTACGCGGCCCCGATGTCCCATGGCGCCGGCCTCTACAACTTTATCCATGTTCGTTGCGGGGCTCGTCATGTTGTCCCCGAATCCCGTGGTTTCAAGGCCGACGAGCTGTTCGAACTGGCGAGCGGACTGCGCAATCTCATGTTGTTCGCCGCGCCAACCATGGTCAAGCGCATGGTTGAACAGGCTCGGCGCCAAGGCTACGGCGGCGACGGGATCAAAACCATTGTCTACGGTGGCGCGCCGATGTACCTGAAGGATCTGCAAGAAGCGGTCGAGACCTTTGGCGCGCGGCTGGTGCAGATCTACGGTCAGGGGGAAAGCCCGATGACGATCAGCGCTTTGTCGCGTGAGTTGATCGCGGATCGAAACCGTCCCGACTGGGCGTCTCTGGCAGCTTCCGTGGGGCGGGCACATTCGTGCATGGAGATCAGGATTCTGGACCCTGAGCACCGGCCGTTGCTTCCCGGCCAGTCAGGGGAAATCGCCGTGCGTGGTCCCACCGTCATGCAAGGCTACTGGCGCAACGACGCGGCGACTCGCCAGACCTTGGTGGATGGCTGGCTGTTAACCGGCGACATTGGCTTTCTTGATCACGCGGGTTATCTGACGCTCACCGATCGCTCCAAGGATGTGATCATTTCCGGCGGCTGCAATGTGTACCCTCGGGAAGTAGAAGAAGTGTTGTCGCAGCACCCGGAAGTATTTGAAGTCTGTGTGGTTGGCGAGCCAGATGTGCAGTGGGGGGAAATGGTGGTAGCGTTCGTCGTTCCCCGTACAGCAGGATCGCTCGATGAATCTTTGCTCAACGCATGGTTCGTCGAACGCATGGCGTCATTCAAAAAACCGAAGAAGTACGTATTTTGCACGGAGCTGCCCAAGAACAGTTACGGCAAGATCCTCAAGACCGAGCTGCGCCTCTGGTTGAAGGAGGTCGCGAACGGCACTGCAGTTCCCTGAGTTGTGTTTCCCATGGATAAAATCAGACAGGAGTCCCTCACGTGGGCATTCAACAGAAAAACCCGGCCCGGCAACGGCGTCGGGCGTTTATCGGTGCAACATCCGGCCACCTGATCGAGTGGTACGACTACGGCGTCTATGGTTTTCTCGCCGTCTATATCGGCAAGGCGTTCTTCGTCTCTGATGACCCGACTACCAGCCTGCTCGCCAGTTTTGCGGCTTTTGCCTTGAGCTTTTTCATCCGGCCTCTGGGAGGGCTGTTCTTCGGTCCGCTGGCGGACAAGATCGGTCGGCGCAAAACCCTGATCACCGTACTGGTGATGATGGCCGGTTCGACCTGCTTGCTGGGGTTGCTGCCGACCTATGCCTCGATAGGGATTGCAGCGCCGATCATTCTGGTGTTGATCCGCTGTGTACAGGGCTTCTCGGCCGGCGGCGAAATCGGCACCATCACCAGCTTCATCTCCGAGTACGCCGGGCCTGGGCGACGCGGCTTCGCCACATGCTGGTTGATGGTAACGGCGGTGCTCGGACTGTTACTGGGCGGTGCCGTGGCCAACGGCATGACTTGGGTCATGGGCGCTGACCTGATGCAAGCCTGGGGTTGGCGCATTCCGTTTTTGATTGCGGCGCCTCTGGGCCTGATCTCGATGTACATTCGCCTGAAGCTTGAAGACAGTCCCGAGTTCCTGGCATTGCAGCGCGCGGGGGAGACCTCCAAGGCGCCTCTGCGAGAAGTCTGGCAGTGGAAACGGGCGATTGCCCTGGTGTTTTTCATCATTACCCTGCACAGCTCGATCTTCTATCTGGTGCTGACCTTTGTTTCGACCTACATGTCGAGCATTCTCAAGTTCGACAGCGGCACGACCTTGCTCTACGTCTTTGTTACCAGCTTATCGGCCGCAGTCGTCATGCCATTTGGCGGTGCGTTCACGGATAGAAACGGGCGTAAGCCGTTTCTGTTGGTGGTCGGCACCCTGGCCACCCTGGCGATGTTCTGGCTCTTCAAATCGGCCCCCACGGCGACGCCTGCTTCGTTTATCTACCCGTTGATGGCGGTGGCCATCCTGTTCGGCCTGTATGCCTCGTCGACTTACGCATTAATGAGCGAGTTGTTGCCCACCCGAATCCGCTCCACCGGTATCGCGGTGGCGTACAACATTCCGGTGGCGGTATTCGGTGGTAGCGCACCGCTGATTTCTACCTGGCTGATCAAGGTGACTGGAGACATTACGTCGCCCTGGTACTTTTACATAGGCACGGGGGTGGTGTCGTTGATTGCGTTGGTGCTGTTGCGCAAGGAGGATTTTGTCGCCTGTGCAAGTCCCGTCGAGGTGCCGGGCGTTGGGCGAGCTGATATGGCGTTGGCCCCCGCGCCTTGAGCATGCACGCGATAGACAAAGTCCCAGATGCAACAAAGCCCGCGCAAGGCGGGCTTTGTTAATGCTTGAGGATAGGCTCGCACAAGAGGGGCGAACCAGATTTCATTGATGGATTTCAGGCACAAAAAAAGACGTCCGTGGACGTCTTTTTTCGTTGAAGTGGTGGGCCGGGGTAATTTGAATTTGGTTAGTAACATATTGATTAATATTGGGAATTCCTGTTTGTATTTTTAGCTGGAATACCGATTGGAATACTGCGAAAAGTATTCCTAGCCTGCCGATAGCCAGCTCGGCCGTCAACTGTCGGGCGACCCTTGTTCCAAGCACAGCCACTGCGCTAAAGCACTACGGCGTAACAGGCGTTTCTAGTCTGTCCAGCATCAGCAAAACAATGAGCAGAAGCTGCGTGCCGAGCGGGTTGGCGCAGTCACGCAGTTTATCTCGCTTGACGCTGCGAAGAGCTAAGTGTCAGTACTTCATCAACCACGGCTGCAGTTCCTGGAGGTTGCTCACCACCAATTGCTGGGCCTCAGGCAGTATTGCCATGTTGCGGTGGTCGATCTGATATCGCTGCAGCACATACTTCACCAGTGCCCGGCGGCTGGAGACCACCAACTGTCCCTGCGTCATGCCGAAGTCGGTTTCGATAATTGCCTTCTGCGCCGCGTTCAACCGCCAATCAGGCTCGAAGATGATCGGCACCTCTATATTCCAATCTTCGTCCTGCTCGCGGGTGTTTGGCGACGCGTCGAGCAAGTCTGGCTGCCCACGCAGGCGGCTGAGGACAAAGTCGCGGTACTCGCCGTTCTTTTCGCAGTAGGCCCGCACGTGCCAGCGCATGCCGGTGTAGACCAGCGTGTGCGGTGCGATCAGGCGCACCTCGACGTTGGGGGTGTTAAAGGAAACATATTCGGTTTCCAGGCGCAGGCCTTCACGGCAGGCCTTGAGCAAGGGGCGCAGCACTTCGGGCCGAATGGGCCGATCAGGCACTTCCAGCACTCTGGTATGCGCATAAGCCAGTGCCAGCCCGTCAATGTGCGGGGCACGTTCATTGTTCTGGTAAAGCAGGTGCAGATAGGCGCTGGCGCTGTTGTCGATGAATCGCGGCTCGAACTGCTCGCTCGGTACATAGCCCTTGATTTGCTTGTCATACGTCAAGTTTTCGGGCGCATGTTCTGTGATGTAGGTATTGATGTCTTTCGACGCCTGCTGGCGGCTGATGCCAAAGCTCTGCATCAGGTGGCCCGTGGTCAGGCGGCCCTCCCACCAGGCAACGGTTTCGATCAGACGATAGCGAAGTGCCAGGTCCCAGCGTACCTGCTCGATGGATTGCTTGCGTTTCATACCCTCTCCATGTGCGCGATTACTTTACCTGTATAAGTCTACATTCTAGACGTGTAATTTTACATTACATATCTTTGACTGGTCTTCGGAATACATCGAGGGCAGCAAAGGACATGAGCATGACTATGCCGGAAGTGGTTGCGACGGGTGCATTGGTAGCGATGGGGATCATCCTGTTGGTGCTGATTCAGCAGGGGTTGAAGCTGGGCGAACTTGGGAAAAAGGTGGAGCATTGCCAGCGGGATTTGCGCTGGTTGCAGATTTGGGAGATGGAGAACCGTGAGCTGCGCTCGGCGTTGCGGGCAGAGCGGGAGCATGTGGCGCAGTTGCGGCGCAAGGTGGAGTTGCTGCAGGGGTTGGTACCGGTTGCGCAGTAATGCTTGGTAGCGTTCTACAGGAGTAGGCATTCATGCCGATAAAGCCAAAGCCCTTCACGCTGCAGTGTGAAGACTGCAACTGGAAGAAGACCATCGCTCCGCGCAGCGATGCATTGATGCCGGGGGAGTGGCTCGTAGTGTGCCCGCGGTGCGGTAGTACTGATCTGAAGATGCGCGTAGCGGGATGGCTCGAGGCTGCTGTGGCGGAGGTTTTGGCGCGGCGTGGGCGTTAGCGGGACGGCGGGCAGTTTTGATTAGCAAGCGCCCGCCGCATTCTGCAGCGGGCACCGGAAGTGGGTCAGTTTATTCGCTTGAATTCCGCGTCGATAGCTTCAGCTTCTTCGCGCCATGCCTTGAAGCGTTGCTGACGTACACGGCTTTCATCGACATTGACCTGCAGTTCCTGTCGGCGGGTGTTGAGCAGCAGGTAGTCAGGGAAGAACTGCTCCTTGAAACGCTCCGAGTTAACGACGGCAAGGAAGTCCTGACGCTGCTGCTCGAAATTGTTAACCATCTCTGCAACTGACTTCTTGAAGGCTTCTTCGCGCTTGTACTGTTCCCAGCTATCCCAGGCTTCAATGGCCACCCCGATGAAGGCCAGCGCCCCGTTGGCGCCTTTGGCAAACTTTACGGCGCCCCACGGTTTGAACTTCAGATACTTTCCGATATCCATGCCAACCGTCTTGGCAATAGTAGTGAGCCCATCACGCGCAGCCAGTACCGTGGTGTTGTTGATCAGGTTGCCTTTGAGCACATGGTTGATGCCTTGCTTGCCCAGTGCCTTGACGGTGGTATTGAAGTGGTTGACCTCGCTATCGAAGCCCACTTGCATCTTTTCGACCTCAAGCGTGATCGACTGCGTCTGGCGGCTGAACTCGTTTTGCAGGCGGGTGGAGACGATGATGCCTTCTGCGCCGACCTCGCGCTCGAAAAAGTCACCGAAGGTTTCCAGGCTGGAACCCTTGGCCTGCAGGATCAGATCAGAGAAATAGCGCGTGGCAAAGTTGCGCAGGTTAATGCGCGCCTCTTCGATTTGCTGACCGGTCACTGCCAGTTGATTGACCAGGCGAGTGTTGAGCTCATCAAGCCTGGCAACCTCTTGGGCAACCTTTTCGTCGTTCTCGATGGCAACAGGTAGCTGGTTGTTGAGCACGTCACGGATCACGCTGGCGTGCATCTCTTTTGCCAGTGCGGCGCCGCCGCCATTCTGCTGGATCTTGCCAGTGGTGGCCGCCTGCAGGGTAGCAATATGCGACAGCTCCTTGAACTGTCCAAGGTTGGCCAGCCAGTGCTCCACGCCCATGTCGAAGGGGTTGGCGGCCACTGCAACGATAGACAGTTCGGCCGCCTCCTTCTCAGTCAGCCCGATCTGTTCGCGAAGGCGGCCTGCCACATTGTTGCGCTTGACCTGCAGGTTGGACTGGTAATCCTGCTCATCCTCTACATCAGCCACCTCATCGAAACGGCTAAGAACGAAAATGGTGCGGGGTAGCAAATCAAGAGTGCGGAACAACCAGGTCAGGTCATCCTTGTGGCTTTCCTTGACGGGGTTGGTCGAGTTCATCACGTACAGCACCAGGTGTGATTCGCTCACGTACTTTTTGGTGATGTCCTTGTACTTCTCGACGGTGTGCGTTTCGGTATTTTCCTGCTGCTTGAAACCGAACAGCCCGGGGGTGTCGATCAGTACGAAGTCTTCGCCGACCTCGTAGACTTTCACCTCATTGGATGACTCCTGATGGCTGATCTTCATGCTGGACCTGTCCAGCTTTTCCATCCAGGCCGCCGCGATGGAGGTCTTTCCCTCAGAGAAGCCGCCAATCAGCGCAACCTTGAGTTTCTCACCCGACATGCTGTTGATGACATTCTGCAGCTTGCTGATCAAAGCAGGATCAATCGGGATGCCGGCCTGCGCACCCTGCCCGAGAAAGTCTTGCAGCCTGTCGAGCAATGTCAGCGCGCTTGTCTGTTGCGCCTTAAATGTCTTGAGCGTGTTTTCCATTACAGATTTCCTGCGATTTCAATTTGACGGGAGAGAACTTTTAGGCGGTTTGTCGAGCGAGACAGCGTGTTTACCTGATTGGCAGCCTGTCTGGCGGGTGCTTCAAGGGCGAGGTCGAGTTGCTCAATGGTCCCCTGCATATCGCTCAGTGCCGCGTCCAGGCTTGCCTCCAGTGATTCGCGCAGTTGTTCAATAGCACTGCGTAGGTTTTTATCAAGCGCCTGGCGTTGTTGGGATTTTTTGAAGTCCTTGTCGATTGCACTCCATAGCGCTTTGCCGACCGCGATCAGGAAAGTAAGTGCCGCGCCCCCGGCGACCCACAGGCTGGCCCCGCCAGTGAACGGTGCCGCGGCGATGCCTACAAGACTGGCCAGCAGCCCCGCAACCTTGATGCCGTTGTCGATCTTGATGTTGAGGTTGAAGCGCTCGTTGAAGCGCATGCTGCCCAGCTTTGCGTAGCTTGCGGTCAGCTCCTGGGCATGCTTCTCGAAGCGTTTGAGAATGTCTTCGGCCGCCTTCTGGAATTTGCCAACCTCTGTATTCACCGCCTGGGGCAGTTCTTTGCCCAGCAACTGCTGCTGGGTTTCAAGCTCGTCGGTCAGTGTACTTTTGAGTTCATCATTGCTGATATTGGTTTCGATCTTCGCATAGACGTTGTTGCGTACGTTGCTGGCGAATTGGTCGATCAAGGTTTCGCCGCAGGATTCCAGCCGCTTTCTCAGTGCCTGGAAGCTACTGCTCAGCTGGCTTTTCGCACTCTGCTCTTCCTGAGAGAGCTTTCTCGACAGCGCGCTCAGGGTTTGCTGAACACCTGAGAGTGTTGAGGTAGTCTGGTTGAGCGCTTCATTGGCCTTGTTGAAGTTGGCCCTGATGATCTTGGTATTGCCGTCAAGGATCAGCCGGTCGCCCAGCAGTTGCAGGAAAGCGCGCAGACGGGACTTTTCCAGCAATTCGTCGGCGCCAAAGTCTTCAAGCATCTTGCTGCGCCGTTTGGCATTCTGCGAGCCCGGTGCGAGGTGGTCGGTCGAGGCGAGGAATGCCGGCAGCGCGCTGAGCGGGAACATCTCCTGATAGTGTTTGCCAAGCTGTTCGCTCATTTTCTCGTCAAGGCCGGCAAGGCTGATGCTTTCGTCGTCGGAGATAAGTGGTCGGTTGGCCAGAGAGTGCTTGGGGTTGGTGATCTTCTTGTTGAACAGTGTCCAAACTTCGGTTTGCGCCCCGAGGTGCTGCTTGATCTTCTCCAGTGTGCCTTGGTGCTGGCCATCGCCCGTTTGTGGCGGTGCGGGCTGGTTGGTGACATAGAACACGGCGTGAGCGGTCTGCACGGCCTTTTCTATTTGGTCGAGCACCAAGCCTTCCTTGCCCTCGATACCCGGTACATCCAGCAGTGCAAATGGTCGACCGTCCAGCTCGAACTCATAGCGCTTCGTCTCTCGGGTGTAGTCGGCCTGGCCGTCGCCAATGATTTCACCGTCGGCATGCACCTGCAGTTGCGCCACCAGGGCCGCCAGCTGGCTTTCATTTTCCAGGCGTTGCTGCACCATCGTCTGTTGATGCTCCTTCGCCTGTACTTGTTGAGTGGCAAGTGCTGTACAGGCCAGGTCACGTGCTGTTGTTACCTCACCTAGCTGCCGCTCTAGCGCAAAGCGTTCCTGGTCTGCCTTCTGCCGTTCAGTGCTTAGAGCTGCGGCAGCGATGTCGCGTGCCTGAGTGGTTTCGGTCAGTGAAGCCGTGGCGGCATTCAGCTCGAGCTCTTCCGGCATTTTTCTGAACAGGCTCAAGAGCGACTGCCAGAGTGAAGCGGTGCTTTTACGTGTGGCGAGAAGCGTATGCAGGCGGGTTACGGCCGCAAGGGCGTCCTTATTTGCCTGCTCATGTTGTTCAAACTCGCTGCCCAGACGCTGAGTCAACTCGCCGGACCGGACATTAGCCTGGTCGAGGGCGCTCCGGGCTTCACTGAATGGCTGTTCGAACTGCTGCATTGTGGCATTGAGCTGTTGCGTCAGTTCGCCAAGTCGCGCTTCGACTTGCTCGATATCCTGATGCAGCCGCTGCAGGTTTTCTTCCGTCATCCCATACTCTTTGCGCAGCTTGCGAAACGCCTGCTGACTGGCTCGCTTGCTAGGCTCCTGAAGCAGGATGCGCAGGGTTTCGATAAGGGTTGACTTGCCCGCGCCGGTTTCGCCGTAGAAGGCAATGGTGAAGGTGTTCCACTCGGCATTCTTCTCCAGTTCGGCGAGCCGCTCATACAAGGCTTTGCGATGTTGCTCAAGCCGCAGGAGTGCTTCTTCGCGTGCCTGGTTCAACGCGGTGTCATCGGAGGGGTGTCTCAGTTCTGCGATGATGAGTGCCAGCTCGTCGTTGATTTGCTGGTAAACGTCACGTGGGCTGTTCAGTTCAAGTTTCATGTTATGAGCTTTGGCAGTTTGCGCGGACATGGGGGTTGGCATTATGGCCTCTGCAGGTGCTTTGACAGGCTCTGGCGAGGGGGGTAAGAACGCCTTGAAGCGTGTTTCGGTCAGTACCTCAGCGAGCCGCTCCCAGTAATCGGTGTGGCCAAAGTCGTTCATCTCGATGCTTTCGAAGTGTTCGACCTCGTTACGCCCCAGGCAGGTTTCTCCCACGTTTAGCAGCAGGGTCTTGTCTGCCTTCGAGTAGGCATTGATCAGTCGCCCCCGAAGCAGGCCACGCATCTTGCGGGCTTCAATGGCTGTGACCTCGACGGCTGCGGCCATTAGCAGCACATCGTTGATAGCCAGTTGTTGCCTGCTCGAAAAGTTCTTGAGGCTGCTGATGACCAGCCGGCCGCCAAGCGAGTGGCCAATCAGGTTGATGGTCTTGATCTGCGGGTGGTTGCTGAGCAGGTACTGCTGAAGCTGTTCGAGCAATACCGCGCCCATGCTTTCCGCGCGTGCGCGGGCCTGAGTGAAATTACCCATCCGATCCTTGGCGATCGAGCCCACAAGGCCTAGAGACCCCACGGGGGCACCGGTGAACGCCGCGCCGGCATTCAGGCCTGCAGCGGCAAGCTTCCAGGCTGAGGATTTGTCGAACCGCAAGATGTGATTCGAAGGCCAGAACGCGAAGATGTTGGTGAAGTGCTTTAGCTGCTCAGGGATCCTGTCGAGTAGGAGTTGCTTGTCTTCGTCGCTATGCCCGGCGCTGTAGCCGTGGATGAAGATGTTGGCTTCTGTATTGCTGGTGCTGGCAGACCGCGCGCTCCGGAAGTGGAATGATTGGGGCATGGGGGCTATTCCCTATCCACGGTGATGCTACTTTTCGGGCAGCGCTTGTGAGGAAAAGTGGTGTGGGCGCTTTGCAGACGGGGGCGGCCAGGTTGGGGGCCTGAGGAGAGAGTCCCTGGGTTGGGCATTGCTACTTCCTTGTCGTCTTGAACTGGGGGCGACGTTTGCTTACGTCATTTACGTGGCGAATTTACCTTGTTTAGATGGCGGTTTGCCATGTTGGCGGTGGCTTGTCTGAATTGGAGGGCAGTCAAGTGAGAATGAGGGGCGGCGACCGGCAGGCGCCGCTGATGCAGATACCCTGATCAGGTGCGCCAATGCCGAGTCGTCCGAGGGCATCAGAATATTGAAATTTGCAAAGTGCTTATCGTTTGCCAATAGCCAGTCCATTGGTAATTCGGCACTTCGTAGGCTCGAGACCGCCCCAGTGGTTAGACGGGAAACGGCCGGCGTTTACCACTGTTCCGTCGGCTGTCTGGACCTCCAGAACGGCATTCCACAACGACACCCGGGCGCTTCCAGCATAGGGTCCAGGCACAGTAGATGGGTCACGTTGGTTTTGGCACGGCATTCTGGCCCATCGATGAGCTGGCCCTGATAGCCAACCACCAGCAGCCAGTGACCTTCGCCGCCCGGCCAGTCCACGCCGACAATCGTTGAGCATCCAGCACTTACCGCGGCGACCAGATCAGTAACAAGCGATCGGGTAGTGCCGTTGAACTTCTTTAAGCTGAGCTGGTTGCGGAGCAGTCCAGCAACCAGTCCAGATCGTACTCATCGGTACCGCTGCTTATCAGGCCTCCGAACTCGATCAAGCGGTTGTGAAACTTCCCCAACCGGGTGCGGCCATCGTGCAGGCCCATGTAACTAGCCTCGAAGCGCGTGACGATGCCGTTGGCTAACAGGGCCATCATCAAGCTGTAAGGGCCACACGCCCCGTCGAGATCGCCTTGGCGAAAGTGCACCACCTCGCCGATTTCGTTTACTGGCCCAGATGGGGAGAGGGATAGCTGGGGCATTACGTTCATTACGTTCAAAGGCATGCGTCCGATGCAGGGGCTAGCGGCCGGTGTGGTTGGTCATTCGCGAGGAAATATCCGAAAGTAGTGGTTGATGGTGGCTAATTGCCCCATGTCTGTCGAGTATGAAACACTGGGTGCAGACTTCAGCGCATCATGCCCCTTTCGGCATCACCCAGCAGGATCTTGCGTCGAGACTGATCAACAATGCTGGGGACGCCAGCCAATCATCGTGCGCTGTACATCGATTCTTTTCGGGGCTTGCAAATCAATTACAGCCTAGAAGACAAACCATCATATGGGCTCGGGGCGAATTGTTATCGAGCCTGGTCACATTGACTTCGGCCAAGCCCGTTTGACGCTCAAAAATACTGGAGTGCACCTGTGAGTCATGCGCAAGGAAAGCTGTTCAAAGTCTGGTTAACCGATACTGGGAAATCACCGAATACCGCCAATGGCTACCGTTCTGCCCTCAATACCATCAATAACCACCTGGGACGTGATGTGCTGCTGATCACGGACGTGGATGAGTTGACGATGCTCTACCAGCAATACGGCCCAGGCGGTGAATTTGCGGAGATTGGTGCGAGCAACAGCAACAACGTGCAGAGTGGGCTAAAGCAGTGGCTTGAGTATCAGCGACAGCTTTCGCGAGGTGCAATTGCGGGCTATGCCGATCAGCGTGTGATTCAGCTTCTGGATAAAGGCACCGTTGAGGAGCAAGCGTGGGTCTGGATGTTGCTCACGTGTTTCCGTGAACGCTACCCGCAGGCTGATCACTGGACGGTTAACATCACCCCAGCGGATATCCGGATTGGCGTGCGTGAGCAAAACAGTCTGAAAGGAAAACCTGCATTCACCCTTTACTGGTATGGAGGTGAAATATGCTGTTCACTTCGCGGAGTCGCGGATCATCGGGCGCTGATGGAAGCGCAAGAAGAAAGCTGGGAAATCAGCGCGCAACGCTGTCCCACTCAAGCCGATGTAGAGGCTTGGATGAGCACCGTTGACAAGGTACTTGAGAACCGGCAATTACCATTGAAGGGGAGTGGGTTGGTACCTAGTGACTATGGCCAGGCTGAACCAGAAGGTCCCGAGGCAGTTATCGACTTGTCGGCAACCAAGCCCCCGCTCAATCAAATATTGTTCGGCCCGCCCGGTACCGGCAAAACGTACGCCACCATCAACCAGGCATTGGCAATTCTTGCGCCCGAGTTCCTAGCGCAGAACACCGGCAATTCTCCTGAAACTCGCCAGCGGTTGAAAGCCGAGTTCGAGCGCTTGGCTTCTGCGGGGCGCGTGCGCTTCGTGACCTTCCATCAGAGCTTCAGCTATGAAGACTTCGTCGAGGGCATCCGCGCGGATTCAGACAGTGAAACGGGGCAGTTGCGTTACCCCGTAGAAGCGGGTGTATTCAAGCGCATCTGCGACGACGCCAAGACGCAGCCTGTTGCAGACTTAGGGGTTCGCCCCAACGCTGCCATCTGGAAAATTTCCATCGACGGCTCTGGCATGTCACCCAGCAAAAACTATTGCCTGACGCATGGCGAGGCCCGAATTGGATGGGGCGATAGCGGGGACTTAAGCGAAGACTATAAAGCCAATGACTATTACCAGGGCCTAGGCTCCGGTGATAAAGGCACACTCAACTACTTTGCTGAGCAAATGGCAGTGGGGGACGTTCTGTTGTGTATCCAGTCGGCTGAGAAGGTCGGCGCCATTGGAGTAGTGACGAGCGAGTACCGCTATGAAGCCACGGTGCCCGACGGGGTGAAACCTGATTATCAGCATGTGCGCTCAGTGCGTTGGCTTTATCGGGACATCAGCCTGTCCATTCTGCCCATCAACGATGGCTGTCAGTTCACGTTGAAAACCGTCTACGCGATGAATCGATTCACCTGGGCAGACTTGCTGACTTACTTGCAGCACGAAGGTGTTAAAGCTGTTGAAACCTCAGTATCTACCTCGCCAGCGGACACGCCTTATGTGCTCATCATCGACGAGATCAACCGGGGCAACGTGTCGCGTATCTTCGGCGAGTTGATCACCCTGATCGAGCCTTCCAAGCGCGATGGTGCAGATGAAGCGCTCAGCCTGCAACTACCCTATTCGAAAAAGCCGTTTACCGTGCCTCAGAACGTGCACCTCATCGGCACCATGAATACCGCAGATCGTTCGCTGGCCGGGCTCGACATCGCTTTGCGCCGGCGCTTTGTATTCAGAGAAATGTTGCCAGAGCCACATTTACTGGATGGTACTACGGTCGAGGGGGTGAACATTGGCCAATTGTTGAGGGTGATGAACCAACGTATCGAAGTGCTGCTCGATCGCGAGCACTGCCTGGGGCACGCCTACTTTATGCCGTTGCTGAACGGTGGCACGCTGGCGCAGTTGGAGCTGATTTTCCGCAACCAGGTACTGCCGCTGTTGCAGGAGTACTTCTTCGAAGATTGGCAACGCATCCAATGGGTATTGAACGACCACCGTAAACCCGTCACCGATTGTTTCGTGCTGCGCGAAACCCAGAACTTGCTGGCGCTATTTGGCGACAAAGTACCTGCGCAAGACCAGGTGTGGCGTATCAACCCGCTGGCTTTCAGTCGGCCGACGGCCTATGCAGGGGTGATCAGTGCCCATGCCAGCACTCAGGATGCCACTACCCCGGAGGAGCAAACAGCGTGAGCACGAACGTTATCGTTCGGGAGTACGCCAGGCTTACCACGGCGCCGGTGCCGCCGGGTAACCTGGATTGCGCGCACATTTCGGAAACGGCGTTCGACTGGCTGTGCGACCTCAGCGCAAGCTTCAACCGCGCTGGCGCGACCCTGCTGCAGGTCGAGGGCCGGCAGTCGCTTAAATGGGACAGCTATGTGGGCGTTATCGAAACTCCCTGCGGCACACGGCTTGAAATACTGCCCAAGCATTTCGAACAAGGTGACTGCGTGCTCAAGAGCCGCACGCTGTTACGAAAGTTGATTCAAGCGGCGCTGTTTTTAAAGCCACGGCAGGTATCAGTCACGGCGCTGGAATTGTTCGATGCACCGCTCACTGAATGGGTGATCGGGCAGTATCTGAATGAGCTGGATGCCTTGGTGAAGCGCGGTATTCGTTTCGACTACACACGCGTTGAGGAGGAGCGACCTTTTTTGCGTGGCCAGCTCAATGTAGTGGCGCAGCTCCGCCAGCCCCCGGGCCGGCAGCACCAGTTTCAAGTGCGTCATGACGTCTACCTGCCGGACCGTGCGGAAAACCGGTTGCTGAAACTCGCGCTGGAACAGGTCGCCAAGGTAACCCAACTGCCTGCCAACTGGCGTCTCGCCAACGAGTTGCGCGCCTTGTTAGCAGAGATACCTGCCAGCCGGCACGTCGCACAGGATTTCCGCCTGTGGAGCCGTGATCGCCTGATGGCACATTACGGCGCCATCAGGCCCTGGTGCGAGCTGGTCTTGAACCAGCAGATGCCGGTTGCGGTGCAGGGCACTTGGCAAGGGGTAAGCTTGCTTTTCCCGATGGAGCGGTTGTTCGAGAACTATGTGCAGCAGTCGCTTGGCAAGCAGTTGAGGCCGGGTGTTGAGCTGACAGCGCAGACCTCGCAAGCGGACCTCTGCCGCCATGGCGACAGAGGAATATTCCGGTTGAGGCCGGACTTGCTCATGGATACTGCCGAGCAACGCTGGGTGTTGGACACTAAATGGAAACGCATTGACCAACGCAACGCTGAGCAGAACTACAACCTGAGCCAGAGTGATTTTTACCAACTGTTCGCGTATGGCCATAAATACCGTAACGGCGGACGTGTGCCGAGACTGGTGCTGATTTACCCATACTGGGCTGGGTTGCAGCGGGCGTTGCCAGTGTTTGATTACGGGGACGGGCTGCAGTTATGGGCGCTGCCGTTCGATTTGGAAGGGGAGTGCTTGCTGGATGCTGAGGTAGCTGGTGTGCCGTTGGAGGGGGAAACGCGCGGCACGGTCAGGGGATAGCGTTGCTTGCTGCGGTTGTAGCGTGCTGCATTGGTATTCAGTTCGGGCTTGACGCGGTCGTTGTTACTCTCTAGGACGGGGTGACGTACTTGAGGGGCAGTGGTGGAGACTTTTCGGGTTGTTATCCCGCAGGTTATGACTTGCTACTAGCTTGGTCCCGAAAGACTCCCCATTTCTATTTGAGACCTGCGACGAATTTTCTTCTGATAGGATTTCCCTTGGTCGACCGGGGTAATCTGAAACGATTTTCTATCCTATTGAAAATAAATAGGAAATTATTTTTTGGTATTTTGGTGGAATACCACATGGAATACTGGGCGGCTGAATATGTACTCAGGATGCCGGAATTTCCCTGATGCTGACTCAGGAGTCAATGCCGGTGCCAGTCCAGATGAAGACGCTCAACCTAGTATTCCTTATATGCAATGTCGATGTACCTGAGATCAATCATCATGACGAGGCGATCTCTGCCGATAAGGTGGGCAAGGTCTCGAGGTAGTCGCATATCCATCGTCACCTCGAACGCAACCACGACTCCACGGACATCTAGAACTGCGCCCATGGCTTTGTGATGCTCTATAACCGCGGCACGCCTCACCTGCTGCAATTTACGCGAAGAGTATCAGTGGGATATGATGATTGATTGGTCCAAACAGTCCTCATTAAGCCCCTCTATAGGCGGTAACGGGGGACGCTAAGCCGAGGATCTTCTGCTGAGATGTTCGCAGATTTCTCATTCACATTCGCATGGATAAGGAAGTCTGCGTGCTGAGCAAACTCGAACGACTCGTCGACGAAATCGGCGACCTTAACAGCAAGCTAATTCTCCTGGTTGGCCTTAGTCGGAGCGGTAAGACCCATCTGCTTCGCCAGCTTGCCGCCAACCTTGCTGTAGAGCCTCTCAACATCAGCGCGGTGCTTGCGCGCCGACTGGCGGCCATTCCAAAACCAAAGCGCAGCTTCGCTGTAGGGGAGGAGCTTCGGGAAGTCTGTGTGAGAGCCCGCATGGACGAGGTGCTCTTGCTAGACAACCTGGAGCTACTTTTCGAGCCGGGTTTACAGATTCATCCGCTTGAGCTCCTCAAGGGGCTCGCACATTGTAAGCGAGTGGTTGCCGTTTGGCCTGGAGAGCTGCGCGGTGACCGGCTGATTTACGCTGACTTAACTCATCAAGAGCACTGTGATTACAGCCGCGAAGGCGTGGTCATCTTCGAAATTTAAAGGGGAGAGAGGAACGCATGGCCGTGAACATGAAGTACGGAGATTTAATCCAGTTCGAGCAGATCGAGTCAGTCATTCAGCTGCTCGATGCCGGGCGCCCGGACGAGGCCAAGAAGCTCGTCGCGACCTATGTCATCTCCGATGACATGGCCGAGCGGATCTCCAAGCTCATGGTTCCCCAGCTCAGTTTTGACGAGTCGGTCGATCACAAAGGCGTGCTGATCGTCGGTAACTACGGTACCGGTAAATCGCACTTGATGTCGGTGCTGTCGCTGGTGGCCGAAGACGCCGCTTACGCGCCGATGATTCGCCATCCCAAGGTTGCTGAGGCAGTTGCCCCAATCGCTGGTCGCTTCAAGGTGCTGCGCATTGAGGTAGGCGGACTGCAAATGCCGCTGCGCCAGATCATCACCCTGCAGCTGGAGCGTTTCCTCGAAAAGTTAGGCGTCGACTACACATTCCCGACCGCGGACAAGGAGCTCAACAATAAGGACTCCTTCGAGGAAATGATGGCCGCGTTCGGCGAGAAATTTCCGGACCAGGGTGTGCTGCTGGTTGTCGATGAATTCCTGGAGTTCCTGCAGTCCCGTCGCGACCACGAGCTGGTGCAGGATCTAGCCATCCTGCGGCAGATCGGCGAAGTCACCAAGCATCTGAAGTTCCGCTTCGTGGCCGGCGTGCAGGAAGCTATTTTCGACAGCGTGCGCTTCCAGCACGTCGCCGACAGCATGCGCCGCGTCAACGAGCGCTTCACCCAGATCCTGATTGACCGACAGGACGTCAGCTTCGTCGTCTCCGCGCGCCTGTTGAAGAAAACTGCCGATCAGCAGAACAAGATCCGCGAGTACCTGACGCCGTTTGCCAAGTTCTATGGCTCCATGAACGAGCGCATGGACGAATACGTGCGTCTGTTCCCGGTACACCCGGATTACCTGAAGACATTTGAGCAAATCCACTTCACCGAGAAGCGTGGAGCGCTCAAGACCATCGAGTCCGCCATGCTGGCGATCCTCGGCCAAGACGTACCTAGCGACCGGCCGCAGTTCATAAGCTACGAAAGCTTCTGGAACACCATCAAAGCTAACTCGGTATTGCGCGCCGACCCGAATATCAAGGAAGTGATGCGTGTCTCCGATGTGCTGGAGTCACGGGTTCAGCAGGCCTTTACGCGCCCTGCCTACAAGCCTATGGCGCTGCGCGTCATCAGCGCGCTGGCCGTGAACCGTTTGACCACCGGCGGTGACATTCACATTCCGATTGGCCCCACGGCCGCTGAGCTGCGCGACGCCTTGTGCCTGTTCCAGCCAGGTGTGGAAGACATGCCGGGCGAGCCTGCCGAGAATCTGCTGTCGATGGTGCAGACCGTCATGCGGGAAGTTCTGAAGACGGTTAACGGCCAGTTCATCTCCAAGTCGCAGGACACCGAGCAGTACTACCTCGACCTCAAAAAGGACATCGACTACGACGCACAGATAGAAAAACGCGCCGAGGCTCTGTCCGACGACGCGCTCGACCGCGCCTACTACAGCGCCGTCAAGGTACTGATGGAGTGCAGCGACGATCTGCGTTACCCCGGCTTCCAGATCTGGCAGTACCAGCTCGAATGGCAGGAACGGCGTGTCGAACGCATGGGCTACCTGTTCTTTGGTGCTCCGAACGATCGCCCCACGGCACAGCCAGAACGCGACTTCTACGTCTACTTCATTCAGCCATTTGATAAGCCGAAGTTCACTGACAACAGCCTATCGGATGAGGTCTTCTTCCGGCTCACGGGCCTGGACGACGATTTAAAACGCCACCTGTCGTCTTACGCGGCGGCGCTTGATATTGCATCCACTGCCAGTGGTGGTGCTAAGGCTATCTACCACTCCAAGGCGCAAGATTTCTTGAGAGCCATGAGCAAGTGGCTGCAGGAAAAGCAGATGACTGCCTTCGAGATAACCTATCAGGGCAAGAAAAAGAACCTGCAAGATTGGATCAAAGGCGTGTCGCTGCGTGATCGTGCGAGACTTGGTGCCGACGAGCGGATCAACTTCCGCGACGTGGTGAGCGTCATCTCGGGCCTGGTGCTGGGCCAGCGCTTTGTCGATCTCTCGCCGGAGTACCCCGCCTTCTCAGTGCTGGTGACCGAAGCCAACCGCAAACAACTGATCGGTAATGCGCTGCGTGCCCTGGCCGGCGGAACTCGCACCAAGGATGCAGCTGCCATTCTCGATGCGCTGGAACTGCTTGATGGCGATCGCGTCGACCCGACGAACTCTCGCTACGCCCAAGACGTGCTGAATCGTCTCAAGGCCAAGGGCCACGGCCAGGTGCTCAACCGCAGCGAGCTGCTCTCGGGCACTTCGGACGTTGAGTATTTCTCGCCCATCAAATACCGGCTGGAGTCCGATCTTCTGGTCGCAGTGCTGGGGGCCTTGGTCTATTCCGGTGACATCGTTCTCTCTATCCCAGGCGACAAGCTGGATGCTGGGAAGACGCAATTGCTCGGAGAAAGGTCGCTTGATGAGCTTAAGCAGTTCAAGCACGTTGAGTTCCCGAAGGAAATTAACCTAGCGCTGCTGAAAGATCTGTTGGCGTTATTAGGCATTCAGCAGGCGCAAGGCCAAGCGACGCTTGCCATACAAGGTTCTGATGAGCCGGTTAAAAAAATGTATGAAGCGGTAACTACGCTTGTTCCGCGCATACTCAAGGCTGGTTCCGACTTGCAACAAGGCAAACTTGGTTTCTGGGGGCAGAACCTGGTGCGCGAGGAAGAAGCCAAAGACTGGCACGTCCGACTCGATTCGTTGAAGAAATTCACCGAGTCGCTGGCTCCTTACAACAGCGTCGGCAAGCTCAAGAACCTTCGCGTCACGCAGGAAGACCTCGACGGCCAGAAAAAGAATCTGGAAGTCCTAGCCGCTGTCGAGCGTCTGCTCGAACTGGTGATGGAGCTGGGTAGCACGGCGTCCTACCTCTCACAGGCTGAGATGGTGTTACCTGCCGGGCATCCGTGGGTGAAACAGGCCGAGGCCGCCCGAAAGGCCATCTTCGAAAAAATAAGCCAGGACCGCACGGCAGAGCATGCTGCGCTGATTTTGGTTAATGGTCGGCAAACGCTCAATCATCTCAAGAAGGACTACATCACCGCCTACATATCCAGCCACAGCAAGGCGCGCCTAGGCGTGGCCGAGGATAAAACCCGCAATGCCTTACGCAAGGACGACCGCCTTTTGGCGCTGCGCGTGCTGGCCGGCGTGTCCCTGATGCCCACTAGCCAGCTCACCGCTTTCGAGGAAGCGCTCAACAGCTTGAAGAGCTGTTCGTCGCTGGATGAGCCGACGCTGGTAACCGCAGCCGTTTGCCCACACTGCCAGTTACGTCCTTCTGCGGAACAGTTGGAGTTGATACCAGCAGTCAATCGGCTGCACATGCTGGATGACGATTTAGATCAGCTGGTGGCCAATTGGCAGCAAACCTTGCTGGAGAACCTGGAAGACCCGTTCACGCAGGACAGTCTCGGCCTGTTGTCTCCCGTGTCCAAGAAGCTGATCGATGCCTTCCTGGAATCCCGCAGGTTGCCGGACCCGATGACTACGGAGTTTGCCAGCGCGGTGCAAGAAGCACTGTCGGGGCTGGAGAAGATCGCGGTCAAGGGTGATGAGATCAAGCAGGCGCTGCTGCAAGGCGGCTCGCCGGCCACGCCTGATGATCTGCGCAAGCGCTTTGACACATTTATGAACGAGCGTTGCAAGGGCAAAGATTCAACCAAGCTGCGCTTCGTGATTGAGTGAGGGCTGGAATGCAGAATCAAGGTGTTTCGGACATTGACGTCCTCGCACTCTCAGTGCGCGACCCCGAGTCCAAGAAGCTTATCAATGAGGCGATTACCGCGTATCGAGGCGGGGCGCTTCGATCCGCGATTATGTCTACATGGATCTCAGTTGTTTACGATATTTTCTCGAAGTCTAGGGAGCTGTCAGTACAAGGCGATGCTGCTGCCGCTGCCTTCACATCAAAAGTCGATGCTGCCATTGATACGCAGGCTGTTGCCCAGATGCAGGCTATTGAAAGAGATCTCCTAGATTCAGCTTGTTCGCAACTTCAGCTACTTACCAAGCATGAATACGATGCACTAAAGCGTATCCAAAGCGACCGAAATTTGTGTGCTCATCCAGCGTTTGTCACTGATGATGACTTCTTTCAGCCAGTTCCAGACTTGGTGAGGTCTCACATCGTTCATGCTCTTCGCCTGTTGCTGATACATGCTCCGCTTCAAGGTAAGAGTGCATTGGCAAGGTTCAGAACGGATATTCTCAGCCCGTCTTACCCACGAACTCGGGAAGGTATCAGGGTATTCGTGGTTACAAAGTATTTAGGCCGAGCGAAGGATGTGTTGGTTTCTAATTTGATCAAGGTCCTCATCAAATCGCTCTTCCTGGATGACTCCCATGAATTTCTAAGCAGACGTCGATTGGTAGCCTGGACGCTCAGTGAAGTAGCTCAGGCTAAACCAGCATTTTTTGAAGCTGTGGCCAGGCCATTTGTGGGCTCTTTCTTTGAAGGCGTTGAAGATGAAAAACTGATGGAGGTTTGTGTTCTTTTAGGAGCAGAACCTCAAATTTGGGACTGGTTTTCGGAGGCAGTCAAGCTACGAGTCCGACGCCTCATCGAAGACAGTACTGTGGCTCAATTAAAGAACCACCTCTGTTTTGATGCTTTTCCGGTGCAGAGTGTTTCCGATGCACTTCTTGCTCGTTTTTATGCTTTCGAGAAAGAAGAGCAAGTAGAACTCATCGCGGACAATCCCAAGAGAGAGTTCGTGGACCAAGGCATCCGCTTATATTCAGACTCACCCAGCTACCGAGAGTCGGAGCTTCTAGGGCAGTCGATAATCGTGCCTCTTGCGGGGCAGTTCGCAGCTCAAGATGTACAAAAACTACTTGAGGCAGTGCTTGGGAATAGTCAGATCTCGTACGCGTCCGGAACTGCTGATGCCCTGCTTGAGGTTTTTCGAATTACTCAACCATTGCTTGGTGAGACTAAGGAATACTGGCAGGGATTTGTGAGCACAATGACAGAGCAGCATGGCGGTAAAGAAGATGCACATTATTCATATCCGGCGATTCGAGCACGGCTTGCTGCTGTTTAAAGGAGATATTTCGTGACTGATCAGTTGTTTTCGGAACATAAGCGGGACGTCTCCGTCGAATGCCTTGGGCAGATATTCCCAAGCGAGCAAGCCCGGCGCGAGCACTACATCAAGCTGCTGACCGAGAGGCTGAAAGATCCGGCGTTCCGCAAGATCGAAGGATTCCCGCAGGGTACGGACGAAGCCATCTTGGAGATGTCGGACCCGCCGTACTACACCGCGTGCCCGAACCCCTTCCTCGAAGAATTCGTGCTCCACTACGGCAAACCCTACGACCCCAGCGTGAAGTATAGCCGCGAGCCGCAAACCCTCGACGTCTCGGTCGGCAAGACGGATGCGCTCTACAAAGCGCACTCGTATCACACCAAGGTGCCACATCTGGCCATCGTGCCGTCCATCCTGCACTACACAGAGCCGGACGACATCGTGCTCGACGGTTTCGGCGGCTCGGGTATGACAGGCGTTGCGGCGCAGTGGTGCGGAGCAGCACCTGCAGCTTACCGCCACGAGCTGGAAATGGAGTGGAAGAAGCAAGGCAAGGCCGCGCCAATATGGGGCTCACGCCGCGTCATCCTCAATGATTTGTCGCCGGCCGCCACGTTCATCGCCGCCAACTACAACCTGCCGTTCGATGTTGATGCCTTCTCCAAAGCGGGCAGAAAACTACTGAAGGAGGTGGAACGTGAAATTGGTTGGATGTACGAAACGCTGCACTCCGATGGCAAGACAAAGGCGCGGATTGAATACACCGTTTGGAGTGAGGTTCTCAATTGCTCATCCTGCGCGGGTGAGATTGTCTTCACAGATGCGGCACTTGACGAAGAAACGCAGCGAGTCGCAAACGAACTGACCTGTCCACACTGCGGGGCGCAATCGACGAAGGAGAAGATGGACTTGGCGTTCGAGTCCTTCGTAGATTCGGCTTCCGGTCAAGTCGAGACTCGCCCGAAGCGAGTTCCGGTCATCATCAACTACAAGATCGAAAAGACAAAGTATAAGAAGCGCCCCGACAGTGAAGACCTGAAAACACTGGAACGGATTGCCGCACTTCCGCTGCCGGCGGAGTTGCCAACATCGCAATTACCAGACTGCCAAATGACGCGGGTTGGTCGGATGAAGACCACCAACACAACTGCTGTCCATTTTATGTTTTTGGCGCGTGCGGCTCACGGTATGGCCGCGCTGTGGAGAAGGGCCAATGAGCATCCAGATCCCCGAACTCGGGAAATGCTCTTGTTCTTTGTTGAGCAGGCAATTTGGGGTATGTCGGTTTTGGCACGCTACGCTCCGACACACTTTTCCCAGGTTAACCAATATCTGAGCGGCGTCTTTTACGTTGGATCTCAGCACGCCGAGTGCAGTCCTTGGTACATCCTAGATGGAAAACTCGGGCGGCTGACAAAGGCTTTTAGTGATTACAGGCCACAAGAAGGTGTTGCAGCAGTCAACACCGGAACTGCAACTTGTCTTCCAATCCCAGACGCCAGTATCGACTACGTTTTTACCGATCCGCCTTTCGGCGAAAACATTTACTACTCAGATTTAAACTTCCTTGTCGAGTCATGGCACAGGGTCTCCACAGATTCACGTCCCGAAGCGATCGTTGATCGTGTGAAAAACAAGGGAGTGCCTGAGTATCAGCATTTAATGCAGAAGTGCTTCTCTGAGTACTATCGAGTGCTGAAGCCTGGCCGCTGGATGACAGTGGTTTTCTCAAACAGTCGAGCTGCTGTTTGGAACGCAATACAGGTCGCATTGCAACAAGTGGGTTTTGTCGTCGCAGAAGTTACTACCCTCGACAAGGTGCACTTGAGCTTCCAGCAAGTTGTTTCACCCAACGCTGTTAAGCAAGACTTGGTGATCTCAGCGTATAAGCCCAATGGAGGCTTGGAAGACAGGTTCAATCGTGACGGCCCGACAGTGGATTCGGCATGGGACTTCGTGCAGACGCACTTGAAGCAGTTGCCAGTCGTCAAGGTCACCTCGGGCTTTCCGCAGGAGTTGCTGAACATCGTCGAACGCGATCCGCGTCGCATCTATGACCGCATGGCATCCTGGTTCATCCGCCACGGCACGATGGTTCCGATTTCCACGCCCGAGTTCCTGGCCGAGCTGCCGGTTCGATTCCGTGAAACGGATGGCATGGTATTTCTGCCCGATCAATTGGTCGAGTACGAAAAGGCGCGGTCGCGTATTCCGCAGGTGAGGCAGGCGGAGCTGTTCGTTTCTGATGAACGCAGTGCCATCGATTGGTTGACCAACTTCCTGCTCAAGCGCCCATCCACCCGCTCGGAAATCCACCCGGAATACATCCCGCAGATCGGTTCGGCCAAGCGCAAGGGCGAGATCATTCCGGAATTGGACCAGTTGCTGGAAGACAACTTCTTGCGCTATGACGGTGCCGGCGAGGTGCCCAGCCAAATCCACAGCTACCTCTCGACCAACCACAAGGATCTGCGGGGGTTGGAGAAGAACAGTCCAGCACTTGTAACCAAGGCCAAGGAGCGCTGGTACGTACCTGACCCAAACAAGGCGCAAGACCTGGAGAAAAAGCGCGAGAAGGCGCTGCTCAAGGAGTTCGACATCTATCGATCGTTCACTGGCCGAAAGATCAAGGAATCCCGTCTGGAAGTGCTGCGTGCAGGCTTCCGCGCGGCGTGGGCCAACAACGATTACGCGACGATTATCAGTATTGCCGACAAATTGCCCGATGCCACCCTGCAAGAGGATGAGAAGCTGCTGACTTTCTACGACATGGCACTGACTCGAACCGAAGACGGGACTTGAACGTGGCCAGTAACGGGTTCGCCATCGGCGACTGGTGCTGGTTCACACGGCAGGCATCCCCTTGCCGGGTGATCGAGCGTCAGGATGTGTGGGGTGAAAGCGCGTACCGCGTCTGGCTGCCGGCGAAAGACGCGGTGGTGCGCGCCCGAGAGCTGGACTTGGCACCGCTGGAAAGCGTGCGCCTGAGTGTGGAGCAGATCCTGCATGCCACGGCGGCGGCCAAGCTGCTGGATGCGCTGGAGGACAACCTGCTCTTGGCTCCGATTCAGTCCAGCGTGGTGCCGCTACCGCACCAGCTCTATGCGCTGAACCGCGCGGTGAGCCGTGATCGCATCCGCTACCTGTTGGCCGATGAGGTCGGCCTCGGTAAGACCATCGAGGCCGGATTGGTGCTGCGCGAGCTGAAACTGCGTGGCAGGGTGAAGCGCATCCTGGTGGTGGCGCCCAAGGGCCTGGTGCGCCAATGGCAGGCCGAAATGCGCCTGCACTTCGGTGAGAAGTTCCAGTTTATCGAGCCGTCCGAGTTAGCTGCCTTTCGTCAGTGGCGCAGCGATGGCGTCGGCGAAGAAGAGAGCCTATGGCGCATGCACGACCAAGTGATCTGTTCGCTTGATTCGGTCAAACCCATGGAGAGTCGGCGCGGCTGGAGCCTGGAACAACTCAACACATACAACCGTGAGCGCTTCGAGGATCTGATTTCGGCGTCGTGGGATCTGGTCATCATCGATGAAGCCCACCGCATGGGTGGCAGCACCGAGCAGGTGGCCCGCTACAAGCTGGGCGCGGCGTTGGCAGAAGCATCGCCCTATCTATTGCTGCTGTCGGCCACACCACACCAGGGCAAAACCGACCAGTTCATGCGCTTAATGCAGTTGTTGGACCGGGAAGCATTTCCGGATGAAAGCAGTGTTGGCCGCGACCGGGTGCGGCCATTCGTGATCCGCACAGAGAAGCGACTGTCGATCAATGCCGAAGGCCAGCCACTGTTCAAACCGCGCGTAACCCGGCTGCAGGCGGTCGCATGGCAGGCGCGGCATGGCTCGCAGCAGCGTTTGTACGAGGCAGTGACCGACTACGTTCGCCACGGTTACAACCAGGCGATGGCAGCCAAGCAGCGTCACATCGGCTTCTTGATGATCCTGATGCAGCGGCTGGTGACTTCGAGTACCGCAGCCATCCGCACCACGCTGGAGAGGCGGCAGGCCCTACTCGATGCGGCACAGCCCCAAGCGAACCTATTCGAGAACACCAGCCAGGACGAGTGGGCGGATCTCGATGGGCAATCTCAGGTGGATCTGGCCATGCAGTCCAGTGGCTGGGAGCTGGAGAAGTCCGAAGTCGAGATGCTGCTCGAACTGGCGCGCGAAACCGAGGCGGCGGGCACCGATGCTAAGGCCGAGGCGCTGCTGGAGCTCGTCTACAAGCTGCAGCAGGAAGAAGGCGACCCGGCGCTAAAGGTGCTGATCTTCACTGAGTTCGTGCCCACACAAGCGATGCTGGCCGATTTTCTTTCGAGTCGTGGTTTCTCGGTGGCGACGCTCAACGGCAGCATGGATCTGGAAGCGCGCACTCGCGCTCAGCAGGTGTTCTCCAAGGATGTGCGCGTGCTGATTTCAACAGATGCCGGCGGCGAAGGTCTCAACCTGCAGTTCTGCCACGTCATCGTGAACTTCGACATGCCGTGGAACCCGATGCGGATTGAACAGCGTATTGGCCGCGTCGACCGTATCGGTCAGCACCATGTGGTGCGCGCCATCAACTTCGTACTGGAAGATACGGTCGAACACCGTGTGCGTCAGGTGCTAGAGGCAAAGCTCGAGATCATCGCGCAGGAGTTTGGCGTCGACAAGGTGGCCGACGTTATGGACTCGGTCGAGGCCGATCCTATCTTCGACGAGTTGTTCTTGCATGGTCTGCAGAACCCGGATGCGATCGAGCAGGAATGCGACGCCGTGGTTTCGCAACTGCGATCCACGCTGGCAGAGTCGAAGAAGAACAGTGATCTGCTGACAACGGAGCACGATCTAGACGCGGACGACGCCCGCAAATGGCGAGATCATCCGGCCCAGTTCTGGCTGGAACGCGCCATCACTAATGGGTTGGCCGCACGCGGTGGTTCAGCCACCAAAGCGGGTAGTGCCTGGCGAGTGAATTGGGCGGATGGCAGCGAATCCGCGCAGGCTTGTTTCGACGCCCGCACGGCGGACGAGAACCCGGAATTGGAGTGGGTGACGATGGAAGAGCCACGCGCCCGTGCCATCATCAGCGAACTGCCGCGCTTTGTTGCCGGCCAGCCGCTGCCGGTGATCCGAGTGACGGGTTTGCCCGATTCGGTGCGCGGCATCTGGTCTCTGTGGGAGATCAGCCTGGCAGCGGAAGGCTTAAGCCGGAAGCGCTTCCTGCCGGTGTTCGTCAACGAGAAAGGCCGCCCCTTCGTGCCCACGGCCAAACGCGTGTGGGATCTGCTACTGACCGAGACCGTGGACGTGCACGCTATGACCGGTGCCGAGGAGTCGGTGAGGTGGTTCGAGGCATCGCATGCGGCCGCCAGCACTCAGGGCGAGCTGATCTTTACCGAACTGGTGAATGAACACCGTGCTCGACTGAAGGAGGATCGCGAGCGCGCAGTGTATGCATTCGAGGCACGAAGTCAGGCGATCGGGCGAATCGGCTTGCCAGCGGTGCGTGAGCATCGGCGCAAGCGCCTGCAACAGGAACACGACGCACGTATGGCTGCACTGGATGATATGGATGCCAGCGTGCCGGATTTGAATGCCGTGATGATGGTCTGCGTCTCCGGCGATGTGATCCCCGGAGGGCAGGTGGAATGAGCCAGTGGTCAGAACGCATTCTCAGTCACTTCACAGCCGATCTCACTCGGCTGTGGGTGGCCTGCGACCCGGACGATGTGCTTCTCGACGAGACGCTGTTGTCCGAACTGCGCGATCGGGACTTCGAGGTGATACTGTACGAAGACCCGTTTGCCTTCCGTGCGGAATATGAGGAACGCTACCGCGCCGCATGGGATCGGGGTGAGCAAGGGCCGGCATCCTCACTGGTGCTGCATCTACGCAGCGCCGACGCGAATAAGTTGCCGTGGGACATCGTTCACCACGGTCGCGTGGTGTGGCTCAGCCTTGCGGAGCTTTTCCCCAGACTGGCCTACAGCGCTGTGCAGCAGGTCGAGCCGGAGCATCTTGCAGGTTTGTTTCACGCGCACCAGACCGAGTTGCAGTCAGCGCGCGGTGAGAACGAGTCCAAGGACTTCATCCTTGAACACGTCTATCAACTGACTCCACGATCTATTCGTAACCCGGTGGACTTCTGGCGTGAGCTGCTACGAATGCACTTCGCCAACCGTTCGTTGCCGCCCCTGTTCGCTCGACACGTGGCGGGCATCATCCAAGGCAAAGGACTGCTCGCAGACCAACCCGTCGCCACCTGGCTGGCATCCAAAAGTGCGCTGTTGCGCGTGGTGCAGGACGCGTGGTACCGCTATCTGTCGAAATTGGGGCTTGACGGCACCCGTATTGGCGAACCTCCGCCACCTGATTACGTCACCAAGATCGAGATTCCGTTCGAGCACTCTGATGTGCAAGTGCTGGTCGATTCCATGTTCCTCGACGGCAGCTTGCATCCGCTGGCGGTGCACAGCGTTTCGGCAGGAATGCCGAGTTGGATCAAGGTCGGGATCGTCCAGGACCCGGCGGCATTGCAACTGTTGGTACTTAACGGTATCAATGGCCTGATCGAGACAACGCCGACGGCAGCCTCCTCGTATAAGGATTGGAGCGAGTTCGCCAAACGCTACGGTGAGATCCTGGCCCGTTCACATGGTCTGCCAGGCACGGAAGGTAGTAAACATCTGCTGGCGATTCGGGATCGTATCAAGATCCTGCAGGCGCAATCAGACGGGCATCTGCAAGCCTGGATCGCAGCTAAGCATTACGCGGACCTGATTTTGCAGCCGGTGACGAAGGGGCCGGTGATGCTCCACCACGTGCCGCGCTTCTTGCGCCATCGCCGATCCTCAGGGGAAACCAAGGTTGCCCTACTGGTGTTCGACGGGCTAGCCTTCGACCAATGGGTGCAGATTCGCGAGCGCTTGATCACCACGACCAAGTGCTTCGCGTTTGACGAGGGAGCAGTATTCGCATGGTTGCCGACCGTGACGTCGGTGTCGCGCCAGGCTTTATTCTCGGGCCTCAGGCCGCGCGAGTTCGAAGACTCCATCGACCGGACGGACAAGGAGGAGTCCTTGTGGAAGAGGTTTTGGCAGAATGAAGACGTCCACTCAAATGAGGTAATGTATCGACGAGCGTTGCGCCATATTGATCAACTGAATGCGCTAGAAGCAGATCTGATCGAGCAGCGCCCAAATGTGGTGGGTCTAGTCATAGACGAGGTTGATGATCGGCTACACAAGGAGCGATCCAAAAAAGACGTGGCAATGTGGATCGATAACTGGCTAGCGACCGGCTTCGTTGATCGACTCTTCTCCCTGTTACTGGACAAGGGGTACCACATCTACCTCACTGCAGACCACGGCAACGTCGAGTCAATTGGAGTTGGTAGGCCCAATCAGGGCGTGATTGCAGAGACACGCGGCGAGCGCGTGCGGGTCTATCGGAGCGGACCGTTACTGGCCGATTCCGCTGTGGCCTATCCGACCACGGTCAGGTTGGACATCGCTGGACTGCCCACGAACTTCATGCCTCTCTTTGCAGGCGGACGAACCGCCTTTGTGCCGGCGGGCGAACAGGTGGTGGTTCATGGTGGAGTATCTGTCGAAGAGTTGATTGTGCCCTTTGTTAAAGTAAGTTATGAGATTGATTTCTAATGAGTTCATCAGCCCCTCAGATAGGCTTTGATCGATTTATCCATCTCGATTGGGTTGCCGCCGCGTTGACAGTAAGCACTGGAGTTGCGCCAGTGGATGCACTGAGTGATCTTCTCGAATCATCTTGCCTTGGCAAAGAGGCTCGTGCAAAAACGCAAACTAAATTGAATGCGCTGTGTCTGCAGCCTAGGCCTGAGCTGGCAGAGTTCATCGATCGCGGGCGCTGCATGGTGAGGGGCGGCGATCAGTCTAATACTGTGATCGCGTTTGCTTGGGGCGCTGCGATTGCTGCGTACCCATTCTTCGGAAGAATAGCTGAGCTCGTCGGTCGACTTACCTTGATCCAGGGCGACTGTTCAATTTCAGAAATTCATCGCCGCATGAGTGAAGTGTATGGTGATCGTGAAATTACTAAGCGGGCAACCCAGGCTGTCTTGCAAACTCAGGCGAATTGGGGCGTGTTGGAGCGTGTGGAGAACGGGCGGCGGCTCATACGTCTCGCAGCAACTGAAATTCAACATGAAGAATTTACTGCCTGGCTTATCGAAGCGGGCGTTCGCTATACCGGTAAGCCAGTTTCGGTCGCTAGCCTGCAGTCGATGCCTGTGCTGTTCCCATTCAGCCTGACGCGGCCTTTAGGCTATGTGGTTTCGAAGAGTGTTAATCTCAGTCTTAGGTCAGAAGGGCCGAGTAACCAGTTCGTCGCATTGCGCGAGAAAATTTGATTTTTTGTGTCACTCCCAGTGATCCGGAATTTCGATTCCGTAGTTTTTCGCTACAGTTCTGAGTGTGCCCATGATCGCTTCATGGTGTGCTCGATCGGTTGGCAGCCAGCTTGTACGGCGCTCTAACAGATTTTTCAGGTCAATCAGGTTATACATACCCAGACGGTGAAAATTGCCCCAACTGGGGATGCCGAACAAATTGTAGATGGTCACGGTTGCATCACGTTCGCTGGCCAAGCGCTTGTCGCCAGCCAGCTTCTCGGCAGCATCTTCCGCTTCATCGCGGTCGTCGTAGGTGTTGAGCAGTTTCATCGCTGTTTAAATTAGTAAATTTTGATCAGTGAATTCTGCCTGAGAGTTAAGAAAAGAACATCAACTGAATCTGTACAGGGGGGCGCTGTGTGTCCGTGGTTCTCCCTAGATCATCCTCCACGTCTCGAGCCTCTCCCGGATACCGTTTTTCGCCCGTTTGATTTCGAGCGATCCACTAGCTGATTGTTCTTCAACGTCAGATAGGGTGATCAGGTCACCTCAACCCTAGCGAGGTGGCGGTATGCCGCTGGCACCCATCCGCTTCCAGATCAATGATGCCGTGAGTCGATAGTAATACCGGCTAGCATCGGAGTTATCTTTAATGTGCTGTGTAAAAAACCAGCGCACATGCTTTAGCTGCCAAGTCCAGGGATTGTCACGTTGCCAGCGCTGTTGGATAGCCGCTTGCATGATTCTGGCTTGCCGTAGGTGTCGTTGCTGTGTGGTCTTTGAACCAGTCAGTACGCCGCTCAGGAACAACGTCATATCAAACAGTTTGCTCATGAGCGGCCACCGATGTAGGCCGATAGCACATCGACGCGGTAATGCCCCAGCTCAAGGCTTATCTGTTGGCGAGCCTGCTGATCAATGTCGCGGTCGATGCGATAACCGTGACCACCATTGACCGGTGCAGCCTGGTCCGTGAGTTGTTCGTAACGTTCGCAGGCGTATGCCGCGCGCAGCTCATGGAACCCCTTGAGTCCGTATTGATGAAGGATTTCTCGAGCAGGGAGCACGGTTTGTTGCAGGAACATTGCGTAGGTTTCGCATCGGGCCATTAAGTTGCGGCTGCCGGCCGGCGATGCTTCACGAGCCAAATTTAGCGCCACTTTCACCTGTTCGGTTGCGATAATCCATCGCGGCGCTGATGCCCCAGAGCGGCCGCCTTTGGTGCCGTCCTGGATATTGATGCGGCCTAAGCGCTCCGCTTCGCGGTGTAAGCGTGGCAGATCAGCCAATATCGCTTCGCGCAGGCGCATACCGGTTGTCCGGGCTAACATGATAATCGCTGCCACCCGGTTGTGTTGTTCGCCCAGCGCCTCAAGTACTCTCCGCACCTGTTGGTGGTTTTGGCCATCCGGCGAACGGGTGCGTACGGTGGAGCGCTGCTGTCCCAACGCCTGACTCGGGCTGGCGATCCTCACGTCCTGATCACCGCGCAGCGCAGCGAGGGTTCGGTTGACGCTGCTTAGGCGAGCGATACAGAGTTCACCTTGCTGGATCTGCTGGCGCAGATATGCGGCGTAGTCTTGCAGCGTTCTTTGATCGATCTGACGTGCATCGTTGTAACCGGGGCCGTTCACTGATCGACACCAACGCACAAACGCTTGCCAGCGATCGCTATGTGCTTTGACCGTGGCGAAGTGGCCGCCGGCAAACAGATCGTTTAGTGCTTGTGGGCCGGCGTAGCTCAACTGGCGGCCATAGCCAAAGTTGCGACCATCACGCCGACCGACCAGTGCCATCGTCATCACCGTTTTCGTTTGTTTGCAGAAAGAGCAGCAGGGCTTTCCAGTGGGGGCTAAGCCTGTCCACCTGCTGCCAGTGTGTCGGGCGGATCAGGAGGGCGTTCTCTTGGTGTTCCAGCAGTGCCCCTTCCTCACGCAGTTGCTCGATCAGCAGGGCGATGTCTGCGGGGGCAAGAGGTGGTGTGGCGACAGCGGCGACAGTGGCGACAACCCGCGTCATTCCTGGCCCGGCGTGTGGCGACAAGGTGACGACAGAAGCGGCGACACGCAGTGTTTCTGATTGCAATTGATGTTGCGCCTGGTAGCAGCGCACCGCGTCATTGAGGCGAAATATGGCGTACCTCGAACGTTTTGGCATCGCGACTGTTCAGCCAGTTATGCGTGATCAGCTCGACGAGCAGTGTGGCGGTGTGATGGCTGCTCTTGCGGGCAAAGCGAGGGCCGTTGCGATTGAGGTCGCGGATGGTGAATTGGGTCCAGCCTTTTTGCGTCAGCCAGCGCAGCAGTCGATCCGCTTCCTCACGTAAAGTGTTGATTGGCTCTTGTTCGGTCAGGCGTTGGATCTCCGCCAGGTAGTAATCCATCAGTGTTGAGGCGCGTTGAATATGGGCCTCACTCACTACATTCGCATCTTCAATTACCGCGAGCACACCGGCGATGCGCAGCACATTGGCCGCCGCTTTTCCTGCGACGGATTGGACTCCTGCCAGCTCACCGAATTCGCCAGACTGGCATTCGATGGTGTCGTGAATATCAATCCAGGCAGTGCGAGCGCTGGGCGTCAGTTCCAGCCTGGCGGGGTTAAGTGAACCGTCTTTGTACAGCGACAGTGGCTTATCCAGCAGGGCGGTGATGCGCGTTTGGTAGCGCTGGACTTTGGCATCTCGCGTCAGGTCGACTGCCTTGTACAAGCGCTGACCGACCAGACGTTCGGGCCAGCTGATCAGGCAGCGGCCCAGGATGCCTTGGCCTTTGATCACCGAGTCTTTGAGTAGCTGGTTGGCCAAGTAAGGCTGCAACATCAAATGCAGGCTGAGGCGGCGGTCGTAGGCGCGGAGGCTTTCTCCGGCCATAGAGCGCGCCCGGTCGATCGGACTGCCATCCCACAGTGTCGACAAGGTGGTAATCGCCTTAAGCAGGTTCTCTTTGCTCATGGTGCTGCTGCCCAAGAACTGGCCACCTTCATCATTGAACAAGCCCATGCTGGGCAAACCATGGCACAGGCTTTTGATCAACGCTTCGATGGTGGGCTCGGTAATGATCAGTCTCGGCGGTACCGGCTCGGATAGCTCACCGCCTTCCGCCTCCGCGCGTTTCTTTGCGGTTTTGGGTTTCGTCATGATGTTGCTGGCGGCGCGATAGGCTATGAGCTTTTCCGCATACAGGGTCCACTGCTGTCGTTCCCAGTCGCGCGCCGCCTTCAGTGCCAGGTGATCCACCGCGCTTTTTCGATCACCCGAGGACGCCACCGTCAGTAGGTAGAGGGACAACGGATAGGTTCGGCCGTCGAGGTGGACATTGGCATGACCCTGACTCACCAGGGCAGCGCTGGCCAGCACCGATTGTGCAGCCATGGCGCAGGGCACGCCGATCACCTCGGCCAGTCGCTCGACCGCAGGGCCCAACAGTTTCCCGAGTGCTTCGACCGGGTAGGGCAATGGTGCCTGCTGGTATTCCAGCAAGGGTTGTGGTGGCTCGAACGCTTCGCATAGTTGCATCGGTATTCTCCTGGGATAATCGACTTCGTCCTCACTCATCCCGCCACGGTTGTTGAGTGTTATCAGGGATCAAGGCCCCTGCGGCCTGTGAGGGTTGTCCACTCACGCGGGACTGACGGCTCCTTACGACCGGGAGCTTGGGCATCTCATGATCTGGCCTCCTGAGCACCGATAACGGTGGGCGGGTGGAGGCTGCACTGGCTGACGAGTCCGGTGCCGCGAGATCCTGAGTCGGGTAAGGGCTGCGAGGTGATGACCGGGGCATGCCTGACTGTCAGTCAGGGGCAGTCCATTCCTTGGACTGCGGCACCATCATCGGCATCGCTGTTGCGAGTGAGCATTCGGTGTTTGTCACGCCGATTGTCACGAGGGGGAGAGCTGCAAAGGCCCGTGCGAGCAGGGCTGCAGCAGTGTGAGATGCGCCCGTCTCTTTTTTGAAGAAAGAGACGGGCGAAGGGTTGGCGCAAAACGTTGGCCGAGCAGGTTCGTTGCTGCAGGGCTTAAGGGTTAGCGGGTTGCCGCACTTGGCGGATCGTTAAGAGGGCGTCCATCACTCTGGCGAATGACTGTGCGAGCCTCCGGGCGCGAATCGCACTTGGGGATGAACCACCGTGTTAGCGGCATGACCTTGAAGGCTCTGGTCATCTGGGGTGCTGCCGAAGGCAGCGCTTTGAAACTCAGTTCTATCGGTCTCGGGGACATGGGTCAATGGGGGGAGGGCACATGGAAATGCGCCAGACTCATGCTCCGGCGTGCCTTGGAAGTCGGTGGAAATCAATAGCAAAGTGGCCGTTTGTCGCTTTTCTAGTGTTAGCCCGTGAGCGTGGGGATGCGAAGCCTCCCCGTGCTCAGGGGCTTAGCCGGAGAGGCAAAGAGCAAGGCGAGTTGGCGACTGTCGCCATCAGCTCAGATGGCTAGGATGTAGACGCCACGCGGCATGTCGCCAGTGTCGCCGCCCTATCGGATCGGTACTACGTTCCGATCCCTGGCCACATTCATCGCGCTGGCCGAGAGATTGCCCGTCGACGCCTTTAAAATGTACTCGCTCCACCAAGCCATCATCGGCCGCCGGCGTTCGATGTAGTCGGCTCGGTTGTAGGCGCTGCGCACCTCATCCTTGTCGACGTGTGCCAGCGCCACTTCGATGAGCTCCGGGTCCCACCCATGTTCATTCAAGATGGTGCTGGCCATCGAGCGCATGCCGTGGCTGACCAAGCGATCCTGGAAGCCCATGCGTTTCAACGCCATATTCGCGGTCTGGCTATTGGCATGAGTACGTGGGTTTCGGTCTGCCGGGAAGACGTACTCCCGATGACCGCTATGGGACTTCAGTATTTCCAGCAACGCCATTGTTTGATCGCTCAACGGAATGCTGTGCGGACGGCGCTTCTTCATCCGCTCTGGAGGGATGGTCCAGACACGCCTTTCAAAGTCGATGTCTGCCCAGCGAGTGGTCGCCGCTTCAGCGGGGCGAGTCATGGTATGCAACTGCCATTCGATCAGGCAGCGGGTCGTGCGTTTGATACTGGCATTCGCGATTTCCAGCATGAGCTCGGGGAGCTCTTCGGGCGGAAGCGCGGCCATGTTTTCTTTCTTGGGCTTTTTGAAAACCGCCCGTATGCCACTAAGCGGGTTGGCGAAGATCAGGCCGGAATTCACGCCGTAGGTCATGATCTCGTTAAGCCGTTGGCTAAGACGCTTTACCGTTTCCAGGCTGCCTTTTGCTTCGATCGGACGAAGCAATTCGATCACCATCGGCGCGGTGATTTTGGCGAGTGGCGTCGTCTTCAAGTCGGGGAACACATGTAGCGTGAGCGACCGCCAGATGTCCTCGGCGTAGGCCGGGGTGACTGAGTCTTTCTTGAGCTCGAACCAGGCGGTGGCCACCTTCTCGAAGGTGTGTTCCGTTTCTGCGCGTTTGGCCTCATTCAGCGTATCGCGCTGCACCTTCGGATCGATGCCTTGGGCGAGCAGCTCGCGCGCTTCGACCGCCATCTTTCGGGCGTTCGCCAGCGAGAGCTCTGGGTAGGTACCGAAACCCATGTTGATACGGTTCTTGGTTACCGGTTCGCGGTAGTTGAAATTCCACAGCAACGAGCCGTTGCTGCGTACGCGGAGCTGCAAACCGTCACCGTCAGTGAGGACGTAATCCTTGGACGCGGGTTTGACTCCCTTGAGCTGTCGATCGGAGAGGCGGAGGTTTTGGGCAGGCATGAGATTGTCCTCAGGCACTGATTCGGTATTCCAAAGATTAGCACCGGATGGGCTGGAATACCGTTTGGAATACCCGAATGGTTGGAACTCAAAAAATCTCAGAGGACCGCAAAAGCGCTGGAGGCCGCGTATTTACTGGATCGCAGGCACAAAAAAAGACGTCCTTGGACGTCTTTGATTGATCATTTGGTGGAGCCGGGGGGAATTGAACCCCCGTCCGCCAGTACTCCGCTGTCGGTACTACATGCGTAGCCGTGTCTATTAAGTTAACCCTCAGCGACCCGACGGGCAGGGTGCTTTGGGCGAGTTGTGTAAGTTTTAGCCGCTTCGTCCACAACGTACTGCACGGCGATTCTGTTCTATATGACAATCACTTTGGGTTTACAGACATCCCCTGATGATTGCTGGACCCGAAGGTACCAGGAGGGAAGGGCTAAGGCTGCTTACGCAGCGAGAGCGTATTCCCCGTAGGTTTCGTCATTGGCAACTATAGGAAGTTGCAACAGTGGATTTACGACTTCTGTTACCAAGTCGGCATGCACCTAAAGTTTCGCAACCGGCGTCGAATCCAAAGCGGCCCCGAACCTGCTGTGTGTAACCAGCAGGTAAGCGAAGTGTACGCCAATACGCGCGGCGAGTCGACCTTCTGTCCTTACCTGCATGTTATCTGGCCTGGCCCTAATGGCTATTCATGTGGTTTTGAATGTCCTGAAGCGCTTGCTGCGCCAGGGAAACACACTCTCTGTCGTTGTTGGAGGCGTGGGCGGCCTTGGCTTGTTCGGCTTTGGTGACGACGACACCTTTGGTGGCGGCGTCCAGCGTGGCTGCGCTGGACAGCTTGCTGTTGACCTCCTGGAGCTTCATTACGCATTGATCGCTATCGTTTGAGGCGTATGCGGAGGAGGCCAGCATTGTTGCAGCGATGAGCAGTCCAGCCAGGGCGGAACGCTTCATGGGTATCTCCTGGAACGGGGGGGGGATTGGGCCCCGCTGATTGGGGCTTAACAAATGGACTGTGACGGCGTGCAAGGGTTCTGTTTTCGCTTGCGAGGGAGTGAAAGATTTTCCGGGAGGAGGGTGCGAAACAGGGGTAATAACGCCTAACGCACAATCCCTGTGGGAGCGGGTTTGTGCATTAGGCGTTAATGCCCCTTCTTTTTGTGTTTCGGTGTCAGACCGCTCTAGCCTGGGTCACCCGATCCACCAGATAGACCAGCCCGTGGTAGTCAATTCCACCGTGTTGCGTCAGACCGATCTCACAAGTGCGGCTGGTGGAAATCCCTTCGCTGCATTGCTGTACCGCGTCTTTCAGCGTGCGTAACGAATGGGCGTTCAATTCCGGCGTGGTGAAGCCTTTGTCGCCAGCAAAACCACAGCAGTGAATGCCTTCCGGAATGACTACGTTGTTACTGCACTTACGCGCCAGATCGATCAACGCCTGGCTTTCGCCAAGATGTTGCGTGCTGCACGTGACGTGCACCGCGATCGGCGCTTCCTGCGGGGTGAAGTCCAGTCGGTCCATCAAATGCGTACGAATGAAACGCACCGGGTCGTACAGGTCCAGTCGCACGTCGCCCAGGTCCTGAACCAGCCGCAGCGTGCAGGGGCTGGTGTCGCAGTAGATCGGGTCGAGCCCGCCACGGCTGGCGTGCAGCAGCGCGCCGATCAGCTCCTGGCGTTTGTGTTCGGCCTGTTCGGCATAGCCCTTGGAGGCGAATGGCTGACCACAGCAGAGGTTGTCCTGATTGTCTGGAAAGACGACCTGGTAGCCGGCTTTTTCCAGCAGGCCACGGGTTTTGTCGTACAGCGACATTTGCTCTTTATCGCCCGCCGCCGGGCCCATGACCCGCGACACGCAGGCCGCGAGGTACACCACCCGAGGGCGTCCGTCCGACACGCTCGGGCTGAAGCGAATGGCCTTTTCCGGTTGTGGCATGGCGTTGGTCCATTGCGGAACCTGGCCTTTGGACAAGCGGGTCAATGTTGCCGAAAGCTTCGCCAAACGTGGTGCCCCCAGCAGCATTCGTGCACCGTTGGCGACGTGCAGGGTGAAGCGCGCGCCTTGTAACGCAGTGGCGAAATTGCCTTCAATCCAGTTGGCGGTTTTCGTATGGCTCGCGTTACGGCTCCGGAGCTTTTTCACCAGCTCGCCGGTGTTGATGCCTACAGGGCAACGTTGTGCACACAGGCCTGTGGCGGCGCAGGTATCGATGCCCTGATATTCGTAGGCCTGTTCCAGTTCGGCGGTGTCTATGCCGGCGCGCTTCTTCGCCTGGATGTCACGCCAGATTACGATGCGCTGGCGTGGGCTCAACGTCAGGCCTTTCGACGGGCACACCGGTTCGCAGAAACCGCACTCGATGCACTTATCCACAATCTCATCGGCAGCGGGCAGCGGCTTCAGGTGTTTGAGGTGGATCTGCGGATCGTCGCTGAGCACCACGTCCGGGTTGAGGATGCCGTTGGGGTCGAGCAGGCGTTTGAGCTGCCACATCAACTGGTAGGCGTCGCTGCCCCATTCCAGTTCGACGAAGGGCGCCATGTTGCGACCGGTGCCGTGTTCGGCCTTCAGCGAACCGCCGAACTCCACGGCCACCAACTGCGCTACGTCGTCCATGAACGCCTGGTAACGTGCGACTTCTTCCGCGCTGTTGAAGCCTTGGGTGAAGACGAAGTGCAGATTGCCTTCCAGGGCGTGTCCGAAAAGGATCGCTTCGTCGTAGTGATGTTTGTCGAACAGCTCGATCAAGCGGTTCACGCCGATGGCCAGTTGTTCCACCGGGAAGGTCACGTCTTCGATGATCACCGTGGTGCCGGTTTTGCGCACCGCGCCGACGGCGGGGAAGGTGTCCTTGCGGATCGCCCAGAGCCGGGCGTTTTCCACCGGTTCTTCGGTGAAGTCGACTTGTTTTTCCACTGGGAAGTCGGTCAGCGACGCCATGATCTGCGCCAGTTGTTCCTGCAGTAATGTGGAAGAGGCAGCGCGGGATTCGATCAGCAGAGCGCAAGCATTAGACGACAGTTGTTGTACGAAAGCCGGCATGCCGGGTTTGTCCTGCACTGAGCGCAGGCTGCGACGGTCCAGCAGTTCCACGGCCGACACCGGTTGGCTTTTCAGGACGGTGACGGCGTTGCAGCAGGTTTCCACGTCCGGGAACACGATCAGCGCCGACGCCTTGTTCGGGTGGTCGATCACTGTGTCGTAGGTCACCGCGCTGATAAACCCGAGCGTGCCTTCGGAACCCACCAGCAAGTGGCTCAAGATATCCACAGGCTCGTCGAAATCCACCAGGGCATTGAGTGACAGCCCGGTGGTATTTTTCAGACGGTATTTGTGGCGAATTTTCGCAGCCAGTTCGGCATTGGCGCGGGTCTCGCGGCCCAGCGCCGCCAGACGTTCAAGCAGTTCGGCATGGCTCTCCCGGAACTCGGCCACACTGGCGGCGTCTTCGGTATCGAGACGGCTGCCATCGGCCAGCACCAGACGAATGCCGGCCAGGGTGTGATAGGTATTTTGCGCTGTGCCGCAGCACATGCCACTGGCATTGTTGGCGACGATGCCGCCGATTTTACAGGCATTGATCGACGCCGGATCCGGACCGATCTTGCGGCCGAACGGTGCCAGCCAGGCGTTGGCCTGGGCGCCGATCACGCCCGGTTGCAGGCGGATTTGCGTGCCCTGGCCACGGATCTCGCGACCGTTCCAGTTATCCCCCAGCACGATCAGCACCGAGTCACTGATGGCCTGGCCAGACAGGCTGGTGCCGGCGGCGCGGAAGGTCACCGGGACGTGGTCCCGTTGCGCCAGTTTGAGCAGCGCCACCACTTCATCTTCGGACTCGACGCGGATCACCAGTTTTGGAATCAGCCGGTAGAAACTGGCGTCGGTGCCGAAGGCCAGGGTCGATAGCGGGTCGTCGAAACGTCGTGCTTCAGGAATCAGTTGCTGCGCATCGCGCAGAAAAGCCGCCGGTAGACTCATTGGTCCTCCAGGATCAGCACCACCAGATCTTTCGGGCCGTGGGCTCCGTAAGCCAGCACTTGCTCGATATCGGCAGTCTTCGACGGGCCGGACACCAGCAAGGCGTTGGTCGGCATGCCTTGGGCCCATTCGAATTCCTGTTGCACCTGATAGAAGTTGTCGCGGATTTCACTGGCCTTGAGCAGGGCAAAATGCACTGGCGGCACCAGGCTCATCAAGCGCGGTTCTTCCCGCGTCGGCCAGAGAATCAGGCTGCCGGTCGCGGCGATCGCGCCGAGGGTGGTGGTCAGGCTGGCCGGGGTGTCGTTGAACAACTCGGCTTTCCATTCCTCGACCGGGCGGTTGTAGGCTTTGAGCGCTGGCAGGCCAGGATTTTTCGCCCAATGCTCGGTGATGCGTTGCCCGTGGGGCGTCGTCGGCGCAATCAGCAGGCTCGGCAACTGGCGATCCCGCAGCAGTTGCGCGAGCAATTCGGGCCAGCCTTCTCTGGACGTCAGATGGATTTCGGTATGCACCGCTTCCATCAGTTTGCGCAGTTGCGAAATGCGTTGTTCCGGCGTGTAGGTGTAAGGCTCGGTCACCAGTTCGACATCGAAGTTGTCAGCCACCGGCGTGGTGCCCGTCAGACTGTTGCGCAATTTGGCGAGGATATTTTGCTTGGCGCTCATCAACGGTCCCCCTGTTTGGCCAGATGCTCGCGGGCCATGTCATGCAGTGAGCGGGCCGCGGGTTTCGGTGCGCTGTGGTTCTGGGTCCATGGGCCGACGTTGCTCGGCGTCAGCGCTCGCAGGCGAGTGGCGAAGAAGCCGAACAGGCGATAAAGCGTTGGCGAACTGTTGAGCCTGGCCCAGGCGTTCCAGATAAATCGTTCTTTGCGCGAATACTTGCTGCCCTGACCGCGCATCACTTGATGTGGGCTGTCCGGCGCTTTGACGTTTTCTTCCCGCAGGCGACGCAGCAATGCAGGAATCGGAATTTTTACCGGGCAGACTTCACCGCAGGCGCCGCATAACGACGAGGCACTCGGGTGGTCGGGGACTTTTGCCAGGCCGACCATGTGCGGGGTAATGATTTTTCCGATAGGCCCAGGGTAAACCTCTCCGTAGGCATGACCGCCGATTCGGGTGTAGACCGGGCAATGATTCATACAGGCGCCGCAGCGGATGCAGTTCAGGGTCTGGCGTAATTCGCTGTCGGCAAATGCCTGGCTGCGACCGTTGTCCAGCAGCACCAGGTGCACTTCCTGTGGGCCGTCGAGTTCATGTTCCTTGCGCGGGCCGGAGATCATGTTGACGTAGGTGGTGATCGGGATGCCCAGGGCCGAGCGGGTCAGCAGCGACAGGAGTGGAACCACGTCGCGCAGGTTTTCCACGACTTTTTCGATGCCGGTGACGGCGATGTGCACCGGCGGCACCGTGGTGGTCATCCGCCCGTTGCCTTCGTTTTCCACCAGCAGCAAGGTGCCGGTTTCGGCCACGGCGAAGTTGACACCGGAGACGCCGATGTCGGCTTCGAAGAATTTCTGCCGCAAGACCTTGCGACCGATCTGAATGAGTTGGTCAACGTCCTTGGTGTACTCCACGCCAAGTTTGTCGTGGAACAAGGACGCGACCTGACCGGCATTCTTGTGGATCGCCGGCATAATGATGTGTGAAGGCTTCTCGTGGTCGAGCTGGACGATGTATTCACCCATGTCCGACTCCAGGCATTCAATGCCTTGAGCCTCGAGGACATGGTTCATCTCCATCTCTTCGCTGACCATCGATTTGCCCTTGATCACTTGCCGCCCCTCGTGAGCGCGGATGATCGACAAGACGATGCCATTGGCTTCGTCCACCGTTTCCGCCCAGTGCACTGTCACACCGTTGCGGGTCAGGTTCTGTTCAAGCTGCTCGAGGAGGTCGGGCAGCTTGGATAATGCACGGGCGCGGACCGCATTGCCCAGCGCTCGCAAATGTTCTCTTTCATGGGCATCGCTGAAGGACGCTGCCCGTTTGTTCATCAGTGAATCCATCGCGCTGCGAAAGTTGTTTCGCAATTGCGTGTCAGCCAAAGCCTTGTGAGCCCGGCTGCGAAAATCTTCTTCTACGGCAACCGTAGGAATAATCGTGGAGCTGCTCATCGGGCACCTCCGGTACGCTGCCAAAGGAAGCTGGCCAGATGCTGACCGCGCAACGCTTCCTGCTGTTTCTCCAACGAGCCGTTGATGTTCATCAGGCAGCCGCAGTCGGCACTGAGTACCTTGTGCGCGCCGGATTCCTTCAACGCACGGGTCTTGTCAGCCACCATCGCACCGGAAATATCCGGCATACGGACGCTGAAAGTCCCACCAAAGCCACAGCATTCACTTTCGTGGCTGTGGTCGACTCGCTCCACGTTGCTCAGCTGCGCCAGCAACTCGCGGCCATGCAGGTGGGTGTTCATTTCACGGCGTGCCGAGCACGACGTGTGCAACGCCACTTTCACCGGTTCGCCGCTGTCCTTGAGCTGCACCTTGCAGACAAACAGCAGGAACTCGGCGAGTTCGTAAGTCCGTGCCGCGAGGGCCTGAACCTGTTTCAGCGTTTGCGGCTCGTCCTTGAACAGGTCGGCATAGTGTTCGCGCAACATGCCCGCGCAAGAACCCGACGGCACCACCACCGGATAGTCCCCGGCAAACAACGCCAGTTGCGAGCGCGCCACGGTCCGGGCCTGCTCGGTGTAACCCGAGGTGTAGGCCGGTTGCCCGCAGCAGCTTTGCCCTTGCGGGTATTCGACACGAATGCCCTCGCGTTCCAGCAGGTGGATCGCGTCCATCCCGGCTTCGGGGTAGAACAGATCCACCACGCAGGTTCCGAACAGGTACACCCGTGACGGTTTTTCGCTGGGGTATTGCCGAGGTTCGGGCAGTGGCGGGGCGACGCGGGTCGCGTTCGGCACAGCGTTGTAAAAAAGCTCGCTCATCAGGCGTGTCTCCGGGTGGTCCCGGTTATCCGTCCGCTGAGGCTGCTGAATATAGAGAGAGAAGCTTTCAGCAGCCTTGCAGACCCGGTTGTGAATAGCTGACGCCGGGGCTGTAGCCCGGCGTCGGTTTTTTCCGTGTGGCGTGTAGTGCTTAGTGCACCAGCATGCCGGTGAACCAGTAGGCCTGAGCCAAAGTGATCAGGCCGACAATCGTTGCAAAGAATAGGCTGTGCTTGAGGGTGAAGCGGAACAGATCCGATTCTTTGCCCACCAGCCCGGTCGCGGCGCAGGCCACGGCGATCGATTGCGGTGAAATCATCTTGCCGGTCACTCCGCCGCTGGTGTTCGCCGCCACCAACAGGGTGTCGTTGACGCCGATCTGGTGCGCGGTGGTCGCTTGCAGCGAACTGAACAGCGCGTTGGACGAGGTATCGGAGCCGGTCAGGAACACACCGAGCCAGCCGAGGAATGGCGAGAAGAACGGGAACGCCGCGCCGGTGCCTGCCAATACCAGAGCCATGGTCGACGACATGCCCGAGTAGTTGGTGACGAAGGCGAAGGCCAGCACCATGCCGATGGACAAAATCGGCCAGCGCAGTTCGTAGAACGTCTCCTTTAAAGTGGTCAGACCAGTTTTAATGTTGACCTTCAGCACCAGCATCGAGATCAACGCGGAGAAGAAAATCGCCGTGCCGGTCGCGGAAACCGGATCGAGTTTGAACACCGCAGGAATCGCTGTCGGGTTGGTCACGATCGGGGCGACCTTGATCACCATTTGATCCAGGTGCGGGATCGCGAAGTTGAACACCCAGCCATACATCGAGCCGCCGGCGGCAAACATCGCCTTGAACGGTTTCAGCGTCCAGATGGTGACCAATACGGTGAGGATCAGGAACGGCGACCAGGCTTTGAAAATTTCCCCCAGGCTGTAGGGCGAAGCCACGGTGGTGCGCGGTTGGCCGAAACCACCGGCGCTAGCCACCACGGACGCCGAGACGGCACCGACGATGTGCGCGCCCGCAGCGCGTTTTGGCTGCCAGATTTTCAGGAACAGTGTCAGGGAAATCAGGCTGACCAGCGCCGAGGTGATGTCCGGCAGTTCCGGGCCAATGAAGTTCGAGGTGAAGTATTGGGTGATGGCAAAGCTCAAACCGGCCACCAGCGCAGCTGGCCAGGTTTCGCGAACGCCGCGCAGGCCATCCATCATGAACACCAGCCAGAACGGCACGAACAGCGACAGTAATGGCAGCTGGCGACCGGTCATGGCGCCGATCTTGAACGCGTCGATACCGGTCACTTGCCCGGCGACGATGATCGGAATCCCCAGTGCGCCAAAAGCCACCGGCGCGGTATTGGCGATCAGGCACAGGCCGGCGGCGTACAACGGGTTGAAGCCCAGCCCTACCAGCAGCGCGGCGGTAATCGCTACCGGTGCGCCGAAACCGGCGGCACCTTCCAGGAACGCGCCGAAGCAGAAGCCGATCAGCAGCACTTGCAGGCGCTGGTCATCGGTAATCGACAGCACCGAGCTGCGGATCACTTCGAACTGGCCACTCTTGACCGTCAGTTTGTAGAGGAACACCGCTGCCACGATGATCCACGCAATCGGCCACAGCCCGTAGGCGAAGCCATATCCGGCGGCGGCGAAAGCCATATCGACCGGCATCTGGAAGGCGAAGATTGCCACGGCAATGGACAACGCCAGGGTGATGCTGCCGGCCACGTGGCCTTTGAGGCGGAACACGGCCAAAGCCAGGAAGAAAAATACGATGGGAATGACGGCCGCGAGTGCGGACACGCCGAGACTGCCGAGCGGGCTGTAGAGCTGTTGCCAGGTTTGCATATGGGGTGGCCCCTAATTGTTGTTGGTCAGGCACTGGTCAGCGTTCTTGGTTAATTGGTAAGACCAATTTACAATCGCTGTTGGCTAGGGTAAAAGCCTTGGAGGCGGTGTGTCAATTTGCCGCCCTAAAACTTTTGTCGAATGAGCGGTGCAGAACGCATCTGATCCGTTCGATCAAGCGTCGTCTGGTAGGTGCTGGCGCAGCGCCAATAGGCCAGAATAGAGAGCCCGGCGAACCGCCGGGATCGTGGAGAATTGAGTGATGGGGTTTGATCAGATTCGGCAGCGCCGTTTGTCTGACGATATTGTCGAGCAACTCGAGGGGATGATTCTCGAGGGCACCTTGAAGGCTGGCGAACGCCTGCCGGCAGAGCGTGCATTGGCCGAGCAGTTCGGCGTGTCACGCCCTTCGTTGCGCGAAGCGATACAAAAACTGACGGCCAAAGGGCTGCTGGTCAGCCGTCAGGGCGGCGGCAACTATGTGGTGGAATCCCTGGGTTCGACGTTCAGCGATCCACTGCTGCATCTACTGGAAAGTAACCCCGAGGCCCAGCGCGATTTGCTGGAATTTCGCCATACCCTGGAAGCATCCTGCGCTTACTACGCGGCGCTGCGCGCCACCGATGTGGATCGCGAGCGGCTGACGGCGGCGTTCGACACGTTGCAGGACTGCTATTCGCGCCATGACGAAGTGAGCCGGGCGGAAGAGGGCGCGGCGGACGCAAATTTTCACTTGGCGATTGCCGAGGCCAGTCATAACGCGGTGTTGCTGCACACCATTCGCGGGCTGTTCGATCTGCTCAAGCGCAACGTGGTGACCAACATTGGCGGCATGTACAAACAGCGCGTCGAAACCCGTGACATGCTGATTGCGCAGCACCGGGAGTTGTACCAGGCGATTATTGAGGGGCGAGCGGAAGAGGCGCGAGAAGTTTCCAGTCGGCACATTTTGTATGTGCAGGAAGTGTTGGAAGAGGTGCGTCAGGAAGTGCAGCGCATGGCTCGGGCGGAGCGGCGCAAGGGGATGTAGTGACAGGCGATTCAGTGTGGTGAGGGAGCTTGCTCCCGTTCGGCTGCACAGCAGTCGCCAGCAGGCTTGATGCCGCCAAACCAGGGGGCGCTTCGCGCCCCGTCGGGAGCAAGCTCCCTCGCCACTATGCCGCGGTCTGGCGGAGAACTACTCTTCCTTGCCCTTGTTCCGCACCGCACGCTGCAATTCACGGCCGGCGTCGCGTTCGCGTTCGGTATCACGCTTGTCGTATTCCTTCTTGCCCTTGCCCAGAGCAATCTCGCACTTGACCATGTGCTTGCTCCAGTACCAGGACAGGCATACGCAGGCGTAACCTTTTTGCTGCACGGCAGCGGCCAGCTTCTCCAGCTCGCGCCGATTGAGCAGCAATTTTCGGGTGCGGGTCGGATCAGCGATAACGTGGGTGCTGGCCGTCGTCAGAGGCGTAATGTGGCTGCCGAGCAGCCAGGCTTCGCCATCTTTGAGCAGTACGTAACTGTCAACCAGTTGCAGCTTGCTTGCCCGCAGACTTTTTACTTCCCAGCCGGCCAGGACCAGACCAGCCTCGAACCGATGTTCGATGAAGTAATCGTGTCGCGCCTTTTTATTTTGCGCGATGGTCCCTGTTGGGTGTTTCTTCTGTTTAGCCATAGGGGCGGCATTATAGGGAGTTGCGCGCAAGTCGGCTACGGTGACGCTACGTGCTTGAGCAGGTTGATTGAATCCCGGACAATGCGGCCTCTTTTTTGAACGCTTGGGCGTGATAACGATGTCGACAGACAAGGTTTCTGTCCACGGCAGTTGGGCTAGCCGCTGGGTCTTCATACTCGCCGCGACCGGTTCGGCCGTGGGTTTGGGGAGTATCTGGAAATTCCCTTATATGGTTGGCGTTTATGGCGGCGGGGCCTTCGTGCTGATGTTCCTGGCCTGCATCGCGCTGATCGGTATGCCCGTCATGCTGGCCGAAACCCTGATCGGCCGGCGCGCGCGGCAGAGCCCGGCCAATGCCTTGAAGGTCTTGGCGCTGGACGCGGGGCATTCGGCGAAGTGGTCCTGGGGCGCCTTTGCCGGGATGATCACGGCGTTGCTGATTCTGTCTTTCTATAGTGTGGTTGGCGGTTGGTCGCTGGATTACATCATCGACATGGGCCGTGGCGACTTTCGGGGCGTGACGGCTGATCAGGTCGGCGCATACTTCGGTAATGTGATCGCCGACCCATGGCGCCTGACACTTTGGCACACGATTTTCCTGCTGTTGTCGGCAGTGGTGATCGCCAAGGGAGTGGTCGCCGGGCTGGAGCGCAGCCTGCGGATCATGATGCCGTTGCTGTTCGTTATGGTGATTGTCCTGCTGGGTTACAGCATGACCACCGGCCACTTCATGGAGGGCGTGCATTTCATGTTCGACTTCCACCCGGACAAGGTGCTTGATGGCTTGCTGCCGGCCATGGGGCACGCGTTCTTCTCCCTGAGCGTGGGTGTCGGCTCGATCATGATCTACGGCGCCTACATGCCGAAGCACTCCTCGATTTCCGGAACCGTCGTCGGTGTGGCGTTGCTCGACACCTTCGTTTCGCTGTTGGCCGGTCTGGCATTGTTTCCGATTGTGTTCGCTGCCGGCCTGAACCCGAGCGAAGGCCCAGGCCTGATGTTCGTCAGCCTGCCATTCGCCTTCGGTAACGTAGCGTTCGGCCAGTTGATGGGCGTAGTGTTCTTCGTACTCGTGGCGATTGCGGCCTGGAGTTCGGCGATTTCCCTGCTCGAACCGATGGTGGCTTACCTGGTTGAGCGCACGAAAATCAGCCGCGCCTGGGTCACCTTCTGGCTGGCATTCACCTGCTGGTTCGTCGGCCTGGGTACCGTGTTTTCTTTCAATATCTGGAAGGAAGCCAAGTTTTTCGTGAACGAAGGCGGGATGTTCCATCTCTACCAATGGGGGGCAGCCGGTGGCCTGGACTTCTTTGGTGTGATCGACTTCTTCACCTCGCGGATCATGTTGCCACTCGGTGGTTTGTGTTTCGTGGTGTTTGCGGGCTGGGTGATGGGGCGTGAAGCGGTGCGCGACGAGTTGTCGATCCGTAGCCCGGTATTGTTCGCCCTGTCCCTGTTTTTGATGCGCTATGTGGCGCCCATCGGCATTCTTGTAGTGTTTGCCGCACAGCTGTGGAAGTAACGCTGACATGACGACACACATTCAACGTTCGGCCCTGCTGCCGTATCCGGCGCAAGCGCTTTACGACCTGGTCAACGACGTGGCCCGCTATCCGGAATTCCTGCCGTGGTGCTCATCGACCGAAATTCTGGAAAGTTCTCCTGAGTTCATGCGCGCCAGCGTCGGCGTGGCCAAGGGCGGGCTTAGTCAGCATTTCGTAACGCGTAATACCCTGGTGCCCGGGCGTTCGATCGAAATGAACCTCGAGGAAGGTCCGTTCAGCCAGTTGCACGGCGTCTGGGTGTTCAAACCGTTGGGCGAGAAGGCCTGCAAGATCAGTCTGGACCTGTCGTTCGACTACTCCGGGCCGCTGGTGCGTGCGACGTTGGGGCCTTTGTTTAATCAGGCGGCGAATACGTTGATGGACGCATTCTGCCAGCGTGCGAAGCAAATGCATGGTTGAGGCCGTGATCAAGGTCGAGGTGGTGTATGCCGCCGTTGATCGTCAGGTGCTGCTGAGCGTAACGGTGCCGGTGGGCGCGACGGTGCGGGATGCGTTGTTCAAATCGGGCCTGAATGGCGAATTCCCGGAACTTGATCTGGGCAGTTGTCCGGTCGGGATCTTTGGCAAAGTGATCGCTGATCCGGCCACTCGCCAGGTTCAGGAAGGCGATCGCATCGAGGTTTACCGGCGGTTGCTCGCCGATCCAAAAGAAGTTCGGCGGTTGCGTGCAGCCAAAGCGGCCGAGGCCAAAGCCCGGAATCAGTGATTCGATTAAACGCCAGACAATAAAAACCCCGGACATGCCGGGGTTTTTATTGCGTCGCAAATTATTGCGGCGAGGTTTCCAGCGGTTCTGGAGTCGGGACCGGGACAGTTTCTACGTTGTCCACGTCCTTCTGGATCTGGTCCAGCAACGAGCCTGGCTTGACCGGTTTTTCTGGCTTCGGCTTCTCGGCGTTTCCTGCCGGCGCGGTCACGGTAGTGCCGCTGTCCTTGCCGAGAATGGCCTCGTCGCGGCTCACGCCTGGCATGAAATCGCCAGAGAGGCTGACAAGTTGGTCATTTGGGTTGAAGATAACGCTAATGCGTTCCTGTTGGCGTTCACCGCCACCGGGTTGCAGGCTATACAGGTAATCCCAGCGATCGGCATGGAACGTGTCGGTCAACAGAGGGTTGCCCATGATAAACCGTACTTGCCGACGGGTCATTCCCGGGCGCAACTGGTCTATCATGTCCTGCGTGACGACATTGCCCTGCTGGATGTCGATTTTGTAAACCCCGGGGAATGAACAACCGGCGAGTGCGAGCAGTCCCACAAAGGTGAAACTGGTTAGCAAGAGCTTGGTGTTTTGCATCGGTGGGCGACTTCCACTATCTTGGCTGGGACAACGTAAACGCCGATCATACCCGCATTAAGAGAAGCTGCGAAGCAGCATCGCGAGAAAGCTGACCATGGTTGAAAATAGCGAACTACGCAAAGCCGGCCTCAAAGTGACCCTTCCACGGGTCAAAATTCTGCAAATGCTCGATTCCGCCGAGCAACGCCACATGAGTGCCGAGGACGTCTACAAAGCACTGATGGAGGCTGGTGAGGACGTCGGTCTGGCCACGGTTTACCGTGTTCTGACCCAGTTCGAGGCAGCTGGCCTTGTGGTGCGGCACAACTTCGACGGAGGCCATGCGGTCTTCGAACTGGACGACGGAAAGCATCACGACCATATGGTCAACGTCGAGACCAGTGAAGTGATCGAATTCTTCGACGAAGAAATCGAGCGGCTGCAGAAAGCAATCGTCGACAAGTATGGCTTCGAGATGGTCGATCACAATCTTGTACTGTACGTGCGCAAGAAAAAGTAAGCATGTCGCGCGAACTTCAGGTTCGCGAAACGAACGAAGGCGACCTCAGGGTCGCCTTCGTGCTTTCTGTCCTTCTTAGATTTTCGCGGTAACAACCATTTTCTTCGCGTGAGCCAGGGACTCCTTGGTGAGGTCGATGCCGCCGAGCATCCGTGCCACTTCTTCGACACGATCATTCTTGCTCAGCTTGGAGACGGCCGTGTGCGTGGCATCATCACCGCGGACTTTGTGCACAAATAGATGTTGATGCCCCTGCGCCGCCACTTGCGGCAAGTGCGTCACGGTCAGAACCTGCCCGCGCTCCCCGAGGCGTCGCAGCAACTGGCCGACAATCTCGGCGGTCGGGCCGCCAATGCCTACGTCCACTTCGTCGAACACCAGCGTCGGTACGCGGGAGGTCTGTGCGGTGATCACCTGAATCGCCAGGCTGATACGCGACAGCTCGCCCCCCGATGCCACTTTTGCCAGGGCTTTCAACGGTTGCCCTGGGTTGGCGCTCACCAGTAGTTCCACTTGTTCTAGCCCGTTGGGCAGCAGTTCGTCGCTGCTGTTGGGGCGCAGCTCGATGGTGAAGCGGCCACCGGGCATGCCCAGGCGCTGGATTTCCTGTTCCACGGCGCTGGCCAGGCTGCTCGACGCTTGATGGCGCAGGTCGCTCAATTCCCGGGCCTTCTCCTGATAATGACGGGCGTAGGAGGCCAGCTCATCGCCCAGTCGTTCGATGGATTCATCGTTGGCATTCAGGGTTTCGATTTCGTCGAGTAGCTTCTGTTGCATCTCGGCGACTTCGGTCGGCTGGATGCGGTGTTTGCGCGCCAGGGTGTAGATCGCATCGAGGCGTTCTTCCAGGTATTGAAGGCGTGCCGGGTCAGCGTCGAAATTGTCGAGAAAACGGTTCAATTCGCCCACGGCTTCTTCAACCTGAATCTGCGCGCTGGTCAGCAGGTTGCTGGCTTCACCCAGGGCGCCGATCGAATTGTTCACGCTCGATAGGCGATTGAGGCTGGCGGTCAATGCGTTCAATACATTGCCGGAATCACTTTCGCTGCATTGTTCGACCACTTGCCGACAAATGCCCAGCAGGGTTTCGGCGTTGGTCAGGTTCTTGTGTTCCTGCTCCAGTTGTTCCAGCTCGCTTTCGCCGAGGCCGAGGTTTTCCAGTTCTTCGAGTTGATAGCTGAGCAACTGATGACGAGCGCGCTGTTCGTCGCCGGAGTTGGAGAGGCGTTCCAGCTCCTGACGGGTCTGGCGCCAGCGTTGGGCGGCCAGTTGCACCTGGCGGGCAAGGTCCGTGGCGCCGGCGTACTCGTCGAGCAGGCGGCGATGTGTATCGGTTTTGAGCAGGGATTGGTGTTCGTGCTGGCTGTGGATGTCGATCAGCAACTCGCCCAGGGCCTTCAGGTCGCCGAGAGGGCAGGGGGTGCCATTGATATAGCCGCGCGAGCGCCCTTCAGCGGTGATCACGCGGCGCAGAATGCAGGGGCCGTCGTTCTCGAGGTCGCGTTCGGCCAGCCAGGCGCTGGCTTCAGGGATGTCGATCAGGTCGAAGGTGGCCAGGATGTCGGCCTTGTCGGCCCCCGGGCGGACTACGCCGCTATCGGCGCGATCGCCCAGGGTGAGGCCCAGGGCGTCGAGCATGATCGACTTGCCGGCGCCGGTTTCCCCTGTGATCACACTCATCCCGCGATCGAGTTCGAGATCGAGATGTTCAACGATGGCGTAGTTGTGTACGGACAGGTGCACCAGCATAAAGGCCGCTCCCAGGCTTTAGGTCTGGTTATTTATACAGTGTTTTGTTTCCGGCTGACAATGCCCCTGCTTAGGTCGATTTGCTTGCTTTAAAGAAATCCTTAGTGCGCCTGGGAATGACAATGCAGCTGTTTTTTGTAGGGTTAATCATCGGATAGCCCTTGAAGCTGGATTTTGCGACCCCATATACCGGGGCAGAAGCGTGAGTTGAGCTCGCGGACGATATTGGAAGGAGAAATCTATGGCTGACGAACAGACAGTGGATACGCAAAATCTAGACGCCAACCAGACCCCCGAGGCTTCGGGTGAAGACCTGGTGGCTCGTGTACAAGTGCTCGAAGAGCAATTGGCTGGTGCGCAGGATCAGGCTTTGCGTGTAGCCGCCGATCTGCAGAACGTCCGCCGTCGTGCCGATCAGGACGTTGAAAAGGCTCACAAGTTCGCCCTGGAAAAATTCGCAGGCGACCTGCTGCCGATCATCGACAGCCTGGAGCGTGGCCTGGAGCTGTCCAGCCCTGATGACGAAAACATTCGTTCGATGCGCGAAGGGATCGAGCTGACCCTGAAAATGTTCCAGGACACCCTGAAACGCTATCACCTGGAAGCGATCGATCCTGAAGGCGAGCCCTTCAATGCCCTGCATCATCAGGCAATGGCCATGCAGGAAAGCGCCGACGTCGAGCCAAACAGCGTGCTCAAAGTGTTTCAGAAGGGCTACCAGCTCCACGGTCGCCTGCTGCGCCCGGCCATGGTCGTGGTCAGCAAGGCACCTGCACCGGTTTCGCCTTCGATTGACGAGCAGGCTTGAAATTAGCCGCAAGGCCCCCATTTAGAAGTCAAGCGTTTAAGTGCTACCGCAGTCAGCCACCACTACTGCGGCATCCAAATCCAAAGTTTCGGGAGAGTGAACATGGGCAAAATTATCGGTATCGACCTGGGGACTACCAACTCCTGCGTCTCCGTGTTGGAAAACGGCAAGGCCAAAGTTATTGAAAACGCTGAAGGCGCGCGTACCACGCCGTCGATCATCGCTTATGCCAACGATGGCGAAATCCTGGTTGGCCAGTCGGCCAAGCGTCAGGCAGTGACCAATCCGCATAACACCCTGTACGCGGTGAAGCGTCTGATCGGTCGTCGTTTCGACGAAGAAGTCGTACAGAAAGACATCCAGATGGTCCCTTACAAGATCGTCAAGGCTGACAACAGCGACGCCTGGGTTGAAGTGAACGGCCAGAAAATGGCGCCGCCACAAATCTCGGCTGAAATCCTGAAGAAAATGAAGAAGACCGCCGAAGACTACCTCGGCGAGCCTGTGACCGAAGCGGTGATCACCGTTCCGGCCTACTTCAACGACAGCCAGCGTCAAGCCACCAAAGACGCCGGCCGCATCGCGGGCCTGGACGTAAAACGCATCATCAACGAACCAACCGCAGCCGCACTGGCCTACGGTATGGACAAGGCCAAGGGCGATCACACCGTGATCGTTTACGACCTGGGTGGCGGTACTTTCGACGTTTCCGTTATCGAAATCGCTGAAGTCGATGGCGAGCACCAGTTCGAAGTGTTGGCCACCAACGGTGACACCTTCCTGGGCGGTGAAGACTTTGACATTCGTCTGATCGACTACCTCGTCGACGAGTTCAAGAAAGAAAGCGGCATGAACCTCAAGGGTGACCCGCTGGCCATGCAGCGCCTGAAAGAAGCCGCCGAGAAAGCCAAGATCGAACTGTCCTCGAGCCAGTCGACCGACGTGAACCTGCCGTACATCACTGCAGACGCTACCGGTCCTAAGCACTTGAACGTGAAAATCTCCCGCGCCAAGCTCGAAGCGCTGGTGGAAGACCTGGTTCAGCGCACCATCGAACCTTGCCGCATCGCGATGAAAGACGCCGGTATCGATGTCAGCAAGATCGACGACGTGATTCTGGTCGGCGGTCAGACCCGTATGCCAATGGTGCAGAAAGCTGTTTCCGACTTCTTCGGTAAAGAAGCTCGTAAAGACGTTAACCCGGACGAAGCTGTTGCCATGGGTGCTGCGATCCAGGGCGCTGTATTGGCTGGCGACGTGAAAGACGTTCTGCTGCTCGACGTCAGCCCGCTGACCCTGGGTATCGAAACCATGGGTGGCGTGATGACCGCGCTGATCGAGAAAAACACCACGATTCCTACCAAGAAATCGCAAGTGTTCTCGACTGCTGACGACAACCAGAGCGCCGTGACCATTCACGTGCTGCAAGGTGAGCGTAAGCAAGCCGCACAGAACAAGTCCCTGGGCAAGTTCGACCTGGCCGAGATTCCGCCGGCTCCACGTGGCGTGCCACAAATCGAAGTGACCTTCGACATCGACGCCAACGGCATTCTGCACGTAGGCGCCAAAGACAAGGCTACCGGCAAGACTCAGTCGATCGTGATCAAGGCCAACTCCGGTCTGTCCGAGGACGAAATTCAGCAGATGGTTCGCGACGCTGAACTGAATGCCGAAGAAGACCGCAAGTTCGAAGAGCTGGCGAGCGCTCGTAACCAGGGCGACGCACTGGTTCACTCGACTCGCAAAATGGTCGCTGATGCTGGCGACAAGGTGAGCGCTGAAGAGAAGACTGCAATCGAGGCGGCAGTAGTTGCCCTGGAAGCCGCTGTTAAAGGCGACGACAAGGCTGCGATCGAAGCCAAGGTTGAAGAGCTGTCCAAGGTCTCCGCGCCAGTGGCTCAGAAAATGTACGCCGAGCAGGCTCAGCCAGCTGAAGGCGCGGCACCGAAGGGTGAATCGGCTGAAAAGGCTGACGACGTTGTCGATGCCGAGTTCGAAGAAGTCAAAGACCACAAGTAAGTTGTTGGTCGCCCGGTTGACTGCCTTCAGGCGGTGACTGGTAGGATGTCGCCGCGCGGGAGCTTGCTCCCGCGTTGGCGTGTCTGGAGTTAGTGAATTTTTACAGCATGCGACAACGCTCGGGTGCTGGCGGTATGGCCGGGAATGCTCCTGCTTTTCGAGCCGAAGGTACCGCATCGAATCAAAGACCAGGATCGTTGAATTGACGTGAGTTGGGTCCGGGCCTGTATTGGGGCTCAACGAGTTTGACGAGGCTCAGGAGAGGTTTGTCGGACGTCCTTAAGAGTGCAAAGACTTATGGCAAAGCGTGACTATTACGAAGTATTGGGTGTCGAGCGTGGCTCAAGCGAAGCAGACCTGAAAAAGGCCTACCGCCGCCTGGCGATGAAGCACCACCCGGACCGTAATCCCGATGACAAAGCGTCGGAAGATATGTTCAAGGAGGCCAACGAGGCCTACGAAGTGCTGTCCGATTCCAGCAAGCGCGCGGCCTATGACCAATACGGTCATGCTGGTGTCGACCCGAGCATGGGTGGCGGCGGTGCCGGTTTTGGTGGCCAGAACTTCTCCGATATCTTTGGCGATGTCTTCAGTGACTTCTTCGGTGGCGGTCGCGGCGGCTCCCGTGGCGGCGCTCAGCGCGGCAGCGACCTGCGTTACACGCTGGAGTTGAACCTGGAAGAAGCGGTGCGCGGCACAACCGTGAATATCCGCGTTCCGACACTGGTCAACTGCAAGCCGTGTGATGGCTCGGGCGCCAAGAAAGGCTCCTCGCCGGTCACCTGCCCGACGTGTGGCGGTATCGGTCAGGTACGCATGCAGCAAGGCTTCTTCTCGGTGCAGCAGACCTGCCCGCGTTGCCATGGCCAGGGCAAGATCATTTCCGATCCTTGCGATTCCTGCCACGGCGAAGGTCGTGTCGAAGAGTACAAGACGCTTTCCGTCAAAGTGCCGGCCGGTGTCGATACCGGTGACCGTATTCGTCTGTCCGGCGAAGGCGAAGCAGGCGCGCAGGGTGGTCCGACCGGCGATCTGTACGTGGTGATCAATGTGCGAGAGCACGCGATCTTCCAGCGTGACGGCAAACACCTGTTCTGCGAAGTGCCGATCAGCTTCGTCGACGCGGCGTTGGGCGGCGAGCTGGAGATTCCGACTCTGGATGGTCGAGTCAAGCTGAGGATCCCTGAGGGGACTCAGACCGGCAAGCAGTTCCGTGTTCGCGGCAAGGGTGTTGCGCCGGTGCGCGGTGGCGGTGCTGGTGACCTGATGTGCCGTGTGGCGGTCGAAACCCCGGTCAACCTGGGGCGTCGTCAGCGCGAACTGCTGGAAGAGTTCCGTAGCTCCCTGGCCGATGACAATAGTCATTCGCCGAAAACCACCGGTTGGTTCGAAGGCGTGAAGCGCTTCTTCGGCGATTTGTAAGGAGTGAGCATGCGACGTATAGCTGTGATGGGCGCCGCCGGCCGCATGGGCAAGATCCTGGTCGAGGCGGTGCAGCAGCGCGCGCCGCTGACCGGTCTGACCGCCGCCATCGTGCGCCCCGGCAGTACGCTGATTGGCGTGGATGCCGGCGAGCTGGCCTCGTTGGGGCGTATTGGTGTGCCGCTGTCCGGTAGTCTGGATTCGGTGGCCGATGAGTTCGACGTGCTGATCGACTTCACGCTCCCGGAAGTCATGCTGAAAAACCTGGCTTTCTGCCGTAAGGCGGGCAAGGCCATGGTGATCGGCACGACGGGACTGGACGCCGCGCAGAAGCAGTTGTTGGCCGAGGCGGGCAAGGATATTCCTATCGTGTTCGCGGCCAATTTCAGCGTCGGTGTAAACCTGTCGCTGAAGCTGCTCGACATGGCGGCTCGTGTGTTGGGTGATGATGCGGATATCGAAATCATCGAGGCTCACCATCGGCACAAAATTGATGCCCCTTCAGGTACGGCACTGCGTATGGGTGAAGTAATCGCCAATGCGCTGGATCGTGATCTGGAGAAGGTTGCGGTCTATGGGCGTGAAGGTCACACCGGTGTGCGCGAGCGTGAAACGATCGGCTTTGCGACTGTTCGCGGTGGTGATGTGGTCGGTGATCATACGGTGCTGTTCGCCTGCGAGGGCGAGCGACTGGAAATCACGCACAAGGCATCCAGTCGTATGACCTTCGCCAAGGGCGCGGTACGTGCGGCTTTGTGGCTGGACGGTCGTGAGCCAGGCCTTTACGACATGCAAGACGTGCTCGACCTGCGTTAAGATGCAGCCGAAACCGGGTTCAAACATAGCCTTTGAGCCCGGTTTTAAACCGCCAAGCGACGTCCTGTCGCATTCTCCGGCCTTTAGGGCTCATTGGCGGTAGACCAAAAATGCCTTTTTCTGTAAGCTACAGCTTTAGTGTGTCCACTAAAAGCGCGCAGAATAATTCGATGAAGAAGCGGGGTGACGTGTCCATACGTCACTCCGCTTTTTTACAACCTGCGATCGCCCTTTCAGGCTTTATTTACGGGAGGTCTTCTTGACTAAGCCAGCCATACTCGCCCTTGCTGATGGCAGCATTTTTCGCGGCGAAGCCATTGGAGCCGACGGTCAAACCGTTGGTGAGGTGGTGTTCAACACCGCAATGACCGGCTATCAGGAAATCCTTACCGATCCTTCCTACGCCCAACAGATCGTTACCCTGACTTACCCGCACATCGGCAACACCGGCACCACGCCGGAAGACGCCGAGTCCGATCGCGTCTGGTCCGCTGGCCTGGTCATCCGTGACCTGCCACTGGTTGCGAGCAACTGGCGCAACACGATGTCTTTGTCCGACTACCTGAAAGCCAACAATGTCGTGGCAATCGCTGGTATCGACACTCGCCGTCTGACACGCATCCTGCGTGAGAAAGGCGCGCAGAACGGCTGCATCATGGCCGGTGACAACATCTCCGAAGCCGCTGCCATCGCCGCCGCCCAGGGCTTCCCTGGCCTCAAAGGCATGGACCTGGCGAAAGTCGTCAGCACCAAAGAGAAGTACGAGTGGCGCTCGACTGTCTGGGACTTGAAGACCGACAGCCACGCGACCATCGACGCTTCCGATCTGCCATACCACGTGGTTGCCTACGATTACGGCGTCAAGCTGAACATCCTGCGCATGCTGGTCGAGCGCGGTTGCCGCGTGACTGTGGTGCCAGCTCAAACGCCGGCGGCTGACGTTCTGGCTCTGAAGCCGGACGGCGTGTTCCTGTCCAACGGCCCGGGTGACCCTGAGCCATGCGACTACGCGATCCAGGCCATTAAAGACGTGCTGGAAACCGAGATCCCGGTATTCGGTATCTGCCTCGGCCACCAACTGCTGGCTCTGGCCTCCGGTGCCAAGACCCTGAAAATGGGCCACGGCCACCACGGTGCCAACCACCCGGTTCAGGATCTGGACAGCGGTGTGGTGATGATCACCAGCCAGAACCACGGTTTTGCGGTAGACGAAGCGACCCTGCCAGGCAACGTTCGGGCGATCCACAAATCGCTGTTCGACGGCACCCTGCAAGGCATCGAGCGTACCGACAAGAGCGCCTTCAGCTTCCAGGGTCACCCTGAAGCCAGCCCTGGCCCGAACGACGTAGCGCCACTGTTTGATCGCTTCATCAACGAAATGGCCAAGCGACGCTAATCGCTCGCCCTGATGTGGCGAAGCCTGGGGGCGGTCCCGAAACCGGCGGCCCCCTCAAGGCTTCAGAGATTGAACAAGACGGCTTGCCGACTGACCTGCGGATTTGAGTGACAACCCATGCCAAAACGTACAGACATTAAAAGCATCCTGATTCTCGGCGCTGGCCCGATCGTGATCGGCCAGGCCTGCGAATTCGACTACTCCGGCGCCCAGGCCTGTAAAGCCCTGCGCGAGGAGGGTTACCGCGTCATCCTGGTGAACTCCAACCCGGCGACCATCATGACCGACCCGGCCATGGCCGACGCCACCTACATCGAACCGATCAAGTGGCAGACCGTTGCCAAGATCATCGAGAAAGAGCGTCCGGACGCACTGCTGCCGACCATGGGTGGCCAGACTGCCCTGAACTGCGCCCTGGACCTGGAGCGCGAAGGCGTTCTGGAGAAGTTCGGCGTAGAGATGATCGGCGCCAACGCTGACACCATCGACAAGGCTGAAGACCGTTCGCGCTTCGACAAGGCGATGAAATCCATCGGTCTGGACTGCCCGCGTTCGGGTATCGCCCACAGCATGGAAGAGGCCAACGCGGTTCTCGATCGTCTGGGCTTCCCGTGCATCATTCGTCCGTCCTTCACCATGGGCGGCACCGGTGGCGGTATCGCTTACAACCGTGAAGAGTTCGAAGAAATCTGCGCCCGCGGTCTGGACCTGTCGCCGACCAAAGAACTGCTGATCGACGAATCGCTGATCGGCTGGAAAGAATACGAGATGGAAGTTGTCCGCGATAAAAAGGACAACTGCATCATCGTCTGCTCCATCGAAAACTTCGACCCGATGGGCGTGCACACCGGTGACTCGATCACGGTTGCACCCGCACAGACCCTGACCGACAAGGAATACCAGATCCTGCGTAACGCCTCCCTGGCGGTACTGCGCGAGATCGGCGTGGAAACCGGCGGCTCCAACGTCCAGTTCGGCATCTGCCCGAACACTGGCCGCATGGTGGTCATCGAGATGAACCCGCGGGTATCCCGTTCCTCGGCCCTGGCATCGAAAGCCACCGGTTTCCCGATCGCCAAGGTCGCGGCGAAGCTGGCCGTCGGTTACACCCTTGACGAGCTGTCGAACGACATCACCGGCGGCAAGACTCCGGCGTCCTTCGAGCCGTCCATCGACTACGTCGTCACCAAACTGCCACGCTTTGCCTTCGAGAAATTCTCGAAAGCCGACGCACGCCTGACCACTCAAATGAAGTCGGTCGGTGAAGTCATGGCCATCGGCCGGACCTTCCAGGAGTCCCTGCAGAAAGCTCTGCGCGGGCTTGAAGTGGGTGTTTGCGGCCTGGACGAGAAGCTCGACCTGAGCAACCCGGAAAGCATGAGCATCCTCAAGCGCGAACTGACCGTGCCGGGTGCCGAGCGTATCTGGTACGTGGCTGACGCGTTCCGCGCGGGCCTGTCGGTCGAAGACATCTTCGGCATGAACATGATCGACCCGTGGTTCCTGGTGCAGATCGAAGATCTGATCAAGGAAGAAGAGAAGGTCAAGACCCTGGGTCTGTCCGCTATCGACCGCGACCTGATGTTCCGCCTCAAGCGTAAAGGCTTCTCCGATCAACGTCTGGCCAAGCTGTTGGGCGTCACCGAGAAGAACCTGCGTACCCATCGTCACAAGCTGGAAGTGTTCCCGGTCTACAAGCGCGTCGACACCTGCGCCGCCGAGTTCGCCACCGACACCGCGTACCTGTACTCGACTTACGAGGAAGAGTGCGAAGCCGCGCCGTCGGGTCGCGACAAGATCATGATCCTGGGTGGCGGTCCAAACCGCATCGGCCAGGGCATCGAGTTCGACTATTGCTGCGTACACGCAGCACTGGCCCTGCGCGATGACGGGTACGAGACCATCATGGTCAACTGCAACCCGGAAACCGTTTCCACCGACTACGACACCTCCGATCGTCTGTACTTCGAACCAGTGACCCTGGAAGACGTGCTGGAAATCGTCCGCGTCGAGAAGCCAAAGGGCGTGATCGTTCAGTACGGCGGTCAGACCCCGCTGAAACTGGCCCGTGCCCTGGAAGCCGCCGGCGTGCCGATCATCGGCACTAGCCCTGACGCCATCGACCGCGCCGAAGACCGTGAGCGCTTCCAGCAGATGGTTGAGCGTCTGAACCTGCGTCAGCCGCCTAACGCCACCGTGCGCAGTGAAGATGAAGCGATTCGTGCCGCCGCCAAAATCGGTTACCCGCTGGTGGTTCGTCCGTCCTACGTACTGGGCGGCCGTGCGATGGAAATCGTTTACGAAGAAGAAGAACTCAAGCGCTACCTGCGTGAAGCGGTTCAAGTGTCCAACGACAGCCCGGTGCTGCTGGACCACTTCCTCAACTGCGCAATCGAAATGGACGTGGATGCGGTCTGCGACGGCACCGACGTGGTGATCGGCGCGATCATGCAGCACATTGAGCAGGCCGGCGTTCACTCCGGTGACTCCGCGTGCTCCCTGCCGCCGTACTCGCTGCCTGCACATATCCAGGACGAGATGCGCGAACAGGTCAAGAAAATGGCCCTGGAACTGGGCGTTGTCGGCCTGATGAACGTTCAGTTGGCGCTGCAAGGCGAAGACATCTACGTCATCGAAGTCAACCCGCGCGCATCCCGTACCGTACCGTTCGTCTCCAAGTGCATCGGTGTGTCCCTGGCGATGATCGCGGCTCGCGTGATGGCCGGTAAAACCCTGAAGGAAATCGGTTTCACCAAAGAAATCATTCCGAACTTCTACAGCGTGAAAGAGGCAGTGTTCCCATTCGCCAAATTTCCTGGCGTGGACCCGATCCTGGGCCCAGAGATGAAGTCCACCGGTGAAGTAATGGGCGTGGGCGACACCTTCGGCGAAGCCTTTGCCAAAGCCCAGATGGGCGCCAGTGAAGTGCTGCCAACCGGCGGTACCGCGTTCATCAGCGTGCGCGACGATGACAAGCCGCTGGTTGCAGGCGTGGCCCGTGATCTGATCAACTTGGGCTTCGAAGTGGTCGCCACTGCCGGTACTGCCAAGCTGATCGAAGCCGCAGGCTTGAAAGTGCGTCGTGTGAACAAGGTGACCGAGGGTCGTCCGCACGTGGTCGACATGATCAAGAATGACGAAGTCACTCTGATCATCAACACCACCGAAGGTCGTCAGTCGATCGCTGATTCCTACTCCATTCGTCGTAATGCCTTGCAGCACAAGATCTACTGCACCACTACTATTGCTGCTGGCGAAGCTATCTGCGAAGCGCTGAAGTTCGGTCCCGAGAAGACCGTGCGCCGCTTGCAGGATCTACACGCAGGATTGAAGGCATGATCAAATACCCAATGACCGTCAAGGGCGCTAAAGCCCTGGAAGAAGAACACGCTCATCTGACCAAGGTCGTTCGTCCGAAACTCAGTCAGGACATCGGTACGGCCCGCGAGTTGGGTGACTTGAAGGAAAACGCCGAATACCACGCTGCTCGCGAGCAGCAGGGGATGGTCGAGGCGCGGATTCGTGACATTGAAGGCCGCATGCAAAACGCTGTGGTCATCGACGTAACGACCATCGAGCACACCGGCAAGGTGATTTTCGGCACCACCGTCGAAATCGCCAACGTCGAGACCGATGAAAGCGTGACTTACCAGATCGTTGGTGAGGATGAAGCAGACATCAAGCTCGGCAAGATCTCCGTCGGTTCGCCGATCGCCCGTGCCTTGATCGCCAAGGAAGAGGGTGATGTGGTGGCGGTCAAAACGCCGGGTGGCGTTATCGAGTATGAGATTGTCGAAGTTCGCCACATCTGAAAGAAGGCGCCCGCTACGTGCGGGTGCCATGCTTTGGCAGCTGACCCAGATGCTCTGGGTTGGCGGCTTGTGGTTGTTGCACATCGGTCTGCTGCCGGTGCTGGGGCAAATAGGCCTGGCGCCGCTGCTGATCGACGAAATTGCAGGTGCGCTGAATACGCTGATGGTGGGATTCGCCACAGCGAGTGTGATTTTTCAGGCTTTGGTGCTGGTACAGGCCGAGGGCCTTGCCAGTCTATGGCGGGATATGCGAGGGCAACTGCTGCTGATGGCGCTGTATGGGTGTGCGATGTATTTCGCAGTACGCTTCGGTTGGCCGCAGGCGCTGCATTGGCAGTTGTTCAGCTATCTTGTCCTGGGCTTTTCCGGGCTGGTGCTGGTGATGCAGCCGGTGCCTGGATGGAGTGTCAGGGTGCGCGAAGCACACCCTTGACCCTTGCCATCACTTGAAGCGATGGACGTTCGACAGCTGCTTGTTGACGCTGAAGTTCTTGCGATAAATCAGTGCCATCTTGCCGATGACCTGAACCAGATCGGCTTTGCCGGCCTTGCAGAGTTCTGCAATGGCTGCTAGGCGCGATTCGCGATCGAGGATGTTGAGCTTGATTTTGATCAGCTCGTGATCCGCCAAAGCGCGTTCAAGTTCGGCTAACACACCTTCAGTCAAACCGTTGTCAGCCACAATCAAAACTGGTTTCAGATGGTGGCCAATGGACTTGTACTGTTTCTTCTGCTCTTGAGTGAGCGGCATAATCTGACCCTTTCGTCTGGATTCTGTAAAATGGCGGCCATTTTACCCGAGGGCTCGTGGATCCGCCCAATTAATCACGACCCTTATCATCGAGGTGCCCAATGGCGCGTTCCAAGACAAGCCTTGGTTGGCTGAAAAGACATGTCAACGATCCCTATGTGAAGCAGGCGCAGAAGGATGGCTACCGCTCGCGTGCGAGTTACAAACTTCTGGAGGTCCAGGAGAAATACAAGCTGATCCGTCCCGGCATGAGCGTTGTCGACCTGGGTGCGGCGCCCGGGGGGTGGTCGCAGGTGACTAGCCGTCTGATTGGTGGTCAGGGGCGTCTGATCGCCTCGGACATTCTGGAAATGGACAGCATTCCGGACGTGACTTTCATTCAGGGGGACTTCACCGAGGACGAAGTGCTCACGCGGATCCTTGAAGCTGTGGGTAATTCGCAGGTGGACCTTGTGATTTCCGATATGGCCCCCAATATGAGTGGTACGCCTGAAGTGGACATGCCAAAAGCCATGTTTCTTTGCGAGCTGGCGCTTGATTTGGCGGAACGGATACTCAAGCCGGGTGGTAATTTTGTGATCAAGATTTTTCAGGGCGAAGGGTTTGATGTTTACCTGAAGGATGCTCGTCGGAAATTCGACAAGATCCAGATGATCAAGCCAGACTCTTCCCGTGACAGTTCCCGCGAGCAATACATGCTGGCTTGGGGTTACCGCGGGCGTAGTGAGTAAAACGAGGTTTTTTGGCGGGGTGATAGGTTTTTCATATTTCGCCCCGCGTGCATTAGCGAATATCGTGTAGAAAGTGTTTCACAAAGGGTTACAGACGGCGCCTGCCAGAGCCGTAGGTAATGTAGTAAGTTAGGCCGGTGAATATCATGCGAAGCGCGCGCCATTAGCGGAGCTTGCTTCAGAGGGTAGTTAATTGAACGATATGGCAAAGAATCTGATCCTGTGGTTGATCATCGCGGCTGTCCTGGTGACGGTGATGAACAACTTCTCCAGCCCTAACGAGCCGCAGACCCTCAACTATTCCGACTTCATCCAGCAGGTCAAGGATGGCAAGGTCGAGCGCGTAGCGGTTGATGGCTACGTGATTACCGGCAAGCGCAACGATGGCGACAGCTTCAAGACCATTCGTCCGGCAATCCAGGACAACGGTCTGATCGGCGACCTCGTGGATAACCACGTTGTGGTCGAAGGCAAGCAGCCTGAGCAGCAAAGCATCTGGACTCAACTCCTGGTCGCAAGCTTCCCGATCCTGGTGATCATCGCCGTCTTCATGTTTTTCATGCGGCAGATGCAGGGCGGTGCCGGTGGCAAGGGCGGGCCGATGAGTTTCGGCAAGAGCAAGGCGCGCCTGCTCTCCGAAGATCAGGTGAAAACCACCCTGGCTGACGTTGCAGGTTGTGACGAAGCCAAGGAAGAGGTCGGCGAGCTGGTCGAGTTCCTGCGTGATCCGGGCAAGTTCCAGCGCCTGGGCGGTCGCATTCCTCGCGGCGTGCTGATGGTTGGTCCTCCGGGTACCGGTAAAACCTTGCTGGCCAAGGCGATTGCCGGCGAAGCCAAAGTACCGTTCTTTACTATTTCCGGTTCCGATTTCGTTGAAATGTTCGTCGGCGTCGGTGCCAGCCGTGTCCGTGACATGTTCGAGCAGGCGAAGAAGCATGCGCCATGCATCATCTTCATCGATGAAATCGACGCCGTCGGTCGCCACCGTGGTGCCGGCATGGGTGGTGGTCACGATGAGCGCGAGCAGACCCTCAACCAGTTGCTGGTAGAGATGGACGGCTTCGAAATGAATGACGGCATCATCGTCATCGCCGCGACCAACCGTCCGGACGTACTGGACCCTGCGTTGCTGCGTCCGGGCCGCTTCGACCGTCAGGTCGTGGTTGGCCTGCCCGACATCCGTGGTCGCGAGCAGATTCTCAAAGTCCACATGCGCAAAGTGCCGATGGGTGACGACGTCGCTCCGGCCGTGATCGCTCGTGGTACGCCTGGTTTCTCCGGTGCTGACCTGGCCAACTTGGTGAACGAGGCTTCGTTGTTTGCGGCTCGTGCCGGCAAGCGCATCGTCGAGATGAAAGAGTTCGAACTGGCTAAAGACAAGATCATGATGGGTGCCGAGCGCAAATCCATGGTCATGTCCGAGAAAGAGAAGCAGAACACTGCTTATCACGAAGCCGGCCACGCTATCGTCGGTCGCGTCGTGCCTGAGCATGATCCGGTCTACAAGGTGTCGATCATTCCGCGCGGTCGCGCACTTGGTGTGACCATGTTCCTGCCGGAAGAAGATCGCTACAGCCTGTCCAAGCGTGCACTGATCAGCCAGATCTGCTCGCTGTACGGCGGTCGTATCGCTGAAGAGATGACCCTGGGCTTCGATGGCGTCACCACCGGTGCGTCCAACGACATCATGCGTGCCAGCCAGATAGCACGAAACATGGTGACCAAGTGGGGGTTGTCGGAAAAACTCGGTCCATTGATGTACGCCGAAGAAGAGGGCGAAGTGTTCCTCGGTCGTGGCGGCGGTGGTCAGCATGCCAGTTTCTCTGGCGAGACGGCCAAGCTGATCGACTCCGAAGTGCGCAGCATCATTGACCAGTGCTACGGCACGGCCAAGCAGATCCTCACGGATAACCGTGACAAGCTTGATGCGATGGCGGATGCCTTGATGAAGTACGAGACGATCGATGCCGATCAGATCGATGACATCATGGCGGGTCGTACGCCTCGCGAACCTCGCGACTGGTCTGGCGGCAACGACACTTCCGGCACGCCTCCGGTGGTGCAGGATGGGCGTCCGGAAACACCTATCGGCGGCCCGGCTGCTGACGTTTAAGGTTTGAAATGACTTCTGTTCAGTCCTCGACCCGGTTGCCTTGCGGCAACCGGGTTCTTGATTTGGCCCAGACGCATGTCATGGGCATTCTCAATGTCACTCCCGATTCCTTTTCCGATGGCGGCCGATACAGCCAGCTGGACGCGGCCCTGCGCCACGCCGGGGCGATGGTGGCGGCCGGTGCGACGCTGATCGACGTCGGTGGTGAATCGACTCGGCCCGGTGCCAGGGCCGTTTCGCCGCTTGAAGAGCTCGAGCGCGTAGCGCCTATCGTTGAGCGCATCAGTCGCGAACTGGATGTGATTATTTCGGTCGATACCTCCACGCCTGCCGTCATGCGTGAAACCGCAAGGCTGGGGGCAGGGTTGATCAATGACGTGCGCTCGTTGCGTCGAGATGGTGCTCTGGATGCAGCGGCGGCCACCGGTTTGCCGGTGTGCCTGATGCATATGCTTGGTGAGCCGGGCGACATGCAGGACAACCCTCAGTACCAGGATGTTACGAAAGAGGTCGGCGAGTTTCTTGCCGAGCGCATGGTTCAGTGTGCATCGGTAGGTATCCCTGCTGAGCGGATTATTCTTGATCCGGGCTTCGGCTTCGCGAAAACCCTGCAGCACAATCTAAGTTTGTTTAAGCATATGGAGGCCCTGCATGCCTTGGGGCGGCCTCTGTTGGTCGGTGTTTCGCGAAAGAGCATGATCGGCCAGGCCTTGAATCGACCTGTGGGAGAGCGTCTGCATGGTGGTCTGGCACTTGCGGCGCTGGCTTCGGTCAAAGGTGCGCGTATATTGCGCGTCCATGATGTAGCGGAAACGGTCGACGTAGTGCGGATGATTGCCGCCGTAGAATCAGCTGAATAAGAAAGATGGAGTACTTATGAGTAAGAAATACTTTGGCACCGACGGCATTCGTGGTCGGGTCGGTCAATACCCGATCACTCCTGATTTCATGCTCAAGCTTGGCTGGGCGGCAGGCATGGCATTTCGCAGCATGGGCGCCTGCAAGGTGCTCGTGGGCAAGGACACCCGTATCTCCGGTTACATGTTCGAGTCGGCGCTTGAGGCTGGGCTGACCTCGGCCGGTGCTGATGTGATGCTGTTGGGGCCAATGCCGACTCCGGCCATCGCCTATTTGACACGGACCTTTCATGCCGAAGCCGGCATCGTGATCAGCGCTTCGCATAACCCTCATGACGACAACGGCATCAAGTTTTTCTCTGGTAAGGGCACCAAACTGCCGGATGAAGTCGAGCTGATGATCGAAGAGCTGCTAGACACCCCGATGACCGTGGTTGAGTCGAGCAAGATCGGCAAAGTGTCGCGAATCAACGATGCCTCGGGCCGTTATATCGAATTCTGCAAGAGTAGCGTTCCTACCGGCACCAGTTTTGCCGGCCTGAAAATCGTGCTCGATTGTGCTCATGGTGCGACTTATAAAGTGGCGCCTAGCGTGTTCCGTGAGTTGGGGGCTGATGTCGTTGTGCTTTCTGCCCATCCTAACGGCCTGAACATCAATGATAATTGCGGTTCGACCCATATGGCGCCGCTGCAAGCCGCCGTACTGGCCGAGCGCGCCGATTTGGGTATTGCCTTCGACGGTGACGGTGATCGGGTACAAATGGTTGATCACACCGGTGCTGTTGTCGATGGTGATGAGTTGCTGTTCATCATCGCGCGTGACCTGCAAGAGCGGGGCAAGTTGCAGGGCGGTGTGGTTGGTACGCTGATGAGTAACCTGGGGCTGGAGTTGGCCCTGGCGGATCTGGCGATTCCTTTTGTACGGGCCAACGTTGGTGACCGTTACGTCATCTCCGAGTTGCTGGAGCGCGATTGGCTGGTGGGCGGTGAAAACTCGGGGCACATTGTCTGCTTCAGTCACACCACTACCGGTGATGCGATCATTGCTGCATTGCAGGTCTTGATGGCGCTGAAACGGCGCGCAGAAGGCCTGGCTCAGTCGCGTCAGGCGTTGCGCAAGTGCCCTCAGGTGTTGATCAATGTGCGGTTTGGCGGTGGTGTGAGCCCGCTCGAGCATCCGACTGTCAAGGAGGCCAGTGATCGTGTCACTCAAGCGATGGCGGGCCGTGGGCGCGTGTTGTTGCGCAAGTCCGGGACAGAGCCGCTGGTGCGTGTCATGGTCGAAGGCGAGGACGAAACGCAGGTTCGCGATTACGCCGAAGAGCTGGCAAAACTGGTAACTGAAGTTTCTGCCTGATTTCGGCTTGCCAGCCATGATTGTGTTGGGTAACATCTGCGCCCACTTTGACCGACGAGGTACAGCATGCGTCGCCCTATGGTAGCTGGTAACTGGAAGATGCACGGTACCCGCGCCAGCGTCGCTGAGCTGATCGACGGCCTTCGTCATCTGGCCTTGCCGAGCGGTGTTGATGTCGCGGTGTTCCCGCCTTGCTTGTATATCAATCAAGTGATTGATGGTTTGCAAGGGGAGTCGATTTCGGTCGGCGCGCAGAACTCTGCGATTGAATCCGGGCAGGGTGCGTTGACAGGTGAGATTTCGCCGAGTCAGTTAGTGGATGCAGGTTGTTCCCTGGTGCTTGTCGGGCACTCCGAGCGCCGCCAGATAATGGGCGAGCTCGACGGGGCGCTGAATCGCAAATTTGCGGCAGCACAGGCGTGTGGCTTGATTCCGGTGTTGTGTGTAGGGGAAACCCTCGAGCAGCGCGAAGCTGGAAAAACTCTTGAGGTTGTCGGGCGTCAGCTAGGCAGCATCATCGAGGAGCTGGGTGTTGGTGCTTTTGCAAAGGCAGTAATCGCTTACGAGCCGGTCTGGGCCATTGGCACCGGGCTGACTGCTTCGCCGCAACAAGCGCAGGATGTGCACGCAGCCATTCGCGCCCAGTTGGCGGCAGAGAATTCTGAAGTCGCACAAGGTGTGCGGCTTCTATACGGCGGCAGCGTGAAGGCGGCCAATGCGGCCGAACTGTTCGGCATGCCGGATATCGATGGGGGGCTCATTGGTGGGGCCTCCCTGAATGCAGATGAGTTCGGTGCGATTTGTCGCGCCGCGGGAAACTGAAAAAATGCTGGAAACAGTCGTAGTCGTTTTTCATCTGCTGGGTGCGTTGGGCGTAGTTGCTCTTGTATTGCTGCAGCAGGGTAAAGGTGCGGACGCTGGTGCATCTTTCGGAGCAGGTGCTTCAAATACTGTGTTCGGAAGCCAAGGTACCTCTACCTTTCTTAGTAAGTTTACTGCTATACTTGCCGCCGGTTTCTTCATGACCAGCTTGGGGTTAGGTTACTTTGCTAAAGAGAAAGCTCACCAGCTGACTCAGGTAGGTTTGCCAAACCCAGCAGTGTTGGAAGTTCCAAAGCAAAAACCGGCTTCTGATGATGTCCCGGTGCTTCAAGAGCAAAAGTCGGCTACTCCAGCGACTGACGTGCCTCCAGCTCAAGAGCAGAAGTAAGAAGAGTTTCAAACGTAGTATTGCCGAGGTGGTGGAATTGGTAGACACGCAACCTTGAGGTGGTTGTGCCCATAGGGTGTAGGGGTTCGAGTCCCCTTCTCGGTACCAATTATCAGGAGAGCCCGCTGTTGCGGGCTTTCTTGTAGGTGGAAGGTTACATTGACCCTGTCAGGGATCGGTCGTATACTTCCGCCCCAGCTTTGTCGCGGGGTGGAGCAGTCTGGTAGCTCGTCGGGCTCATAACCCGAAGGTCGTCGGTTCAAATCCGGCCCCCGCAACCAGTTTAAGGAGCCCCTTTTCAGGGGCTTTTTGTTAGCTGGACACTTTCAACGCCGCTATTCGGCGGCGTTTCAAGGATGGGCGTTTCGCCCATTTTTTTATTTTGCATAGCATGCACATACATGCACGAGGGGGTTCAGGTGTCGAGCAAGCTAGAAGAGTTGCAGGCCTTGCTGGCCCCGGTGGTCGTGGCCCTAGGCTATGAATGCTGGGGTATTGAGTTTTCGGCTCAAGGTCGCCACTCAATGTTGCGCGTTTATATCGATAAAGAAGGCGGCGTGCTGGTGGACGATTGTGCCATCGTCAGTCGCCAGATCAGCGGTGTGCTGGATGTTGAAGATCCAATCTCCGTTGAGTACACCCTTGAAGTTTCCTCGCCTGGCATGGAACGCCCACTGTTCACTCTTGAGCAGTTTGCAAAATTTGCCGGTGAACAAGTGAAGATCAAGCTGCGCTCGCCTTTTGAAGGTCGACGCAACTTTCAGGGCCTTCTGCGCGGTGTAGAAGAGCAGGACGTCGTGGTGCAGGTTGAAGACCATGAGTTCCTGTTGCCGATCGATATGATCGACAAGGCCAACATTATTCCCAGTTTTGACTGAGACGCGGATCCCGCGGATCCAATGGCTTGCGAAAGGCGAGGCGTACGATGAGCAAAGAAGTACTGCTGGTTGTTGAGTCGGTATCCAATGAAAAGGGCGTACCGGCAAACGTAATTTTTGAAGCGCTGGAGCTGGCTCTGGCCACTGCTACCAAAAAGCGTTTCGAGGACGAAGTCGATCTGCGTGTGGAAATCAATCGCCACACCGGTGCTTACGAGACATTCCGTCGCTGGACGGTCGTCGAAGAAGCAGATCTGGACGATCCGGCTATCGAAACCTGGCCGAGCAAGGTTGCGCAAACGCATCCTGGCGCCAAGGTCGGTGACATTGTCGAAGAAAAAATCGAATCCATCGAGTTCGGCCGCATTGCTGCACAGACTGCCAAGCAAGTCATCGTGCAGAAAGTTCGCGAAGCCGAGCGTGCTCAAGTCGTTGATGCCTATCGCGAGCGTCTGGGGGAAATCATCTCCGGCACCGTGAAGAAAGTCACCCGCGACAACGTGATCGTCGACCTGGGCAATAACGCAGAAGCGTTGCTGGCCCGTGAAGACATCATCTCTCGCGAAACCTTCCGGGTTGGCGTGCGCCTGCGTGCGCTGCTCAAGGAAATCCGCACCGAGAACCGCGGCCCGCAGCTGATCCTGTCGCGTACCGCGCCGGAAATGCTGATCGAGTTGTTCCGCATCGAAGTGCCGGAAATCGCTGAAGGCCTGATCGAAGTAATGGCTGCGTCCCGTGACCCGGGTTCGCGTGCCAAGATCGCGGTCCGCTCCAAAGACAAACGCATCGATCCGCAAGGCGCTTGCATCGGCATGCGCGGTTCGCGTGTCCAGGCAGTGTCCGGCGAGTTGGGCGGGGAGCGTGTGGACATCGTCCTGTGGGACGATAACCCTGCTCAGTTCGTGATCAATGCAATGTCGCCGGCTGAAGTGGCGGCAATTATCGTTGACGAAGATGCCCACGCAATGGACATCGCCGTTGGCGCAGACAATCTGGCTCAGGCCATCGGTCGCGGTGGTCAGAACGTGCGTCTGGCTAGCCAGTTGACTGGCTGGACCCTGAACGTGATGACCGAATCGGACATCCAGGCTAAGCAGCAAGCAGAAACCGGCGATATCCTGCGCAACTTCATCGACGAGCTGGAAGTCGACGAAGACCTGGCACAGGTGCTGGTAGATGAAGGTTTCACCAGCCTGGAAGAGATTGCCTACGTACCGTTGGAAGAAATGCTCAACATCGACGGCTTTGACGAAGAAACCGTCAACGAGCTTCGCGCTCGCGCCAAGGATCGTTTGTTGACCAAAGCCATCGCTACTGAGGAAAAGCTGGCAGACGCCCATCCGGCCGAAGACCTGCTCTCGCTTGAGGGCATGGACAAGGATTTGGCGATGGAACTGGCGGTGCGCGGCGTAATTACCCGCGAAGACCTGGCCGAGCAGTCTATTGACGACCTGCTCGACATCGACGGCATTGACGATGATCGTGCCGGCAAGTTGATCATGGCCGCCCGAGCCCACTGGTTCGAGTAATTAGGCGCGGCCTGAGGAGAGAAGTGCATGACGCAAGTCACGGTGAAACAACTGGCCGATGAGGTCAAAACACCGGTAGAGCGCCTGTTGCAGCAGATGCGTGAGGCAGGTCTGCCGCACACCGCCGCCGAAGAACATGTGACTGACAGTGAGAAGCAATCTTTGCTGACTCACTTGAAAAGCAGTCACAAGGCGAAAGTGGAAGAACCACGCAAGATCACGCTGCAGCGTAAAACCACCAGCACCCTGCGTGTTGCTGGCAGCAAAAGCATCAGCGTTGAAGTACGCAAGAAGAAAGTCTTCGTGCAGCGCAGCCCGGAAGAAATCGAAGCCGAGCGCAAACGCGAACTGGAAGAACGTCGCGCAGTAGAAAATGCTGCACGTCAGAAGGCTGAAGAAGAAGCCAAGCGTCGCGCCGAAGAAGAAGCGCGTCGCCAGCCTGCTGCTGCGCAAACCGCTCCTGTCGAAGCTGTCGCAGCGCCTGTAGCAGTTGCCGAACCTGTGCGTGAAAGCGCCCCGGTCGTGGCCGCCGCACCTGCAGCCGACACTCGCAAACGCGACGAACAGCGTCGTCCGGACAAACCACGTGCCGACGATAGCAATCGTCGTGGCAGTGGCGATGGCGAGCGCAAAAACGCTCCGCATCGTGCTTCGGTCAAGGAAAAAGCGCCTGCTCCACGCGTTGCCCCACGTACTACCGACGAAGAAAGCGATGGCTTCCGTCGTGGTGGTCGCGGCAAGGCCAAGCTGAAGAAACGCAACGCCCACGGTTTCCAGAGCCCAACCGGCCCTGTTGTGCGCGAAGTGAAGATCGGCGAGACCATCACTGTTGGCGATCTTGCCCAGCAGATGTCGGTCAAGGCTGCTGAAATCATCAAGTTCATGTTCAAACTGGGTACCCCAGCGACCATCAACCAGGTACTGGATCAGGAAACTGCCCAACTGGTTGCCGAAGAGCTGGGCCACAAAGTGACCCTGGTCAGCGACACTGCCCTGGAAGATTCCTTGGCCGAGTCCCTGAAGTTTGAAGGTGAGACGTTCTCCCGTGCACCGGTTGTGACCGTAATGGGTCACGTTGACCACGGTAAGACCTCGCTGCTCGACTACATCCGTCGTGCCAAGGTAGCTGCTGGCGAAGCCGGTGGTATCACCCAGCACATCGGTGCGTACCACGTTGAAACCGAACGCGGCATGGTCACCTTCCTCGACACCCCTGGTCACGCCGCGTTTACCGCCATGCGTGCCCGTGGTGCCAAGGCGACCGACATCGTGATCCTGGTGGTTGCAGCGGACGACGGCGTAATGCCGCAGACCGTTGAAGCTGTTCAGCACGCTCAGGCGGCTGGCGTACCTCTGGTTGTCGCAGTGAACAAAATCGACAAGCCGGGCGCCGATCTTGATCGCATCCGTAGCGAATTGTCGGTTCACGGCGTGACTTCGGAAGAGTGGGGCGGCGACACCCCGTTCGTTTCGGTTTCGGCGAAAGTCGGTACCGGCGTGGACGAGTTGCTCGAAGCTGTTCTGCTGCAAGCTGAAGTTCTGGAACTGAAAGCAACCCCATCGGCCCCTGGTCGTGGTGTTGTGGTTGAATCGCGTCTCGACAAAGGTCGTGGCCCGGTTGCTACCGTTCTGGTTCAAGACGGTACCCTGCGCCAGGGCGACATGGTGCTGGTCGGTTCGAACTATGGCCGCGTTCGCGCCATGCTCGACGAGAACGGCAAGCCAATCAAGGAAGCCGGTCCTTCGATCCCTGTCGAGATCCTCGGCCTGGACGGTACTCCGGACGCTGGCGACGAGATGAGCGTAGTTGCTGACGAGAAGAAAGCCCGTGAAGTGGCTCTGTTCCGTCAAGGCAAGTTCCGCGAAGTCAAACTGGCCCGTGCTCACGCCGGCAAGCTTGAAAACATCTTCGAGAACATGGGTCAGGAAGAGAAGAAGACGCTCAACATCGTCCTCAAATCCGACGTCCGTGGTTCGCTGGAAGCGTTGAACGGTGCCTTGAATGGCCTGGGTAACGACGAAGTGCAAGTGCGTGTGGTCGGTGGCGGTGTCGGTGGTATCACCGAATCCGACGCCAACCTGGCACTGGCCTCCAACGCTGTACTGTTCGGCTTCAACGTGCGTGCCGATGCCGGCGCTCGCAAGATCGTCGAGCAGGAAGGTCTGGATATGCGTTACTACAACGTGATCTACGACATCATCGAAGACGTCAAGAAAGCCCTTACCGGTATGCTGGGCAGCGATGTTCGCGAGAACATCCTGGGTACCGCTGAAGTGCGTGACGTGTTCCGTTCGCCGAAGTTTGGCGCGATCGCCGGTTGCATGGTTATCGAAGGTGTTGTTCACCGTAACCGTCCAATCCGTGTACTGCGTGAAGACATCGTTATCTTCGAAGGCGAGCTGGAATCCCTGCGCCGCTTCAAGGATGACGCTTCCGAAGTACGTGCCGGCATGGAATGCGGTATCGGCGTGAAGAGCTACAACGACGTCAAAGTCGGTGACAAGATCGAAGTCTTCGAGAAGGTTCAGGTTGCTCGCAGCCTCTAACTCGCGCACTTCAAGAGCCGTGATGGCCAGCCGCATGCAATTGCGCGGCACATCAGTCGGACTCTAAACGCAACGCCCGGTCTGGCTTTTGTCAGGCCGGGCGTTTGCCGCTTTCAGACCCTTCGGGTTTCACCGTGGGGCAGTAACAGGTAACAAAACATGGCAAAAGAATATAGCCGTACCCAACGTATCGGCGATCAGATGCAGCGTGAGCTGGCACAGCTGATCCGTCGTGAAGTCAAAGACCCGCGCGTCGGGCTGGTCACCATTACCGCTGTTGAAGTCAGCCGTGACGTCGGTCACGCCAAGATCTTCATCACCGTGATGGGGCAGGACAGCCGCGACGATATCGCGCAAAGCATCAAGGTGCTCAACTCCGCCGCCGGTTTCCTGCGCATGCAGTTGGCTCGCGAGATGAAATTGCGCAGCGTTCCACAGTTGCACTTCCATTACGACGAAAGTGTCGTGCGTGGTGCGCACCTGTCGGCCCTGATCGAACGCGCGGTGGCTGAAGACAATCAGCACCCGGTAGCGGCTGAACCCGAAGACGCCAAGGAGTAATCGGTGGCTCAGGTCAAACGTATCCGTCGTAACGTCAGCGGTATCATCCTGCTCGACAAGCCGTTGGGGTTCACTTCCAACGCGGCGTTGCAGAAGGTCCGCTGGTTGCTCAATGCCGAGAAGGCCGGGCACACCGGCAGTCTCGATCCGCTGGCCACTGGCGTGTTGCCGTTGTGCTTCGGCGAGGCCACCAAGTTCTCGCAATACCTGCTCGATTCCGACAAAGGTTATGAAACCCTGGCGCAACTGGGCAAGACCACCACCACGGCGGATGCCGAAGGTGAGGTTTTGCTGGAACGTCCGGTGACCGTTGGTCGTGCCGATATCGAAGCTGTGCTGCCGAAATTTCGTGGGCAAATCAGTCAGATACCGCCGATGTACTCGGCACTCAAGCGCGATGGGCAGCCGCTGTACAAGCTGGCCCGTGCAGGTGAAGTAGTGGAGCGCGAACCGCGTTCTGTTACTATTGCGCGCTTGGAATTACTGGCCTTTGAGGGTGATACTGCGCGGCTTGCGGTGGATTGCAGCAAAGGCACCTATATCCGTACCCTGGTGGAGGATATCGGTGAGCAACTCGGTTGTGGCGCTTACGTGGCTGAATTGCGACGTACCCAGGCCGGGCCTTTCACGCTTGCACAGACCGTCACTCTGGAAGAGCTGGAAGCGGTACATGCCGAAGGCGGCAACGAAGCGGTCGACCGCTTCCTGATGCCATCGGACAGCGGCCTGCTGGATTGGCCACTGTTGCAGTTCTCGGAAGCGAGCGCGTTCTACTGGCTCAACGGCCAGCCGGTACGTGCCCCGGATGCACCGAAATTTGGCATGGTACGGGTACAGGATCACAATGGTCGCTTCATCGGTATCGGTGAAGTGAGCGAAGACGGGCGCATCGCGCCACGTCGACTGATTCGGTCAGAATGACCGAACGAGGGTGGCTGTTAACAGGCACGGTCACTACTCATTTTTAGATACAGGGATTTGTCCCTGGCCTGTTGAAACTGTTTTTCTGAAACAGTTTCCTGATAAAAGGATTGCCTCATGGCTCTCGACGTTCAAGAAAAAGCTCAAATCGTAGCTGACTACCAGCAAGCTGTTGGTGACACTGGTTCGCCAGAAGTGCAAGTTGCACTGCTGACCGCCAACATCAACAAACTGCAAGGTCACTTCAAGGCCAACGGTAAAGATCACCACTCCCGTCGTGGTCTGATCCGCATGGTTAACCAGCGTCGTAAGCTGCTGGACTACCTGAAAGGCAAGGACGTGAGCCGTTACAGCGCTCTGATCGCTCGCCTGGGTCTGCGTCGCTAATAAGCGATTGCGCTAGAGGTTGGTTGTTTGCTGTGTGCCAGCGGGTTTCCCGCAGGTACATGGCAGGCTCCCAGCCTCAAGTTTTATCTGGACAATAGTTTTACCCTGGACAATGACAGTCGGGCCGATTCCCGGCGTTGCCCACGAATTTCGCAAGAAGACAAGTTCCCCCAAGAGCCACAAAGAAGGTAGGACACCGTGAACCCGGTAATCAAAAAATTCCAGTTCGGTCAGTCGACCGTTACCCTCGAGACTGGCCGTATCGCCCGTCAGGCCTCCGGCGCAGTATTGGTCACCGTTGACGACGACGTCAGCGTATTGGTGACCGTAGTCGGTGCCAAACAAGCCGATCCAGGCAAGGGCTTCTTCCCTCTGTCTGTTCACTACCAGGAAAAGACTTACGCCGCCGGCAAGATCCCTGGCGGTTTCTTCAAGCGTGAAGGCCGTCCTTCCGAGAAAGAAACCCTGACTTCCCGACTGATCGACCGTCCGATCCGTCCACTGTTCCCTGAAGGTTTCATGAACGAAGTGCAGGTTGTCTGCACCGTCGTTTCCACCAGCAAGAAGACCGATCCGGACATCGCTGCGATGATCGGTACCTCGGCTGCGCTGGCTATCTCCGGCATTCCTTTCGATGGCCCGATCGGCGCTGCCCGCGTTGCGTTCCACGAAAGCACCGGTTACCTGCTGAACCCGACTTACGAACAACTGAAAGCTTCGAGCCTGGACATGGTCGTTGCCGGTACTTCGGAAGCCGTGTTGATGGTTGAATCGGAAGCCAAAGAGCTGACCGAAGACCAGATGCTGGGCGCGGTACTGTTTGCTCACGACGAGTTCCAGGTCGTGATCAACGCCGTTAAAGAACTGGCCGCTGAAGCTGCCAAGCCGACCTGGGCCTGGGCTCCTCAGCCAGAAGCCACTGCTCTGCTGGGTGCTATCCGTGCCGAGTTCGGCGAAGCGATCTCCCAGGCTTACACCATCACCATCAAGGCCGACCGTTACGCTCGCCTGGGCGAACTGAAAGACCAAGTGGTTGCCAAGCTGTCCGGTGAAGAAGGCCAGCCTTCCGCTGCTGACGTCAAAGCTGCTTTCGGCGAAATCGAATACCGCACCGTTCGCGAAAACATCGTTAACGGCAAGCCACGTATCGACGGCCGCGACACCCGCACCGTACGTCCGCTGAACATCGAAGTGGGTGTTCTGCCGAAGACCCACGGTTCGGCACTGTTCACCCGTGGCGAAACCCAGGCTCTGGTCGTCGCGACACTGGGCACCGCCCGTGACGCACAGCTGCTGGACACCCTGGAAGGCGAGAAAAAAGACCCGTTCATGCTGCACTACAACTTCCCTCCGTTCTCGGTGGGCGAGTGTGGTCGCATGGGTGGCGCTGGTCGTCGTGAAATCGGTCACGGCCGTCTGGCTCGTCGTTCGGTTCAGGCCATGCTGCCTGCTGCCGACGTGTTCCCGTACACCATCCGTGTCGTGTCGGAAATCACCGAGTCCAACGGTTCGAGCTCCATGGCTTCGGTCTGCGGCGCTTCCCTGGCGCTGATGGACGCCGGTGTACCGATGAAGGCACCGGTTGCCGGTATCGCCATGGGTCTGGTTAAAGAAGGCGAGAAATTCGCCGTCCTGACTGACATCCTGGGTGACGAAGACCACCTGGGCGACATGGACTTCAAAGTAGCGGGTACCGCCAAAGGTGTTACCGCGCTGCAGATGGACATCAAGATCAAGGGCATCACCGAAGAAATCATGGAAATCGCTCTGGGCCAAGCCCTGGAAGCGCGCCTGAATATCCTCGGTCAGATGAACCAGATCATTGGCCAGTCGCGTACCGAACTGTCGGAAAACGCTCCGACCATGATCGCGATGAAAATCGACACCGACAAAATCCGTGATGTCATCGGTAAAGGCGGCGCGACCATTCGTGCGATCTGTGAAGAGACCAAGGCTTCGATCGACATCGAAGACGACGGCTCGATCAAGATCTTCGGCGAAACCAAGGAAGCGGCTGAAGCTGCACGCCAGCGCGTTCTGGGCATCACCGCTGAAGCTGAAATCGGCAAGATCTACGTAGGTAAGGTTGAGCGCATCGTCGACTTCGGCGCATTCGTTAACATCCTGCCAGGCAAGGACGGTCTGGTTCACATCTCGATGCTGAGCGATGCTCGTGTAGAGAAAGTGACCGACATCCTGAAAGAAGGCCAGGAAGTGGAAGTTCTGGTACTGGACGTGGACAACCGCGGCCGTATCAAGCTGTCCATCAAAGACGTAGCAGCGGCCAAGGCTTCGGGCGTTTAATTACCCCCGCGCCTGACCGTTGAACAGCAAAACGCCCCGACTGGTTCGGGGCGTTTTGCTGTGTGCAGGAAAAAGCTGAGCGTGGAATTTGGTGTGGCGAGGGAGCTTGCGCCCGCCGGGTTGCGAAGCGACCCCACTGTTTTACGACTGCTGCGCAGCCGAGCGGGAGCAAGCTCCCTCGCCACAAGTTGCCGGACCTCGAGACCAGTGCTAGGTTTAGCCCACAGCCCGTGTAGCTCAGCCGGTAGAGCAGCGCACTCGTAACGCGAAGGTCGCAGGTTCGATTCCTGTCTCGGGCACCATTTCCCCCGCTTACTTCACCTTTCTGCTCAGCTCCTCGACGGTGCGCTTGAGCTGATCCATCGCGCGATCCTGGTCGTTGATCTTCTGTTTCAGGCTGGAGATCTCGCTGTTGTTCGAGCTGGAGCTGGAACCGCTGTTGCGCTTGAGCTCTTCCACTTGTTTGGTGAGAGTGTTCACGTCGCGTTCCTGTTCATTGACCGTGCGCTTGAGATCATCAATCTCCTTGCTGCTGGAGCTGGTGCTGGAACCACTGTTGCGTTTGAGCTCTTCAATCTGACGGGCCTGTTCGCTGATGGTGCGCTTCTGGCTTTCCAGTTCGCTGGCATTGGCCTTCACGGTTTTTTGCAGGTTTTCCAGATCATCGATGCTGACACTGGTTCTGACGAGCGTGTCCTTGCCGTATGAATTGTGCAGGGCGGAGATTTTGTCGGAGTACAGCGAAGGGTCAGAGGCGACTTCGACAGCCGCTTGAGCTGCGCTGGCCAATGTCAGGCTGCCGAGCAGCAGGATAGCAGCGGCAAGACGGGTAGACGAAAGCTTCGAAAAACTGCGCATCACTGGGGTTCCTTGTGAAGTGCCGATATGGCACATCGCTATGACTTGGGATTTGAATTTATGTTCCCCGAGGTCCCCAGCATCTCTTGCGCACAGCTTTTTGCGGGATAGATGTAAAGAGCCGTGTAAATCGTCGGCAAAACGTCCTATATTCGTTGCCTGCATGAGCATCGCCCAGCAGTTTTCAGATGATCCCGAATGGTTCTGAAGGCCAGACAAACCGGGCTTCAAACGGTTTTTTTGCGTCAGAGAGATCCTTGATGATCCAGATCCATCTTCCATTCCCCAGATCAGCGAGAACGCCATGACCGTTAAAGAATTGACCCAAGAAGCCAGACACGAAGAAGCCCTGAAAAAGTACGTACTGGATGCACCCCAGTTACTGGAAGAGATCAAGGACTTGCCTGCCGACGATCAGAAGGACCAGATCCAGTGGGCGTTCGAGGATGAGGCAGAAGCCCAGGGTTTGCAGCCGTGGGAGCTGACGCTCAAGTACACCTCAAGCCCTGAAGAGTTCGAGGCCGCGCGCCTGGCACTGCACAAGGAGGCGGCCGAGGTGTTGGGCGTCGAGTGGGAAGAGTACTGCGAGATGAACAATCTGGTGGTCTGAAAAAAAACGCCAGCCTTCATGAGGCTGGCGTTTTTCATTATCAGGGGCCTGATCAGAGACTCAGTCGCATCGACAGGTCTACGGCCTTCACATCCTTGGTCATCGCACCAATCGAAATGTAATCCACCCCGGTTTGCGCAATCGGCAGCAACGTACTTTCGTTGATGCCGCCACTGGCCTCCAGTTTTGCCTTGCCGGCATTCAGGCGCACGGCTTCACGCATGTCATCCAGGCTCAGTTCATCGAGCATGATGATGTCGGCCCCCGCCGCCAGGGCTTCTTTGAGCTCCGTCAGGTTCTCCACTTCGATCTCCACCGGTTTGCCCGGAGCGATCTTGTGCGCGGCAGCAATAGCCTCAGGGATGCCACCGCAGGCGGCGATATGGTTTTCCTTGATCAGGAAGGCGTCATACAGGCCGATGCGGTGGTTGTAGCAACCGCCGCAGGTCACGGCGTATTTCTGGGCCAGACGCAGCCCCGGCAGGGTTTTGCGGGTATCGAGCAACTTCACTTGGGTTTGGGCGACGAAATCCGCCAGGTACTGCGCGCGCGTGGCCACGCCCGAAAGCAGCTGCAGGAAGTTCAGCGCGCTGCGTTCGCCGGTGAGCAGCGAGCGTGCCGGGCCTTCGAGGTGGAACAGCGCCTGATTGGGTTTCACCCGCTCGCCATCGCTCACCTGCCAGTGCACGGCGACCCGCGGATCCAGCTGCCGAAACACGGCATCGACCCATGCAGTGCCGCTGATGACGGCAGCGTCGCGGGTGATGATGGTGGCTTTGGCCAGACGTTCGGCCGGGATCAGTTGCGCAGTGATGTCGCCGCTGCCGATGTCCTCGAGCAACGCACGGCGCACGTTGGCTTCGATTTCGGCGGTCAAATCGGCGAGACGTAGATTCGGCATAACGGGCTCCACAAACAAAGTGGCCCGATTATAGGGCCATGGCGCGAGGCAACCCAAGGCATCAACAACCATCCCGTCGTTCGCAAACCTGCATTTGGTCGATTCGCGTGAGCAATTGACTCTAAGCAAGGGTCTTTCATAAACGTCTGTTTCTTTGGGGGGCGCAGAGTCTGCTGGCACAAGAGAGGTCTTTTGCAGATAATTCTGCCTTGCATTTGACGTCATAGCTTTGACGTACCTTTGGATTCCCGATTATTGAATGACAGCGGGTGGGCAATGTTCTCCGCTGAACGCCGGCCGTGTGGCCGGCGTGCTCGATCTTTCTTACCGAACCGAAGAATCACCGTTTCAGGAGGCTTGGATGCACAACGACGGGAATGTAGTGCCTTTGCACAAGGCGACTACCGATCAGGCGACTCATTCGCTGCTCGCCCGCCTGCCTGTGATTCTGCTTCAGGTTCGCGACAAAGCTGCCCAACAGCTCAAGCAGGGTTTGCAGGAGCTGTTCGATAACGCCGACGACACCTTGTTCGAAATGGCCGACCGAGCCCGGAACGATGTCGAGCAAAACATCTTCTTCGAAGCCATGCGCGATTTGCGCCTCAAGCGCAAAAATATCGAGCGCGGTTTTCTCGAGCAGTTCGTCGAGGCTTTCCTCAGACTCACGCAGTGCGACACCTCACAGGCTGCCTTGCCCCGGGCATTGGCTTTCGATACCTCCGTGTCGCTATCCCATGACGACATGGAGCGTAATGTGGCGGTAGAGGTCATGGTCGGCAAAGTGCTGAACCGTGATGGCTTCGCCCTCGACCAGCTCACCGCCCGACTGAGCACCTTGCTGGGCAAGAAACTGGTCGAACAGCACAACCCCCTGGGGCCGACGCTGCTCTGCGAGTATTTCCTGCAGGCGGGGCGCAACCTGGGGATGGAGATCAAGGTCAAACTGATCATCCTCAAGCTGTTCGAGCGCTATGTGCTCAGCAACGCCGATCAGCTCTACGCCGAAGCCAATCAACTGCTGATCGCCACCGGCGTGCTGCCGGACCTCAAGCCCGCCCCGGCGCGACGTGCCACCGATCGAGCGGCTGCCAGTGCTCACGCCGACCCTGTCGAGGCAGGGAGTCGCAGCGGCAATCCACAGATTGACGAGGGGGTGCAGGAAGTTTTCGCCGCCTTGCAGGAGTTGCTGCTCCATGTGCGCGGCAGCGTTGCGCCGACCCTGGAGGTCAGTGCCCAGACCCAGCCCATCTCCACCCGCGATCTGCTGCGACTGCTCTCGCACTTGCAGCAATACGTGCCGGCGCTGGCGGTTCAGGACGACTTCGACCTGCGTAACCAGCTCGAACTGCTGCTGACCCGGGTCAGCGTCAAAAGCGGCAGGTCGCGGGTGGTCGGGGTGGCTGACGAAGACGTGATCAACCTGATCGCCATGCTCTTCGAATGCATTCTCGATGACCGCAACTTGCCGGACTCCCTCAAGGCGCTGATCGGCCGCTTGCAGATTCCGATGCTGAAAGTCGCGGTGCTCGACAAGAGTTTTTTCAGCCGCAGCAGCCATCCCGCCCGGCGTTTGCTCAACGAGATCGCCGCGGCGGCCATGGGCTGGGGCGAGTGCGATGACCATCAGCGCGACAGTCTGTACCTGCGCATTGAGCAGGTGGTGCAGCGCTTGTTGAACGACTTTGTCGATGACCCGGCGATCTTTTCCGAACTGCTGGCGGATTTCCTCGCCTTCACCAATGACGAGCGTCGTCGCAGTGAATTGCTGGAGCAGCGCACCCGAGACGCCGAAGAAGGCCGCGCCAGGACCGAACTGGCCCGTCAGCGCGTCGAGCAGGCGTTGAATCAGGTGTTGGTGGGCAAGGTTTTGCCGCACAGCGTGGTGGTGTTTGTCCAGGAGGCCTGGAGCAAAGTGCTGTTGCTGACCAGCCTCAAGCACGGTGATCAGTCCGCCGAATGGCACGCCGATGTGCAGACCATGGAGCAGTTGATCTGGAGCGTGCAGCGCCATGACGAACCCGATGCGAGCCTGCGCTTGTTGGCGCTGGTGCCAGGGTTGCTCAAGTCGTTGCGCGATGGGCTGAACAGCTCGGCATTCGACCCGTTCGCTACCAGCGAGTTTTTCAGCGAGCTGGAAGCCCTGCACGTTCAACTGTTTGAACGTCCGAGCCAGAACAGCACGCCTGTCGAGGGGCCGATGATGGTCGAAGTGCAGGAGGAAATCGTGCTTCGCACTGCCGACGAAGGCCCGGTCGAAACGGCCTCGGTGCGTTTGCCGGAGGATGATGCCGCGCTACTGCAAGTCGATCAACTGCGCCCGGGGTGCTGGGTCGAGTTTCAGGAAGACGAAGAAAACACCCTGCGTTGTAAATTGACGGCAATCATTGAATCCACCGGCAAGTACATCTTTGTCGACCGTACCGGAATGAAAGTGCTGGAGCACAACCGTACCGGCCTGGCCCTGGAGTTTCGGCGTGGTGCGGTGCGCACGCTGGACGACACCTTGCTGTTCGATCGGGCGCTGGAATCGGTGCTGGGCAACCTGCGGCGTCTCAATCGCGGCAAGTGATCGCGCGCCGAGGGTCTATCGCGGCATACTGGGCGCCAACACAGTCGTCGTTGAAGGAGCCTGTATGCAGTTGGACCCCGCGAGTGGTTGGTGTCAGGGTGTGCGCTTATGCCCTTCGCCCAACTTCAATGCGCGCCCCGAGGGCGAGATTTCCCTGCTGGTGATCCACAACATCAGTCTGCCGCCCGCGCAGTTTCTGACCGGCAAGGTGCAGGAGTTTTTCCAGAATCGTCTGGATGTCACGGAACATCCCTACTTTGCAGGGATCGCCGACCTGCGAGTGTCTGCGCACTTTCTGATTGAACGTGACGGCACCGTCACTCAGTTTGTCTCTTGTCTTGAGCGCGCCTGGCACGCCGGCGTTTCGTGTTTCGAGGGACGGGAAACCTGTAACGATTTTTCCGTGGGCATCGAGCTTGAAGGCACGGATGATCTACCGTTTACCGATGCGCAATATCAAGTGTTGACGGCCCTGACCCGACAGTTGCAAAGCGCCTTCACGGGCATCACCGCGCAACGTATCTGCGGGCATAGCGACATTGCACCCGGGCGCAAGACTGATCCGGGACCGGCGTTTGACTGGGCACGCTATCGTGCGGCCCTGGCAAAAGCCGCTCAGGAAGAAGAGGAGCAACAATGAGTTTTCTGGTGCTGCTGTTAGCGGTATGGATCGAGAAATTCTCGGCCCTGCGCCATCGGGTTCAACGTGATGCGGGTTGGGTGCGCGAGCTGAACAAGCTTGAAGTGAGCCCACGCATGAGCAACCGTCCGTGGCTGATACTGGTGGTGCTGGTGTTGTTGCCGGTGGCGCTGCTGGGATTGCTGTTGGTGGTGCTGGACCCGGTGGCCTATGGCTTGCTGGCGTTGCCCGTGCACCTGTTGGTGGTGATTTACAGTCTGGGGCGTGGCGATCTGCTGGCCGGCCTGGGGCCGTTTCGCGATGCCTGGCGCCGGGAAGACCTGCAGGCTGCCGCCCATGTGGCCAAACGCGACCTGGATATCTGCGCCGACAGTGGCGAGCAACTGCTGGAACGGGTGCAGGGGCATCTGTTGTGGGAGGCCTATCAGAGCTTTTTCGCGGTGATCTTCTGGTACTTCCTGCTGGGCCCGGTCGCGGCCCTGAGCTATCGATTGCTGGCGCTGGCCGAAGAGCATGGGCAGAACCCGGCTGTGGTCGAGCGCGCGACACAACTGCGCCACGCGTTCGATTGGGTGCCGGTGCGGTTGCTGGCGGCGAGCTTCGCGCTGGTCGGCAACTTTGTCGCGGTCAGCCGGGTGATGCTGCATGAGCTGCTGAACTGGAACATCAGCGCCGCCCAACTGATCGAGAAGGTCGGACTGGTTGCCGGTGAAATTCCGGCGCCGGTGGTCGGCCCGGACGGCATCAACAGCCTGGACCGGATCTGGGAACTGCTGCTGCGCGCGGCAGTGCTTTGGTATGCCGGTTTTGCGTTGTGGACTGTTTTGTTCTGACTCCAATCTACGGACGCTTTTGTGGCGAGGGGGCTCGCCACAGGGGCTCATCCGCTCCAACAACGGCGACCTGTCGTTAACCTTAAGTTACAAAACCTCCTTCCGATTTAGGCTATACAGAGGCAGCGCCAATAGTGGCTATCTGCTGTCTCTGCGCGCCTGCCAATAAAAATAAGAAATCAAAGGGAGACTTCACAGTGAAGAGCTTGCTCTATCCCGCCGTCGCGCTGATGAACCGCCTGAGCTTCGGCATGAAGTTCAGCCTGATCAGCGTGCTGTTCCTCGTACCGATGCTGGTGACCAACTTCTATCTGGTGCGCGACTCCTATCGCGAATTCCAGGGCACCCGGATCGAGTTGCAGAGCCTCGACCTGTTGGGCAGCGGCCTGAGCCTGCGTCGGGACCTGGAGACCCTGAACAACCTGGTACAGATCAACGTCACCCTGGGCCAGTCCGGCAAGGCCAATCATGTCGAATCGACGGTCAGTGCCCTGGAGCAAAGCGTCCTGAGCCGTTTGCAGGGGTTGGCGGCGATGACCACTGACCCGGAGCAAATCACGTTTTTCGATGGCAAACGCGATGAAATGATCGCCGCGTTCAAGGCCCAGCAGGCGGAAAACTCCCTGCAAAGCAAAAGTGCGCTGATCGGCAAGTTGCTCGGTAACGCGCAGATTTTCAGCCAGATCATCGCCAGTCAGGCCGGCCTGAGCCGCGACAGCCAGAGCGACATGCGTCAGCTGAGCGAACTCATTACCAACGTCACGCCGGCCGTCACCCAGACACTCGGCGAGGGCCGGGCGATGGGGTCTTACTCGCTGGGGCAGGGTTTTCTCAATTCGGCCTCGAGTACCCGATTCGATGAGTTGCTGGCGCAGATCGAGAAACTTCAGGCCGAATACGGCCTGAAGTTGAAGGACGCACTGGGTTCCAGTAAAGCCGCTCACGAAACCCTGGCGGCTCAGGCAGAAAGCAGCAAGGCCTCCCTGAAAAAGGCCAGTGAACTGTTCGAAGAACAGGTGGTGATGGCCGACACCCTCGATGCGCCGTGGCAGGCCTTTTTCGATCAGGTCACGGGCCTGATGGACCAGACCTATCAACTCAACGAAGCCACCCTGAAGTTTCTCGGCACCCAGTTGCAGCAGCGGCTGGAGCAGCACCGTACCCACATGGTGTTGCAGGCGCTGGCGCTGGCGCTGGTGTTCGTGTTGATTTTTTACCTCTATGGCGGGTTCTACGCCTCGACCCGCACCACCCTCAAGCGTCTGGGCGCGGTGATGGACAAGGTGGCGGCCGGTGACATGACCGTAACCTTCAGCGCCAACAGCCGCGACGAACTGGGCGAGTTGGGCGAGGTGTTCACCGGTACCGTGAAGAAAATCCATGATCTGATCGAGCGAGTGGGGCAGACCGTCAGCGAGGTCGAGCGCCAGGCCGGGCAGGTCGAAAGCGTCTCCGCCCAGAGTAACCAGGCGGTGGCGGGACAGCGTACGCAGATCGAACAGGTCGCCACCGCGATGAACCAGATGTCGGCCACTTCCCTGGAGGTGGCGCGCAGTGCCTCCGCGGCCGTCAGCAGTGCCCACAGCGTCAATGACGAGACCATCAACGGTCGCGGATTGGTGGAGTCCCAGCAGGGCAGCATCGCGGCATTGGCCAGCGAAATCGATCAGTCGGTGCGGGTGATCAATCAACTGGCCAGCGACAGTCAGTCCATCAGTCGTGTGCTGGAGGTGATCAAAAGCATTGCCGAACAGACCAACCTGCTGGCCCTCAACGCCGCCATCGAAGCCGCCCGCGCGGGCGAGCAGGGCCGGGGTTTTGCGGTGGTGGCGGATGAGGTGCGGACCCTGGCCAAGCGCACCCAGCAATCGACCGAAGAAATCGAGCAGATGATCGCCAAGTTGCACAGCGGTGTCGGTGCGGCGGTCAAGGCAATGGGCACCAGCCATCAGATGGCTAGCGGCACGGTCGGGCAGTCGGAAAAGGTCCAGCAGGCGCTGGAAAACATCCTCGGCGCCGTCGGCATGATCGTCGACCAGAACCAGCAGATTGCCGCTGCGGTAGAGCAGCAGACCGCTGTGGCCCACGACATCGACCAGAACATCGTCGAGATCAACCGCGCCGGCGAACGTACCGCCGAAGGCGCCCACCAGACCGAGAATGCGAGCCGAGCATTGTCGGCGCAGGTGGTGGAATTGAAGCAATTGATCAGCGCTTTCCGGGTTTAAGCATGATCGTTCCCACGCTCTGCGTGGGAATGCAGCCCGGGACGCTCCGCGTCCAAAAAGCGTGACGCAGAGCGTTACAGGAGGCATTACCACGCGGAGCGTGGGAACGATCAGAGCAGATCAAATGTGGGAATCAACGGATTACCAGTTGAACAGCGCACAGGCATTGGCCGTGCTGGCGGCGGCCAGACGTTCTGGGCTGATCGCCATCATGGCGGCCAGTGCCTCGCAGATCGCTGGCAAATGGGCCGGGCTGTTGCGTTGGCCGGGGAACATGGCGGGGGCCATGTCCGGTGAGTCGGTTTCCAGTACCACCGATTCAAGGGGCAAACCGGCAATCACCCGGTGCATGCGCAAGGCCTGCGGCCAGGTCGCGGCGCCGCCGAGGCCGAGTTTGAAACCGAGCTTGATGTATTCGCGAGCCTCTTCCTGGCTGCCGGCGAAGGCATGAATGATCCCCGCCCGTTTCAAGCGAAACCTTTTGAGTGTGGCGATCACCGCTGCGTGGCTGCGTCGCACATGAATCAATGCTGGAAGATTGAAGTCCGCCGCCAGTTGCAGTTGGGCGTCGAACAGCGTTTGCTGACGTTCACGATCCAGAGTTTCGATGAAGTAATCCAGACCGATCTCGCCCACCGCGCATAGCTGGCGATGGCCCGCTAGCCGCGTCAGCCAGTCACCGAGTTCGGTCAAATTTTCGGGGCGATGGTCATCCAGATACACCGGGTGCAAACCAAACGCCGCGTACAGATCGGGATCGCTTTGCACCAGCTCCCAGACCCGCTGCCAATTGGCCCGATACACCCCCAGCACCACCATCCGCCGCACGCCGAGGGCGCGGCTCTCGGCCAGCAGCGCCTGACGATCCGGGTCGAAGTCCGGAAAGTCCAGGTGAGTGTGGGTGTCGATCAGTTCCACGGTTCAGTCCTGAAGAATACGCTGCTTGAACGTCCGCGCGATGGCCTGCACGCCGGGCTGGTAATCGGCCTGTTCGATGGCGGCCACTGCCAGTTCCAGGGCTTTGTCGGCGATCAGTTGATGCTGCTGGGCCATGGCGTTGACCGGCAGTGGCAGGAAGTCCAGCAACTGCGTATCACCGAAGGTGCCCAAGCGCAGCGGGCGGCTTTTCAGCGGGAAATCGTGCAAGGCATCGAACACGCCCTGAAGCAGCACGTAGGAGGTGGTCACCAGCGCATCCGGCAAATGGCCCAGGCGTTGGATCAATTCTTCCATCAGTTGTTTGCCGCACTCACGGCTGAACGACTCGCCGTGCTCGATCAGCGCCTCGCCTTTGAAACCGTTCAGCGCCTCCTTGAAGCCCGCTGCCCGCTCCTGGCTGATACTCAATTCAGGGCGTGCGCCGAGCAGCGCGATCTGTTTTGGCAGCGGGGTCAGCAGGCTGCGGGTCAGGTGCAGGCTGGCTTCGCGATCATCGCTGATCACCGAGCAGAAATGTTCGGGCTCCATCACCCGGTCGATGGCGATGATCGGAATGCCTTTGGCCTGCAACTGGCGATAGCTGTCGTCACCGGCTGGCAGGCAACTGGCGACGATCAGCGCATCGCAGCGGCGGGCGCGGAACAGTTGCAGCAATTGCCGTTCGCTGTCCGGCGCATCGTCGGAGCTGGCGATCAGCAGCTGATAGCCGCGCGCCCGGGCGCCTTGTTCCAGCAGTTTGGCGATTCGCGCGTAACTGGGGTTTTCCAGGTCCGGCAGAATGAAGCCCAGGGTGCGGGTGTGCCGACTGCGCAGCCCGGCGGCCTGCGGGTTGGGCGTGAAGCCATGTTGTTCGACCACTGCCCGCACGCGTTCGACGGTGGCGCTGCTGATGCGTTGCTGTTCGGCCTTGCCATTGATGACGTAACTGGCGGTGGTCACGGAGACACCGGCCAATTGTGCAATATCACTGAGTTTCAACCCGGTATTCCTTGTTTTTAGAGCGTGCCCCGACATTTTCGCCAATCCTACCCGATTGAGGCAGGCGACCATTGTCGCAGCACATCCGATAATTGGACTTCAAGGATGAGACATTATCGAGTAACGTGCCTAAGATTCTAGATTAAACGTTTCAGCAGGCGTATTTTCTACGTTATAGGTCGCTTTGGCCGGTTCTGCCGCGAAACCGCCAAAACTGCGTCTGAAAAGGTGTTCTCAAAACGCCTAAGCTGAATCAATCAAAACAATACCTGGCGTCACACGGCGCCAAAAAGGAGAAAGCATGCTCGAGCTCACCATAGAGCAGATATCCATGGGCCAGTCGGCTGTGGATAAAGCCACCGCCTTGCAATTGCTCGCTGACCGACTCGTGACCGATGGCCTGGTGGCCGACGGTTACCTTGCAGGCTTGCAGGCCCGGGAAGCCCAGGGCTCGACCTTTCTCGGCCAAGGTATTGCCATCCCCCATGGCACTCCCGAAACCCGCGATCAGGTATTCGCCACTGGCGTGCGGCTGATGCAGTTTCCTGACGGCGTGGACTGGGGCAATGGCCAGATCGTTTATCTGGCCATCGGTATCGCCGCCAAATCCGATGAACACCTGCGCCTGCTGCAACTGCTGACCCGTGCCCTCGGTGAAACCGACCTGGGCCAGGCCCTGCGCCGCGCCAGTTCCGCCGAAGCCTTGCTGAAATTGCTGCAAGGCGCGCCACAAGAGCTGGCACTGGACGCACAGATGATCGGCCTCGGTGTGTCCGCCGATGACTTCGAAGAGCTGGTTTGGCGCGGTGCCCGTTTGCTGCGTCAGGCCGATTGCGTGAGCAACGGTTTTGCCGGCGTCTTGCAGCAGGTCGAAGCGCTGCCGCTGGGCGATGGCCTGTGGTGGCTGCACAGCGAGCAAACAGTGAAGCGTCCCGGCCTGGCGTTCGTTACCCCGGACAAACCCATCCGCTACCTCGGTCAGCCGCTGAGCGGGCTGTTCTGCCTGGCCAGCCTCGGTGAAGCCCACCAGGCACTGCTCGAACGTCTTTGCGCGTTGCTGATTGAAGGTCGCGGCCATGAATTGGGCCGTGCCACCAGTAGCCGCGCGGTGCTGGAAGTCCTTGGCGGTGAAGTGCCGGCGGACTGGCCGAGCGCACGCATTGCCCTGGCCAACGCCCACGGTTTGCATGCGCGCCCGGCGAAGATCCTCGCGCAACTGGCGAAAAGTTTTGAAGGCGAGATCCGTATACGCATCGTCGATGGTCACGACAGCGCGGTGTCGGTGAAGAGTTTGAGCAAACTGCTCAGCCTTGGCGCCCGTCGCGGTCAGGTGCTGGAGCTCATCGCCGAACCGGTCATCGCCGCCGACGCCTTGTCGGCCTTGCTGGCGGCCATCGAAGAAGGCCTCGGTGAAGAAGTCGAGCCGCTGCCCGCGGTGAGCCAGCAGCGCGAAGTGCTCGTAGAGGTGGAGGTCACCGAAACACTGTTCGCGCCAGAGTCCGGCAGCCTGATTCAGGCGATTGCCGCGGCACCGGGGATCGCCATCGGCCCGGCGCATATTCAAGTGCTGCAAGTCATCGATTACCCGCTGCGCGGTGAGTCTGCGGCCATCGAGCGCGAGCGTCTCAAGCAAGCGCTGGCCGATGTGCGTCGTGACATCGAAGGTCTGATCGAGCGCAGCAAGGCCAAAGCGATTCGCGAGATTTTCATCACCCATCAGGAAATGCTCGACGACCCGGAATTGACCGACGAAGTCGAAACCCGCCTCAAGCAAGGTGAAAGCGCCGAAGCGGCGTGGATGACGGTGATCGAAGCCGCCGCCAAACAACAGGAAGCGCTGCAGGACGCGTTGCTCGCCGAACGGGCCGCCGACTTGCGCGACATTGGCCGTCGGGTGCTGGCGCATTTGTGTGGCGTCGAAACGCCTGCGGAGCCTGCGCAACCGTACATTCTGGTGATGGACGAAGTCGGTCCGTCGGATGTGGCGCGTCTTGATCCGACGCGCGTCGCCGGCATTCTCACCGCTCGCGGTGGTGCCACGGCCCACAGTGCGATTGTCGCCCGGGCCCTGGGTATTCCAGCACTGGTGGGCGCCGGCGCCGCCGTGTTGCTGCTGAAACCGGGCACGCCGCTGTTGATCGATGGCCAACGCGGCCGCCTGCACGTGGACGCCGATGCCGCGACCTTGCAGCGCGCCACCGAAGAGCGCGACACCCGCGAACTGCGCCTCAAAGCCGCCGCCGAACAACGCCATCAACCGGCGCTGACCACCGACGGCCACCCCGTGGAAGTGTTCGCCAATATCGGTGAAAGCGCTGGCGTCACCAGCGCGGTGGAGCAGGGCGCCGAAGGCATTGGCCTGTTGCGCACCGAACTGATTTTCATGGCTCATTCACAAGCACCGGACGAGGCCACCCAGGAAGTCGAATACCGTCGCGTACTCGATGGCCTGGCCGGGCGACCGCTGGTAGTGCGCACCCTCGATGTCGGTGGCGACAAACCGCTGCCGTACTGGCCGATCGCCAAAGAAGAGAACCCGTTCCTCGGTGTGCGTGGCATTCGCCTGACCCTGCAACGTCCGCAGGTCATGGAAGCGCAATTGCGCGCCTTGCTGCGTGCGGCGGATAACCGTCCCTTGCGGATCATGTTCCCGATGGTCGGCAGCGTCGATGAGTGGCGCCAGGCTCGGGACATGACCGAACGTCTGCGTCTGGAAATCCCGGTCGCCGATCTGCAACTGGGGATCATGATCGAAGTGCCGTCGGCCGCCTTGCTGGCGCCGGTCTTGGCCAAGGAAGTGGACTTCTTCAGCGTCGGCACCAACGACCTGACCCAGTACACCCTGGCCATCGACCGTGGTCACCCGACTTTGTCGGCCCAGGCTGACGGCTTGCACCCGGCGGTGCTGCAACTGATCGACATCACCGTGCGTGCGGCTCATGCTCATGGCAAGTGGGTCGGCGTGTGCGGTGAACTGGCGGCCGATCCGCTGGCGGTGCCGGTGCTGGTGGGCCTGGGTGTGGATGAGTTGAGCGTGTCGGGCCGCAGCATTGCCGAGGTCAAGGCACGCATTCGTGAACTTAGCCTGACCCAGACTCAAACCCTTGCCCAGCAGGCTCTGGCCGTGGGCAGCGCGAACGAAGTCCGCGCATTAGTGGAGGCGCTGTAATGGCCAAGATCTTAACCCTGACCCTCAACCCGGCGCTGGACCTTACCGTTCAATTGCCGGTGCTTGTGCCCGGTCAGGTCAATCGCAGCGACGAAATGCACACCCATGCCGCCGGTAAAGGGGTGAACGTGGCGCAGGTGCTGGCCGACCTCGGGCATCAGCTGACTGTCAGCGGATTTCTCGGGGAAGATAACCTTCAGGCGTTCGAAACCCTGTTCGCCAAACGCGGCTTCACCGACGCGTTTATCCGCGTCCCCGGCGAGACCCGCAGCAATATCAAACTGGCGGAAAACGATGGGCGCATCACCGATATCAACGGTCCGGGGCCGCGGGTCAGTGAAGCGGCGCAGCAGGCTTTGCTCGATCGGCTCGATCAGATTGCACCAGGGCATGACGCGGTCGTGGTGGCCGGCAGTTTGCCCCGTGGCGTGAGTGCTCAATGGTTGCGGGAGTTGATCCTGCGCTTGAAAAAACGCGGCTTGAACGTTGCGCTCGACACCAGCGGTGAAGCCTTGCGCGCCGGCATGTCGGCTGGCCCGTGGCTGATCAAGCCCAACACCGAAGAGCTGGCTGAAGCACTGGATTGCGAAGTGGTTTCCGTGGGCGCCCAAGCCGAGGCCGCGAGTCGTTTGCATGCTCATGGCATCGAGCACGTGGTGATTTCCCACGGTGCGGATGGGGTGAACTGGTTCAGTGTCGGCTCGGCGATGCACGCCACACCGCCCAAGGTCAGCGTGGTCAGCACCGTCGGTGCGGGGGATTCGTTGCTGGCGGGCATGTTGCACGGCTTGCTCAGTGCCGATACGCCTGAACAGACCTTGCGTACCGCCACCGCGATTGCCGCCATGGCCGTGACTCAGATCGGTTTTGGAATCGGCGACGCCGCGCAACTGGCGCAGCTCGAACAGGGCGTGCGCGTGCGCCCCCTGACAGAACAATAAGAGGGTTTGCAATGAAATTAGCCATTGTTACGGCCTGCCCGAACGGCATGGTCACCAGTGTGCTGTGTGCTCGTCTGCTCGATGCAGCGGCCCAGCGTCAGGGCTGGAGCACCAGTGTCGAAGTCGTGGATGCAGCCCATCCGGAACGTCAATTGTCGGCGGCGATCATCGAGGCCGCCGAGTGGGTGTTGCTGGTCACCAGCGCGCCGGTGGATATGTCGCGGTTTATCGGCAAACGGGTGTTCCAGAGCACCCCGGCCCAGGCCCTGCAAGATGTCGAAGCCGTGCTGCGCCGTGGGGTAGAGGAAGCCGAGGTTTACGTCGCGCCCGCAGCCACCGCTGAACCTGCCGCGGTTGCTAAACAGGCGCCACGCCTGGTGGCCGTCACCGCGTGCCCGACCGGTGTCGCCCACACCTTCATGGCCGCCGAAGCCTTGCAGCAAGCGGCCAAGCGTCTGGGTTACGACCTGCAAGTGGAAACCCAGGGCTCGGTCGGCGCACGCAATCCGCTTAGTGCAGAGGCGATTGCCGATGCCGACGTGGTGCTGCTGGCGGCAGATATCGAAGTTGCCACCGAGCGTTTCGCCGGCAAGAAAATCTACCGCTGCGGCACAGGCATCGCCCTGAAACAGGCCGAAGCGACGCTGAACAAAGCTCTGGCCGAAGGCAAGCAGGAAAGCGCTGCGACCGGCGCCAAAGGCCCGGCCAAGCAAGAGAAGACCGGTATCTACAAACACCTGCTGACCGGTGTCTCGTACATGTTGCCGATGGTGGTGGCGGGCGGTCTGATGATTGCCTTGTCCTTCGTGTTCGGCATCACCGCGTTCAAGGAGCAAGGCACGCTCGCGGCGGCGCTGATGCAGATCGGCGGCGAGAGCGCGTTCAAACTGATGGTGCCGCTGCTGGCGGGTTACATCGCCTACTCGATCGCTGACCGTCCGGGCCTGGCGCCGGGGATGATCGGTGGTTTGCTGGCGAGCACGCTCGGTGCCGGTTTCATCGGCGGGATCATTGCCGGTTTCATCGCCGGCTATGCGGCCCAGGCGATCAACCGTTATGCGCGCTTGCCGCAAAGTCTTGAGGCGCTGAAGCCGATCCTGATCATTCCGTTGCTGGCGAGCCTGTTTACCGGTCTGGTGATGATCTACGTGGTTGGCAAACCGGTGGCCGGGATGCTTGCGGGGCTCACCCATTTCCTCGACAGCATGGGCACCACCAACGCGATTCTGCTCGGTGTGCTGCTGGGCGGCATGATGTGCGTCGACCTTGGCGGGCCGATCAACAAGGCGGCTTACGCGTTTTCGGTGGGGCTGCTGGCATCGCAGAGTTATGCACCGATGGCCGCGACCATGGCCGCCGGCATGGTGCCGCCGATTGGCCTGGGCATCGCCACGTTGATTGCTCGGCGCAAGTTCGCCCAGACGGAACGCGAGGCCGGTAAAGCGGCGCTGGTGCTGGGGCTGTGCTTTATCTCCGAAGGGGCGATTCCGTTCGCGGCCAAAGACCCGCTGCGGGTGATTCCGGCGAGCATCGCCGGCGGTGCGCTGACCGGCGCGTTGTCGATGTACTTCGGCTGCAAACTCATGGCGCCGCACGGTGGATTGTTTGTGATGCTGATTCCGAATGCGATCAACCATGCGCTGTTGTATCTGCTGGCGATCGTGGCCGGGAGTCTGCTGACGGCGGTGGTGTACTCGGTGCTCAAGCGGCCGGAAACAGTGGAACTGGCGCTGGAGCCGGCTAACGCTTAACAGCCAAAGATCGCAGCCTTTGGCAGCTCCTGCCCGGAACAGTGTTCGACCGCGATATGGCGGCGTACATCGAGCCTGGAGCTGCTGGCGGCTGCGATCTTTTCTGTGTCATACCTGATTCATGCGGCCATGCTTTAGTTTTCCTTTTTCAGGGAGAGCACCATGAGCGAATTCGACCTCGGCCGCCGTCGTGTCATACAAGCTGTCGGAGCCGGGCTGTTGCTGCCCGGCCTGGCGCCAGCGGTGATTGCATCGGTCAAGGATCGGCCGCAACTCACCGATGGTGTGCAGTCCGGCGACCTGTTGGGCGACCGGGCGATGATCTGGAGCCGTAGCGATCGTGCGGCGCGGATGGTGGTGGAATGGGACACGCGTAGCCTGTTCAGCAACCCTCGTCGATTCGTCTCGCCATTGGCCGATGCCGGCACCGATTTCACCGCTCGGGTCGAACTCACCGGCCTGCCTGCCGATCAGGCAATTTTCTACCGCGTGACGTTCGAAGACGCCCAGAGCGGTGTCGCCAGCGAACCCTGGTTCGGCCATCTGCGCAGTGTGCCCAGCGCTCGGCGGAATATTCGTTTCGTCTGGAGTGGCGACACGGTTGGCCAAGGCTTCGGCATCAACCCGGACATCGGCGGTATGCGCATCTACGAAGCCATGCGTTTGCGCCTGCCGGACTTTTTTATCCACAGCGGTGACACCATCTACGCCGACGGCCCGGTGCCGGCGCAACTGACCACCGAAAGCGGCCGGGTGTGGCGCAACGTCACCAGCGAAGCCAAGAGCAAAGTCGCCGAAACCCTCGACGAGTATCGCGGCAATTACCGCTACAACCTGATGGACGAAAACGTCCGTCGTTTCAACGCCGAAGTGCCGCAGATCTGGCAGTGGGACGACCACGAAGTGGTGAACAACTGGTCGCCGGGCAAGCAACTGGATGATCGCTACAAGAGCAAAGATATCCACAGCCTGGTGGGCCGCGCACGGCAGGCCTGGCTGGAATATGCGCCGATGCGTTTGCAGAGCGCCGACGGTGGCGGGCGGATTTATCGCAAGCTGAGTTACGGGCCGATGCTCGATGTGTTCGTGCTCGACATGCGCAGCTACCGAGGTGCCAACGACGACAACCTCGGTGCCGCCAAGCCGTTTCTCGGTCGCGAACAATTGGACTGGCTCAAACGTGAATTGAAAGGCTCCCAGGCTCAATGGAAAGTCATCGCCGCCGACATGCCCATCGGCCTCGGCGTCCCGGACGGCGAAGTCAGCCCCGGTGTGGCGCGTTGGGAGGCGGTGGCCAACGGTGATCCAGGCCCGGCTCAGGGCCGTGAACTGGAGATCGCTGAATTACTGGGCTTTCTGCGGGCGCAGCAGGTGCGCAATTTCGTTTGGCTGACGGCGGATGTGCATTATTGCGCGGCGCACCATTACCATCCTGATCGCGCGGCGTTCCAGGACTTCGAACCGTTCTGGGAATTTGTCGCGGGGCCACTGAATGCGGGGAGCTTCGGGCCGAATGCGCTGGATAAAACCTTCGGCCCCGAGGTGGTGTTCCAGAAGGCGCCAGCGGCGCAGAACACCTCGCCGTTTGCCGGGTTTCAGTTTTTTGGCGAGGTGAATATTGACGGGCAGACCGGGGACATGAGTGTGGTGTTGCGGGATTTGGATGGGGTGTCGGTATTCGAGCAGAAGTTGCAACCGGTCCAAGCGGGGTGAGAGTTGCAGGCTAAGAACCCTGTCGGGTTATAGCCAATGAATATAATTTACTGTTATTTCTAACAGGTGTTATTTGGTTGGTTTTATTTAGACTGAAATCTAAAACCAACCGAGGCGCTAATGATGAGGCTGTTTAATGGGCAACAAAGATTGTCATGGAAGATCGTTGTATCCTTGATCTTTTGTACGATTTTTCTTACTGCATGCAAAAATACTAATGAAACCAATGCAGGTATATGTAATGGAGAATGGGCGTTAGTCGGTGGTTATCTCTGCTGGGGCGGTATGCCAGGTGATGCTTATTGCATTTTGTTCGGGAGAGATAATGATCGTGACGGTGCTTTTCGGAGTGGAACCAGCGACACCTGCATTGTTGATGAGCTGGGAAATGTAAAGTCTTATGATTGTGACAAGATGTGCCGCGAGTTCGACTGTTCTAAAGCTCAATGCCCTGCTCCACGTGAAATTAAAAATCTCGATCTATATTTGAACACTAAAAAACGAGTGATAAATAACGATCCTTTAAAGGCTCCTTGAATTTTGTTTTTAGTGATTCGGCTAATCCTGACGCTATGTTCTTAACGTAACGTCAGGATTAATTTCTTCATGCTCTCAGTAAACGTCGCGGCGGTAGCGGCCCTGTTCGATCAGGCGCTCGACTTCATCCGCACCCAGCACGTCGTTAAGCACTTGGTCCACCCCTGACGCCATCCCCTGCAAACTGCCGCAGATGTAAATCGCGGCGCCATCGGCCAGCCATTTCTTCAGCTCACCGGCAGATTCGCGCAGGCGATCCTGTACATAAAATTTCTCGGCCTGATCGCGGGAAAACGCCAGGTCCAGACGCGCCAGATCACCGTTGATCAACCATTCTTCCAGCTCGGCACGGCACAGAAAATCGTGTTCCCGATTACGCTCGCCAAACAGCAGCCAGTGACGCTGCTGCCCGTCGGCAATCCGTGCCTTGAGCAAGCTGCGCAGCCCGGCCAGGCCGGTGCCGTTGCCCAGCAGGATCATCGGCACCGGTTCGTTCGGCAGATGGAAACCACTGTTGCGCCGCACCCGCAGGCTGATGTGGTTACCCACAGGGACATGTTCGGTCAACCAGCCGGAACCGATGCCCAGGCTGCCGTCTGGGTGCCGTTCCTGACGCACGATTAATTCCAGCACGCCGTCGGCGGCGATCGAGGCGATGGAGTATTCGCGCAGGACCAGTGGCACCAACGCATTCACCAGCGCCTGCGCATGCAGGCCGACCAGATGAGCGAGGTTATCGGGCAGTTGGCGGCTGGCCAGGGCTTGTTCCAGAGACTGCGACAGGCCATCGAGTTCAACCGTGGCCCGACCGTCAATTCCCAGGCCGTCGAGGAAATGCTCGATGGCCCACGCACCATTGCGCGGCAGCACTTCCACCAGATCACCGGCCAGCCAACTGCGGGGGCTGGGAGCGGTGAGGCCGAGCAAGTACACGGGAGCACCGCTGCTGTCCGGGTTCATCAGCTCACGGCGGGTCAGGGTCCAGTTGTCGTAGCTGGGCGCTTGCCAGGTGTCGACTAGCGCCTGACCCGTCAGCAGGCCGAGTTGCTGTTGCCAGTGACGCAGGGCGTAAGGGTCGCCACCGTCGACTTCAACCGGGGCGAACAAGGTCTTGCCGCCGTGTTCGCCCAGCCAGGTGTGCAAGCGACGGGCGAAGCCGCAGAAGTGTTGATACTGGCGGTCGCCGAGGCCGAGCACGGCATAGTTCAGTCTTTTAAGACTCGGTGCACGCCCCAGCACTTTACGTTCGAAACCGCGGGCGCTGTCCGGCGCTTCGCCGTCGCCGAAGGTGCTGACCACAAACAGTGCGTTGCTGGAATTTTGCAGGTCCTGTTCGCTGACATCGGCCAGCGGTTGAACTTTCACCGGTAATCCGGCGGCCTGCAATTGCCCGGCAGTCTGCCAGGCGAGCTGTTCGGCAAACCCGCTCTGGCTGGCGAAGCCGATCAGCCATGCCGGTGCGTCGCTACCCGGTTGCTCAAGGCCTTTACGGGCCTCCTTGATCTGACGTTTCTTGCGTCGGCGGTCCAGGTACAGCAACCAGCCCGTGACGAAAAACAGCGGCATGCTCAGCGCGGCGATGGTCAGGATGATCCGCCCGAGCAACCCGAAATAACTGCCGACGTGCAGTGCATAAATACTGGTCAGCAACTGCGCCTTGAGGCTCTTGTCGCTGTAGCGGTCATGACGGCTGACGGCGCCGGTCACCGGATCGAGGGTGATCTGGTTCCGTGCCTGGTCGTGGGGTGAATCCTTCAGCAGGTAGAACACGGTTGCCGGTTGCCCGGCCACGGGCGGCATCCGAACGTTGTAGGACGAAAGACCAGGGCCGGCGGCGCTGTAGATGCTGCTCCACATCGCGGCGTAATCGGCGGTGGGGGCCGGGCCGCTTGGTGCAGGGCTGCGACCACTGCGAACCCGCTCGTTTTGCGGCGAATCGGAAAGCAGCCTGGTCAGCCCTTTGTTGTACCACTCGTACGACCAGGACAACCCGGTCAGTGCCGCCAAAAGGTAGAACGCCAGGCACCAGGTACCGGCCACCGAGTGCAGGTCCCAGTTGAAGCTGCGACCCTTCTTCTTCCAGTCCAGCGTCAGCCAGGCGCGCCAGTTTTTCCACTGGCGCGGCCAGCGCAGGTACAGGCCGGACAGACAGAAGAACACCAGAATCAGCGTGCAGGCGCCGGTGATCTGCCGGCCGGTATCACCCATGGCGAGGAAGCGGTGCAGTTGCAGCATCAGACCGAAGAAGTCCTGGCCGGTGACGTCGCCCATGAACTCGGCGGTGTACGGGTCGAAATAACGCATCTGCCCGCGACGTTCGCCGGGCGGCGCTGTGAAGATCACCCGCGCAGCGTTGCCGCTGTCGGTCTCGACCCAGAGCATCGAGACGATCTTGCCCGAAGCGCTTTCGATTTTCTCCACCAGTTCGGCCGGTGGCAGCACGCCGGCGATCTGCTTCTCGACGTGCAGCACGGAGGGGTTCAGCGTTTGCAGGATTTCGTCCTGAAACGATACTGCCGCCCCGGTAATGCCCATCAGGGCCAGGACCAGTCCGGCGCTGATGCCGAAAAACCAGTGCAACTGGAACAGGGATTTCTTCAACACGTCGCTCGCCTTGTTCGTTCAAAAGTCATCATCACGGCGCGCATTATGCCGTGAGTTGTCGAGAAGCATTCTTTTTTACACGCAAAAGCCCCGTTCACTTTGATGAACGGGGCTTTTGCCTGAGCGCTTTGGTCTTCACGCTTCTGTTATCAGAAGTGGAAGTTGGCACTCAGCAGAGCAGTGCGGCCCGGCGCCACGTGGGCGTAGTGCGTCTGGAATACCTGGTCGAAGTAACGCTTGTCGGCCAGGTTTTGTACGTTGAGTTGCAGGTCGACGTTCTTGGTCAGGCGGTAGCTGGCCATCGCGTCGTAACGCCAATAGGACGGAATCTCCACCGAGTTGGCGACGTTGCCGAACTGGGAATCGACGAAGGTCGCACCGGCACCGACGGTCAACTTGTCCGGCACCAGGTCGTAGGTCGACCAGAACGTGAAGTTGTTTCGTGGGGTGCTTGGCATGTGGTTGCCTTCATCGGCGGCGAGGGTGGTTTTGACCACTTCGCTGTCCATGTAGGTGTAGCCGCCGAAGACTCGCCAGTTACGGGTCAGCTTGCCGGTGTAGGTCAGTTCCAGGCCATTGACCTGCTGTTCGCCGTCCAGCACTTGGGTGGTGCCGCCGTCCGGATCGTTGATACGCGCGTTGGTTTTCTCGGTGCGGAACAGTGCGGCGGTCAGCGACAGGTCGTCACCGAAGAAGTCCCACTTGGTGCCGATCTCGTAGTTGCGGTTCTTTTCCGGGTCCAGACTGCTGTTGTTCGCCGCCAGTTCCAGGCCACCGTTGCCGCTGGTTTCGCCGGCCGGGTTGCTGGACGTCGAGTAGGCGGCATAGAGGCTGCCGTTTGGCAGCGGGTTGTAGACCACGCCGATCTGGTAGTTCACCAGGTCGCTGGTGTTCTGACGGGAGAAACTGCCCGCTGGAGCCGTGCTGCTGGCGTTGGCGAAGCCGCTGGATTCGACCTGGTAGTTGTCATAACGCAGGCCCAGGTTCAGGGACCATTGCTCGTTGAACTTCAGGGTGTCGAACACGTAAGCCGCGGCGGTCTTGGTGTCGGTGTCGGTGAAGGCTTTGCTGTCGGTGATCGTGCCGTTCCAGTTATCCCCAGGCGTCGGGTTGTACAGGCTGGTGCAGTCGCCGGAGTTGAACAGGGCGCGGTTGCACCGGGTGCCGCTGGCGCTGGAGGTCAGGAGGTACGGGCGGTTGTGGGTGTCCTGATAGGAAAACTCCAGACCGCTCACCAGGCTGTGCTCGATGGCGCCGGTGTTGAATTTGGCGCTCAGGTCGGTCTGGTTGATCCAGCCGCTGGACGTCGAGTTACGGCTCTTCGCGCCACGGTAGGCACTGCCGTTGGCGACGTTGCCCTTGCTGTCGTCCGGGTTGGTGACGATGTAGTCCAGGGTCGAGCGGGACATGCGGAAGCTGTTCGACACGGTCAGGCTATCGTTCAGATCGTGCTCGAGCTTGATCGTGCCGCTGTCGTTGCTGGTCTGGCGATAGTCGCGGCCGGTGAGGCCGTAGAAGTTGTCGCGGTTGACGTTGGCCGGCTTGTCGACGTTGTACTTGCTGCGGTTGGGGCTCAAGGTCAACGGGATGCCGTAGTCGGGCATGTCATCGGTTTCGACGTGGTAGTAGCCGACGATCAAGCGGGTGTCGGTGCCCAGGCCGAAGGCGAAGGACGGTGCCACGCCCCAGCGACTGACGTCCACGGCATCACGCCCGGCGACGTTGGCTTCGTGCTTCATCAGGTTCAGCCGGAACGCCGAGGTGTCGGTCATCTGCTGGTTCAGATCGAGGGTGGTGCGCTTGGTCTGGTCCGAACCCCAGGTGAAGCCGCCGTTGTAGGCATTGCCCAGTTTGGCGGTCTTGCTCACCAGGTTCAGGCTGCCACCGGTGGAACCGGCGCCGGTGAAGGCTGATCCCGGGCCTTTACTGACCTCGATCGATTCAACGTTGAAGATCTCGCGGCTCTGGGACGCCACGTCGCGCATGCCGTCGATGAACACATCGCTTTCGGCGTTGAAGCCGCGAATGATCGGACGATCACCGGCCGGGTTGCCACCCTCGCCGGCACCAAAGGTGATGCCCGGGGTGGTGCGCAGGGCGTCGACCAGGCTGGTGGCGCCGGTGTCGCGAATCACTTGTTGCGGGATCACGGTGACGCTTTTCGGCGTCTCGCGCAGTGGCGCGGTGTACTTCCTGGAGGCCGAGGTATCGGTCTTGTAGGAGGTGTCATCCTGCTCGCCTACAACGCTGGTGGCGTCCAGGGATATCGCATTGCCGGGTGCTTTTTCGTCGGTCTTCTCGGCCGCGAAAACCATGTGGCCCGCAGAACCGGCAGTGATTGCCACGCCAATTGCAGACGCGAGCAAACGCGGTGAACTGACCGTTGATTGTGGTTGTTGGCGTGACATGTGAATTCCCCTCCCCAAGGATTTGAGGTCGCGGAATGTAGAGTAAATGCGTATCTGTATCAATTGCGAGACGTTGCTATTCGCGCCGAATTTACATTCTTTACAATTTGCCTTTACGGTTTTTGCGGTTTCATTCGTCTCTTGGGTTTTACATAAGTAATAAGAATCAATACCATTAGCGTCCCTTTGCTTTCAGGTGTCTTTCCATGTTGTTGCACATTCCCGGCGTGTTCGCGAAAGAAGAAGTGCAGCGTATTCGCAAGGCCCTGGCGCAGGCGGATTGGGCCGATGGCAAAATTACCGCCGGTTATCAGTCGGCGAAGGCCAAGCACAATCTGCAATTGCCTGTAGGACATCCGTTGACCAAGGAAATCGGTGCGGCGATGCTCGAACGGCTGTGGAAAAATCCGCAGTTCATGTCAGCGGCATTACCGCACAAGGTCTTCCCTCCGTTGTTGAACTGTTACACGGCCGGTGGCAGTTTCGACTTCCATATCGACAATGCCGTGCGTCAGCCCAAGGGCAGCATCGAGCGGGTGCGCACCGACCTGTCGGCGACGCTGTTTTTCAGTGACCCGGAGGATTACGACGGCGGCGAACTGGAAATCCAGGACACCTTCGGCACTCAGCGCGTGAAATTGCCGGCCGGCGATATGGTCCTGTATCCCGGCACCAGCCTGCACAAGGTCAACGCCGTCACGCGTGGAACCCGCTACGCATCGTTTTTCTGGACGCAAAGCCTGGTGCGTGAAGACAGCCAGCGCGCTTTGCTGTTCGAGATGGACGGGGCGATCCAGCAACTGACCCAGGGCATGCCCGACCATCCTTCATTGATCCGCCTGACCGGTACTTACCACAACCTGTTGCGTCGCTGGGTCGAGGTATGAGTTATCAATTGCGCCGCGAGGAAGCCCTCGACGGTGATCGCCTCAAGGCCATGCTGGAAGAAAGCCCGGCGCGCGCAGCCCAGGCGATTCTGATCGCCGCCCGTGAAGGTGTGCTGGATGCCCAGGCCTTGCTGGGACAGATTTTGCTGGACGGGCGGGGTATCGAGCGGGATCAGCCGCTGGCGCTGCGCTGGTTCGAGATTGCGGCTCAGCGCGGGCACTTGATGGCGCGCAACATGCTCGGTCGTTGTCATGAACATGGCTGGGGGGGCACCGTCAACGCCACGAGCGCCGCGGGGCATTATCGCCTCGCCGCCGAGGCCGGACTGGATTGGGCGATGTACAACTACGCCAATCTGCTGGCTACCGGGCGCGGGGTGGTCGAGGATCAGGTGCAAGCGCTGAATCTCTATCGGCGTGCCGCTGAATTGGGCCACGCAAAGTCGATGAACCTGCTGGGGCGATATCTGGAAGAGGGGCACGATTGCCCGGCAGATCCGCATGCTGCCCGTGACTGGTATCGACGCTCGGCTGAAGGAGGGGATTTTCGCGGTCAGTTCAGTTATGCGGCGGTGTTGGCGGATGAAGGCAAGGTCGACGAGGCGTTGGACTGGTTACGCAAGGCCTTGGATGGCGGGAATTTGAATTTCTTGCGGGTGGCAAGCAAGGCGCTATTGACGTCGACCGATCCAAGAATTCATGGGCTGGCTATCGAGTATCAACAGCGTGCTCGGGAGCTGACGCCAGGATAGATCGTTCCCACGCCCCGTGTGGGAGCGATCAGCACAGGCACAAAAAAGCCCATGACACGTCATGGGCTTTTTGATTTCTGCGTGCAGTGCTTACACGTAGAACGACTTCAGCGGCGGGAAGCCATTGAACTCGACGGCGCTGTAGCTGGTGGTGTACGCACCGGTCGACAGCCAGTACAAACGATCACCGATCGCCAGGTTCAGCGGCAAACCGTACTTGTAGTTTTCGTACATGATGTCGGCGCTGTCGCAGGTTGGGCCGGCGATGACCACTTCTTCCATCTCGCCTTTCTTCTCGGTCCAGATCGGGAACTTGATGGCTTCGTCCATGGTTTCGATCAGGCCGGAGAACTTGCCCACATCCGTGTACACCCATCGCTCTACAGCGGTACGGGATTTACGCGCCACCAATACCACTTCGCTGACCAGAATGCCGGCGTTGGCGATCAGCGAACGGCCCGGCTCCAGGATGATTTCCGGCAGGTCATCGCCGAAGTCTTCCTTCAGGAAGCGGATGATTTCTTCCGCGTAGGTTTCCAGGCTGTTGGTGCGGGTGATGTAGTTGGCCGGGAAGCCGCCACCCATGTTGATCAGCTTCAGGTGGATACCGTCTTCTTCTTTCAGGCGTTCAAAGATCACTTTGACCTTGGCGATTGCCGCGTCCCAGACGCTGATGTCGCGCTGCTGCGAACCGACGTGGAACGAAATGCCGTACGGCACCAGGCCCAGGTCACGAGCCAGGATCAGCAGGTCCATGGCCATGTCGGTCTGGCAGCCGAATTTGCGCGACAAAGGCCAGTCGGCAGTGGTCGAGCCTTCAGTCAGGATACGCACGTAGACTTTCGAGCCCGGAGCTGCCTTGGCGATGTTGCGCAGGTCGGCTTCGGAGTCGGTGGCGTACAGGCGAACGCCTTTGTCGTAGAAGTAACGAATGTCTTTGGATTTCTTGATGGTGTTGCCGTAGCTGATCTGGTCGGCGCTGACGCCACGGCTCAGCACTTTGTCCAGCTCATAGATCGAGGCGATGTCGAAGCTCGAGCCTTTAGCTTTGAGCAGGTCGATGATTTCCACGGCCGGGTTGGCCTTGACCGCGTAGTAGACCTTGGCGAATTCGAAACCGGCACGCAGGTCGTCATAGGCCTGGGCGATCATCGCGGTGTCGATCACCACGAACGGGGTTTCTTGTTTGTCGGCGAAGGCCTTCATTTTCTGGAAGGTTTCGCGCGCGAAATAGTCTTCGACGTTGATCGACATGCTGGGAACTCCTACTGGCAAACTGAAATTATCAATGGGTGCAAATGAACGCCCTCCGTATCCCCACTTTGGTTCGCCTACTTCCCAAGGCATGTCGCCGAAAGCAAAAAGGCCATGGGAGGCGGTGCTTCCCTTGGCCTTGCTGTCTCGTCGTCAGTACTTGAGCCGGATGGATCGTTTCCAGCATGGACGTTCGGCGCGAACTTTAGGGCGTGAGGGGCTTGAGATCAACAAAAAATGTCGCGTTTTTGCACGCTTCCGTCGTGCGGTCCCTGACAGCTACTGATGTAACCGACCTGCGTGACAGTGTGATGTTCCCAAGACAAGGATTTTAGACGGGAGCTTGCTTGGCTTTTGTGGCGAGGGAGCTTGCTCCCGCTGGGGCGCGTAGCGCCCCCAAAATCAGGCAATGCGGTTCTTCAGAAGGATCGCATCGGCTGACTTCACGACTGCTTCGCGGCCGGACGGGAGCAAGCTCCCTCGCCACAAAAGCACTAGAGCCTCATACAAGTCAGGTCAACGCAGTTTCCGCTGGCGAAACAATGCTGGTCTTGCCCCCACGAGACTTGCCGGAGCTCAAATATTCCGCAATCGATTCCTGAGTCACTTCCCCCAGAAACACCCGCTCGGCATCCATCACCGGCAACCACGAGCGGTTGAACTCGTACATACGCGACAGCAGGATGCGCAAATGTTCGTCATACGCCGCGGTGGCGTTGAACTCGCGCCGGTATTGCGCGCAGGTGCCGGTCTGGCGATGCAGGTCGCGCCGACGCACATAGCCCAAGGCCTTGTTCTCGGCGCAGGTCACCACCACGTAGCGGCGGTCCAGTTCGTCCATCAATTCCAGCGCTTCGGCCACCGGGGTTTCCGGGCTCACCGACGGCGCGTTGTCCGCCGCATCTTCAGCCTTCACCAGCAGCAAGCGTTTGAGCGTACTGTCCTGGCCGACGAAGTTGCTGACAAAATCGTCCGCCGGATGCGCGAGCAAGGTGTCCGGGTGGTCGATCTGCAACAACTTGCCGGCGCGGAAGATCGCGATCTTGTCGCCGAGCTTGATGGCTTCGTCGATGTCGTGGCTGACCATGATCACGGTCTTGTTCAGTGCCCGTTGCATTTCAAAGAACTCGTTCTGGATCATCTCGCGGTTGATCGGGTCGACCGCGCCGAACGGTTCGTCCATCAACAACAGCGGCGCATCTGCCGCCAACGCACGAATCACACCGATCCGCTGTTGTTGGCCGCCGGACAATTCACGGGGGTAGCGAGTCAGGTATTGCTTGGGTTCAAGCTTGATCATGCTCATCAACTCGCGGGCGCGGTCGTGGCATTTCTGTTTGTCCCAGCCGAGCAGGCGCGGAACGATGGTGATGTTTTCCTCGATGGTCATGTTCGGAAACAGGCCGATCTGCTGGATCACATAACCGATGTTACGGCGCAGGGTCACGGCGTCGAGGTCGGTGGTGTCTTCGCCGTTGATCAGGATCTTGCCGGAGGTCGGCTTGATCAGGCGATTGATCATCTTCAGCGTGGTGCTTTTGCCGCAGCCCGATGGTCCCAGGAACACACAGATCTCGCCTTCATTGACGGTCAGGCTCACCGAGTCCACGGCTTTCACATCTTTGCCGTTGCTTTGGAAGGTCTTGCTGAGGTTTTGAAGTTCGATCATTTGAGCAGTCCTTTTGGAGTCAGCGTGCGTTGCAGCCGTTGCAGAAGCAGGTCGGCGAAGATGGCCAGGAGACTGACCAGCACCGCGCCGACGATCAGCATCGACATGTCGCTGCGGCTGATGGAAGCGAGGATGAGTACACCGAGGCCACCGGCGCCGATGGTGGCGGCGATGGTCATCACGCCGATGTTCATCACCACGGCGGTGCGTACACCGGCGAGGATCACCGGCACGGCAATGGGCAGTTCGACCATGCGCAGGCGCTGGCCGAAGGTCATGCCGATACCGCGGGCGGCTTCGCGAATGCCGGGTTCCACGCCGGTCAGCGCCAGGTAGGTGTTACGCATGATCGGCAGCAGCGAGTAGAGAAACACGGCGGTGATTGCCGGCATCGGGCCCAGGCCCTGGCCGAACCTGGAATAGAACGGCAACAGCAGGCCGAATAGCGCAATCGACGGCACGGTCAGCAAAACCGTGGCGCTGGCTTGCAACGGGCCGGCCAATGTCGGGAAGCGGGTCATCAGGATGCCCAGCGGCACGCCGACCAGAATCGCCAGCGTTACCGCGATGCCAACCAGGGTGATGTGCTGCCAGGTCAGGTGCAGCACTAGCGGCCAATCGAGATGGGAAAAGGCGTTGAGAAATTCCATGTCTTTTTCTCCTCTGCCTTATTGAACAGGCAGCAGTGGATGCTGGCGCAGGAAATCGGCGGCAACGGATGAAGGGCTTTCGTGATCGACATCGACCCGCGCATTGAGCTGGCGCATGGTGGCGTCGTCGAACAGTTCGGCCAGTGGCTTGAGCTCTTCGGCGAGTTTCGGGTGGGCATCGAGGTAGGCCTGGCGCACCACCGGCGCGGCGGTGTAGTCGGGGAAGTAATGCTTGTCGTCTTCGAGCAACTTGAGTTTGAAGGCGTTCAAGCGACCGTCGGTGGTGTAGACCAGGCCGGCGAACACCTGGCCGTTGCGCAGGGCGGTGTAGACCAGCCCGGCATCCATTTGGCGAATGTTGTTGCGGGTCAGGTTCATGCCATAGAGATCAACCATGCCGCCCAGACCGTCGGAACGGTTAGCGAATTCGGTGTCCAGCGCGACCAGATGATTAGTCTTCGCCTCGGCTTGCAACACCTCGTTCAACTGGCTGATGGTGTTTATCTGCGGGTAAGCCTTCGCGGTTTTTTCCGGCAGGGCCAGGGCGTAGGTGTTGCTGAATTTCGACGGAGTCAACCAGATCAGGCCTTTTTTCGCGTCGAGTTCTTTCACCCGGGGGTAGGACTGCGCGCTGTCGAGTTTTTCAGTGACATGGTTGTAAGCCACCAGTGACACGCCGGTGTATTCCCAGAGCATGTCCAGTTGGCCACTTTCGTGGGCGCTGCGGGCCAGATTGCTGCCCAGGCCGCCGGTCACCTGGGTGTCGTAACCCCTGGTGCGCAGGTATTGGGAAGTGATTTCCGCCAGCAGGGTTTGTTCGGTGAACACCCGGGCGCCGATGCGGATCAGCGGTTTTTCAGCGGCTTGGGCGATTCCTGCGAACAGCAGAACGCAGCCTAGTAAAAAGCTTGATGTCTTCATGAGAATTCCTTTGCCGAGGCTTAAGACGGGCGCAGGCCGCGTTCGAGCCAGAGGCGGCTGGCGAGTGTCACCAGACCGTCGAGCAGCAAGGCCAGCAGGGCGGTGCAGGCCGCGCCGAGCAGCAGTTGCGGCTGATTGTTCAGGGCGATGCCGGGGAAAATCAGGCTGCCCAGACTGTTGGCGCCAATCAGGAACGCCAGCGGCGCGGTCCCGACGTTGATTGCCAGCGCCACGCGCACGCCACCGATGATGATTGGCACGGCATTCGGCAATTCGACCCGGCACAGCACCTGAGTCGGGGTCATGCCGATGCCGACGGCGGCTTCCTTGAGCGAACCCTGAACGTTTTTCAGCCCTTCATAGGTGTTGCGCACAATCGGCAACAGCGAAGCCAGGAACAGAGCGAAGATTGCCGGACCGCTGCCGATGCCGAGGATGCCCAGGGCGATGGCCAGTACGGCGAGCGGCGGCACGGTGTTGCCGATGTTGAAGATCTGCATGAAGCGTTCGGCGCGGCCAACCATGGTCGGGCGGCTGAGGAAGATACCGGCGGGGATGCCCACAACAAGGGCGGCCAGCATGGAAGCGAGGACAAGAATCAGATGAGCTTGCAGGTAAAACAACAAATCGTCGCGGTACTGTTCGATCGTGTTGATGCCAATCCAGTGGACCAGCAGGGCCAGGAGGGCGACGACAACCGCACCTCCTATCAGCCCTTTGCCATAGCGAATAGCCACAGGCGGACTCCTTTTTTCTTTGTCGGCAAACGCAGTCCCGAGTGGCAATGCCATTCCTGGCTGCCGGGATTATCAACGTTCGCGAGAAGCAGCTCTTCATGCCGATGAAACCGCATGAGATCGAGCCATAAGCGCAGCCTCGTCAGGCTAACTTGCTGATTTTTCAAACCCTGACGATGGTCGTAACAGGGCAGTGGACGCCTCCACGCCCTGAAAGGTTCCCATCTGAAGCAGCATTTGGCCACCTCTAATGTGCTCAACGGTTCGGTTATTCGATGAAGTTGGGCTATAATCGCGGCCCTTTTTTGAATCACCGCCAGGCGATTTCCTATGACCAAACAGGCCGCCGAAGTCGCGAAACGCCGCACTTTCGCCATTATTTCCCACCCCGATGCCGGTAAGACCACCATCACCGAGAAGCTCTTGCTGATGGGCAAGGCGATTGCGGTTGCCGGCACGGTGAAATCTCGCAAGTCCGACCGCCATGCCACCTCCGACTGGATGGAAATGGAAAAACAACGGGGTATTTCCATTACCACGTCGGTCATGCAGTTCCCGTATCGCGACCACATGATCAACCTGCTCGACACCCCGGGCCACGAAGACTTCTCCGAAGATACTTACCGCACCCTGACTGCGGTGGACTCGGCATTGATGGTCCTCGACGGCGGTAAGGGTGTAGAACCACGGACCATCGCCCTGATGGACGTCTGCCGTCTGCGTGACACGCCGATCGTCAGCTTCATCAACAAACTCGACCGTGACATCCGCGATCCGATCGAACTGCTCGACGAAATCGAAGCGGTCCTGAAGATCAAAGCCGCGCCGATCACCTGGCCGATCGGTTGCTACCGCGATTTCAAAGGCGTTTATCACCTCGCCGACGACTACATCATTGTCTACACCGCCGGCCACGGTCATGAGCGCACCGAAACCAAAATTATCGAGAAGCTCGATTCCGATGAAGCGCGCGCGCACCTGGGTGACGAGTACGAGCGTTTCATCGAGCAGCTGGAATTGGTGCAGGGCGCCTGCCACGAATTCAATCAACAGGAATTCCTCGACGGCCAACTGACCCCGGTGTTCTTCGGTACCGCGCTGGGCAACTTCGGTGTCGATCACGTGCTCGACGCTGTGGTCGACTGGGCGCCGCAACCGTTGGCCCGTGTCGCCAACGAGCGTACCGTCGAGCCAGTGGAAGAGAAGTTCAGCGGTTTCGTGTTCAAGATCCAGGCGAACATGGACCCCAAACACCGCGACCGCATTGCCTTCATGCGTATTTGCTCCGGCAAATACGAAAAGGGCATGAAGATGCGCCATGTGCGCACCGGCAAGGACGTGCGGATCGGCGACGCGCTGACCTTCTTCTCCTCTGAGCGTGAGCAACTGGAAGAAGCCTACGCCGGCGACATCATCGGCCTGCACAACCACGGTACCATCCAGATCGGCGACACCTTCACTGAAGGCGAAACCCTGGGTTTCACCGGCATCCCGCACTTCGCCCCGGAACTGTTCCGCCGCGTGCGCCTGCGCGATCCGCTGAAATCCAAGCAACTGCGTCAGGGCTTGCAGCAACTGGCCGAAGAAGGCGCCACCCAGGTGTTCTTCCCCGAGCGCAGCAACGACATCATTCTCGGCGCCGTCGGTGTGCTGCAGTTCGATGTGGTCGCCAGCCGCTTGAAAGAGGAATACAAGGTCGAGTGCTCCTACGAGCCGATCACCGTGTATTCCGCGCGCTGGATCGAGTCCGGCGACAAGAAGAAGCTTGAGGAATTCACCAACAAGGCCGTGGAAAACCTCGCCCTCGACGGCGGCGGTCACCTGACCTACCTGGCCCCGACCCGGGTCAACCTGGCACTGATGGAAGAGCGCTGGCCGGACGTGAAATTCCGTGCGACGCGTGAGCATCACTAAGCGCCGAGTTGCAAACCCCAAAGCCCCGATGCGCGAGTCTCGGGGCTTTTTATTGTCTGGGCTGTGTACCGCACCGAAGCGACTCGGTTGTCCGGGCGCAACAGGGTTCTTCCTTCCGTGCTCGGCGAGCCCGCATCACTTAGTTGATCTGGTTATAGGCATTATTCGAAACCAATCTCCCTTCTCACGGCATTTCCCGACCTTCGTTAGCGTCCTATCTGGAGAATCGCGCTAAATTTCTCTCTGCGCCATTCCGGCACCCATGCTTCACCCAAGAAAGGATGGAATCGGCTATGAGCATTATTCAACGCATAGTGTTGCTGCTGAAGGTTTTGGTGATGCTATCCCTCGGCACGTCAGCGGCGTGGGCGGAGTGCACGAACCATGATGAGCAGGCCTGGAGCGGGCAAGGCGTGCACAGCGAGCTGATGCTCGCCGCATCGGAATCGGGCAGCTCGGAGGATGACGACTCGACCACCGACGACCCAGACACTGATAATCCGGATGATGGCGACAGTCAGACGTAAGGCGTAAAGAGTAAAGAGTCTCCCTTCTTCCGCGCCTGAGGTTCAATCGAAGGAGGGGAACGACCACGTACTCAAATGAAAGGGCTTATGGCCCATCAGCACTGGCAAAATCCTTCGTTGCCAGAAATTCCTGTAAGCTTTTTTTCCTTGGATCGTAGTTCCAGTCCTCTTCTGTTTTTCTCGTTCTTTTTGCCCTCGACAATGAAAACGCGTGCGACTAGTTTTAGGGGGTGAGTCGCAAATAATGAGAGCAGTCGTACATTGCGTATTGATGCGAATTAGACTTGCGAAACCTTCAAAATCACCTGGCGATAGCAATGAATAGCCAGTGGGGCGAATTGAAAAATTAAATGTGCAGTGGTGTTTCTTGACGGCATAGAGCGGTGCGTGATATCAAAGCGCACGTTGAGATGATATGCGCAATGGATAGCTCATTTTTTTCAGGGTCTGATAAGCAATGGATTGCATAAGTGTTAAGAGTTTGTCGAAGACTTACCGAATCAAAGAGCGCTCTGAAGGGGCTTTCGGTTGGCTGACAAATCTTGTTTCTCCCCGGTCTTCCGAGAAGACTGCCGTTGATGATGTTTCATTTACCGTCGGTCAAGGTGAAGTAGTTGGCTTTCTTGGCCCCAATGGTGCGGGGAAAACAACTACCCTGAAAATGCTTTCGGGCTTGCTCCATCCGACAGCTGGACAAATCTCGGTATTGGGCTATACGCCTAAACTACGTAGTAAAGAATTCCTCAAATCAATTTCGCTGATCATGGGGCAGCGCCAGCAATTGATTTGGGATCTGCCGGCAATGGAAACATTTCGGCTGAATCAGAAGATATTTGAAATCCCTGATGAACAGTTCAAGCAGGTCTATGGCTATCTGGATGAATTGTTGCAAGTCTCCAAACTGGCCAAGGCACCAGTACGTACGCTCTCTCTTGGCGAGAAGATGAAGTGCGAGCTGGTTGCCTCGTTGATTCATGAGCCGAAAATTTTATTTCTGGATGAGCCAACTATCGGGCTTGATGTAGGGGTCCAGAAAATAGTCCGCTCCTTCATTAAAGACTACAGTCGCGAGAGAAATGTAAGTGTACTTCTGACGTCGCATTACATGCAGGACATCGAAGCGTTATGTGAGCGGGTCATTGTCGTGTCGGACGGCAGGATTTCGTTTGACAATACCTTGGAGTCTTTGCGCAAACGTATGTCCAATCACCGCATCATCACGGTGGAGCTGTCCGAAGCAGCCATGGCTTCGACACTCGGCAAATACGGGATGGTCCGTTCCGGCGATGGCTTTGTACATGAGTTCATGGTCCCTGCGTCGGACGTGGTTTCCGTCTGCTCGCGGGTGCTGGCGGAGCAGTCTGTGTTAGATATTTCCATCAGTGATCCGCCTATCGAAGAGGCCCTTCTGAAGCTGTTCAAGGACTCACAGGCAGAAGCCGTCATGCGGGCTGAGGGTGCGTCCGGGAAGTGCGTTGCATGAGCCGGTTCGTAATGAAAGTCGCGGGCGTTGCCCGTACAGCCATTCGCCGTAAAGTTGCACATCGTGCGGAACTGTTCGTACTGGTGCTGGCCTCGTTAGTACCGTTATTCATGATGGTTATCTGGATGGGTATCGCGAAGGATGCCGCGTTGGATGGTTTCACTCCCGCCAAGTTTGCTGCTTACTTTACACTTGTTTTTCTGATCGGTGAAATAGTGTCAAGCACGGCGGCAGAAGAGGTCGAGAGTGATATTCACTCGGGTGATATTGGAAGCTTTCTTTTAAAACCATTCAATATTGGTCTCTACTACTTTTTGAGTGAGCTGGCTTCCGCTTTTGTCAGAGTGATTCCGATATTTTTTCTGGTGGCCGGGGTCTTCGTTTTTTCGGAGGCGGGCTCCTATTTTAATGTGGTTTATCTGTTCCCTGCCTTGCTGGGGGTTGTTCTGGGTTTTGCAATAAACTATTTACTCTATTTCATTGGCGGGCTTGCGGCGTTCTGGTCGGATCAAGCCAGTTCGTTCGATTTGGTGTTGACCTATATGCTGACTTTGTTTGGCGGAGTTTTGGCGCCGTTGTCACTTTATCCCGGGTGGATGCAATTGATTCTGGAGTGGTCACCGTTTCCCTATATCATTAACTTTCCTATCCGAATCATTATGGGTGAGCTGAGTGTCGAACAATTAATGAGCGGGCTCTTGTTTCAGGTTGTCCTGGTGGTCGCTCTGTCCTTGTTGGCCCGTTTTATTTGGGTTGCGGGTATCAAGCGCTATTCGGTATTCGGCTAATGAAAACGGTAAGCGCTATTAGAGCGCTCTTGTTAGCCAGGCTGAAAGAAAACTTGAAAGATCGCGTGCCGGTATTTGTAAGTTTGTTGAATACAGCTCTTCTTGGTTTGTCCGTCTATGTAGTGGTCGAGATCTTCTTTGGTAATGTCGACAAAATTGGCGGGTGGAACAAAGAACAGTCAATTGTACTGTACGGCGCGTTCATCCTGATTCGATCTTTTGTACAAATGGTTGTCTTGCCCAACTGTGAGGCCGCCTCACGGTTAATCATCAGTAAGTCCATCGATACTTATTTATCAAAGCCAATTGATATCCAAGCCATTCTGGCCTTTGGGCAGCTGCGTCTTTGGCATGTTTTTGGCGTGTTGCTGGGATTGGGGTTGATGCTTGGCGGCAGTTCTGCACAAGGACAATTGACCGCGAAGACGCTGGGGGCTTTCTGCATTTTCATAACGCTGGCCTGTGCGTTGGTCTATGCGGTCTGGTTCAGCATCGCGAGCCTGGCGTTCTGGACGAAGAAAACCAGCAACGTTTCTCATCTGCTGTTCATGTTCCTGACCACCGGACGTTTTCCATCCGGTGCTTACCCGGAGTGGATTCAGGTGGTGATCATGACGGTGGTGCCTGTCTTTTTCATCATGGAAGTGCCAGCGCAATCCGCGATGGGGATGACCACGGGCGGTTCCTTGCTGGGGGCGTTGTTGGCGACTGTCGGATTCGCGCTGTTGTCTCGATTACTTTGGTATTTGGGGGTGAATAAATACCTTCGGGAAGGATCCTGAAAGACACAAGCACCGAAATTTAAACCATAAGACATGGATGATATGGAAAATTTTCTGGATTTATTCACCGATCAAGTTCGGCGGTTTCCCCACGCCACCGCAGCCTCCGATGGCCATGACCGCCTGAGCTATCGTGAACTTGATGAGATCTCTGACAGCTTTGCCCGCAAGCTCAATGCGGCCTCAGTAACGCGTGGCGATATCGTAGCCATCGGTCTGGAACGTGGGCTGGAGTTCCTGGTATCGATGATCGGCCTTTTTAAGGTCGGGGCCGCCTATCTGCCACTCGATCGCACACTTCCGCGGGACCGACGCGCTTACATGCTCGAGCAATGCGGTTGCAAGTGGTTGATCGCCGAGGATGATACGCAGTCGCTGTTCGACGGCGTTGGTCTGTTGGTGATGCCGGAGCGGTTTGAGGGCATGACGGGCGGTGCAACCTTTGAACGGTGCGCCCTGACAGACGACAGCCTCGCTTATGTCATCTTCACCTCGGGTTCGACCGGGATGCCCAAGGGCGCGATGGTCCATCATGGGGGCATGGTCAATCATCTGCTGGCCAAAGTTGATGATCTGGGGATGCGCAAGGCGCCCAATGTCGCGCAAACGGCGCCACAGAGTTTCGATATTTCTGTATGGCAATTTCTCGCTCCGCTGATATGCGCAGGGCGGACAGCTATCCTGACTCGATCAGAGTTTCTGGACCTGGATCGTCTGGGTGCGCGAATCGTGCAGGACGAGATTGATATCTTGCAGGTAGTGCCCAGCCATCTTTTGGCCATTCTCGATGCAATCATCGTGGACGCGGACAATGCACGTTTTGATCGGTTGACCTGCCTGGTCGCCACGGGCGAAGTGCTTCCGGTTTCTCTGGCTCGCCGATGGTTGTCGACAAAACCCCATGTTCCCTTGGTCAACGCCTATGGCCCGACCGAGTGCAGTGACGATGTCACACATCAAGTCATTACCGAGATGCCCTCAGCCGATCAGGCCATTCCCATTGGTCGCGCTGTTCGTGGGGTTAACCTGACTGTGCGCGATACCGATCTGGTGGAGCTGCCCGTAGGTGAAGTAGGGGAGCTTTACGTCGAAGGGATTGCAGTGGGGCTGGGTTACATCGGTCGCCCGGACCTGACTCTCAAGGCATTTGTTACTGTCGACGGGCGGCGAGCTTACAAAACCGGCGATCTGGTTAGTTGTGACAGCGAGGGTGTTTATCACTACCACGGCCGGACCGATGATCAAGTCAAGGTACGTGGTTACCGGATCGAATTGAGTGAGGTCGAGTTCGGCATCCTGCGGCTTGTACAGATCAAACAGGCTGCGGTCGTACTCAACACGTCCAACACGCGCGCCTTTCTCACAGCGTTCATAGTGGAGCAGGAGGGTGCCGAGACTGACCTCGAGAGCCTGCGACTCCAACTGCGCGATCACTTGCCAGAGCACATGATCCCGTCCGAGTTTCGTATTCAGTCGTCTCTGCCCGAGACACCCAACGGCAAGATTGACAAGAAAAAACTCACGACCATCGCCAATGACACGCCACTGTCTGCCGGTACGCCAGGCGCTGGCGCGGGGACAGCAAAGGGCGGTCAGGATTTTCTTGAGATGTGGCGTGATCTACTCCGCAATCCGGCTTTGCAACCCACGGATGATATTTTCAGGCAGGGTGCCGATTCCATTCTCGCTTTGCAGTTTATTGCGCGGGCAAAGACCTTGGGGCATGCCTTCACTCTCGGGGATGTTTTTCGTAACCCGACCACGTTGGGACTGCTCAAGGTCACCCGCACAAAAAGTGCCGTGGCAAATACGCAGAGCACCACAAGCGCAAAAGACCAGTCGCTGCCAGGACGTGAACCGCTGGCGGACGACTCGTTATCTTTTTTGCCGATGTCACCTGCTCAAAGGGGCATTTTTGTTCAGTCCCTGCGCTCGCGGCATCGCAACACTTACATCCTTCAATATTCGTTCCGCATGACGATGACGGATGATGGTGTGGCGCTCGAAGCGGGTTGGCGAAAGGCGCATGAGCGCCACGAACTGTTGCGCAGCGCATTCATTCTCGGCCCGTCAAGCCAGCCGGTCAGGGTAGTTGCCGAAGACGCTCCGTTGAGGTGGATGAGAACCGATCTTTCGCACCTGAACGACGGGCAACAACGAACTTTTCTGGAAACGTTTCTTCACGAGGATAAGCAAGCGGGTTTCGTTCTGGAGCAGTCAGCACTCTATCGATTGCACCTGTTCCACCTGGGACGCTCCGATTATCAGTTCGTCTTGAGTGCACACCATCTGATTGTTGATGGCGCGTCGATCTTTCCACTGATGACCGAAGTTTTCGGAGGACGGCCTGCTCCGCACGATGTGTATTCAACCTACATCGCCGGCCAGGAAAAATTTCGCCTGGAGACGCCAGACCAATTGCTCTGGGCCGAGCTCCTCGAGCCTTTTGAGTTTCCAGTCTGTGTATCCGACAGTTCGGGTGAGCCCACCCTGTCTTCGGTGCAGCATGCGTGTCTGCAGAAGCGCCTTCCCGCTGACCTCGAACAAGCTATCGGGGGTATTTGCGTTCGCGCCGGGATCACGATCTCCGCTGTCGCGGCCACGGCCTGGGCCATGGCGCTGAATGCCGTATGCGGTGGGCAACATCAGTTGTTCGGCATGATCGTATCGGGGAGGGCGGAGACAGGCGTCGGGCTGGATGATTTCGGCATGTATGCCAATACGCTGCCGATTCCCGTTGCGCTATATCCGTCTGAGCGACCTGATGTCAGCCTGCAGGAAGTCAGCCGACGCATTGCCGAGTTGTTGCGATTCGAATCGGTATCGATGAATGAGGCGCTTGTCAGCACCCGTTCGCGTTTTGCCAACGAGGCTTTTGATACGGTTCTGAACGTCGAGACACTTGCGGATTGGGCTTCGCTTGAAAGCGCCGGTAACAGCGTTGAGCTCACTCACGTGACGGACCTCACCGAGTTTCCGTTTGCCGTCGAGGTACTCAGCAGTAGCGATGCTATCACCGTGGATTTCATCTGGGATCCTGAGCGCGTCTCCAAGGAGCGAGCAGCCGGGTTGTCCGAGCAGTTCCTGAGCGCGCTGGCCTACATCTGCGATGCCAATGGCCCGCTGCAAGCGTGGCAAAGCTGGAAAGGTGTGCCGGCGGGCGTGAGCGGAACAGACATTACGAAAAATCCGCCAGTGTTGCCTTCGGTGCATTCATCCTTTGACACCGTTGTTCTTACTGCCGCGCGCGAGATCTTGGGTGATGACACGTTGGCGCTGCACTATAACTTCTTTTCCTCGGGTGGGGATTCGATCAGCGCGCTTCAATTGATCGCACGCCTTAGACGGGACGCAATGGCGATTGACCTTGATCGCATCTTTGCCAGTCGATCACTCTCTGAAATCGCCCTCGCTGTGCGGTATCTGGACAGCACCGTCTGCGGAAAAAGCTATCCGCCAATCGGTCCGACTTCTCTGGTGCCTGTGCAGCGATGGTTCGCACAACAGTCACTGGTGAATGCAGACCATTGGTGCCTGGGGACGGCCATCGAGATCCACCGGCCCGTCCTGTCGGATGCCCTGGTCCTGGCGACTAAAAAAATACTCGAGCACTACCCGGTACTGAGTGCACAGTTCAAAGTCGGCGCCGAAGGCTATTCCCAGACCATTCCTGCTCGGCCTGTCGATGGGCTGATGAGCTGCAAGATCGTGCAGTTGAACGGCCCCATCGATCAAGCACTGGATGACATCCGGGACAGGCTGAGCGGCTTCCTGGAAAGCCTGGATCTGGCCGCGGGCGATCTGTTTCGCGTGGTGCTCTTCCGTACCCCGGATACCGACGCCGATCTCTTGGTGATGCTGGCTCACCACCTCGTGGTAGATGCTGTGTCCCTGCGTGTTCTGGTCGAGGACTTTCTACACTTGTGTGCAGGTGCCACCATTGCTGCGGAAGTCACACCGTTTCGCAGTTGGGCACAGCAGCTTACGAGCGATGGGCAAGCCTTCAAGAGCGATGTTCTATCGCAGACGGCTTACTGGTCAAAGGTGGTCGACAGGATTCCCGCATCGGTGCCTTTTGACCCGGACAGGCAACCGTCAAGGCGCGCCAGAATAGTCTCCAGGGGGTTGAGTGTTGCCCAGACCACCGCGTTGGTACGTGATGTATCGGCGGCCTATAACACTCGCATCAACGACATTCTGATTTCAGCGCTGGTACGGGCTTTTTCTGGCTGGCGGGGGAAAAACGAGATCGCCATCAACCTCGAAGGGCATGGGCGTGAGAACGTCCTGGATGGCGTTGATATATCCCGTACGGTGGGTTGGTTTACTTCAGTATTCCCTGTCTGTCTTCAGGATCCTCAGGGTGGCTTGGCCAATTTGATCCAGCAGACAAAGCGTACGCTGGCGGATATTCCGCAACGGGGCATTGGCTATGGATTGCTGCGTTATCTGTTCAATGTGTCCGAGGTTATTCCGGACGCCGAACCGATGGTGCAGTTCAACTATCTGGGGCAATGGGACAACGTGTCATTTGATGACCCGGATGTATCGATGCCATCTGCCCAGATCCTGAGTCTTGTCGATCAGGTGTCGGTTGATCCGCGTAATGGACGTCAGCACGCGCTTGAAATTGAAGCGCGCATTGCCCAAGGACGTTTCGAGATCGACTGGTACTTTGACGACGCCATCCTGTCTTCATGGGAGGCAGAGGATATTGCGACACGCTACTGCGCGGCACTGGACGAGATCATTGCTCACTGTTCCTGCGCAACCCTGGTGCGCGTGCCGTCCGACTACCCGGACGCCGATCTGACCGACGATGAGCTGCAGGCTCTGATCAACAAGGCGGGAGCCGTACCCGCGGATATCTACCCTTTGTCCCCGACACAAAAGGGAATCCTGTTTCAGCACTTGATGAGCGATGACGATACTTACATCCTGCAATATGTCCTGGACATCAATGGCGAGATCGACATCAGTGTGCTGGAGGACGCATGGCGTTTGATGGCTGAACGTCACCCGGTCCTGCGCAGCGGATTCTATTGGGACGCGGTGGCCGGGCCGGTGCAGTATGTTTCGCAAGAGCAACGATGCACCTGGTCGGTCATGGCGGGCGGTGATGATCCGATGTTGTTCGAGCGCGTGATGAAAAACGACCGCTCCCACGGATTCGATCTTGAAACGCCCGCTCTGACACGCTTCACGTTGCTGTCCCATGGCCCGCATGTGCACAAGCTGATCTGGACGTACCATCACATTCTGCTGGATGGCTGGTGTGTGGCCAGAGTCATCAGAGAACTCTTTGACCTCTATGATCATCTGATCCGCGGAGATCAGCCGGCCCCGGCATTCGGCCGGGTCTATCGCGACTACATCGAGTGGCTGGCTCATCAGGAGGCGCGAGAAAACCGTCCGTTCTGGGGCAACTATCTGTCGGGCATCAGCTCCTGTGTCTTCACCAGCCCGGTTGCTTACGAGCCTGTCTCACACGCAGATCATAGCGCCTATCGCTTTACGCTGGGCCATGACCTGTCTCGCTCCATCGAGAAGTTCTGTATGGACCATGGTGTGACCGTTGCCGTTGTCTTTCAATGCATGTGGGCTCAGATCCTTGCGCGAAACACAGGCAACGACACACCTGTTTTCGGCTGGGCAATATCGGGAAGGCCTGCCGACCTTGATGGAGCTGAAGACATCATTGGCCTGATGACTTCAATTGTACCTTGCAAGGTTGACGTGGTTGGCACATCGACTGTGTCGGGCGTTCGGGAGTTACAGCGTCGCAACGCAGTTCTTCAGGACGAAGGACATGTCTCCATGAGCCATTTCAAGAGTGTCTCGGGATTAGGTCAGGAAGAGGAGCTTTTCAACACCGTTCTGGTGATCGAGAACTTCGAACTTCAGGACAACCTGCCGGCCGGTGATCGCTACCGTCTCAGCAATCTGCAATGGATCGAGCGTTCGGAGTTTCCTCTGATTCTCGGTCTGGTTCCGGCAGAAGATTTTTTGATCGAACTCAACTTTAACCGCGAAAAGTTCTGCATAGCGCAAATGGCCGATCTTCAAGAAAGGATTGTTCTTGAACTGGCTCAACTGTCCTCTCTTGGAAATGGAAACCTTGAGCATGATGCAAGTTTACAGTGCGAATCAATTTCATAAGCTGGATAACTTTATTGGTGATGTGCCGGTATACCTGAAGATCGAAGGACTGAATCCTGCCGGCTCCATAAAGCTCAAGACAGCCATCTCGTTGATCGATGAAAGTGAAAGGTTGGGGCATCTTTCTCCCGGGCATAAAGTCATCGAGTCCAGCTCGGGGAACCTGGGTGTTGCGCTGTCGATAATCTGTGCGCAACGAGGCTATCCGTTCACCTGCGTAACTGACCCTAATGTCAATCAGGTCAGCATCAACCTGATGAAAGCGTATGGCGCGGAGGTGATTGTCTGTGACACCCGTGACGGCAATGGTGGTTTCCTCGGGGCGCGTATTGCTTTGATTCAGGAAATGATTCGTAAGGACCCGAGATATTTCTGGACCAACCAGTATGCGAATCCGGCCAACCCCCTGGCGCATTACAACCGCACCGCACCCGAAATACTTCAGCAGCACCCGAACTGCAAATGGCTGTTTGTCGGTGCCGGTACGACCGGAACCCTCATCGGTTGTGCGCGTTATCTGCGAGACAAGGCACCAGGCGTGAAACTGATCGCCGTCGATACCGTCGGCTCGATCAACTTTCAGGAAGTGGCGAAGAAACGGCTGATTCCTGGTCTGGGGACGAGCCGGCGCCCCGAGATTCTCGACCGTGACTTGATCGAGCATATTGAGTTTGTCGACGAAGTCGAGACGATCCGCATGTGCCGCAGCATTGCGCTGGACTATGGCCTGCTTGTCGGTGGCTCCACGGGGACCGTGCTGGTCGCGGTAAAACGCCTGTGGAATCAAATTCCAGCGGGTGACGAAGTGGTCGTGATCAGCCCCGATATGGGGGAGCGCTATCTCGAGACGATCTACTCGGACAAATGGTGTGATGCCAACTTTGGCAGTCAGTTGTACCAACACGCTCTGGTTGGCTGATGTGTATTGACTGTGCCAGACGCTCTTCTCTTTGATTGGAAAGAACCTATCTTGTCAGAACTTCTATTCCCTCCCGACAGTGTTACCGAGACGCAGGTCTTTCTCGATCTGTGGCGCCAGTCCAGTCATGACTACAGGAATGCACCTGCGATAGACAGTGGCGGAATCCTCTATAGCTATGTGGATATTGACGCGCAAAGCAACCAGGTTGCGGCTTACCTGGTTCAAAACGGCATCGGTGCCGGCGCAATTGTTGCTGTGGGCTGTCCGCGGGGCAAAGACCTTCTCATTGCCATGCTGGGGGTCATGAAGAGTGGTGCGACCTTTTTCCTGTTTGAGCTGGACGCAGCCCCCACTCGGCTGTCCGTGCAATTTGAAATGGCCAGGCCAGTACGGGTTCTGGTATCGGACGCAGATGCTTTGACGGCTAACTGCGCGTTCGCCGGTGTGGATGTGGTAACGCTTGGCAAGGTTCTGGAATCTGCGCAACCTCTGCATTTCGCCGCGCCCGGAGTATCCTCTGACGATCTTGCCTATATCATCTTTACCTCCGGCTCGACCGGGCAACCCAAAGGGGTTCTGGTGCCCCACCGGGGCATTCCGAATCTGGCGCGCCATGCGCTGACCTACGGAATCTCGAAAGGCAGTCGGGTACTGATGTTTTCCCCTGTCTGCTTTGACGCGATTATCGCCGAAATCGCGATGACGCTGTTTGCGGGCGGTTGTCTGGTGGCGGTGGCGGATCATGAACTTCGGGATTTTGACAGTCTTCAGAACCTGCTGTGCCACCGTCAAATTGACGTAGTCACACTGCCTCCTTCATTGGTGTCGCTGTTACCGATCGATCTTCCAATCAGCCTGTCGACATTGGTGGTCGCGGGTGAACGATGCAGCAAGGAAGTGATTGCCAATTGGGCAAGCAAAACCCGGTTGCTCAATGCCTACGGCCCTTCCGAGGCAACGGTCGCGACAACCGTGAAATTGTGTTGCGCCGAGACCTCGCCGGCCAATATTGGTCGGGCACTCTCCAATGTGACGGTGCATATCCTGAGCGAGCAGATGGAGGAAGTTGGCGACGGGGAAGTGGGTGAAATCTATATTTCGGGGGGGGGTGTTGCTCACGGCTATCTGGGGCTTGCGGACTTGAGCGCGGCTCGCTTTTTCGGGGGGGCGGAGGGTGTGCCCGGGCGTACTTTTCGAACGGGTGATTTCGCCAGGCGCAATGCCGATGGAGACATCCTGTTCGAAGGACGCCAAGACGACCTGGTCAAGGTAAACGGTAACCGGGTCGAGCTTGCCGAAATTGAAGCTTGTGCCATGGCTTCATCGCTTGTTCAAAGTTGCCATGCCTGCAGCACCGACGCTGGTGCATCGGGGGTGAGAATCGCGCTTTTTATCGTGCCTTCAAACGGAACAGAGGCCGTCGCGGTTGAATCTGCCCTGAGAGAAAAGATCGCCCGTGACCTTCCCAATTACTTCATGCCTGCCCGCATCCTTGTGCGTGATGAGTTGCCCCGAAATCCGGCGGGCAAGATCGATAGAGCTGCGCTGGTGGCTCAATTGGATGTCCTGCAGGAAAGTATCGCACCTGCGGGCGCAATGACCCGCCAGGAAGAAACGCTGGCGCTGATCTGGGCGCAGATTCTGGACCGACCGGTTGAAGACCGTGAAGCGAATTTTTTTGCACTCGGCGGGAATTCCCTTTTGGCGATGCGGCTTGTCGCGCTCATGAAGCGCCACAACATCCAGATTCCTCTGAAACGTGTGTTTGGTGCGCCGACCTTGTCGCAAATGGCTTGTCTGATAGGGGAATGAAAGATGGCGGGCAAAGGACTGAACACATACCAACAATATTACTGGAACGCGTCGAGCGCTTACGATCTCCCCGAGACTGCTTGTGTGAGCATTGGCTTTGTCCTTGAGGGGGTGGTAAACATCCCCTTGTTCAGTCGTGCGGTTGATGCAGTGGTCAATCGTCACGAGCAGCTAAGGTCGAATTTCCGGGAAACTGCGGAGGGCGTGCGACGCTTTCCTCGAGCCGCTGCACGCGATGTACTACAGGTGGGGAGCGAACCGTTCGAGATGTCTCGGCTTGATGCGAGCATTGAGGCGTTATGCCAGGTTCCGCTTGATCTGAAAGTCGATATACCCTTCAGGGCTTATTTGAATCCCATTGATCATGAGCGATATCTGCTGGCCCTGATTATTCACCACATCGTGGTCGACTCATGGTCGTTGGAAGTGATCCTGGATGACCTGGCGACTGCCTACAATCGAGCGATGTCCGGAGCCGGGGAACCGTTGCTTTCTCCCCTGACCTTCGACTACGAAATCCTTGCACAGCCTTTGGAGCCAGATGAGCGTCAAAGACAAGCGCAGTTCTGGCGGGACTACCTGAAGGGCGCAAAAATACCGGCCATTCCAGGCTTGGGCGTCGGGGAGAGCGCACAAGCGAAATCGACATTCGATGTGATCACTCCCCCACAAGAGGTTCACAAGGCGATCAATCAGCTTTGCAATGCATTGGATGTAACGCCCTTTGTGGTTTACACCGCTGCTGCGTCTATCGCACTGGCCCGGTTTTGCGCCTCGGATGACCTGTTGATCCAGACCAATGTGACGCCACGCTGGATGGAAGGCACACAAACAGTCGTCTCGTATTTGTCTGCACGGATCCCGCTGCGGGTACGTATCGACTCAACGCTGGCGCTGCAGACTCATATCTTGAATGTGGCGGACTCCCTCTACGAGACTTTCGAGAACGTCAGTCTATCCATCGGCGACATGATGGCCGAGTCCGAGATCAAGCAAAGCTTACCCATCCATATCGGCGCTGAAAGTCCCTTTGAAAGCTGGCATCTGGAAAACGTTGCCGTGTCCCAGGTCCAGTTACCGGACTATCAGCCCTGGCCCCTGTTCTTGTGGGTTCCTGTCTCAAGTGAACATTCGTTTGTCAAGTTGCAGTATCAGGCCGACAGGATTTGCGCTGAAGACATGCTGACGCTGAAACATCTGCTGAACGAAACGTTAGAGCGATACAGGCTCCTGAGTGAGGGGGAAAGCTCCAGTGAACCCGACGCTTTCAGCCACGCCACTATTAAATAAGTCTCTCCATGGAAGGTTCGTAGAATGTCATCCCATCCCTTGACCATTGTTTCCGGTTCTCAAATTGCCACGTTAATGCCTTCGTTGCGCAGGGATATCCTGAAGCTGGTTGAAACGACCTATCTGCAACACGATGCCGGTCTGACCAACAATCCCGACAGCTATTTTCTGCGATTTGCCGATCGTCAGTCGGATCGGATCATTGCCCTGCCGGCAGCCATTTCCAACGACTCACCCATTTCCGGCATCAAGTGGATCGCCAGTTATCCAAAGAACATTGAACGTAATCTGCAGCGGGCTTCCGCTGTGCTGTTGTTGAATGATTACGAAACGGGGTATCCGGTAGCGTGCCTGGAAGCCTCACAAATCAGTGCAGCCCGGACCGCGGCTTCTGCGGTCGTCGCTGCCAGGGCTCTGACGGTTGAACCCAAGGCGCCTGTAAAGATCACGTTTGTGGGGGCGGGCGTCATTTCGCGGGCGATCTTCGACTTCTTCAAGGCTGACGGCTGGACGTTCGAGCAGATCACCGTGTGCGATCTTGACTCGGGGTCGGCCAATGAGCTTTGTCGCCATGTTCAGGCGGATGGTCACCAAAACGTCCGGTTTGTCGAAGATGTGAAATCCGCAATCAGCTCGGCCGATATTATTGTTTTCGCCACCAATGCGGGTGAACCCTATGTTTCGGGCGGCGATGTCTTTGCGCCGGGGCAGATCATTCTGAATGTCTCGTTGCGTGATATCAGTCCCGACATTATCTGGCAGGCCTTCAACATATTTGACGATGTTGAACACTGTATGAAAGCCAATACGTCACCTCATCTGGCCGAGCAGAAGTACGGTGATCGTTCGTTTGTAAATGGAACACTGGCCAGCGTTCTGACCCATCCGGAACAGATCGATCGTTCGCGCCCATTGATTTTTTCACCTTTCGGGCTGGGTGTTCTGGATCTCGTGGTGGGCAAGTTGTTCGTCGAAAGGTGTCTGGAAACGGGGGGCTATACCAACATCCCGGACTTCATTCCCGATACGCGGCGTTGGGCGGCTTCCAACGGCTGAGTAATCATTCGCAGAGTCAGCGAGCCTTCGTCATCCATTCCAGGGAGGAGTGACCGGTGCAAAATAAAAAGTGCATGATCATCGGCTTCAACGATTTCTCGTTTGAAGATTACTGTCAGATGCTTGATCAACTTGGGCCGCAATCTGCGGCAAAGCGCGATTTACGTTTGGCGTTTGTGAATTACGAAGGCTCACGCTGCCATGCTTTGGGTGTCCTTAACAAGACCCGCAAGATGGAAGGCCTGACAGACTTGAACCTTAACAACGCCGATTTTCTTTGGCCCGTTGTGATGGTGTTAGGCTCCTATCTTGAAAAGCACGGTATTGCCTTTGACTACGTGAATCTTTTTCAGAGCGAAAAAGAAGTACTGGCGCAAAAGTTGGCTTCCGGTGTCATCAATACCGTGGTCATCACGACGACCCTTTATGTCATGCCGCACCCAGTGCAGGAAATCGTTGACTTTGTGAGAGCACATGCGCCCGATGTGCAGATCATCATCGGCGGGCCTTATATCAGTGGTCTGTTCAAGGCCCATGAGCGCGACATGCTGGGTGACTATCTCAGTGTCCTTGGCGGCGATATTTACATCAACAGTAATGAAGGTGAGGACACGCTTCGGCAAGTGCTTGAGGCGATCAACGCTAACCGCTCGGTGACTGGACTAAATCGTACGGCGGTGCTGGACGGCGAGGACTGGGTGTTCGGTACGGATGAGCCGGAATACAACGAACTGAAAGAAAACTTCGTCAACTACACGCTATTCCAGCCTCGCGGTATCGGGCGTTTTCTGTCAACGCGTACGGCCAAGTCCTGCCCTTACTCCTGTGCTTTCTGCGGATTTCCTCAGCGGGCTGGTAAATACCGCTATCTGTCCACCAGCGATGTAGAACGTGAACTTGACGCGATCAAGGCAATCGGCACCGTCGATACGCTGACTTTCCTGGATGACACATTCAATGTGCCCAAGCAGCGGTTCCGGGAAATCATGCAGATGATGATCGACAACAAATACAACTTTAAATGGAATTCGTTTTACCGCTCTGATCAGGGTGATCCTGAGACCATTGAGCTCATGGCCCGGGCAGGGTGCGAAGGAGTGTTTCTCGGAATCGAGTCAGCCTCCGACAAGATGCTCGCACTGATGCGCAAGACGTCTCGCAGAAAGAACTATGAGCAGGCCATCACTTCATTCAGGTCTGTGGGCATAGCGACTCACGCGTCCTTCATTATCGGGTTTCCAGGGGAAACCTTCGAGACGGTGCAGGAGAGTCTGGATTTCATTGAGGTATTTGCGCCGGACACCTTCCGTGCTCAGGTGTGGTACTGCGATCCCCTGACACCTATCTGGAATGATCGGGAAAAGTACGGGATCACAGGGTCGGGTTTTGACTGGTCTCACGATACGATGAACAGCGAGTTGGCTGCTTCCATCACCGAACGGTTCTTCCTCACGACTGAAAAGTCGACATGGCTCCCGCAATTCGGTTTTGAGCAGTGGAGTCTGTTTTATCTGCGACGACTGGGGATGGAGCAGGGCAACATTCTCGGTTATCTGGATGGCTTTAATGCTGCCGTAAAGCATCAACTGTTGCATGGGGACGAGGTGGCTCTTCCCGATTCGATCAGAGAACGTTTCAATTTCAGTGCCGCACTGCCGACGCAGAGCCCGGTGGTCGCAATGCCCAATCTATCCATGGAGTCGGCCGCGCACTTCAAGGTTGCCGAGGTGAGTCTGCGGGCCGCTGCTGCATGGCTGGACTCTGATAATAGTGGCCCTATGTCTGTGCAGACAGGCGAACAGACCCAAACACCTCTGAAACCAGCCGTGAATATCGTCAGCAGCCCTCATCAGGAAAATGCCTGGATCGTGCCGTTTCTGAAGCATGCGTCAAAGGTTCTGGGCGGTGGTCGTTTTCTTTTGCAGTACGTTGCCAAAGAAGGAGCAAAGCTGATTGCGATTGACGATATGGCGGGATGCAGCGACGAAGCTCTTTACGAGAGGACAGTGACCTCGCTTGCTCAATCGGCATTGCTCGACAGTTACGAAAACTATCTGCTCTCACGCAATTCGCGGCTTTGTGCCGCGGGCATCGAAATGCGTCAGCCTGTCCTCAGGGTTTTCGCCCGTGAGGTGCCTGATATCCATTACTCGGACACCGGTCTTTATATGCATCTGGTGCTGGCAAGCTCCGAACATGGGGGGGCAAGCTCCCGGGTGCTTACCAATTTCATCCGGTGGACCGCGGATCTCTCTGTGGACAGTGCCGGGAGAAAACGGCAGGGCGCTGAACAGGCAGTGTTCATCAGAGTGCAATAGGGCGCGAGCACAAACGCTTCCTTTCCTGGGAGGAGTGCCCATTTCACTCGGGCATTCCCCCGTTCTGTTGAAAGAATGGCAAGTCAGCCATGCAGCGCTGCTTTCTTTCGCTCTTCGCGGTCGCGAGCAGCCAGCAGCAGTTGTTCGGCAACACGAGCTTCAATGCGTTCTTCGATCAGCCGGATGAACAAGGCATTGGTTGTCAGGTGGGGGGCGAGTTGGTAACCACGACCGTCCGGGTCTCGCACCCAGTAGCAGGCGTCTATCAAAGTGCGTCGCAGCTCGACGACATCACTACGCAGCATCGGCGCGAACTGAGTTCTCCAATGATCCAGCGCTGCGGTCGCTTCACGTTCGTTGTAACGTTTGCCAGGTGTCAGAGCGGTGCTGACGTAAAGCAGCATGATGGCAAACTCCTGACCATTGAGTCGCCCCAGGGTCAGGCCGTTTTTCTTGCTCAAACGCGTCAGCGTCTCGACATACTGATCAAAATCGGTTGGAAGTTCCTTGTCCAATGTCTTGCTCCTCTGGTCTGAATGTTCACGCAGCTTATCGTGATGATGTGCGGCGAGATTGCACCGGTATGGCAGGTATTTGTTTGATGGCGTCAGTGCTCTGTTGTCTTACGGTAACTGAAAACGATGTGCTGATAAAAGTAACCCTCTACTCGACTGATGCGCAATCGAGTAGAGGGATTGGTCAAGGCTTCAAGGATCCAGGCAACACAACTCGTGTGCGGGTGAGCAAGCCTGCCCGCACAAGTTTTATGCCGCGCCGTCCAGGAATTGCTCGGCGTAGTGGCAAGCCACCTGGCGTGTGTCGAGCAGGCGCAGGAGCGGTTCTTCGATGGCACAGCGCTCGGTCGCGTACGGGCAACGCTTGTGGAAGGCGCAGCCGGACGGCGGGTTCAACGGGTTTGGCAGTTCGCCGACGATCTTGATTTTCGGCTTGTCCGGATCCGGGTGAATGGTCGGCGTCGCCGACAACAGCGCCTGGGTGTATGGGTGCAGGGGACGGGTGTAGATGTCCTCTTTCGGGCCCATTTCCACTGGACGGCCGAGGTACATCACCATCACGTGATCGGCAACGTGGCGTACCACCGCCAGGTTGTGGGAGATGAACACGTAGGCGGTGTTGAACTCTTGCTGCAAATCCATGAACAGGTTGAGTACCTGCGCCTGAATCGACACGTCCAGCGCCGAGGTCGGTTCGTCCGCCACCAGCACTTTCGGCTGCAACATCATCGCGCGGGCCAGGGCGATCCGCTGGCGCTGACCGCCGGAGAACATGTGCGGATAGCGCTGGTAGTGCTCGGGACGCAAGCCCACCTGCTTCATCATCGCCTGGACTTTCTCGCGACGTTCGGCGGCGGAAAGGTTGGTGTTGATCAATAGCGGTTCAGCCAGTTGATCACCGATTTTCTGCCGTGGATTCAACGACGCGTACGGGCTCTGGAACACCATCTGCACATCTTTGCGCAGTTGCTTGCGCTGAGCCTTGTCGGCGCCGGCGACTTCCTGCCCGGCGATTTTCAATGAGCCGGAGGAGGGCTCTTCGATCAACGTCAGGGCACGGGCCAGGGTGGATTTGCCGCAACCGGACTCACCCACGACAGCGAGGGTCTTGCCGGCTTCCAGTTCGAACGACACACCGTTGAGGGCGCGCACGGTCGCATGGCCCTTGAACAGGCCACGGGACACTTCGTAGTGACGGGTCAGGTTGCGGGCGGTAAGTACGACGGCCATTACGCCACCTCCTGGTTCAACGGGTAGAAGCAGCGGGCGAGGCTGTTGCTTTTCTGGTCAAGGGCTGGACGCTGGGTGCGGCAATTGTCTTGCACGTACGGGCAGCGCGGCGACAGCAGGCAACCTTGCGGACGGTCGTAACGACCGGGAACGATGCCCGGTAGCGTCGACAGGCGCGCAGCACCCAGGCTGTGTTCTGGAATGGCCTTGAGCAGCGCTTCGCTGTACGGGTGCGCCGGAATGTCGAACAGTTGTGGCACCTGACCGACTTCAACCGCTTGACCGGCGTACATCACGCACACGCGCTGGGCGGTTTCGGCCACGACCGCGAGGTCGTGAGTAATCAGCACCAGGCCCATGTTCTGCTCTTTCTGCAGGGCCAGCAGCAGGTCCATGATCTGTGCCTGAATCGTTACGTCGAGTGCCGTGGTCGGTTCGTCGGCGATCAGCAGTTTCGGTTCGCCGGCAATCGCCATGGCGATTGCAACACGCTGGCTCATGCCGCCGGAGAGTTGATGCGGGTAGGCATCCATACGGCTGGCGGCGCCGGGGATTTCCACTTTTTCCAGCAGTTCGATGGCGCGCTTGCGAGCGTCCTTCCTGGACATTTTCAGATGCAGGCGCAGCACTTCTTCAATCTGGAAGCCCACGGTGTAGCTCGGGTTCAGCGCGGTCATCGGGTCCTGGAAGACCATGGCCAGGTCTTTGCCGACGATTTGCCGACGCTGACGGTTGCTGAGCGCGAGCATGTTCTTGCCGTCGAAATTCAGGGCGTCGGCGGTGACGATCCCCGGATGCTCGATCAGGCCCATCAGCGCCATCATGGTCACGGACTTGCCGGAACCCGATTCGCCGACGATGGCCAGCACTTCGCCCTTTTCCACGGAAATGTCGAGACCATCGACCACCGGAACGGCGTTGGCGTCGCCGAAGCGAACGTTGAGATTCTTGATTTCTAACAGTGACATTTGAATCTCCTCAGGCGGCGTTCTTGAGTTTCGGGTCCAGCGCATCGCGCAGGCCGTCGCCCATCAAGTTGATTGCCAGCACGCTGAGCAAAATGGTCAAACCAGGCAAGCTCACCACCCACCAGGCGCGTTCGATGTAGTCGCGAGCCGAAGCCAGCATGGTGCCCCACTCAGGGGTTGGCGGTTGTACGCCAAGGCCGAGGAAGCCCAGTGCCGCGGCATCGAGAATCGCCGAGGAGAAACTCAAGGTGGCCTGAACGATCAGCGGCGCCATGCAGTTGGGCAGCACGGTGACGAACATCAGGCGAGGCAGACCGGCACCGGCCAGGCGCGCGGCGGTCACGTAGTCGCGGTTCAATTCGCCCATCACCGCGGCGCGGGTCAGACGAACATAGGACGGCAACGAAACCACGGCGATGGCAATAATGGTGTTGATCAGGCCAGGACCGAGGATGGCGACAATTGCCACCGCCAGCAGCAGGGACGGCAGGGCCAGCATGATGTCCATCAGACGCATGATGGTCGGGCCGAGCACGCGCGGGAAGAACCCGGCGAACAGTCCCATCAGGATGCCTGGAATCAGCGACATCACCACCGATGACAAGCCGATCAGCAGGGACAGGCGCGAGCCGTGAATCAAACGCGACAGCAGGTCACGACCGAGTTCATCGGTACCCAGCAGGAACTGGATATGCCCGCTTTCCAGCCAGGAGGGCGGGGTCAGCAGGAAGTCGCGGTACTGTTCGCTCGGGTTATGCGGTGCGACCCATGGGGCGAAGATCGCGCAGAAAATCACCAGCAGCATGAACAACAGGCCGGCGACGGCCCCTTTGTTCCTGGAAAAGGCCTGCCAGAATTCTTTGTAGGGCGACGGATACAGCAGGCTTTGATCGACTGCTACCGGTGTAGTGAGAGTGGTCATGGTCATTGATCTCAGCGCTGATGACGGATGCGTGGGTTGGCAAAGCCGTAGAGGATGTCCACTACGAAGTTGACCAGAATCACCAGGCAGGCGATTAACAGGATGCCGTTCTGCACCACGGGATAGTCCCGTGCGCCAATGGCTTCGATCAGCCATTTGCCGATGCCGGGCCAGGAGAAAATGGTTTCGGTCAGGACCGCGCCAGCCAGCAGCGTGCCGACCTGCAGGCCGACCACCGTCAGTACCGGAATCAGCGCATTGCGCAGACCGTGCACGAACACCACGCGCGATGGCGACAGGCCTTTGGCGCGGGCGGTGCGGATGTAGTCTTCACGCAGCACTTCGAGCATCGACGAACGGGTCATCCGCGCAATCACCGCCAGCGGGATGGTGCCGAGCACGATGGCTGGCAGGATCAGGTGATGCAGGGCATCGAAGAACGCTCCGACGTCATCGGCCAGCAACGTATCGATGAGCATGAAGCCGGTGCGTGGCTCGATGTCGTAGAGCAGGTCGATCCGCCCGGATACCGGGGTCCAGCCCAGGCTCACCGAGAAGAACATGATCAGGATCAGGCCCCACCAGAAGATCGGCATCGAGTATCCCGCCAGGGAGACACCCATTACCCCATGGTCGAACAGGGACCCTCGCTTGAGTGCCGCGATCACCCCGGCCAGAAGGCCCAGGATGCCGGCGAACAACATGGCGGCCGAGGCCAGTTCCAGGGTCGCGGGGAATAGAGAGCTGAACTCGGTCCAGACGCTTTCACGGGTACGCAGGGATTCGCCGAGATCGCCGTGGGCCAGTTTGCCAATGTAATCCAGGTATTGGGCATACAGCGGTTTGTTCAGACCTAGGCGTTCCATTGCCTGAGCATGCATTTCGGGGTCGACCCGACGTTCGCCCATCATCACTTCCACGGGGTCGCCAGGAATCATGCGGATCAACGCGAAAGTCAACAAGGTGATGCCGAAGAACGTGGGGATCAGTAACCCCAATCGGCGGGCAATAAAACTAAACATCTTGTGTGGTACCTCATCAGCCGGTTAGGCGTGCCCGGCATCGCTGGGGTCAGCGATGCCGGGCGTTTCTTATCTACTTCACCTGGGTGGTGGCGAAGTTGTTAGTGGTGAGGGGGCTAATGTGATAACCCTCTACGTTGGTGCGCATTGCAGTGAACATGCGGGTGTGCGCCATGCTGATCCATGGCTGGTCCTGATTGAAAACGTCCTGGGCCTGTTCGTAGAGTGCTGTGCGTTCAGCCGGGTTCACTTTGGCCCGTGCTTCGTCGATCAGCGCCTGGAACTTTTCATTGCACCAGCGAGCGTAGTTTTCGCCGTTCTTGGCGGCCTCACAACTGAGCATAGGCGTCAGGAAGTTATCCGGGTCGCCGTTATCGCCTGCCCAACCGGCGGACACCATATCGTGCTCGCCGTTCTTCGCGCGCTTGAGCATCTCGCCCCATTCCATGACACGAATATCGACCTTGATGCCGACCTTGGCCAGATCTGCCTGCATCATTTGTGCGCCGAGCATCGGATTAGGGTTGGTCGGGCCGCCGCCGTTACGGGTGAACAGGGTGAACACGGTGCCCTCCGGCACCCCGGCTTCCTTGAGCAGGGCACGAGCCTTGTCGAGGTCGCGAGGCGGGTTGGTCAGTTGATGGTTGTAGCCCAGCAGGGTCGGTGGGTACGGGTTGACCGCCACTGTGGCGTTACCTTTACCGAACAGCGCGGCGACGTAGGCTTCCTTGTCGAACGCGATGTCGATGGCTTTGCGTACCCGCACGTCGCTCATGTATTTGTGCTGGGTGTTCATGGCGATGTAGGACACGGTCATCGCATCCAGTTCCGCGACCTTCAGGTTGGTGTCTTTCTTGATGCTCGGGATGTCATCCGGTTTCGGATATAGAGCGATCTGGCACTCGTTGGCCTTGAGTTTTTGCTGGCGTACGTTGTTGTCGGTGGCGATCGCCAGGATCAGCGAATCAGCCGGTGGCTTACCGAGGAAATACTCCGGGTTGGCCTTGAAGCGAACCTGGGCGTCCTTGGCGTAACGTTGGAATATGAACGGGCCGGTGCCGACCGGTTTGTTGTTCAGGTCGCCGGTCTTGTTGGCCTTGAGCAGTTGATCGGCGTACTCGGCGGAGTAGATCGAGGAGAAGGCCATGGCGATGTCGGCCAGGAACGGCGCTTCGCGGCGGGTCAGGGTGAACTTGACCGTGTTGTCGTCGACTTTCTCTACGCGTTTGAGCAGTTCCTTGAAGCCCATGCTCTCAAAGTACGGGAAGCCCACGCTCGACAGCTTGTGCCATGGGTGATTCGGGTCCAGCTGACGCTGGAAGCTCCAGACCACGTCGTCGGCATTCATGTCGCGGGTCGGCTTGAAGTAATCGGTGGTGTGAAACTTGACGCCTTTGCGCAGGTGGAACGTGTAGGTCAGGCCGTCTTCGCTGATGTCCCAGGAGTCGGCCAGCGAGGGAATCATTTCGGTGGTGCCAGGTTTGAAGCCTATCAGGCGATTGAATATGGTTTCGGACACTGCATCGCCTGTGACTGCAGTCGTGTACTGGGCCATATCGAAGCCTTCCGGACTGGCTTCGGTACAGACCACCAAGGGTTTGGCCGAGACGCCAACAGCGACACTCAGCAATGCGGCAGCGATGGCCGCTCGTAGGGGAAGCATTTTCATCAAGGACCCTCTGCAATCGGTTGAACAGGAAAATACCGAACGGCCGACTCGTCATGAGTCAGCCGCCGGCGTGCGTTTTACAAAATGTTGAAAGGGATGGTGGTCACGAGACGGAACTCGTTGATGCTGCCATCCGCCTGGTTTTCGCTGGCACGGTGCGCGGTGTAGGTTGCGCGAACAGTGGTGGCCTTCAGCGGGCCGCTCTGCAGGGCGTAGGTCGCACCGATACCGTATTCGTAATGGGTTTCGCCATCCTGGGCCTGGATACCGTCGTAACCCTTGCCTGCTACGCCTTCATTGCCGGTGTAGTGAGTACCGTCGATGCCCCAGCCACGTGCCTGGTAGATGTTGAACTTCAGACCTGGCACGCCGTATTCGGCCATGTTCAGACCGTAGGCAATCTGGAAGGACTTCTCGTTCGGGCCGTTGAAGTCCGACAGCAGGGAGTTGGCCAGGTAGATGCCGTTGGTTTCGTGCAGGTAGTCGAAGTACTCGTTACCGTTCACTTCCTGGTAGGAGAAGGTCAGGCTGTGGGCCTGGTGGGTCAGGCCGAACGACAGGGAGTAGGTGTCGTTGTCGATTTTGCCTATGAGGGCTTTACCTTCTTCCTGGGTTTTGTAGTAGTTCAGGCCGGTGGTCAGGCTCAGGACCTGGCTGTCGCCCAGCACATGACTGGCGCCGAAGTAGTACTGGTTCCAGATGTCTTCGGCCTGGGTCGCCCAGAGGCTGGTGGTCAGGCTGGCGAATGGGGTGTAGGTGATACCGCCGGTGTAGATGTGATCGGTTTCAACGATGCCGTTGGCGTATTCGGTGCGGAATTTACGCTGGCTTTCTTCGGTACGCGGAGAGTTGCGATCGAAGGTGGCCAGGTCGAAAACCAGGTTGTTCAGCTCTTCGCTGTGGATGGCCACACCTTCGAAGCTCGAAGGCAGCGCACGGTTACCGATGACATCGACCATCGGGCTGCTGAAGTTCATGCGACCAGCGGTCAGGGTAGTGTTGGAGACACGGGCCTTGACGTTGGCCAGGCCCAGTTTGCTCCACTGGCCGACGGCGTCGCCACCTTCTTCGGTCAGGGTACGGTTGTTGCCCGCGCCAGGACGGGTTCCCGGTGCGCCGCCGTTGTTGGACGCCAGATCCTTGCGATCACGATCCAGAGCGATGGCGTTGTAGGCCGCCACTTCGGTGCTGAAACCTACGGTGCCTTGAGTGAAGCCGGAGTTGTACTTGAGGATGGTGCCCTGAACCCAGTTGATACGACGATCAGTCGGGGTTGATACACCGTCTTTCTTGTAGCTGAACGTGCCGCCACGTTTCAGTTGCTCGTTGGCATACCAGTTACGCGTGCTACCGGTGATCGACTGCCCTTCGACGAAGCCAGTGGCTTCACTCTGAGCACTTTTCTCATTCACGGTAACCGGGGTGAACGCCTGGCTCTGGGATTCTGCGTAAGCCGTGGCGGTCACGCTGCTGATGGCCAAGGCCAATAACGCGGTGCTGCTCAGTTTCATGTGTGAAGCTCCTTTCTTTCTTTTTTAATGCCGGTCTTTTTTGGTGATCCGGCTATTTGGTTTAGAACTCATTCAGGCTTCGCAAACGTTTGCTGCAGGCCGATTTGACGAATTACGGCAATACGCTTGCGTGAGGGCGGAATCCGCCCCCCAGCGTTTCTGGCTAATTGGTTATTGGTCGATACTGACGCCCGAGAACACGTTGCGACCGAAGGGGCTGACCTTGAACCCTTCGACTTTGGCGCTCAACGGCTGGTTGACCGTCGAGTGGGCGACCGGCGTGATCGGTACCTGCTGCTTGAGGTACTGCTGCGCCTGTTTGTAGAGCACGGTGCGCTGGTCGCGGTCGGTGACGACCTTGGCCTGCTTGATCAGCTTGTCGTAAGCCGGATCACACCACATGGAGTAGTTGTTGCCGCCGATGGCATCGCAGCTGTACAGCGTGCCGAGCCAGTTGTCCGGGTCGCCATTGTCACCGGTCCAGCCAATCAGGCTGATGTCGTGCTCGCCGTTCTTGGTGCGCTTGATGTACTCGCCCCATTCGTAGCTGACGATCTTGACCTTGAGGCCGATCTTCGCCCAATCCGCCTGGAGCATTTCGGCCATCAGTTTGGCGTTGGGGTTGTACGGGCGCTGGACCGGCATGGCCCAGAGGGTGATTTCGGTGCCTTCCTTCACGCCGGCAGCCTTGAGCAGTTCCTTGGCTTTTTCCGGGTTGTAGGCGGCGTCTTTGACGGTGTCGTCGTAGGACCACTGGGTCGGGGGCATGGCGTTGACCGCCAGTTGACCGGCGCCTTGGTAGACGGCGTTGAGAATGCCTTGCTTGTTCACCGCCATGTCCAGCGCCTGGCGCACTTCGAGCTGGTCGAAAGGCTTGTGCCGAACGTTATAGGCGATGTAACCGAGGTTGAAGCCGGGTTTCTCGATCAGCTTCAGTTTCGGGTCATTTTTCAGTGCGGTCACGTCGGCGGGGCGCGGGTGCAGGGTGATCTGGCATTCGTTGGCCTTGAGCTTCTGCACGCGCACCGAAGCGTCGGTGTTGATGGCGAAAATCAGGTTGTCGAGTTTGACCCGGCTTGGGTCCCAATACTGCTTGTTGCCGCTGTAACGGATGTTGGAATCTTTCTGGTAGCTCTTGAACACGAACGGCCCGGTGCCGATCGGCTTCTGGTTGATCTCGCTCGGTTTGCCTTCGGCCAGCAGTTTGTCGGCGTACTCGGCGGACAGAATGGCGGCGAAGCTCATGGCGATGTTCTGGATGAACGCGGCGTCAACGCTATTGAGCGTCATCACCACGGTCAGTGGCCCGGTCTTTTCGACCTTGGCGATGTTCTTGTTCAGGCTCATCCCGTTGAAATACGGGAACTCGGTCGGGTAAGCCTTACGGAAGGGGTGCTGTGGATCGAGCATGCGATTGAATGTGAACAGCACGTCATCGGCGTTGAAATCGCGGGTCGGCGTGAAGTATTTGGTCGTGTGAAATTTCACCCCCTCGCGCAGATGAAACGTGTATTTGAGGCCGTCCTCGGAAATATCCCAGCGGGTTGCCAGGCCTGGCACGACATTGGTGGCGCCTTTTTCAAACTCTGCCAAACGGTTGTACAGCGGCTCGGCGGCGTCGTTATCGGTCGCAGTGGTGTACTGCGCGGTGTCGAAACCGGCGGGGCTGCCTTCGGAGCAGAACACCAGGCTGTTATTGGCGGCCTGGCTGATCGAAGTGGCGGCCAGCAGGCCGGTGCCCAGCAATGCGGATAAAACCAAGGAATGGCGCATGACGCTCCCTCTTTTTTTAGTGTTATTCAATGCGCCGCGATCCCGTCCGTGGACGTTGTGGCGGCATTGAGCTCAAACCAATACGGGCAGCAAACCGATAGCCCACGCAGTCACTGGTCAGAACCCGACGGTAGGTGCCGTGGGTCTGGCAGTAAATGCGCTGAGTCCTAAAGACTCGTAGGAAAAGGCAACGCGTCCTAACCCCTGGCTGCGTCAGACAGCGGATTTGGATGTAGGCAAATTCCTAACTTCTCGGCAGAAAAAAGCAGCGGTAACGCTGAAAACGTCGCCGCTGCTTTTTCTTATTTGCTGACGCTGACGCCGTAGAAGGAGTTCAAGCCAAATGGGCTAATCTTGAAGTCCTGCACGTCGGCGCGCATGGGTTGGAACACCGTCGAGTGAGCGATAGGTGTCATTGGAACAGCATCTTTGAGGACGTGTTGCGCCTGTTTGTACAGTTCGGTGCGCTTGGCCTGATCGGTGGTGCGTTTGGCTTCCTTGACGAGGCCGTCGAATTTCTTGTCGCACCATTTGGAGAAGTTGTTGCCACTCAGCGAGTCGCAGCCGAACAGCACGTTGAGCCAGTTGTCCGGGTCACCATTGTCGCCGCTCCAACCGATGATCATCGCCTGGTTCTCGCCGCCTTTGGAGCGTTTGATGTACTCGCCCCATTCATAGCTGGTGATCTTGACGTTCAGGCCGATCTTCTTCCAGTCGGACTGCAGCATTTCAGCCATCAGCTTGGCGTTCGGGTTGTACGGACGCTGTACCGGCATCGCCCACAGAACGATTTCGGTGCCTTCCTTGACGCCGGCTTCCTTGAGCAGTTGCTTGGCTTTCTCAGGATCGTACTTGGCATCCTTGATGGTGGTGTCGTAGGACCATTGAGTCGGCGGCATGGCGTTGACGGCCAGTTGGCCTGCGCCCTGATAAACCGAGTCGATGATCTGCGGCTTGTTGACGGCCATGTCCAGCGCCTGACGAACGCGCAGATCGGCCAGCGGGTTCGGCTCGTTGCTGCCCTTGACCTTGTCCATCACGTTGTAGGCGATATAGCCCAGGTTGAAACCGGCCTGCTCAGGCATCTTCAAAGCTTTATCTTCTTTGAGCGCCTTCAGGTCGGCTGGACGCGGGAACAGGGTGATCTGGCACTCGTTCTTCTTCAGCTTCTGGATACGTACCGACGGGTCGGTGGTGATGGCGAAGATCAGGTTGTCGATCTTCACGTCATCGGGCTTCCAGTAATCCTTGTTCCCGGTGTAGCGGATGTTGGAGTCTTTCTGGTAGCTCTTGAACACGAACGGGCCGGTGCCGATCGGCTTCTGGTTGATGTCGGCGGCCTTGCCTTCCTTGAGCAGCTGGGCGGCGTACTCGGCGGACTGGATCGAGGCGAAGCTCATGGCCATGTTCTGGATGAACGCGGCGTCTACATCTTTGAGGGTGAACTTGACGGTGTGGTCGTCGACTTTATCGATCTTGGTGATGTTGGTATCCATCCCCATGTCGGTGAAGTACGGGAATTCGGTCGGGTACGCCTTACGGAACGGGTCGTCCTTGTTAATCATGCGATTGAAGGTGAACAGCACGTCGTCGGCGTTGAACTCACGAGTCGGCTTGAAATACGGGGTGGTGTGGAACTTGACGCCTTCACGCAGGTGGAAGGTGTAAGTCAGGCCGTCATCGGAGATGTCCCACTTGGTCGCCAGGCCAGGAATCACGGCGGTGCCGCCGCGCTCGAACTGGGTCAGGCGGTTGAACATGGTTTCTGCAGAGGCGTCGAAGTCGGTTCCGGTGGTGTACTGACCTGGGTCGAAACCGGCCGGGCTTCCTTCGGAGCAGAACACCAGGTTAGACGCCGCTTGGGCGAAAGGTGCGCTGGCTAACAGGCTTGCGCCGACTAAAAACGGAATGACCGCGTGTTTAAGCATGGTGGCCTCATGATTTGTTGTCATTTTTGGAATTAGAGGACGACCTCGTGAGTCGACCTGCGGATACTTATGCAGGGGCCGTACCCAATGCAAGATCCTGAATGGCCACAAGTCCTAAAGAGTGGCACGAACGTACCTTAATGTCGCATATGTGTAAAAGCTGACGCATTTGACCGTTTGCGCAGGTTTTTTACGGTGCAAAACGTGCACCGAGAAGGAGCAACCGGGGCGTGTGACGCACCCGGTTGGAGCCTGGTGTTACTTATTTATACCCACGCCATAGAACGGTGTGAGGCCGAACGGGCTGATCTTGAAGTCGGTGACTTCCTTGCGCAGCGGCTGAAACACCGTCGAGTTGGCAATCGGTGTGATAGGTACTTGTTGCTTAAGGATTTGCTGTGCCTGTTGGTACAGTTTGACCCGCTGCTGTTTGTCCGTGGACACCTTGGCTTGCTGCACCAGTTTGTCGTAGGCCGGGTCGCACCATTTGGCGTAGTTGCTACCTTTCACCGCAGCGCAGCTGTAGAGCACGCCGAGCCAGTTGTCCGGGTCACCATTGTCGCCGGTCCAGCCGTAGATCATCGCGTCATGTTCGCCATTCTTGGCGCGCTTGATGTATTCGCCCCATTCATAGCTGACGATGTTGGCCTTGATCCCGACTTTCTCCCAATCCTGCTGGATCATCTGTGCCGACATCCGCGCATTGGGGTTGGAGGCGCGCTGTACGGTCATGGCCCACAGATTGATTGTGGTGCCGGGTGCAACCCCCGCTTCTTTCAGTAGCGCTTTCGCTTTGGTCGGGTCGTGGGGCGCGTCCTTGATGGTCGGGTCATACGACCATTGCGCCGGTGGCAGGGCGTTCTGCGCCAGTTGCCCGGCACTCTGGTAGACAGCCTTGATGATCGCCGGCTTGTCGATGGCCATGTCCAGCGCCTGACGCACCTTGAGCTGGTCCAGTGGTGGGTGGGTCACGTTGTAGGCGAGAAAGCCGAGGTTGAAGCCAGCCTGCTTGAGTACGGTCAGGTTCGGGTCTTTTTCCATCACTTCAATGTCCGCCGGGCGCGGGTAGCCGCTGACCTGGCACTCGCCGGCCTTGAGCTTCTGCAAACGCACGGCGGCGTCCGGGGTGATCGAGAAAATCAGGTTGTCGAGTTTCACGTCCTCGGGTTTCCAGTAGGCCTTGTTGGCGGCGTAGCGGATTTGCGAGTCCTTTTGGTAGCGCTTGAACACGAACGGGCCGGTGCCGACCGGTTTCTGGTTGAGGTCGGCGGCTTTGCCTTCTTTCAGCAATTGGGCGGCGTATTCGGCGGACTGCACCGAGGCGAAGCTCATGGCGAGGTTTTGCACGAACGCGGCGTCGACGTTGTTCAGGCTGAAGCGCACGGTGTGGTCGTCGATTTTGTCGATGCTTTTGATCGTGGTGTTCAGGCCCATGTCGGTGAAGTACGGCGACTCGGCGGGGTAGGCTTTGCGGAAGGCGTTGTCCGGGTCGAGCAGGCGCTGGAAGGTGAACAGCACATCGTCGGCATTGAAGTCGCGGGTGGGGGTGAAGTAGTCGGTGGTGTGGAACTTCACGCCGTCGCGCAGGTGGAAGGTGTAGGCGAGGCCGTCTTCGGACACGTCCCATTTTGTTGCCAGGCCGGGCTCGACTTCGGTGCCGCCGCGTTTGAATTGGGTGAGGCGGTTGAAGACGGTTTCGGCCGAGGCATCGAAGTCGGTGCCGCTGGTGTATTGGCTGGGGTCGAAGCCGGCGGGGCTGGCTTCGGAGCAGTAGACCAGGGTGGTGGCAGCTTGGGCCAATGGTGCGGATGTGGCGAGGGCGAGTGCGAGCAGGAATGGTTTGACGGTGGTTCTTTCCATGGAGTCCCCGAGGGCTTTGCGGCGATGTTTTCCTGAGGGTAGCGTTGTTGGTGGGGAGGGTGGAAATATCGTTTTTTGAGGGGGACCCCTCTATCTGGGCATAGTTGATCGGGGCGAGGCTTGCCCGCGAAGGCGGCAGATCAGCCAGCACATATCCTTAGGCAGGAACTGAAATCCCACAGGGAAGATTTGGAATGACTCGAATTGTTGAAATCCTGATGTACACCTTGAAACCGGGATCAGGATTGGATTTCCATCGAATAATGCGGGAAGTAAGTGTTCCGCTTCACTTAAAGGCGGGTATGGATGTTGTTTCTTATGGCGGCTCTTTGCATGACGATGACAGCTATCACTTAATTCGCTCCTACGAGAGCGAGAATCATCGCCAAGCCTCTCAAGATCTTTTTTACTCAAGTACTGATTGGAAGCAAGGTCCGAGAGCAGACATCATCAGTCGGATTGAAGTAACCACAACGACTGTTATGACGCTCACTCAAGAGGCGATTGATGCCATCAGAGCTTCCCATAAATCTGTCCAGAGCTGATGCTCAATCAGCATAGGCATTCACTGACATTTACCAAGTTGTCGGTGAGTCGTGCGTTGGACAAGGTCGATCCGCAGGGATAAGCAGGCGTTCAGTCAGTTAGACCGCGTTATCGTTCTTCGCGAGCAAGCCCGCTCCCACAGAGGTTCATCGTCGTTCACCGATTCGGCGTACGACACAAATCAACTGTGGGAGCGGGCTTGCTCGCGAAGGCGACGGATCAGTCACTACTAAACTGACTGATCCACCACCAGATCAAGGCATCAACACTTCAATCGCCCCATCCGCCGTCATGCTGACCTGGCTGGTGCCGGCTTCAACTTCTGGCGTCACCGGTGCCGAATCCATGCTGGCGGCTTTCATCATCATCGGCCCGCGCATGTACGGTTGTGGATAACCGTTGCTGTTGAGGTTCAGGTTGACGATTTTGTAGCTCTTGCCACCCAGGGCGTCGGTGGCCAGTTGGGCGCGGGACTTGAAGGCGGTCACGGCTTCTTTGAGCAGGGCGTCTTCGCTGGCTTTGCGGGTTGGCGTCGCGATGGCGAAGTCCATGCCGCCCATTTTCAGGTCGGTGAGCAGTTCGCCAGTGAGTTTGGACAGGGCGGCGAAGTCCGAGCTTTCCAGGCGCAGTTCGGCGCGTTCACGCCAGCCGGTGATTTTCTGGCCCTTGGTGTCGTAGATCGGGTAGCTGTTGCGGCTGCCCTGACGCAGGGTAATGTCCTTGACCTGTTTGGCCTGGGCCAGCGCCTTGTTCATGGTGGTGCTGACGTCGGCGGCGAGTTTGGCCGGATCGGTGTTTTGTTCTTCGGTGTAGAGGGTCACGATCATCAGGTCGCGGGCCACTTCCTGGCTGACTTCGGCGCGCAGGGAGATCTGGTTGTAATGCAACTCGTCGACGGCCAGGGCCGGGAGGCTGGCGGCGGTGCCAACGCTTAAGGCAAGAAGGGCGGCGCTGCGGCGCAATGTGTGCATGAAAAGCTCCTTGGACGATGCGCAGGGGTTAGGGTCCGAACCTGCGTGAAACCATCAGACTCTAGCTTCAATGGTCCGTTTCGCACAGTTACAACTTCTATACAGTCTCAACCGGTGCCGGGCTTTTGTGGCGAGGGAGCTTGCTCACGCTCGGCTGCGAAGCAGTCGCAAAGTCGGTATGCGTGGTTTGCCAGTTTCACCCGGTTGAATGGTTGGGGTCCGCTTCGCAGGCCGACGTGAGCAAGCTCCCTCGCCACAGGGGCTCATCGGCGAAGCATTCACTTATAAATCCATGAGCCGCAACTGTGGTCGTTTGCCGCACTTTCGCCTCTCAGGCCCGCGGCTTGGTTATACTCCGTGCGATCCGCCTGGAGCGCTCATCAGGAGAGCTCATGCTCGCCCCCGTACAATTGACTTCCGCCACTCGCCAGAACCTCTGGCGGCTGACTTTCATCCGGATTCTGGTGCTCGCCGCCCAGGCCGGCTCCGTGGGCCTGGCCTACTGGCTCCAACTGCTGCCGTTGCCGTGGGTGCCACTGGCGATGACCCTGGGCTGTTCGACGCTGTTGTGTGTGTTCACCGCCGTGCGCCTGCGCACTTCGTGGCCGGTCACCGAGCTTGAATACGCCCTGCAACTGGCCTGCGACCTGTTTATCCACAGTGCCTTGCTGTATTTTTCCGGTGGCTCGACCAACCCGTTCGTCTCTTATTACCTGGTGCCGCTGACCATCGCCGCCGTGACGCTGCCGTGGCGCTATTCGGTGATTCTGTCCGGCATCGCCCTGGCGCTGTACACCTTGTTGCTGGCGCGGTTCTACCCGCTGGAAACCTTCCCCATCGCCCGGGAAAACCTGCAGATCTACGGCATGTGGTTGAGTTTTGCCTTGGCCGCCGCCGTCATCACCTTCTTTGCCGCCCGCATGGCTGAAGAGCTGCGTCGTCAGGAAGAGCTGCGCGCGATCCGCCGCGAAGAGGGCCTGCGCGATCAGCAATTGCTGGCCGTCGCGACTCAGGCTGCCGGTGCCGCCCATGAATTGGGTACGCCGCTGGCGACCATGAGCGTGTTGCTCAAAGAGATGCAGCAGGATCACCCCGACCCGATGTTGCAGGACGATCTGAAGGTTTTGCAGGATCAGGTCAAGTTGTGCAAGGAAACCTTGCAGCAACTGGTGCGCGCCGCCGAGGCCAACCGTCGTATGGCGGTGGAGATGCAGGATGTCACCGACTGGCTCGACGAAGCGCTCAACCGCTGGCACCTGATGCGTCCTGAGGCCAGTTATCGCTTCCAGCGTCTGGGCCAGGGCACGGTGCCGCGCATGGCGCCGCCGCCGGATTTGACTCAAGCGCTGTTGAACCTGCTGAACAACGCCGCCGATGCCTGCCCTGAAGGCTTGCAAGTGACCCTGGACTGGACCGCCGAAGACCTGACCATCAGCATTCGCGACCATGGCGCCGGTGTGCCACTGGCTATCGCCGAGCAGATCGGCAAACCGTTTTTTACCACCAAGGGCAAAGGTTTCGGCCTGGGCCTGTTTTTGAGCAAGGCCAGCGTGACACGCGCCGGCGGCTCAGTGAAACTCTACAGTCATGAGGAAGGCGGCACGCTCACCGAGCTGCGCCTGCCCCGTGTCGCCCGAGGAGACGAACATGAGTGACGAGATCCAAGTTGAAGGCGAAGAACTGCCGCATTTGCTGCTGGTAGACGACGATGCAACCTTCACCCGCGTGATGGCCCGCGCCATGGCCCGCCGTGGTTTTCGCGTCAGCACCGCCGGTTCCGCCGAAGAAGGCCTGACCATCGCCCAGGCCGATATCCCGGATTACGCCGCGCTGGACCTGAAAATGGACGGTGATTCGGGCCTGGTGTTACTGCCCAAGCTGCTCGAACTCGACCCGGACATGCGCGTGGTGATCCTCACCGGTTATTCGAGCATTGCCACCGCCGTCGAGGCGATCAAGCGTGGCGCCTGCAATTACCTGTGCAAACCGGCGGACGCCGATGACGTGCTGGCCGCGTTGCTCTCCGAGCATGCCGACCTCGACAGCCTGGTGCCGGAAAACCCGATGTCCGTGGACCGTCTCCAGTGGGAACACATCCAGCGCGTCCTGACCGAGCACGAAGGCAACATCTCCGCCACCGCCCGTGCCCTGGGCATGCACCGCCGCACGCTGCAGCGCAAACTGCAGAAGCGCCCGGTCCGTCGCTGAACGAGCGCTGAACGGTTATCGCCAGCCCTCGCGATCACACGAGCCGATCATCTATCATCGGTTCGTGTGTGTTCTTTTCTTTATCGAGCCTTATCCATGAATCAGAACGCTGAATATTCCGCGGTCAACGATGCTGTGCGCGGGCAGTTTTTTCGCAAAGTCTGGGCGATGACCACGCCTTACTGGCGCAGCGAAGAGAAGGGCAAGGCCTGGACGCTGTTGATCGCCGTGATCGCGCTGTCATTGTTCAGCGTGGCGATTTCGGTGTGGATCAACAGTTGGTACAAAGACTTCTATAACGCCCTGCAAAAGAAGGACGAAGCAGCCTTCTGGCAGCTGATTCTGTATTTCTGCGGCATCGCCGCCGTGGCGATTCTTGGCGCGGTGTATCGGCTTTATCTGACTCAGATGCTGACCATTCGCTGGCGAGCCTGGCTCACCGAAAAGCACTTCGCCCGCTGGCTTGGCAGCAAGAATTACTATCAGCTGGAGCAGGGCGGTTACACCGATAACCCGGACCAGCGGATTTCCGAAGACCTCAATAAGTTCACCACCAACACCTTGGGCCTGGGCCTTGGGCTGATACGGAACATCGTCAGCCTGGTGTCGTTTTCGATCATTTTGTGGGGCGTGTCGGGCAGCATCGAAGTGTTTGGCTTCACGATTCCCGGCTACATGTTCTGGTGCGCACTGGTTTACGCCGCCGTCGGCAGCTGGCTGACGCATGTGATCGGTCGTCGCTTGATCAGCCTCAACAACAACCAGCAACGTTTCGAAGCCGACTTGCGTTTCTCCATGGTGCGGGTCCGCGAAAATGCGGAGAGCATTGCGCTGTACAACGGCGAACCCAACGAGAACCGTCGTCTGAGCAGTCGCTTCGGCCTGGTCTGGCACAACTTCTGGGACATCATGAAAGTGTCCAAGCGCCTGACCTTCTTCACCTCCGGTTATGCCCAGATTGCAATCATTTTCCCGTTCATGGTCGCTGCGCCGCGCTATTTCGCCGGCAAGATCGAACTCGGTGAGCTGATGCAAATCAATTCGGCATTCGGCAACGTGCAGGAGAACTTCAGCTGGTTCATCAGCGCGTACCAGGACCTTGCCGAGTGGCGTGCCACTTGCGATCGTCTACTGAGTTTCCGTCAGGCCATGACCGACAACGAAGAGCGCGCGCCGGCTATCGACGTGCAGAATCAGGGCTCGGCGCTACGGGTGCATAACCTTGGTCTCGACCTGGCGGATGGTCGTCACTTGCTGACCAACGCCGACATGACCGTGGAGGAGGGCGAGCGCGTCATGCTCAGCGGTCGTTCCGGCAGCGGCAAGTCGACCTTGCTGCGAGCGATGGGGCACCTTTGGCCAGCCGGCCACGGCAGCATTCGCCTGCCGACGGCGCGTTATCTGTTCCTGCCGCAAAAACCCTATCTGCCGATTGGCAGCCTGCGTGAGGCGTTGAGTTATCCACAACCGGGCGACACTTACCCGCACGAGCGTTATGTTCACGTGCTGGAAACCTGCCGCTTGCCGCACCTGGTTTCGCGTCTGGATGAAGCCAACCACTGGCAGCGCATGCTCTCGCCGGGTGAGCAGCAACGCCTGGCCTTCGCCCGTGCGCTGTTGTATGCGCCGCAATGGCTGTACATGGACGAAGCCACCTCGGCGATGGATGAAGAGGATGAAGCGTCGTTGTATCAGGCGTTGATCGATGAATTGCCGGGGCTGAGCATTGTCAGCGTCGGCCATCGCAGCAGCCTGAAACGTTTCCATCCACGGCATGTGCGCATCGAGAATGGTCACCTGGTGGACCAGGCCGTGACCGCCTGAACCTGTGGGAGCGTGGCATGCCACGCTCCCACAGGTCAACGGTGATCGTACAACCCGCATGCGCTATGATGCGGTTTCAGCCGTTTTTTCGAGACAGACGTTCACCATGGAAAACCCGATCGACGCACCTCGCCTCCCTCGCAAGCGCCGCAGCCTCGCACAGGAATTGGTCACGGTGTTGTCCGAGCAGATCCGCGACGGTCAGCTCAAGCGTGGCGACAAGTTGCCCACCGAGTCGGCGATCATGAATGCCCATGGCGTCAGCCGCACCGTAGTGCGTGAAGCGATTTCCCGTTTGCAGGCCGCAGGGCAAGTGGAAACCCGTCACGGCATCGGCACCTTCGTGCTCGACACCCCGAGCCCGAGCGGTTTTCGCATCGACCCGGCGACCGTGGTGACCTTGCGCGACGTATTGGCGATTCTGGAGCTGCGCATCAGCCTGGAAGTGGAGTCCGCCGGCCTTGCCGCGCAACGTCGCAGCCCGGAGCAGTTAGCGGCGATGCGTGAGGCGCTGGACGCCCTAAACGAAAGTGCCGCCCACGCCGGCGATGCCGTGGCGTCGGACTTCCAGTTCCACCTGCAAATCGCCCTGGCCACCGGCAATCGCTACTTCACCGACATCATGACCCATCTAGGCACCAGTATCATTCCGCGCACACGCCTCAACTCCGCGCGCCTGGCCCATGACGACCAGCAGCACTACATGAGTCGCCTGAGCCGTGAACACGAAGAGATTTACGATGCGATTGCCCGGCAGGATTCCGATGCGGCGCGGGCAGCTATGCGTTTGCATTTGACGAATAGCCGTGAGCGGCTGCGCCAGGCCCATGAAGAGGCGCAGGCGCAGGGTTGAGCAGTGCATGGCAGGAAATCGTACTACACAAAAAAGCACCTGACCGGTAAACGATCAGGCGCGATGAGGGTCAGGCTTCGATAAACAGTATCAGGGGCTCAGAGCACGGCTCCAGACTCGACTCATCCGCGAATTTGTAGCGCAATTGCACTTCTGTGTTCAGGTACTTTTCCAGCTCTGTTTTGGGGATTCGCAGTTCAATTCCCGTCAGTTTTACCATGTCGTCACTGGCGTCATCCCAGGCGCCGGTAGGCTCTGCGAGGCCCTCCCAGTCAGGCTCTTCCGTATTTATGCCGAGGATCGGGTAGACATCCCAGTTCGGCGGAATATCGTTCGGGTCCGGCACGCGGACGATCAAGTCTTCACTTAGGGTCGATAGCTGGATGGTTGCCTGATCGGCTGAGTGCTCCGGGAACTGCGGAAGGTGTGCAATAGCAAAACTCATGTTGAATCGCTCTCCTTGAAAGATCTGCCGCGATCCTTCGCGGCAGTCGTCGCACTTTACCGGGCGCATCGGTGATCTGCCGAACCCGATCATGACCAGGCATTTCAAGGTTCAACACTGCGCGAAGGCAATGATTCCGGGGCGTTGAGTGAAAAATCCCCGAGGTACTCTTCCGACAACGTATCTCTCTCCTGAGCTTGAAAGGCGCCCCTTTCACCCCTTTAAACAACAATGCTGTCTGACAAAAATACCCACCCAGCGATGAAATGCAGTTGACGGTTGTATTTTAAGTTGTACGATGACCTACAACTTCAGCGAAGGCTGAACGGTTTTCTCACACAACGTTGCTACCCAGGGTGTTCGAATAATGAATCCACAAGAACTGAAGTCCATCCTCTCTTCCGGCTTGCTGTCGTTCCCGGTCACCGACTTCAATGCCCAGGGCGACTTCCATCGCGCGGGCTACATCAAGCGTCTCGAGTGGCTGGCCCCATACGGCGCCTCGGCGTTGTTCGCCGCAGGCGGTACCGGTGAGTTCTTCTCTCTGGCGGCCAGCGAATATTCGGAAATCATCAAGACAGCCGTCGACACCTGCGCCAGCAGCGTGCCAATTCTTGCCGGTGTCGGCGGTTCGACCCGCCAGGCTATCGAGTACGCTCAGGAAGCCGAGCGCCTGGGCGCCAAAGGCCTGTTGCTGCTGCCGCACTACCTGACCGAAGCCAGCCAGGACGGCGTTGCCGCCCACGTTGAAGCCGTGTGCAAATCGGTAAAAATCGGTGTGGTGGTCTACAACCGCAACGTTTGCCGCCTGACCGCGCCGCTGCTGGAACGACTGGCCGAGCGCTGCCCGAACCTGATCGGCTACAAGGATGGCCTGGGCGATATCGAGCTGATGGTGTCGATCCGTCGCCGCCTCGGCGATCGTTTCAGCTACCTGGGCGGCTTGCCGACCGCTGAAGTCTACGCCGCGGCCTACAAGGCTTTGGGCGTACCGGTTTACTCCTCGGCGGTGTTCAACTTCATCCCGAAAACCGCGATGGATTTCTACCACGCCATTGCTCGCGAAGATCACGCCACCGTCGGCAAGATCATCGACGACTTCTTCCTGCCGTACCTGGATATCCGCAACCGCAAGGCCGGTTACGCGGTGAGCATCGTCAAGGCCGGGGCAAAAATCGCAGGCTATGACGCAGGCCCGGTGCGTGCACCGCTGACCGATCTGACGGGCGAGGAGTATGAAATGCTCGCCGCGCTGATCGACAAGCAGGGCGCGCAGTAACACCCGACAAACCAAGGCCGCTGAGCAATCAGCGGCTTTTTGCGTGAGGACTTCTTTTAAAAGGTGCAAGCCGTGGCTGATTTGAAGCGTTACGACAACTACATCGGTGGCCAATGGGTCGCCGGCGCCGACTATTCCGGCAACATCAACCCATCGGAATTGACCGACACCATCGGTGACTACGCCAAGGCCGATCTGGCTCAGGTCAACGCCGCCATCGACGCCGCTCGCGCTGCGTTTCCGGCATGGTCCACTTCCGGTATTCAGGCTCGGCACGATGCGTTGGATAAAGTCGGCGGCGAAATCCTCGCCCGTCGCGAAGAGCTCGGCACGTTGCTGGCCCGGGAAGAGGGCAAGACCTTGCCCGAAGCCATTGGCGAAGTGACCCGCGCCGGCAACATCTTCAAGTTCTTCGCCGGTGAGTGCCTGCGCCTGTCCGGTGACTACGTGCCGTCGGTGCGTCCGGGCGTCAATGTCGAAGTCACTCGCGAAGCGCTGGGCGTGGTCGGCCTGATCACGCCATGGAACTTCCCGATCGCGATCCCCGCGTGGAAAATCGCTCCGGCTTTGGCTTACGGCAACTGCGTGGTGCTGAAACCTGCCGATCTGGTACCAGGCTGTGCCTGGGCGCTGGCGGAAATCATCTCCCGCGCCGGTTTCCCGGCCGGCGTGTTCAACCTGGTGATGGGCAGCGGGCGAGTAGTCGGCGAGGCGCTGGTCAACAGCCCGAAAGTCGATGGCATCAGCTTCACCGGTTCGGTCGGCGTGGGCCGGCAGATCGCGGTCAATTGCGTGTCGCGCCAGGCCAAGGTGCAGCTGGAGATGGGCGGCAAGAACCCGCAGATCATTCTCGACGATGCCGACCTCAAGCAAGCGGTCGAACTGTCGGTGCAGAGCGCGTTCTATTCCACCGGCCAGCGTTGCACCGCGTCGAGCCGTCTCATCGTCACCGCCGGGATTCACGACAAATTCGTCGAAGCCATGGCTGAGCGCATGAAGTCGATCAAGGTCGGTCATGCGTTGAAGTCCGGCACCGACATCGGCCCGGTGGTCTCGCAAGCGCAGTTGGAACAGGACCTGAAGTACATCGACATCGGCCAGTCCGAAGGTGCGCGTCTGGTCAGCGGCGGTGGTCTGGTGACGTGCGACACCGAGGGCTACTTCCTCGCCCCGACGCTGTTTGCCGACAGCGAAGCTGCGATGCGCATCAGCCGCGAAGAGATCTTCGGCCCGGTGGCCAACATCGTTCGCGTAGCGGATTACGACGCTGCGCTGGAAATGGCCAACGACACCGAGTTCGGCCTGTCGGCGGGTATCGCCACCACGTCGCTGAAGTATGCCAACCACTTCAAGCGCTATTCCCAGGCCGGGATGGTGATGGTCAACCTGCCGACCGCCGGCGTGGATTACCACGTTCCGTTCGGTGGGCGTAAAGGTTCATCCTATGGCTCACGTGAGCAAGGTCGCTATGCGCAAGAGTTCTACACGGTCGTAAAAACTGCCTACGTCGGTTCCTGATACACCGCAATACCTGTAGGCGTCGGCTCCCATAAAGGCCGGCGCTTACAAATAAATCGCTATTACCCGCATAAAAATAATCAGTGGGAGTACATCTACAATGCAATCGACCAAGCCGACTCACGTCCGCTATTTGATTTTGCTCATGCTGTTTCTGGTGACCACGATCAACTACGCCGACCGGGCCACCATCGCAATCGCCGGCTCCAGCCTGCAAAAAGACCTCGGCATCGACGCGGTCACCCTCGGTTATATCTTCTCCGCATTCGGTTGGGCCTACGTGGCCGGGCAAATTCCCGGTGGCTGGCTGCTGGACCGGTTCGGTTCGAAAAAAGTCTATGCCCTGAGCATCTTTACCTGGTCGCTGTTCACCGTACTGCAAGGCTATGTCGGTGAGTTCGGGCTTTCCACCGCCGTCGTCGCGCTGTTCATGCTGCGCTTTCTGGTGGGCCTGGCCGAAGCGCCATCCTTCCCCGGCAACGCACGCATCGTAGCGGCGTGGTTCCCGACCGCAGAACGCGGCACCGCCTCGGCGATCTTCAACTCGGCGCAATACTTCGCCACCGTACTGTTTGCACCGCTGATGGGCTGGATCGTCTACAGCTTCGGCTGGCAGCACGTGTTCATCGTCATGGGTGTGATCGGCATCATCTTCTCGGGGATCTGGCTGAAAGTTATCCACAGTCCGCGCCAGCACCCGATGATCAACGACGCCGAGTTCAAGCACATCGCCGACAACGGCGGCATGGTTGACATGGACTCGGACAAGGGCAAAGGCAAAAAGGGCGACGGTCCGAAGTGGGACTACATCCGCCAGTTGCTGACCAACCGCATGATGCTCGGCGTGTACCTGGGCCAGTACTGCATCAACGGCATCACCTACTTCTTCCTGACCTGGTTCCCGGTGTACCTGGTGCAGGAGCGCGGCATGACCATTCTCAAGGCCGGTTTCATTGCCTCGTTACCGGCGATCTGCGGGTTTATCGGGGGGGTGCTCGGCGGGGTGATTTCCGATTACCTGCTGCGCAAGGGCCACTCGCTGACCTTCGCTCGCAAGGCGCCGATCATCGCTGGCCTGCTGGTTTCCAGCAGCATCGTGGCCTGCAACTATGTGGACGTGGAATGGATGGTGGTCGGCTTCATGGCCCTGGCCTTTTTCGGCAAAGGCGTTGGCGCACTGGGTTGGGCGGTGGTGTCCGACACCTCGCCAAAACAGATTGCCGGTCTCAGTGGTGGCCTGTTCAACACCTTCGGCAACATCGCCTCGATCACCACGCCGATTGTCATCGGTTACATCATCAGCTCCACCGGCTCGTTCAAATGGGCGCTGGTGTTCGTCGGTTGCAACGCGTTGGTCGCGGTATTCAGCTACCTGGTGATCGTTGGCCCGATCAAACGTGTGGTACTCAAAGAGCCGCCAGTCAGCGGTCCTGAAACGAACAACAAGTTATCTGAAGCGCATTCCTGAGGAGCGGCGTCATGCAGTTGATTGAACATTCCGACTCGCCGCGCTACATCCGCCTGCACGAGCGGGACAATGTGGTGATCGTGGTCAACGATCAGGGCGTACCGGCCGGCACCGAATTCCCCGATGGCCTGGTCACCGTGGATTTCGTGCCGCAGAGCCACAAGGTCACCCTCGAGGACATTCCCGAGGGCGGCCAGGTGATTCGATACGGCCAGACGATCGGCTACGCGTTGCAGCCGATTCCTCGCGGCAGTTGGGTCAAGGAAGATCAACTGCGCATGCCCACCGCGCCACCGCTGGACAGCTTGCCGCTATCCACCGAAGTGCCGGCCGCGCAGGCACCGCTGGAAGGCTTCACCTTCGAGGGCTATCGCAACGCCGACGGCACCGTCGGCACGCGCAACATTCTCGGCATCACCACCACCGTGCAGTGCGTCACCGGCGTGCTGGATCACGCGGTAAAACGCATCAAGGACGAGTTGCTGCCCAAGTACCCGAACGTCGATGACGTGGTGGCGCTGACCCACAGTTACGGCTGTGGCGTGGCGATCACCGCCACCGACGCGTACATCCCGATCCGCACCGTGCGCAATCTGGCGCGCAACCCGAACCTGGGGGGCGAGGCGCTGGTAATCAGCCTGGGCTGCGAGAAATTGCAGGCCGGGCAGGTGATGCATGAGAACGACAGCTCGGTGGATTTGAGTGAGCCGTGGTTGTATCGCTTGCAGGATTCCAGTCACGGTTTCACCGAGATGATCGAGCAGATCATGGCGCTGGCCGAAACCCGTTTGAAGAAGCTCGATCAACGCCGCCGGGAAACCGTGCCTGCGTCCGAGCTGATCCTCGGCATGCAGTGCGGCGGCAGCGATGCGTTCTCCGGGATCACCGCCAACCCGGCCCTGGGCTATGCCTCGGACCTGTTACTGCGGGCCGGTGCGACGGTGATGTTTTCCGAAGTCACCGAAGTGCGCGATGCGATTTACCTGCTGACGTCCCGGGCGGAAACTGAAGAAGTCGCTCAGGAACTGGTGCGGGAAATGGACTGGTACGACCGTTACCTGGCCAAGGGCGAAGCGGATCGCAGCGCCAACACCACGCCGGGGAACAAGAAGGGCGGGTTGTCGAACATTGTCGAGAAGTCCTTGGGCTCGATCGTCAAGTCCGGCAGCAGTGCGATCAACGGGGTGCTTGGCCCTGGGGAACGGTTCAAGCGCAAAGGGCTGATTTTCTGCGCGACCCCGGCCAGTGATTTTGTCTGCGGGACGTTGCAGTTAGCGGCGGGTATGAACCTGCATGTGTTCACCACCGGGCGTGGTACGCCTTATGGATTGGCGATGGCGCCAGTGGTGAAGGTCTCGACTCGCACAGAACTGGCGCAGCGCTGGCCGGACCTGATCGACATCGATGCCGGGCGGATTGCCACCGGGCGGGCATCGATCGAAGACCTCGGCTGGGAGTTGTTCCACTACTACCTGGACGTGGCCAGCGGCAAGAAACAGACGTGGGCGGAGCAGCACAAGCTGCATAACGACATCACCTTGTTCAACCCGGCGCCGATCACGTAAGGCAGCGTTATCGTTCATCGCGGGCTTGTCCGTGAAGGGGCCTTGGAACTGACTGAAGGTTTCAAGAATGTACCCATCAATAAAAAGGCCGCGATCCATATTGGATCGCGGCCTTTTCATTGGCTTCGATTCAGGCGTCAGACCGCATCCAGCTCCGGTTCGTCCGCCTGGATGTTAACGTTTGCTTTCACGTCATCGTGACGACGGATGAACTTCCAGTCCGCCTCGTCGATGTAGATACCGTTCGGGCCGCTGCCGCCTTCCAGGTCGATGGCGACGCTGGCGCAGACTTGCGGCTTCACACTCGCCAGGATCGGCACGAAGCCCAGTTGCAGGCTGGTTTCCAACAGCGCTGCCTGGTTCTTCTCGTCGATGTCCGCTGCCTCGTCGAGGTAGTACGGCAGGCGCACGCGACCAGCCTGGTCGCGGTCCATCAAGTGCAGCAACAAGTACATGTTTGTCAGCGCCTTGATGGTCATGGTGGTGCCGTTGGACGCCGCGCCGTCGATGTCGGTGTGGATCACCGGTTGGCCATTGACCTTGGTGATCTCGAACGCCAGTTCGAACAGATCCTTGAGACCGAGCTGGTTGTGGTTGGCCGCCACCAGCCGTGCCAGATATTCCTTGGCTTCTTCGTTCTTGTTGTCCTGCTCGGCGCTTTGGCTCAGGTCGAAGACGGAGAGGGTTTCGCCTTCTTCGTACTGGCCGGCGCTGTGGATGATCTGGTCAATGTGCTTGAGCGCTTCCTTGTTCGGTGCGAGCACGATACGGAAGCTCTGCAGGTTGGAGACCTGACGTTTGTTGATCTCGCGGTTGAACAGCGCCAGTTGATGTTCGAGGCTGTCGTAGTCGCTGCGGATGTTGCGCAGGGTCCGGGCGATGTCGGTAACCGCCGCGCGACGCGCCTTGCCGAGGGTCAGGGCTTCATCGGTACGGTGTGCGTACGCGTTGATCAGCAGTTGCAGGCGACGTTCCATATCGTCTTCGCTGTCGAACTTGGCCACGCCCTTGAGGCGAACCTGCGCGTAGAGCGCGTCGATCTGCCCGTCGGCCCGCAGCAGGCCTTGCCAGCTGTCCTGATAGTCATTGAGCAATGGCAGCAGGTTGTCCATGGAATCGTCGACCGGGTCCATGAACGGTGTGCCGAACGGCAGGTCCGCCGGCAACAGCTGACGGCGGCGCAGGGCATCGTCGAGGGTGCGTTGTTTGGCTTCCATGTCACCGATCTGCCGGCCAACCAATTGCAGCTTGGCCGACAGTTGCTGGACGCGTTCGGTGAAGGCATCGCTGGAGCGTTTCAACTCGTCCTGGGCGGCTTCCATCTGCGCCAATTGCTCAAGCTTGTCGCCTTCTTCGGCGCTCAGGGTTTGCGCGCGGCGGAAGTCTTCCAGGGCTTTCTGCGCATCCAGCACCTGTTGGTACAGCGCCTCGGTCTGGGTCTTGCTGGCCGCACGGTCGGCTGCTACGGCTTGCTGGGTTTTCAGTTGCTTGAGTTCTTTGTCCAGACGCTCTTTCTGATCGCGCAGTGCCGCTCGGTCGGCCAAGGCTTGCAGGGCCGGCGGCTCGATGTGCGACAGGTCGATGGACAGGCCCGGCACTTCGAAGCGCTCGCCTTTGAAGCCATCGAGGATCAGCTCCATGGACTTGACCCACTCACCGTCTTCATCCAGCGCGATGCCGTGTTCACCCAACGGCAGGCTGAACAGCGCGCTGTTGAACAGTCGCATCAGGCGCTCGACGTCCTGCTGCGAGAACTCTTCGCGCAGACGGGCATAGCTGTTGTTGTCAGCGTGATCGAGTTGTTGCTTCACCGATTTCAGGCGTTTTTCCAGATCCCGCAGACGCTCTTCCAGGTCTTCGGCCGAGAACTGCCGCGACTGGGCCAGCGCACCGGCCAGTTCATCGTGCGCGTCCTTGGCGGCGAGCAATTGCTGTTCGAGGACTTTGACGTCATCGACCAGGGCGAAGCGATGCTTGAGCACCGACAATTCGCCCAGCCAGCGCTGGATGCCGGTGATTTCCCGCTCCAGGCGCATCAGCTCTTGAGTGCCACCGCGTTGATCGTTTTGCAGGGCGTCCTGCTCGTTGCGGTAGTGCTCGGCCTGAATCGTCAGTTCTTCCTTGCGCGCACTGGCGTAGTCCGACCAGGTGCCGAGCAGGGAGTCGAGCAGCGGCGACAGGCGATGCAGTTTGCCGCGCAGGATATCCCGCTGTTTCACGCCGTTGGCCAAGGCTTCGACCAAGGGACCGGCCGCGACCAGCGAGTTGTAGTCCTGCTCCATGCGGCGGACATCGCGGAACGCTTCTTCGCACGCGGCGATGTAATCGACACTGCCGGAACGCAGGCTGTGTTCGAAGGCATCGAGGAACAGCTGCTTGAGTTTGGCCGCGGTGATTTCACGCATGTGCAGCAGGTTGATGAACAGGGCGCGGAAGGTCTTCAGGCTCTGCTCACTGGTGGAGCGCAGCGGGATCAGCGTCAGGTCGAGCGGAATCGAGGTGTGGCCGCCCACCAGCAAACGACGCAGTTCATCCGGCTTGAGTTCGTAGGCTTTCAGGCCTTCGCGCTCAAGATTGGTGAACAGCTCTTTCTGCCGCAGGCAGGTGTCGTCTTTCTGATAATGAGCCAGGTCGAGTTTGCCGGCGTAGGCAAAGAACTGGTGACCGAAACCACCACCCGGGCCGCGACCGACCACGCCAATCACGTGCGGGCCGTGGGGCAGGGAAACTTCGACGAGGATGTAACTGGTGTCCGAGGCGAAGTAGAAACGCCGCGATTGTTCCAGGCTGTACTTGCCGAAACTCATGTCCGACATGCGCGCCAGGATCGGGAACTGCAAGGCGTTGATCGAGGCGGACTTACCAAGGTTGTTCGCGCCGTAGACCGACAGCGGTTCTTCCAGCGGGAACAGGCCAAGGCTGTAACCGGCGGTGTTCAAAAGGGCAAAGCGGCGAATGCCGTAGCGTTCCTTGCTCATGCGTCGGTCTCCTGTTCTTCGGCAATGGCGCGGGCCAGGGCGTCTTCTTCGCTCTCTTCTTCAAACTCGGTGAGATCGAGCGGGTCGTCGGTCTGCAGCAGTTTTTCGTCGCTGTCTTCGTCGATCAGCACCGGCGCTGGTAACGGCAGCACGCTGTGCAGGCTGGCGGCCAGGTCGCGGTCCTGCTGAACCGACAGGCAGACATCGAGGAAGCGGTGCATCGGCGGCAGGAAACGGTAGACACCGTTTTCTTCGCCGGCGAAACCGAGTTGGGTCATGCGGCGCATGATTTTTTCTTCGAGTTCTTCGACGGTCTGCACTTCGGCCTGGATGAACAGGTCGCGGTACTTCTCCAGCAACGATGGCAACTCATCGCGACCGAGGCTGCCACCGTCGAGCACGGCGATCGGGTCGCGGCCCTGGTCGGCCAGGTGTTCGACGAGGATGAAGGTGAACAGCGCCAGGCGTTGCGCCGTCTTGTTTACCGCCGCCGCGGCCAGGTCCGGCACGAAGTAATAGAAACCACGGGTGTCGCACACCAGTTCAAAGCCCAGCGCCTTGAACAGGGTGCGGTACTGGTCCTGGAAGTTCGACAGTTGGGCGTACAGCTCCGGGTCGCGGCGGCTGACGTGGTAGCCCTTGAACAGCTCGCGAAAAATCGGCGCCAGCTGGGACAGTTCGTTTAGATCAAGATGCATGTGGGGTGCTCGCAGAATCCTCGGCGGCGGTGTCGCGGGCCGAGAGCAGGGCGAAGGAGCGCAGGCTGACCTGATGCTCGTGAGTATGGTAATCGCGGCGTTCCAGACGCTCGCGCTTGAAGCGTTTTTCCCGCGACAGGCGCGAGAACCAGTAGAGCAATTCGTCGGTGGCGCCGTCCGGCTCCTGCTCCAGCAGCCAGCTCATCAGGTCCGGCATTGGCAGGGCGTCTTCGCAGCGTTCGAGCATTTCCCGAACCGTGCGTGGCGCGCGTGGGGCTTCGCCTTTCTGGGTCTTGTGGGCCTTGGGGAAACGCGCCGGTTTCGGCTCGAAACGGGCCAGGGCGTACACGTAGGCTTCGACCTGGCTGGCACTGCCGAGGAAGGTGCTTTGCGGGCGGGTGAACAGCGGCATCGCGGCTTGTGGCACCGCATCGATGCCTTTGCGACGAATGGCCGACAGCGCCAGGGCTGCGCCACGGGTCACGGCGTTGTGCCGGCGCGCTTCTTCGCGCAGCGGCAGCAGCAGTTCGCGGGCGTGACGCAAGGTCAGCTGGGCGCTGGTCTGCATTTCGAGGATGCGTGCGTGGGTGCGCAGCAGCATGTCGTCGTCGACCAGATGGCCGAGGCGCTGCTGTTCGGTGAGCATGCGCAACAACACGTTCTCAACCTTGCGCACGCCTTGTTCGAAGGCGCCGTCGGCATTCACCAGCTGGATCATCGGTTCGACGTATTCGTCCCAGGTCGCCAGCACTTCAGCATAACGCTGACGCAGCGGAATCTGCCGGTCGCTGGTCTTGGCCCGTTCGGCGACGGCCACCAGGGCCTGTTCGTCGTTGGCGAGTTTCTTCAGCACGTCCCGCACACGCATGTCGAGCAGGCGCAACTGGCGCGCCAGATCGTTGCCGTCGCGAATGTCGAAGGCGTCCTGGATATAACCGGCCAGGCGTTCGAGGTGGCGCAGATAGGCTTCGATTTCCAGGCACAGGCCCAGACGGTGCTCACGGCGCAGGTAAGCGAGGAAGTCATGGATCTGTGCGTTGAGCTCGAAACGGTTCGGGCTTTTCGCCACGGGAACCAGAATGTCGAGGCGAATCCACACGTCCAGCAGGCTGGTGATGTCCTGCGGTGTGCTGTCCAGTTGCTGGGCGGCCAACTGTGAACGCAGTTCGTTGAGGCTCAGGGTGCCTTGGTCGAAGTGCTCGCACAGTGGCTCCAGAAGTGCCCAGTGTTCAGCGAGGGCGCGCAAGACGCGCTTGGGTTCGATCATCGGAATGGCCGGCTGGTTGGCAATTAAAAGCCGCGATTGTACTTCATCGCAGCCGTGTCGATTCACTCTGGGGATGGGCTGTCGCTTCTTCTATCGGTGAAGTCTATCGATCAAGCGTGGGCGATCTTGAGCGAAGGGCGGTAGAATCACCGCACTTTAGTTATCCACAAGTGGCCGACCTTTGCTTATCGAGTCCCGTCGCCGCGCTTATTTGACCGCCATGCAGGTGGTCAACTGGCTGCCGCGCACCGAATTGCCCTTTGCTGCGCCATCGCGGCCCGAGCTGCTGGAGATGCCTGAACCGTTGGTCGTCGCCCCGGTGACGCCTGCTCCGGTAGCGCAAACGCCCGTGGAACCGGCGGCCAAACCGGCCGAGCGGGTGAAAATCGAGGTGCCACGGCCGACGCCATCGGCTGGAAAACCAGCAAGCAAAGCGACGCAAGAGAGCGAAGAGGTACCGCTCGTCGCCAAGGCTGCGCCAGTGCCGCCGCCGCGTTTCGCTCTGCAATTGCTGCGAGCCGGTCGCTGCCTGTTGCTGGTGGAGTTACCCACAGGCGAAACTTTCCAGACCCGCGATCCCGCTTATCTGTTGCTCAAAGACATGCTGCGCGCCGCCGGTCTGCCGGACAGCCCGCAGATCGTCGGCGAGCCGGTGCGCTGGCCGCTGCTGGCTCGCGGCACCATGGACCAAGGGCCGGAAGCGGCTCGGGATTTCGTACAAGGTTTTCTGTCGGCCCGCCTGGAAGACGCACCGTGCGTCTGCCTGTGGCTGATCGGCCTGCCGGCGGTGCGTTTTGCCGGTGAGGCCAGCGCCGAATCCTTCAACCGTGAACTTCAGGTCGAAGGCCTGGGGTCGGTCTGGGCCTTGCCGGGCCTGGAGTTATTAATGGAAGAGCCACAGCGTAAGGCTGATGTCTGGCAAGCCATGCGTCGGCTGATGGCGCGTTGGAAAGAATCGAATGAGTGACGCTGTATCGTTCCGCCCGATGACCGAGGCGGACCTGGACGCTGTACTGAAAATCGAATACGCAGCCTACAGCCATCCCTGGACCCGCGGGATTTTTCTCGATGGCCTGGGCAAGTACCAGATCTGGCTGATGTTCGAAGGGCAGCAGCAGGTCGGTCATGGCGTAGTGCAGATCATCCTTGATGAGGCGCATCTGCTGAACATCACCGTCAAACCGGAAAATCAGGGCCGCGGCCTGGGCTTGACGCTGCTGGAGCACTTGATGTCGATTGCCTACAAGGCTGAGGCGCGGGAATGTTTCCTGGAAGTGCGCGACAGCAACCGGGCGGCGTTTCGGTTGTATGAGCGGTATGGGTTTAACGAGATCGGGCGTCGGCGGGATTACTACCCGGCGGTTGGCGGGCGGGAAGATGCGGTGGTGATGGCTTGCACCTTGGTTGATTGATCGTTTCTAAAGCCTTCGCGGGCGAGGCTTGCCCGCGAAGGCGTCTTCACGAACGTCAACGATCAAGGCTTGCCGTCCAATGGATCCTGCTGTGCCAGTTCCTCTTCATCCAGCCCATCGCCCCCACCGATATCGTCCTCGTCGACAATGCGCAACTCCCAATCCGCCTGGCCGTCTTCACCCGCTTCGTGGGCATCCCGTGCGCCGTCTTCACGGATCAGGGTTTCCGGGGTCAAGTCATCGTCGGTGGCGTCATTGTCATTGGTCGAGCCCCCAGTCATGCGGGGTTTACGGACGCGCGCGTCGGGCATCTGCTGTGCGTGCTCGTGTTCAGGTGTCAGGTCGCCGATTCTGGTGCCGGGTTCTTCCTCGTCGAAATCCAGCTCATGCACCGAGCCCATGCGGTCTTCATCGTCGTCGATGGGCTCGGGTGGCTCCTGATCGAACGGACGTCGTGAATCAGTCATGGCAATTCCTCATACTGTAGGCCCTACTACAATTGACCCACTGGGCTGCCGAGAATTCCCGCGGGCATGGAGCGCCGGCTAGCCGTTATAGACAGGGCGTCAGGGGATATCTGCATATTGCGCGTGACCCCGACACACGGTTGTCTGTCAAAGCAGCAAATCATTCTTGAGGCTTCATTGCATGAACGAATTACAAGATCTGATTGATAACAATGAGCGCTGGGCCGACGCGATCACCAAAGAAGACCCTGATTTCTTCGCCAAGCTGGCCCGTCAACAAACACCCGAATACCTGTGGATCGGTTGCTCCGATGCCCGCGTGCCAGCCAACGAGATCGTCGGCATGCTGCCAGGCGACTTGTTCGTGCATCGCAACGTGGCCAACGTGGTACTGCACACCGACCTCAACTGTCTGTCGGTGATTCAGTACGCGGTGGATGTACTCAAGGTCAAACACATCCTGGTGACCGGCCACTATGGCTGCGGCGGTGTACGCGCCTCGATGCAGGATCGTCAGTTGGGCCTGATCGACGGCTGGCTGCGCTCGATTCGTGATCTCTACTATGAAAAACGCGAAGAACTGGCCAAGTTGCCCACCGAAGAAGAGCGGGTCGACCGCCTCTGTGAGCTCAATGTGATCCAGCAGGTGGCCAACGTCGGTCACACCAGCATTGTGCAAAACGCCTGGCACCGCGGGCAGAGCCTGTCGATCCACGGCTGCATCTATGGCATCAAGGACGGTCGCTGGAAGAGCCTGAACGCCACCATCAGTGGTTTCGAGCAGTTGCCGCCGCAGTACCGTTTGCGCCCGGTCGAGGCGTTGTAAAAGCCTTTCAGCCGAGACTTCGCCGACGCCAGTGTTGAAAGAACTGTTCACCATTGGCATTCGGTGACTCGTCGTAGCCGATGATCCAGCCACGGCAGCAGGGACAACCGCAGCGGCAGGCGAACTGCCGCAGCAGCTTGTCTTCTGTCGCGGCGAAATCCATCGTCAGTCGGTCACCCTTTTTGATGTCTTTGAGCGCCCATAGCCACAGCTCGCTCATATCGAGAAAGACGTTGGGGTCGCAGGAGTGACTCAGCAGACCACTGAAGCACGGATCGTAGACATGGATTCCCGGCGCCAACTGCCGGGTGTGTCGGCAGCGATAGGGCAATAGATGTCCGGAAACCCGACAGATTCGGCTGATGCGGGGAAACTCGCGCAGTGCCGCGACCGCCATTGCCGAGCCCTGAGCGTTATGGATGATTTCAAAGTCGTCTTTAGAGGGGAATCCAAGGCGAAGGGGTAACTCTACAAACGGATAGATGCCATTTGATGACGGCGGTGGTAGTCCTTGTTCGGCATGGCTTCTCATAACAATCCTTGTCAGTTGGGTGCTACGACCTCCGTCTGCTGACATCCTGTCAGCTCTGCAGCACGTGGATACGACACAAGCCTCTCGCAAATGAAATAACCGGTCTACTGTCAGATATGACAGGCGAAAAAAGCTCTTTCCCGCGTCAGCCATGGCTCACGCGGGAAAGACTTCCATTGTTTTACAAGTGTGGGGCAGATGCGGAGGTCATAAGGGCCGGGGTCTGCAGCTGTTTCAGCTCGGATTTGACCGGCGCTGTCGAGCATTTGGCCACCGCTTGCTCTGGCGTCAGGTTGCGAATCGAGGTGTAGAACAGTTCGCAGGTTTTTTCTTTCTGGGTCACTTGCCAGGTCTGAGTGCAGCTTTTCAGCTGAGCGGTAGGGTCAGTGCCCGGTTTGCTGCCCATTCCGGCCTGCCAGCACGCGGCACTCAAATCCTGCCCCATGACTTTCAGCCCCGCGGCGTCGGCCTTGGCCTGCGCATCGTCGCCGCTATAGGCTTCGGGGTCGGCGGCGTACCAGATGTAGCTCGGGTGGTTGGAACCCAGTACGGGGACCGTCACACCCTTCTTCGGGCTGATGGTTGCCAGGCCCAATATTTCTACGGTCTGCCCGTATTGTTGCTTGATCCAGTTACGCACCGGTGAACCAAAGGCGACCATTGGCAATGCTGCACCTTTGGCATTCTGGCTGACCTCCTTGACCATGGTGGTCTGGTAGTCCGTGAAGTAGTTGTAGACGCCTTCCAGATCCTTCCCGGCGGTGGACGGCGCGGCAATCGGCGCGATGTCGATGATGGTCTGATAGGCCGGCGTCTGATCGGCGGGAATGTTGTTGGCGGTCAGCAGCGCGGCCCAGCGGTCGGTGGTCTTGGACTCAAGATAGTCCTGGGCCTGGGTCAGGGAATAATCTGGCGGGAAGTGCAGCAGTTCGACGCTTTTGCGGTTTTCCAGCGCCATGCCCAGCGGCAGGAACAGGTACCAGTTATAGGTCCATTTGCCATCGGCACTCAGCTTGTTGGCGCCGTTGTAGGCCAAATCCCCAGCATTGAGCAGCGCGGTCAGTGGCTTGTCATAGCCTTTGGGCACACCGCTGATATGGGCGTGGAGCTGGTTATTGTCGGTTTTGACCAGCACTTTTGCGGTCTTGTAGCCATCGCGCTGTACGCTTTGGGTCAGGTAATGCTCGACGGTCTGCTCCAGTGTCCAGTTGCGGAAGCAGATGACATTACAGTTGTTGGGGTAGGCGAACAGCCGGGTGACGCGTTCGGTACTGCCCAGATTCAGATCGACATCGGCGTGGGCGGCAGCACTCAGGGTGAGTGCGGCGAGGGTGAATCCTGCGAGTTTGAACATGCTCAGATCCTTTTCAGCGTGAGCCCTCGGAGGTGGGGCGGGTACATACTGAAACTAGTTGTGTCGAACGGTCTAGTAGACAAGTGAAAAGATCGCCAGTCAGAGCACCTCTTTCATCCGGCAAAGTGCAGTGCATTGCTCAAATCGCCCATGGGTTTCTGGCCCCGGGCAATCATCGCGTCATCCCGCTGCCTGAGCCCATCGAGCTTTTCAAGCTGAAACACCCGGGTGATCAACCGCAGAATCGAGCCGGTGTCATAGACCGTGTGATCCACCATGCCCTTGCGCGCAAACGGCGAAACCACCAGCGTCGGTACCCGCGAGCCCGGCCCCCAGCGGTCGCCGTTGGGCGGTGCGACGTGATCCCACCAACCGCCGTTCTCATCGACCGTGACCACGACCACCATGTTTTTCCACTGCGGGCTTTCCCGCAGCACTTTCAGGGCGCGGACGATGTGCCGGTCGCCGGACGCTACATCGGCGTAACCGGCGTGCATGTTCAGGTTGCCCTGGGGTTTATAGAAACTCACCGCCGGCAGCTTGCCCGCCTCGGCATCGGCAAAGAACTTGTTGGTATTCGACTCATCGCCCAACCCCGCATCCCGTAGACGTTTACCGCGCTCCAGCGGGTTTTCCGGCCCCTGCTGCTTGAAGTAGTTGAACGGTTGGTGGTGGTACTGGAAGTTCGGGATTTTCGGAATGCCGCCAGAGTCCTTGTACTGATCCAGCGTCGCCTGCCAACCTCCGGCATACCAGGCCCAGTCGATATTTTTCTTCGAGAGCTTGTCGCCTATGTGCTCGTGGGTCTGGGGGACCATGACGTTCGGCAGGTCTGGTTTGGCGTACGCCGGACGCTCGGGGTCGCGAATCCAGGTCGGCCAGTACGGCGGAGCGAGCGTGTTGACCCCATAGCCGTCCGGCGTCAGCGCGCTGGGGCCGAATTGGGGTGGGCCGGTCATGGCACTGGCCGGGGATTGTTCCAGAGGCTTGAGGCGTGGGTCGGCCGGATCGTCGCTTTGCAGCGTGGCGATCTGTGTCTTGGCTACCGAGTTGACGGCGTCCGGATAAAACGGCGCGGTGGCGCTGATCAGGTACTGATGGTTGAGAAACGAGCCGCCGAAAGCCCCCTGGAAAAAGTTATCGCAGAGCACAAATTCTTGGGCAACGTCCCACAACCGCAGGGAATATCGACTCTGGGCGTAATGCCCCATGGGCAGGCCACCGGAGTCGCCCCAGGCGACAAAGCCGTCATTTTTGCCACCGTTGATCTGCATCTGGTTCTGATAGAACGCATGCCACAGATCGCGTGTCACCAGGCCGAACGGCAAGTCTTCTGCGTTCGGACCTTTGAGGGCAAAGGGCGCGTTAGGCAGGTGTTCCTGGAACTGGGTTGCACTGGGGTAAGTCACGCCATCGAGGGTTTGCGGGCCGATCTGCAGCACGCCGCCCCAGACTGGCGGCAGGGTCTGCAACAGGCTGCCATCGCGATCGCGCTGCTGATATTCGACAGGCTTGAGGCCCGAGAGCGGTTTCTCGACACCAGGGAAGTCGCCGAACAGGTTATTGAAACTACGGTTCTCGGCGTAGATCACTACTACGGTTTTCACCTGGTCGCGTAGGGCTTTGTCCAATTCGACAGGTGAAAGCAGGCGTTCGAGCGGTTTACCCGATTCATCGCCATGACTGCCACAAGCGCTGAGGGTCGCGCCGACAGTGAGTACCGCCACGCCACCCAGGAAGCGGCGGCGACTGGTGTCGGTGGGCGTATCTGGTTGCGGGGAGGAGGCGTCGTTGCGGTTTTCTTCATCGTTCATGGCGAGTTCCGTCTTGCTAAGTTGTTTCAATATGTTTCGGCGGGACGCTAGCAGCGAGGTGTGACAGAGGGGTTACGTTTGTGAAAACAATGAGTCGCCAGTGTGGAAGCAGCCCGCTTCCACACTGGATTGGTGGTGGATTGAAGGTCGGCGTCAAGGCATCACCGGCGCCATATACGTAAGCGTCGTCCCTAGCGCCCACAGCAGAAACAGCACCAGTGGCGTGTGCACCAGCAACTGCACGAACGAAAACCCGATCAGATCCCGGGCCTTCAACCCGAGCACGCCCAGTAGCGGCAGCATGTAGAACGGGTTGATCAGGTTCGGCAGCGCTTCGGCGGCGTTGTAGATCTGCACGGCCCAGCCCAGGTGGTAGTTCAGGTCATTGGCCACTTGCATGACGTATGGCGCTTCAATGATCCATTTGCCGCCACCGGAAGGGATGAAAAAGCCGAGGATGGCCGAGTACACGCCCATCAGCAGGGCATAGGTGTCGTGGGACGCGATTTGTACGAAAAAGGTCGAGATGTGGTGGGCCAATGATTGTCCGTCGGTGCCCTTGACCACCGTCATCAGGGCAGCGATCGAGCCGTACAGCGGGAACTGGATCAGCACGCCGGTGGTGGTCGGCACCGCACGGGCCACCGCATCGAGGAAGCTGCGCGGGCGCCAGTGCAGCAGTGCGCCGAGCATCAGGAACAGGAAGTTGTAGGTGTTCAGTCCGGAAATCGCGCTGATCGCCGGTTTGGTCGCAAACTCATGGAACAGCCATCCGGCCGCCAGCAATGCCAGCAGAATCGTCAGCAACGGGCTGTATTCCAGCCATTCACCGGGGCGGGTACGCGGTGCTGGCGCCGGCAGACTGAAACCCGGATCGATACCGCAGGCTTTGGCGTCACGAGCTGTCGCGGGGCCGGGCGCGGTGGCGTAGGCAACGATTAGCGAAACCACGGTCAGTGCCAGCAACAGCACACCCGACTGCCAGAGAAAGATCGTTTGAGTGAAGGGAATGACGCCCGTGATCGACAGAATCGATGGCGGCAAACTGGCGGGGTTGGCCTGCAATTGTGCCGCGGACGACGACAGACCCAAGGCCCAGACCGCGCCCAGGCCAAGATAGGCGGCGGCACCGGCGGCTCGGTAATCCATTTTCAGATCGGTACGGCGGGCGAGGGCACGTACCAGCAGCCCGCCGAATACCAGTGACAGCCCCCAGTTCAGCAACGACGCGACCATGGAAATCAGCGCCACCCAGGCCACGGCGGAACGGCCGTTTTTCGGGACCCGTGCCAGGCGATCGATCAGTTTCACCGCCGGTGGCGAACTGGCGACCACGTAACCGCCGATCACCACGAATGCCATCTGCATGGTGAACGGAATCAGGCTCCAGAAACCGTCACCGAAGGCCATGGCGGCGTCGGTGGGTTTGGCGCCCATGGCCATGGTCGCCACAGCGACGATGATCACTGCCAGCGCGGCGAATACCCAGGAGTCGGGAAACCAGCGTTCGGCAAAGTTTGAACAATGCAGGGCAAAGCGCGCATAGCGGCTATCTTCGATATCAGCGGCCACGGGAGTACCTCGTTTTTATGTTTATTGTGGGGTTCAGGGCGCAATGGCCCATCCGGTCGGTGCCAACAGTAAATCAATCGGCCCGTTGCGGGGACGCTGTTTGGGGCGTTTGGGACTATGGTCTAACGGGTTGTCCACAAGCGCATTTGCGTAGACCATGGGCGCCTTGGTTTTTTGCCTGTCAGAGTTCTTTTACATGACTGCCAACATCAATGCGCGCCCGGCGCCCTTCACTCGCTCGGACTACAAGACCCTGGGGCTTGCAGCCTTGGGCGGTGCGCTGGAAATCTACGACTTCATTATTTTCGTATTCTTCGCGCTGACCCTCAGCCAGCTGTTCTTCCCGCCGGAAATGCCCGAGTGGCTGCGTCTGCTGCAAAGCTTCGGGATCTTCGTCACTGGCTACCTCGCGCGTCCGTTGGGCGGGATCCTGATGGCGCATTTCGCTGACCGGTTGGGACGCAAGAAGGTGTTCAGCCTGAGCATTCTGATGATGGCGTTGCCGTGTTTGCTGATCGGGATCATGCCGACCTACGCCCAGATCGGCTATTTCGCACCACTGCTGCTGTTGGCCCTGAGGGTCCTGCAAGGCGCGGCGGTGGGTGGTGAAGTGCCGAGCGCCTGGGTGTTCGTCGCTGAGCACGCGCCGGTCGGGCATCGCGGTTATGCCCTTGGTTTCCTGCAGGCGGGGCTGACCTTCGGTTACCTGATCGGCGCCTTGACGGCGACTTTTCTGGCTCAGGCGTTCACCCCGGCGCAAATCCTCGATTACGCCTGGCGTTACCCGTTTCTGTTGGGCGGTGTGTTTGGCGTGATCGGTGTCTGGCTGCGCCGCTGGCTCAGCGAAACCCCGGTGTTCATGGCGATGCAGGCCCAGCGCGAGGCCGCTGTCGAACTGCCGCTGCGTACGGTCCTGCGTGAGCACCGTCTGGCGATGCTGCCGGCGATGATCCTCACCTGCGTGCTGACCTCGGCCGTGGTGGTGTTTGTAGTCATCACCCCGACCATGATGCAGAAAACCTTCGGCATGACCGCCAGCCATACCTTCGCGCTGAGTGCCTTGGGCATCGTCTTTCTGAATATTGGCTGTGTGCTCGCCGGGCTGCTCGTCGATCGTATCGGCGCCTGGCGCACGGTGATGCTGTATAGCCTGCTGCTGCCTCTGGGTATCGGCGTGCTCTATACCTGTCTGATCATTGAGGGCCAGTGGATCGGTCTGGCCTATGCGCTGGCCGGCCTGGGTTGTGGGGTGGTCGGCGCAGTGCCGTCAGTGATGGTCAGCCTGTTTCCGGCGCGGATTCGTGTCTCGGGGATTTCTTTCACCTACAACATTGCCTACGCCGCCTGGGCGAGTGTCACACCGCTGCTGTTGATCGGTTTGATGCCGTGGAGTCCGTGGATTTGTGTGATCTTCTGCGCGGTGATGGGGACCGTGGGCATCAGCAGCGCGGTGTATTTCGGTGCGCGAATGCCGCGAGTCGGACGCTGTTCGGTGGCTGGCGCGGCATGAGGCTGTTTGTGCCGCGACTATTTTTGTAGGACAACCCTGCAACACTCTTCAGAAAATATCCGCAAAGCCGATGGTTAGGCTGTAAGCCGCTTTTTATCTCTGTCCATCGGTGCTTCCCATGTTCAATAAACGCTTGAAGCAGGAGCTGTCGGCTCTTCGCGAAGAACTCTCCAGCCTTCTGCAAGTCAAGGAGAGTCTGGAAAGCGAGATGCTGGTCCTGACCCTCGACTCCGATGGGCGAATTCAATCGGTCAACCAAAACTTCGTCAGTGAGATGCTCTACAAAAGCAATGATCTGATCGGCCGGAACATCGAAGACCTTGTTCCGGTCCATGTGAAATCGGATGAATTCCACAACCGTTTCAAGGCCGCGCTGACCCGTGGCGAGCACTTTGCCGGCGCGGTCCGTTTGCTACGCGGCAACGGTGCCGAAGCCTGGTTGCGTTCGATCATGCAGCCGGTGCGGTCCTCGGACGGCCGTATCAAGAACTTCTCGATTTACTCCAGCGACCTGACCCGTACCATCGAGGCGTCCCGTGAGCATGAAAACCTGATTGGCGCGCTGGTGCGTTCGACGGCAGTGATCGAGTTCGACCTCAATGGCAACGTGCTGATGGCCAACGAGCGTTTCCTCAGTGGCATGGGTTACAGCCTGGCGCAGATCCAGGGTAAACATCACCGGACCTTTTGCGAGCCAGAGGAATACAACAGCGCCGAGTATCAGAACTTCTGGCGTCGCCTGAACGCCGGGGAGTTCGTCGCTGATCGTTTCAAACGCATCGACAGCCACGGTCGCGTGGTCTGGCTGGAGGCTTCCTACAACCCGGTGCTCGACGCCAACAACAAGCTCTACAAAGTGGTGAAGTTCGCCACGATGGTTACCGATCAGGTGCATCAGGAGCAGGCTGTCGCCGAGGCGGCCAACATTGCCTACAGCACTTCTCAGCAAACCGACCAGAGTGCACAGCGCGGTACTGCCGTGGTGACCCAAGCTGTGGATGTGATGCGTGACTTGGCCAAACACATGCAAACCGCTGGCGAAGGCATCGAAGCACTGAACGAGCAATCGTTGGTGATCGGCACCATCGTCAAAACCATCAGCGGCATCGCCGAACAGACCAACCTGCTGGCGCTCAATGCGGCCATCGAAGCGGCTCGCGCCGGTGAACAGGGTCGCGGGTTTGCCGTGGTGGCGGACGAAGTCCGGCAATTGGCCTCGCGCACCAGCCAGGCGACCGATGAAATTGTCGGCGTCGTGCGTCAGAACCAGGACATGGCGCGCAATGCCGTGGCGCTCATGACTGACGGCAAGCTCCAGGCTGAGCAAGGTCTGGCGCTGGCGGCGGAGGCGGGCACGGTGATCGTCGAGATCCAGGACGGTGCGCAGAAAGTGGTGAACGCGGTTGGGCAGTTTGCCAACCAACTATCGACTTGATGCTATCTACCCGGCGCGGGTGGTCCTCAAAAAGGCCTACCCCGCCCGGTAAGCCTTTCCTCGTTCCTGCGTACGACTCAATCCCCCAACGCTTCCCCCTCGCGCCGTGGATCGGCCCCGCCGGCCAACGCGGCTTTCCCCTGCGCATCCTTGACCCGAACAATCGCCTGAGTCCCGCTGGTCATGTCGATCTCGCCCACGCTGTGCCCTTTGTCCTTCAGCGCCTGAATCAGTGCCGGGCTGAACTGACCCTGTTCCAGTTCGGTCGGGCCGTTGCGGCTGCCGAAGTTGGGCAGGTTGATGGCGGCCTGTGGGTCGAGGTTCCAGTCGAGCAGGCCGATGGTGGATTTGGCCACGTACTCGATGATCTGTGAACCGCCGGGCGAGCCGACAGTGGCCACGAACTCGCCGCTCTGGCGGTCGAAGATCAGCGTGGGCGCCATGGACGAGCGCGGGCGTTTGCCGGGTTCGACGCGGTTGGCGACTTTTTGCCCTTGCTCTTCGGGGATGAACGAGAAGTCGGTCATCTGGTTGTTGAGCAGGAAACCCTGGACCATCAAGTGTGAGCCGAATGCCGCTTCCACGGTGGTGGTCATGGACACGGCATCGCCCTCGTCATCGACCGCCACCACCTGCGAGGTGGAGATGCGCAGCGGCGAGCGGTCCGGCGCGTAGGCGACCTGAATGCCCGGCGGGGTGCCGGGTTTGGCCTGGCCCATGCTGCGATCACCTATCAAGGCGGCGCGACTGGCCAGGTAAGTCGGGTCGACCAGCCCTTTGACCGGTACGGGTACGAAGTCGGTGTCGGCAACGTACTGCGCACGATCGGCATAAGCCAGGCGCTCGGCTTCGGCGATCAGGTGCACGGCTTCAGGGGCTGGCTCTATGCCCGCCGGTTTGCTGGTCTTGACCGGTTTGAGTGGTGCCAGGGCAAAGCGTGGGTCGCGGGTTTCCAGGGCCTGCAAGGTGCCGAGGATTTGCGCCACGGCGATTCCGCCCGATGACGGCGGTGGCATGCCGCACACTTGCCACCGTTTGTAGTCGGTGCACAGCGGCGCGCGTTCCTTGGCCTTGTAGCCCTGGAGATCGTTCAGCGACAGGCTGCCGGGGTTGGTATGGCCCTGAACCTTGGCGACGATTTCTTTTGCGATCGGCCCTGTGTACAGCGCGTCGGGACCTTCCTTGGCGATGCGCTTGAACACCGCGGCGAGTGCCGGGTTTTTCAGCTGTGTACCGACGGCTTTCGGGTGACCATCGGCAGTCAGAAAGTAGGTGGCCATGTCCGGTGAGCGCTGGATAAACGCGTCGGCCGCGATCAACTGATGCAGTCGTGGCGAGATGGCGAAACCTTGCTCGGCGAGTTTGATGGCGGGCTCGAACAGCCTCGCCCACGGCAGGCGACCGTGCTTTTGATGGGCCAGCTCCAACGCCCGCAACACACCCGGCGTACCCACCGAGCGCCCGCCGATCTGCGCCTGGGTGAAAGGCATCGGTTTGCCGTCGGCTTGCAGGAACAGTTTCTCGGTGGCGCCAGCCGGTGCGGTTTCGCGACCGTCGTAGGTGCGTACGGCCTTGCCATCCCACAGCACAATCAACGCGCCACCGCCGATACCCGACGATTGCGGCTCGACCAACGTCAACACCGCTTGCATGGCAATGGCTGCATCAATCGCCGAGCCGCCCTCGCGCAACATCTCCCGCCCGGCTTCGGCTGCCAGCGGATTGGCGGCTGCGGCCATGTGTCTGGAGGCGTGTCGCGTCTGCAGGTCGGTGCGATAACCGGAGGTGATTTCCGGCGCGACCGGCAAGGTCGAGACCGAAGGCGAAGAGGGCGGGGCGTTACACGCGGCGAGGGTTAAAGCGGTGGCGATCAGCGAAAAGGCTGACAGGCGATAGCGGTTCGAGTGGAAGGCTGAGAACACGCGAGGCACTCCGTCCATGGGATAAAAGGTCTGGGGACTTTATCGGCCGAAGGAGTGCTACGCAAATCAGGATTCGCCCGCCACTTTTCTCGGGGCATAAAAAAACGGCCTACCTTTCGGTAAGCCGTTTTTAGTACTTGGTGGCTACACAGGGACTTGAACCCCGGACCCCAGCATTATGAATGCTATGCTCTAACCAACTGAGCTATGTAGCCAAGTGGCGCGCATTATTCACCTGGAACGACGATGCGTCAAGCGTAAATCTAAAATATTTCTCCACACTTTCAACCGCTTATCCCGCTGACCCGAAAAAACGGGTCAGGGGAGGGCATCAACCGAGCTGAAATCTCCCGGTATTCGCACTCAAGGCCTTGCTACCCTGGCTCAAGGTGTCCGCGGCGAGATTCACCGCCCGCGCGCCTTCGAGCAAGCGTACCGCCGCCTGATCGACTTGCTGGATGTTGCCGCTGACTTCATCGGCAGTACTCGCTTGCTCTTCAACGGCAGTGGCGATTTGTGCCAGGGTGTCGGTGACGCTTTGCACCGCGCTGGCGATTTCCCCCAGGCGTTCGCCGAGACCGGTGACGGCTTGTGCATCCGATTGCGCCTGGCCGCAGGCAGCCTCCATCAGGCTTACCGCTTCGTTCACGGTGCTGCGCAGGCTGTCGACGGTGCCGGCGATCTGCGCGGTGGAGGACTGGGTGCGTTGCGACAGGCTGCGCACTTCATCGGCCACCACCGCAAAGCCGCGACCTTGCTCGCCAGCCCGTGCGGCCTCAATGGCGGCGTTGAGGGCCAGCAGGTTAGTCTGCTCGGCCACGCCGCGAATGGTATCGACCACCAATTGAATCTGCTGCCCTTGCTCGCTGACCCGACCCAGTGCCGCCGCCGTTTCGTTCAACCGCTGATTGAGCTGCTGAATACTCGCTGTCGTGCGTTGGCTGTCGCGGCTGCTGTCGGCGGCGATGCGCTGGGTGTGCTGAGCGCTACCAGACGCCTGTTCGCAACTCTGGGCGACCCCTTGTGAGGTGGCGGCCAATTGCGTGGCCGCTGCGGCGATCTGGCTGATTTGCAACTGCTGGGCTTCGACTTCGCCAAGGGCACCGCTGGAGTGATCGTTGAGGGTGCGCACCGCGTTGCTTAACTGCAGGGTTTCGTGATCGACCCCCAGCAAACTGTTGCGCAGTTGTACCACCGCGACGTTAAGCGAGGTGCTGATCGCTGCCAGTTCGTCGCGGCCCTGTACCGGTACTTGCAGGCTCAGGTTGCCGTCGCGCAGTGCTTCGGCCAGCAGTGTGATGCCGCTGGCGCTGCGACGGATCGAGGCCTGTAGACAGATGAACAGGTACAGCGCGGCCAGCAGCAGGCAGCCAAAAATTGTCGCCACCAGGATGAACTGGCGGATGGCCGAGCCGTGGTAATAATCCAGCCGTTGATCCAGAGAAACCAACGATTGCTGGCGCAGCGAGGCAAGGTTACCGAGGAGGGCGTCGAGACTGCGTTCGAAGTCTTCGGGCTTGAGGTTGATGCTGCCACCGAAGACGCCGTCGTCCAGCACTTTCAAGCCGGTATCCAGCTGCTTGAGGCTGTCATGGTACTGCCCGGCCCAGGTTTGCAGGGCACTGGGCAGGCGCGCTTCCAGCAGGCTACCAGTTTTCACCAGCTGTTCCCGAGCGTCGCCGATGCGGCTGCGCAAGTCGCGCAATTGCAGGCGGCTTTGCAGAGTGAACTGCCCGGACACCACCGAAGCTTGACCAACCGCGGCGAGGCGACCGACCCGTTCGATCAGGTCCGGTGCGTGTTGAGTGGAGATTTGCGTCAGCAGATAAGTTTCCAGCCATGGCGCGAGGGTCAGGCGATTGTCCATGGCAATTTGTTCGCGCAACGCTTGCAGGGCGCTCAAGGCATTGGTGAAGCGATCATAGCCGTCCGGCCACCATCCAACGCTGCTCAGGCTTTTCGAATCCAGGCCGGTGAGGGCGCTTTGCAGGGCTTGATAGCGGGTGAGGGTCTCGCCCTCGGCGCCTTCGGTGTTCAGGGCATTACCCAAGTCTGTGATTGCCTGGGCCACAGCCGGCTGAACCGTGTCGAACGCCGCCATCGCAGCGATGGTTGCTGGCGTCGGCTGGCGGTTGGTTTCGGTGGCGCGCCAGCGCGCGGCACGGTCACGCTGGGCGGCGAGCAAGTTGTCGAGCGCATCCAGGGCAATCAATTGCCGGACCCCGGCGCGTTCGCCGGCGATCAGGCTCAACTTGTCACGATAGTCCTGGCCGATCATCCACAAGCTGCCTGCCAGCGGCAGGATAAACAGCAGAAACAGCAGCTGAAATTTGCGCGCGAAGCCGAAACGCCCCAGCAGCCCGATCCCCGGTGATAAAAAAGCCTGCATGCCCCATGACTCCTCTGGACACCACGCACCATTGGCGTGCGTCGAGGCCGTGGCGACCGCGACTGATGTCCTTCTAAAAGGCCTCGAAAGTTCACCTTGGTCCGCTCTGTAGGCCGACTCTGTAGCGAAACTTCCCATTCTCGGTCCCCTTTGTAAGGGGCCGCGTTGAAGCAGATAAGCAAGGCAAGATTCAGACCATGGCTTTGCGCTATCACCTTTTTGAGGTCGTTAGCAAGCTAAGGGGATGGCGCGACTGCACCGAAAAATGGCACATTGACCGACCTGCCTGTGCGCACCCATCCGCAGTACGGAAACTCTCATGGCCATCAGCAACGCTCAGTCCGCCGCGACATCGACGCCCGCTCCTTCACAAAGCAGTCCGCTGGTCATGCGCATCATCGGCGCGGTGGCGCTGGCGCATTTGATCAACGACCTGATTCAGGCGGTATTGCCGTCGATCTATCCGATGCTCAAGGCCAACTATGGCCTGACCTTCACGCAGGTCGGCCTGATTACCCTGACCTTTCAACTGACGGCCTCGCTGTTGCAGCCATGGGTTGGTTACCACACCGATCGCCATCCCAAGCCCTGGCTGTTGCCGGCCGGCACTGTCTGCACATTGATCGGCATTCTGATGATGTCGGTGGTCGGTAGCTTTCCGATGATTTTGCTGGCAGCAGGGTTGATCGGCATCGGCTCGTCGACTTTTCACCCGGAAGCTTCTCGCGTCGCGCGACTGGCCTCGGGCGGGCGCTTCGGCCTGGCGCAATCGACGTTTCAGGTCGGCGGTAATGCGGGCTCGGCCTTCGGGCCGTTGTTGGCGGCGGCGATCATCATTCCCTATGGTCAGGGCAATGTGGCCTGGTTCGGCTTGTTCGCACTGTTTGCGTTGTTCGTGCTGTACCGGATCAGCCGCTGGTACGCCAATCACTTGAACCTGTTCAAACTCAAACAAGGTCAGGCAGCGACGCACGGCTTATCAAAGGGCCGGGTGATCAGTGCGTTGGTGGTACTGGGGTTGCTGGTGTTCTCCAAGTATTTCTACATGGCCAGTCTCACCAGTTACTTCACGTTCTACCTGATCGAGAAATTTGACCTGTCGGTGGCCAGTTCGCAGCTGCATCTGTTCCTGTTTCTGGGGGCGGTAGCGGCGGGGACCTTTTTCGGCGGGCCTATCGGCGACAGGATCGGACGCAAGGCGGTGATCTGGTTCTCGATCCTCGGGGTGGCGCCGTTTACGTTGCTGCTGCCCCATGTGGACCTGTTCTGGACCAGTGTGTTGAGCGTGGTGATCGGTTTCATTCTGGCCTCGGCGTTCTCCGCCATCGTGGTGTATGCGCAAGAACTGGTGCCGGGGAATGTCGGGATGATTGCCGGAGTGTTCTTCGGCCTCATGTTCGGTTTCGGTGGGATTGGTGCGGCGTTGCTCGGGCATTTGGCGGATATTCGCGGCATCGAGTATGTGTACTTCCTGTGTTCGTTCTTGCCGTTGTTGGGGGTGTTGGCGATCTTTCTGCCACGGACCAAAAAAGTCTGACCCGGAGCGCCTGCGGGCACCTGCAGCCGTGATTGCAATTTGCGCAAATCACTATCCTGGTGGACACTTCGCGCCTTTCTGGACTCGATAAGGACGCGAGCAGTGGAGTTTGACAGGAATCAATTTATCGCCAATCACGGCATTGTCTTCAGCGTCACCCGTTTCAGCATCACCCCCAGTGACCGGAGTGGCCTCAGGACGCTCCATTTCGGGGAGGCGAAATCGGCCCATTTTGAGGTCAGCAGTTTGCTGGTCGAGCTGTATGACAAGATGCTCGCCAAGGACCTGCCCTGCGTAATGATGGTAGGTATCTCCAGCCCGCTGACCCGCAAGCAGGGTGACCTGCTCAACGACCAGCGCATGAGTATTGCCAACGTTACCGCCGGGATCTTTATGGCGGCTGGCTCTAAAGTACCGGTTATTGGTCTCGCTGTCGGGCCAGCGGCCGGCTATTTTGGCCGAGAGTTGGTGAAGGGCAAGCTACCGACCTATCACGCTGGCGATATCATCGTCAGTCTGGACGCTAAAGTCAGCGGCGGCATCGGACCGCAGCGCTCGGTGTCTTCCATGATCATCAAGTCCCAAGGAACATAGGCCCATGAATCTCTACAGTCAGTATGCGTTGGCCTGTGTGGGGATGGTGCTGCTGTACACTTGCGTAAGGAGCTACGTACTCAGGAAATGGCTCGGTATTGCTCTGGTCGGTCTGGGCTTTGGCGTGATGTTTGTGCTACCACCCTACATTGGCAGCATTGATGTCGGGATCTTTGCAATCGCGGTAGTGGGGGCGGGGTCTTCGATGTTCTTCAATCGGAGTAAGTACCGAGTGTGAACATCGCGGTGGCGGTTCCTGATAAAGGAGCCGCCGTAGCCTTTGTTGTGCTGGTTTTATCCACGAAAAAAGATGTCGCGTCCTGAATGAGGTTTATACCTGTTTCAGGATCCTCAAAATATTCAGCCGTTTCGTCAATTTCAGGCGGCGCATGCCATCGGCCGTCGCGCAAGAAAAACGCAAGAGTGACTGGAATCGTGCATTTTTAATCATTTTTAATCATTTTCATTTTTTCACTATATATATAGTAGTTGCTTCCATAGCGAATTCTTTGCGCCATATCGAATCTACACCAAAAAGGAATTTACATAATGATCTCTAACGGAAGAGGGTTTTGGGCTAGCGCTGCGTGTCATGTGAAAGGAAAAGATTTTATTGATGCAGTCCAGGTCAAGCAATGGATCAAGAACTTAGTGTTTTCGCTGGTCGGTTTGGCCATGTTAGATACGGGAACGGAACAGCAAATGAAAGCCTGAACATTCTTTTCGTATTCTGCGCATTTTGTTTGCGCCGCCTCGTCAATCTACGGTTCTTGCAAACGACGATGTTTTTTGTAGTCAAATCCAACTGGAGAAGTAATATGTCCGTCAATTTCGTCATCAGCTTTAATGTTAAAGAAGAAAAGCTGCAATCGTTCAAGGACATCATGAACGACGTGAAGATCAATCTGCCGAAGGTGGACGGTTGCCAAACGGTCAAGATCCTCAACCACTTGGAGGATCCACTCGCGTTCACGCTAGTGGAAGCCTGGGATTCGCGTGAAATGCACGGCACCCACGTCGACCAGATGATCTTGAGCGGTCAGTGGAGCGTCATCGTCGAGCATCTGAGCAGTGCGCCGGTCAGCGGCTACTTCAGCGAAGTTTGATGCCGTAACGTCAGCGGCAGGGCGCGTGCGGCGAGTCCGGCCGCGCCTCCGGCGCCATCTCGGGCATACACGCGCTATTTGCTGTTATGTATTTTCTGCTATTTTCCTGGATATCCTCTTCCGTCCCGAACGTCCTACACGCTTGGGCAGCAGCATGTCGCGCTGCTGGATACCGTCCTGTCCAAATGGGGCGGCCAATTTGTTGAGAAGCCATAACAATGACACTCGAAGTAGTACCGGCGGCGCTTTATTCTATGCGCAACGTAAAGCCTATCCTCGCTGACGGTAGCTCGTCCATCCTCCATAAAACGCTTGAAACGAACCTGGAAAACAAGGCGATCTATATCGCCACGCCGTTGATCGTCTACATCAAGCAGGGCAAGCAGATTATTCGCGACTATGACGCCATGGCCAATGTCGTCGACGAGAATCATTTGATTTTCCTCTCCAAAGGCGTTTACACGGTATCGGACTACGTCACTGGCAGCGATATCTTCGAGGCGGTGCTGCTGTTTTTCGACGACAAGCTGATCGCCAAATACCTGTCGCGCGCGGCCGGCACAGGTAATTGGCATACGGACGGCCTGCAGAAAAACGTGCACGGCACTTATACCCTGCACGCCAATGAACAGATTCAGCGCTATATCGATTCGCTGAATTATGTCTACAAGGGCGCGGAGGGCTCCGACGCGCTGCTGGAATTGAAACTGCTCGAACTACTGCACCTGATCGCCATCCAGGACAAGTCCTTCCGTTTCCTGCGCGAGCTGTCCTGCGGCGGCAGCCGCAAACGCCGCCTCATCACCGACTTCATGGAGCAGTACTATTCGCACAAGCTGAAGATTGAGGATTATGCCCTGCTGACGGGACGCAGCGTGTCGACCTTTATCCGCGACTTCAGGCGCAGCTACAACACCACACCGAACCGCTGGATCATCGAAAAAAAAGTCGACATCGCGCATCAGCTGTTGACGGCTAAAAATTATTCCGTCACCGACGCGGCTGCGGAGGTGGGATATGAAAATACCTCCCACTTCATCAAGGTCTACAAGCAACGGTACGGTGTCACGCCGAAGAAAGCCAAGACCTTCGCAGCAGAACTGTAGCGCGACAAGGCCCAAGCCCCCCGCTGCCGCGACAGGGGGTTGTTGGGCGTGGTTGTAGGCGCCGACTAAATTTTGACCCGGGTGGCCGATTCTGGCTGACCCAGGCTGAACCCAACCCCAGAAAAAGATCGACTCCGGAAGCCTCTGCCAAAAGTAAAGATTTCAATCCCGGACGCGTACTTTTTTGATGCGCAAACCATGACCGACTGTTTTCAACAGAGTCGGTCGATTCCGGCCTGTCACAACAGGTGGTTCCTGACCGAAAGCCCTCATCCATAATGCACGCGGCTGACTGCGTCAGAGTGTTTGGATGCGCTATTGGGGCAAGCCATTGCTCACGTTGAAGTCGAACGTATTCCCAGGGAGCGGATACCCAGTGCTGCGACCGCTGTATGACGTTTTGTCAGTCAATCTGTATCTAACGTTCCCCCTTTGACCACCCTACTATCGCATCCTTGGTCTTGGTGGTTCCCTATGCGTATGACGCGCTGCGACTCGGCTGCGCGCGCTATCTGCTCTACCTTGCCTGGCAAGCGGTCAAGTCCAACACGCCGACCACGGCAGCATGCTGGCGCAATCCACCGTGCTTGGTTTTAGGCAGATCGTCATTAGCGTGAGCGTCAACGCGCTGATTGCCGTCATGGCTGGCTCCATCGTGACATTTCTCGCCAGCAGGCTCGTGTGGCAGATCGTGCAACGCTGGCTGATGGGGACGGTCCTCGCGGGCTGGCCGTGCGCATGGCCGTAGTAGGGCGGCGCTGAACCGGGCTGTTTGCGGTTGGCGCGGCGCGGTAAACCTGCGTCATCCGGATTTGAGAGCGGCCCCTGTGCATCGCGCCAGGCGCACTAGACAAAGATCCGAGCGGGTTATCGAAAGCCCCTGACCAACCACCCTGAACGATAAGGACATGAAATGTTGCGCATATTGGGTAAGGCATCGTCGATCAATGTACGAAAGGTACTTTGGGCATGCGCAGAGATCGAAATCCCCTTTGAGCGAGAGGATTGGGGGTCTGGCTTCAAGTCGACGCGCACGCCCAAATTCATTTCGCTGAACCCCAACGCAACGGTGCCGGTGATCCTGGACGATGACTTCGTGCTCTGGGAGTCAAACTCGATCATTCGGTATTTGGCGTCTCGCTATAACGGAGGTCATTTTTACCCGGTCCAACCGAGAGCAAGAGCGCGGGTGGACCAATGGATAGACTGGCAAGCGTCGGACCTCAACAAATCGTGGACGTATGCCTTCATGTCGTTGGTCAGGCATTCACCTGACCATCAGGACAGCAGAGCCTTGGCAGCCGCTTGCAGTCTGTGGTCAAGGCGCATGGAGATCCTGAATCGACAACTCGAATCAACAGGAGCCTATGTCAGTGAAGACGGGTTTTCTCTCGCAGACATACCGATAGGCCTGTCGGTTAACCGGTGGTTTGAAACACCGCTCGATCATCCAGACTTTCCTGCTGTAAGTGCCTATTACGAACGGTTGAGTCGTCGACCTGGCTACCTCTTGCATGGAAGAAACGGGACTCCGTAATAGTTCAGCAGGGTGTCAGGCGGCGCCAGGGACATTTGTTCCCATTGCCTCCTCCACGGTCAACCGGCAGTTGCTGCAGTCGGCCAAGGGGGCGGTGGTCATGGCCGGCATGAACGCTGGTGTGCAGGCCGGTGGAGGCGCCGCGATCTACATGGGCTATCTGTTCTAGTCGCGCATAGCAGGTCGATATAACGCCCAAAAAAAAGCCGCGAATCAACGCGGCTTCTTCGATTCCAACAACGCTACACGTTGAAACGGAAGTGCATTACGTCGCCGTCTTTAACGATGTAATCCTTGCCTTCCAGGCGCCATTTACCGGCTTCTTTGGTGCCGGCTTCGCCTTTGTACTGGATGAAGTCGTCATAGGCGATAACTTCGGCGCGGATGAAGCCTTTTTCGAAGTCGGTGTGGATCACGCCGGCGGCTTGCGGTGCGGTAGCACCGACGCGGACGGTCCAGGCACGGACTTCTTCGACACCGGCGGTGAAGTAGGTCTGCAGGTGCAGCATTTCGTAGCCGGCGCGGATTACGCGGTTCAGGCCAGGTTCTTCGAGGCCCAGGGCTTCGAGGAACATGTCTTTCTCTTCGCCGTCTTCCAGTTCGGCGATCTCGGCTTCGATCTTGTTGCAGACCGGAACCACCACGGCGCCTTCTTCTTCGGCGATGGCCTTGACCACGTCCAGCAGCGGGTTGTTCTCGAAACCGTCTTCAGCGACGTTGGCGATGTACATGACCGGCTTGGTGGTCAGCAGGTGGAAACCGCGAATCACCTGCTTCTCATCGGTGCTCATGTTTTTCATCAGGCTGCGCGCAGGCTTGCCCAGGGTGAAGTGAGCGATCAACTGCTCAAGCAGGCCTTTCTGGACCACTGCGTCCTTGTCACCGCCTTTGGCGTTACGAGCGACTTTCTGCAGTTGCTTCTCGCAGCTGTCGAGGTCGGCGAAGATCAGTTCCAGGTCGATGATCTCGATGTCGCGTTTCGGGTCGACGCTGTTGGAGACGTGAATCACGTTCTCGTCTTCGAAGCAGCGGACCACGTGGGCGATGGCATCGGTCTCGCGGATGTTGGCGAGGAACTTGTTGCCCAGGCCTTCACCTTTCGAGGCGCCGGCCACCAGGCCTGCGATGTCGACGAATTCCATGGTGGTCGGCAGGATACGCTTGGGCTTGACGATGGCCGCCAAGGCTTCCAGGCGCGGATCCGGCATCGGCACGATACCGCTGTTGGGCTCGATGGTGCAGAAGGGGAAGTTCTCGGCCGCGATCCCGGACTTGGTCAGGGCGTTGAACAGGGTGGACTTGCCGACGTTAGGCAGGCCGACGATGCCGCAATTGAATCCCATGGTGTTTCCCCTCGGGTAAGAGTCAGGCCTTCTGGCTGTGCAGGTTTTTCATCGCGCGGTTCCATTCCCCGGCGAGGATATCCGGCAGCACGCCGAGGGCAAAGTCGATGCTGGCATCGAGTTTTTCCTGTTCGGCGCGTGGCGCACGACCCAGGACGAAGTTTGAAACCATACTGGCAACGCCCGGGTGGCCAATGCCAAGCCGCAGGCGGTGAAAGGTATTCTGATTGCCCAGTTGCGCAATGATGTCGCGCAACCCGTTATGACCGCCATGGCCGCCGCCCTGTTTGAGCTTGGCAACGCCCGGAGGCAGGTCGAGTTCGTCATGCGCCACCAGAATCTCTTCCGGCTTTATGCGAAAGAAGCCGGCAAGTGCCGCTACGGCCTGGCCGCTACGGTTCATGTAGGTGGTGGGAATCAGTAGACGAACATCCTGACCCTGATGCGAATAGCGCCCGGTCAGGCCGAAATATTTGCGATCGGCCACAAGGTTGACACCCTGTGCCTGCGCGATGCGCTCAACAAAAAGGGCCCCTGCGTTATGCCGGGTCTGTTCGTATTCAGCGCCTGGATTTCCCAGGCCAACGATCAGTTTGATGGCAGTCACGATAGGGGCCCTTCCTTGAAGTGGTGGATAACATCGCCGCCATCAGGGCGTGCGGCGAAAGTGGACGACAAGTGCTCATTTACCATTATGTAAACTCCGCGTTCTCGCCCGCTTTCTCGCTACGCTCTAGTCCGCGATGTTTCCGGTCACTCCGGCGTACAGAGTGAAATTACTCTGCAGCGCCTTCTGCAGCTTCTGGAGCAACACGTGGAGCGTGAACGTTGGCAACAGCCAGGTCGTTACCGTGAGCCAGAGCAACAAATTCAACGCCTTTAGGAGCGCTGATGTCGGACAGGTGAATGATCGAGCCGACTTCGGCGTTAGCCAGGTCAACTTCGATGAATTCAGGCAGGTCTTTCGGCAGGCAGGACACTTCGATTTCAGCAACAACGTGCGAAATCTCGCCGCCTTTCTTCACCGGAGCAGCTTCGTTGATGAAGTGCACTGGAACGATAGCGGTCAGCTTTTGGCCAGCAACTACGCGTACGAAGTCAGCGTGCATCACGTGGCCTTTGGCCGGGTGACGCTGCAGAGCCTTGATGATTACATTTTGCTTGGTGCCACCAACGTTCAGCTCGATGATGTGGCTGTAAGCCGCTTCGTTTTCGAGCAGTTTGGCCACTTCTTTAGCCAGCATGCTGATGGATTCAGGGGCTTTTTCGCCACCGTAAACTACAGCTGGAACCAGGCTTGCGAGACGACGCAGGCGGCGGCTCGCACCTTTCCCCAGGTCGGAACGCACTTCAGCATTCAGAGTAAAATCGTTCATGTTGTATCTCCAAAATAACCACATTCGCCCCAGCGTTTGCGACCAGCGCTAAAGGCGATATGGGCAAAAAAGCCCCGCCCCGACATGAATGCCGGGGCGGGGCGCTTTTCGTCAACAGGATGTAATGAAAAGGGCAGGGCCCTTAACGGAACATCGCGCTGATCGATTCTTCATTGCTGATGCGGCGGACCGCCTCGGCAACTACCGGTGCGATATCCAGTTGGCGGATACGCGCACAGGCTTGTGCTGCAGCGGACAGCGGGATGGTGTTCGTCACCACCAGCTCGTCCAGCACGGAATTTTCAATGTTTTCGATCGCCCGACCCGACAGCACAGGGTGCGTGCAGTAGGCGAAAACCTTGGCAGCGCCATGCTCTTTCAAGGCCTTGGCCGCATGGCACAGAGTGCCGGCGGTATCGACCATGTCATCGACCAGAATACAGGTACGCCCTTCGACATCACCGATGATATGCATCACTTCAGAGTGATTGGCTTTCTCACGGCGTTTGTCGATGATCCCGAGATCCACGCCCAAGGATTTGGCAACAGCCCGTGCACGCACGACGCCGCCAATGTCCGGGGACACGATCATCAGGTTTTCGAAGCGCTGATCTTCAATGTCATCCACCAGTACCGGGGAGCCGTAGATGTTATCTACCGGAATATCGAAGAAACCCTGGATTTGGTCAGCATGCAGATCAACCGTGAGAACACGGTCGATGCCGACTACGGTAAGCATGTCAGCAACGACTTTCGCGCTGATAGCCACACGTGCGGAACGCGGACGGCGATCCTGACGGGCATAACCAAAGTAAGGAATAACAGCAGTGATACGAGTAGCCGAGGAGCGGCGGAAGGCATCAGCCATCACTACCAGTTCCATCAGGTTATCGTTGGTCGGAGCGCAAGTCGGCTGAATAATGAAGACATCTTTACCGCGGACGTTTTCATTGATCTCGGCTGTAATTTCGCCGTCGGAAAACTTACCGACAGAGATGTCACCGAGAGGGATATGCAGCTGACGTACAACACGCCGAGCCAGATCGGGGTTAGCGTTCCCCGTAAAGACCATCATCTTGGACACGCGCAGTACCTGAAGGCTGAGGGTAACCTGGATGAGTATAGGAAAATGGCAGGGGCGGCTGGATTCGAACCAACGCATGGCAGGATCAAAACCTGCTGCCTTACCGCTTGGCGACGCCCCTGTATCTGTTGCTACGAGTACCCAGTACCCGATTCCTTTTAGAGCAGACTTTGCAGCTTGCGATGCAACATCGAAACGTTGCTTCCTTTTGCTACAAACCCTGTAAGGGTCTCTGTAAGAAGGGCCGAGACTTTATCAGCTTCAGCTTTGCTTGGGAAGCCCCCAAACACACAACTTCCAGTTCCGGTGAGTTTTGCTTCGGTAAATTTACCTAGCAAATTCAAGGCGTTACGTACCTCTGGATAACGTCTTGCTACCACCGCTAAGCAGTCATTTCGACTGTTTCCCTTGGGAACGGGGCGCACTTTAATGGGAGGAGTGTTACGTGTCAACAGTGGATCTGAAAAAATTTCTGCTGTACTTACAGATACTTGCGGCACAAGCACCAGATACCACGGTTCCTCGGGTTCTACAGGCGTGAGTTTCTCTCCCACGCCCTCGGCGAAAGCCGCGTGGCCACGCACGAAAACCGGGACGTCGGCGCCAAGCGTCAGACCCAGCGCGGCCAGCCTGTCGTCATCCCAGCCCAGTTGCCAAAGATGATTGAGGCCCAGCAACGTGGTCGCCGCATTCGAACTGCCGCCACCGATTCCACCGCCCATGGGCAGGATTTTTTCGATCCAGATGTCGATGCCCAACGAACAACCTGATTGCTCCTGGAGTTTTTTTGCGGCTTTGACGATCAGGTTGCTGTCGTGAGGGACGTCGGCGAATTCGGTGTGCAACCGAATCACGCCATCGTCGCGAACGGCGAAGGTGATTTCATCGCCGTAATCGAGAAACTGAAAAATCGTCTGCAACTCGTGGTAACCGTCTTCACGGCGACCGAGGATATGCAGCATCAAGTTGAGTTTGGCGGGCGAGGGCAGTGTCAGGCGTGGGGTAGTCATCTTCACTGCCCCAGTTTGCGCGGTTGCCAGTCCTTGATCACCAGCGTGACATCAAGGTCGGAGCCGTGCAGTTTGATCCGCTCGGGCAGCCAATAGCCGTTTTGCTCGGCATAACTGAGGTACTCGACCTGCCAGCCATCCTGTTCGAGATTGGCCAGGCGGCTGTCGACGTCCAGGGTCAGACGACTTTTGCTGTCCGGGGCCGGGAGACCGCGAACCCACCACGCCAGATGGGACACCGGCAATTTCCAGCCCAGTTGTTCTTCGACCAGGGCTTCCGGAGTCGACGCGTCATAACGGCCCTGATTGGCCACTTCCAGCGAGACTTTGCCGGGGCGCCCGGTCAAGCGGGCCGCGCCACGACCCAGCGGGCCGGAGAGGCGGATGTCGTAGTAATCCTGGCGTTGCAGCCAGAACAGGGTGCCGCTGCCCGAATCTTTTGGCGCGCGGATACCGATCTTGCCATTGATCTGCCAGCCGTCGAGGTTGCTCAGTTGTTGTTTGTGCTCGCGCCATTGGGCCGGGTTACCGTGCCCCCCGACCGATTCACGGGCGCTGAAGCCCGCGCAACCGGCGAGCAGGGCGATGAAGCTGAAAACGATGATGTGGCGCAAAAACATAATCTTAAAGAGTCTCTGATCCGGTCAGGCGCTTGATGGTGCTGCGCAGGGTAGGGCTGTCGGGCTGCTCCTTGAGGAACTTGCTCCAGACTTGTTTGGCTTCGCGTTGTTTGCCATTGGCCCACAGGACTTCGCCCAGATGAGCGGCAACTTCCTGATCAGGGAAGCGCTCCAGCGCCTGGCGCAAATAGCGCTCGGCTTCGTCGAGGTTGCCCAGGCGGAAATTCACCCAGCCGAGGCTGTCGAGAACCGCCGGGTCTTCCGGGTTCAACTGGTGCGCCTGTTCGATCAGGGCCTTGGCTTCGGCGTAGCGCGTGGTGCGGTCGGACAGGGTGTAGCCGAGGGCGTTCAACGCCATCGCATTGTCCGGGTCACGTTTGATGATCAGTCGCAGGTCTTTTTCCATCTGCGCCAGGTCATTACGTTTTTCCGCCTGCATGGCTCGGGTATACAGCAGATTCAAATCATCCGGGAATTTCTGCAGGGCTTGCTGCAAGACGTTCCAGGCCTTGTCGCCCTGTTTGTTGGCCGACAAGGTTTCGACTTCGATCAGGTACAACTGGATCGCGTAATCGGGTTGCTCGTCGCGCTGGGCCGCCAGACGGCTTTGGGCTTCGGCGGTCCTGCCGTTGTTCATCAGAATATCGGCCTGACGCAATTGCGCTGGCAGGTAATCGTTGCCCGGCCTGACCTGGGCGTACTCGATCAGCGCGCCCTGAGGGTCGTTACGCTCTTCCGCGATACGTCCAAGGTTCAGATGCGCCGAGTCGACATGGCTTTCCCTGGCGATCAAGTCTTCCAGATAACCTTTTGCCTCGTTCCAGGCCTTGGCTTCCAGGCAGACCAGAGCCAACGAATAACGCAGTTCGTCGTCTTCCGGGTATTGCTGCACCAGGCTCGAGAACTCGACCTTGGCGTCGTCCATGCGGTCCTGTTCGACCAGCGTGCGCGCGTAGGTCAGGCGCAGGCGTTTGTCGTCCGGGTATTTCTTGATGCTTTTTTGCAGTAACGGCAAGGCTTCACCGCCACGGTTGAGCCCTTGCAGCAGGCGCGCGCGCAGCAGAATCGGCGCTATTTCGCCTTCTTCCGGCGGGTTGTCTTCGAGCAGGGTCAGCGCGCCTTTGGCATCGCCATCCTGTTGCAGCAGCAAGGCCTTGCCGAAAATCAGCTGGTTGTTGTGCGGATGACGCTGCAACAAACGGTCAAAACCTTTCATCAGGCCGTTGCGGGTTTCCTGGTCGGTATCGGCCGCAGACAGGGCGAGGAAGTCGAAATGCGTGTCGCCTTTGCCTTGCAGGACTTTTTCCATATAAGCCATGGAGTCGTCGTAACGCCCGGCGCGGGCGAGTTGCACGGCCGCCGCCCGTTGCGCCTCGAGATCGTTCGGGGCGTTTTTTGCCCAGATTAGCGAAGTGTCGAGGGCCGCTTGATCGGCGCCCAGGTATTCGGCAATGCGAAACGCCCGCTCGGAGATGCCCGGATCCTGGGTATTGATGGCCTGGGTCACGTAGTTGTCCAGGGCAATGTCGTAACGATTGCGCTGGCCAGCCAGTTCGGCGCTCAACAGGCTGAAGACGGTTTCTTCGCTGAACGAGCTGTAAACCTTGGGCTTTTCAGGCGCCGGAGTGCTGTCTTCGACCGGCGGCGTACCGTCCGACGAAACGGGTGCCAAGGCCTGGCAGCCGCTGAGGAAGACAAAAGCAAGGAGCAACGCGGAAGATCTATTCATATAGGGAAGAGGACGACTAACCTGCGGTCGGATCATCATGACACAAGCCTTCGGCCAAACATAACCGCCCGGCCAATTTACCCGCGCATGCAATCCCGGCAGGCCCGGCGCTGGTGTAAACGAGAACGGATCGCAGCTTCGGTAGCGTCAACCGGGACGATAGATATCGAGTGGTTGTTCTGGCTCTGTCGAAGTAGGACAATTGTCGGCTTCACGTCACCATCAGCGACCTTGAATGGCCTTCCTTGCACTCGGTATTAACCACAAGACTGCTTCAGTAGACGTCCGCGAGCGCGTGGCCTTTACCCCTGAGCAGCTGGTTGAGGCCTTGCAGCAGCTCTGCCGACTCACCGACAGCCGCGAAGCTGCGATCCTCTCCACCTGCAATCGCAGTGAACTGTATATAGAACAGGATCACCTTTCGGCTGACATCGTGCTGCGCTGGCTGGCCGATTATCATCATTTGAGCCTCGACGAGCTGCGTGCGAGCGCTTATGTGCATGAAGATGATGCGGCAGTTCGCCACATGATGCGGGTCGCCTCCGGGCTCGATTCGCTGGTGTTGGGTGAACCACAGATTCTCGGCCAGATGAAATCGGCCTACGCCGTGGCTCGCGAGGCGGGCACCATTGGTCCGCTACTCGGGCGTTTGTTCCAGGCCACGTTCAATGCGGCCAAACAGGTGCGAACCGACACCGCCATCGGTGAAAACCCGGTGTCCGTGGCGTTTGCTGCGGTCAGCCTGGCGAAACAGATTTTCAGTGATTTGCAACGCAGCCAGGCCTTGTTGATCGGCGCCGGCGAGACCATCACCCTGGTCGCCCGCCATCTGCATGAACTGGGCGTGAAGCGAATCGTGGTCGCCAACCGCACCCTGGAGCGGGCAAGCACCCTGGCCGAGCAGTTTGGCGCCCACGCGGTGTTGCTCTCGGACATCCCGACAGAACTGGTGCGCAGCGACATCGTCATCAGTTCCACCGCCAGCCAGTTGCCTATTCTCGGTAAAGGCGCGGTGGAAAGCGCCTTGAAATTGCGTAAGCACAAGCCGATTTTCATGGTGGATATCGCAGTCCCTCGGGATATCGAGCCGGAAGTCGGCGAGTTGGATGACGTTTACCTGTATAGCGTCGACGATCTCCACGAAGTGGTCGCCGAAAACCTCAAGAGCCGCCAGGGCGCCGCCCAGGCGGCCGAAGAGATGGTATCGGTCGGTGCCGAAGATTTCATGGTTCGCCTGCGCGAACTGGCGGCGGTGGATGTGCTCAAGGCTTATCGTCAACAAAGCGAGCGCCTGCGCGACGAAGAATTGCAGAAGGCCCAGCGTATGCTCGCCAACGGCAGCAGTGCCGAGGACGTGCTGGTGCAACTGGCCCGTGGCCTGACCAACAAACTCTTGCATGCCCCGAGCGTGCAATTGAAAAAGCTCTCTGCCGAAGGCCGCCTCGATGCGCTGGCCATGGCCCAGGAACTCTTTGCCCTCGGTGAGGGCTCATCGGATAGCTTTTCGGATAAGAAACCGCAATGAAAGCGTCACTGCTCAATAAGCTGGACATCCTCCAGGACCGTTTCGAGGAATTGACCGCCCTGCTTGGCGATGGCGAAGTCATTTCCGATCAGAACAAATTCCGCACCTATTCCAAGGAATACGCGGAAGTCGAGCCGATCGTCGACACCTATAAACAGCTGCTTAAAGTGCAGGGCGACCTCGAAGGTGCACAGGCACTGCTCAAGGACAGCGACCCGGACATGCGTGAAATGGCCGTGGAAGAAGTCCGCGAAGCCAAGGAGCGATTGATCGAGCTCGAAGCCAGCCTGCAACGCATGCTGCTGCCCAAGGATCCGAACGACGGTCGCAACGTGTTCCTGGAAATCCGCGCGGGCACCGGCGGTGACGAAGCGGCGATTTTCTCCGGCGACCTGTTCCGCATGTATTCGCGTTACGCCGAGCGGCGTGGCTGGCGGGTAGAGATTCTCTCGGAGAACGAAGGCGAACACGGTGGCTATAAAGAAGTTATCGCCCGTGTCGAAGGCGAGAACGTCTACGGCAAACTGAAGTTCGAATCCGGTGCGCACCGTGTGCAGCGGGTTCCGGCCACTGAGTCTCAAGGTCGCATCCACACTTCGGCCTGCACCGTGGCGGTATTGCCCGAGCCGGATGAGCAGGAAGCCATTGAGATCAACCCGGCGGATCTGCGGGTCGACACCTATCGCTCCTCCGGTGCCGGTGGTCAGCACGTCAACAAGACCGACTCGGCGATTCGTATCACGCACTTGCCGTCCGGTATTGTCGTCGAGTGCCAGGAAGAACGTTCCCAGCACAAGAACCGCGCCCGGGCGATGTCCTGGCTGTCGGCCAAGCTCAACGACCAGCAGACCAGTGCCGCGGCCAATGCCATCGCCAGCGAGCGTAAATTGCTGGTCGGTTCCGGTGACCGCTCCGAGCGGATCCGTACCTACAACTTCGCCCAGGGCCGGGTCACCGACCATCGGGTCAACCTGACGCTGTATTCGCTCGACGAAATTCTTGCGGGCGGCGTGGATGCGGTGATCGAACCGTTGCTGGCCGAGTACCAGGCCGATCAATTGGCAGCGATAGGTGAGTAAATGACGATCATTGCCAGTTTGCTGCGCGCCGCCGATTTGCCTGATTCGCCCACCGCGCGTCTGGATGCCGAATTGCTGCTGGCGGCGGCCTTGGGCAAGTCCCGCAGCTTTCTGCACACCTGGCCTGAGCGTATCGTCCCGAGCGAAGCGGCACTGAAGTTTGCCGAGTATTTGCAGCGCCGCCGCAGCGGTGAGCCAGTGGCCTATATTCTGGGTCAGCAAGGCTTCTGGAAGCTCGACCTGGAAGTCGCGCCCCACACGTTGATTCCGCGTCCCGACACTGAATTGCTGGTGGAAGCGGCGTTGGAACTGTTGCCGGCCACCCCGGCCAAGGTGCTCGATCTGGGCACCGGCAGTGGTGCCATCGCCCTGGCGCTGGCCAGCGAGCGTCCGGCCTGGAAGGTCACCGCCGTGGATCGCGTGCTGGAAGCCGTCGCCCTGGCCGAGCGCAATCGTCAGCGCTTGAGCCTGAGCAATGCCACGGTGTTGAGCAGTCATTGGTTCAGTGCCCTGGAAGGCCAGCGTTTTCAACTGATCATCAGCAATCCGCCCTACATCGCGTCGACCGATCCGCATCTGGTGGAGGGCGACGTGCGCTTCGAACCGGCCAGTGCGCTGGTGGCCGGCGTCGACGGGCTCGACGATCTGCGTTTGATCGTCGCCCAGGCACCGGATTATCTTGAAGCAGGTGGCTGGTTGATGCTCGAACACGGTTACGATCAAGCCTGCGCGGTGCGCGATTTGCTGCTGACCCGCGGCTTTGAAGAAGTCCACAGCCGCACCGATCTGGGCGGCCACCAACGCATCAGTCTGGGGCGCTTGCCGTGCTGAATGATCAGGAATTGCTGCGATACAGCCGGCAGATTCTGCTGCAACACGTCGACATCGACGGCCAGTTACGGCTCAAAGAAAGCCGTGTGCTGATTATCGGTCTCGGTGGCCTAGGTTCGCCGGTTGCGCTGTACCTGGCCGCGGCCGGTGTCGGTGAGTTGCATCTGGCGGACTTCGACACGGTCGACCTGACCAATCTGCAACGCCAGATCGTTCACGACACCGACAGCGTCGGCCTGAGCAAGGTCGATTCGGCGATCCGTCGCCTGACCGCGATCAATCCAGAAATTCAGCTGATCGCCCATCGCACTGCATTGGACGAGGATTCGCTGGCCGCCGCTGTTGCTGCAGTGGATCTGGTGCTGGACTGTTCCGACAATTTTTCCACCCGCGAGGCGGTCAACGCTGCGTGTGTGGCCGCGCGCAAGCCGCTGGTCAGCGGTGCGGCGATTCGCCTGGAAGGGCAATTGTCGGTGTTCGACCCACGTCGTCCAGAGAGCCCGTGCTACCACTGTTTATACGGGCACGGCAGCGAGGCCGAGTTGACCTGCAGCGAGGCGGGCGTCGTTGGTCCTTTGGTCGGGTTGGTCGGCAGCCTCCAGGCACTGGAAGCGCTGAAACTGCTGGTGGGGTTCGGCGAGCCGCTGGTGGGGCGCCTGTTATTGATCGATGCCTTGGGCTCACGCTTCCGTGAATTGCGGGTCAAGCGTGATCCGGGCTGCAGCGTCTGCGGGGCGCGCCATGCGTGAAGCGCCGATTGCTGTGTTCGATTCCGGCGTCGGTGGACTCTCCGTGCTGGCCGAGATCCAGCAGTTGCTGCCAAACGAGTCTCTGTTGTACTTCGGTGATTGCGGGAATATTCCCTATGGCGAGAAAACCCCGGCATTCATCCGCCAGCGTTGCAGTGTCATGGCGCAGTTCTTTCAGCAGCAAGGCGCCAAGGCGCTGGTGCTGGCTTGCAACACCGCGACGGTGGCCGGCGTTGCGGACTTGCGGCGCGATTACCCCGAGTGGCCTATCGTCGGCATGGAGCCTGCGGTCAAACCGGCCGCTGCGGCGACGCGCAGCGGTGTGGTCGGCGTGCTCGCCACCACCGGTACTTTACAGAGCGCCAAGTTCGCCGCCTTGCTTGACCGTTTCGCCACCGATGTGCGGGTGATTACTCAGCCGTGTCCCGGGCTGGTGGAGCTGATTGAAAATGGCGATTTGCACAGCGAGGCATTGCGTCAGTTGCTGCGAGGGTATGTCGAGCCGCTGTTGGCTGCAGGTGCAGATACGATCATTCTGGGCTGCACGCATTATCCCTTTTTAAAGCCGCTACTAAAGCAGATGCTCCCGCAAAGCATCAGCTTGATCGATACCGGTGCCGCTGTGGCGCGGCAGCTCCAGCGTCTGCTGGCCGAGCGTGAACTGCTGGCCGAGGGGCCTGCTCGCCCCGCACAGTTCTGGTCGAGTGCGGACCCAGAGCATTTCAGAAATATCTTGCCGATCCTGTGGAATATGTCTGGGGTTGTGCGAAGCTTCGAAAGATAGAGATGCGTAGCAAACGAATAATTGGGGTGAGCTTCTGATTAAACGGTGACTTCTATAACTTTGTTTGTTGTGCAGCATAAAAACCATACTAAATTGTTCGGAAAAGGATGTTTCTAATGAAGCGACTATTCTGTTTGGCCGCGATTGCGACCGCATTGATGGGGCACAGTTTTACCGCGCAGGCGGCAGGGGTGGAGTTCGGGGTCGGCCAGACCAGCGATTCGACCATGACCTACCGACTGGGCATGCAGTTCGATTGGGACAAGAGCTGGTTGCAGAGTGATGTTGGTCGCTTGACCGGCTACTGGAGCGGCGCTTACACCTACTGGGATGGCGACAAAACGGCGAGCAATCACAGTTTGTCGTTCTCGCCGGTGCTGGTGTACGAGTTTGCCGGTCAGACCATCAAGCCCTACGTCGAAGCGGGTATCGGTATCGCGGTGTTTGCCAACACCGAATACGAAGATAACAAGCTTGGCAGTGCCTTTCAGTTCGAAGACCGTTTCGGGTTTGGCCTGCGCTTTGCCGGCGGACATGAAGTCGGGATTCGCGCCACCCACTACTCCAATGCCGGGATCAGTACCCCGAACGACGGTGTAGAAAGCTACGCATTGCATTACACAATGCCGTTGTAAGCCTGCAATGTTTGGATGTGGGAGCTACCTGTAGCGGGGGCTCTCACATGACATCGGGTGACTTCGATCTCAGCGATACGCCGTCGCAATCCCCTGGCGTTCGGTGATGCATTCCGGTGCGCCCATTTCGAACTCCCGGCAGATCAGCGGACGCTTTTCGTAGATGGTGCACATCATGCTGTTGCGATCCAGTGCGGCGCACCAGCCATCATCCAGCCGCAGCATGACTTCACCACCCCAATCATCGGTATCGATAAAACGTTCGGGCACGCCGGTGTCCGTGATCAGCATCACTTCAAGCTGGCAGCAACAGGCTGCGCAGGTCGAACAGGTGACCGCAGGCTCGGCGACTTGCGTGTGGGGAATGGTTTTCATGGCACGCAGTGTAAGGCAGTGGGCCCACACTGTGTAAAAGGCCTGACAGACGCTCAGGCTTCACGGCAGATCCTCGATCGGCGGCTTGTTTCGCACTTGTTCGTCGATTGCCAGTCCCGTCCGGTCGGGTTGTTGCGGCAGGGGCCAAAGAACAGGCATGAGCAGCTCCGGCAAGGAGAATTCCAGTGGACGATTCCTGATCATGTCGAGGAGATATCGCGCGGCTTGGCCTGCCGACCAGTCGAGATGTATCGGGACGCCGTCGTTCAGAGGCGTATCGATAAATCCTGGGCTGACCACGGTCATTTCGATGTTTTCCGGCTCCATGTCGATGCGCAACGACTCGAATAGATGACGCAACCCGGCCTTTGAATCGCCATAGGATTCGGCTCTCGGCAGGGGTAACCAGGTCACCGAACTGGCAATGCCCACCAGATGCGGCGCAGTGCCCGCCTGCAGCAAGGGCCGGGCGGCTGCGATGCAATAACTGCTGGCAAGCAAGTTGGTACGCATGATGTGTTCGATGATTGACGAGTCGAGCTGATTGGCGTCGACGTATTCGCAGGTGCCTGCGTTAAGGATCATGGTGTCCAGAGAGCCCCATTCCTGCGCAATCTGCTCACCGATTTCGCGCACTCTTTGGCCGTTGGTCAAATCCCCCGCGACCACCAGCACCTGTCCGGGATATCGCTGAGACAGGGCTTTCAATGACGCCTCCGAGCGGGAGCTGACGGCCAGATGAGCCCCGGTTTTCAGTATTCCTTCAGCCAGCACAGCACCAATACCGTTGCTGGCGCCGGTCAACCAGTATCGCCTTGGAGGTGTACGACTCATCCCAATCCCCTTATTTACCCAATATTTCCCTGGCTCAATTCCGTGTTCATGACGCAACGCTGCAGCATCATTTTAATCACGGTGGCAATAAACCCTGTCGTGATGGCAGGTTCTTGAACGCGGCTAGGGCCCGTTCACGAGAAGCGCTCAGATTGACGATAGGCGACGGATAGCCCCTCACGCCGAACAATCCGCCGAGATTGGCCAGATTGTGCAGGTCTTTATTGTTCATTTCGTTGAGCTCCGGCAACCAGTGCTTGATGAACACCCCTTGTGCATCGAATTTTTCCGACTGGCTCAGCGGGTTGAAAATCCGGAAGTAGGGCGCCGAATCGGTGCCGGTGGACGAACTCCACTGCCAGCCACCATTGTTCGCCGCCAGGTCGCCATCAATCAGGTGCCGCATGAAGAAGCGCTCGCCTTCACGCCAGTCGATCAGCAGGTTCTTGGTCAGGAACATCGCCACCACCATGCGCAGGCGGTTGTGCATCCAACCGGTTTCCAGCAACTGGCGCATGGCGGCATCGATGATCGGCAGGCCGGTGCGGGCTTGCTGCCAGGCCTTGAGTTCTTGCGGGGCGTCACGCCAGACCAGGGCTTCGGTTTCCGGACGGAAGGCGCGGTGTCGGGATACACGGGGGTAGCCCACCAATATGTGTTTGTAGAACTCGCGCCACAGCAGCTCGTTGATCCAGGTGACGGCGCCGACCTTGCCGCTTTCGAACTCGCCCTGATTGCTTCGCAACGCGGCGTGCAGGCACTGACGAGGGGAAATCACCCCGGCGGTGAGATAGGCCGAGAGCTGGCTGGTGCCGGGTTTTGCCGGGAAGTCGCGTTCGCTGTGGTAATAGTCGATCTGGGCGTCGACAAAGGTGTCGAGGCGGCGCCGGGCTTCGGTTTCACCGGCCGGCCAGAGGGCACGCAAGCTGTCGTTGGGAGAATCGAAACCCTCGACACGGGAGGGCGGTTCGTCGCTGCTGATATGCAATGGAGCCTGAAGGGCGGGTGCAGCGACCAATCCGGGCAATGAAGCGTGCAGGCGTTCGTAGCAGACTTTGCGAAACTGGCTGAAGACTTGAAAGTAGGTTCCGGTTCTGGTGAGCACGGTGCCTGGCTTGAACAGCAGCTGATCAAGGTGGCTGTAAAAATCGATGCCCTGGGCTTTCAACGTTTGGGCCACCGCCGCATCACGGCGAGTCTCATGAATGCCGTATTCCTCGTTGACGTGCACCGCATCTATCTTCAGCTGCTGGCACAGTTCGAGCAGAACCTTGGGCGCTTCATCCCAGCGGGACGCCTGGCGAATCAGTAGCGGGATGTTGAGGGCGTCCAGCGCGCGGCGTAATTCGGCGAGGTTGCGCAACCAGAAGTCCACTTTGCACGGCGCGTCGTCGTGCGCAAGCCACTGCTGCGGGCTCGGCAAATACACCGCCACACACGGGCCACGGGCTGCGGCGGCCGAGAGGGCGGTGTTGTCGTGTAGACGCAGGTCGCTGCGCAGCCAGATCAATTGCATGGTCGTATCCGTACGATTCATCAAAAGCGCCATTAAATGAGCCCGCGCTGTATCAGGTCCAGATGGGCCGATAACGGGTTATCGGCCAGGATCAAATCAGCAATGGCGGTGTTTTTTGCGGACAAATCGGCGTGGTGGATGCTTACCGTTGGTCCGGCGATCATTTTTGGGCAACTGACGCCATTCAAAAGTTTTGACAATTTTGCAAGATTCATGGCTTTGCTGGAATACAGCAGAACGCCCCGGGCTTGCAGGTGATCGACCGCCAGCGTCAGTTCGCCGGCCGGGAGTGGCCAGTCGAAAACTTCCACCGGGCAATCGGTGCTGCTGATCAGCCAGGCGGTGAGCCATAGATGAGGTTCCAGAGGCAGGTCCGAGTGATTGATCATCAGCAGCGGCGCGGTGCGTAACTGGCGGTTGTTGTGGTAAATCCTCGCGCCGAATTTGCTGCGCAACCAGGAATAGACAAACACCCGCTCCATCTGCGCGCCGAACTGGCCTTGCCAGCGTTGTTCCAGTTCCGCCAGCAACGGCATCAACAGGTGTTCACACAAGGTGCGTGGCGGATACAGCGCCATCGCCTGGTTCACGGTGTCATCGAGGGTGCGTTCGGCCAGTTGGGTAACGGCTTGTAGCAGTGTCTGGCGCAGCACCAGCCAATCGTTTCCGACGGGCTCGGCAAGTACCTGAGGCGTGTCGAGCAGTTGCTTGACCTGACCGACCGCCACGCCGCGATTGAGCCAGGTGAGGATCGTCAGGATGCGTTGAACGTGTTCGGCACAGAACAGCCGATGCCCCTTGGGAGTGCGCTGAGGCACGATCAGCCCATAGCGCCGTTCCCAGGCGCGCAAGGTGACGGCGTTGACCCCGGTCTGCCGGGCCACTTCACGGATGGGCAGCCAGCCTGCGTCCAGGGCCTTTTTGAAGTCGGTGCCAAGGTCTTCGCTGGCGCTGGTGTCCGGTGGGGTTTTCATTAGATTGCGTTTCGCAGGCTGAGGTTTTCCGGGTGCGGTTGCAGGTAAACCTGTTGCGCAATGTATGGATCCGGGTGCTGGCGAAAGTAGTGTTTGAGCAACGTCAGCGGTACCACCAGCGGCACGATGCCGTGACGATACTGGCTGATCGCATGCTGCATTTCCTGTTTGTCTTCAGTGCTGATGGCCTGTTTGAGGTAGCCGCTGAGGTGTTGCAGGACGTTAGTGTGGGTGCGGCGCGTGGCGCATTTTTTCAAGGCCGCCATCAGCTCGCTGAAATAGCGCGGGCCGATGACTTCAGGGGCGGTCCGGCCCATGTTGCCAAGCAGGTTTCCCAGGGTTTTGTATTGCACCGGGTTGTGGGCCATTAACAGGTATTTGTAGCGCGAATGAAAATCCGTGAGGCCGCGCCGGGTCAGGCCGGTTTGCAGCAACTGCTGCCAGGCGCTGTAGGCGAATACGCGGGTAAGGAAGTTTTCCCGCAGCACCGGATCGTTGAGCCGGCCTTCTTCCTCCACCGGCAAATCGGGATGCAGCGCGCAGAAGGTCCGGGCGTAAATACCACGGCTACCGCCGTCCACTGGCGCGCCGTTGGCGCGGTAGACCTTGACCCGCTCCAGACCGCACGAAGGGGATTTCTGCATGAAGATATAGCCGCAAATGTCGCCCAGTTCCAGCGCCATTTTCCGAGCATACTCGGCCAACGGCCGGGTGACATTGTTTTCAGGGTTGACCGTGCCGACCGCCTGCGGATGTTCGGGGTTGCCGACCAGGCGGATCGGTTCGCGAGGGATACCCAGGCCGATGGCGACTTCCGGGCACACCGGGATGAAATCGAAATAATCAGAAAGGATGTGGCTGCACAGCCGTGACGTCTTGTGCCCGCCGTTGTAGCGCACCTCGGCCCCCATCAGGCAGGCGCTGATGGCGATTTTGGGTGGGGTCGCTGATTGTGCAGGCATCGAAGCACCTCGAATCCAGACCTGTACGGATTATTAAATCTGTACAACATTCATTCAGCATAGATTCAAAGGTGTACAAGTCAATTTTTTTGTATAGGTTTTTCCAGGGCTGCTGTCCATGTCGACAGCAGCAATGTGCTCAAGTCGAGGCGGTTCACTGCAGGTGTTCGTGCAGACGGCGGGCCGCTTCCTGGCCACTGAGCCAGGCGCCTTCGACACGGCCGGACAGGCACCAGTCGCCGCATACGTACAAGCCCAGATCAGCATCAGCCAGGGCACCCCACTCATGGCTGCTGGCCGGACGGGCGTAAAGCCAGCGGTGAGCGAGGCTGAAAGTCGGTGCAGGCATGGCGTCGTGCAGCAGTTCGGCAAAGGCACCATGCAATTGCTCGATCACCGCTTCCTTGGGCAGATCGATATGCTGCCGGCTCCAGGCGCTGGTGGCGTGCAGCACCCACGTGTCGAGGGTGTTGTCGCGTCCCGGTTTGCTACGGTTGCGCGCCAGCCAATCGAGGGGGCTGTCCTGCACGAAGCAGCCTTCGATCGGGGTATCCAGTGGTGTGTCGAAAGCCAGGGCGACCGCCCAGGTCGGCTCCATTTTTACCCCGGCGGCGGCCCCGGCGAGTTTCGGCGCGGCGGGCAGCAGCGCGGTTGCCTGAGGGGCTGGCGTGGCAATCACCACATGACTGAACGGCCCGTGGGTGAAGCCTTCGGCGTCTTGCAGATGCCAGTGCTCTTCACCGCGATAGACCTCGGTGATCCGGCAGCCGAACTGCACTTCCAGGTCACCGAGCAGCGCACGGGTAATGGCACTCATGCGCGGCGTGCCGACCCAGCGTATCTGTTCGTCCGGCGAGGGTCTGAGCTGGCCGCCGTGGTAGGTATAGAGCTGCGGTGTCCACACGGCGACCCAACCGTTGGCTTGCCAGCGCTGGACTTCGGTGACGAAGCGACGGTCGCGGGCAGTGAAATATTGCGTGCCCATGTCCAGAGCACCCGCATCGCTGCGCTTGCTTGACATGCGTCCGCCACTGCCGCGGCTTTTATCGAACAGATGAACGACATGCCCGGCCTCCGTAAGGGCCTGGGCGGCTGAGAGTCCGGCGATGCCGGTGCCGATGATTGCGATAGGTACAGTCATAGGGGCCTCGTTTGCCTTTCTGTACAGACTACGCCGTGGTTCAAACCTGTACAATATTGTTTTTTGGTATAACTTTTAGCGTTCTCGTTCTGAGAGCTTGGCCTATTGTTAAACACAGAACCTGCCCGATACCAAAGATCCCTGCATATAAAAATAGACTAGTGATCTGGGTAAAACGCCACGCGAGGAAGATGTCATGCACATATTGCTGACCGGCGGTACTGGTTTGATAGGACGTCAGCTCTGCCGACACTGGTTGAGTCAGGGACATCACCTCACGGTCTGGAGTCGCACGCCCGCAAAAGTCGCCAAAATCTGCGGCCCTCAGGTACGGGGAATCGCACGGCTTGAGGATTTTGGGCCAGAACCGGTGGATGCAGTCATCAACCTTGCGGGGGCGCCGATCGCCGATCGGCTCTGGACCCACAAACGCAAAGCGCTGTTGTGGAGCAGCCGGATCACCCTGACCGAAACCCTGTTGGCCTGGCTCGAAAGTCGTGAGCAGAAACCGCAGGTGCTGATCTCCGGCTCAGCGATTGGTTGGTACGGCGATGGCGGCGAGCGGGAGTTGACCGAGCAATCGCCACCGGTCATCGATGATTTCGCCAGCCAGTTGTGCATCGCCTGGGAAGAAACCGCGCAACGTGCCGAGGCCTTGGGCATTCGCGTGGTTCTCATCCGTACCGGGTTGGTGTTGTCCGCCGAGGGCGGCTTTTTGTCGCGGCTGTTGTTGCCCTTCAAACTGGGGCTGGGCGGGCCGATCGGCAGCGGTCGGCAGTGGATGTCGTGGATTCATATCGAAGATCAAATCGCCCTGATTGATTTTCTTCTGCATCGCAATGGGGCCAGCGGTCCCTATAATGCCTGCGCGCCCAAGCCGGTGCGCAATCGCGAATTCGCTAAAACGTTGGGTGAGGTGTTGCATCGTCCGGCGTTCATGCCGATGCCGACCCTCGTCTTGAAGGTCGCTCTGGGCGAATTGTCATTGTTGCTGCTGGGTGGCCAGAAGGCCATGCCGGCTCGCTTGCTGGAAGCGGGTTTCACTTTCCGGTTCACTGATTTGCGCGCGGCATTGGACGATCTGTCCGGCCGCCTCTGAAATAGGACGTTGCATGACCGATCACGCGTTGCTTCTGGTCAACCTGGGTTCACCTGCCTCCACCTCGGTGGCGGATGTGCGCAGTTACCTCAATCAATTTCTGATGGACCCGTACGTGATTGACCTGCCTTGGCCGGTGCGGCGTTTGCTGGTGTCGTTGATTCTGATCAAGCGCCCGGAACAATCGGCTCACGCTTACGCGTCGATCTGGTGGGAGGAGGGCTCGCCGCTGGTGGTGCTCAGCCGTCGCCTGCAACAGGCCATGACCCGGCAGTGGACTCACGGGCCTGTTGAGCTGGCGATGCGGTACGGCGAGCCGTCCATTGAGTCCGCGCTGGTGCGGCTGGCTGCCCAGGGGCATAAGAAAGTGACCCTGGCACCGCTCTATCCGCAATTCGCCGACAGCACTGTGACCACGGTGATCGAAGAAGCCAAGCGCGTGGTGCGCGATAAAAAGCTCGACGTGCAGTTCTCGGTTCTTCAGCCGTTTTACGATCAGCCGGAATACCTCGATGCGTTGGTGGCCAGTGTCAGGCCTTATCTGCAACAGGATTTCGATCATCTGCTGCTGAGCTTCCACGGTTTGCCGGAGCGTCACCTGAAAAAGCTTAATCCGGGGCACAGCTTCGAGGGGGGCGGCGATTGCTGCGCCGGTGCGCCACCGGAAGTGGTCGCGACCTGTTACCGCGGTCAGTGCCTGCGCACGGCCGCAGAGTTTGCCAAACGTGTGGGCATACCGGACGGCAAGTGGTCGGTATCGTTTCAGTCGCGTCTGGGTCGGGCCAAGTGGATAGAACCTTACACTGAAGCTCGCCTCGACGAGTTGGCCAAAAGCGGCGTGAAGAAAGTTCTGGTGATGTGCCCGGCGTTCGTTGCCGATTGCATCGAGACGCTGGAGGAGATCGGTGATCGCGGGAAGGAGCAATTCCGCGAGGCAGGAGGGGAGGAATTGGTGCTGGTGCCTTGCCTCAACGATGAGCCGCAATGGGCCAAGGCATTGACTGCCTTGTGTGAACGGGCGCCGTTGGCGCTTTAAAAGCTTCGCGGGCAAGCCCGCTCCCACAGGTTTTACGCTGACCTGGGAGCGGGCTTGCCCGCGATGGCGTTCTTAGATCAACGGCTCATCCGCTTTCTTGTGCTTCCAGCTGTCATTGCCCGGCAGCAACAGGTTCAGCGCAATCGCCACCACCGCGCACAGCGCGATGCCTTTGAGGCCGAAATCGTTCTGGCCGGTACCGGTGCCGACCAGCATGCCGCCAATCCCGAACACCAGCGTCACCGAGACGATCACCAGGTTGCGTGCTTCGCCCAGGTCGATCTTGTGGCGGATCATGGTGTTCATCCCCACCGCGGCAATCGAACCGAACAACAGGCAGAGAATCCCGCCCATCACCGGCACCGGAATGCTTTGCAGCAGCGCGCCGAACTTGCCTATGAACGCCAGGCTGATCGCGAAGATCGCCGCCCAGGTCATGATTTTCGGGTTGTAGTTTTTGGTCAGCATCACCGCGCCAGTCACTTCGGCGTAAGTGGTGTTGGGCGGGCCACCGAACAGGCCGGCTGCGGTGGTGGCAATGCCATCGCCGAGCAGGGTGCGGTGCAGGCCGGGCTTTTTCAGGTAGTCGCGACCAGTCACGCTACCCACGGCAATCACGCCACCGATGTGCTCGATGGCCGGGGCCAGGGCCACCGGAACGATGAACAGAATCGCCTGCCAGTTGAATTCCGGCGCGGTGAAGTGTGGAATCGCGAACCATGGTGCCACGGCAATCTTCGCGGTATCGACCACGCCGAAATAAAACGCCATGGCAAAACCCACCAGCACACCGGAGATAATCGGCACCAGGCGGAAAATACCTCTGCCGAACACTGCGACGATCAGGGTGGTCAGCAGCGCGGGCATCGAAATCATCATCGCCGTCTGGTAATGAATCAGCTCAGTGCCGTCGCCCGCCTTGCCCATCGCCATGTTGGCGGCAATCGGCGCCATGGCCAGGCCGATGGAGATGATTACCGGGCCAATCACCACCGGAGGCAGCAACCGGTCGATAAACCCGGTGCCTTTGATCTTCACCGCAAGGCCGAGGAAGGTGTAGACGAAACCGGCCGCCATCACGCCGCCCATGGTCGCCGCCAGGCCGAACTGGCCCTTGGCGAGAATGATCGGGGTGATGAAGGCGAAGCTCGACGCCAGGAATACCGGCACCTGACGCCCGGTGACGATCTGGAACAGGATCGTCCCTAAACCTGCGGTGAACAGCGCCACGTTCGGGTCGAGGCCGGTAATCAGCGGCATCAACACCAGGGCGCCGAAGGCCACGAACAGCATCTGCGCGCCGGACAGTACCGTGCGCCAGAGCGGATCGTTGAACTCTTGCTGCATGGTCACGCGTCCTTTTGCTTGGTGCCGAAGATCTTGTCACCGGCATCGCCCAAGCCTGGGATGATGTAACCGTGTTCATTCAGTTTCTGGTCAATGGAAGCGGTGTAGATGGTCACGTCCGGGTGAGCCTTCTCCACAGCGGCGATGCCTTCGGGAGCGGCCACCAACACCATCGCGCGGATGTCTTTGCAGCCAGCCTTTTTCAGCAAATCGATGGTGGCGACCATCGAACCGCCGGTGGCGAGCATCGGGTCGATGATCATCGCCAGGCGCTCGTCGATTTCCGGCACCAGTTTTTCCAGGTAGGTGTGGGCTTCGAGGGTTTCCTCGTTACGGGCCACGCCTACCGCGCTGACCTTGGCGCCCGGGATCAGGCTCAGCACGCCTTCGAGCATGCCGATACCGGCACGCAGGATCGGCACCACGGTAATTTTCTTGCCGGCGATTTTCTCCACCGACACCGTGCCGCACCAGCCTTCGATGTCGTAGCTTTCCAGTGGCAGGTCTTTGGTGGCTTCATAGGTCAGCAGGGCGCCGACTTCCTGAGCGAGCTCACGAAAATTCTTCGTGCTGATGTCGGCGCGGCGCATAAGGCCAAGTTTATGACGGATCAGCGGATGGCGGATCTCACGGATGGGCATGGGGAAAGGCTCCGGCGGCGGGCAAAAAAACCGGCCTAGATTAATCTATCCGGGGGTGTTGTCCTATAGACATACAGTACGTTAGTCCACAAACGCTTGATCTGGCCGTGCGGGATGCGTACCTTTGCCCGCTTTTCCGAATCCGTCCCTCCCCCTCAAACCCCTTGGAGAGCGCCATGTCCGCTGATCTCGAGCATATCCGTCAAATCATGCGAGAGGCTGACTGCCTGTACACCGAAGCTGAAGTCGAGGCGGCCATCGCCCGCGTCGGTGCACACATCAACGAACAACTGGCTGAAAGCAATCCGGTGGTGTTCTGTGTGATGAACGGTGGCCTGATTTTCGCCGGCAAGCTGCTCACCCATCTGCAATTCCCGCTGGAAGCGTCGTACCTGCACGCCACCCGCTATCGCAACGAAACCAGCGGCGGCGAGCTGTTCTGGAAAGCCAAGCCGGAAGTTTCGTTCATCGACCGTGACGTACTGATCATCGACGACATCCTCGATGAAGGTCATACCCTGGGCGCGATCATCGATTTCTGCAAACACGCCGGCGCCCGCAAAGTGCACACCGCCGTGCTGATCGACAAGGACCACGACCGCAAGGCTCGCCCGGACCTGAAAGCCGATTTCGTCGGTCTGCCGTGCATTGACCGTTACATCTTCGGTTATGGCATGGACTACAAAGGCTACTGGCGTAACGCGAACGGGATTTTTGCCGTTAAAGGCCTGTAAGCAGATTGACTGTCTGGGGGCGGTTTCAGCCGCCAGACACGTTGATGCTTGAAGGCAGATCTCCCATCCGAATGCGTGCGCAGTTCGCTTGAACCGCGCGTTCAGTCCTGCCCGACGAGCCAGCGTTCGCTTTTGCGTCGAGCCTGTTCCAGGTTGTTCACGTAAGCCAACTGACGCTGTTCCCGATGGATGCCCGCGCGCCTGAGTTTCAGGCGCACGCGCGCAGCCGTCCCGACCAGAATCAGGCCGATGCCGTCGGTGCGGTAATCCCTGAGGATATTGTCGAAGGCTGCCAACGCCGTCATGTCCAGCATGGACACGGCACTCATCTCGACAATCACCACTTTGACCTCCGGGCTGAATTTGCGCAGCACGCCCAGGGCCTTTTCCGCCGCACCGAAAAACAACGGCCCGCGTATCGCATAGCAACGAACATGCTCCGGCAAATCCTGTAAGGCTTGATGGAACTCTCGAGGCAGTTCGGCGGTGTCCGTGAGGTCGCTCATGCGCTTGACGAACAACCCGGCGGCCAGCAACAGCCCAACGGCAACGGCCAGCACCATGTCGAACAGCACTGTCAGGCTCAGGCAGGTCAGCAAGACCAGCACATCGCTGCGTGGTGCAATGCGCAAGGTGTGCACGACATGCCGGGCCTCGCTCATGTTCCACGCCACCATCACAAGCAATGCCGCCAGCGCGGCCATCGGCAAGTAGCTGAACAGCGGGGCGAGGACGAGTATCGCCAGCAGCACCACCGCGCTGTGGATAATTGCCGCCAATGGCGAAAACGCCCCGCTGCGTACGTTGGTGGCGCTGCGGGCAATCGCCGCGGTGGCGGTAATGCCGCCGAACAACGGTGCGACCAGGTTACCAATGCCCTGACCCAGGAGTTCGGCGTTGGGGTCATGTTTGCTGCCTGTCATGCCATCGGCCACCACCGCACACAACAACGATTCGATGGCACCGAGCATGGCAATGGCGAACGCTGGTGCCATTAATTGGCGGATCAGGTCGTAAGACAGATGCAGCGGCTGACCATTGGGCCCTGGCAGATTCCACGGCCAGTCGAAGCTCGGCAGAAACGGCGGAATGCCGGGGTGACTGACGCCGTCGACGATATAGCTGAAGCGTTCGCCCAGCGTCGCAATCGGTAACCCGCCGCTTTCCAGCGCCAGCCCCAGCAACGCGCCGACGGCCAGTGCCACCAGATGCCCCGGAACCCTTGGCACAAACCGCGGCCAGACGATCAGAACCGCCAGGCACATAACTCCGATGATCCCGTCCCCCAGACGGGCGCTGGGCAACGCCTGGAGCAGCGCACCTAATTGCTCGATGTAATGTTCGGCATGCCCGGTGGTACTCAGGCCCAGCAAATCCTTTAGTTGGAGTGTGGCGATGACTATGCCGATCCCGGCGGTAAAGCCCAGGGTCACCGGATAAGGAATGTACTGAATCAGCCGTCCGGCCCGAATCAGCCCCAAGGCAATCAGGATGGCCCCAGCAAGCATGGTGCAAAGCAGCAGGCCACCCAGGCCATATTGTTGGGTGATCGGCAGCAGTATCACCACGAACGCGGCTGTCGGCCCGCTGACATTGAAGCGCGAGCCTCCCGTCAGGGCGATCAGCGGGGCCGCGATCAGCACCGTATATAAACCTTGCTGGGGCGCTACTCCCACCGCAATCGCCAGGGCCATGGCCAGGGGAATGGCGATAATCCCTACCGTCACCCCGGCGCTGATGTCGCCGCGCAAGCGTCTGAGGCTATAACCTGCACGCAGAGTTTGACGCCAGGCGGCGAATAACGGGGGGATGGAGAATGGCATAGGGACTCCACAGTAGACGGCACGCCGTCGAAATAGGGCTGAAGGCTCTTTCAGTATGCCCAGCCTTGTCTTCGAGAGTATTGATCTGGATCGGTTATTCGCCCGATTGATCATCATGCTAGAGTGCTCGGCCTCGTCCCTGGAGCCTGTCATGAGTCTTTTGATCCGCAGCTGCGCCGCCCTGATGTTGGTCTTCAGCCTACCCCTGGCCGCTGCCCCGGCACCGATGCATGTGCAGTTTTTGCCCCCGGACGACTTGACTCTGCGTGAAGCGGAACCCGAGCAGCAACAACTGTTGCAGGTCACCGAGTATTCGGTGGTCCTCGGCAGCCAGCGTCAGTCCAACCAACAACCGATCCCGGTCACCTCACCGTTGCTGGTCCGCCTCAAGGGCAAACCCTTGAACAAGGGCGCGACTATCAGCCAGGTGTTGGTCAACTTCGATGGCGAAAGCAAAAGCCTGAAAAAGCCGATCTACGACAACAAAAGTAAAACGCTAACGCTCTATTACCCGTTGGCCCAGTACCGGGTGGTGATCGACTTGTTGCGCAACGAAACGGTGTATTGCCAGTTTCTGAGTTACGACAATGGCCATATCTGGGCCGATCTGCACACCGGCAGCGTTCGTCCGCGTTGAGCCTGGCCTCAAGGCAGGGGTAAACTGCCCGCCCTGTGAAATGTCTGCGAGCTGGAGTCGGCAATGCGTAAAGATAAGAAGCAAGTGATTGGTGACGAGATCGGCGATGCGCAGATCAAACTGTTCCTCGATTTCGAGCCGGTCGACGCCACTTCACCGTCGCTGCACAAACTGATCAAGGCGTACCGCGGCCTGCGCATCGATGACTTCGAGCGTTTTCTGACGTTCTTTGTCGAAGCCGGTTACGATCTGGACGGCAAGGATGAGCACGGCAATGACTTCGTGGCCCTGATTCAGGATCAACGTAACGCGGCCGAGTACATCGAGTTGATCGAAAAGGCTCGCGGTTAACGTCAGGCACTGGAATTTGTGGCGAGGGAGCAAGCTCCCTCGCCACAAGATTGTTTCACCGCATATAAAAAAACGCCCCGCCCTCAATGAGGACGGGGCGTTTTTTATGCGGCTGAATCAAGCGTAGCTTTGGGTTTCGCTGCTTGCTTCAACCAGTTCCAGTGCGACGTTGTTCTGCGCATTGATCTTGCGATACAGCGCAGCGTCGGTTTCCAGGACTTTCTCCCGGGCCGGGAAGATTTCCGCCAGTTTGGCAGCCCACTCGCCCTTGGCCTTGTTCGGGAAGCACTTCTCGATCAATTCCAGCATGATCGACACGGTCACCGAGGCGCCTGGCGAGGCGCCGAGCAGAGCGGCAAGGGAACCGTCCTTGGCCGCGACCAGTTCGGTACCGAACTGCAGAACGCCGCCTTTCTTCGGGTCTTTCTTGATGATCTGCACCCGTTGGCCGGCCACTTCCAGGCGCCAGTCTTCGGCTTTCGCTTCAGGGTAGAAGCGACGCAGGGATTCCAGGCGCTGCTCCATCGACTGCATCACTTCGCTGACCAGATACTTGGTCAGGTCCATGTTGTTTTTGGCCACGGCCAGCATTGGGCCGATGTTGCCGGCGCGGACCGACATCGGCAGGTCCATGAACGAACCGTGCTTGAGGAACTTGGTGGTGAAACCGGCATAAGGTCCGAACAGCAGGGACTTCTTGCCATCGACCACACGGGTGTCCAGGTGCGGCACGGACATCGGTGGCGAGCCGACCGCGGCCTGGCTGTAGACCTTGGCCTGGTGGTGCTTGACCACTTCCGGGTTGTCGCAACGCAGCCACTGGCCGCTGATCGGGAAGCCGCCGAAGCCTTTGCTTTCTTCGATGCCCGACGCTTGCAGCAGCGGCAGTGCCGCGCCGCCGGCGCCGAGGAAGACGAATTTGGCGTCGACTTCGCGGGTATTGCTGCTGTTGACGTCCTTGATGCTGACGGTCCAGCCGCCGTTGTTACGCTTCAGGCCAGTGACGCGCTTGCAGTACTTGACCTGGGCATCGGGCGCGCTGGTCAGGTGCTTGAGCAGTTGGTTGGTCAGGGCGCCGAAGTTGACGTCGGTGCCGTTCATCACGCGGGTGGCGGCGAGGACTTCGTCGGCCGGACGGCCCGGCATCATCAGCGGCATCCACTCGGCCATCTTGGCTTTGTCTTCGGTGTATTCCATGTCCGAGAAGGCATGGTGCTTGCTCAGGGTCTTGAAGCGTTCCTTGAGGAAGGACACGCCATTCTCACCCTGCACGAAGCTCAGGTGCGGCACCGGGCTGATGAACGATTTGCACGAACCGAAGGTGCCTTTCTTGGTCAGGTAGGACCAGAACTGCTTCGACACCTCGAACTGGGTGTTGATGTGCACGGCTTTCTTGATGTCGACGGTGCCGTCAGCGGCCTGCGGCGTGTAGTTCAGCTCACACAGCCCGGCGTGACCGGTACCGGCGTTGTTCCACGGATTGGAACTCTCCGCGGCACCGGAATCCATCAGCTCGACGACTTCCAGCTTGATCGCGGGGTCGAGCTCTTTAAGCAGCACAGCGAGGGTGGCACTCATGATGCCGGCCCCAACCAGTACTACGTCGACTGCTTCGTTATGCGCCATTTAACGCGTCTCCAAAATCTGCAGCACCAAATTGTCGGCATAGCTGCCAGGCGTTCCGGGGCGTGTCAGTGATGCCCCAGGTACCCATGGCCAGGATCGCCATGTCCGAATCTTCGCAATTTTTCGCAACTTCGACGGATGCATGCAGCCTGGCTTCAAGAGTCACATGAACTCATTTCGGCACGCGGCTGGCAATTCGACTTATGGTCGAGACATCCGTTTGTGCAACCAAATCCGTAGCGGACAGGCTTCAGGCTCCGGTGTTCGAGGAGTACTCGGTCCTGTGTCGTTGGGCTGTTGTAGACGCTAATGGTGCATGTTCAGACGCAAAACTATTCATTTGCTCGCCACACTCTTGTGAAGTTGTGAAAACCCGTTTTTTTCACGCTCTTTTGAAGACGTGAACCTCAAAAAAGGGCTGTCCCAGCCTGGCACCGCGCCCGGATGGATTGCCACCATGGGATGCATGGACGGCAAAAACGGGCAAACAGCTCAGTGACCGAGCGTAATGACAGCTCTGCAGATTCGCGAAAAGTGGGGTTTTTGCTTGAGAAACAGCAAGCGCGCCAGCTTCACTCGATCTGTGTGGGCGGCTCTCTGTGGGCGGTTCGGGGTGTCAATACCGAGGCATTAACGATGCTGCGAGGCCCGATCAGGAGACGTCCTTATAATCGGGGGGAGATTGTAACGAAGAAACGCAGGGAAATGGTCGTGTTTAATGACTTTTATTAGATGTCCGGTCAGGTGGTCAGCAGTTGCTGCGCGCGTGCACGTGGCGGGTGCTGGCTGACACGGGCGCTGGCGGGCAGGGGATGGTGCAGCCAGTTGAGGCGGATTTCTTCGATTTCGACCCAGCCATCACCCATGGGTTGGAGGCTGCACTGCTTGAAAGCCTGGCAGTGGCCATTGTGGTCGAGCAGGGCGAAACTGCGGTGCAGCGGGCGTGGCGCGAACAGGGAGATGAGAAAACGCATGGCAACGTACCTTTTGAGGTGACTGCCATAAAGGTTGCCAGCGGGCGGTGACAAAGGTGTGACAGGAACCGCGCTGCGCCGGGTTTGTCAGAGATTTCAGTAATCGTTGCGCGAAGCTAGTTCGCCGCAGTGGCGCACCGCTATACTGCGGGCATTGTTAGTTGCCTGATTCTGGAGAGAAGAGCATGTTGCAACGCCTGTTGTTCGGTTTGATCACTGTGACCAGTTTGACCCTCGTCGGCTGCGCCCACAGCCCGCAACAACTGAACCCGGAACCCAAGCTGACGGCTCAGCTGGCGCCGGTCGGCCATGGTCAGCCGGTGGTGGTGCGTGTGGTGGACGGTCGTCCATCGCCAACCCTGGGGACTCGTGGCGGTCTGTACCCGGAGACCAGTGCGATCACGGTGCAGGGCGCGCAGATTCTGCCGAAGCTGCAGGCTCAGGCTGAGGCGGCCGTGCGGTTGCTGGGCTTCACGCCGACGGCCAATGCGCTGAATGCGCCGCAATTGACGGTAACCCTGGCCGAGCTGAAGTATCAGTCGCCCAAAGAAGGTTTGTATGTGACTGAAGCTACAATTGGCGCGACGTTCCGTTCCGATGTGCAGAATGCCAACCGTCGTTACAGCGGTCGCTACGGCGCGTCGCTGGATCAGCGTTTTGGCATGGCGCCGAATCAGGAAACCAATACCAAGCTGGTCAGTGATGTGCTGAGTGATGCGTTGACCCGCTTGTTCAAGGACCCGACGATTGGTCAGGTGCTTGGCGAGTAACGGTTTGTAGCTTGTTTAAAGAACCCGGCGCCAGTGATGGCGCCGGGTTTTTTTGTGCCTGCCGTTCCAGCAAGGGAAATCAAGCCGCTTGCGAATAGAAGTCCAGAACACTCACCCCGGTCAGCAAATCCGTCTCCGGCAAATCCGCATGTTGATGCCCGCCCAACGCGCAATACACCAGCCAATGCCGGTCCTGTACATTGAAGGCGAGGCTGCCGACTAAGGTTTGTTGTTCGTCGCTTTGGGCAATGAGGTAAAGACGATCCTGGTTTTCGGCGTGGAGCATGACGCGGTCCGTGTCGGTTTCGAAGGGCGACAGACTGGCGGATTCAGATGACGGCGCCGTGACACAGGACAATAATCGGCTAAATGGTTTCGTTATTTGTCGGAAAGGGGGGGCAGGCCGGAGCGCTTTCGGTAGAATCCGCGCCGTGGTCGTCGGTCCCGGCGTCTGTTACACCGGTTTGCCTGAGGTTTGTGATGTCGCTGCAATTGATTTCGCTCTTTACCGCTCATCCCGCCAAACTGATCAACCTGCTGGCCTTGCTGTTCGCCTGCCCGGGCGGCTGGTTGCTGCACGCCACCCGTCGTCGTGAACAGCGCGCGATGGCCAGTATCGAAGCCCAGCGCCAGAGCAGGCCCAGCGAAGAGCCAACCCTCGATTGGGCGACCTTGCGCATGAACCGGTTTTTCTACCGCTTCGGTTTTGCCTGCCTTGGGATGGCGTTGCTGGTGTCGTGGGTCAGTACTCGCGTCTAATCGCGACGCGGTAACTTGTGGCGAGGGGGCTTGCCCCCGTTGGGCTGCACAGCAGCCCTGAAATGGCAATCGCTGGTCTTTCTGACATGCCCGCTGCCATCGGTTCTACGACTGCTGCGCAGCCGAACGGGGGCAAGCCCCCTCGCCACAGGGCGCCGTTGTCATTTCCAGCCATTGCCCTACAGCGGCAACCCGGCCTTGACCCGATACTGATTGCGTACCGGCGTCGCATATTGCAGCACCAGGAACGGACGATGCTCCTCAGGGCAAGCCTCCAGCCGGCGCTGCCACTCTTCCTGAGCCTTGGCCAGCTCATCAGCCGCAAACAGCTCGGCCGCTTTTGGCACCTGCAATTGCGGGTCAGCATCTTTCCACTGTGCATACGCCAGGTAGTGCACCGGGAATAACCGGTAACCGCCCAGAATCTGCTTGTCCATTTCGATCGCCAATTGCTTGGTGTCTTCGAACAGTTCGGTGATCGGCGCGGCGAAGTTCACGTGGACCCGGCCTTTGTAACCGGTGATGCCCTTGGCGATGCTCACGTCATCCTCGCCCGGCGCCTTGGTGTAGGTGCCGGTGGTGGCGCGGATGTACAGCTCGCGGGCCTTGGCCTGGTCGCAGGGGTCGTACTCGTAGCTGATCGACACCGGGGTGAGGTTCAGCGAACGGATGACTTCGCCGAACGGCTCGTCCTTGCGGCTCATGTGGAACATCTTGAGGATCGCCGACTCGGTGCGGTCGTCGCCGTCCTTGGCCCGGCCTTCAGCCTGAGCAATCCAGATCGAAGCGCAATCGTTGCGGATCGAGTGATTGATGTAAGCCGACAACAATTGATACGCCGCCATTTTCTCGCGACGACCGGTGATTGAACGGTGCACGATGAAGCTCTTGTTCAGGCGCATCAGGTCGCTGACAAAAGGCTTCTGCAGCAGGTTGTCGCCAATGGCGATGCGTGGGGTCGGCAGGCCGGCGTGGTACACGGCGTAGTTGACGAAGGCCGGGTCCATCACGATGTCGCGGTGGTTGGCGATGAACAGGTAGGCGCTGCCGGACTTGAATTGCTCCACGCCGGTGTAGGTCACCCCGTCCGTGGCGCGCTCGATGGTGTGGTCGACGTAAAACTCGACTTTGTCCTGCAACGTGGCCACCGACGTGACGTCGGCGAACTCACGGCGCAGCCGATGCGCTATAAGAGGTTTGAGCATCCAGCCGAAGGCACCGGCAAAGCGCGGGAAGCGGAAGTGGGTGAGGATATCTAGAAACGCCTTGTCGCCGAGCAGCCGTGCCAGCACCGCTGGGACTTCGCTGTCGTCGTAAGGTCGGATGGCATCGAATTCGCCCATCATGCTCTCTTGTTAGAAACGGCTAGGGTAAGTAAAGGTATTGATCGAAAACCAACGGGGCACGGTCTGAAAAGGTAGCCAGACAAAAATAGCCCTGCAAATAGACCGGCGATTATACGCACAAGTCACCTGGGAGACCGCGATGCTGGAAACTGCGCAGTATGAATGTCCGTATTGCGGTGAAGAAGTCGAGGCTGTTCTGGATTTGTCTGGCGGTGATCAGACCTATATCGAGGATTGTCCGGTGTGTTGTCGTCCCATTACCTTTGTCTTGCAGGTTCACGGCGAGGAATGGCACCTCGACGTCTACAGCGAAAACGAATGAAGGGGGTCACCCATGCAGCGTATCTATGAGCCGGAAAATCTGATGGAAGGCGAATTGCTGCTAAGCATGCTGGCCAGTGAAGGTATCGAGGCGCATCTGGTGGGCCGGGATTTGATCGGCGGTACCGGGGAATTGCCGATATTCGGCCTGCTGGGTGTATCGGTCGATAACGACCAGGCGCAATACGCGCGGGAGCTGATCGCCGCGTACAATGCCGCGCTGCCGCTGTCCGGCGATGAACCGGACAGCTTTCCCGGCACGCTGGTCTGTTAGGCTGACGTTCGTTTGGTCAAGAGTCGTATTGCCCCATGTGTGGACGTTATGCCCTGTTTCGCTGGAACCCCGCCTTCGCGGCCCTGCCCGGATTCCCCGCCGATCAGCAGGCCCAGTGGAATATCTCCCCCAATGATTCGGTACTGATGCTGCGTGCCGGTGCAGACGGGCAGCGTGAGTTGGCCCGCGCCCGTTGGGGCCTGACGCCGCCGTGGCTGACCGACCTGTCCCGTACGCCGGCCCATGCCCGTGCCGAAACCGTTGCCGAACAGCCGATGTTTCGCGAAGCCTTGCGCCTGCGCCGTTGTCTGCTGCCGGCCAATGGTTTTTACGAGTGGCGCGGCACTACGCGCAAACGTCCATATTGGCTGACGCCGGGGGAGGGCTCGACGCTGTACTTCGCGGCGATCTGGGAAGCGTATCCAGTGCAGGAGCAGGTATGGCTGAGTACGGCGGTGATCACCCAACCTGCTTCGAGTCAGCGTCGGCCGTTGATTCTCGATGCGGGGGGGCAGGAAGCCTGGCTCAATCCTGAAACCCCGCTACATGCCTTGCAGGCGCTGCTGGCCAGCGAACCCGCGGCATTGCGCGAGCGGGTGCTGGCGAACCTGGTGAATGATCCGAAGCTTAATGGGCCGGAATGTTTAACCCCGGGTTGAGCGCGTAATGATCGTTCCCACGCAAAGCGTGGGAACGATCATTGAACCCTACACCTTGAACTGATTGATCAACCGCCGCTGCTGTTCCGCCAACTTAGTCAAATCCGCACTCGCCGCGCTCGATTCATCCGCGCCCCCGGCCACTTCATTGGCTACTTGCCCGATGTTGATCACGTTGCGGTTGATGTCGTCGGCCACCGCGCTCTGTTCCTCGGCGGCGCTGGCGATCTGGGTGTTCATGTCGTTGATCACCGACACCGCTTGCGTAATGGTTTCCAGCGCTTCGGCCGCTTTCGCCGCGTGTTGCACGCTTTCATCGGTGCGGTTCTGACTGTCTTCCATGACCCGCACCACATCCCGGGTGCCTTGTTGCAATTGCTGGATCATGGTCTGGATTTCTTCCGTGGCCTTCTGGGTTTTCTGCGCCAGGTTGCGTACTTCATCGGCCACCACCGCAAAACCCCGGCCCTGCTCACCGGCCCGCGCCGCTTCGATGGCCGCATTCAAGGCCAGCAGGTTGGTCTGCTCGGCGATACCGCGAATGGCCGTCAGGATCGCATTGATGTTTTCGCTGTCCTTGGCCAGGGTCTGCACCACGCCGACGGCTTTGCCGATTTCGATGGCCAACACACCAATCGAATTCGACGTATCCCGGACGATTTGCATGCCTTGCGCCGCCGCCTGATCGGCATGACTGGCAGCTTGCGCGGCCTGGGTGGCGTTGCGCGCCACGTCCTGGGCGGTGGCGGTCATTTCGTGTACGGCGGTGGCGACCTGATCGATCTCGGCCATTTGTTTGTGCACACCGATGTTGGTGCGAATGGCGATGTCGGCGGTGTGTTCCGATGAGTCGCTGACGCTCTGCACCGATGTCACCACTTGAGTAATCATCGCCTGCAACTTAGCCAGGAAAGTGTTGAAACCCTTGGCGATCGAGCCCAGTTCGTCGCTGCGGTCGCTGGTTAGACGGCGGGTCAGGTCGCCTTCGCCCTGGGCGATGTCATCGAGCATGGTCACCATCTGCTTCAGCGGCCGGGCAATGCCGTGGCCCACCAGCCAGATCACCAACAAACCAATGCCGGCGATCAGCAAGCCGACCATGGCCATGCCAAAGGTGTCGGACTTGCGCTGTACGTCCAGGTCACCCTGAAGTTTTTGCAGGTCGGCCATCACCGCGTTCAGCGGCAGTTGCAGCATCAAGGTCCAGCGGGCGTCGGTCTGGCCGATGCCGAAGGGCAGGTACAACTCGATCCGGCCCTGGGCCTTGTCGACGGTGTAAGTGACTTCGCCGCGCTTGAGATTGGCCATGTTGGCAATCTGCTTGCTGTCGAGGATGTCGCTGACCTTTTCGCCGAATTTGCTCGGGTCTTTGGTGTAAGCGACGATCCGGCCATTCCCGCCGATCAAGGCCATTTCTCCGGCGCCGCTGTACAGTTTCTGATTCGCCCCCAGGAGCATTTCCTGGATGAAGTTCACCGACAGGTCGGCGCCGACGATGCCCTGGAACGCGCCGTTGAGCATGATCGGTTCAATGAAGGAGGCGAGCATGACGATCTTGTCGCCCACCTTGTAGGGCGCCGGATCAATCACGCAGGATTTTTTGGTTTCCTTGGAGCACAGGTAGTACTCGCTTGCGCGCACACCGGTGGACAAGGTTTTCTGGTCGTCGACGTCCACCAGTTTGTCCAGGCCCAGGCTGCCGTCTTCGTTACGGAACCACCACGGCAGGAAACGCCCGTTGCTGGCGTCGATGCCGACCACTTTGGTGTCGACGTAGGCCGCATCATTGTGGTCGAGGGCGTTTTTTTCCCACCCAATGTAGGTGCCGAGAATTTTCGGGTTCCGGGCGACGTTTTCCTTGATCAGGCTGATCAGTTGCTCACGGCTCAGGCTCAGTTGCGGCTGGCCGTCGGCGCCCGGTGTGCCGATCAGCGCATTGACCCGTACCAGACCGCCGGCAATCAGCAGCGGCGCTTCGAGTTCGCGCTGGATCTGGCTGACCTGGGTTTGCGCCAGCGATGTCAGGCGCTGTTCGATGACTTGCTCGAACTGCGCCTGAGTCCGTTGCTGGACCATGTCTTGGGTCCGGGCGCCGGAAAACAGCGCGTACAGCACCAGGGCTGCGACAACGCTGAGCACAATGGCCCCGGCCAGGGCGGCAACGGAAAACTGGATCGACTTGAATTTCATGGGTGCTCCGCACGCAAGAGGACGTCTGCAGAGCTGTATCGGCACTGGGGCGGTGGGGCATGAGCCAGGTGTAACGAATTGGCTGTTTTAGAGTGCTGGATGTCGTAAATGAATCATTGCTGGCCGTGATCAGCCGCGGCGGACGTTGTTGTGTGAATTTTTTCCTACGGTGATAGGGGCTTTGTCTGAAATGTACGTGCTACACGTCCGTTGTATCTGGCGCCGATACAAATCCCCACCTAGGATACGCGGCATGTTTCCAGGGAGCTTCTTGATGAGTAAGACATTGGTTTTGTGTGCACTGAGTGCAAGTCTGCTGCTTTCCGGTTGTCAGTCGGTCAACACCACCAGCGGTGGCGCCGTGGGCGTTGAGCGCACGCAATACATGTTCAGTATGTTGTCGACCTCCGAGGTCAACCAGATGTACGCCCAGTCTTATCAACAAACCATCGGGGAGGCGAGCACCAAAGGCGTGCTGGATAAATCCAGTAACAATGCGAAGCGCGTCCAGGCCATCTCCAATCGCCTGATTGCCCAGGCACCCGTGTTTCGTCCGGATTCGGCCCAGTGGCAATGGGAAGTGAACCTGATCAAGAGCGACGAGCTGAATGCCTCCTGCGGGCCTGGCGGCAAGATCATTTTCTACAGCGGGCTGATCGACACCCTGCAACTCACTGACGACGAAATCGCCGCCATCATTGGCCATGAAATCGCTCACGCCTTGCGCGAGCACAGTCGTGAAGCAATGTCCAGGGCTTACGGTCTCGAAATGGCCAAGCAGGGCGCCGGTGCGCTGCTCGGTCTGGGGCAGGACAGCCTGGCCCTGGCAGACACCGTGGCCAAATACGGCATGACGTTGCCCAACAGTCGCGAAAACGAAAACGAAGCCGACTTGATCGGCCTCGAACTGGCCGCCCGCGCCGGTTACAACCCGAACGCCGCGATCACCCTGTGGAACAAAATGAGCAAAGCCTCGGAAGGCGCACCGCCGGAGTTCTTGAGCACCCACCCGGCGTCGGCCAGTCGGATTGCGTCGTTGCAGGCGGCGATTCCGAAAGTCATGCCGTTGTACGAGAAAGCCAGGAAATCTTGAGTAAGTGATCGTTCCCACGCTCTGCGTGGGAATGCCGCCATGGGCGCTCCGCGTCCGCTTTAACGTCGTGACGCGGAGCGTCACCGGATGCATTCCCACGCAGAGCGTGGGAATGATCGGGTTGTCGTCTCAAACCCAGCCACTGCTCTGCATCGCCTTGTACACCGCGACAATCGCCAGGATGAAGAACGCCGACGCCGCCAGGCGACGGATCAAAGTCAGAGGCAGTTTTTCCGCCGCAAAGTTGCCCGCCAGTACCACCGGCACGTTGGCAATCAACATCCCGGCGGTAGTGCCGAGGATCACCAGCCACAGATCCGGGTATTGCGCGGCGAGCATCACGGTCGCGACCTGGGTCTTGTCGCCCATCTCCGCGAGGAAGAACGCAATCAGCGTGGTCAGAAACGGTCCGAACTTGCGGGCGGTGCTGGCTTCGTCTTCGTCCATTTTATCCGGCACCAGGGTCCACAGCGCGGTGGCGGCGAAGCTGGCGGCGAGGATCCAGTGCAGCGTCGCATTCGAGAAGAAACTGCCGAACCAGGCGCCTACCGCACCGGCCGCCGCGTGGTTGGCCAGGGTCGCGGCGACGATACCGGCAATGATCGGCCAGGGTTTGCGAAAGCGAGCGGCGAGAATGAGTGCGAGCAGTTGCGTCTTGTCGCCAATTTCGGCCAAGGCAACGATTGCGGTGGGAACGAGTAGAGAGTCCAGCATCATCAGGGTTTTCCTAAGGGGCGGGTCGACACGGCTATGACACGTACAGCCTTCCCGCCCCGGGTAAGGTGTTCGTGTCATAGGTCTTGTCAAACCCTGCGATCCGTCTGATGCGAACGCGTGGGTCGCATACGCCATGGTCTGAGGACCAAGTATGTTGACGTATGCCGGACGAGCATGGCGCTCGTGGGAGACTACTCCCCTAGGACGGAGCGGATTCTGCCTAGGCAAATCCGATTGGGCAAGCCCTCTTTTGCAAAAGCGTTTTCAGCCACGCTTGGCCCGGTAGATTCTAAAACCCTGTCCTTCAGCCTTGATTGCACACACGCCCAAGTGCTCTTCGATCAGCGGCTGATACTTCAGGAAACTGTTCGCAACCAGCCGCAGTTCGCCGCCATTTTTCAGATGTTTAGCTGCTTTTCGCAGCAAGTTTTCTGTGGCGAAGTAGTCGGTGTGTACGCCGACATGGAACGGTGGATTGCTCAGAATCGCGCTCAAGCCCATGGGCGCTGCGTCGATGCCGTCACCGGTCAACACTTCCGCCTCCAGACCGTTGGCGGCCAGGGTCAGGCGACTGCTGGCGGCGGCAAACGCGTCGACATCGAGCAGGGTGACCTGGTTGTGCGGGTAACGCCGCTTGACCGCTGCCCCCAGCACGCCTGCGCCGCAACCGAAGTCCAGCAAGTGGCCGCCAGGCAGTTTGTCCAGATGCTCCAGTAGCAGGGCGCTGCCGCGATCCAGTCGGCCATGGCTGAACACGCCCGGCAGGCTGATGACTTTCAACGGCCCTTCGGCCAATGGCAGTTCATAGGTCTGGGCCAGGCTTTCCAGCGACTTGGCTTCTGGCGCATTGGCCACGGTGACCTGCCAGAGCTGGCAATGTCGCGCGCTGTCGAGCTTGCGTGGTTTGCCGAAGGGGTTCAACTGCTTGGCCGCGCCTTCGATGCCGCTGCGTTTTTCGCCGACCAGATACAACTCACGACCGGCCAGACGAGAGGCGAGGGCGTTGAGGATATAGTCGGTCAGGTCCTTGGACTTGGGCAGAAACACCACGGCGCTTTCGAATTCGCGCTCGGGCGCATTCACGCCAAAATGGCTGCGCCCGGCGAAACGGGCGTCCAGTGCTGCTTGATCGCCGGCGTGCCAGCACCAGCCGTGGGCATCGGGCAAGCGACCCAGCAAGTCGTCGGCGGGCAAACCGGCCAGCAATACCGAACCCTGGAACAACTCGGCCTGACGAAGCAGTACTTCACTGCGCGGATCCATACTCTGCTCCTTGAAAAAAAGTGCCGCAGTTTATCAACTGACGACCCGCAGCGCTTTACCGCTGAAATAAGCCTGAGCGTTTTCCGTCAACTGGCCAACGATTCGCTGCCGCGCCTCGCGGCTGCCCCAGGCGTTGTGCGGGGTGACGATCAGCCGTGGAATGTCCTGGGCCAGCAGCGGATTGCCCGCAGTCGGTGGTTCGACACTCAACACGTCGGTGGCCGCGCCGCCCAAGTGGCCGTTGCGCAGGGCGTCGGCCAATGCTTGTTCGTCGATCAAGCCACCGCGCGCGGTGTTGACCACGAAAGCACCGGGCTTCATCGAGGCCAGTTCACGGGCACCGATGAAGTGTCGGGTGTGTTCGTTGAGCGGGCAATGCAGGGTCAGGGCGTCGATTTGCGGCAGCAGTTCGTCCAGCGGCAAGCGATCCGGGCGGGCAGGGCGGCCCGGAATCTGCCCCAGCAAGACGCGCATGCCGAACGCTTCTGCCAGCCGCGCGACGGCACCGCCCAGTTCACCGTGGCCGAGCAAACCGAGGGTTTTACCTTCGAGTTCGACGATCGGGTAATCCAGCAGGCAGAACTGTTTCGCCTGTTGCCAGCGACCTTCGGCGACAGCTTTTTGATAGTCGCCCAGGCGCGTCGCCAGGTTCAGCAACAACATGATTGTGTGCTGAGCCACCGACGGCGTGCCGTAACCCTGGCAATTGCAAACAGTGATTCCGTGGGCGCGGGCGGCGGCCAGATCGACGTTATTAGTGCCGGTGGCGGTGATCAGGATCAACTTCAACTCGGGGCTGGCCGCCATGGCCGCCGCATCAATCAGGATTTTATTGGTGATGGCGACAGTGGCGCCTTTGAGGCGTTCGATCACCTGCGCAGGCGTGGTCTGGGCGAACAGCTGCAAGTCGCTGAAGCACTCGCGTAGTGGGCTGAGGTCGAGATCGCCGAGGTCCAGGGACGGATGGTCGAGGAAAACGGCGCGGCGAGAGTTCGTCATCAACTGTACCTTTTGTGCGTTGAACTGAAGGCGTAATCTGCCGAGCCTACCAGATGAAACAAGCAGTTACGCTTGGCCAAAAGGAGCCCCCATGTACTGGACAGAATTCTTGACCGTTGCGCTGATTCACCTGCTGGCTGTTGCAAGCCCAGGCCCGGATTTCGCCGTGGTGGTGCGAGAGAGCGTGACTCACGGTCGCCGTGCCGGGACCTGGACGGCGCTGGGCGTCGGTTCGGCGATTTTCCTGCACGTCGGTTATTCGCTGCTGGGGATCGGGCTGATCGTGTCTCAGTCGATCGTGCTGTTCAACGCCTTGAAATGGGCCGCTGCCGCGTACCTGCTGTACATCGGCTACAAGGCCCTGCGCGCACAACCGACCAAACCTGCGGCTGACGACCTGCACCAGGAAGCGGGTGAGCGCACCGCGCGGGGCGCCTTCACTGCGGGGTTCGTGACCAATGGCCTGAACCCGAAAGCCACGCTGTTTTTCCTGTCGCTGTTCACCGTGGTGATCAACCCGCACACGCCGCTGGCGGTACAGGCCGGTTACGGGATCTATCTGGCAGCGGCAACGGCGCTCTGGTTTTGCCTGGTGGCGATGTTGTTCAGTCAACAACGCGTGCGCGCCGGTTTCGCCCGCATGGGCCACTGGTTCGACCGGACCATGGGCGCGGTGCTGATCGCCATCGGCGTGAAACTCGCGTTCACCGAGATGCATTGATCGCGCTGAGTGTCTACGGGGGATTGAGTTCGCTCAATTTGTTCAGCGCGTTCAGGTATTCCCGAGGGTTTTCCCCGAGCAAACGGCGAAACATTGCGCTGAACGCTCGAGCACTGCCGTAGCCCAGGTCGCGCGCCACGCTCTGCACGCTTTCCCCGGCGAGCAGACGCGGCAGGGCTTCCATCAGGCGCAGTTGCTGGCGCCATGCATTGAAATTCATCTTCAGTTGCTGCTGGAATAGTCGCGCCAAGGTTCGAGAACTGGCGCCGACCTGCTGTGCCCAGTCTTCCAGGGTGTTGGAGTGATTCGGTGCGCGCAGCAGCGCCATGCAGATGCCCTGCAGGCGTCGGTCCTCGGGCATTGGAATGTGTAGCGGAAGGTTTTCCAGGCTGGCGATCTCTTCCAGCATCAGCTTCTGAATCAATGAGTTTTCCGCGTGTCGCGGACCTTGCACCGCGCGCAGGATCAGCTCGCGCAGCAGCGGCGTGACGGCCAGCACACAGCACTGTTGCAGCGTTGGCGGCGACAGTTCGGGGGCAATGAACAGCGAACGCATGCGCACCTCGCCCGACATGAAAATTTCATGCGCCACCAATGGCGGAATCCACACGGCTCGGGTTGGTGGAATGACCCAGGCACCTTGCGCAGTGACCACTCGCATGGTGCCGCAAACGGCGTACAGCAACTGAGCTTCGCGGTGTTGATGCAGTTCCTGATGAGCACCGTCCACGTAGTCTCGCGGATAGGCGCTGACCGGCCCGTGCAGGAAATGGCTGATTAACATGTCAGATCCAATGACTTTGTTGTCAGGATTACTCTTTTTCGCCAACTTAGCATAAGCCGCTCACTACAACGTAAGCGTGCCGCGATGAACCAGTCCAGAAATGTCCTCCGCTATATCAACGCAGCCCATGTGATCGATCACATGTTCATGCTGATTTTTCCCGCCGCCGTTCTCGGCATGACCCAGGCCTTCACACTGGACTACGCTGCGCTGATCGGCCTGTCTCTCGGTGGCTTTATTGCTTTTGGCGCCTGTTCGCTGCCGGCCGGTTGGCTGGGGGATCGCTGGAGCCGACGGAAAATGATGCTGGTGTTTTTTTTCGGCATTGGCGCTTCGGCGATCTTTACCGGCGTGAGCAGCAGCGCACCGATGCTGGTACTCGGCCTGACGCTGATCGGTATTTTCGCTGCGATCTATCACCCGGTGGGCACCGCGATGCTGGTGGCTTACGCGCAGAACCGGGGCCGCGAAATCGGTATCAACGGCATGTGGGGCAACCTTGGCGTGGCGTTTTCGGCGCTGATCACCGGGTTGCTGGTGGCGCAACTCGGCTGGCGTTCGGCGTTCGTTTTGCCTGGCGTGGTGGCGATTGGGCTGGGCATCGGTTTCGCGTTTCAGGTGCGCGAAGAACCGATCCCCAAGCGTGCGCATACACCGCTCAAAGATGCGGCCGGTCAGCGGATTTCCATGGTCATGGTGTTCGGCGTACTGGCCTTGGCCACCGCGACCGGCGGTGTGGTGTTCAACGCCACGACCATGACCTATCCGAAATTGTTTCAGGAACGCCTGCACGATTTGTTTACTTCACCGCAAATCCTTGGCGTCGTGGTCAGCCTGGCGTATGCCTTCGGCGCCGTGGCACAGTTGAGCATCGGCCGGGTCTTGCATCGTTTCAGTCTGAAATGGCCGTTCATAGTGTTGACGCTGTGCCAGGCGCCACTGTTGTTCGGGTTGGCCTATGTCGACGGCTGGGCCGTGATCGTGCTGGGTGCGGCGTTCATGTTCGTGGTGTTTGGCCAGGTCACGGTGAATGATGCGATGGTCGCCAACTTTGTCGCGCCGCAATGGCAATCCCGAGTCTTCGCGCTGCGTTACTGTTTATCGTTCGGTGCCAGTGCTACCGCGATTCCGCTGATTTCGTTCGTCGAACCGCGCCAAGGTTTTGTAGGCCTTTACCTGATATTGGCGAGTATTGCGGCGTTGACCTTCGTGGCTGCAATGGTTTTCCCCCGGACACCAGCCGAGGCTGCCGTAGGAAAAATGGCGTAACGGCTGACGAACTCTCGCAAATGCTGGCGCAAAGCTATCATTTGTACGGCTCTGCAAATCATACCTTTGGCTGATTTGGCTGGCGTTCAAGGCCTCTAGAGTGCTTAGCTTTAGCAGCCAAGACTGTGCAGTCAAAAAGGGACTCTTATGTTGCAGACTCGCGTTATTCCTCCAGCCGAGGGCGCTTACCAGTATCCGCTGTTGATTAAACGGCTGCTGATGTCCGGCGCCCGTTACGAAAAAACTCGCGAAATCATCTACCGCGATCAGTTGCGCTACAGCTATCCGACCCTGATCGAGCGGGTTGCGCGGCTGGCCAATGTGCTGACAGAGGCCGGCGTGAAGGCCGGGGATACCGTGGCGGTAATGGACTGGGACAGCCATCGCTACCTGGAATGCATGTTCGCCATCCCGATGATCGGCGCGGTGATCCACACCATTAACGTGCGGCTGTCGCCAGAACAGATTCTCTACACCATGAACCACGCCGAGGACCGCTTTGTGCTGGTCAACAGCGAGTTCGTCGGTTTGTACAAGGCGATTGCCGGGCACCTGACCACGGTGGAGAAAACCCTGCTGCTGACCGACTTGCCGGAAAAAACTGCCGAGTTGCCGAACCTTGTCGGTGAGTACGAGCAACTGCTGGCCGCGGCGAGCCCGCAGTACGACTTCCAGGACTTCGACGAAAACTCGGTGGCCACCACGTTCTACACCACCGGCACCACCGGTAACCCCAAAGGCGTGTATTTCACCCATCGGCAGCTGGTGCTGCATACCATGGGCGTGGCGACCATCATGGGCGCCATCGACAGCGTGCGGCTGTTGGGCACCAACGACGTGTACATGCCGATCACCCCGATGTTCCATGTGCATGCCTGGGGCTTGCCGTATGTGGCGACCATGCTCGGGCTCAAGCAGGTTTATCCGGGCCGTTACGACCCCGAATATCTGGTGGAGCTGTGGCGCAAGGAGAAGGTGAGCTTTTCCCACTGCGTGCCGACCATTCTGCAAATGGTCCTCAATGCCAAGGCGGCGCAAAACGTCGATTTCGGTGGCTGGAAAATCGTCATCGGCGGCAGTGCGCTCAACCATGCGCTGTACGACGCCGCCAAGGCCAAGGGCATCCAATTGACCGCCGCTTATGGCATGTCGGAGACCGGGCCATTGGTATCCTGCGCCCACCTCAACGATGAGCTGATGGCCGGCACCGAAGACGAACGCACCACCTACCGGATCAAGGCTGGTGTGCCGGGGCCGTTGGTTGAGGCGGCAATCGTCGACACCGAAGGCAACTTCCTGCCTGCCGATGGTGAAACCCAGGGCGAACTGGTGCTGCGTGCGCCGTGGCTCACCGAGGGTTACTTCAACGAGCCGCAAAAAGGCGCCGAGCTCTGGGCCGGGGGCTGGCTGCACACCGGCGACGTGGCAACCCTGGACAGCATGGGCGTGATCGACATCCGTGACCGGATCAAGGATGTGATCAAGACCGGTGGCGAGTGGATCTCTTCCCTGGACCTGGAAGACCTGATCAGTCGCCACCCTGCGGTACGCGAGGTAGCAGTAGTGGGCATCGCCGATCCGCAGTGGGGCGAGCGTCCATTTGCGCTGCTGGTGGTTCGCGAAGGGCATCAGATCGGGGCCAGGGAACTCAAGGAGCACCTCAAGCCGTACGTTGAACAGGGGCACCTGAGCAAGTGGGCTATCCCGAGTCAGATCGCCATTGTTACTGAAATTCCCAAGACCAGCGTCGGCAAGCTCGACAAGAAGCGTATCCGCGTCGACATCACCGAATGGCAGGCCAACAACAGCACCTTCCTCTCGACGCTTTAAGCGTCATCTGGCGTGTCCGAAAGGGCACGCCAGAGCCACCAAGCAAGCGCTTGGCTTGTGAAATCCGAATTTTCAGCCATCCTTGCCGTGCCGACATGTGTCGGACTGGCGAAAGGACTGTTCCAGATTGGCCGGCAGCGCAAATCACACTTTAGAGGGATCAAGCACTACTACCTGCTGGCTATAGTCCGCTCAAGGATTTTTAAGAACGGAGCTCACGCAATAAACGGGGGCGATGCAACTTTGGAGTGACTTCGGACCGCTTGGCTTCGGTTACCCACAGCGTTTTTAAAAGTACTAAGCCATAACAATAATGCACATGGAGTAGCGTCGATGACATCAGTAAACCAGTTCTGGCGCCGGGCGAAACTGCCCTTGGCGGTCAGTCTTGCTTCTTCGCTCGCCGGGCCTGCATTCGGCGTCAGTTTCAACGTCGGTGAAATCGAAGGCCAATTCGACTCATCCCTGTCGATCGGAGCCAGTTGGTCTACTCAGAGTCCCAACAAAAACCTTATCGGCGTCAATAACGGGGGCCACGGCCTGTCCCAGACGTCCGATGACGGTCACGCCAACTTCAAGAGCGGCGAAACCTTCTCGAAGATCTTCAAGGGTATCCATGACCTTGAACTGAAATATGGCGACACCGGTGTCTTCGTTCGGGGCAAATACTGGTACGACTTCGAACTCAAGGATGAAAGCCGCGAATTCAAGGACATCAGCGACAGCAACCGCAAGGAAGGCGCCAAATCCTCCGGCGGCGAGATCCTCGACGCCTTCGTCTACCACAACTACTCCATTGCCGATCAGCCGGGTTCCGTGCGTTTGGGCAAGCAGGTTGTGAGCTGGGGTGAAAGTACTTTCATCGGCGGCGGCATCAACTCGATCAACCCGATCGACGTCTCCGCGTTCCGTCGTCCCGGCGCCGAGGTCAAGGAAGGGCTGATCCCGGTCAACATGTTCTACGTGTCCCAGAGCCTCACCGACACCCTGTCGGCCGAAGCCTTCTATCAGTTGGAATGGGACCAGACCGTCGTCGACAACTGCGGCACCTTTTTCTCCCAGCCCGACATCATTGCCGACGGTTGCGACAACAACCTGCGCGTGCTGAACAAGCGCTCGACCATTCCGTCCATAGCATTGGGCCCATTGGCCGCGGCGGGCGTCGACGTCAACGAAGAAGGTGTGCTGGTGCGTCGTGGTGCTGACCGCGATGCGCGGGACAGCGGCCAGTGGGGCGCGTCCTTGAAGTACATGTTCGATCCGCTCGATACAGAGTTCGGCGCGTACTTCATGAATTACCACAGCCGTGCGCCGATCTTCAGTGCCACCGGTGCTCCGCAATCGATCTACAACGGCGTGGCAGCTTTGCCGGCGGCGTTCCGCGCGCTGGGGCCACTGGTAGTCGCAGGTAATTCCCAGTACTTCGTCGAGTACCCGGAAGACATCCGCCTCTACGGCTTGAGCTTCTCCACCACCCTGCCTACCGGTACGGCGTGGAGCGGCGAGATCAGCTACCGTCCGAACGCGCCGGTGCAGCTCAACTCCACTGACATCCTGTTTGCTGGCGTGCGCCCATTGGGCGGCGCCCTGACCAATGCTTCGCTGCTCGATGGCGTGCCGGGTCAGGACTTGCACGGCTATCGCCGCAAGGAAATCACCCAGTTCCAGACCACCCTGACGCACTTCTTCGATCAGGTCATGGGCGCCAGCCGCCTGACCCTGGTGGGCGAAGTGGGCGTGACCCACGTCGGTGGCCTGGAAAGTACCTCTGACGTCCGTTATGGCCGTGACCCGGTCTACGGGCCTGGCGAACTGCCGTCCACCGGTGGCCTCGATACCTGCTCGGCGATCCTCAACACCAGCACCATCAATGGTGCCGGCGCGGGTGCCGCTACCAACAACCGCAGCCGCAATTGCAACAACGACGGCTTCACTACGGCTACTTCGTGGGGTTATCGCGCCCGGGCCATTTGGGAATACCCCGACGTATTCGCCGGTGTGAACCTCAAGCCGAACGTGGCCTGGTCCCACGACGTGAGCGGTTACTCGCCAGGCCCTGGCGGCAACTTCGAGGAAGGTCGTAAAGCGGTAAGCCTGGGGCTCGATGCCGAATACCAGAACACCTACACCGCGAGCCTGGCGTACACCAACTTCTTTGACGGCAAGTACACCACCGTAGATGACCGCGACTTCGTTGCGCTCAGCTTCGGCGTGAACTTCTAAGCACTGCATTTTCAGGACGAACACATTTATGAAAATAACAAAGAGTCTGTTCCATGTTGGTGTTCTGGGGCTTTCGCTGCTGGCGACCGCTGTCATGGCGGCGGTCCCTGCGGCCGAAGCGGACAAGCTGGGCAAGAGCCTGACCCCGATGGGGGCCGAGATGGCGGGCAACGCCGACGGCTCGATCCCGGCCTGGAAACCGATGCCAAAAAACGCCGGTAGCGTGGACAGCAAGGGTTTTCTGTCTGATCCGTTCGCGGGTGAAAAACCGCTGTTCACCATCACCGCGCAGAACGTCGACCAGTACAAGGACAAACTCGCGCCGGGCCAGTACGCGATGTTCAAGCGCTACCCGGAAACCTTCAAGATGCCGGTCTACCCGTCCCATCGTGGCGCCACTGTGCCGGATGAGGTGTTTGCCTCCATCAAGAAGAACGCTACCAACACTAACCTGGTGTCCGGTGGTAATGGTCTGGAGAACTTCGAAACCGCGATCCCGTTCCCGATTCCGAAAAGTGGCGTTGAAGTTATCTGGAACCATATCACCCGTTATCGCGGCGGCAGTGTGACCCGTCTGATAACCCAGGCCACGCCGCAGCCGAACGGCTCGTTCAGCCTGGTGTACTTCGAGGACCAGTTCGTGTTCCGCGACAGGATGAAGGATTACGACCCGAAGAACCCGGGCAACATTCTGTTCTACTTCAAGCAGAAAGTGACCGCGCCGGCTCGTCTGGCCGGTGGCGTGCTGCTGGTGCACGAAACCCTCGACCAGGTTAAAGAACCGCGTTCGGCGTGGGTCTACAACGCCGGGCAGCGCCGTGTGCGTCGTGCGCCGCAAGTGTCCTACGACGGGCCGGGTACCGCTGCCGATGGCCTGCGTACCTCCGACAACCTGGACATGTACAACGGTGCGCCGGATCGCTATGACTGGAAGCTCGAAGGCAAGAAAGAGATGTACATCGCCTCCGACAGCTACAAGCTCGATTCGCCACAGCTGAAGTACGCCGACATCATCAAGGCTGGTCACATCAACCAGGACCTGGCTCGCTATGAACTGCGCCGGGTCTGGCATGTGGTCGCGACACTGAAGGAAGGTCAGCGTCACATCTACGCCAAACGTGACTTCTATATCGACGAAGACACCTGGCAGGCGGCAGTGGTCGACCACTACGACGGTCGCGGGCAACTGTGGCGCGTCGCCGAGGCTCACTCCGAGAACTACTACGACAAGCAAGTGCCGTGGTACGCCCTCGAAACCTTGTACGACCTGCAATCGGGCCGCTACCTGGCACTGGGCATGAAGAACGAAGAGAAGTCGGCCTATAACTTCGGCTTCACCGCCAGCACCGCCGACTTCACTCCGGCCGCGTTGCGTCAGGAAGGCGTTCGCTAAAACGTTGTAACCCGAGGCCGCATCCTCGAAAAAGCGCCCCGACTGGTTCGGGGCGTTTTTTTTGGCAGTTCATAAAGATCGTTGTCCGGTGTGGTTGTCCGGTTTACCGACATTTTTGCTCGTAGTCTTTTTGTAGCCATTTGTAGCAATAACCTTCAATAGCTCTTCGTTTACCGCTAGGCTGCGGACATCTGTAACGCCGCCATCAGTATTTCAAACAAGAGCCGGCCATGACTGATCTGTCCCCACTTCCGGGCCCTGCAAGCGTTGCCGTCGCGGCACTGGACGGGCGTTTTTTCCGGCCTCCGCTGCCCGCCGGCCATGTGCTGCGGCCGCGTCTGTGCGAGCGCCTGAGTGCAGGCCTGGGTGGCAGGCTGTTGCTGGTCAGCGCGCCGGCGGGGTTCGGCAAGAGTTCATTGGCGGTGGAGTTCTGTCAGGGGTTGCCGGATCACTGGCAAAGCCTGTGGCTGGGCTTGAGTCTGCGGGACAGTGATCCCGGCCGTTTTCTTGAGCGCCTGCTCGAAGGTCTTCAGGACTACTTTCCACAACTGGGCAGCCAGGCGTTGGGGCTGCTGAAAATGCGCCAACGTCATCAACCGTTCGCCTTTGAAGAATGGCTGGACGGTTTGCTCGATGAACTGGCCGTGCACCTCTCACCCAACACGCCGCTGCTGTTGGTACTTGATGACTATCATCTGGCCCAGGGCCCGGTGCTTGATCGTTGTCTGCAGTTTTTCCTCAATCATTTACCCGATGGCCTGTTGGTCATGGTCACCAGTCGGCAGCGTCCGGACTGGCATCTGGCACGCCTGCGGCTGTCGCGGCAACTGCTCGAGTTGCATGAGCAGGATCTTCGGTTGACCCATGATGAAGCCCTGAGCCTGCTTGATCGACACAGCATTTCATTGCGTGGCGAGGCGCTGGAGAATTTGATCCAGCGCAGCGAAGGCTGGGTGGCAGGGCTGCGCTTCTGGCTCTTGGCGGCCTCCGAGGTGGGCCGCGAGGGTGCATTGCCCCAGTCGTTGTACGGCGGGGAAGGGCTGATTCGCGATTACCTGCTCGAAGAAGTCATCGATTGCCTGCCCGCCGAGGTGCAGTCATTCCTGTACGACACCGCGCCCCAGGAACGCTTTTGCAGTGAGCTGTGCGACGCTGTGCGCGAAGCCCATGACAGCGCCGAAATCCTGCGTTTCCTGCTGGCGCATCAGGTGTTTCTGGTGCCGTTGGACGAACACGGTCACTGGTATCGCTATCACCACCTTTTTTCCGATCTGTTGCGCAGCCGGCCCACCGCCCAGGCGATGGTGCCGACGGCCAGCTTGCACCTGCGCGCCTGCCGCTGGTTCAACGCCCAAGGGCTACTCGATGAGGCGGTGGAGCAGGCGTTGCGCGCCGGGCATCTGGATGTCGCGGCGAATCTGGTGCAAAACCTTTCTGAAGAGCAACTGCTGGCCGAGCAGAACGTCGGCATGTTGCTGCGCTGGAAAATGGACTTGCCCGATAGCCTGTTAATCAGCACGCCACGGCTGATCGTGCTCTACAGCTGGGCGTTGGGGCTGGCCTGTCAACTGGACGCCGCCGAGGAGCTGGCCAGTCACCTGAGCCGCTTCCTGCCGGCACCGTCGGCTACTGCGCAAAAATCCATGCTGGCGCAATGGCTGGCCCTGAGCGGGATCATTGCCCGGGGGCGAGGCGATCGCGAGCTGACCATGCTCTATTGCACCGAAGCGCTGGAAAGCCTGCCGGCCAAACGGTATGGACAGCGACTGATGTGCCTGTCGACATTGTCCAATCTGGCGATTGCCGATGGCGACTTGTGGCGTGCCCGGGGGTTGAATCGTGATTCGCTGGAGTTGGCACAGCGCGTTGGCAATCCGTTGTTCGAGGCCTTGGCTCATTACGACCGCGCCCGGGTATTGCAGGCGCGAGGGGAGATCCTGCGTTCACTGGATGAAGTCCGTCAGGGGCTGCAACGCCTGCAAGGTTTATCCCCTCAACGGCTTTATGCGGTGCGCGCGCGCCTGACCTTGTACGAGGGTTTTTTGCTGGCGCTGCGCTTGCAACCCCAGGCCGCACGGGCACGTTTGCAAGCGGGGTTGGGCGAAGCCCGGGCCTGTCGCGATATCAGCGTATTAATCGGCCACTGCGTGATTGCCCGGCTGGAGGGCAACAGCGGCGAATTCGCGAAGGCCTTCGCCGAACTTGCCGAAGCCGAGCGCCTGATGCACATCTGGGACGTCCCGCCGATTTACTATCTGGCGATGATTACCCTGGTCAAATGTGAACTCTGGCTGGCTCAGGGCCGCACCGATCTGGCCGAAGCCTGGCTTGCGCGACTGGGCCAGACCTATAACGGCGAGCACCCGGCGGCCCCCCCGGAATTCCATCCACAACTGCCGCTGCACATTGAGTTGCAACAGGCGGTGCTGGACATGATGAAGGGCCAGCCCATGCTCGCCGAAGGGCGCCTGAATGCGCTGCATGAACACGGTCAGCGCAGCGGTCGGCAGATGCTCAGCGTGATGGCGCTGAATCAGAACGTTACGTTGTTGTTGGCGGGCGGACGCGAACCCGAGGCCCGCAGGGCGCTGTCCCAGGCTTTGGAAGCGGCCGCCGGAGGCGTCCTGCAACCGTTTGACCGATTGCTGGCCGAGCAGCCGGACTGGCTGCGTGGGCAACTTCAACTCTGTGCGCCGACAGCCGTTTCGCAGAACCTCTTGGAAAAGCTTCCAGCAATGGCTTCCCGTCCGGTGGTGGAGTCATCGCCTGTTGCTGAGCAACTCAGTACGCGTGAACTGGCGGTTTTGCGGCTCATCGCCCAAGGGTGTTCGAACCAGGAAATCAGTGATCAGTTGTTCATTTCGTTGCATACCGTTAAAACCCATGCCAGCCATATCAACAGCAAACTTGGGGTAGAGCGGCGTACGCAGGCTGTGGCTCGGGCGAAGGAGTTGGGGGTGTTGGGGTAGAGCAGGTCACCCGATACTTTTTCGCGTTCAAGTATTAGCGTTTTGGTTCAGTTTTGGTGGCACAAAACACCCCGACATTTGTCAGGGCGTATTGTTCAGACCTTGGTCAAGCTACCAGGTCCTTGGCACTGAAGGTATCGACGCCCACCAGCTGGATTTCGAAGTCTGCATCCAGCCTCCCGTTGACGTTGCCGTACAACACATGATCTTCGAAACGCAGTTGTCCTGCCCCTGTGAACTCATTCGAGTCAATGAATGTAAAGGCGTTGAACGCAGTGGTGAGGATATTGGCATCGAGTTTCGACAGATCGATCTTATCGCCCTGTAGGCTGCTGAAGTCGGTGATGACGTCACTGTTTGCCCCTTTACCCAGCTCACTGAGTAAATTGAAAACAAACCGGTCGGTACCAGCGCCGCCCGTCAGGATGTCTGTACCCAGACCTCCTATCAGCAGGTCATTGCCCATACCACCATCAAGCAGGTCGTTGCCTGCTCCACCATTGAGCACGTTGTTGCCGCTGTTACCGGTCAGCACGTTATTCAGGGCGTTGCCGACACCGGTGAGGTTGTCGCTGCCGGTGAGGGTGAGGTTTTCCAGGTTAGCACCCAGGGTCCAGCTCACCGAGGAACGCACGGTGTCGATTTCGCTCGCCAGGGTGCTGGTCTCGGTGACTGTGTCCTTGAGGTTGTCGACGATGTAGGTGTCGTTGCCGCTGCCGCCCATCATCACGTCGGCGCCGAGGCCGCCGTCCAGAACGTTGTTGCCGCTGTTGCCGGTCAGGCGGTTGCTCAGGGTGTTGCCGGTGGCGTCGAGCTGGTCGCTGCCGGTGAGGGTCAGGTTCTCGAGGTTGCTGCCCAGGGTGTAGCTGATCGACGATATGACCGTGTCGATTTCGCTCAGCGAGGTGCCGCGTTCGATCACCGTGTCGCCGACATTGTCGACGAAGTAGGTGTCGTTACCCAATCCGCCGTCCAGGGTGTCGGCCCCGGCCTTGCCGTCGAGGGTGTTGGCGGCGGCGTTGCCGGTGAGGTTGTTATCGAGTTCATTACCTGTAAGGTCCAACGCGGCGAGGCCGAGTAGCACGCCGTTTTCGATGTTGGCCGATAGGGTATAGCTCACTGTCGTGCGGATCAGGTCGCGGCCTTCGTCGGCCAGTTCAGTGACCTTGTCGATGGCGTTGTCGATGACGTAGGTGTCGTCGCCGCTGCCGCCGCTGAGGGTGTCGGCATCGGCGCCGCCATCCAGCCAGTCGTTGCCGGCCCCGCCTTGTAGATCGTTGACAGAGGCGTTGCCGAGCAGGGTGTTGTTCAGGTCGTTGCCGATCACGGTGAAGGCACCGAGGCCGGTCAGGGTGACGTTTTCGACGTTCTGCAGGCTGGTTTGACTGAGGTCGACGGTGCTGCTGGTCAAGGTCGAGGCGTAGGTGATGTTCAGCAGGTCGCGCCCTTGGTCGGCCGTTTCCTGCAGCAGCGCCAGTTCGTCGGCCTGGTCGAGTATATAGGTGTCGTCGCCAGCGCCGCCGCTCAGCGTGTCCAACCCCGCACCACCGTTGAGCACGTTGTTGCCGCTGTTCCCGGTCAGCACGTTGTTCAGGGCGTTACCGATCCCGGTGAGGTTGTCGCTGCCGGTGAGGGTGAGGTTTTCCAGGTTGGCGCCCAGGGTCCAGCTGACCGAGGCGCGTACGGTGTCGATTTCACTCGCCAGGGTGCTGGTCTCGATGACTACATCCTTGAGGTTGTCGACGATGTAGGTGTCGTTGCCGCTGCCGCCCATCATCAGGTCGGCGCCTGCGCCGCCGTCCAGGGTGTCGGCCCCAGCCCTGCCGTCGAGGAAGTTGGCGGCGGCGTTGCCGATGAGGCTGTTATCGAGTTCGTTGCCCGTGAGGTTCAACGCGGCAGTGCCGAGCAGCATGCCGTCTTCGACGTTGGCCGAGAGGGTGTAGCTCACCGCCGTGCGGATCAGGTCGCGGCCTTCGTCGGCCAGTTCAGTGACCTTGTCGGTGGCGTTGTCGATGACGTAGGTGTCGTTGCCGCTGCCGCCGCTGAGGGTGTCGGCGCCAGCGCCGCCATCCAGCCAGTCGTTGCCGGCCCCGCCTTGCAGGGTGTTGTTGTAGGCGTTGCCGAGCAGGGTGTTGTTCAGGTCGTTGCCGATCACGGTGAAGGCGCCGAGGCCGGTGACGGTGACATCTTCGACGTTTTGCAGGCTGGTTTGGCTGAGGTCGACGGTGCTGCTGGCCAAGGTCGAGGCGTAGGCAATGTTCAGCAGGTCGCGACCTTGGTCGGCCGTTTCCTGCAATAGCGCCAGTTCGCCGGCCTGGTCGAGGACGTAGGTGTCGTTGCCGGCCCCGCCGATCAGCGTGTCCAGGCCCGCGCCACCGCTGAGCACGTTGTTGCCGCTGTTGCCGGTCAGCACGTTGTTCAGGGCGTTGCCGACACCGGCGAGGTTGTCGCTGCCGGTGAGGGTGAGGTTTTCCAGGTTGGCACCCAGGGTCCAGCTGATCGAGGAGCGCACGGTGTCGATTTCGCTCGCCAGGGTGCTGGTCTCGGTGACCACATCCTTGAGGTTGTCGACGATGTAGGTGTCGTTGCCGGAGCCGCCAATCATCACGTCAGCGCCGAGGCCACCGTCCAGAATGTTACTGCCGCTGTTGCCGGTCAGGCGGTTGCTCAGGGCGTTGCCGGTGGCGTCGAGTTGGTCGCTGCCGGTGAGGGTGAGGTTCTCGAGGTTGCTGCCCAGGGTGTAGCTGATCGACGACAGGACCGTGTCAATCTCGGCCAGCGAGGTGCCGCGTTCGATCACCGTGTCACCGAGGTTGTCGACGATGTAGGTGTCGTTGCCAGCACCGCCGTCCAGGGTGTCGGCCCCGGCCTTGCCGTCGAGGAGGTTGGCGGCGGCGTTGCCGGTGAGGCTGTTATCGAGTTCGTTGCCCGTGAGATTCAACGCGGCAGTGCCGAGCAGCATGCCGTCTTCGACGTTGGCCGAGAGGGTGTAGCTCACCGCCGTGCGGATCAGGTCGCGGCCTTCGTCGGCCAGTTCAGTGACCTTGTCGGTGGCGTTGTCGATGACATAGGTGTCGTCGCCGCTGCCGCCGCTGAGGGTGTCGGCGCCAGCGCCGCCATCCAGCCAGTCGTTGCCGGCCCCGCCTTGCAGGGTGTTGTTGTAGGCGTTGCCGAGCAGGGTGTTGTTCAGGTCGTTGCCGATCACGGTGAAGTTGCCGAGGCCGGTGACGGTGACGTCTTCGACGTTCTGCAGGCTGGTTTGACTGAGGTCGACGGTGCTGCTGGCCAAGGTCGAGGCGTAGGCAATGTTCAGCAGGTCGCGACCTTGGTCGGCCGTTTCCTGCAATAGCGCCAGTTCACCGGCCTGGTCGAGGACGTAGGTGTCGTTGCCGGCCCCGCCGATCAGCGTGTCCAGGCCCGCGCCACCGCTGAGCACGTTGTTGCCGCTGTTGCCGGTCAGCACGTTGTTCAGGGCGTTGCCGACACCGGCGAGGTTGTCGCTGCCGGTGAGGGTGAGGTTTTCCAGGTTGGCACCCAGGGTCCAGCTGACCGAGGCGCGTACGGTGTCGATTTCGCTCGCCAGGGTGCTGGTCTCGGTGACCACGTCCTTGAGGTTGTCGACGATGTAGGTGTCGTTGCCACTGCCGCCCATCATCACGTCGGCGCCGAGGCCACCGTCCAGAACGTTGTTGCCGCTGTTGCCGGTCAGGCGGTTGCTCAGGGCGTTGCCGGTGGCGTCGAGCTGGTCGCTGCCGGTGAGGGTCAGGTTCTCGAGGTTGTTGCCCAAGGTGTAACTGATCGACGACAGGACCGTGTCGATTTCGCTCAGCGAGGTGCCGCGCTCGATCACCGTGTCACCGAGGTTGTCGACGATGTAGGTGTCGTTGCCAGCACCGCCGTCCAGGGTGTCGGCCCCGGCCTTGCCGTCGAGGAGGTTGGCGGCGGCGTTGCCGGTGAGGCTGTTATCGAGTTCGTTGCCCGTGAGATTCAACGCGGCAGTGCCGAGCAGCATGCCGTCTTCGACGTTGGCCGAGAGGGTGTAGCTCACCGCCGTGCGGATCAGGTCGCGGCCTTCGTCGGCCAGTTCAGTGACCTTGTCGGTGGCGTTGTCGATGACATAGGTGTCGTCGCCGCTGCCGCCGCTGAGGGTGTCGGCGCCAGCGCCGCCATCCAGCCAGTCGTTGCCGGCCCCGCCTTGCAGGGTGTTGTTGTAGGCGTTGCCGAGCAGGGTGTTGTTCAGGTCGTTGCCGATCACGGTGAAGTTGCCGAGGCCGGTGACGGTGACGTCTTCGACGTTCTGCAGGCTGGTTTGACTGAGGTCGACGGTGCTGCTGGCCAAGGTCGAGGCGTAGGCAATGTTCAGCAGGTCGCGACCTTGGTCGGCCGTTTCCTGCAATAGCGCCAGTTCACCGGCCTGGTCGAGGACGTAGGTGTCGTTGCCGGCCCCGCCGATCAGCGTGTCCAGGCCCGCGCCACCGCTGAGCACGTTGTTGCCGCTGTTGCCGGTCAGCACGTTGTTCAGGGCGTTGCCGACACCGGCGAGGTTGTCGCTGCCGGTGAGGGTGAGGTTTTCCAGGTTGGCACCCAGGGTCCAGCTGACCGAGGCGCGTACGGTGTCGATTTCGCTCGCCAGGGTGCTGGTCTCGGTGACCACGTCCTTGAGGTTGTCGACGATGTAGGTGTCGTTGCCACTGCCGCCCATCATCACGTCGGCGCCGAGGCCACCGTCCAGAACGTTGTTGCCGCTGTTGCCGGTCAGGCGGTTGCTCAGGGCGTTGCCGGTGGCGTCGAGCTGGTCGCTGCCGGTGAGGGTCAGGTTCTCGAGGTTGTTGCCCAAGGTGTAACTGATCGACGACAGGACCGTGTCGATTTCGCTCAGCGAGGTGCCGCGCTCGATCACCGTGTCACCGAGGTTGTCGACGATGTAGGTGTCGTTGCCAGCACCGCCGTCCAGGGTGTCGGCCCCGGCCTTGCCGTCGAGGAGGTTGGCGGCGGCGTTGCCGGTGAGGCTGTTATCGAGTTCGTTGCCCGTGAGATTCAACGCGGCAGTGCCGAGCAGCATGCCGTCTTCGACGTTGGCCGAGAGGGTGTAGCTCACCGCCGTGCGGATCAGGTCGCGGCCTTCGTCGGCCAGTTCAGTGACCTTGTCGGTGGCGTTGTCGATGACATAGGTGTCGTCGCCGCTGCCGCCGCTGAGGGTGTCGGCGCCAGCGCCGCCATCCAGCCAGTCGTTGCCGGCCCCGCCTTGCAGGGTGTTGTTGTAGGCGTTGCCGAGCAGGGTGTTGTTCAGGTCGTTGCCGATCACGGTGAAGTTGCCGAGGCCGGTGACGGTGACGTCTTCGACGTTCTGCAGGCTGGTTTGACTGAGGTCGACGGTGCTGCTGGCCAAGGTCGAGGCGTAGGCAATGTTCAGCAGGTCGCGACCTTGGTCGGCCGTTTCCTGCAATAGCGCCAGTTCACCGGCCTGGTCGAGGACGTAGGTGTCGTTGCCGGCCCCGCCGATCAGCGTGTCCAGGCCCGCGCCACCGCTGAGCACGTTGTTGCCGCTGTTGCCGGTCAGCACGTTGTTCAGGGCGTTGCCGACACCGGCGAGGTTGTCGCTGCCGGTGAGGGTGAGGTTTTCCAGGTTGGCACCCAGGGTCCAGCTGACCGAGGCGCGTACGGTGTCGATTTCGCTCGCTAGGGTGCTGGTCTCGGTGACCACGTCCTTGAGGTTGTCGACGATGTAGGTGTCGTTGCCGGAGCCGCCAATCATCACGTCAGCGCCGAGGCCACCGTCCAGAATGTTACTGCCGCTGTTGCCGGTCAGGCGGTTGCTCAGGGCGTTGCCGGTGGCGTCGAGTTGGTCGCTGCCGGTGAGGGTCAGGTTCTCGAGGTTGTTGCCCAGGGTGTAGCTGATCGACGACAGGACCGTGTCGATTTCGCTCAGCGAGGTGCCGCGCTCGATCACCGTGTCACCGAGGTTGTCGACCACGTAGGTGTCGTTGCCAGCACCGCCGTCCAGGGTATCAGCCCCGGCCTTGCCGTCGAGGAGGTTGGCAGCGGCGTTGCCGGTGAGGCTGTTATCGAGTTCGTTGCCCGTGAGGTTCAACGCGGCAGTGCCGAGCAGCATGCCGTCTTCGACGTTGGCCGAGAGGGTGTAGCTCACCGCCGTGCGGATCAGGTCGCGGCCTTCGTCGGCCAGTTCAGTGACCTTGTCGGTGGCGTTGTCGATGACGTAGGTGTCGTCGCCGCTGCCGCCGCTGAGGGTGTCGGCGCCAGCGCCGCCATCCAGCCAGTCGTTGCCGGCCCCGCCTTGCAGGGTGTTGTTGTAGGCGTTGCCGAGCAGGGTGTTGTTCAGGTCGTTGCCGATCACGGTGAAGTTGCCGAGGCCGGTGACGGTGACATCTTCGACGTTTTGCAGGCTGGTTTGGCTGAGGTCGACGGTGCTGCTGGCCAAGGTCGAGGCGTAGGCAATGTTCAGCAGGTCGCGGCCCTGGTCGGCCGTTTCCTGCAATAGCGCCAGTTCACCGGCCTGGTCGAGGACGTAGGTGTCGTCGCCGGCGCCACCAATCATTCGATCCAGTCCGGCCGCGCCGTTGAGCACGTTGTTGCCGCTGTTGCCGGTCAGCACGTTGTTCTGGGTGTTGCCGACGCCGTTGAGGTTGTCGCTGCCGGTGAGGGTAAGGTTTTCCAGGTTGGCGCCCAGGGTCCAGCTGACCGAGGCGCGTACGGTGTCGATATCCCACAGCGAGCGGCCGGTCTCAATGACCACGTCCTTGAGGTTGTCGACGATGTAGGTGTCGCTGCCGCGGTCGTCGATCATGACGTCGGCGCCAAGTCCTCCGTCCAGAACGTTGTTGCCGCTGTTGCCGGTCAGGCGGTTATTCAGGGCATTACCGGTAGCATTCAGGTTGTTGAAGTCGATAAGGGTCAGGTTCTCGAGGTTGCTGCCCAGGGTGTAGCTGATCGACGACACAACCGTGTCGATTTCGCTCAGCGAGGTGCCGCGTTCGATCACCGTGTCGCCGACATTGTCGACGTAGTAGGTGTCGTTACCGGCACCGCCGTCGAGGGTGTCGGCCCCGCCCCAGCCGTCGAGGACATTGGCGGCGGAGTTGCCGGTCAGACGGTTGTCGAGCTTGTTGCCCGAGAGGCTCAGCGCTGCAGAACCGAGCAGCACAGCGTCTTCGACGTTGTCTTCTAAGTAGTAACTTACTGCCGTCTGGATCAGGTCGTGGCCTTCGTCAGCCAGTTCAGTGACTTGTACACCGTTGTTGTAGATGACATAGGTGTCATCGCCACTGCCGCCAATGAGCTTGTCAGCCCCGGCCCAACCATCCAGCCAGTCGTTGCCGGCCCCGCCCAGCAGGGTGTTGTCGTAGTTGTTGCCTATCAGGATGTTGTTCAGGTCGTTGCCGATCACGGTGAAGTCGCCGAGGCCGGTGACGATGACATCTTCGACGTTTTGCAGGTTACTTTGGCTGAGATCGACGGTGTTGGTGGCCGGAGTCGATGTGTAGTTGATGTACAGCAGGTCGTGGCCCTGATCAACGTCATCCTGCAATAGCGCCAGTTCACCGGCCTGGTCGAGGACGTAGGTGTCGTCGCCGGCGCCGCCGATCAGCGTGTCCAGGCCCGCGCCACCGCTGAGGATGTTGTTGCCGCTGTTGCCGGTCAGCACGTTGTTCAGGGCGTTGCCGACACCGATGAGGTTGTCGCTGCCGGTGAGGGTGAGGTTTTCCAGGTTGGCGCCCAGGGTCCAGTTGACCGAGGAACGCACGGTGTCGATTTCGCTCGCCAGGGTGCTGGTCTCGGTGACCACGTCCTTGAGGCTGTCGACGATGTAGGTGTCGTTGCCGCTGCCGCCCATCATCACGTCGGCGCCGAGGCCACCGTCCAGAACGTTGTTGCCGCTGTTGCCGGTCAGGCGGTTGCTCAGGGCGTTGCCGGTGGCGTCGAGCTGGTCGCTGCCGGTGAGGGTCAGGTTCTCGAGGTTGTTGCCCAAGGTGTAACTGATCGACGACAGGACCGTGTCGATTTCGCTCAGCGAGGTGCTGGTTTCCACCACCACGTCATCAGCGTTATCCACAACGTAAACGTCGTTGCCTGCACCGCCAATCATGACGTCTTGGCCGGCACCACCATCGAGAACGTTACCCAGCGCATTGCCGATTAACTCATCGTCAAAGGCCGAACCGGTGGCATTTTCGATTTTGGCGCCAAAGGCGATCGCCAGCCCGTCATTGACCAGTTGCAGGTTCTTGATGTCGACGAATGCCTTGCCGATGTTGCTGAACTCACCCTCATTCAGGTTCAGTCTGACGGCCGCCTGCTGGTTGCTGGCATCGATCGTATCGTTTCCGCCGGCATCCCAGATGGTTTCGAATACAGATTGACCGGGTGCCCAGCGATAGACGTTGTCACCGGTTTGCCAAAGCATGTTGGCGCCGTAAATCTTCTGGATAGCGAGAATATCCAGCAGCATCGGTGTCGTCGGCTGATAGGAGTACGCATTGTTGTAGCTCATGATCGTGTAATGCGAATCATCGAGCAGGGGCGAGATCAGCGTACTGTTGGATAGGCTCGACTCGAATGGATGCTTGAGGCCCAGGGCATGACCGATTTCATGCACAAACGTCATGAAGTCATAGGTGCCTTTTACGGGGGCAGAGTTGTTCGTCGCCGGTCCGATCCAGACATCCCCGGCCAGCGGGGTTCGGTCGGGGAAGTAGGCCCAGGCAGCGACGGCGTCGTCCATGCCCAAATAGCCACCGAATCGCAAGTCGCCCACAGTGTTGATGTTGTCACTGACCAGAGTGAACTTGACGTTAGCCACGGCGCTCCAGGCGCCAAGCGCCCCAGTCACGGCGTCTTGTTGGGCCGATGTCAGAGCGAAGCTGTTCAGGAATTCATTTTTTTCGCTGTATTTGGCAGAGAAATACGATTGGCCGGGGGTGACGAAACTATAGGTCAGCCTTGTCGCGAAGATGTCTGAGCCGAAGTCAGGGCTCAGCCAGGAGGTGCCATGGATAAGGCTGTCGACTTGTTGGTTACCGGTCAGAACAGATGGCTTTGTTAAAACGTAACCAAGAGGAGACGACATTCTAAATATCCTGAGAGGGCTGCGACCGTCCTGTATGTGGCCGCTACAAGGACGCGATTTTGCACCAGAGTCAGCGTCAATTGATATTACATAGCCACTATTTTTTTTAATAATGGCGTCAAAAAACTGGCCAGTAAATCTGTGTCGGCGTGCGCCAGTGAGTCTTGAGGAATGCGCGCTGGTATCCTGTTCGAAATCGACTTATCAGGGCCTCCCGTGAACGCTCCGACCCCCACTCTCATCCGCGAAACCTTCCCCGTCGGCCCTTTGCAGTGCAACTGCACAATCATCGGCGACCCCATCACTAAAAAAGCCATCGTCGTCGACCCGGGCGGCAATCACGAGCTGATCCTCGCGCGCCTCGACGCCTTGGGCCTGAAGGTGGTCAGCATCATCCATACCCACGCGCACCTCGATCACTTCCTGGCCTCCGGCCAGATGAAGGAGAAAACCGGCGCAACGCTGCACCTGCATAAAGAAGATCAATTTCTCTGGGACAACCTGGAGATGCAGTGCCAGATGTTCGGCGTGCCTTACACCCCGGTACCATCACCGGATCGCTGGCTGGCCGATGAAGAAGAGCTGGCCTGCGGATGTGGCGTGGCGTTGCACACGCCGGGTCATACGCCAGGTTCCATGAGCTTTTGGTTTTCAGAGGCTAAGCTGCTGATTGCCGGTGACACGCTGTTCAAGCGCGGGGTTGGGCGCACGGATTTGTGGGGTGGCGATCAGGCAACGCTCGTGCGATCGATCAAGCAGCGGTTGTATACCCTCGATGAAGAGGCAACCGTAGTGGCCGGGCATGGTCCGGACACCTGTCTGGGCGATGAAATGCGCGGTAACCCCTTTGTAAGAGCTTGAAGGGCTCTGACGGAATTTTTGTCATTGCCAGTGATCCAACGCCCGCAAAGGTTCATTGCTTAAGTCCGTTGCACCACAGAATGCAAAAAAGTAGGAGCTCCTCCATGTTCACCTCGCGTCGTTTGATCGTTGTCGCTACTGCAGTGGCTCTGTTGTCCGGTTGTGCATCGCCGAACCCTTATGACAACCAGGGTCAGGCCGATGGCAGCTCCACGGGCATGAGCAAAACCGCCAAATACGGTGGCCTCGGCGCCCTGGCCGGTGCGCTGGCCGGTGCTGCCATCAGTCACGATAACCGTGGCAAGGGTGCGCTGATTGGCGCCGCCGTGGTGGGTGCTTCTGCCGCCGGTTACGGTTACTACGCCGACCAGCAAGAGAAAAAGTTGCGCGCCAGCATGGCCAACACCGGAGTTGAGGTGCAGCGCCAGGGCGATCAGATCAAGCTGATCATGCCGGGCAACATCACGTTCGCCACCGATTCGGCGAACATTGCCTCAAGCTTCTACCAGCCGCTGAACAACCTGGCGGGCTCGCTCAAGGAGTTCAACCAGAACCAGATCGAGATCGTCGGCTACACCGACAGCACCGGCAGCCGACAGCACAACATGGACCTGTCCCAGCGTCGCGCCCAGAGCGTGGCGACTTACCTGACCTCACAAGGTGTCAGTGGCGCCAACCTGTCGGCACGTGGTGCCGGGCCGGATAACCCGATTGCCAGCAACGGTGATGCCAATGGCCGGGCACAGAACCGCCGCGTCGAGGTTAACCTGAAGGCGATTCCGGGCCAGCAATACGGCGGCCAGCAACAGCAAGGCACTGTCCAGCAGTACCCATGAGAGGCTGACCTCTCCCTGAAATGAAAATGCCCGATCCTTAAAGGATCGGGCATTTTTTGTGCCGCTTGTTCAGGCGATGAAAACTTCAGAATAAAAAAAGCCCTCGGACAATCACTCGTCCGAGGGCTTTTTGTGTCGCGCGAAACCTGATTACTTCTTCAGGCCGTAATGCTCATCGAGCATGCCCGGCGCGTTCGGGGCTTTGGGAGCGTAATCGCGAGGCGGCTCCTGATCGCGCGGTGGCGTCAGGCGTTCCCGTGGAGCCTGCACCGCGTCAGCGTGCAGGGCAGCCAGCAAGCGTTGGCGAGTCTGCTCGTCCAGGGCCAGACGGTTGGCACCCTCGGCGAGATGATCCTGCACTTCCTGATAGCTCTGAGTCAGTTTCTTGACCAGGGATGCAGTGCTGTTGAAGTGGGTGACCACTTCGTTCTGATACTTGTCAAAACGTTCCTGAATATCATCCAGCTGACGTTGCGTGCTGCTCGGAGCGGCATTCGGCACCAGGCGAGCGATCAGGAATCCAATGGCGACACCCACAACCAGGGCAAGAGTCGGCAACAACCAAACTAAGAGCGAGTGTTCCACGAGTCCTTCCTCTATAAACGGCTTTGCTTTACGTTAACGGCTCGAACCTGCGCTGTATACCGCGATTCACTCGCAATAGATTGGCACAGACAATTTGCTAGACGAGTCGACCCGATTCGAGGTCACGGAGTTCCTTCCTTGCTTATGCGCGAAACCCCTGTAGTGATTGATGGCCCAGTCGGCCAATTGGAAGCTCTGTATCTGGAAAACAAGAGCCTGGACAATGAACACCCACGCGGCCTGGCGCTGATCTGCCATCCGAACCCGGTACAGGGCGGCACGATGCTGAACAAAGTCGTCTCGACCCTGCAGCGTACCGCGCGGGACGCCGGTTTGATTACCTTGCGTTTCAACTACCGTGGCGTCGGCGCCAGTGAAGGCTCGCACGACATGGGCTCCGGCGAAGTCGACGATGCCCAGGCAGCGGCCGAGTGGCTGCGGGCCAAACATCCTGAATTACCTTTGACCCTGTTCGGCTTCTCCTTCGGCGGTTTTGTTGCAGCCAGTCTCGGCGGACGGCTGGAGGCCAAGGGTGAGCAGATCAAGCATCTGTTCATGGTCGCGCCTGCTGTCATGCGTCTGGGCGATCAGGATCAACTGCCGCACCAAGGTACATTGACCCTGATCCAGCCGGAAACCGACGAAGTGATCGATCCGCAGCTCGTTTACGATTGGTCCGACGCACTCGATCGCCCCCATGAGCTGCTGAAAGTGGCAGAATGCGGACACTTTTTTCATGGCAAGCTGACCGATCTCAAGGATCTGATCCTGCCGCGTCTTTCGAATTGATTGCAGTCTGACAAGCGATTACCCATGACGACTCGTACCCGTATCCTCACCGGCATCACCACCACCGGCACGCCGCACCTGGGCAACTACGCCGGGGCTATCCGTCCGGCGATTCTTGCCAGCCGCGATAGCAATGCCGATTCGTTCTACTTCCTGGCCGACTACCACGCCCTGATCAAATGCGATGACCCGCTGCGCATCCAGCGCTCGCGTCTGGAAATTGCCGCGACCTGGCTGGCCGGTGGCCTGGACGTGGACCGGGTGACGTTCTATCGCCAGTCCGACATCCCGGAAATCCCGGAGCTGACCTGGCTGCTGACCTGCGTGGCCGCCAAGGGCTTGCTCAACCGCGCCCACGCCTACAAGGCGTCGGTGGACAAGAACGTCGAGAATGGCGAAGACCCGGATGCGGGCATCACCATGGGCCTGTACAGCTACCCGGTGCTGATGGCCGCGGACATCCTGATGTTCAACGCCCACAAGGTGCCGGTCGGTCGTGACCAGATCCAGCACGTGGAAATGGCCCGTGACATCGGCCAGCGCTTCAACCACTTGTTCGGCCAGGGCAAGGAGTTCTTCACCATGCCCGAGGCGCTGATCGAGGAAAGCGTCGCCACGCTGCCAGGCCTCGACGGTCGCAAGATGTCGAAGAGCTACGACAACACCATTCCGTTGTTCAGCAGCGCCAAAGAGATGAAAGACGCGATTTCGCGGATCGTGACCGACTCCCGTGCCCCGGGGGAAGCCAAAGATCCGGACAACTCGCACCTGTTCACCTTGTTCCAGGCTTTCGCTACACCGGCACAAGCCGACGAGTTCCGCAACGAATTGCTCCAGGGCCTGGGCTGGGGCGAGGCGAAGAATCGCCTGTTCCAGTTGCTGGACAACGAGTTGGGCGAGTCCCGCGATCGTTATCACCAGTTGATCGGCCGCCCGGCAGACCTGGAAGACATCCTGCAGCTCGGCGCCAAGAAGGCGCGCGCCGTGGCCACGCCGTTCCTCAACGAACTGCGTGAAGCGGTCGGCCTGCGTTCTTTCGTCGCCCAGACTCAAGTCGCTGCCACCACCAAGAAGAAAGCCGCGAAAGCCGCGCGTTTTGTCAGCTTCCGTGAAGACGATGGCAGTTTCCGCTTCCGTCTGCTGGCGGCCGATGGCGAGCAGCTGCTGCTGTCGCGGCACTTCGCCGATGGCAAAACCGCAGGTCAGGTGACCAAACAACTGCAATCCGGCCAGCCATTGGACGTGCGCAGTGAAGACCTGAGCTTCAGCGTCTGGCTGGAAGGCGAGTGCGTTGCCGACAGCCCGGCCTTCGCCGACAGTGCTGCTCGCGATGCTGCCATCGGCGCATTGCGGGTTGCACTGACACCGGTTCAGGAATAAACAACGGTTCGGTCCGACCAAGGGCCGATTGCCATTCCCACGGGCCGTCGCTACAGTGACGGCCCGTTTTTGTTGCCTTGCTAACGAATTATGACGCCCCTAGAACGATACCAAGCTGATCTGAAACGCCCGGAATTCTTCCACGATGCTGCGCAGGAAACGGCAGTGCGTCATTTGCAGCGCCTGTACGACGATCTGGTCGCGGCTTCGCAGAACAAACCGGGCCTGCTCGGCAAACTGTTTGGCAAGAAGGACCAGGCGCCGGTCAAGGGCCTGTACTTCTGGGGTGGCGTGGGTCGCGGCAAGACTTACCTGGTCGACACCTTCTTCGAAGCGCTGCCGTTCAAGGAAAAGACCCGCACTCACTTCCACCGCTTCATGAAGCGCGTGCACGAAGAGATGAAGACGCTGGGCGGCGAAAAAAACCCGCTGACGATCATCGCCAAGCGCTTTTCCGACGAGACGCGAGTGATCTGTTTCGATGAATTCTTCGTCTCCGACATTACCGACGCCATGATCCTTGGCACGCTGATGGAAGAGCTGTTCAAGAACGGCGTGACCCTGGTCGCGACCTCGAACATCGTGCCGGACGGTCTGTACAAGGACGGCCTGCAACGTGCGCGCTTCCTGCCGGCCATTGCGCTGATCAAACAGAACACCGAAATCGTCAACGTCGACAGCGGCGTCGATTACCGTCTGCGTCACCTCGAGCAAGCGGAGCTGTTCCACTTCCCGCTGGACGAAGCCGCCCAGGAAAGCCTGCGCAAGAGTTTCCGGGCCCTGACGCCGGAATGCACGGCTGCCGTCGAGAACGACGTGCTGATGATCGAGAACCGTGAAATCCGCGCCGTGCGCACCTGCGATGACGTGGCCTGGTTCGACTTCCGCGAACTGTGCGACGGCCCGCGCAGCCAGAACGACTACATCGAACTGGGCAAGATCTTCCACGCCGTGTTGCTCAGCGGCGTCGAGCAGATGAGCGCCACCACCGACGACATCGCCCGACGTTTTATCAACATGGTCGACGAGTTCTACGACCGTAACGTGAAGCTGATCATCTCCGCCGAAGTCGAGCTTAAAGACCTCTACACCGGCGGTCGCCTGACCTTCGAGTTCCAGCGCACGCTTAGCCGCTTGCTGGAAATGCAGTCTCACGAATTCCTGTCCCGGGCGCACAAGCCGTAGGACATTTCGGAAAATAAAAAAGGGCCTGCAATGCAGGCCCTTTTTTATGCGCGCTGAAGAGCCAATCTGGATTGGTGTCCAGCCCTTAAGCTGCTTGTTGAAACTGCTGCCGATACTGATTCGGCGACAACTCCGTATGCTGGCGGAACAGCCGGGCGAAGAAGCTCGCATCGTCGTATCCGACTTCATAGCTGATGGTCTTGATGCTCTTGCGGCTGCCGGACAACAAGCCCTTGGCGGTCTCGATGCGCAGGCGTTGCAGGTAATGCAGCGGTTTATCGCCGGTGGCGGTCTGGAAGCGTCGCATGAAGTTGCGGATGCTCATGCCGTGTTCGCGGGCCACGTCTTCGAAGCGGAATTTATCGGCGAAGTGTTCTTCGAGCCAATGCTGGATCTGCAGGATGATCACATCCTGGTGCAGTTTCTGCCCGCCGAAACCGATCCGCCCCGGCGCATAGCTGCGTTGCACTTCGTAGAGAATGTCGCGGGCCACGGCCTGGGCCACGTTGGCGCCGCAAAAGCGCTCGATCAGGTAAATGTAGAGGTCGCAGGCCGAGGTGGTGCCGCCGGCGCAATACAGGTTGTCGGCGTCGGTCAGGTGTTTGTCCTGATTGAGATGAACCTGCGGGAAGCGCTCGGCGAAAGCATTGAAGAAGCGCCAGTACGTGGTCGCTTCCTTGCCGTTGAGCAGCCCGGCTTCGGCGAGCCAGAACACCCCCGTGGCCTCGCCACACAGCACTGCCCCGCGGGCGTGTTGTTCGCGCAGCCACGGCAGGACCTGTGGATAACGTTTGCAGAGCGTGTCGAAATCGTCCCAGAAGGCGGGGAGGATGATGACGTCGGCATTTTCCAGGCCGCCGTCCACCGGCATGATCACGTCGCTGAAGCTGTTCACCGGTTTGCCGTCGGGGCTGACCAGCCGGGTTTCGAACGCCGGTGTCAGGCCGTGGCCCAGTTGTTTGCCGTAGCGCAGGCTGGCCAGGTGGAAGAAATCCTTGGCTTGCATGAGGGTGGAAGCGAAAACCCGGTCGATAGCCAGGATACTGACGCGCCGCAAGGGCTTTGAGACTTGATTAGACATAATTCAACTTTATTTTTATAGGGGAAAGTGGTCACCAGACGGCTGGATCGTCTTATTTTTTGTCGGATGTGTCCAGTGTCCTGTATCGGAAGCGAGGCTTAGTCTCTGAAGGTCAATTCCGTCTAACAATAACGACAGGTGCCGCATGATCCCTAGAATCTTGTTCAGCCCCGAGCACGAACTTTTTCGCGACAGCGTGCGAACGTTCCTCGAAAAAGAGGCCGTGCCGTTCCATGGGCAATGGGAAAAACAAGGCTATATCGACCGCAATCTCTGGAACAAGGCGGGGGAGGCGGGGATGCTCTGTTCGCATCTGCCGGAAGAATACGGCGGGTTGGGGGCAGACTTTCTCTATAGCGCAGTGGTGATCGAGGAGGTCGGTCGTCTGGGGCTGACCGGAATCGGATTTTCTCTTCATTCGGACATTGTTGCGCCTTATATCCTGCATTACGGCAGTGAGGCGCTGAAACATAAATACCTGCCCAAGTTGGTGTCTGGCGAGATGGTCACTGCGATTGCCATGACCGAGCCGGGTGCTGGCTCCGACCTGCAAGGGGTGAAGACTACTGCGGTGCTGGAGGGCGACGAATACGTGATCAACGGTTCGAAGACTTTCATCACCAACGGCTTTCTGGCTGACCTGGTAATCGTCGTGGCCAAGACTGATCCGAAGGCCGGGGCGAAAGGCACCAGTCTATTCCTGGTGGAGGCCAACACGCCGGGTTTCGCCAAGGGCAAGCGCCTGGAAAAGGTCGGTATGAAGGCTCAAGACACCTCGGAGCTGTTCTTCCAGGACGTTCGGGTGCCCAAGGAAAACCTGTTGGGCCAAGCGGGGATGGGCTTCGCTTATCTGATGCAGGAATTACCGCAGGAGCGCCTGACGGTCGCGGTGGGAGGCTTGGCGTCAGCCGAAGCGGCGTTGCAGTGGACGCTGGATTACACCCGTGAGCGCAAGGCTTTCGGCAAGGCCATCGCCGACTTCCAGAACACCCGCTTCAAGCTCGCTGAAATGGCGACCGAGATTCAGATCGGCCGGGTCTTCGTCGATCGCTGCCTGGAACTGCATCTGCAAGGCAAGCTCGACGTGCCGACGGCGGCGATGGCCAAGTACTGGGGCACCGACCTGCAATGCAAGGTGCTCGACGAATGCGTGCAGTTGCATGGCGGTTACGGATTCATGTGGGAATACCCGATTGCCCGGGCATGGGCGGATGCGCGGGTGCAGCGGATTTATGCCGGGACCAATGAAATCATGAAGGAGATTATTGCGCGGTCGCTGTAATGCAGCGTGATCGTTCCCATGCTCTGCGTGGGAATGCCGCCATGGACGCTCTGCGTCCGCTTCGGAAGTGACGCGGAGCGTCACGGGATGCGTTCCCACGCAGAGCGTGGGAACGATCGTCGACGTAAGTTACGGTGCAGGATTCGGCTGATCCTGGTGAATCGCCTCAATGCCTGCCAGCACTTCATCCGACAGCTTCAAATCGACGCTGGCAATGTTGCTGTCCAGTTGCTCAAGCGTGGTTGCGCCAATGATGTTGCTGGTCACGAATGGCTGTTGTGTGACGAATGCCAGCGCCATCTGCGCGGGGTCCAGGCCGTGTTTACGGGCCAGTGCCACGTAACGACTGCACGCTGCTTCCGACTGTGGGTTGAAATAACGGCTGAAGCGGCTGTAGAGGCTCAGGCGACCTTTGGGCGGACGCGCGCCACCTTCGTACTTGCCCGACAGAAAGCCGAACGCCAGTGGTGAGTAAGCCAGCAAGCCACATTGTTCGCGGATGGCAATTTCCGCCAGACCGACTTCGAAGCTGCGATTGAGCAGGTTGTAGGGGTTCTGGATGGATACCGCGCGGGGCCAGCCACGGGCTTCGGCGAGGGCAAGGAAGCGCATGGTGCCCCACGGGGTTTCGTTGGACAGGCCGATGTGGCGGATCTTGCCGGCCTTGACCTGTTCGTCCAGCGCTTCGAGGGTGTCCTCCAGTGGCGTCAGATTGGCTTCGATCTTGTGTTTGTAACCGAGCTGGCCAAAGAAATTGGTACTGCGTTCCGGCCAGTGCAGTTGATAGAGGTCGATGTAATCGGTCTGCAAGCGCTTGAGGCTGGCGTCCACGGCTTCGCGGATGTGTTGGCGGTTGTGCCGCAGGTTTTTGTCGCGAATGTAGTCGATGGTGTTACCGGGGCCGGCGATCTTGCTCGCCAGGATCCAGTCGGCGCGATCGCCGCGACTTTTGAAGTAGTTGCCGATGTAGCGCTCGGTGGTAGCGTAGGTGTCGGCCTTGGGCGGCACCGGGTACATCTCGGCGGTGTCGATGAAATTGATCCCGGCGCCCTTGGCGCGTTCGATCTGGGCGAAGGCTTCAGCCTCACTGTTTTGCTCGCCCCAGGTCATGGTGCCGAGGCAGATGGCGCTCACGTTCAGATCGGTACGGCCTAGCTGGCGATAGTCCATCGGGTGCTCCTTGGGCAAAACAATCATAAAAGCAGGTTGAAATATTTTTCGCAATCTGCATAATTGCGCACCTCTTTCTGCAGTGGAAGTGATGCGCCGCCGCCGAAGAATCTTGCCGTTGAACGGACGCGCCGACCCGAGCCCCCGAAAGCGTCTGTATTCGGCTGCCTTTGACTTGTCAAAGTACGCACTATTCAGTAAGATCCGCCGTCTAATTTACAGGGCGGCCCCTGAGGCTATAAAGAATGAAAACTTTTACTGCTAAACCGGAAACAGTAAAGCGCGACTGGTTTGTCGTCGACGCTGCTGGTCAGACCCTGGGTCGTCTGGCCACTGAAATCGCGAGCCGTCTGCGTGGCAAGCACAAGGCTGAGTACACTCCTCACGTTGACACCGGCGACTACATCGTCGTAATCAACGCTGAGCAAGTACGTGTTACTGGCGCTAAAACCACTGACAAAATGTACTACTCCCACTCCGGTTTCCCGGGCGGCATCAAGTCGATCAACTTCGAAAAGCTGATCGCTAAAGCCCCTGAGCGCGTGATCGAGACCGCGGTCAAAGGCATGCTGCCTAAGAACCCGCTGGGTCGCGACATGTATCGTAAGCTGAAAGTCTATGCGGGCGCTGCTCACCCTCATACTGCTCAGCAGCCCCAAGAACTGAAGTTTTAACGGAATAGTTCATTATGTCGGCGACTCAAAATTACGGCACTGGCCGTCGCAAGACTGCAACCGCACGCGTTTTCCTGCGTCCGGGCACTGGTAACATCTCCATCAACAACCGTTCGCTGGATAATTTCTTCGGCCGCGAAACTGCTCGCATGGTAGTTCGTCAGCCGCTGGAATTGACTGAGACTGTCGAGAAGTTCGACATCTACGTCACCGTGATCGGCGGTGGTGTAAGTGGTCAAGCTGGCGCAATCCGCCACGGTATCACTCGCGCTCTGATGGACTACGACGAAACTCTGCGCTCTGCTCTGCGCAAAGCTGGCTTCGTAACCCGCGATGCACGTGAAGTTGAACGTAAGAAAGTAGGTCTGCGTAAAGCGCGTAAGCGTCCGCAGTACTCGAAGCGTTAATTCGCTTTCACGTTCAAAAAGAACGCCCAGTTTCCTTGCGAAGCTGGGCGTTTTTTTATGGGCGCTATTTATCAGCGAATTACGCTGTGACAACTTGCCACATCCGCAGAGGCCCTATACTACAAGGCTTGGCAGTGGAGCCCTTCGGTAATTACCTTGTCAGAATTGGGGCTTTTCATTACCATTCGGCAAAATTTTTATAAGTTCAGATTTTTACTTAGTAGACGCCTGATTTAACAGGCCACAAAGCTGATGGGAGAGGACTGAATGAGCAATGACGGCGTGAATGCAGGCCGGCGTCGCTTCTTGGTAGCAGCCACATCCGTGGTGGGTGCTGCAGGAGCGGTGGGGGCTGCGGTCCCGTTCGTGGGGTCATGGTTTCCCAGTGCCAAGGCGAAAGCCGCAGGTGCACCGGTGAAAGTGAATGTCAGCAAAATCGAGCCAGGCCAGCAAATGATTGCTGAGTGGCGCGGCCAGCCGGTATTCATCGTCCGCCGTACCGAGGAAATCCTGGGGAATCTGAAAAAGATTGAGGGCCAGCTGTCTGACCCCGCCTCCAAGAACTCGACGCAACCGACCTATGTCGACCCGCAGACGCGTTCGATCAAGCCAGAAGTCCTGCTGCTGATCGGCATCTGCACTCACTTGGGTTGCTCACCGACCTTCCGTCCGGAAGTGGCACCTGCCGATCTGGGCAAGGATTGGGTCGGGGGCTACTTCTGCCCTTGCCACGGTTCCCACTACGATTTGGCTGGCCGCGTCTACAAGTCGCAACCCGCGCCTTTGAACCTGCCAGTTCCCCCGCATTCCTATGAGACCGATGACATCATTGTCGTTGGCGTCGATACGGAGAAAGCGTGATGAGCAAGTTCATGGATTGGGTTGATGCGCGCTTCCCCGCGACCAAAATGTGGGAGGACCATCTCAGCAAGTATTACGCCCCGAAGAACTTCAACTTCTTCTATTTCTTTGGCTCCCTGGCGCTGCTCGTTCTGGTCAACCAGATCGTTACCGGTGTCTGGCTGACCATGAGCTACACCCCGTCGGCGGAAGAAGCATTCGCTTCCGTCGAATACATCATGCGCGACGTCGAGTACGGCTCGATCCTGCGTCTGCTGCACTCCACTGGCGCTTCGGCGTTCTTCATCGTGGTTTATCTGCACATGTTCCGTGGCCTGCTCTACGGTTCGTACCAGAAGCCGCGTGAGCTGGTGTGGGTGTTCGGCATGCTGATCTACCTGGCGCTGATGGCTGAAGCCTTCATGGGTTACCTGCTGCCGTGGGGCCAGATGTCCTACTGGGGGGCCCAGGTGATCATCTCGCTGTTCGGTGCGATCCCTGTCATCGGTAACGACCTGACCCAGTGGATTCGTGGTGACTATCTGATTTCCGGTATTACCCTGAACCGTTTCTTCGCCTTGCATGTGGTTGCCTTGCCGATCGTGATCCTCGGCCTGGTGGTGCTGCACATTCTGGCGTTGCACGAAGTGGGTTCGAACAACCCGGACGGCGTGGACATCAAGAAACACAAAGACGAAAACGGCGTACCGCTGGACGGCATTGCCTTCCATCCGTACTACACCGTGAAAGATATCGTCGGCGTGGTGGTGTTCCTGTTCATCTTCTGCGCGATCGTGTTCTTCTTCCCGGAAATGGGCGGCTACTTCCTCGAGAAGCCGAACTTTGAGGTGGCGAACGCCTTCAAGACCCCTGAACACATCGCTCCGGTCTGGTACTTCACGCCGTTCTACGCGATTCTGCGGGCAGTTCCGGACAAGCTCCTGGGTGTTGTTGCCATGGGTGCTTCGATTGCCTTGCTGTTCGTCCTGCCCTGGCTTGACCGTAGCCCGGTCAAGTCCATGCGCTACAAGGGCTGGCTGAGCAAGATCTGGCTCTGGGTATTCTGCATCTCCTTCGTGATTCTTGGCTGGCTGGGCGTCATGGCGCCTACCCCGGAACGTACGTTGCTGTCGCAGGTTTGTACCTTCCTGTACTTCGCCTACTTCATTCTGATGCCGTTCTACACCAGGCTCGAGAAGACCAAACCGGTTCCGGAAAGGGTGACTGGCTGATGAAAAAACTATTTGCTGTACTGATTCTTGCTGCTCTGCCAGCACTGTCCTTCGCGGCCGAACACGGCGGCCCAGAGCTGGAAAAAGTCGACGTCGACGTTTCCGACAAGGCTGCCATGCAGGATGGCGCACGTACGTTTGCCAACTATTGCATGGGCTGCCACAGTGCCAAGTTCCAGCGTTACGAGCGTGTCGCCGATGACCTGGGCATTCCTCACGAGCTGATGCTCGAGAAGCTGGTGTTTACTGGTGCCAAGATCGGCGACCACATGAGCATCGGCATGCAGCCGGCTGACGCCAAGACCTGGTTTGGTGCGGCGCCACCCGACCTGACACTGGTGGCTCGCGTTCGTGGCACAGATTGGCTCTATGGCTACCTGCGTTCGTTCTATGAAGACCCGTCGCGTCCATGGGGCGTGAACAATAAGGTGTTCCCGAACGTCGGCATGCCTAACGTTCTGGTCGGCTTGCAGGGTCGCCAGGTGGTAGGCTGTAAACAGGTTCAAGTCGTCGATGACGGCAAGAAGCAATTCGATCCGCTGACCGGCACCGCTTTGACTCATGAAGCCTGCGATCAACTGACTGTATTGCCGAAAACCGGCACGCTGACCGAAGAGCAGTTCAACGAGAAGGTCAAGAATCTGGTGACCTTCCTGGCCTACTCGGCCAACCCGGTGAAGCTGCAGCATCAGCGCATCGGTACCTATGTGTTGCTGTACCTGGCGTTCTTCTTCGTATTCGCTTACTTGCTCAAGCGTGAATACTGGAAAGACGTCCATTGATAACGTTGTAAGCCATTGCTGTTAATCGCACGCGCCCAGGGGCGTCTCTGAAGGTGTAACGAGTCTGGTGATCCAGGCGTTACGGGAGGCGCCCTCTGGGCGCGCGTGTTTTTCCGTTTCCGATAATTTCAACAAGCGAGGAGGACCGCCATGGGCGTGACCAATCGGTTGGCCTGTTACTCCGACCCCGCCGACCACTATTCCCACCGAGTGCGCATCGTACTTGCAGAGAAGGGTGTCAGCGCCGAGATCATTTACGTGGAGGCTGGTCGTCAGCCGCCTAAACTGATTGAAGTGAACCCTTACGGAAGCCTGCCCACCCTGGTCGATCGTGACCTGGCGTTGTGGGAGTCGACCGTGGTGATGGAATATCTGGATGAGCGTTACCCGCATCCGCCACTACTGCCGGTTTATCCTGTGGCGCGTGCCAACAGCCGTCTGCTGATTCATCGCATTCAGCGTGACTGGTGTGGCCTGGTGGATCTGATTCTGGATTCGCGGACCAAGGAAGCAGCTCGCGTGGTGGCTCGTAAAGAGCTGCGCGAAAGCCTGACAGGCGTGTCGCCGCTATTCGCCGACAAGCCGTTTTTCCTCAGTGAGGAACAAAGTCTGGTGGATTGCTGCCTATTGCCAATACTCTGGCGATTGCCGATTCTGGGTATAGAACTGCCGCGGCCTGCCAAGCCGCTGCTTGATTACATGGAGCGCTCGTTTGCGCGTGAGGCTTTCCAGGCGAGTCTGTCTGGTGTCGAACGCGATATGCGCTAAGGCTTAAGGAGCCGCTATGAACTCCAGTCGACCTTATCTGGTCCGCGCGCTCTACGAGTGGATTGTGGACAACGATTGCACCCCGCACATGCTGGTCAATTCCGAGTATCCGTCGGTGCAGGTGCCTCAGGGTTTTGCCAGTGACGGGCAGATTGTCCTGAACGTATCCCCGGCAGCCGTGCGTCATTTGCACATGGATAACGAGGCGGTCAGTTTCGAGGGGCGCTTCGGTGGCGTGCCACACACCCTGTACGTGCCTATCGCGTCGATCCTGGGCATTTACGCTCGGGAGAACGGTCAGGGCATGGTGTTCGATATGGAATCGCCTCTGGAAGACGAGGATGAGATCGAGCCGGATGATGATATCCCGCCACCCGACAGCGAGCCGCCGCGTCCCAGCGGTCGACCCAGTTTGAAGGTGGTGAAGTAATAAAAAAGGCGATCCGGATGGATCGCCTTTTTTATTACTGCAGGAGGGGTGTATCAGTCGATGTACTCAAACAGCTTCACAATCTTCTGCACGCCAGAAACGCCTTGCACCAGATTGGTCGCCTGCGCCGCTTCCTGCTTGGTCAGCAGGCCGAGCAGATAAACGATGCCGTTTTCGGTCACAACCTTGATGCGCGAGCCCGGGATGGAGGGATCGGTAAGCATCTGGGTCTTGATCTTGGTGGTCAGCCAGGTGTCGTTCTGGCGCGCCAGCAGCGAGGAGGGCTGCAGCACTTGCAGTTCGTTGTGCACCTTCTTCACGCGCTGAACGGAGGCGGCGACCTGTTCGGCCTTGGCCTTGAGGTCGGCGCGCGGGGTTTGCCCGGCCAGCAGTACCACGCCGTTGAAGCTGGTGACGACGATATGCGAGTTGTTGTCCAGGTCCGGATCGGCCTTGGCGATGTTTACACCGGCCTTGGTTTCGATCAGGGAGTCGTCGATTTTGCTGCCGAAGGTGCGGGTGCCGCGGTCATCGTCGATTGGCGCTTCACGGCTGGCGTTAACCACCGAGGTGCAGCCGCTGATGCCGAGGCACAGGGTCAAGGCCAGAAGGCCTAGGCGATTAGGGGTCATTCTTCACTCCCGAACAGTTGGCTGTCGATCAGATCGCAAAGGCAATGGATCGCCAGCAGGTGGACTTCCTGAATACGTGCAGTGACGTTGGCCGGTACGCGAATCTCGACGTCCTCCGGCAAAAGCAGTGACGCCATGCCGCCGCCATCACGCCCCGTCAATGCTACGACAATCATTTCGCGATCATGTGCGGCCTGGATCGCTTGAATAATGTTCGCCGAGTTGCCGCTGGTGGAAATGGCCAGCAATACGTCACCCGGTTGGCCAAGGGCGCGGATCTGTTTGGAGAAGATTTCGTTGTAACTGTAGTCGTTGGCGATCGAGGTGATCGTCGAGCTGTCGGTGGTCAGCGCGATGGCCGGCAGGCTCGGGCGCTCGCGCTCGAAGCGGTTGAGCAGTTCGGACGAGAAGTGTTGTGCGTCACCGGCGGAACCGCCGTTGCCGCAGGACAGCATTTTGCCCTCGTTGAGCAGGGCGTTGACCATGACCTGGCTGGCTTGCTCGATGTGCGGTGCAAGTACGTCCATCGCCTGTTGCTTGGTGTCGATACTGGCCTGAAAAAGCTGGCGAATTCGCGATTGCATGTCCATCTGTGTGACCTTAATTAGCGCGGCTACTCGGCACATGAATGTGCAGCCCGCAAAGCAAAGAGCAAAAGTGTTGGGTGAAGGTGTCCGGTTCGGGGCGCAAGCGATCAGCTGTCGAAGGCATTCTGCAACCAGTTCAACTGATCAAGGTTGCTGTCGATGGCAACCACGTCGAAGCGGCAAGGGGAATTGGCCCAACGCGACTCGCGCTGAAGAAAGTACTGCGCGGCGAAAATCAGTTTCTGCCGTTTGCGCTCATCGATGCTATCGAGCGCACCACCCCATTGGGTGTTTTTTCTGTAGCGGACTTCGACGAATACTACTGTATCGCCATCAAGCATGACCAGATCAAGCTCGCCGCGTTTACATAACCAGTTCTGCGCCAGCAGGCGCAGACCTTGTTGCTGAAGATGCTCGAGCGCATGGCGCTCGGCATCCTTGCCGCTCTGCTGGCGTGACCTGTCGGGCATCAGCGTGAGGTGTCCGGCAGGCGTTGAACCTGACCGCTGACGAACTGTGCCCATGGCAACTGACGCACGACCCGTTGATTCTGAGTCATGCCCAGACTGCCCGATTGACCTTCGATGCGGCTGTCCGGCAAGGCCTTGAGTTGCCCCAGGCGTGGTGCCAGGCGATAGGCGTCAACGCCCATCGCGTATAGACGGCCAAGGCTGCCAGCGGCTTGTGGCCATTGTGCGGTGACTTGTTTGCGCAGCGGGTCGTTGGCATCCAGCAGCCATGGGGTTTCGCAGAAGCGAATACCGTTCATGTCGTTGTACTGGTTCTGGTCGCCGCTGGCGCTGAATACGTGGGAGGTGGCGTAAACCGGCACGTCACCCGCGTACTGGAAGTTCAGGGTCGGTTTGATCTGTTGAGCCTGTTGCGGCGTCGCGGCCAGGAAGATGAACTCGATGTCCTGACGACGCGAAGGCTGGGCGGCTACCTGCGAGCCAACGGTGTTTTGCAGGCTCTTGGCGCGGCCTTCGCTCTGACGCAGCTGGAACATGTCGGCAATTTGCTGGGCCAGTTGCACCGGTTGGTCGACGCGCTCGGTCGCGACAATGCTGCCGCCGTTGGCTTGCCAATCCTGGCTGAATGCTCTGAGTACGCGGTCACCCCATTCGCCTTTCGGCACCATGATGGCGGCGCGATGCAGGCCATCGGCGCGCGCACGACGGGATACTTCGCGGGCTTCGTCTTCAGCGGCAAGGCCGAACTGGAACAGCTGGGCCGGACCTTGTTCGCCTTCGCTGTAGTTCAGCGCCAGGGTGGTGATCGGCAGTTGCGGGCGAGCGCTGAGCTGTTTGACCAGCGGTTTTTCCAGCGGCCCGACCACCAATTGCACGCCGTCGGCCTGGGCCTTGCGATAGAACTCGTCGAGGGAGGTCAGGCGCGAGCTGTCATAGAACTCGATGGCTGGCGGCTTCTGCCCGGCTTGTTGCGCCTGGTAGTGTGCGGCCATGAAGCCTTCACGCAATGCTTTGCCGACCGAGGCCAGCGGGCCGTCTTGCGGCAGCAGCAGGGCAATCTTGCTCAGGGGCTGGCTGGCCAGATCCTTGAGTTTGGTCAATGGCAGTGGCAGCTGGATGGCGGCCGGGTGCTTTGGATTGTTCGCGCGCCAGTTGTCGATCGCGGCTTGCTGCTGTTCCAGGGTGCCGGCTGTTTTCACTGCCCGGGCCAGGCTCAACCAGCCGCCGAGGTCGTCGTCGGTGGTCGGCTGCAATTGATCGGTCGGCAGTGAAGCGATCAGGGTCCAGATCGCTTCGTGGTTTTTGCTCGCAGCTTGATCGCTCAGCATGGGGGCGATGAAAATGCGCTCCCGTGCGGCGGCCAGGGTTTGGCCGTCGGCCTCAAGGGCGCGGGCATGGACGGTGCCGGTGCGAACCTGTTGCTCGGCTGGCAGTTCGCTCAGCCGTTGCAGGCTCGGATGGCTCAGGGCCGTCAGCGCCGCTTTGGGCTGATTGCGCACCATGGCCAATTCTGCCGCCAGGGTGCTGGCGAAGACCTGTTGGCCAGGCTTGAGTTGTTCCATCGGTACTTGTTGCAGGATTTGCGCGGATTGGCCGGCATTGCCCTGACGATAAGCCAGGTCTGCCGCGCTCAAGCGCAGCAAGGCTGCCTTGTCCGGCGCTTTACTTTGAGTGGCCTGTTCGAGCAGTTGCTCGACACTGGCATCCGGGGTCCGTGGAAGTTCGCCAAGGCTGGAGGAGGGCGAGCTGGCGCAAGCCGCCAGCAAGGCAGCGAGGCAGAGGGCAGAGAACAGCCGCAGGCAAGCGATCATGTAAGTGTTCCTGATACTCGATCAAATAGGCGTGGAATTGTACCCAAGCGCTGGCCGGGGCGCGATGTTACTGGCGTGAATCGATCAATTTAGCTCATGCAAATGTTGCGACACTGCACAAAAGGCAGGAAAACCGAGGGTTGCTTGCAGGTATCGCGAATGTCGCTACGCGCTACAATGGCGGCTTTTACCGATCATGAGGTGTGCGCTTTGACTGCTCCAGGTGCTTTGAATTCCGCTGCTGGCTCGCTTTATGTGGTGGCGACGCCCATCGGCAACCTGGACGACATCAGTGCGCGTGCGCTGAAGATCCTGCGCGAGGTTTCGTTGATTGCTGCCGAAGACACTCGCCATTCCCAGCGATTGATGCAGCACTTCGGCATCCCCACGCCGCTGGCGGCCTGCCATGAACACAACGAGCGGGATGAAGGCAGCCGCTTTATCACTCGCTTGCTCGCTGGCGACGATGTGGCATTGATCTCCGATGCCGGGACGCCGCTGATTTCCGATCCGGGTTATCACCTGGTGCGTCAGGCCCGTGCCGCAGGGATCAATGTGGTGCCGGTTCCGGGTGCCTGCGCATTGATTGCGGCACTCTCGGCGGCGGGGTTGCCATCGGACCGTTTCATCTTCGAAGGGTTTCTACCGGCCAAGGCTGTCGGCCGACGCGCTCGCCTGGAGCTGATAAAAGAAGAGCCGCGCACGCTGATTTTTTATGAGGCTCCACACCGCATCCTTGAGTGCCTGCAAGACATGGAGCTGGTATTCGGGGCCGATCGTCCGGCATTGCTGGCGCGCGAGCTGACCAAGACCTTCGAAACCCTTAAAGGCTTGCCGCTGGCCGAGTTGCGCGAGTTCGTCGAATCGGACAGCAACCAGCAGCGCGGCGAGTGCGTAGTGCTGGTCGCTGGCTGGTCTGCTCCCGAGACTGAGGACGCTGTCAGCAGCGAAGCCATGCGTATTCTCAATCTGCTGCTTGAAGAAATGCCGCTCAAGCGTGCGGCGGCATTGGCGGCGCAAATTACTGGCGAGCGCAAGAATGTGCTCTATCAGGTTGCGCTGGATAAGCAGAAGGGCGAGTAAAAAAGCGACGCGCAGCGCCGGCCAGAGGCTTTTAGAGCTTGTTCTTCGACCGCTCTGCCGTTAATCTTCGCGGCGGAGAGTCGATCGGACAGTCGCTGCCCTCTATGAAAATTAGGGGGGGGAGGAAAGTCCGGGCTCCATAGGGCGAAGTGCCAGGTAATGCCTGGGAGGCGTGAGCCTACGGAAAGTGCCACAGAAAATAACCGCCTAAGCGCTTCGGCGCCGGTAAGGGTGAAAAGGTGCGGTAAGAGCGCACCGCACGTCTGGCAACAGTTCGTGGCTAGGTAAACCCCACTTGGAGCAAGACCAAATAGGGTCCCAAGGCGTGGCCCGCGCTGGGACCGGGTAGGTTGCTAAAGATGTCCAGTGATGGCCATCGTAGACGAATGACTGTTCAAGACAGAACCCGGCTTACAGATCGACTCTCCACCTTTTTTTCTCTCTGCTTCAATCATTGGCAGCGATATGCGTAATGGCAATTTCCCTCCCTGCTGAATCAATAGCAGAAGCGCTTTTGTAATACCGAAAAAATCTTACTCTTAACAAACTACTTTAACTTCTGAACGCAGCCTTCTGTGCTGATTCAAGTTATTGAACAAATTCATCCGCCAGATTCTCGTTTCCCCTCCTTTTACACTCCTAAATCTCCGTTCTGTAAGGCTTTTCCTTCTATCCGCGCCTTGACGGTGTGGTGGGCGCATTCCTATAGTGTGCGCAAGTGGCGGAAAGTGGCATGAAGTGGGTTTTTTGAGCGCAAAACGCTAATATTTGGAGAAACGCTGACGTGTTTCGCGGAGCTAACGCTATCAGTCTCGATGCAAAGGGCCGTCTCGCCATGCCGAGCCGGTACCGTGACGAGCTCGTTTCGCGTAGTTCCGGTCAATTAATCGTCACCATCGATGCCGTTGATCCGTGTTTGTGTGTTTATCCCCTCGATGAGTGGGAAATTATCGAAACCAAACTGCGCGCACTGCCTTCGCTTCGCGAAGAAAACCGCCGCCTGCAACGTTTACTGATTGGTAATGCCGTCGACCTCGAGCTCGATGGCAGTGGTCGTTTTCTGGTTCCGCCGCGTCTTCGCGAATATGCCAAGTTGGATAAGCGCGCAATGTTGGTAGGCCAACTGAACAAGTTCCAATTGTGGGACGAGGATGCCTGGAATGCGGTTTCTGCCGCTGACCTGGCTGCCATTCAACAACCGGGCGCCATGCCTGATGAACTGCGTGATTTGATCCTGTGACTATTGATAGCGGCTTTAACCACATCACCGTACTGCTTGACGAAGCCGTCGAGGCTCTCGCCGTACGTCCTGATGGCTGCTATCTGGACGGCACGTTCGGGCGCGGCGGACATAGCCGGTTGATCCTCAGCAAGCTCGGGCCCGATGGTCGGTTGCTCGGGTTCGACAAAGATCCTCAAGCGATTGCCACCGGGCAAACGCTAGCGGCCGAAGACGGCCGCTTTGTCGTTGTACAGCGCAGCTTTGCCGAGCTCGGTTCGGAAGTCGCCGAACGCGGTCTGGCCGGCAAGGTCAGCGGTGTTCTGCTTGACCTGGGCGTGTCTTCGCCTCAACTCGACGACCCTGAGCGCGGCTTCAGTTTTCTCAACGACGGCCCTTTGGACATGCGCATGGACCCGTCCCGCGGGATCAGCGCCGCCGAGTTCGTCAATACCGCGCCGGTGGAAGAAATCGCCCGGGTGTTCAAGGAATACGGCGAAGAACGTTTTTCCGGCCGCATGGCGCGTGCCGTGGCCGAACGTCGCGACATCAAGCCGTTCGAGCGCACTGCCGATCTGGCAGAAGTGCTGAAAGTTGCCAACCCTGCATGGGAAAAGGGCAAGAACCCGGCCACCCGTGCATTCCAGGGGCTGCGTATTCACGTCAACAACGAGCTGGGCGATCTGGAAACCGGCCTCGAAGCCGCGCTGGAGTGCCTGGAAGTCGGCGGTCGTCTGGTGGTGATCAGCTTCCACTCGCTGGAAGACCGCATCGTCAAACTGTTCATGCGCAAACTGGTGAAAGGTGAAGCCGACAACCTGCCGCGCAATTTGCCGGTCCGTCACGTCGCTTTCGAACCGAAAATCAAAGTCCATGGCAAAGCGCAATCCGCCTCCGAGGCCGAACTCAAAGCCAACCCACGTTCCCGTAGCGCCATCATGCGCGTCGCGGAGAAACTGCGGTGAGCAAGCTTTTCGCCAAACCACTTCCCGGCGGAAGCTTTTTCATGCTGCTGCTGTTTATCGGTGTGCTCGTGTCGGCCATCGGCGTGTCCTATAGCGCCCACTGGAACCGTCAGCTGTTGAATACGCTGTACAACGAATTGAGCGTGCGCGACAAGGCGCAGGCGGAGTGGGGCCGGTTGATTCTCGAACAAAGCACCTGGACCGCCCACAGCCGTATCGAAGTGTTGGCGACCGAGCAACTGAAGATGCGCATTCCTGGCGCTGCTGAAGTGCAGATGGTGGCGCCATGATGAAACTCGAAGGCGCACTCTTCCCCTGGCGGTTCCGTCTGGTACTGGGCTTGCTCGGCATCATGGTGGCGGCGATTTCCTGGCGCATCATTGATCTGCAAGTGGTCGACCGTGACTTCCTTAAAGGTCAGGGTGACGCGCGCAGTGTTCGTCATATTCCAATTCCGGCTCACCGTGGTCTGATCACCGACCGTAACGGCGAGCCGTTGGCCGTGAGTACCCCGGTCACCACCCTGTGGGCCAACGCCAAGGAAATGCAACTGGCCAAAGAGAAATGGCCGGCACTGGCGGCTGCCCTGGGGCAGGATCCCAAAGCCCTGGCCGAACGTCTCGAAGCCCAGGCCAACAAAGAATTCATCTACCTGGTGCGCGGGCTGACCCCTGAGCAGGGCCAGGCTGTGCTCGATCTGAAAGTGCCGGGCGTTTATGGCATCGAAGAATTCCGGCGTTTCTACCCGGCCGGTGAAGTCACCGCCCACATGGTCGGCTTTACCGACATCGACGATCACGGACGCGAAGGCGTCGAGCTGGCCTACGACGAATGGCTGGCCGGGGTGCCCGGCAAGCGACAGGTCATCAAGGACCGGCGCGGCCGGCTGATCAAAGATGTCCAGGTCACCAAAAACGCCAAGGCCGGCAAGCCCTTGGCGTTGTCCATTGACCTGCGTCTGCAATACCTGGCCAACCGCGAGCTGCGCAACGCGATCATCGAGAACGGCGCCAAGGCCGGTAGTCTGGTGATCATGGACGTGAAGACCGGCGAGATTCTCGCCATGGTCAACCAGCCGACCTACAACCCGAACAACCGTCGCAACCTGCAACCGGCGATGATGCGCAACCGCGCGATGATCGACGTGTTCGAGCCGGGTTCGACCATGAAAGCGATCTCCATGAGCGCCGCGATCGAAACCGGGCGCTGGAAACCGAGCGACACCGTCGAGGTGTACCCGGGCAGCTTGCAGATTGGTAAATACACCATCAAGGACGTATCCAAGACCGAAGGTCCGGTGCTCGACCTGACCGGTATCCTGATCAATTCCAGTAACGTCGGCATGAGTAAGGTCGCGTTCGATATCGGTGGCGAAACGATTTTCCGTCTGGCACAGAAAGTTGGCCTCGGCCAGGACACCGGCTTGGGGTTCCCGGGTGAGCGCGTCGGCAACCTGCCGAACTACCGCGAATGGCGCAAGGCTGAAACCGCCACGCTGTCCTACGGCTACGGTATTTCCGTGACCGCGATCCAGTTGGTCCACGCTTTCTCGGCCCTGGCCAACAATGGTCGCCTCGCGCCGTTGACCCTGATCAAAACCGACAAGGCGCCGCAAACCACTCAGGTGCTGCCGGAAGCCGTCGCGAAAACCATGCAAGGCATGCTGCAACAAGTGATCGAAGCCCCGCGCGGCGTATTCCGTGCGCAGGTGCCGGCGTATCACGTGGGCGGCAAGTCGGGTACTGCGCGTAAGACGTCGGTCGGAACCAAAGGCTACGCCGAGAACTCCTACCGCTCGCTGTTCGCCGGTTTCGGCCCGATGAGCGACCCGCGTTACGCGATCGTGGTGGTGATCGACGAACCGACCAAGGCCGGTTATTTCGGTGGTCTGGTATCGGCGCCGGTGTTCAGCAAAGTGATGTCCGGGACCTTGCGCCTGATGAACATCACCCCGGACAACCTGCCAGCCACTCAACAAGCGAACGCCGCACCGGTCGTTCCGCTGAAAGCTAATGGAGGGCGCGGCTGATGTCGCTGAGCCTGAACAAGATTTTCGCCCACGCCGGCCATGATCTATTGATCCGCGAACTGGCGCTGGACAGCCGTAACGTACGGGCAGGTGATTTGTTCCTTGCGGTCCCTGGTGGCAAGTTCGACGGTCGTGCGCACATCGCCGACGCCTTGCAGCGCGGTGCTGCCGCCGTGGCTTATGAAGTCGAAGGCGCGACCGTGCTGCCGATTACCGACGTGCCGCTGATTCCGGTCAAAGGCCTGGCGGCGCAGCTGTCGGACATCGCCGGGCGCTTTTACGGCGACCCGAGCCGTCACATGAACCTGATCGGCGTGACCGGCACCAACGGTAAAACCAGCGTGACCCAATTGGTCGCGCAAGCCCTCGATTTGCTCGGTCAACACTGCGGTATCGTTGGCACTTTGGGCTCCGGTTTCCATGGCGCGCTGGAAAGCGGCTTGCACACCACACCGAACCCGATTGCGCTGCAAGCAACCCTCGCCGACCTGAAAAAGGCCGGTGCCAAAGCCGTGGCCATGGAAGTCTCTTCCCATGGGCTGGATCAGGGCCGCGTAACCGCACTGGCCTTCGATGTGGCGGTGATGACCAACCTGTCGCGCGATCATCTGGATTACCACGGCACCATGCAGGCCTATGGCGAAACCAAGGCCAAGTTGTTTGCCTGGAATGATCTGAAGTGCCGGGTGGTCAACCTCGACGACGATTTTGGCCGGCAACTGGCGGCTGATGAGCGTGAGTCGCGGCTGATCACTTACAGCCTGGAAGACTCCCGCGCTTACCTGTATTGCCGCGAAGCCCAGTTCAGTGACGAAGGCGTGCGCGCCACGCTGGTTACGCCGCAGGGCGAACACCATTTGCGCAGCACCTTGCTCGGCCGTTTCAACCTGAGCAACGTGTTGGCCGCGGTCGGTGCCTTGCTCGGTCTGGACTACGCGCTGGACGAAATCCTCAACGTGCTGCCGAAACTCGAAGGCCCGGCCGGTCGCATGCAGCGTCTGGGCGGCGGCACTCAGCCGTTGGTGGTGGTCGATTACGCCCACACGCCGGATGCGCTGGAAAAAGTCTTGATGGCCCTGCGTCCTCACGCCAAAGGCCGGTTGCTGTGCCTGTTCGGTTGCGGCGGTGATCGCGATCGCGGCAAGCGTCCGCTGATGGCTGAAGTGGTCGAGCGCCTGGCCGATGGTGTGCTGGTCACCGACGACAACCCGCGCACCGAAGACCCTGCCGCGATTTTCGACGACATCCGCGCCGGTTTCACCGCTGTGGATAAAGTCACCTTTGTCGCCGGCCGTGGCCAGGCGATTGCCCAGTTGATCGCCAGCGCTTCGGCGGATGACGTGATTGTCCTGGCCGGTAAAGGTCATGAGGACTATCAGGAAATCAACGGTGAGCGTCTCGCTTTCTCCGATCTGGTCGAGGCCGATCATGCCCTGACCGCGTGGGAGGTGGCCCATGCTTAAAGCCTTGAAACTGAGCGAGCTGACCGGCGCACTGAATGCCCGTCTGATCTCCGTCGATGCCAGCTTCGATGGTGTCAGCATCGACAGCCGCGCGATCAAGCCCGGCCAGCTGTTTATTGCTCTGGCCGGTCCGCGTTTCGATGGCCATGACTACCTGAATGACGTCGCCGCCAAAGGCGCCGTGGGTGCACTGGTCGAGCGCGAAGTTGCCGACAGCTCGCTGCCGCAACTGCTGGTCAAGGACACCCGCCAGGCCCTCGGCCAGTTGGGTGCGATCAACCGTGCCGCGTTCACTCAGCCGGTCGCGGCGGTTACCGGCTCCAGCGGCAAGACCACGGTCAAGGAAATGCTGGCAAGCATCCTGCGCACACGCGGTCCGGTGCTGGCGACCCGTGGCAACCTGAACAATGACCTCGGCGCACCGCTGACCCTGCTCGAACTGGCGCCGGAACACACCGCCGCGGTGATCGAACTCGGCGCTTCGCGCATTGGCGAGATTGCCTACACCGTCGCCATGACCAAACCCCACGTGGCCATCATCAACAACGCCGGGACTGCCCACGTTGGTGAGTTCGGCGGGCCGGAAAAAATCGTCGAAGCCAAGGGCGAGATTCTCGAAGGGCTGGATGCCGATGGCATCGCCGTGCTGAATCTCGACGACAAGGCCTTCGACATCTGGAAGACCCGTGCCGCCAGTCGAAAAGTGCTGACTTTTGCCCTGAGCAACGTCAACGCCGATTTCCATGCCAGCGACCTGGATCGCGATGCCCGCGGTTGCCCGGCGTTCAACCTGCACAGCCCTGAAGGTGTGGAGCGGGTTCAGCTGAATCTGCTCGGCACCCATAACGTCGCCAATGCCATGGCCGCTGCCGCTGCCGCGCATGCCTTGGGTGTGTCGCTGTTCGGCATCGCCACCGGCCTTGGCGCGGTGCAACCGGTCAAGGGCCGCACCGTCGCGCAACTGGCGCCTAACGGCATGCGCGTAATCGATGACACATACAACGCGAACCCCACCTCTATGTGCGCCGCCGTTGATATACTCGCCGGCTTTTCCGGTCGCACCGTTTTGGTGCTCGGGGATATCGGCGAGTTGGGCGCGTGGGCAGAGCAGGGGCACCGAGATGTGGGCGATTACGCCCGCGGCAAGGTTTCCGCGCTTTACGCCGTCGGGCCAATGATGGCTCACGCCGTGAACGCTTTCGGCGAGCAGGCCTTTCACTTCAGCACACAGGCTGAACTGATCAAGGCCCTGGATGCCGAGCAGGACACAAACACCACCTTTTTGATCAAGGGCTCGCGCAGCGCTGCGATGGAAAACATCGTTGCCGCTTTGTGCGGGACCAGTCTGGAGAAACATTAATGCTGCTGCTGCTAGCGGAGTATCTGCAACAGTTCTACAAAGGCTTCGCGGTCTTTCAGTACCTGACCCTGCGCGGGATTCTCGGTGTACTGACCGCGCTGGTCTTGTCGCTGTGCTATGGCCCGTGGATGATCCGTACTCTGCAGAACCGTCAGATCGGTCAATCCGTTCGCAACGACGGCCCGCAATCGCACCTGTCGAAGTCGGGCACCCCGACCATGGGCGGCGCGCTGATTCTTTCCTCCATCGGCGTCAGCACCTTGCTTTGGGCTGACCTGACCAACCGTTACGTTTGGGTCGTGTTGTTGGTGACCCTGCTGTTCGGCGCCATCGGCTGGGTTGACGACTATCGCAAAGTCATCGAGAAAAACTCCCGCGGTCTTCCGAGCCGCTGGAAGTATTTCTGGCAGTCGGTGTTCGGCCTGGGCGCGGCGATCTTCCTTTATATGACTGCCGCGACGCCGGTGGAAACCACCCTGATCCTGCCGATGCTCAAGGACTACAGCATTCCGCTGGGCGCAGGCTTCATCGTCCTGACCTATTTCGTGATTGTCGGCTCGAGCAACGCGGTCAACCTGACCGACGGCCTCGACGGTCTGGCGATCATGCCCACCGTCATGGTCGGCGGTGGCCTGGGGATCTTCTGCTACCTGTCGGGTAACGTGAAGTTCGCCGAATACCTGCTGATTCCTTACGTACCGGGCGCGGGTGAGCTGATTGTGTTCTGCGGCGCCTTGATCGGTGCGGGCCTGGGCTTCCTCTGGTTCAACACCTATCCGGCACAAGTCTTCATGGGCGACGTTGGCGCGCTGGCGCTGGGTGCGGCCCTGGGCACCATCGCAGTGATCGTCCGTCAGGAAATCGTCCTGTTCATCATGGGCGGTGTGTTCGTGATGGAGACCCTGTCAGTCGTCATTCAGGTCGCCTCTTTTAAACTGACCGGTCGCCGTGTGTTCCGCATGGCACCGATTCACCACCACTTTGAACTCAAGGGCTGGCCCGAGCCGCGCGTGATCGTCCGTTTCTGGATCATCACCGTGATTCTCGTGTTGATCGGCCTTGCCACCCTGAAGCTGAGGTAGAACGAGTGTCTCTGATCGCTTCTGACCACTTCCGCATCGTTGTCGGCCTCGGCAAGAGCGGCATGTCCCTGGTTCGCTTCCTGGCGAACCGGGGCGTGTCGTTTGCTGTCGCCGATACGCGGGAAAATCCACCGGAACTGGCCACGCTCAAGCGTGACTATCCGCACGTGGAAGTGCGTTGTGGCGAGCTGGACGTCGAATTCCTGTGCCGTGCCGACGAGCTCTACGTGAGCCCCGGCCTGGCGCTGGCGACCCCGGCCCTGCAGGCTGCCGCCGCCCGTGGCGTGAAAATGTCCGGCGACATCGAGCTGTTCGCGCGTAACGCGAAAGCGCCGATTGTCGCCATTACCGGTTCCAACGCCAAAAGCACCGTCACCACCCTGGTCGGCGAGATGGCGGCTGCGGCCGGTAAGCGTGTTGCCGTTGGTGGCAACCTCGGCACGCCGGCGCTGGATTTGCTCAGCGATGACATCGAGCTGTACGTGATGGAGCTGTCGAGCTTCCAGCTCGAAACCACCGATCAGCTCAACGCCGAAGTGGCGACCGTGCTCAACATCAGTGAAGACCACATGGACCGCTACAGCGGTCTGCCGGCCTATCACTTGGCCAAGCACCGGATCTTCCGGGGCGCCAGGCAGTTTGTGGTCAACCGTCAGGACGCCCTGAGCCGTCCGCTGATGGGTGAAGGTCAGCCGTGCTGGACCTTCGGTTTGAACAAACCCGACTTCAAGGCCTTCGGCATTCGAGAAGAGAACGGCGAGAAATACCTGGCCTTCGAATTCCAGAACCTGATGCCGGTGCGCGAGTTGAAAGTTCGTGGCGCGCATAACCAGTCCAACGCCCTGGCGGCCTTGGCGCTGGGTCACGCCGTGGGCCTGCCGTTCGACGCCATGCTTTCGGCCCTGCGTAATTTCGCCGGGCTCGAGCATCGCTGCCAGTGGGTCCGCGACCTTGATGGCGTGAGCTATTACAACGATTCCAAAGCCACCAACGTCGGCGCCGCATTGGCGGCCATCGAAGGCCTGGGGGCGGACATCGACGGCAAGCTTGTGCTGATCGCCGGTGGCGATGGCAAGGGCGCCGAATTCAAGGATTTGCGTGATCCGGTGGCGGCCAACTGCCGCGCCGTCATTTTGATGGGCCGTGATTCCGACAAGATCGGTGAGGCCATCGGCGATGCCGTGCCACTGATTCGCGTTGGCTCGCTGATCGAAGCGGTCGAGCAATGCCGCGCCATCGCCGAAAAGGGCGACGCGGTGCTGCTGTCGCCGGCTTGCGCCAGCTTCGACATGTTCAAGAACTATGAAGACCGTGGTCACCAGTTCGTCCGCGCCGTGGAGGATCTGGCATGAGCTTGAGAAACATCATCAAGCCGTATCCATCGCCGCTGATCACCGGGCGCGGTATCGACCTCGATTTCCCGATGCTCGCCGGTTGCCTGGCACTGCTCGGTCTGGGGCTGATCATGATTGCCTCGGCATCGACCGAGGTGGGGGCGGTGCAGTCGGGCAGCGCCCTGTACTACATGATTCGCCACCTGATCTACGTTGTGCTGGGCCTGGGTGCCTGCATCGTCACCATGATGATTCCGATTGCCACCTGGCAACGCCTGGGCTGGCTGATGCTGATCGGTGCGTTCGGCTTGCTGGTGATGGTGATCATCCCGGGGATCGGCCGGGAAGTGAACGGTTCGATGCGCTGGATCGGCTTCAGTTTCTTCAACGTTCAGCCTTCCGAGATCGCCAAGGTGTTCGTGGTGATCTACCTCGCCGGTTATCTGGTACGTCGCCAGAAAGAAGTGCGTGAAAGCTGGATGGGCTTCTTCAAGCCGTTCATCGTGCTGTTGCCAATGGCGGGTCTGTTGCTGATGGAGCCGGACTTCGGTGCCACCGTCGTGATGATGGGGGCGGCGGCGGCAATGCTGTTCCTCGGCGGAGTCGGCCTGTTCCGGTTTTCCCTGATGGTGGTCCTGGCTGTCGCGGCGGTGGTGTTGTTGATTCAAATGCAGCCGTATCGAATGGCGCGTCTGACCAACTTTGCCGATCCGTGGGCCGACCAGTTCGGTGCCGGCTATCAGCTCTCCCAGGCCTTGATCGCTTTCGGTCGCGGCGAATGGCTGGGCGTCGGCCTGGGCAACAGCGTGCAGAAACAGTTCTACCTGCCGGAAGCCCATACCGACTTCGTGTTTTCGGTGCTGGCTGAAGAGCTGGGTGCCGTGGGTTCCTTGTGCACGGTGGCGCTGTTCGTCTTCGTGTGTATTCGTGGCATGTACATCGGCCTGTGGGCCGAGAAAGCCAAACAGTTTTTTGCCGCCTACGTTGCTTACGGCTTGTCGTTCCTGTGGATCGGCCAGTTCCTGATCAACATCGGCGTGAACGTCGGCCTGTTGCCGACCAAAGGTCTGACCCTGCCATTCCTCAGTTATGGCGGCAGTTCGTTGGTGATCTGCTGTGCCTGTCTTGGCTTGTTGCTGCGCATCGAGTGGGAGAGTCGAACCCATTTGGGCAGCGAAGAAATGGAATTCCATGAGAGCGACTTCGCCGAGGAGCCGAACCATGGGCGCTAACGTACTGATCATGGCTGGCGGCACCGGGGGCCATGTGTTCCCGGCACTTTCCTGTGCGCGTGAGTTCCAGGCCCGCGGCTACACCGTGCACTGGCTCGGCACGCCCCGCGGGATCGAAAACGATCTGGTGCCGGCGGCCGGTATTGAATTGCATCGGATCCACGCCAGCGGTTTGCGCGGCAAGGGCAAATTGTCCCTGCTCAAGGCGCCGGTCATGTTGCTCAAGTCGATCTGGCAGGCGCGGGCGATCATTCGTCAGCTGCGGCCAGTCTGTGTGGTCGGCTTTGGTGGTTTTGTGACTGGCCCTGGCGGCGTTGCAGCCAGACTGGCCGGCGTGCCGGTCATCGTTCACGAGCAGAACGCCGTGGCCGGTACCGCCAATCGGTTGCTGGTGCCGTTGGCCGCCCGAGTCTGTGAAGCGTTCCCCGACACCTTTACCCTGTCGGACAGCCGTCGGACCACCGGTAACCCGGTGCGCACCGAGCTGTTCCTCGAAACACCGCGACCTGCCCTGGCCGGTCGCAAGGCGCGTTTGCTGATCCTGGGCGGAAGCCTGGGCGCAGAGCCGTTGAACAAGTTGCTGCCTGAAGCCCTGTCGCAAGTCGCCCCCGACCTGCGCCCGGACGTGTTCCATCAGGCCGGCAAAAACCACGATGAAGTGACTGCAGAGCGCTATCGCGCGGCTGGCGTCGAGGCGCAAGTACAGCCTTTCATCAAAGACATGGCCCAAGCCTATGGCTGGGCCGACCTGGTGGTGTGCCGCGCAGGAGCGCTGACCATCAGTGAACTGGCGGCCGCCGGTCTGCCTTCGATGCTGGTGCCTTTGCCCCACGCGATCGACGATCACCAGACCCGCAACGCCGATTATTTGGCCCGTGAAGGCGCTGCCTTCCTGATGCCGCAAAGAACGACTGGCGCAGCGGACCTTGCCGCTCGCCTGACAGAGGTCTTGATGCAACCGCAACGACTCAACGACATGGCCAGCGCGGCACGCCGCCTGGCCAAACCCGATGCCACTCGTAACGTGGTCGATACTTGCCTTGAGGTGGCCCATGGTTGAGAACAAGAAAGCCATGCCACAACCGGAAATGCGCCGCATCCGTCGTATCCACTTCGTCGGAATCGGCGGCGTGGGTATGTGCGGCATCGCCGAAGTGTTGCTGAACCTGGGCTATCAAGTGTCCGGTTCCGACCTGAAAGCTTCGCCGGTGACCGAGCGCCTGGAATCTTTTGGTGCGCATATTTTCATCGGCCACCGTGCCGAGAACGCCGCAGCCGCCGACGTGCTGGTGGTGTCGAGCGCCGTCAACACGTCCAACCCGGAAGTCGCGACCGCGCTGGAACGCCGGATTCCGGTGGTGCCGCGTGCCGAGATGCTCGCCGAGCTGATGCGCTACCGCCACGGCATCGCCGTCGCCGGTACTCACGGCAAAACCACCACCACCAGCCTGATCGCTTCGGTGTTCGCCGCCGGTGGCCTGGACCCGACGTTCGTCATCGGTGGCCGTCTGAATGCCGCGGGCACCAATGCTCAGCTTGGCACCAGCCGCTACCTGATCGCCGAAGCCGACGAAAGCGATGCCAGCTTCCTGCACTTGCAGCCGCTGGTGGCCGTGGTCACCAACATCGACGCCGATCACATGGCGACCTACGACGGTGACTTCAACAAACTGAAGAAAACCTTCGTCGAGTTCCTGCACAACCTGCCGTTCTACGGTTTGGCGGTGGTGTGCCTGGACGATCCGGTGGTGCGTGAAATCCTTCCGCTAGTGAAGCGTCCGACGGTCACTTACGGCTTCGGCGATGACGCCGACGTTCGTGCCATCAACGTACGCCAACAAGGCATGCAGACTTTCTTCACCGTGCTGCGCCCTGATCGCGAGCCGCTGGATGTCTCGGTAAACATGCCGGGCAACCACAACGTGTTGAACGCGCTGGCGACTATTTGCATCGCCACCGACGAAGGCGTCAGCGATGAAGCCATCGTCCAGGGCTTGTCCGGGTTCCAGGGTGTTGGCCGTCGCTTCCAGGTGTACGGCGAACTGCCGGTCGAAGGCGGCAACGTGATGCTGGTGGACGACTACGGTCACCACCCGACCGAAGTCGCGGCCGTGATCAAAGCCGTGCGCGGTGGCTGGCCGGAGCGCCGTCTGGTGATGGTCTACCAGCCGCACCGTTACAGCCGCACCCGCGACCTGTACGACGATTTCGTCAATGTGCTGGCCGACGCCAACGTGCTGCTGCTGATGGAAGTCTATCCGGCCGGCGAAGAGCCGATTCCGGGCGCCGACAGCCGCAAGCTGTGCAACAGCATCCGTCAGCGCGGTCAGCTCGACCCGATCTATATCGAGCGCGGCATCGACCTCGCGCCGATCGTCAAGCCGCTGCTGCGTGCTGGCGACATTCTGCTGTGCCAGGGCGCCGGTGATATCGGCGGTCTCGCACCCAAACTGTTGAACAGTCCGTTGTTCGCCGGGGCCGTTGCCGCACCGGTAGAGGGGAAGTTGAAATGACTGCTGCTTACGCCAACCTCGTCTCCACTGTCGCGCCGAAGGATTTCGGTCGCGTTGCCGTGCTGTTCGGCGGCAAGAGTGCCGAGCGTGAAGTGTCCCTGAAGTCGGGTAACGCGGTGCTCGAAGCACTGCAAAGCGCCGGCGTGGACGCGTTCGGTATTGATGTAGGCGATGACCTGCTGCAACGCTTGCTGAACGAAAAAATCGACCGTGCCTTCATCATCCTCCACGGTCGTGGCGGTGAAGACGGCAGCATGCAGGGCCTGCTCGAATGCGCAGGGATTCCGTACACCGGCAGCGGCATTCTGGCCTCGGCCCTGGCCATGGACAAACTGCGCACCAAGCAGGTCTGGCACAGCCTCGGCATTCCGACGCCACGCCACGCGGTACTGCGCTGCGAGGCCGATTGTATTTCGGCGGCCAAGGAACTGGGCTTCCCGCTGATCGTCAAACCGGCCCATGAAGGTTCCAGTATCGGGATGGCCAAAGTGACTACCGCGCCCGAGTTGATCGAGGCGTGGAAAGCGGCCAGTACCTACGATTCGCAAGTGTTGGTCGAGCAATGGATTCACGGTCCGGAGTTCACCATCGCCACCCTGCGTGACCAGGTGTTGCCACCGATTGCCTTGGGCACGACGCACAGTTTCTACGACTACGACGCCAAGTACATCGCCAACGATACCCAGTACCGCATTCCGTGCGGCCTGGACAGCGACAAAGAAAAGGAACTCATGGACCTCACGGCCAAAGCCTGTGAGGCACTGGGTATTGCCGGTTGGGGCAGGGCGGACGTGATGCAGGACGCCGACGGGCAGTTCTGGTTCCTGGAAGTCAACACCGCACCGGGCATGACCGATCACAGTCTGGTGCCAATGGCGGCCCGTGCCGCCGGCCTGGATTTCCAGCAACTGGTTCTGGCGATTCTGGCCGCAAGCATTGAGCCACGAGGGTAAGACCATGCAAGGCGCACAGCTGAGACATCAGCCCTCCGCACCACCCGGTCGCAAGCCGGTGCCGCGGGGTGCCAGCCGAATGGTGGCCAAAGAGCCGATGTCCGTGCGCCTGCCGAAAGCCAACTTCGGTTTTCTGAAAAGCCTGTTCTGGCCCGTGCTGCTGGTGGCGTTGGGGTTCGGTACTTACGAAGGCGCACAGCGTTTGCTGCCGTACGCCGACCGGCCGATCACCAAAATCGCCGTGCAGGGTGACTTGAGTTACATCAGCCAGCAAGCGGTGCAGCAGCGGATCGCCCCGTACGTGGCGTCGAGCTTCTTCACCATCGACCTGGCGAGCATGCGCACCGAGCTTGAACAGATGCCATGGATTGCCCATGCCGAAGTGCGTCGGGTGTGGCCGGATCAGGTCGTGATTCGCCTGGAAGAACAACTGCCGGTGGCTCGTTGGGGCGATGAGTCGCTGTTGAACAACCAGGGACAGGCGTTCACCCCGCGCGAGCTGGCGAACTACGAACACTTGCCACAGCTGTTCGGCCCGCAGCGGGCCCAGCAACAAGTGATGCAGCAATACCAGGTGCTGAGCCAGATGCTCAGGCCATTGGGCTTCTCGATTGCACGCCTGGAGTTGCGTGAACGAGGCAGCTGGTTCCTGACCACCGGCGCAGGCAGCGCGGGTCCCGGAATCGAACTGCTGCTGGGACGCGGCAACCTGGTGGAAAAGATGCGCCGCTTCATTGCCATCTACGACAAGACGCTCAAAGAGCAGATTACGAACATTGCGCGCATCGATCTGCGCTACGCCAACGGCCTTGCCGTTGGCTGGCGGGAACCTGTAGCGCCCACGGCAGCCCAACCCGCTGTCGCGAAGAATTGAGAAGAGGCAGGACCCATGGCAAACGTGCAAAGCGGCAAAATGATCGTCGGTCTCGATATCGGCACCTCCAAGGTGGTGGCGCTGGTAGGCGAGGTTGCGGACGACGGCACGCTCGAAATCGTCGGGATCGGTACTCACCCGTCCCGCGGCCTGAAAAAAGGCGTAGTGGTGAACATTGAGTCCACCGTTCAGTCGATCCAGCGCGCTATCGAAGAAGCGCAACTGATGGCCGGTTGCCGGATCCACTCGGCGTTCGTCGGCGTGGCCGGCAATCACATCCGCAGCCTGAACTCCCACGGCATCGTGGCGATTCGTGATCGCGAAGTCAGCTCTGCCGACCTTGAGCGCGTCCTCGACGCTGCCCAGGCTGTGGCAATCCCGGCTGACCAGCGCGTGCTGCACACCCTGCCGCAGGATTATGTGATCGATAACCAGGAAGGCGTGCGCGAGCCGCTGGGCATGTCCGGCGTGCGTCTGGAAGCCAAGGTTCACGTGGTCACCTGCGCCGTCAACGCCGCACAGAACATTGAAAAATGCGTGCGTCGCTGCGGCCTGGAAATCGACGACATCATTCTCGAGCAGCTGGCTTCGGCGTATTCGGTGCTGACCGACGACGAGAAAGAACTGGGCGTGTGCCTGGTGGACATCGGTGGCGGCACCACCGATATCGCGATCTTCACCGAAGGCGCGATCCGCCACACCGCAGTGATCCCGATTGCGGGCGACCAGGTGACCAACGACATCGCGATGGCGTTGCGCACCCCGACCCAGTACGCCGAAGAAATCAAGATTCGCTATGCCTGCGCCCTGGCCAAACTGGCCGGTGCCGGTGAAACCATCAAGGTGCCGAGTGTCGGCGACCGTCCACCGCGCGAACTGTCCCGCCAGGCCCTGGCCGAAGTGGTCGAGCCGCGTTACGACGAGCTGTTCACCCTGATCCAGGCCGAACTGCGTCGCAGCGGCTATGAAGACCTGATCCCGGCCGGCATCGTGCTGACCGGCGGTACCTCGAAGATGGAAGGCGCGGTCGAACTGGCCGAAGAGATCTTCCACATGCCGGTTCGCCTGGGCGTGCCCCATGGCGTCAAGGGTCTGGACGACGTGGTCCGCAACCCGATCTATTCCACCGGCGTTGGCCTGTTGATGTACGGCCTGCAGAAGCAGTCCGACGGGATTTCGTTCTCGGGCATCGGCAGCCGCGACAGCTACAGCAATGACGAACCGAAAGCCGCTCTGCTCGATCGCATCAAGAGCTGGGTACAAGGCAATTTCTAAAGCTTTACCGCAACACCGCTTCAAAAGCAGTAGGCGAAAAAACTAGAGAATGTAAGGAGAGGGAAAATGTTCGAACTCGTAGACAACATCCCCGCAAGCCCGGTTATTAAAGTTATCGGTGTTGGCGGAGGCGGCGGCAACGCTGTCAATCACATGGTCAAGAGCAACATTGAAGGCGTTGAATTCATCTGCGCCAACACTGATGCCCAGGCGCTGAAAAGCATCAGCGCGCGCACCATTCTGCAACTGGGTACCAGCGTGACCAAAGGTCTGGGCGCTGGCGCCAACCCTGAAGTCGGTCGTCAGGCCGCTCTCGAAGACCGTGAGCGCATTGCCGAAGTCCTGCAGGGCACCAACATGGTGTTCATCACTACCGGCATGGGCGGCGGTACCGGTACCGGTGCGGCGCCAATCATTGCCGAAGTGGCCAAGGAAATGGGGATCCTCACCGTTGCGGTGGTGACCCGTCCGTTCCCGTTCGAAGGCCGCAAGCGCATGCAGCTCGCCGACGAAGGTATCCGTCTGCTGTCTGAAAGCGTCGACTCGTTGATCACCATTCCTAACGAGAAGCTGCTGACCATCCTAGGTAAAGACGCAAGCCTCTTGTCGGCTTTCGCCAAGGCCGACGATGTACTGGCCGGTGCCGTTCGCGGTATCTCCGACATCATCAAGCGTCCGGGCATGATCAACGTCGACTTCGCCGACGTACGTACCGTGATGAGCGAAATGGGCATGGCGATGATGGGCACTGGCTGCGCCAGCGGTCCGAACCGTGCACGTGAAGCGACCGAAGCGGCCATTCGCAACCCGCTGCTCGAAGACGTGAACCTGCAAGGTGCACGCGGCATCCTGGTGAACATCACCGCCGGTCCTGACCTGTCCCTGGGTGAGTACTCCGACGTGGGTAGCATCATCGAAGCCTTCGCTTCCGAGCACGCAATGGTCAAGGTCGGTACCGTTATCGATCCGGACATGCGCGACGAGCTGCACGTGACTGTTGTTGCTACCGGCCTGGGCGCTAAAATCGAGAAGCCTGTGAAGGTCATCGACAACACCGTTCACACCTCGATGGCCTCCCAGCCACAACAACAAGCTCCTGTTCGTCAGGAACAGCCTGCGGTGAACTACCGTGACCTGGACCGTCCGACCGTCATGCGCAACCAGGCTCAGGCCGGTGCTGCGACTGCCGCGAAGATGAACCCGCAAGATGATCTGGACTACCTGGACATCCCGGCTTTCCTGCGTCGTCAGGCCGATTGATGAAATGTATCAGGGGTATTAGGGTGATTGGTGTTCAGCAAAGGTCTGGTCTGCTATCATCGCCAGCCTTTGTTGATACCAGTTCGCAATTTGCGCTGAAGCGGCCCATGCCATGATTAAACAACGCACCCTGAAGAATATTATCCGTGCCACAGGTGTCGGCCTGCACTCCGGGGAGAAGGTCTACCTGACCCTCAAGCCAGCGCCTGTCGACACCGGCATTGTGTTTTGTCGTGCTGACCTCGACCCTGTGGTGCAGATCCCTGCCCGCGCGGAAAACGTTGGCGAAACCACTATGTCGACCACGCTTGTTAACGGTGACGTCAAAGTGGACACGGTGGAGCACCTGCTCTCGGCCATGGCTGGCCTGGGCATCGATAACGCCTACGTCGAGCTCTCCGCGTCCGAAGTCCCGATCATGGATGGTAGCGCTGGACCCTTCGTATTCCTGATTCAATCGGCCGGCCTGGAAGAGCAGGACGCCGCCAAGAAGTTCATCCGGATCCTGCGGGAAGTGACAGTGGAAGACGGCGACAAGCGCGCCACTTTCGTTCCTTTCGAAGGTTTCAAAGTGAGCTTCGAGATCGATTTCGATCACCCGGTTTTCCGTGACCGCACACAAAGTGCAAGCGTGGATTTTTCCAGCACTTCGTTCGTAAAAGAAGTCAGCCGCGCACGTACCTTTGGTTTCATGAGTGATATCGAGTACCTGCGCAAGCACAACCTCGCACTCGGCGGCAGCGTTGAAAACGCTATTGTGGTCGACGCGGATGGTGTACTGAACGAAGACGGCCTTCGCTATGAAGACGAATTCGTGAAGCACAAAATCCTCGATGCGATTGGTGACCTCTACCTACTGGGCAATAGCCTGATTGGTGAGTTCAAGGGCTTCAAGTCCGGACACGCATTGAACAACCAGCTGCTGCGCAAGTTGATTGAGCAGACAGATGCTTGGGAAGTCGTGACGTTCGAAGACGCCAGCACCGCACCGATCTCTTACATGCGTCCTGTTGCGGCCGTGTAAGCAAAAAACCTCTCTAGTTTTTTAAAGGCTACCTTCGGGTGGCCTTTTTTTATGCCAGCGGGAACGATCAATCCGCAGCGACCACCCGGTTCCGCCCGTTTTCCTTGGCCTGATACAGCGCCTTGTCCGCTGCAAACAGCAACTGTTCCAGGCTGATGTCGGTTGCTGTCGTCCAGGTACTGATACCAATACTGACAGTAATCGGCGACACATCACCCCCTACCAACGGCAATTGCTCCACCGCTATACGGATTTTTTCGGCAATCTGTTGGGCGCCGGCGCTGTCGGTTTCAGCCAGGATCACTGAAAACTCCTCGCCACCATACCGGGCGACCAGGTCCGCCGGCCGTCGAACATGGGTGTCGATCACCTTGGCCACCGAGCGCAAGGCATCGTCGCCCCCTCGGTGGCCGTGGCGATCATTGAACGCCTTGAAGTGATCGATGTCGATCATCAACAGCGACAACGGTTGACCGGAACGCTGGGCACGAAACCATTCATGGTGCAGGGCCTGATCCAGGCTTCGGCGATTGGCCAGACCGGTCAAGGGGTCGGTGGCGGCCAGTTGTGCCAGTTCCTGCTCGGCACTTTGGCGTCGACGCAGCTCCCGGCAGAGCAACCAGGTCAGCCACAGCAGGCTCACGCACAGGGCAACGGTCGCAGAAGTGACCACCACCGCGGTGCGCTTCCAGGCCGCAAAGACTTCATCGCTGGACAGCGCAACGATGACAATCAACGGCAAATTCCCGACCTTGGAGAAGGTGTACAAGCGCTCATCGTTGTATCGACTGGACATGCCGGTGAAGCTGCCGTTGCCTTCTTTGACGATGCGCTGGAAATTGGGGCGGTTACTGAAGTCCTTGCCGATCAGCTCTTCGGCCAGGCGGGGTTGATGGGCCAGAAGAATCCCGTCCTTGCTGATCAGGTTGACCGTGCTGTCGCGGCCGATGCTCAAGCTGTTGAACAACTGATCGAAGTAGCTCAAGCGCATGGCGGCTTCGGCCACGCCGAGGAACTCACCCTGGGTGCCGTTCACCCGGCGGCTGAAACTGATCCGCCAATCCTGTTCCGGCGGTCGGGCCCTGAAGGGGCGACTGATGAACATGCCAGGGTCCGGATTGTTGATGTGGGTCTGGAAGTATTCGCGATCGGCAAAGTTGCTCTTTCTGGGCTCCACCGAGGCCGAGTCGGCGATCACATCGCCCTTGTTGTCGAGCAACAAGATGTTGCCCTTGTACGGCGCGGCAGTGGCTCGGTCGAAATAGGCCAGGTGACGAATGGCTGGGGAAACGTTCTTGAGGTCTTCCCGCTGGGAGGCAGCGATCAAACCCAGCAGGGACACGTCATAGAGTTCGACATTGCGCAGCACGTCGGCGTCGATCAATTGCACGATATTGTTGGCGGCGCGAGCGGCAGACAATTCGGCATTGACGCGTTCGCGGATCAGCAGGAACGCGACGATGCTCAGTATTGCAATCACCAACAACACACTACTGAGAACCAGAAGCCGCTCCGAGCGTGTCGAACGGATCGGATCACGGGATTTCGCACTGTTCACACTCATGGTTCTGACTTCTGCAAATAAGGCGTTATGAAAGTGCTTTTACAAGAATCGGGCAGAGTCCCAGAAACCGGTCGCGTCCAGCGCGCCTATATAAATCCCGGATAAAAAAAAGGCCAGCAAAACATGCTGGCCTTTTGCTAATTGAAGCTTAGAAGACATTCAGCGGGTAGTCGACAATTACCCGGTATTCATCCGTGTCCTGATCCAGCGCACCGTAACCATTGCCGCCACGGTTAGACGCCCATTGCAGACGCATCGCCAGGTCTTTGGCCTTGCCGCCCTGGACCACGTACTTGAGCTCGATGTCTCGTTCCCAATGCCTGGCGCTTCTGCCGTCGGCGCTGTACCACGAGGCGTAGCCGCGGCTGTCTGGATCGACCTTGGTCAGGTCCAGTTCACCCCGTGAGTAGGACACCGCCGAGGTCAGGCCGGGCATGTCGATACCAGCAAAGTCGTAGGCGTACTTGAGTTTCCACGAGCGCTCATTCGGACCGTTGAAGTCTGAATACTGCTGGGAGTTGTCGAGATAAATGCTGTCGCCCTGGCTGATGTAATCGAATGGCGTGTTGCCGTTGACCCGTTGGTAGGCGGCGGTGACGCTGTGATGGCCCACGCCGACAGTGAAATGCAGGCTGTAGGTGTTGTTGTCTATGTTGCCCAGCAGTGCATCGCCGGTGTCTTGCGTGTGATAGAAGTGCAGGCCCGGGTTGAGGCTGACCAAGTCATTCAGCGCATAGGTGTAATCCAGGTCGTAGTAGTACTGGTTCCAGATGTCCTTGAGTTCGGCCGCATACAGGCTGCTGGTCAGGCCCGGCAGGCCGCTCCAGGCCACGCCGGCCCAATTCAGATGCCGGCTTTCATCGCCATCGGCCAGGCTGCCATAGGACGTGCCGATGCGGGTGTGGCCGCTTTGGTTGTAGAGTTTGGTGAAGCTGGCCTGACCGCCCTCGATCATCAACCCGTCGACACTGTGGTTGGTCAGGCTGACGCCGCGAAAGGTCTGCGGCAGCATGCGGGTTTCGCCACCGGCGATCACCGGGTTGGCAAGGAACAGGTCGCCGGCCTTCAATTCGGTATCGAAGGCCCGCATTTTCAGGGTGCCGCCAGCCGTGGAAAACGAGCCCGGTGCCTTGCCGTTGCCATCGCTGATCGGCAGGATGCTCGACCCGTCGGTGCCACCGCCGCCGTCGAGCTTGAGCCCGAGCATCGCGTGGGCATCAACGCCGAAACCGATGGTGCCCTGGCTGAATCCCGATTCGAAGCGGCCAAGAAAGCCCTGACCCCACTCGATGTTGTCATCAGCCTTTTGCAGGCGATTGCGGTTCATGTAGTAGTTGCGGGCATTGAGGTTGAGGCTCGACCCATCGACAAAGCCTTCGCGGCTGGATTCGTCGTCGGCCTGCGCGTTGTTGGCCATCGTTGCAGTGATTGCAATGAACAGCGGACTGAATCTGAGAGGGAAACGCACGTGCGGTAAAGCTCCTTGGGTCAACTAAGTATTTCATTGTTTTGAAGTGCGGATGTTTGTTGTCAGGGAAGACGAACTGAAGGGGTTTAAAACCACCACGAAAAAAAGCCGCTGATAGCAGCGGCTTTGAAGACAACTTTTCAAAGGGAAGAGCCGATGAAAAGTGTCGAGGGAAACAGAGCGATATGTATGGATCAGCTGTCTTTCTCAACCCGTGGCTGGGCTTGAGTGCTCGACGCTTGAGGGGTTTGCGCAGCCTCTTGGGTCTTGGCTGTCAGTTCGCTTTGATACTGTTCGTAGGCTTTGGCGCGTTCGGCATTTTGTGCGACGAATGTCTGCGACTCTTCAGCCATGGCGAACGGAGACAGGAACAAGAACGACAAAACGAAAGCGCTGGCAATACCCATACTGTTGGACATCTTTAAAACCTTCTTGCTTGGCAAGTGCTGTTTGATGGGGCAACGATAAGGGGCTTGGGCGAGGGGAAAAAGAGTGGATTGCATAAAGGACTGTTGCGCTAAAAGTAACAGTCCTTGAGCGCAGAAGGACATCCTGTGGCGAGGGGGCAAGCCCCCTCGCCACAGGGTTCCTGTCCTATCAGACTGGAAGGTGAATGCCGAAGGTATTCATCCCATGATCACTGCGCACAAACACATCCCCGCCATGCATCAGCGCAATCGCCTTGACGATCGCCAACCCCAGGCCATGGTTGTTGCCACTGTTACTGCGTGACGCATCGACCCGGTAGAAACGTTCGAACAGGCGCGGCAGATGCTCATTGGCAATCGGCGACCCCGGGTTGGCGACGCCGATGCTCACTTGATGCTCTTCGACTTCGATCCGCACCTGAATCACTTGCCCAGGCGCGGTGTGCTGCACCGCGTTGCTCAGCAAGTTGATCAACGCCCGGCGCAGATGTGCGATCTCGATTCGCACCTGCGCATCGCCACTGACCTCGACCTGAACCTGCGCATCCTCAAGAATGAAATCCAGGTACTCCAGCGTCGTCGCCACTTCGTCGGCCAGTGAGGTGGACGTCAGTTGGGTGGCCTTGCTGCCTTGGTCGGCGCTGGCGAGGAACAGCATGTCGTTGATGATCGAGCGCAGCCGTTCAAGCTCTTCAAGGTTCGATTGCAGCACTTCGAAATAGTGTTCGGCTGAACGCCCGCGTGTCAGTGCAACCTGGGTCTGACCGATCAGGTTGGTCAGCGGCGAGCGCAGTTCATGGGCCACGTCGGCATTGAACGATTCCAGCCGCGAGTAGGCCTGTTCGACCCGTTCCAGGGTGGCGTTGAACGAGCTGACGAACTGATCGAGCTCCGGGGGCAATGGCGATAATTGCAGGCGCCCGGACAGCCTCGGTGGTGCCAGGCGCTGGGCTTCCTGCGACAACTTGATCAGCGGTTTGAGGCCGATCCGCGCCACCCAATAACCGAGTAGCGAGGCCAGCAATACCCCAATGATCGCCAGGCTGATCAGGGCGATCAGCAAGTGGTGCTGCGTTTCGTAAAAGGTTTCGGTGTCGATGCCGATCATGAAGCGCAGCGGTGGGCGCTGGTCCTTGGCCGGCAACTCGGTTAGCAGCACTTTCAGCGGGTACGGATGGTCGGGCAATTCCATGTCGCGCATGCCCAACGGGCCTTGTGCGAACGCGCGGATCGACGCGTCGGGTTGGCCGTATTCATAACCGGGATTACCGCTGACCACCCAAAAGCGAATGCGTTTGTCTTCTTCGCTCAGCAGCTTGAGCTTGGCGTTGATCTTCACCCAATGCTCGGGCGTGCCGTAACGGTTGAGCGCCGATTCGAGCACGCTGTAGCGGGCGTCGAGTTCGGCTTCGGGCAGCAGGCCCAAGCCCTTGTCGACCTGTTGATACAGCGCACCGCCGATCAACAGGAACACCAGCAGCGCCACCAGTGTAAACATCCCGCTCAGGCGCAGCGCGATGGAGTTACTGGACACCACGGCTCTCCAGCACATAACCCATGCCACGAATGGTGTGCAGCAATTTCTCGTCGAACGGCCCGTCGAGCTTGGCCCGCAGGCGTTTGATCGCGACTTCGACCACGTTGGCGTCGCTGTCGAAATTAATATCCCAGACCATCTCGGCGATGGCGGTTTTCGAGAGGATTTCACCCTGTCTGCGCGCCAACACACTCAACAGCGAAAACTCCTTGGCGGTCAGATCCAGGCGGGTGCCGGCGCGAGTGGCTTTGCGGCTGATCAAATCTATCCACAGGTCGGCAATGCTCACCTGCACCGGCTCATGGCCACCGCTGCGCCGGGTCAGCGCTTGCAGGCGCGCCACCAGTTCGAGGAAGGAAAACGGTTTGCCGAGGTAATCGTCCGCGCCATCGCGCAGGCCTTTGATGCGGTCTTCCACCCGCTCGCGGGCGGTGAGCATGATCACCGGGGTTTGCTTGCGCGCACGCAATGCGCGCAGCACGCCGAAACCGTCGAGGCCCGGCAGCATGACGTCGAGGACAATCACCGCGTAGTCACTTTCCAGCGCCAGGTGCAGGCCTTCGACGCCATCGCGGGCCACGTCCACGGTGTAACCCTGTTCCGTCAGGCCGCGGTGCAGATAATCCGCGGTTTTTTCCTCGTCTTCGATAATCAGAACGCGCATGACCCCGCCTCAGTCTGTGGTCGCCAGCACCGGCTGCTGTGCTGGTGTGGGTCTATGGAATATCCGCTCAAGCCACAAGTATATGACTGGCGTAGTGAACAGCGTCAGCGCCTGGCTCACCAGCAAACCGCCGACCACCGCGATGCCCAATGGCTGGCGCAGTTCGGCGCCGGTGCCGTAGCCGATCATCAACGGCAAGGCGCCGAGCAGGGCGGCAAGCGTGGTCATGATGATCGGCCGGAACCGTGTGAGGCAGGCCTCATGGATCGCCTCCAGCGGTGGCAGGCCACGGTTGCGCTGGGCATCCAGCGCGAAGTCGATCATCAGGATACCGTTCTTCTTGACGATACCGATCAGCAGCACCAGCCCGATCAGCGCCATGATCGAAAAGTCCTGGCCGCAGATCCACAGCATGATCACTGCCCCGAGCCCCGCCGAGGGTAGGGTCGAGATGATCGTCAGCGGATGCACGAAGCTTTCGTACAGCACGCCGAGAATGATGTACACCGCCACCAACGCCGCCAGAATCAACCACGGCTGGCTGGCCAGCGAACTCTGGAACGCCTGGGCCGCGCCCTGGAAATTACCGCTGATGGCCGCTGGCATACCGATGTCAGCTTTGGCCTGGTTGAGCATGATCACCGCATCGCCCAGCGCCACGCCGGGCGCCAGGTTGAATGACAGGTTGGCCGCCGGGAACATCCCGTCGTGAGCGATGGACAGCGGGCCGATGGTCGGCGCATCGAATTTCGCCAGGGCCGACAGCGGCACCATTTCCCCACTCAGCGGCGAGCGCAGGTAGAAATAGTTGAGGCTTTCGGCCTTGCCGCGCTGTTTGGTGTCCAGTTCCAGAATCACGTTGTACTGGTTGGTCTGGGTCTGGAATTCATTGATCTGCCGCTGGCCGAAGGCGTCGTACAGCGCTTCGTCGACATCGCTGGCGGTCAGGCCGAAGCGCGCCGCCGCGGTGCGGTCGATGCTGATGTGGGTGATGCTGCCGCCCAGTTGCAAGTCGTTGGAAATGTCACGGAACGCCGGGTTACTGCGCAGTTTTTCCGTCAGGCGCTGGGTCCAGGTACTCAGGAGGGCGCCGTCATTGCTCTTGAGTACATATTGGTACTGGGCACGGCTCGGGCCGGAACTGAGGTTGATGTCCTGCCCGGCGCGCAGGTACAGCACGATGCCCGGGACTTTCATCAACTGCGGGCGAATCCGGTCGATGAACTGGCTGGCGGACACATCGCGGTCGCCACGTTTTTTCAGCGAAATCCAGAAGCGGCCGTTGGCGATGGTCTGGTTGCTGCCCGAAACGCCGACCGAGTGCGAGAACGTCTCGACGGCGGGGTCGGCGGCGACAATTTCGGCCATCGCCAAGTGTTTTTTCACCATGTCGCCGTAGGAAATATCTGCAGCTGCTTCGGTGGTGCCGAGGACAAATCCGGTGTCCTGTACCGGGAAGAAGCCTTTGGGGATGAAGATGTAGCCGGCGATGGCCAGACCGAGGGACAGGCCGAACACACCGATCATCAATGTCTGATGGGCGAGGGCGCGGCGCAGGCCTTTGTCGTACAGCGCCAGCAAGCGCTCGCCGAAACCCGGCTTGCTGTGGGCATGATGCACCGGTGCGCGCATGAACAGCGCGGCCAGCGTCGGTGCCAGGGTCAGGGACACCACCACCGAAATCAGAATGGTCGAGGTCGCGGTCAAGGCGAACTCCTTGAACAGCCGCCCGACCACGCCGCCCATGAACAGCAGCGGAATGAACGCCGCCACCAGCGAGAAACTGATCGAGACCACGGTAAAACCGATCTCGCCGGCGCCTTTGATCGCCGCCTCCCGCATGCCGTCGCCGGCCTCCAGGTGCCGGTGAATGTTTTCCACCACCACAATCGCATCGTCGACCACAAACCCGACGGACACCACGATCGCCACCAGCGTCAGGTTGTTCAGGCTGAAGCCCATGATGTACATCAGGGCGAAACTGGCAGTCAGCGACACACCGAGCACCGCTGTCACGATCAGGGTCGCCGACAGTTGCCGCAGGAACAGCGCCATCACCGCCACCACCAGCAGGATCGCGATCAGCAGGGTGACTTCCACTTCATGCAGCGAGGCGCGGATGGTCTGGGTGCGGTCGATCAACACCTTGACCTGCACCGAGGCCGGCAACATGGCATTCAGCGTCGGCAGGGCCGCTTGAATACGATCAACGGTCTCGACGATGTTGGCGCTCGGTTGCCGGAAAATCACCAGGTTCACCCCCGGCTGGCCGTCAGCCCAGGCCTGGATGTAGGCATCTTCTGAACCGTTGACCACTTTGGCCACGTCCTTGAGATGAACTGGGGCACCGTTCTTGTAGGAAACGATGAGTTGGCTGTAATCCTCGGGGTGGAACAACTGGTCGTTGGTGGACAGGGTCGAGATGCTCGACTCGCCGTACAACGCACCTTTGGCCTGGTTGAGGCTGGTTTTCTGGATCGCCAGGCGAATGTCCGCCAGGGTCAGGCCAATGGCGGCGAGTTTGTCCGCCGAGGCCTGCACGCGAATCGCCGGACGTTGCTGACCGGTGATGTTCACTTGGCCTACACCGTCGATCTGACTGATCTGACGGGCGAGCAGGGTTTCCACCAGATCGCTGAGTTCGGTGCCGGGCATTTGCGGTGAATTGATGCTGAGAATCAGCACCGGGCTGTCAGCCGGGTTGACCTTGCGCCAGGTCGGCAGGTTGGGCATATCTTTGGGCAGTTTGCCGGCGGCGGTGTTGATCGCGGCCTGGACTTCCTGGGCGGCGGTGTCGATGCTTTTGTCGAGGGTGAATTGCAGGGTCAGGATGGTCGAGCCCAGGGCGCTGCTCGAGGTCATCTGGGTCACGCCGGGGATGGCGCTGAATTGCACTTCAAGCGGCGTGGCCACCGATGAGGCCATGGTCTCCGGGTTGGCGCCGGGCAGCTGCGCGGCCACCTGAATGGTCGGGAATTCCGCTTCCGGCAGTGGCGCAATCGACAGTCGCGGGAAGGCGATGACGCCGAGCAATATAAGGGCAAAGGTCAGCAGGATCGTCGCCACCGGATGATCGATGCACCACGCGGAAATGGAACCGTGGCCCTTCATGGTTTTGGCTCCGACTGGACCACTTGCGCTGGCTCGCTCAGTACCTGAACCGTCGAGCCGGGTTTGAGCCTCGATTGGCCGTCGCTGACCAGCACGTCGCCCGGTTTAACGCCTTTGATAATGTCCTGGCCGCTGCCTTGATAGACCATCTGCACCTGCACGGCTTCGACCTTGTCGCCGTTGACCCTGTACACGAAATGTTGATCGAGCCCGCGTTGTACGACCGTGGGTGGCACCACCAGCGCATTTTTATCCAGCGCTGTCTGAATCTTTACCGTCACCAGCAGGCCCGGCCAGAGCTTCTGTGCGGGGTTGGCGAATTCGGCCTTGGCGCGGATGGTGCCGGTGTTGGCGTTGATCTGATTGTCGATCAGGGTCAGGTGACCTTCGCCCAGCAGGTTGCCGGTTTCACCGTCAGTGTCGGCACCGATATAAGCCTTGACCGGTGCTTGCTGTGGATCGTTGATCAGGCCTTGCAGGGTCGGCAGCATTTGCTGCGGCAGGGAAAACTCCACGGCGATCGGGTCGATCTGGGTCACCGTGAACAGACCTTGGGTGTCGGTCATGCGCAGGAAGTTGCCTTCATCGACTGTGCGAATACCAACGCGACCGGTGACTGGCGAGCGAATCTGTGTGTAGGAAAGCTGCACCAGAGCGGCGTCGATTGAGGCCTGATTGCCTTGGGCGGTGGCTTTGAGTTGGTTGACCAGGGCTTGTTGCTGGTCGTAGGTCTGCTTGGACACGCCGTCGTCGACACTGAGCAGTTTGTAGCGCTTGAGGTTGACCTGTGCCACTTGCAGTTGCGCCTGGCTTTCGCCCAGTTGCGCTCGGGTCAGGTCGAGGCTGGCGCGGATCGAGCGGTCATCGAGGGTGGCCAGCAGGTCGCCCTGGTTCACCAGTTGGCCTTCCTTGACCAGCAGTTTGGTGAGGATACCGTCGATTTGCGGACGCACGACCACGCTGTGCAAGGACAACACCGAGCCGATGCCGCTGACGTAGCGGGGCACATCTTTTTCGACGACGCTGACCACCCGCACGGGAATGGCGGTGGGGGCGGCCAGTTTGGTGGTGACGGGTTTGGTGGCGTACCACACGCCCAGTGCTGCCAGGGTGATCAGAAGGGCGGCGAGCAGGGCGGTTTTTTTCTGAATTCGCATGCGAGTGGGGCGCCGGGCTGAGTGGTCTGGTTTTGTCAGGTTTATACCTTCCTTTATAAACCTGTTCGCCGGTCAGGAGCGTGACTGGTAACTGACGGCGCTGTCAGTTTGGACCTCCTTTGGTTGTTGCTGATTCCTTTGGTCTTGGCGGCCTTTGGGTCGACCATGTTCTTGTGGGTGGTGTACATATCCGTTGCTGCGGTAACGGCGGCTTATGGTTTCGCCCTTGCGGCGAGTCCCTTTTGGCAAACGCCCCAAAAGGAACCAAAAGGTCTCGCCCCGAACGTACGGCCCCTCGCTGAGGCTCGGGGTTCCTTCGCTCCGGTATCCATCTGGGGGCATCGCCCTACGGTTGGCTTCGCTTCAACCTACATGCGATGTGTTCGACTGCGTCGAACGGCGCTGCGCGCCAATCCCCAGATGAACACCGGAACGAGGCCTCCCGAAGGGGCGGGTGAATCAAGATCAAAAGCGGCAGGCGAGCTAACGCTCGGCCTGTTGAGTGGTGAGGGGCGGGTGTGCACCGTTCAATGGTGGGGGGCTTGTTCGTGAAGGCGGCCTGACAGCCGACCAATCTCTTTCGTCTGTACCTGCACGATCATTCCCACGCTCCCGCGTGGGAATGCCACCAGGGACGCTCCGCGTTCCGCTTTTGAATGTTTAATCGATGTGCCTGAACGCAGACCTTTCCCACGTATCTTTCAGGTTGTTCGTCGGAAGCGGGCTCTCTAGTCTTTGGCTGTCGCTGACAATTCAGCGATCGGGTGTGAGAGCCCGGAAGAGGTTTTAATCCATCGCCAGTACCACCATAATCGCCGCCAGCTTATCCGCTGCCTGCAATGCTCTATGGCGGCTGTGTGCGGGCGGACTTCGGTCCGGCCGGGTTTGATCCTCTACCGGTTTCTCACTCCGCACATAGCTGCCACCACTCCGTCGCGTGAGAAACGATGAGTGATGGCTCCAATTGATTAGAGGATGTTTCAATGAGCAACAAGTTAATTCCCGATCCACCCTTCAACACCACCACCCCCAACGCCGAAGCCTCGCGCGCCGAAGAATTACTCAAAGACCGCGAAGCCATAAAACGCGCGCTCGACTACTACCTCGATCCCCCAACGCCCTACACCGAAAAAAAACGCCGCCCCAGCACCATGTTCATGGTCGCCCCGAATATGGATACCGAAAGCCTCCTGGCCCACGCCTACGAATCGTTAGCCACGGCGAGTGTCCTGGCCAGCGATTTCGCCAACGACCTGACCGGCCCGCAGCGCTACATGGCGCTGGCGATTCAACAGAGCATCATGCTGGCGGAGCTGGCGGTGAACCGGGCGCTGGATAACGTCGATCCGGCGTAGACCGCGTTATCGTTCATCGCGAGCAGGCTTGCGATGGCGGTTGGTCAGTCGGCACAAAACCCGACTGACCAGCTGCAGCCTGCAGCCTCCGACACAGGTATACTGCCGCCTTTCGCGGCTCGCCTACCGGGCCCGACTCTTTAGCATCACCCGGAGCTTTCATGACTTCCCCGACACAACCGCCGGTTGCCGACGCTTTGCGCGACGACCAGGCAGACCTGCCCGACAGCGTCGACTCCAGCGCCGACAGCGAAACCAAAGCGGCGATCCCGGCGTTCAAGTTTCCGTTCAAGCCGGGCGAACTGGCCGCCGCGAAGAGCGCCAGCCAGCCTTGGTACAAGAATGGCGCCAAGAACGGCCACACCAAGACCCCGGGCGCAGCGCCTCCCGGCACTCGTCGTTCGATGGGCAAGCGCTGAGTTTTTACCTGCGCGGTGCGTGATCTGCCGTCATCGCGAGCCTGCTCGCGATGAGGCCATTAAATGCAACACACCCTCGGGCTCAGGCCGCCCGCAACGAAATAAACGCATAGTTCAGCGGCGCTTCAGTCACCACCTGCGCCCCGGCTGCCTGCACTTGCCCGGCGATATCATCGCCAGACACATGAAACAGCCATTCACTATCCGCCTCAGCCTGCGATTGCTGCGCCACCTGATCGATCACCATGGCAAACGCGGTCATGTCCGGCAGATAAGCGGTAAACCCATCGCCCTTCAGCGCTGTCGTTCGAATCCCCAATAGCGCGCAAATCGCATCCTTGGCCTGAATCTCGTCGCGATCCGCCTGGCGGGAGCGCTGGATCAATCCCGCCAGTTCCTGATCGACCAGTTCACCGCCAACAATCAGATCCGGGCCTTTTTCCCATGACTCGGGCGGGCAATCCTTTGCTGCCGGGTTGAGCGGGATGTGTGGGTTGATTTCCATCGGATAGATGCGGCACACCAGCGGGCGGCGTTCGTAGATGCGGCAGAGGTTGTCTTCGTCAAGATTCCGGCAGGGGCCGACGTTGTAGGCGGCAAAGGTGATCGCCACATGCGCTTCGCAAGTGCCACTGCGAACCAGCGCCGAACGGCGTTCGGCGTGTTCGCGTTGTTGTGTTGGCAGGCCCAGGCCGTTGGCGAGAAAGGCTTCCACCAGCACGATCACCTGGCCGCCATCGGCCGCCCACATGCGGGCTTCGGCCAGTGTCAGGGGAACATGGTGGTCGGTGCAGCATTTGCCACAACCGACGCAGGAAAACGGTGTATTCATTGAACGGCCAGTGACCTGTGAGGGCATGAAACGGCGACAGAAAGCCACCGCAAAGGCCAGTGCCGAAGCAAGTTATGCGCCAGTCACTGCGCTTTTGCCGTTGGACGGATGGAGTCCCATTCGGTGACGTAGGCGGTTTTGCTTTTCTTGTTGTAGAGGCATAGCTCGGTGCCTTGCTGGCCTTTCATGTGTTTTTGCGGGTACTGGCCTTGCAGCAGGAGTGCGGTATAACCGACCCGGTCATCGAACTGCGCGGCGTTGCCGACGGGTTGGGGGTTTTTCAGGCCGCTGGCCTTGGTACAACTGGCGAGCACGGCTCTGTCGAAGGCGGCCCAGGCATCGGGGCTGGAGGCGTGGGCCTGGGCGGCGAGGGTGGTGAGACAGAGGAAGGTCAGGGTGGTGGCTTTCATGATCAGGCATCCTTGGCGTGTAGTGGTCAAGGTCGGAGTATGCCTGATGGCTTGCTCGCGAAAGCGGTGTGTCAGACAGGCACCGGCTCCCGCCGGACCACATACATCCCGGAACTTTCATACAAACCCCGCGCCCGAAGGTTGTCTTCCCGCACCTTCAAATCCACAAAACCTTCGCGGCGCTGCGCAAACACCTTGAAAGCATGAAGCAGCAGCGCACGGCCAAGTCCAACGCCTTGAGCGCGCGGATGCACCACCAAATCCTTGATGTAGGCACTGGTCCAGCACTGGGCGACGCCGACGATGCCTTCGGCATCCAGAGCGATGAAGCACAGGGTCGGATCGTATTCGGGATCGGCTTCAAACCGCTGTTGCCAGACTTCCAGCGCCGGTACGCGGCCGCCGCCATCCCGATAACCCAGTTCCATCAAGTGATGAACGGCTTCGGCAAGTTCGGGACGGTACTCGGTCAGCTCAACGCCATTTGGCCAAGTGGAAAGCGGCACATCCTCAGCGAGGTTGCGCCGCATCAGAAAGCAAAATTCCTCGGCCAACACTCAGTGACCTTGTTCGGCGACGGCTCTGGCCGCCTCGATCAGGCACTTGGTCAGTTCCGGTGAGGAGAACTTGGTCAGCACCGCGTTGGCCCCGGCCAGTCGAGCCTTCTCGCTGTTCATCGCGCTGTCCAGCGAGGTGTGCAGCAACACATAAAGGTGCGAGAAGTCCGGAGTTTCTCGCAGGGTGCGGGTGAAGGCATAGCCGTCCATCTCCGACATTTCGATGTCCGAGACGATCAGGTTGATCTGTTGGGCGGTGCCTTGCAGGTCCAGCAGGCAATCGATGGCTTCCTTGGCGCTGCGCGCAGTGTGGCATTGCAGGCCGAGGTTGCGCAGGGTGTGCACCGATTGTTGCAGGGCGACCTGGCTGTCATCGACCACCAGAATCCGTGCATTGCCCAGCACTTCAGCGTCTTCCATGCTCAGTTCGGTCGGGGCCATTTCGATTTGCGCCGGCGCAATGCCGTGGATGACCTTTTCAATGTCCAGCACCTGCACCAGCGTACCGTCGACCGACGTCACGCCGGTGATGTACGAGCGCACGCCGCCAGAGCCGAAGGGTGGTGGACGAATGTCGGTGGTCAGGCAGTGGACGATCTTGCTCACCGCCTGAACGTGCAGGCCCTGCTTGGAGCGGCTGACGTCGGTGACGATCAGGCAGCCACCGTTCGGGTCTTCCAGCGGTCGTTCGCCGATGGCGCGGCTCAGGTCGATCACCGACAACGACGCGCCGCGCAGGGTGGCGATGCCTTTGACGTGGGGATGCGACTCCGGCAGCTTGGTCAGCGGCGGGCAGGGGATGATTTCGCTGACTTTCAGCAGGTTGATCGCCATCAGCTTGCCGCTGCGCAAGGTAAACAGCAGAAGCGAAAGTGAATCTGCGCGGGCTTTGTTGGAAGACATAAAAACCTTCTGTGGAAAAGGTGAGGCGATTATGAGCATCGCCAACCGCTATCGATGCCGGGTTATCGACTTGTTGGGGGCTGGCTTTAGGGGAAATGCCCATTGCCAGCCAAACGGTGACCCCTGTGGCGAGGGAGCTTAACTGTGGCGAGGGGGCTTGCCCCCGTTGGAGCGCGAAGCGGTCCCTGATTTTTCCAGATAGAACTCCATCGTTGAATTCACGACCGCTTCGCGGCCGAACGGGGGCAAGCTCCCTCGCCAAAAGGGTATTACTTCATTCTGGTGAAACTATTTCATGCCCAACCGCTTGGCCATCCGCCCCAGGTTCGCCCGATCCAGACCCAACTCCCGCGCCGCGCCGGCCCAGTTGCGGTGGTGCCGTTCCAGGCAAGCGCTGATCAGTTGGCGCTGATAGTGCTCGGTGGCTTCACGCAAATCCCCTGGAACCAACACAGCCGTCGGCGCAGCATCCACCGGTTCTGGCGCGGGTTCAATGCTGCCATTGGGTAAATCCAGATCCGCCGCGCTCAAACTGAGAATCTTCGGCCGTTGCTTGCAATTACCCAGCGCCTTCAACGCACTGCGGCCAATCAAGTGCTCCAGCTCCCGCACATTCCCCGGCCAACCATACGCCAACAATGCCGCTTGGGCATCGCTGGTCAGGCGCAGGCTGTTGAGGCCCATGCGTGAGCGGTTTTGTTCAAGGAAATAGCCGCTGAGCAACAGCACATCCCGACCGCGATCCCGCAATGCGGGCACCTGCAACGGGTAAACGCTCAGGCGATGATAGAAGTCGGCGCGGTAGCGGCCGCTGCGTACTTCCTCGGCCAGGTCGCGGTTGGTCGCCGCGATCAGTCGCACGTCGACCTGATGCTCCTTGTCCGACCCCAGCCGCTGCAATTGCCCGCTCTGCAGTACCCTCAGCAATTTGGCTTGCACCGCCAGCGACAGTTCGCCCACTTCATCGAGGAACAACGTGCCGCCATTGGCCAGTTCGAACTTGCCGCGACGATCGTTCGTCGCCCCGGTGAAAGCACCGCGCACGTGGCCGAACAGTTCGCTCTCCACCAGGGTGTCTGGCAGGGCGGCGCAATTGAGGCTGATGATCGGTTTGTCGGCCCGGGGCGACGCGGCGTGGATGGCCTGGGCCACCAGCTCTTTACCGACCCCGGTTTCCCCGGTGATCAACACAGTGAGATCGCTGCCGCCCACCAGATTGATCTCTTCCACCAGTCGCTTGTAAGTCTTGCTCTGGCCGATCATTTCACGGTTCTGCTGGCCGCTGGCCTGGCGGTAAACCTCGGCGCGCTGATGTTCGTCTTCGACGCGATTGGCCAGCCGTTCGATGCGCTCGGCGGCGTTTACGGTGGCGGCGGCGAGGCTGGCGAAGGCTTGCAGGGCGTCCAGTTCGATCGGTTCGAAACGTTCGGGGGCGAGGGCGTCGAGGGTCAGCAAACCCCACGGACGTTCGTCGATAAACAACGGGCAGCCCATGCAGTCGTGGACTTCCAAATGCTCGTGCAGGCCATCGATCAGGCCGTCATAAGGATCGGGTAAGTCGCTGTCGGCGGCGAAGCGGGTCGGGCCGGGGCTGCTGAGCAGCGCTTCGAAGCGCGGGTGTTCGCTGACCTTGAAGCGTCGGCCGAGGGTGTCGGTGCTCAACCCGTCCACAGCCAGCGGCACCAGCCATTCGCCGTCGAGTCGCAGCAGGGCGGCGGCATCGCAAGGGAGCAGGGCGCGCATGGCTTCGAGCAAGCGCCGGTAGCGCTCGCCTTCGGGCAGTTCGCGGGACAGGTCGGAGACCAGGGGCAGCAAGGTCGTGAGCAGTAATTTTGCAGTCATAATGACTCCGTGTAGTCGGTGTGACTATAAAGCCTCTGGTGTCGATATGACTACGGTGTTTTTAACTATTTGATTTATAAGGTTTTAATTGTTGGCATGGAAACTGATAAGCAAAGGGTATTCATATAAAGCCCAGGAGTTGCTCTTATGCTTAGCGTTCAAGACCGTGCCATCGTCAAATCCACCGTGCCGCTGTTGGAAAGCGGTGGCGAGGCATTGATCACTCACTTCTATCGCATGATGCTCTCCGAATACCCGGAAGTCCGCCCGCTGTTCAACCAGGCCCACCAGGCCAGCGGCGATCAGCCCCGCGCCTTGGCCAACGGCGTGTTGATGTATGCGCGGCATATCGACCAGCTCGATCAGTTGGGCGACCTGGTGGCGAAGATCATCAACAAGCATGTGGCCCTGCAAATTCTCCCGGAACATTACCCGATCGTGGGCAGCTGCCTGTTGCGAGCCATCTCTGAAGTGCTGGGCGACGAAATTGCCACGCCTGAAGTGATGAGCGCCTGGGGCGCGGCGTACAACCAACTGGCCGAAATCCTGATCGGTGCCGAAGCCAGTATCTACGACCAGAAAGCCCAGGCACCGGGGGGCTGGCGCGGCGCGCGGGAATTCATCGTGGCGGCCAAGGTCGAGGAAAGCTCGGAAATCACTTCGTTCTACTTCGAACCAGCGGATAAAGGGCCGATTCTCGCGGCCGAGCCCGGCCAGTACATCGGCATGAAACTGATCCTCGATGGTGAGGAAATCCGGCGTAACTATTCGCTGTCGGCGCTGGCGAACAAGGGCCAGTACCGCATCAGCGTCAAGCGCGAAACCGGCGGTCGTGCCTCCAACCATTTGCACGATCAACTGCACGTCGGCGCGAGCATCATGCTGTTTCCGCCAGCGGGCGATTTCACTCTGACCGCCAGCGACAAACCGCTGGTGCTGATCAGTGGCGGCGTCGGCATCACCCCGACGCTGGCAATGCTCGAAGCGGCGCTGGCGACCGAGCGGCCGGTGCACTTTATCCACTGCGCGCGCAACGGCAGCGTTCATGCCTTCCGCGACTGGATCGACGGGCTGGCCGAGCGTCATCCGCAGCTCAAGCGTTTCTATTGCTATGCCGAAGACGATGGCGTCAGCCCGGCGGCGGACAAGGTTGGTCTGTTGAGCCAGGAGCAACTCGGCGAGTGGTTGCCGCAGCAACGCGACGTGGATGCGTACTTCCTGGGGCCTAAAGGCTTCATGGCGGCGATCAAGCGTCACCTCAAGGCCTTGGGTGTACCGGAGAAGCAAAGCCGTTACGAGTTCTTCGGGCCGGCTGCGGCGTTGGAGTAAGCGGTTGCGGCGACTCGGGAGACCGAGTCGCCTTCATCGCGGGCTTGTTCGCGAATGGCCGCACCACGGTCCCGATTCGTAAAAAACGCTTAAAAGTTAATCCGTTCTTAACCGGTTTATCGTTTATTCCCCGATGCTGATGATAGGCGCTCGTTCGTTTACATGATCAGGATCGCCCCATGACTCACATCACTTTCTCCCGCCGTTCAACTCTGGCCGGCCTCAGCCTGACCGCTGCGCTGTTGGCGAGCCCCTTTGCTTGCGCCGAGCCGGCCTTGCTCCAGCCGCAATCCCTGATCGTCGATCAGAGCCTGCCCAAGGCGCAGCGCGATGCCATGGAGTTGGCCGCCCGGCGTTACGGCAGCTTCTGGAACACCGGGGAGGAGGCGTTGGCCAAGGCGGCCTTGTCGGAGCAGTTCGTCGACAAGACCCCGCCCGAAGGCCGGGTCCAGGGGCCGACCGGGCCGTTACTGGCGTCGAAGTTCTTTCGCACGGCGGTGCCAGACCTGAGCTGCGAGATCGAACAAATGATCATTGCCGGTGATCGGGTGGTGGTGCATTTGCACTTTCGCGGGCACTTCACCGGCCCGTTCAAGGCTCTCAAAGGTCAGGGCCAGCGTGTAGACTTCCGGGCAACCGATATCTATCAGATCGACAACGGTCGCATTGCGGCCAATTGGCATATCGAAGACAACATCAGCCTGATGCAGCAGCTGCAAGCGCAGCCGCCGGCGAGCTGATCCACGGACACAGAAGGGAAACGCGATGAGCGAGGAAACAATGCGGTTGGGACGTGAACGGCGCTATCTGGTGTTGCTGGGCATCATCTGCCTGGCATTGATCGGTGGCGCGCTGTACATGCAAGTGGCTCTGGGCGAGGCGCCGTGCCCGCTGTGCATCTTGCAGCGCTACGCATTGTTGCTGATCGCGCTCTTCGCGTTTATCGGCGCGGCGATGCGCACCCGTCGCAGCATCACGCTGTTCGAGGCATTGGTGGTGATCAGCGCCATCGTGGGCGTCGGGGTGGCCGGGCATCACGTCTACACCCAGCTGTACCCGGAAGTCAGCTGCGGTATCGATGTGCTGCAGCCGATCGTCGACGGCCTGCCGCTGGCGAAGATCTTCCCGCTGGGCTTCCAGGTCGACGGTTTCTGCTCCACGCCATACCCGCCGATCCTTGGATTGTCCCTGGCACAGTGGGCGCTGACGGCGTTCGTGCTGGTCGTGGTGCTGGTGCCGCTGCTCACTTGGCGTAACCGCAAAGCGCTGCGCTGAGGCCGTCCGCCGCACCGTTGCAGGAAACAAAAAACGCCCCGGTCCTCGTTGAGAGGCCGGGGCGTTTTGCATGTTCAAAGCTCAAGTGAAAAGACCTTGATGCGCGACAATTATGGGTGCGGCATGTGTGCGACATGTTGTCACAGCTCGAGTGTCGCAAGTCATTTCAAGACATGGAATCGGGACATCTTCAGGTACCCAAAACGGGCTCTGCAAGCCACTACCGCTTTCAGGGTCAATCAGCCGAAACAGGCAGTTTTAACAGGGGCTGGCGAATTGCCAAAGCCCTTGTCACATAGGGGGTAGAGCAGGGTCTGAGGCGAGCGCAGAGCCCAGGAAGCTGTCTGAACTTCGCGCGGTACACCTACATTTTTTGGTGTTTTTGTTGAGAATTAATTTCGATACCATGGCCCACTTTTGCAAAAACCGTGAATGATTGTTGCTGGAACGGATAAAAATTATTTCGGGATGAGACATGGTTTATGAATCGCTACATATCTACAATCGCCCGCACTGAATTCCCGGCACTGCTCATCCTGACTCAGGCTTATGAGTAGAACAGGGCGTCGAGAAGCCTGATGGCTTCATGCGACTCCCCGTTGTCGGTGCCTTCCGACGATCCGCACCAAATGGAATTGGTCTGTAACAAGGCCCTTGACCACGAATTCGAATAAGAACATACCGCAGGCCCAGCAATTGTCGAACCGCGTCTGACGCGCGACGGGCAGGCCCTTATTCAATCCAAGAAAAATGCCAACCCTTGGCAGGGTGAAGTGTTGGCGATCAAAACCCAACTGCATTGCGCAAGCTGCTTTAGAGGTCGTGAGATGAGTAAAAACAGGTACCCCAGACTACTAGGCTTATTGCCGCTGCTCGGCACGTTGTTGCTGGGAGGCTGCAACATGACCTTGCTCGATCCCAAGGGCCAGGTCGGCCTGGATGAGCGAAACCTGATCATCACCGCAACGCTGCTGATGCTGTTGGTCGTCGTGCCGGTCATCGTCATGACGTTCCTGTTCGCCTGGAAATACCGCGCATCCAACCCGAATGCCGTCTACACGCCAAAATGGTCCCACTCCACCAAGATCGAAATCGCGGTGTGGACTATTCCGGTACTGATCATCATTGCCCTGGGTTACGTCACCTACAAGTCGACCCACGCACTGGATCCTTACAAGCCGCTGGAATCCGACGTCAAGCCAATCACCATTGAAGTGGTCGCGCTGGACTGGAAGTGGCTGTTCATCTACCCGGAACAAGGCATTGCCACGGTCAACAAGATCGTGTTCCCGGCGCACACCCCGGTCAACTTCAAGATCACTTCCGACGCCGTGATGAACTCGTTCTTCATCCCTGCTCTGGGCGGTCAGATCTACGCGATGGCGGGCATGCAGACCAAACTGCACCTGATCGCCAACCAGAACGCTGAAATGGACGGTATCTCCGCCAACTACAGCGGCGCGGGTTTCACCGGCATGAAATTCAAAGCTATCGCCACTTCTCAGGAAGATTTCGACGCCTGGGTAAGCGAAGTCAAAAAGGCACCTAAACAGCTTGAAAAAGCTGAATACGAAGCCCTTTCCAAGCCAAGCCAGAACAACCCAGTCGAGCTCTACTCCTCGGTCACGCCGAACCTGTTCCAGATCATCGTCGACAAGTACGAAGGCATGAAACCGGGCAAGCCAATGCACCACGAGAAGAAAGAGCACGAAGTGGCCGCCATGGAAGGGATGGACATGAGTTCGCATTCAGCTGCCGGGGCAGAGGAGTAAACGATGTTTGGTAAATTAAGTTGGGAAGCGGTCCCGTTCCACGAACCGATCGTGATGGTGACCATCGCCATGATCGCGCTCGGTGGTCTGGCACTGTTCGCTGCAATCACCTACTTCAAGAAGTGGACCTATTTGTGGACCGAGTGGTTGACCTCGGTCGACCACAAGAAAATCGGCGTGATGTACATCGTCGTCGCCATGGTCATGCTGCTGCGTGGTTTTGCCGACGCCATCATGATGCGTACCCAGTTGGCCATGGCCACCGAGGGTTCGCCTGGCTACCTGCCACCTGAACACTATGACCAGATCTTCACCGCTCACGGTGTGATCATGATCATCTTCATGGCGATGCCATTCTTCACCGGCCTGATGAACCTTGCAGTGCCGCTGCAGATCGGCGCGCGTGACGTTGCCTACCCGTTCCTGAACTCCCTGAGCTTCTGGCTGCTGGTTTCCGGCGTGGTGCTGATCAACCTGTCCCTGGGCGTTGGTGAATTCGCCAAGACCGGTTGGGTTGCCTATCCGCCGCTGTCGGGCCTGCAATACAGCCCGGGCGTGGGGATGGATTACTACATCTGGGCGCTGCAGCTATCCGGGCTAGGTACGACGCTGACGGGGGTCAACTTCCTGGCCACCGTGCTGAAAATGCGTACCCCTGGCATGAAGCTGATGGACATGCCGATCTTCACCTGGACCTGCACCTGGGCCAACGTCCTGATCGTGGCTTCGTTCCCGATCCTGACCGCTACCCTGGCTTTGCTGACGCTTGACCGCTACATGGATTTCCACATTTTCACCAATGAACTTGGTGGCAATCCGATGATGTACGTCAACCTGTTCTGGGCCTGGGGTCACCCCGAGGTTTACATCCTGATTCTGCCAGCGTTCGGGATCTTCTCCGAAGTCATCTCGACCTTCACCGGCAAGCGTCTGTTCGGCCACCACTCGATGGTCTACGCATCGGGCGCGATCTCGATCCTGGGCTTCATGGTTTGGCTGCACCACTTCTTCACCATGGGTTCGGGTGCCAGCGTCAACGCCTTCTTCGGTCTGGCGACGATGCTGATTTCGATCCCGACGGGTGTGAAGCTATTCAACTGGCTGTTCACCATCTATCAAGGCCGTCTGCGTTTCACCAGCCAGGTTCTGTGGACCCTGGGCTTCATGGTGACCTTCGCCATCGGCGGCATGACCGGCGTACTGCTGGCCATCCCGGGTGCTGACTTCGTACTGCACAACAGCCTGTTCGTGATCGCGCACTTCCATAACGTGATCATCGGCGGCGCGGTATTCGGTTACATCGCAGGTTTCGGCTTCTACTTCCCGAAAGCGTTCGGCTTCAAGCTGCACGAAGGCTGGGGCAAGGCAGCATTCTGGTTCTGGATCTCCGGCTTCTTCGTCGCGTTCATGCCGCTCTATGTACTGGGCTTCATGGGCATGACCCGTCGTCTGAACGCCACCACCAACCCTGAGTGGGTACCGTACCTGTACGTTGCCATGTTCGGTGCGTTGATGATTGCTGCGGGTATCGCCTGCCAGCTGATCCAGCTGTACGTGAGTATCCGTGACCGCAAGCTGCCGCAGAACATGTGCGAGCACGGCGACCCATGGAATGCCCACACCCTGGAATGGTCGACCTCCTCGCCACCACCGTTCTACAACTTTGCCGTGCTGCCAAAAGCAGAAGGCATCGACCCGTTCACCGAAGCCAAGGAAAACGGCACCGCGTACAAGGCTCCGGCCAAGTACGAGCCGATCCACATGCCAAACAACACCGCGACCGGTCTGGTCATGGGTGCTCTGTTGACCGTGTTCGGTTTCGCGATGATCTGGCACATCTGGTGGTTGGCCATCGTTGGTCTGGTTGGCACCGTGGGCTACTTCGTGATCCACGCTGCACGTGATGATCAAGGCTATATGGTGCCGGTCGACGTGATCGAGCGCATCGAAGCCGAGCAGCACAAGCGTCTGGTAGCGGCCGGGAAAATTCCAGCCACCACCACCCGTGTTGAAACCTCGTTGGAACAGGCTTAAACCATGTCGAACTTAGTGACCAATGCTGGACACACCCATGTCGATGGACATGGGCATGATGACCATCACCACGACTCGGGCGAGATGACCGTATTCGGTTTCTGGCTCTACCTGATGACCGACTGCATTCTGTTTGCGTCGATCTTCGCGGCGTACGCGGTACTGGTTAACAACGTAGCGGGTGGCCCGTCGGGCCACGACATCTTCGAGCTGCCATACGTACTGGGCGAAACCGCTCTGCTGCTGTTCAGTTCGATCACCTACGGCTTCGCCATGCTGGCGTTGTTCAAGGGCAAGAAGAACCAGGTCCTGGGCTGGCTGGCCCTGACCTTCCTGTTCGGCGCCGGCTTCATCGGCATGGAAGTCAACGAGTTCCACATGTTGATCTCCGAGGGCTTCGGTCCTAGCCGCAGCGGCTTCCTGTCCGGGTTCTTCACCCTGGTCGGCACCCACGGTCTGCACGTGACCAGCGGTCTGATCTGGATGGCGATCATGATGTATCAGGTGCAGAAAAACGGCCTGACGGCGACCAACAAGACCCGTCTGAGCTGCCTGAGCCTGTTCTGGCACTTCCTGGACGTGGTGTGGATCTGCGTATTCACCGTTGTTTATCTGATGGGGACTATGTAAATGGCTAACGCTCATTCCCACGATAGCCACGACGCCGGCCACGGCAGCGTCAAGTCCTACGCTATCGGTTTCATTCTGTCGGTGATCCTGACTGTCATTCCTTTTGGCCTGGTGATGTACCCGTCGCTGCCTAAAGCCCTGACTCTGTGGATCGTACTGGCCTTCGCAGTGATCCAGGTGCTGGTGCACCTGGTGTACTTCCTCCACTTGGACCGTTCGGCAGCGCAGCGTAACAACGTGATTGCGTTTGTTTTCGCCGCGATCGTAATCGTCCTGTTGGTAGGCCTGTCGCTGTGGATCATGTTCAGCATCCACACCAACATGATGGCGCACTGAGGTAAGTCCGGATGTCCTTGAAGCACTTTATCCAAATCACCAAACCGGGGATCATTTTCGGTAACGTGCTTTCAGTGGCAGGCGGATTTTTCCTGGCCTCCAAAGGGCATGTCGATCTGGCCATCTTCCTGGCCGCGATGATCGGCACCTCCCTGGTGGTGGCCTCCGGTTGCGTGTTCAACAACTGCATCGACCGCGACATCGACCTGAAGATGGAACGCACCAAGAACCGGGTGCTGGTCCAGGGCTTGATCTCCCTGAAACTGGCCCTGGCTTATGCGACCGTCCTGGGTGTCGCCGGCGTTGCGTTGTTGTACAAGGTGGCCAACCCGTTGGCCGCGCTGTTCGCGGTGATCGGTTTTGTCATCTACGTCGGCTTCTACAGCCTGTACCTCAAGCGCAAGTCGGTTCACGGCACGCTGGTGGGCAGTCTGTCGGGGGCGATGCCGCCGGTGATCGGTTACGTCGCCGTCAGCAATAACTTCGACATGGCCGCGCTGACGTTGCTGGTGATGTTCAGCCTGTGGCAGATGCCGCATTCCTACGCCATCGCAATCTTCCGCTTCAACGATTACCTGGCCGCATCGATTCCGGTGCTGCCAGTGAAGCGCGGCATTGAAGTGGCCAAGAAACACATCCTGCTCTACATCCTGGCCTTCCTCGTGGCGACCTTGATGCTGACCTTCAGCGGCTACGCCGGCATGAGCTACCTCGCCGTCGCCGCGGCCATGGGCATGTACTGGCTGTACATGGCCTGGACCGGCTACAAGGCAGTGGATGACACGGTCTGGGCACGCAAGCTGTTCGTGTTCTCGATCTTCACCATTACTGCGTTGAGCGTGATGATGTCGCTGGACTTCAAAGTGCCGGGCGAGTTGTTGCTGACGTACGCGCCTTAAGCGTCGGATGCTGTAAAGAAAAGCCCCGCCCTTTCGATAGAAGGGTGGGGCTTTTTCGTTTAATCACGATTGGTGTACAGGCAATAAAAATCCCCGCTCGATGGTGGGGATTTTTGTGTGCAGCGTTTAGCGTTACTGCGCGGCGATGCTGTAGCCGTCGAACGCGGTCTGCTGCTGCAGCGCGGTGATGATGTTTTTGCGGTTGACCGGTTGTTCGGCCCCGGCATTGTCCAGGAACGTCTCGCTTTCCAGCTCCGCTTCTTCGCCTTCGCCGACGAAAGTGAAGCCCAGGAATTCCAGCGCTTCACGGTCAACGTTCAGGCGCGAGCGCGGGGTGCGCAGGGGCAGGGTGACGCTGATGCCGTCCTTGCTTATGGTGAACACTTCGACTTCTTTCTTGGCGCGAGCCGCTTTGCTCTTGCCACTGCTCGGGTTGCTGATGGCCTGGTGAGTCTGGTTCAGCACTTTCAGCGCCAGGCCATAAACGATTTCCTGGAACGCCGGGTCGTCCTTGAAGCTGGATAGAATGCGGCTGATCGGGAATTTGCTGCTCAAGTCTTCCAGGGCGGCAATGTCGGCCGCTTCGGCGTCTTTCAATTGCTTGAGTTCGCCCATCAATTCGTAGGCTTTATCGTCATCGAAGCTGTCGTGAGCCTGGCGAATCGCGGCGCGCAGTTCGCGGATCTGGTCGCTTTCCCGGGTGGATTGAAAAGCATCCAGAACCATCTCGCTGATGGTCTTGGCCTGAGGCACGTGTTGTGAAAGATTGATGGAGTTTTCGTATTCCGCTTTGGACGACAAGGTGACTACGGATTCAGCGGTATTGGAATCGGACATTGAAATTTCACTACTTCTTTAACTTGGATTGAGGCGAGAAAGCACGGGGCTTTTTCAGGCCGCCTAATCTATTGGACCCACGCTGCGTTGTCACGGATGAACAGGTGGCTGGTCAGTATTTTTGGTGAGAGGTTTTAGACCGAGCCATCCATTGCTCTGCCGTTTGCTCATCCGCCGGCAGGGAAAAACGAAAAGTCGCGCCGCGTCCCGGCACATCGATCAGCTCGATCTCGCGCCCGTGCAATTGCAGGATCCGGTGCACGATCCGCAATCCCAGCCCGCCATCGCGCCGTGCGCCGCCAATGTTGAATGGACGCAGAAACAGACCTTCGCGTAATTCGGGGGCGATTCCGGGGCCGGTGTCGCTGACGGTCACTTCGATAAAACACCCTTGAGGGCGGAGGCTGAGTTCGATTTCTCCGCCTGGGGGCGTGTGGCGCAGGGCGTTGTCGAACAAATTGGTCAGCACCCGCTCGATCAGCCCCAGGTCGGCGCAGGCCACGGCGACGTTGGGGGCGAAGGTGGCCTTGAGTTCGATCTGGCGCGCTTCGGCGCTGAGTTCGAATTTCTGAAAAATGTCCTGCACCAGATCGGTCAGGGAGAAGCGCTCCAGCACCGGTTGCACGAAACCGTGTTCCAGCCGCACCAGTTCCAGCAGTGATTGCGCCAGGCCGCCGACCTTGCGGCTCTGATCCAGGGCGATTCCCAGATAACGTCGGCGGTCGGCGGGAGACAGTGTGGCGTCCTTGAGCGACAGGGTTTCCAGGTAACCGTGCAGCGAGGCCAGCGGTGTGCGCAGGTCGTGGGAGATGTTGGCCACCAGTTCACGACGCTCCTGATCCTGACGGGTCAGCGAGCGCCATTGTTCACCGAGGCGCGCTTGCATCTGCCGAAAGGCCGCGTCGAGTACCGCTATTTCATCGTGGCTGGCGGCCTTTTCTACCGGCTCCGGCTCAGGTTCCGGCGAAGCGTTTGGAACGCCGTTGATATCAAACTGACTGACTTTCTCGGTCAAGCGCCGCAATGGCCGGGTGATCAGGGCAAATGCCGTGAGGCCGGCAATCAGGCACAGCAACGCCACCAGCCCAATGGACAACAATGCGGTATTGAGCGCGGCGCTGGTGGCACCGCGTTCGGCGAAGCGGTCATGCGCTTCGCTGAGCAACACCACGTACAGATAACCGGCCGGCTGACCGTTGACCCGCAAAGGCGCGGCGCTGAACACCTTGCGACCGTCGACGCTGCGTGGATCGTCACCCAGAATCGGCAGGGCCTCGCCTTTTAGCAAACGCTGGATCGGCACCAGATCGACCTGCTCCCGATGTATCCGGCCTTCGGGCGCGGCGCTGCCGACAATCCGGCCTCCTGTGTCCAGCAGATAGACCTCGACACTGGGATTGACCAGCATCAGTTGGCTGAACAGTTCGCGCACCGCATTGGGCATCGGGCCATTGCGGTCCATCAACACGGTGTCGTGGGCGATGTGTTGCGCCAGATCCCGCGACAAACCCTGCACCACTTCCAGTTCATGCATCTGGTTGGAGCGCACCTGCATCCATGCCGAGGTACCGCAGCACACCAGCAACAGCACGGCGAACACCAAGGACAGGCGTTGAGTCAGGGTCAGCCTCATGGCTGCTCTCCGCTTGTTGCGAATTTGTAGCCACGGCCCCACACCGTGAGGATGCGCGCCGGTTGCGCCGGATCGGCCTCGATCTTTGCCCGCAGGCGGTTGATATGAGTGTTGACCGTGTGTTCATAGCCTTCGTGGCTGTAGCCCCACACCGCATTGAGCAGGTCCATGCGCGAGAAGACTTTGCCAGGCTGACGGACAAAGAAGTACAGCAGGTCGAATTCCCGTGGCGTGAGGTCAAGACGCCGGCCGTCGAGGGCGACTTCACGGGTGATCGGGTCGATGGACAGGCCATCGCTGATCAGACTGCCAGCATCCATTTTCAGATTGCGGGCCATGGCGTCGACCCGTCGCAGCAGTGCCTTGACCCGTGCCACCAGCTCGAGCATCGAAAAGGGTTTGGCCAGGTAATCGTCGGCGCCCAGCTCCAGTCCCAGAATCCGATGCACTTCGCTGGAGCGCGCACTGGTGATGATGATCGGTGTGTAACGAGCCATGGCCCGGGCGCGGCGGCAGATTTCCAGGCCATCGACGCCGGGCAGCATCAGGTCGAGGATCAGTGCGTCCCAGCTTCCTTGCTGCAACAGACGCATGCCCTCGTCGCCGTCTGCGCAGTGCACTACCTCGAACTGCTCATCGCGCAGATGCAGGCAGATAAGGTCGGCGATGTGCAGGTCGTCCTCGACCACCAGCACGCGTTTGGTCTGTTCCATGGAGCTCGATCCTTTGTGACGCAATGAACACATTGTGCGGGTTTTCCTGAGGTTGAGTTATCACGAATTATTTAACTCCTCGTGAGGATTTGGCGATCAACTCAAGCCTAGGCTGTGTTCCATGCAAGGCACCTGGAATTTTGGAGAAGGCCATGTTTTCACGGCGACAGTTTCTTGTAGCGAGCGGCGGGCTGGGGGCTGCAGCCCTGGTGATCGGTGTATTGCCAAAATTTTCCACAAGCATTGCGCTGGTCGATGAAGCCCGCGCGCAGGAGGTTTTCGAGGTGACCCACAGCGACAGCGAATGGCGTGCCCGGCTCAGCGCCGAGCAGTACGAAATACTGCGCGAAGAGGGCACCGAACGGGCCTACAGCAGCCCGCTGAACAACGAGCACCGCAAGGGCGTTTTTGCCTGCGCCGGTTGTGATCTGCCGTTGTTTTCTTCCGACACCAAGTTCGACAGTCGCACCGGTTGGCCGAGCTTCTGGGCCCCCCTGGACAACGCGGTGGCCACCCGACAGGACCGCTCCTTCGGTGTATTACGCGAAGAGGTGCACTGTCGTCGTTGCGGCGGTCATCTGGGGCATGTCTTCGAGGATGGGCCAAAGCCCACCGGCCTGCGCTACTGCATGAACGGCCTGGCGCTGACCTTCAAGCCACAGGCGTGATCCATGGGCACTTCCTTTCACTCACTTCATGCAGGTCGACGATATGTGGCTTCTGGTCCTCGCTTATCTCGGTGGTGTGCTGACGATTGTCAGCCCGTGCATTCTGCCGGTATTGCCCTTTGTCTTCGCTCGCACCGGGCAGCCGTTTATGAAAAGTGGCTTGCCGCTGCTGGCGGGGATGGCGCTGACCTTCGCGCTCGTCGCCTCGTTGGCGGCGGTGGGCGGCGGTTGGGTGGTGCAAGTCAATCAATACGGTCGCTGGCTCGCGTTGCTGTTCGTTGCACTGTTCGGGTTGACGCTGTTGCTGCCGCGGTTGGCCGAACGCCTGACGCGTCCATTGGTGGCAGCCGGCGGTCGGCTGTCGGAAGCCGCGGGCGCCGATGCCCGGCCGCGTCCCGGCGCTTCATTCCTGATCGGCGTCGCCACGGGCCTGCTCTGGGCACCCTGCGCCGGGCCGATTCTGGGTTTGCTGCTGACCGGCGCGGCGCTGCAAGGGGCAAGCATCGCAACCACTCTGTTGCTGCTGGCTTACGCGGCCGGTGCCGCCACTTCTCTCGCTGCGGCACTGCTGCTGGGCGGTAAAGTCTTCGCCGCAATGAAGCGCTCGATAGGCGCGGGCGAGTGGCTGCGTCGAGGCCTGGGCGCTGCGATGCTGGTTGGTGTGGTGGCGATAGCCCTGGGACTGGACACCGGGATTCTGGCGCGGGTTTCAACGGCGTCCACCGGCGGTATCGAACAGGCGCTGGTCAACCGGTTGGCCAGTAAGACTCCGGCCAACAGCGGGGCGATGATGGCGCAGATTCCACGGGCCGGCGATCAACCCGCCGGCAGCATGATGGCCGCTGGAGATGCGATGAAAGTGACCGCGAAGGCGCCGAACGCGCTGCCGATTGAGGGCAGCCTTCCATCGCTGGACGGCGCCGTGCAGTGGCTCAACTCGCCCCCACTCACCGCTCAGGCGTTGAAGGGCAAGGTCGTGCTGGTGGATTTCTGGACTTACTCCTGCATCAACTGCCTGCGCACCCTGCCGTATGTGAAGGCCTGGGCTGAGAAGTATCGCGATCAGGGTTTGGTGGTGATCGGTGTCCATGCGCCCGAGTTTGCCTTCGAGCGGGATGTGGGCAATGTCACCAAAGCCATGAAGGACCTGGGCATCACCTACCCGGTGGCCATTGATAATGACTACAAGGTCTGGCGTGCTTTCAACAATGAATATTGGCCGGCTCATTACTTTGCCGATGCTCAGGGACGCATTCGTTATCACCATTTTGGTGAAGGCAAGTACGCCGAATCCGAGCAAGTGATTCAGCAACTGTTGCGTGAGGCGGGGGCCGCGAAAGTCGCGCAGGGGCTGATCAATGCCAACGCCCAGGGTGTTCAACTCGCCCCGGACATGAATGAAGTGCAATCGCCCGAAACCTATGTCGGCTACCGACGGATGGAGCATTTCGCCTCTGAAACCAGCCTGGTGCCGGACAAGGCGACTGCCTATAAGCCACCGTCACAACTGGCCCTCAATGACTGGAGCCTGGACGGACAATGGGCTGTCGGTCCGGAGCGGGCCGTTTCAAACGCTGCGGCCAGTCGTATCGTCTATCGGTTTCACGCTCGCGACTTGCACTTGGTGTTGGGCCCCGATGCTGACGGCAAGCCGGTGCGTTTCAAAGTGTTGATCGACGGCGAGCCCCCAGGTAATGCCCACGGTATCGATGTCGCGCCCGATGGCAGCGGCAGCGTCACCGAGCAGCGGTTGTATCAACTGGTACGCCAGAGCACAGGCGTAAAAGACCGGACGTTCAGCATCGAGTTTCTCGATCCGGGTGTGTCGGCGTATGCGTTTACCTTTGGTTGATAGCCCCCATTCATTCAGGAGACAGCCCATGAAAACCCCATTCAACTGGCGTCGCACATTTCTGGGTTTGGCCGCCGCCAGCGTTATCGGTCAGTGCTCTGCATTCTCGTTCGCAGGCGTCGAAGAGGCGGTCGTCATCCCGGCGCCGACGCTTGACGAAACCACCCAGGCGCACAGCGAAACGGCGGTTTTTGCCGGCGGTTGCTTCTGGGGCGTCCAAGGCGTGTTCCAGCATGTCAAAGGGGTGAAGAATGCGGTTTCCGGTTATGCCGGTGGCGCAGCCAACACCGCTCAATACGAGCGAGTCAGCGAGGGGGATACCGGCCATGCGGAGGCCGTCGAAGTGACCTTCGATCCGGCTCAGGTCAGTTACGGCACCCTGCTACAGATCTATTTCTCAGTGGCCCACAACCCCACCGAACTCAACCGCCAGGGCCCGGACCGGGGCACTCAATATCGGTCGGCGCTGTTCCCGAAAAGCACCGAACAGCAACGCGTCGCCCAGGCTTACATCACCCAGCTCGACGCTGCCCATTCGTTCAATAAACCGATTGTCACCAAGCTGGAAAGCTACAACGGTTTCTACCCGGCGGAAGAGGAGCATCAGGACTTCCTGACCGAGCATCCGACGTACCCCTACATCGTGATCAATGATCTGCCGAAAGTGTCGCAGTTGAAGCAGTTGTATCCGGATCGGTATCAGGAAAAACCAGTGTTGGTGAAAGCGGGCATGTAGGCAGACGGCGGTCAGGGCGGAGTCGCCTTACCCCGAAATCAGATTCTTGCCCGCGATCTTCGACCGATATAGCGCCTGATCGGCCCTGGCCAGCAACCCGGTCTGTTGTTCTTCTTCAAAGCGCTGCACCACGCCAAAACTCATGGTCACTTGAAAGTCCCCGACCGGTAGCAGGCTCGACAGGCCATGACGGATTCTTTCAGCGAGTGCCCTGGCGTCGGCCAACAAGGTATTGGGCAGGATCAGGATGAATTCGTCACCGCCCCAGCGCGCCAACAGATCGCCTTTGCGCACGCAGTGCTTCACACTCTCGATCACTTGCACCAACGCTGCATCTCCCAGGGCGTGACCGTAGTGATCGTTGATGTTTTTGAAGTCATCGAGGTCCATGGCGATCAGCGACAGGGGTTCGCGGAAGCGTTGGGCGCGGTCGCATTCCTTGGGCAGGGTTTTCTCCAGTCGATAGCGATTGGCGATGCCGGTCAGCACATCGGTTTCTGCCAATTTGCGATTTTCTTCGAGTTGAATCTGTAACTGCTGATTGACCCGGGACAACTCCCGAGTGCGTTCCTTGACGATGGCTTCCAGGGATTGATTACGCCGCTCCATTTCTTCGATCAGGCGTTTCTTATCTTCGATGCTGCGGTGCGCGCCGATCATTCGCGCCACCGAGCCGTCGGCATTACGTGCCAGCACGTAGCCGCGATCCTCGATCCAGGTGTAAGTGCCATCGCGCATGCGGCAGCGATACTCGGCCTGATAACCGGGAGCGCGCTGATCCAGGTAGTCATCAAACAATGCCATGACCCGCGAATAATCGTCGGGGTGGATCACGTTTTCCCAGGTCAACACATTGTTGTCCAGGGAATGAGGCGTATAGCCGAGCATCTCGTACCACCCGGGGTTGCGATAGACGAACCCGGTGTTGGCGTTCCAGTCCCAGATACCATCGCTGACCAGTTCCAGAATGGTGTGCAGCATGTCTTCGTTAAAATTTGACAGATCGAACTTCAACGGCTCGATCTTCGATGCCTCACCCATCATCGGTCTCCCTGCCGTCCTGATATCAACGTGACTCGTCAGTCGAGGAGATTAGTTCATGGCGTATTGCCCCGGCTAGTGCTTGCCCCACCACCGCAGTGCAAAGTCAACGAAGCTGCGCAATTTCGGCAAACGGTAGCGGTCCTGGGCATACACCAGGTTCATCGGCCGACTTGGCAGTTGGTAGTCCTGCATCAAGGCCACCAGTTTTCCGTCCCGAAGGTCTTGCTCCACCAGCGCATCGGGCATCATCACGATGCCCATGCCGGTTCGCGCCGCTTGATGCAGGCCCGCCGAGCTGTTGATCAGCATCGGCCCGCTGACCTCCACCATGACTTCGCCTTCGGGGCCTTTCAGGCGCCATTGTTTTTCTACCGAGTGCCAGTCATCTCCGGCCGGGTAGGCGAAGGCCAGGCAGTCATGGTGTTGCAGGTCGGCGGGTTTTTCCGGTGTGCCTCGACGCGCCAGATAATCCTTGGATGCGCACAGGGTCATCGTGTAGTCGATAAGCGGGCGAGAAATCATGTTGGACAGCTCGGTCGTGCCCAAGCGAATCGCCACATCGAAACCGTTATCAAGCAGATCCAGGCGCTGGTTGGTCAAAACGACGTCGAGTTTGACTTGCGGGCAGCGCAGGGTGAATTCGCTCAGGGCTGGTGCGAGCCGTTCGGTGCCGAAGGTCAGCGGTGCGGTGATGCGCAGAGTACCGCTCGGCTCGTCGAGGGTCTGTTCGGCCAAACGTTCGGAATCGGCCACCAGCCCCAGCACTTCGAGACACCGCTGATAGTACGCCGTACCGAATTCCGTCAACCGTTGACGCCGTGTCGTACGGTTGAGCAGGCGCACACCCAGGCGCTGTTCCAAGGCTCGAAGATGGTTGCCGACCATGGTTGTGGACATTTCGCACTGCAAAGCGGCGGCGGTCATGCTGCCGGCTTCCACCACTCTTACGTAAACGGTCATTGCCTGGAATAAATCCATTATCAAGCCCAGCTTTAAAATGATTGAAGTGTTGCGGTATTTATCCAGCTCAGGTGGCTAACCATACTGCAAAAACACCGACTATTGATGGAGCTTGATGTCATGACCGCCGCCTGCCTGATGAGCACTTACCAACCCTTGGCCCTGAGTTTCAGCAAAGGTCTGGGCACGCGCCTGTGGGATCAGGCCGGTCGTGAATACCTGGACGCGGTGGCGGGCGTGGCGGTGACCAACGTCGGTCATTCCCACCCGCGAATCGTGTCGGCCATCAGCGAACAGGCCGGGTTGCTGTTGCACACATCCAACCTGTACAGCATCGACTGGCAACAGCGGCTGGCGCAGAAACTGGTTCGGCTGTCGGGCATGGAGCGGGCGTTTTTCAGCAACTCCGGCGCCGAAGCCAACGAAACCGCGCTGAAACTTGCGCGGCTTTACGGCTGGCACAAAGGCATCGAGCAGCCGCTGGTAGTGGTCATGGAGAACGCTTTCCACGGACGGACCCTCGGCACCTTGTCGGCCAGTGACGGCCCAGCGGTACGCCTGGGGTATAACAAGTTGCCGGGGGACTTCATTAAAGTGCCATTCGGCGACTTCGCTGCCCTGGAGAAGGCGCAGAAAGCCCACGGCCCACGCATTGTGGCGATTCTGATGGAGCCGATTCAGGGCGAAAGTGGTGTGCAAGTGGCGCCGCCCGGTTATCTCAAAGCGGTGCGCGAGCTCTGTGACCGGCGCGCCTGGTTAATGATGCTCGACGAAATCCAGACCGGCATCGGCCGTACCGGCCAGTGGTTTGCGTTCCAGCACGAAGGCATCATCCCGGACGTCATGACCTTGGCCAAAGGCCTGGGTAATGGAGTGCCCATCGGTGCCTGCCTGGCTCGGGGCAGAGCTGCGGATTTGTTCACGCCCGGCAGCCACGGCAGTACATTCGGCGGCAATCCGCTGGCGTGTCGGGTGGGTTGCACCGTGCTGGAGATCATCGAGGAACAAGGCCTGCTGGAAAACGCCAGACTTCAGGGCGAACGCCTGCTTGCCAGATTGCGCGTCGAACTGGCCGACGACCCGAACGTCTTGGTGATCCGTGGCCAGGGCTTGATGATCGGTATCGAACTCGCCCAACCAATCCGCGACCTGACCCTGATCGCCGCGCGGGATCACGGCTTGCTGATCAACGTGACACGGGGCAAGACCATTCGCCTGCTGCCACCGCTGACGATCGATGAGCGGGAAGTGGAGATGATTGTCAGAGGTGTTTGTCGGGCTCTGAAGGCAACCTGACACTTTCTGGATATACGCCGGTTCCCCTGTAGGAGCCGCAGAAGGCTGCTCCTACAGAACCGGTGTTTCCGTCAGTGGGATAAATCCCCAAAAAAATGGCGAGATCAATCAGTCGGCTGGTTGCGCTGCACTGACGAAAACCGAGACTTCAGCCCGGTTCATCAGTTGAAGTTTCGAACCGCTAAACCCTTCAAACAAACGCTGATGTGCGGCAAACCCACTGGACCCTTCGCGAGTACGGTAGCTACCGGCCCATTCCAGTAACGCTATCAGCAACTCATCATCTTCGTCCCGCTTCGCTTCTCGCTGGCGAATGTTGTTTACGCAATCTTCGTCTTCCAGACACAGCCAGATCAGTGCTGTGGCTTGCTCCACAAGCTCGCTGACCATCCAGCCGTAAACACCTTCGATAACCCAGCGCTCTTCACTTGCCGCTACCCGCGCCATTCCCAATGCCTCGGCGCGGGGACGGGCGATGCTGTGTTCATCGGATACCCAGTGAATCAGGTCGAGATCGGTCCAGGGCGCTTGCAGGTGGTCGGCCAGTCGTTTGGCCAGCCAACTCTTGCCGGAGCCGGAGTTGCCGATGATCAGGGTGCGGGTGAGGTTCAGGGGATGGGCGTAAATATTGCTCATGGCAACCCGGACAAAATCAGTCGGCCGTTTCAGAAGTTTCAGGCGCAATCATTCGCGTCTTCGGCGATCCATCCGCATTGAATTGATAAATATCCTGCGGCTGTCCCTTCTCATTGAAGAACACTTGGCCGATTCCTGCCGAATTCCACAGTCGTTCCCCTGCTTCGGCGTGTTCGGGGATGTGCGGAACAATGCGCATGCGTCGGCGTTTGGTCAGCCAGTTAAGGGGCGAGCGGGGCGAGTAGAGCCAACGGTTGAGGCGGTCGAACCATTCGAGCAGGGCGGGTGGGAATTCGTTTTTGATGCCGCTGCTGGTGATCTGCCAGATACGCGGGCCGGCCTTGCGGTGTCGGATCAATACTTCATAGACGAAGGAATAATGCACATCACCGGACAGCACCACGTAGTTACCGGGTGTGCGGGAGTGTCGGAAAATGTTCAGGATCACCTGGGCCGCGCCACGATGGGCCATCCAGTTTTCGGCGTCTACCAGCAGTGGATAACCGCACCAGCTGAATACACGCTGCACGGTTTCGATCAGTTTGACGCCGAAGATCGGCGCCGGCGAAACGATGATCGCCGAAGGGTGATCGAGCAAATCCTGTTGCAGCTCACTGAGCGCTTCCCAGTCCAGCAGGCCCGACGGCTGCTTGAGATTCATCTCGCTACGCCAGCGCCGGGTGCGGGTGTCGAGCACCACCAGCGCCGGGCGGGTGGGCAGCACGTAATGCCACTGCTGAAAACTCAGCAGTTCATCGATCAATTCGTCCTGGATCTCGCTGTCGAGGTGATGGTCTTGCCCCGTGACGCTCAATAAGCGGGTTTTTTCCAGTACGCTGCCAAACGCATCCGGGTTGTTGCCCCAACCCTGACACAACATATAAGCAAGCAGCGCGTTGCCGATGATGCGCTTGGAGAACGGATGGTTGTAGGCCGTTTCCTCCCATTGCGCAGAAAGATTCCAGTCATCGGTAATATCGTGGTCATCGAAAATCATCAGGCATGGCAAATGCGCCATCGCCCGCGCGACGCCGCCCAGCCCCGCCTTGAACCCATCGATGCGCGTCTGCTCCAGGGCATAACGCTTGTGTCGTTCGGGCGTCAGTGTCGGTGGTTGCGGCGCGATCAGCGTCCAGGACGTTGGCGACCACACCAGCAGGTACATGGCCATGACTTCGGCGAAGGTCACCAAATGATTGTCGGCGCTGCTGCTGGTGAAAATCGGCTTACGCGCCCCACCGAAAAATCGCTCGCGCAGGGTTTCGTTGCTCTCAAGCGCCGGTAACAAATCCGCACGATGGTAGTAACTGGCCGGATGTTCGTAGAGTTTGGTGCTGTCGCTGACTACTGCGCCGTCGAGGTGTTCGTCGAACAACCCCAGATGTTCGATCAAGGCATGAATTGCACGCAGCATTGGTCCCGCGACATCATCCGCATACACCTGATCACCGCTCATCATTAATAGAGCCGGACGCTTGCTTGCGTCCGGCTCTGACGCGAGCAACCGGTCGACACACAGCAAGCCATCGGCCGCCGGATGGTGAGGTTTACGGCAGGAGCCATGCAGCAACTGATCGATCTGTGAGCGCAACACAAAGTTCGGGCAGCGTGCTTCGCCATATAGTAGGTGAGGTGCCCACTCGGCGATGCCCGACGGAGCGCCATCCGCCTCGGTGATCAGCAGGTCGTACTCGATCAGCGTGTCGCCGGGCAGGGCGGTGTTCAGTGGTACATCTATTAGATGAATAAAGGCATGAGCGCCGACGGGAATGATCGTGCATTGATCCGCATCGAGGCGGATATCGATGCCTTGCAGGCGCAGCGTCAGCGCCAGCGCACGCGACCCGACCAACCAGAGCACCAGCCGCGCAGGTTCCAGGCGCCGCAATAACGGGCCGACGAGTACGGGTGGTAGTGATTGATGAGCGTCAGCTAGTGGCAAAGACATGGACATCCCGTTCAAGAATCCTGGCGCAGAGGGGCGCGATCATAGCGCAGCTGGTAAAGAGGGCGGGTTTGTCGACGGGTAATGCAAGCAAAGCCTGGACTTCTCATGAGGCAGAAGTCGGTACTCCGCCTAAGTCGCATGGATTAGGTAAAAATAATTGCAACAGGTGGTTGACCACCAAATAAAACACTGTACTATTCGCCTCCCGCTAACGAGGAGTTTGAAACTGAG